>NZ_JACVBE010000002.1:0-1142127 GCF_014852185.1 Ensifer sp. ENS07 | reverse complement strand
TGGCGTCGATCCGTTCGACTGGCTCTCGCAGACCTTGACCCGCATCGCTCAAGGCTGGCCCGCATCCGAAATCGAAGCCCTCATGCCCTGGAACTTCAGGTCAGACGCCGTCAGCTAAGCGCTTACGCTTCATCGCGTCGACCAGAGCGTGGACGGTGGGGAACTGGTGTCGCAGATCGCTTGCGGTGCCGATCCTCAGTGGCCGCTTTCGCGCTGGCAGAAGCGGGCATATCTCATGAAGGTCTATTGCGGATTGGTCTGGGTTAACCAAGCGATCCATATCAAAGCGCCCGACACGCCGGTGAACGCGTCACACGGCCTTCCCGAGGGGTGGATGGCTTCCTTCAGGGAATTGCAGGCACTCGAGGCCGAAACGGTAGTCTAGGAAAATCGGAAGGGCGCGGACATGTACGGATTGCCTGCCATCAACCAGCGCTTCTCGCATCTTGAAGACGGCACGTTATCAATCAACAATTTCAAGACGTAAAATGGCGCACCCGACAGGATTCGAACCTGTGACCTTTGGAATCGGAATCCAACACTCTATCCAGCTGAGCTACGGGTGCATCCGTTGGCGGCAGGGCCGCCGAAGCAGGCTGTGAGCGGTTCTTAGCCTAGCTTGCGCGTCGCTTCAATGGTCATTGCAAGAGATTGTGGTAGAAACCGCCATCCTGTGCTTGCGTTGTGGTCGCGGCGCATCGCTTCGGGCAATGGCGCGGGGCGATGGTCAACCCATCTGACGGGATCACCCACCCGATGTAGCTAGAATTGGTCAGGCGAACGTCCTTGCGACGAAAGGCGGCGCGTTATAAATTCTGCATTAAAGATAATTCTAAATTAAAGTGCTAGTGCTCAAGTAGGCAAGCGTTCCAGTAACCAAGTGCTCCAGTACCCAGTGCTCGCGTAATTTTTTCAGGCGAGGGGGCAAGTTTTGGTCAACCGATATCTCACGACCGGCGAACCGGCGTTGGAGAGGCTGCGCTCCGATCCCGCATTGATGTTTCTTGTTGCTCTCGCGGCCGTGCTTTTCGTGCTGAACACCTGGAACGGTATCGGCATCCTTCCGGATTCGACGCGTTACATGCAGATCGTCAGCACGCCCTATGACGCGCCGCTTTACGCGTGGATGCTGGGTGCCGGGGGATCCCTTGGGTTCGCGCTTGAGCATGTCGCGCTCGGCATCGCCTTTCTGCTTTATCTTCTCAATACCTGGCTCGTCTTTTCGCTGTTCAGGACGGCACTGCCGGATCAACCGTTCTTCGTGACCGTCGGAACGCTTTTGATCATCGTCAATCCGACATTCCTCTGGACGAGCACGATAGCGATGTCGGAGGCGCTGTTCCTTGCGCTGACATTTCTCGCCATCCGTTTCTTCATTCGCTATATGCGCGGTGAAGGGCGGGGGCCCTTGCTTGCCTCGTCTGCCTGCGTCGGGCTTGCCATGCTCGCTCGCTTCGTGGCGCCTCCGGTCGGGGCGGCCTTTGCCACAATCGCGCTCTTCTACAATTCGGCGCGATCCCTTCGCCAAAGGCTCCTCGACGTCGTTCTCCTGTTCGCTGGTAGCGCCGGTATCTTTCTCGCCTGGGTGATCGTCAGCAAGCTGCTTGTCGGCCGGTCGGTTGGCCGCGCGCTCTGGTTCTATGGCAATGCCGATGCCGATCGCTGGCTAGGCGGGCTGTCGCTTCTGGCGAGCTTTCTCCTGCCGAGCCAGGTGCCGCAGGTGATCCGCATCCCGGTGCTGCTTCTCGCGCTTGTCGCGGCGACGGTTGTTCTGGTGCAGACGCTGAAGCGAAACTGGCCCGAACGCCAGCCGGACGACCACGATCTGATGACCCTCATCTTCGGCCTGTTTGGATATTTCTATCTGCTGTTCGTCGTGCTCGCCGTGCATGTGGAGGCGAACCTGCAGCTTAATTCGCGCTACTCGCTTCCCTTCTATGTCGCCATCATCTTCGTTCTGGTAATTGCGGCGGCGGACTATTGCGGTCGCGTCGATGCAGCACCTGTCGTCCGGCGTTCGCTTGCGCTGATCCTGCTCTGCCTTCTCGCCATCCACGGACTGCGCAGCACCGCCCAGACGGCGGAGGCCTTCCGTGACGGGGTGGGGTTTCAGAGCACGGCCTGGAAGTCGTCGCCGATCGTGCGCGCCGTCAGGGCGTTGCCGGCAGATGCGGTCATCTTCACCAATGCGTGCGACCCGCTCAATTTCCTGACGCGCCGCTCGACGGACTGGATCCCCTCCCACAGCGAAAGGCGAACCGGCCTTGAGAGTGACGCGGGGTCGCTCGACGTACAGCTAGAGCGGTTTCGCGAGGATATGGCGCAGAAGAATGCCTATGTCGTCTTCGTCGATGCGATCGACTGGCGGTTCTACCTGGTAACGGAGAAAGAGCTCGTCAAACTCGCCAAGCTGAAGCTCGTGCGCTCCGAGCGGGACGGTCGCATCTACCAGACGGCAAGTACCGGCGCGCCGTAGGCGTCCCGACTCAGGCGCGTGGTCTCTAGACAAGGAGAGGGACATGCCAGCAAACCCGGAAGAGACGACGCCTATCGAGGCGTTGGGGCCCCAACCGCGGGGGAGGGCAAGCGACTACCTGTCGCTGGCCCGGTTCGACCATGTCACCAAGCACGTTTTCATCCTGCCTGGGCTGATCCTTGCCTGTGCCCTCAGCGAGCCCGATCCGGCGGCTCTTTTCGTCAACATTCCCGTGGGGCTTCTGAGCGCCGTCTCGATCGCATCTGCCAATTACGTCATCAACGAGTGGCTCGACCGGGAACGCGACGCGGCCCATCCGACCAAATCACAACGTCGCGCCGTCGTCGTCGAGATGCAGCCGCGCATCGTCTACGGCGAATATCTGCTGCTTGCCGTCATCGGACTGCTGCTTGCGTCGGTCGTCGGCAAGCTGTTCTTCGCCACGTCGCTGCTCTTCCTGCTGTCCGGCATCCTCTACAACGTCGAGCCCATCCGGGCGAAGGACAAGCCCTATCTCGATGTGCTGACGGAATGCCTCAACAATCCGATCCGCTTCCTGCTCGGCTGGGCCATCGTCGATCAGGTGACCTTGCCGCCGGTCAGCGTGCTTGCGGCCTACTGGATGGCCGGCGCCTTCCTGATGGCGGCCAAGCGGCTCGGGGAGTATCGCGACATCGCCGCGAATGCGGGGGTCGCCGTCCTGAAGAAATATAGGCGGTCGTTCGAATACTACACCGAGGAGAGCCTCACCGTTTCCTGCTTCGTCTACGCGATGATGACGGCGTTTCTGCTTGGCGTTTTCCTGGTGAAATACCGGGTGGAATACATCCTCGTCTTTCCGTTCATTAGCGGCCTCTTCGCCGTCTATCTCTGGCTTGCCACGCGCCCCGGATCGGTGGTGCAACGGCCGGAAAGGCTGTTTCACTCCCGGCGGCTGGACGTCATGCTGACTTTGACCATCGCCGTCTTCCTGTTCGCGAGCTTCGTCAACGTGCCGATGCTGGACTTCCTGGCCGCTTCTTTCCTCGTGCCGATATCGTCGCTGCAATGACCGGTTCGACGCTGCCGAACGGAGCCTTGCCAAACGGACCGGTGGATTGGGATCGGGTGCGCCTCGTGGTGTTCGATCTCGACGGCACGCTCTACGACCAGCGGCGGCTGCGGGCGCGGATGCTGCTGCGGCTTGTTGCGGACGCGGCGCGCAGGTGCAGCCTTGGCACCATCCGCATCCTGCGCGCCTTTCGCGACTGCCGCGAGGAACTGGGCGATGCGTTGGCGACCGATGTGGCAGCCCGGCAATACGAACTGACTGCGGAGCGGTGCGGGCAGTCGCCGGAGAGCGTCCGGAAGACGGTCGAGGAATGGATCGAACGGCGTCCGCTCGATCTCCTTCCGGCTTGCCGGTGCCACGGCGTCGAGCGGGTGTTTGCCGGCCTTGCGGTTCAGGGAAAGACGATTGCGGTTTTGTCCGACTATCCGGCGTCGGAGAAACTGAAGGCGCTTGGCCTTGGCGCCAGTATCGTCGTCTCCGCCATGGATCCCGAAGTCGGCGCTTTGAAGCCGCATCCGGCCGGTCTTGCCCATGTGCTCAATCGTGCGCAGGTGCCGGCGGAGCAGGCGATCATGATTGGCGACCGGGTGGAGCGCGACTGGGCGGTGGCGCAGAGCCACGGCATGCGCGCCCTGATTCGCAGCGCAAGCCCAATTGCCGGCGTCGATACGTTCCGCGGCTATGACGACGAGATCTTTTGGCCAGTGACGGAGCCGCAGCCGATGGGCGCGCCGGCTCCGGCGCCCCGCTCGCTTACGATATCATCTTGAGCAGCCAGAGCGCGCCCTGCTTGAGCGGCGCGCGGTGCGGGCTCTTTGCGGTGACGGCTGACGCGAGCTTCGCGCTTTGGCGATACCAGTCGTAGCTCTCCTGCAGCATGGCTTCGTTGGAGTATTTCGGCCGCCAGCCCATGGCAAGCAGGGGCTCGACGTCGAAGTAGCATTCCTTGTGGTAGGTGAGGTAGTGCCAGGGCACCAGCGGCGAGACCCTCAGCCAATGCAGCGCCCGCAGCGTGTTGATGGTGGCGGCGGTCGGAAGGCTCCGGACTTTCGATGTGCTGCCGGCATAGCGGATCAGGGCCTCTAGGTCATGGCGCAGCGTGCCGAAGCTGTCGGTGCCGACATTGTAGGTGCCGCTCCGACCGGCCTTGAGCGCCAGCATGTAGAAATCCATGAGATCATGGGCGTGGACGAACTGGAACTTGATGTTGCCGGATCCGATGACATAGACGGCGCGGTTTTCGCTGATCCATTCAAAGAGGATCTGGAAGATGCCGAGCCGGCCGCCGCCAAGGGTGGCGCGGGGCCGGATGGTGATCAGGGTCATATCGGCGGCCGTGCAGATGGCCTCGGCCACTTCTTCGCCGGCGCGCTTCGATTTTCCATAGGGCTCCACCGGGCGAAGCGGGGTTGTCGCCGTGATCGGGCCGGAAGGCGGGATGCCGTAGGCGGCGGTCGAACTGACATGGATCAGCGACCGGACGCCCGCTCTTGCGGCTTCCTCGCAGACGATACGGGTCCCCTCGACGTTGACGTTCCAGTAGTCGCGCCCCGCATCCGTCTGCGCCACCAGCGCCGCATTGTGGTGGACGACGTCGACGTCGCGCATGGCGGCGCGCACGCCGTCGCGGTCGAGCACGGAGCAATTGACGAACTCGATGTCCGCCGGGCGGGAACGATCCTCCCAGAGGTCGAGCACCCGCACCTCGTCGCCGTGTTCGCGCAACCGTCGAGCTGCGAGGTTGCCGATGAAGCCTGATCCGCCGGTGATGAGATGTCGCATATGTCCCTCCAGCCCCTGTCTGCGGAAGTTTTCTGATCAGATCGCCCGATCCTCGAGCGCGCGTGTGATGTTGCGAAGCGCGACGGCCATCACTGTCCCTTGTGGATTGACCGTCGGCCCGCACAGAAGCGAAGCGTCGGCGATGTAGAGATTGCTGGCGCCATGCACGCGTCCGAACGAACTCGCAGCGCATTTCTCGGCGTCCTCGCCCATCGGGCAGGAGGAGAAGAGGTGAAGCGCAGTGGCGTTTGCCTGCTTGGGAGGGAGCGTTTCGGGAAGCTTGGCGATATCGGCCAGCGATTTCAGCACCGGATAGCCCGGAATGCTCGGATAGACTGCAAGGGCACCGGCGGCAAAGAGCACTTCGGCGAGGCGTGCAAGGCCGACGGCCAGTTCCTTCAGGTCCGACGGTTGAAGGCCGACCCGCACCAGGGGATCGCGAAAGCCGGGCAGGGATCTCACCTTGCCGGATCCGCCGGTGCTCTGCACGTAGTAGATCGCCATGCGCCGCCAGTCCCGATCGACCGCATCGATCATCTCCGGGTGTGCCGCCATGGCCAGCGCCAGCGCCGGCCGTTTGCTCATCGAGCAGCCCATGCTGAAGCGCGGGTCGAATTCCTTGATCTGGTGGACGGGTTCGAGTTCGCCAGGGGTGTTGAGTTCGTCGGGGAAGACTGCCACCACCTTCAGCATCGGATGGAAGCGCAAGCTGTCGCCGACATGGCGCGTGATGCCTGAGCGGCGCAGCAGCCACGGGGTCTGCACCGCGCCGCCGGCAACGAAGACGGTTTTTGCCTTCAGTTCGATCTGGCTCGTGCCCGCCGGTCCCTTTCTGCGCGCATGCACCGTCCACTGCCCGTTCGCATGGGTAAGCTTGGTCGCGCAGGTATCGGCGAGCAGCATACCGCCGGCGTCGAGGAAGCGCGGCACGAAGGTTGCCGACATCGATTGCTTGCGGCCCGGAGATCCGCCGGCCCCGGCGGCGGCGTAGGCAAAGAGGCGCGGCACTTCGAGGGAAGACCATCCGAGCCGCTGCGCACCCTCATCGAGCCGTGTCGACAGCTGCGGCGCAGGGCCGGGCAGGTATTCGACCCGGGCTACTGCCTCGCAGGCGTCGAAATGCGGGGTCAGTTCTTCGAGCGTCAGGGCATCGACCCGATAGTCGCGGCGCCAGCGGTCGAGCACCGCTTGCGGCGTGCGGTGGTAGAGGCCGCGGTTGATCTCGCTGCCGCCGCCGACGCAGCAGCCCTCGACATAGGCGATCTTCGTCGCGCCGAAGCCGATGTTGATGCCGGCGTTGCGGTACTTCTGAAGGATTTCCTCGCGGGAGAAATGCGGCGCAGACTCGAGCGCCAGATGCGGACCTTCCTCGATCATCAGCACGGACTTGCCCGCCTCCGCGCAACGGGTGGCGGTCACCGCACCGCCCGGCCCGGAGCCGATGACGATGATGTCGGGGGCAAGCCTCTCAGGGGCTAGCAGGTACTCCGGTTGCAGGTTCATGCTGGTAATCCTGGCCGTAAAGGTCTGAGTAAATACAGAATAATGCCAATGACATATGGAACTCGACGAAGCGCCGACGGAACTCGAGGCGGGATTGCCGCCATTTGTCGAGTTCGGCCAGTCGGTCGTCGAGCGAAAGCTGATGAAAGAACTTGCCTCTGCGCAGCAGCGGCCAGGCATTGAAAAGAAGCACGAGACTATGGAAGGGCGGGCGCAGATAGTCGGGCATCTGACGATGAACTTTCAGCAGAAACTCTGCCGCACGTACGCCCAGGGCGCCCCGGCTGTCATCGGTAGCGCCGCGTTCATGGGCAATCGCCTCGCCGAGCGCCAGGATGGCCTGTTGAAAGTGCTGCGACATGGCCGAGCCCCGTTATCAAGCCGGCCCCTCGAAAGGAGCCTGGCGCTGTTTTGATGAATACGGTTGTCTGCTCTTTACTGCCTGTATTTCTAGCTGCTCTTATAAGCAAAAGCTACTAAAACGTTGTTTTCGACCAGGCGGCGACCATCTATGCGCCAGCCGCTGGATGTCGCTCGATGCGAAAGGCACCGGATGAGACGCCTTCTGGATATGAGCTTTGTTCGCTATTTCGCCTGCGGCTGCATCGCGGCGAGCCTGCAGGTGGCTACGCTCGCCGTCCTGGTCGAGACGGCGCGGCTCGAACCGGTCTATGCGTCCACCATCGCTTTCTACTTTGCCGTCGTCGTCAACTATTTCCTGCAGCGGCGTTTCACCTTCCGATCCGACGAACCGCACCTGAAGGCGTTGCCGAAGTTCTTGGCGGTGTCGACCTTCGGCGCCGGAATAAACGCGGTCGCCTTCACGCTGCTATCGGCCGTCATGCACTATGTCATTGCCCAGGCGCTGGCGCTGCTCCTGGTCTTTTCGGTGAACTATGCGCTGAGCCGGACGCTGATCTTTCGCGCCGGCAGCGCGGGGGAAGGGCGCGGCACAGAGCCGGCCCGTGCTGCGGGGCGAGCCCCATCGGGCAAATAGAAACGCCGCGCCCGGGGGGCGCGGCGTCATTGAGAGGGTGGTCTTGTGCGACGCTGGGCTTACGCCACCTGCATGGCGCCTGGGCCGGGGATCGCCTTTGGCGGCACCTTGCCCATGATGATCATGCCGAGCACCTCGTCCTTGGTGACGTCCTCGGTGCGGGCCTGGCCGACGACCTGGCCATTCTTCATGACAGACACGCGGTCGGCGAGGTCGAAGACGTCGTGGATGTCGTGGCTGATCAGGAAGATGCCGATGCCTTCGCGCTTCAGCTGCTTGATGAGATCGCCGACCTGGGCGGTTTCCTGCGGCCCAAGGGCTGCCGTCGGCTCGTCCATGATCAGGATGCGGGCGTCGAAGAGGATCGCGCGCGCGATCGCCACCGATTGCCGCTGGCCGCCCGAAAGCGCCTTCACCGGCTCCTTGAAGCGCTGGAAGTTGGGGTTGAGGCGCCCCATGACTTCGCGGGCCTTGGCCTCCATCGCCACGTCGTCGAGCGTGCCCCAGGGGGTGCGCAGCTCACGGCCGAGATAGAGGTTGGCGGCGGCGTCGACATTGTCGGCGACGGCGAGCGTCTGGTAGATTGTCTCGATGCCGTATTTCTTGGCGTCGCGCGGGTTGTTGATGTCGGCGGCCTCGCCATTGATCAGGATCTCGCCGGCATCGCGCTTGTAGGCGCCCGAGAGGATCTTGATCAGCGTCGACTTGCCGGCACCGTTGTGGCCGAGCAGCGCCACGACCTCTCCGGGGTAGAGGTCGACGGAGGCGTTGTCCACGGCGTGAATGCCGCCGAAGGAGATGGAAATGTTCTTCATTTCCACAAGCGGAGTGCGTTGGTCTTTCATGGATCGTACTCCTTACTTGGCGCGGGCGCGGTAGACGGTGTCGAGCCAGACGGCGACGACGAGGACTACGCCGACGACGATGCGCTGGAACGGACTGTCGATCCCCAAGAGCACCATGCCCGACTGTAGGGATTGCATGACGAGCGCGCCGATCATGGCGCCGGCGATCGTGCCGACGCCGCCGGCAAGCGAGGTGCCGCCGATGACGGCTGCAGCAATCGTGTAGAGCTCGTCGAGTTCGCCTTGCGCGTTGGTTGCCGCATTGAGGCGGGCGGTCGAGATCGCCGCGGCGATGGCGCAGAGGATGCCCATCAGCGTGAAGATCTTGACGGTAACCCAGCGGGTCTTGATGCCGGCGAGTTCGGCCGCTTCCGGGTTGCCGCCGAGCGCAAAGACGTAGCGGCCGAAACGCAGGCGGGTGGCGATGAAGGTCATGACGATGCCGACGGCGATCGCCATCAGCACCGGAATGGCAATGCCGTGGGAGATCAGCAGACCGCCGTCCGGCCAGGCGATGCCGTTGGCGTCGGCATATTTGCGGGCGATGTTGGTCGGCCAGTAGTAGCTGTTGGCAACGGCGATCGCGCCGAGAACCAGGATACAGCCGAGGATCGCCAGGAAATACTCCGCCCAGATCGGACGGAGCGGGAAGCGGAAGCGCTTGCGCTGCTTGCGCGAATTGAGGATGGCGGCGACGATGGCGATGCAGGCAAGGATGCCGACGATCCAGCTTGCCGTTGCGCCGATCGAGCCTTCAGTGCCGCCGCCCATCAGGCGGAAGGTGGCGTTCATCGGCGCGACCGTCTGGCCGCTGGTGACGAACCAGGTGGCGCCGCGCCAGACGAGCAGGCCGCCCAGCGTGACGATGAAGGCGGGCACGTTGAGGAAGGCGACGATCGAGCCCTGCAGCGCGCCGATGGCGGCACCGACGGCGATGCCGCTCAGAAGGGTGATGATCCAGATGGCCGGGTGTTCGAGGCCGAGATATTGCGGCAGGAACTTCGCCTGCATGACCCCCATGACCATGCCGCAGAAGCCGAGCACGGAGCCGACGGAGAGGTCGATGTTGCGGGTGACGATGATCAGCACCATGCCGGTCGCCATCACGGCGACGGAGGAGGTCTGAACCGTCAGGTTCCACAGGTTGCGCGGCGTCAGGAACAGCCCGCCGGTCATGATCTGGAAGCCGACCCAGATGATGACGAGCGCGCCGACCATGCCGAGCAGCCGGGTGTCGATCTCGGTGGCGCGGAAGAAACGTTTTACCGGGTTCTCGTCCGCTGTACGGGCGCGATTTGTCTGTGCGCCCTTTGTGTTGCCTTGTGTGATGTCGGCCATGGACGTGCCTTCCCCCCACTTATGTTGTTGATGTCATCGCGTCAGTGGCACCAAGAGCCCCAAGTGGACGCGACAAGTCCGGTACGACGGCAGAAACCGAGCCTTCGTGCTGATTGTGCGGTCGCGGTAGCGGTATTGTCCGCCGCGTCCGCACCTTGCGCAAGCGCCGCAACGGGTTGCGTTGCGGCGCTTGTCTTTTGTCAGCGCTCAGTTCTGCTGGTGCGGCTTATTTGCAGGCCGCGACGTCGCCCTTGACGCCCTGGCAGGCTTCAGCCTTGGAGATCCAGCCCGCGTCGATGACGACGTTCAGGTTGTCCTTGGTGATCGGCAGGGGAGCCAGGAAGACCGACTGCATGGCCACGCCCTTCGGGCCGCCGTTGAAGGTAGTGACGCCAGAGACTTCTTCCATCTTCTTGCCGCCGGCAAGTTCGACGGCGACTTCTGCGGCGCGCTTGCCGAGTTCACGGCTGTCTTTCCAGACCGAGACGGTCTGCGTGCCGAGAGCAACACGGTTCAGGGCCGCCTTGTCGGCGTCCTGGCCGGAGACCGGAACGGAGCCGGCCAGGCCCTGGGCATCGAGGGCTGCGACCGCACCGCCCGCGGTGCCGTCGTTGGAAGCGACGACCGCATCGACCTTGTTGTCGTTGGCGGTCAGGAACTGCTCCATGTTCTTCTGGGCGTTTTCAGGCTTCCAGCCGTCGGTATAGGCTTCGCCGACATTCTTGATCTTGCCGGCGTCGACGGCTTCCTTCAGCACTTCCATCTGTCCGGAGAAGAGGAAGTCGGCGTTCGGGTCGGAGGACGAGCCCTTGATGAAGACATAGTTGCCTTCCGGCTTGACCTTGAACACTTCGCGGGCCTGCATGCGGCCCACTTCCTTGTTGTCGAAGGTGATGTAGAAGGCGGCCGGGTTTTCGATCAGGCGGTCATAGCCGACGACCGGAATGCCTTCGGCAGCGGCCTTTTCGATCGCCGGGCCGATGGCGTCGCTGTCCTGGGCGAGCACGATCAGTGCGTTGGCGCCCTGAGCGATCAGCGACTCGATGTCGGTCAGCTGCTTGGCGGCGGACGACTGGGCGTCAGCGGAAATGTACTTGTCGCCCGAGGCTTCGAGGGCTGCCTTGATGGCGGCTTCGTCGGTTTTCCAACGCTCTTCCTGGAAGTTGGACCAGGATACGCCGACGACCAGGTCCTTCGCCTGGGCAACGGAATGCAGGGAAACGATGACGGCAACCCCTGCCATCAGCTTCAAAACGGTTTTCATTTCATCCTCCCGAGTGAGGGCCGGCCAAGCGTGCGAACCTCCCGCACCATCCTCCGCCAGCCTTAAGACGCTGTCGTAGATCGTGCCGCTACATTGTGCGGAATTATTTTCTCGACAGTCGAGAAAATGAATGTCATGGATTTTTGAGGCTGTCAACACGGTGCGAAAGCTTGGTTGCGGCATCAACAAGGTGCTCCGCGAGCGGTCGCGTCCGATGTTTCTCGACCGCCCTGAAAATCGGTGCCACAAGGCTGTCGACAAGGCGTTCTGCTCCTTGTCTTGCCGTTCAACAGATGCTTTGGGAGGGGCATGTGTTCGAAGGATCCGCCACTGACAGGGACGTCTCATGCTGACCAAGTCCAGCACTGAGCTCGTGCGTCAGCAAAACAGCGCGTTGGTCCTTGCGGCGCTCAGGCGCGCCGGCAATCTCTCCCATACGGAAATCTCTGCCGAGACCGGGCTTGCCTCCGCGACCGTTTCGGCGATCACGGCGGAACTGGAAAAGGCTGGTGCGCTCGCCAAGGCAGAGCAGCAGGTCCAGGGCGGGCGCGGGCGGCCGCGGGTGCTGTTCACGCCACGCCGCGATCACGGTCATCTGATCGTCGTTCGGATCTCGTCCGACATCGTGCAATATTCGCTGGTCGACTACGGCGGCACGTTGCTCGACCGCTTCGACGAAAGCCGAAACCACGACGAGCGCGGTACGGCCCCTTTCGCCCGGGCATTCGTCGATGCGCTCGAGCGCCTGTTGCAGCGGTCGAGACTGGAGCGGAACCAGGTACTGGCCGTCTCTATCAGCAGCAAGGGCCTGGTCGACGGCGCGTCCGCGCGGCTCTTGTGGTCGCCGGTGTTCGGGCGGGAGGAACTGGATTTCGCCGCGCTGCTCGCGCCGGACTGGCGGGCGAAGGTCATGCTCAGCAACGAAACCCTTCTGGTCGCGCAGGCCCTCGCCGCCCAGGCAGAGCGCAAGCCGGAGAGCGGCTTCAGGGCGCTTGCGGCGATCTCGCTCGGCCACAGCATCGGCCTTGGTGTTGCCCGCAAGAGCCAGAGCGGCGATATGGATGTCAGCGCGCCGAATTTCGGCCACATGCTGCACGCGCCGTCCGCGGGCCTTTGCCGCTGCGGCGCCTATGGCTGCATCGAGGCGGCGGCCGGGTTCTACGGCATCCTGCGCGCGGCGTTCGAAGTGCCGGCAGATACGATCCCCGCCAAGTTCGTTCCGGTGACGGAGCTCGACAAGATTGCCGCCAGCGCACGACAGGGCCACCGCATGGCCGGCTATGCCTTTCGCCAGGCCGGCATCGCGCTCGGCAACGGCATCTCGCGCATGTTGAGCCTCTACGAGCGCATGCCGGTCCATGTCACCGGACCCGGCATCCGATACTTCGATCTGATGCTGCCCGGGATCGAGGAGGGGCTTGCCCAATCGATGCAGATCCGTCTTCAGGGGCCGCCGGAAATCACGGTCGTTGCCGACGAGCAGCGCCTGGTTTTCGAGGGGCACCTGGCGCGGGCGCTGGGTGTGATCGATGGCGACATCGCCAGCGTCGGCGGATCGGCGATGCACGGTTGAGGCGAATTTTCGGGCAACCATTTTTGGGGTTGTACCGAAGGCGAACAATTCCAGTGATACAATTTACAGTTATTTAGCGACTCCTTGTCAAGGTGACCCTGACGCGGGAGACGATTATGTTTTCAGTGATTGCATGCATACGCGACGATCATGACTGGCGCCTCATCCTGGTTGCCGCGATCGTCTGCCTGGCAGGCAGCGTCGCGACGATGCTGCTCCTGTTGCGCGCGCAACGAAGCGAAGGCAGCCAACGCGGTTTGTGGATCGCGGCAAGCGGTTTTGCCTGCGGTATCGGCGTCTGGTCCACCCATTTCATCGCCATGCTCGCCTATGACGGCGGCGTTCCCGTTGCCTATGGCGCCTGGGGCACGCTCCTGTCGGTGGCCGTGGCGATCGCAGCGTCCTGGATGGCCTTTGCGATCGGTCTTGGCGGGCGCTCGCATCTCTCGATGACCTGCGGTGGCCTGCTGCTCGGCGCCGGCATCGCGGCGATGCACTTTACCGGCATGCGGGCAATCGAGATCCAGGGACATATTGCCTACGATCCCCAATCCACCGTCTCCGCAGTCCTCGCCGGGACGGTGCTGGCCGGTGCCGCGCTCTACGCCTTTCAGCTCTTGCGCGGCGTGCGGCGCCTGGTCGTCGCGTCGCTCCTGCTGGTCGTCGGCATCTGCGCGTTGCACTTCACCTCGATGAGCGGCATCACGCTGGTGCCCGAGGCCAATGTCGCCGTTGCCGATACCATCCATCCCGCCTGGCTTGCAGGCGGCGTCATTGCCGCTTCGACCACATTGATCGTGCTCGCCTTCGGCGCGCTCTTCCTCGACCGGCATCTGACGGATCTGCGCGGACTCGCCAATGCATCGCTCGAAGGCATGGCGATCGTCTTCGATGGCGTAATCGTGGACGCCAACGAGCGCTTCGCGGGCCTGACAGGTCGCAAGCTTTCGGAGCTTTCCGGACGGCACCCGGCAGACATCTTCGTCTTCGGCGAGGAGGGGTTGGACGCCCACAGACACGGCGACGGTCCGGGCGAAATCGACCTCTTGAACGCAGAAGGGCGCACCATTCCCGTCGAGTTCATGTGCCGTACGATCGAGTATCGCGGCCGGGAATGTGACGTGATCTTCGTGCGTGACCTACGGGCGCGTAAGGAAGCCGAGCGCACGATCGAACATCTCGCCCATCATGACGCGCTGACGGACCTGCCGAACCGCGCCTTCTTCGACCGCAGGCTGGGCCAGACGCTGGCGGCGGCGGCTGCGAGAAACGAGGAACTGGCGATCCTCTGCCTCGACCTCGACCGCTTCAAGGCGGTCAACGATATCTTCGGCCATGGCGAGGGCGACCGCATCCTGATGAAGGTCGCCGATATCCTGCGCGCAGCCGTCGGCGAGCAGGATACGATCGCCCGGCTCGGCGGCGACGAGTTCGCGATCATCCAGGTGGGCGGCAGGGAGCCGGAGGCGGCGCGGCAGTTGACGGACCGGATCCTGGCGCTGTTTGCTGCCGAGATGGACACCAATCGTGACCCGACCGCCGTCGGCGTCAGCATCGGGGCTGCGATCTTTCCGGCAGACGGGCAGACGGCGGATCAGTTGCGCAACAATGCCGACACGGCGCTCTACCGCGCCAAGCAGAGCGGCAAGGGCATCGCCTGCTTCTTCGACCGGGAGATGGACGAGGCGGTACGCACCCGCCGCCAGATCGAAAACGACCTGCGCCATGCGGTGCTCCGCCGACAATTCTTCCTCGAATACCAGCCACTGGTCGAAGTCCAGAGCGACCGGATCATCGGCTACGAAGCGCTGCTGCGCTGGGAGCATCCGCAGCGCGGGTTGATCGGCCCGGATGTCTTTATCCCGATTGCCGAGGAGAGCGGCTCGATCATCCAGATCGGCGAATGGGTGCTGGAGCAAGCCTGCACGGAAGCGGCGAAGTGGAACGAGCCCCTGCCGATCTCCGTCAACATTTCGCCGGTCCAGTTCCTTTTGCCCAACCTCTTCGACCAGGTTGCGAACATCCTGCGCCGCACCGGCCTTAATCCCTGGCGGCTCGAACTTGAGATCACCGAGGCGGCGCTGATGCACAATCGCGAGGACGTGCTGGCAGTGCTGGTGCGGCTACGGGTCCTTGGTGTGCGGATCGTCATGGACGATTTCGGCACCGGCCATTCGTCGCTGAGCAACCTTCAGACGTTCCCCTTCGACAAGCTGAAGATCGACTGCAGCTTCACCGCGGCGCTGGAAAAGGACCCTTCGGCGCAGGCGATCGTCCGGGCGATCATCGCGCTTGGCCACAGCCTTAGGCTCGCGGTCGTGACCGAGGGCGTCGAAACCGAACGGCAAAGACAGATCCTTGCGGAGGAGGGCTGCCTGCAGATACAGGGCTTTCTCTCCGGTCGGCCGGGTGCCGCGCCCAGCACCGGCCAGGAAACCGCGCGCCGGGAGAAGGTGCCGGCGCGCGCCGACGGTTGAAACGGCCGCGGCCGGGCAGTGCGGATACGAAAAAGGCCGGGCATATGGCGCCCGGCCTTTTTCCTTGATCGGTCGTCGGTCGAAGGCTCAGGCGACGCTGATCTGGCGCTTTTCGACGACGGACTTTACAGCCGCATCGGCAAGCGCGAGAGCCGCGAGACCATCCTTGCCGGACGGCGTGATTTCCGCACCCTTTTCGATCGCGGCGATGAAGCTCTCGATCTCGTTGGCATAGGCTTCGGTATAGCGGGTCATGAAGAAATCGTGCAGCGGCGGGCGGGTGTAGCCGTCGCCATTGGCGATCTCGATCGAGACCGGGCGCTGGTTCTCGGCGGAAGCCACGCCCTTCGAGCCGTGGACTTCGATGCGCTGGTCGTAGCCGTAGGTGGCGCGACGGGAGTTGGAGATGATCGCCTGCTTGCCGGACGCCGTCTGCAGGATGACCGAAACGCTGTCGTAGTCGCCGGCTTCGCCGATCGCCTTGTCGACGAGAACGGCAGCGGTTGCCGTCACCGAGACCGGCTCTTCGCCGAGCAGGAAACGGGCCATGTCGAAGTCATGGATGGTCATGTCGCGGAAGATGCCGCCCGAACGCTTGATATAGTCGACCGGCGGGGCGCCCGGATCGCGCGAGGTGATCGTCACCATTTCGACATCGCCGATCTTGCCGGCGTCGATCGCCTTCTTCACGGCCATGAAATGCGGGTCGAAGCGGCGGTTGAAGCCGACCATCAGCTTGGCCTTGGTTTCGCTCACGACCTTGAGGCAGGCCTTCACGCGCTCGGCGTCGAGATCGACGGGCTTCTCGCAGAAGATCGCCTTGCCGGCGCGGGCGAAGCGTTCGATCAGGTCGGCATGGGTATCGGTCGGCGTGCAGATGACGACGGCGTCGATGTCCTTGGCCGCTTCGATCGCTTCGATGGTGCGGACCTCGCAGCCATACTGCTTGGCGATGGCATCGGCGGCGGCGGGGAAGGCATCGGCGACGGCAACAAGCACAGCGTCGGGATTGCCGCTGACGGCTTTCGCATGAACCTTGCCGATGCGGCCGGCGCCCAGAAGACCAAATCTGACTGTCATCTCTGTTTCTCTCGAATTCCGGTTCGCGACCGGGAAGGGGCGTGATGATCGGCGCTCATCGCGCAAAGGCGCCGCGGAACGCTGCTTCCGCGAATGGTTTGGAGAATTGCCACGAAAGACCGCGCGTTGGAACGCTGCGCTCAGCACCTCTCCCTTGATACCTCCGTTTCTACTCGGCAACTTCCTATTTAGAATGAAGTCGCCGATGTAGATTATTTCGGAATTTTTATTCCATTTTTATTGCGTCCGTCAAGGGAGTCGGAGGCCATGGCCTTGCCGTCAGCGACGAATTTCCCCTAAATGGGACGCACGCGACAAGGCCACCAGAGGACAGAATGCTCAAATTCATCGATCCGGACCATCCCTTCTACCGCCCACTGTGGATCCGTCTGCTGATCGTGGGCTTCTGCGGCGTCTGGACAGTGGTCGAGTTCCTGGGCGAGCAAGCGATGTGGGGGATGATTTTCCTCGCGGTGACCGCCTATGCCTCGGCGGCTCTCTTGGTTTTCTACAAGCCGAGCGAGAAGGGCGTCGAGAAAGCTGGGGACGAGGGGCAAGGCAAGGGCGACGGGAGCGACGCTGCCGGCTGAGGTTCACGGCGCCGGGGTGATGGCGCGCATCTGCTTTGCGGCTTCGTCAATCAGCATGTTGGCGAGTTTCATGCGCACGGTGGCGTTGGCGCGAAACGCGGCCGGCAGACGGTCCGGATGGTTCAGGGCCGCGAAGGCCCGGCGCTTTGCCGCAAGCGTCATTTGTGTTTCGCTGTCGACAAGGGCCAGTTCCTCGGCCACGTCGGCAAGGGTCGTACGGCTGAGATAGTCCGGCATCACCGGCGGAGGTGGCGGCTCCACGAAGGACGCATCGAGATAGGCGCGCTCCACGGCGCCGAAGGCCGCCGAGCGGGCGCTTTCGGCCGCAAAGGCGTTGTCGAATGCCGGGGCGTAAGGCGTGGCGACGCGCGTCGCTTCGGCCGGTGCCGGTTCGATATCCTCTTCCGATTTCAGCCGCTCGAGCACCGACTGAAAGACTGACATTCCAAACATGACGTCTCCGATCGCGGCGCACCATGGCAGGCGGAGATTATCTCGGGCTGATCAGACTGATCATGCCCGGGCTGATCAGGCGCGGCCCTGCTTGAGGATCAGGTCGTAGAGCAGCTTGGCGCTCGGCGGCAGCGCGCGTCCCTCGGCAGTGATCAGCCCATAGGGTTTGATTCGGATCGGGATTTCGGTCTTCAGGATGCGGATTTCGCCGGCCGGCGTACCGTTGCCGGCAATCAGGTTGGCGACGTCGAGTGCCACAGGTGCAATCGCGTTGGTGTTGCGCACCATCGACAGCGTCAGGATGATCGAGGAGGTGTTGATCACCGTCGCCGGCAGTCTCACCCCGGCCGCCACGAAACTGTCTTCGACTGCGCGTCTCAGAAGGGTGCCGGGCGGCTGGAATACCCAGTCATAGGAGGGCAGGTCCTCGGCGACGACCATGGGCTTGTCGAGCAGCGGATGGCCGTCGCGCACGATCAGGCAAACCTCCTCGTAGCCGATCTCTACCATGTTGAAGAGCCGCGGCGGCTGGTCGTCGGGGATGCGGCCGATGATGAAATCGTGGCGGGCGGCGAGCAGTTCCCTTGCCAGCACGTTGCTGTTTTCGATCTGGACGTTGATCTCGATGCCGGGATAGGCGGTCATCACCTGACGGATGGCGGGCACGGCGAGATTGAGCGCCGGGCCTGTGACCGAGCCGAGCGAAACCGAGCCGCCGCTGCCGGTCTTCAACTCGTTGATCTCGCGCGATGCCTCCCGGAGTTCCAGAAAGATGCTGCGCGCGCGTCGCGCCAGCGCTTCGCCATAGGGCGTCAACAGGACACCGCGGGCAACGCGTTCGCAGACCGGCGCCTTCAGCATGGTCTCGATTTCCGAGAGCATGCGCGAGGCCGCCGGTTGCGAGATGCCGAGGGCGTCAGCGGCGGCGCTGATGCGGCGGTGATCGTCGATCGCCAGAATCAGCCGGAGGTGGCTGATCTTCAGGCCCGAGCGGAAAAGCGTCGAATCGAAGAGTTCGCCGGCGGTGCTCGGTTTCTGATCGCGCATTTCAACCTCTGCGTTTTTTTCTTTGGTTTTCAGGGATTTTCAAAAATCACACTGTTTGCGCTCGATATATCATTTTTGGTATGTATTCAAAGCAATATTGTATTTGACAGTTATATGGTTTCATTCCAGTTTTTGCTTATGTGCCAGCGCATGTAGGAGCATGCGAGGCGGGGAGGCCTCTCCTTCACCTTGATCCGCTGCCGGAGACGAAGATCTCGGGCGGCGGATTGCTGCGCATAGACGGAAAGGCTCTCGCCTGCCGGCTTCAACTTTTTTGGGAGAGAACTGATGAAATTGATGACTTCGCTTCTCGCAGCCGCCGCGATTTCGATCGCGTCCTTCGCTGCACCGGCATTTGCGCAGGACAAGGGCACGGTCGGCATTTCCATGCCGACGAAGACGTCGACCCGCTGGATTTCCGACGGCGAGACCATGGAGAAGCTGTTCAAGGAAGCTGGCTACACGCCGGACCTGCAGTTTGCTGACGACGACATCCCGAACCAGCTCGCTCAGATCGAGAACATGGTGACCAAGGGCGCCAAGGTTCTCGTCATCGGCGCCATCGACGGCACCACGCTCTCCGACATCCTGCAGAAGGCCCACGACGCCGGCGTCAAGGTCATCGCCTATGACCGCCTGATCCGCGACTCGGGCAATGTCGACTACTACGCCACCTTCGACAACTTCCAGGTCGGCGTGCAGCAGGCAACGTCGCTGGTCCAGGGTCTCAAGCTCGACGGCGCAACCGAGCCGAAGAACATCGAGCTCTTCGGTGGTTCGCCGGACGATAACAACGCCTTCTTCTTCTACGACGGCGCGATGTCGGTCCTGCAGCCGCTGATCGACAGCAAGAAGATCGTCGTCAAGTCCGGCCAGAAGGGCATGGACCAGGTCGGCACGCTGCGTTGGGACGGTGCCGTGGCCCAGGCCCGCATGGAAAACCTGCTGTCGTCGAACTACACCGACGCCAAGGTCGATGGCGTTCTGTCGCCCTATGACGGCCTGTCGATCGGCATCATTTCGGCGCTGAAGGGCGTCGGCTACGGTTCGGGCGACATGGCAATGCCTGCCGTCACCGGCCAGGACGCCGAACTGCCGTCGGTCAAGTCGATCCTTGCCGGCGAACAGTATTCGTCGATCTTCAAGGACACGCGCGAACTCGCCAAGGTCACCGTCGGCATGGTCAACGCGATCATGGAAGGCAAGGAGCCGGAAGTGAACGACACCAAGACCTATGACAACGGCGTCAAGGTGGTTCCGTCCTACCTGCTGAAGCCGGTTGCCGTCGACAAGTCCAACATCAAGGACGTGCTCGTCAGCTCGGGCTACTACACCGAAGACCAGATCAACAACTGATCTTTTTGAGCGTGAGGGCCCGTGCATGCGCGCGGGCCCTTTTATCCAGATGACGGAGCCGGTACTCTCTTGAAGACTGCCGCTGGAATGACTGAACATGGACAATATCATTCTTGAAATGCGGGGCATCACCAAGACGTTCCCGGGCGTCAAGGCGCTGGACAATGTCAGCTTCAAGGTCCGCGAAGGCGAGATCCACGCACTCGTCGGCGAAAACGGCGCCGGCAAGTCGACGCTGATGAAGGTGCTGAGCGGCGTCTATCCCGCCGGCACCTATGATGGCGAAATCCACTATGGCGGCGAAGCCCGCCGCTTCTCGACGATTTCCGACAGCGAAGACCTCGGCATCATCATCATCCACCAGGAACTGGCGCTGGTGCCGCTGCTGTCGATCGCCGAGAACATCTTCCTCGGCAACGAGATCGCCAGCAACGGTGTGATTCACTGGCCGCAGACCTTTGCCCGTACGCAGGAACTGCTGAAGAAGGTTGGCTTGAGCGAATCCCCGGCGACGTTGATCACCGACATCGGTGTCGGCAAGCAGCAACTGGTCGAGATCGCCAAGGCGCTTTCGAAGAAGGTGCGGCTGTTGATCCTTGACGAGCCGACCGCCTCGCTCAACGAAACCGATTCCGATGCGCTTTTGAAGCTGCTGATGGAGTTTCGCACCCAGGGCATGACCTCGATCATCATTTCGCACAAGCTGAACGAGATCCGGAAGGTTGCCGACCAGATCACCATCCTGCGCGACGGCGGCACGGTCGAAACGCTCGACTGTCACAGCGAAGACATTGGCGAAGACCGGATCATCAAGGGCATGGTCGGCCGCGCCATGGAAGATCGTTATCCGCCGCGCGAACCGAAGATCGGCGAGACGCTGCTCGAAGTGAAGAACTGGAACGTCTTCCACCAGCAGCACCGCGACCGGCAGTTCCTGCACGACGTCAATTTCACCGTGCGCGCCGGAGAGGTCGTCGGCATCGCCGGGTTGATGGGGGCAGGGCGCACCGAAACGGCGATGAGCCTCTTCGGCAAGTCCTGGGGCCACAAGATCACCGGCGACGTGACGATGCGCGGCAAGCCCGTCGACGTCAGCACCATTCCGCGTGCGATCGATGCGGGGCTTGCCTATGTCACCGAGGACCGCAAGCAGCTCGGGCTCGTCTTGATCAACAACATCAAGGAGAACACAACGCTCTCCAATCTGAAGGCGGTGGCCGCGAACGGCGTCATCGACGATCGCAAGGAAGCGAAGGTCGCCTCCGACTATCGCTCGAAGCTGCGCATCCGTTCGCACTCGATCTATCAGGAAACGGTCAACCTTTCGGGCGGCAACCAGCAGAAGGTCGTCTTGTCCAAATGGCTGTTCACCAATCCGGAAGTTCTCATTCTCGACGAGCCGACACGCGGTATCGATATCGGCGCGAAGTATGAGATCTACACCATCATCAACCAGCTTGCCGCCGAGGGTAAGGGCATCCTGATGATCTCATCGGAAATGCCGGAGCTGCTTGGAACCTGCGATCGCATCTACGTCATGAACGAGGGCCGCATCGTCGCGGAGCTTTCGAAGGCGGAAGCGAGCCAGGAATCCATCATGCGTGCCATCATGCGTTCAGGGGAGAAACACTAATGGTCGCCGATACGAGCACCCAAAACAACAAGCCCTCGATCGGGGACTATCTCAAGAACAACATCCGCGAATACGGCCTGCTCGTCGCGCTCGTGGTGATCATGCTGTTCTTCCAGTTCGTCACCAACGGCGTGCTGTTCAAGCCGGTCAACATCACCAACCTGGTGCTGCAGAACTCCTTCATCGTCATCATGGCGCTCGGCATGCTGCTGATCATCGTTGCCGGGCATATCGACCTGTCGGTCGGCTCGATCGTCGCCTTCATCGGCGCGATCTCGGCGATCATGCTGGTGAAATGGGGCTTGCCCGCCATCATCGTCATTCCCGCCTGTCTGATCGTTGGCGGCATCATGGGGGCGGCCCAGGGCTATTGGGTCGCCTACCAGAAGATCCCGTCCTTCATCGTGACGCTGGCCGGCATGCTGGTGTTCCGCGGGCTCACCTATGTGGTGCTCGGCGGCCGCCCGATCGGTCCGTTCCCGAAGGAATTCCAGCTGCTGTCGACCGGCTTCGTTCCGGATTTCCTCTATTTCCTCAATCCGGCGCCCGAGACCATTCAGAACATGGTGGCGCTCGTCGCCGTCATCGCGCTCGTCGGCTACGCGATCTACGCGGGCATTCGTGACCGCAAGATCAACGAGCAGCACGGCACGGAGAACGAGCCGTTCATTTTCTTCGCCGTGCAGATGGCTGTCATCGCTGCCGTGGCGCTGTTCATCGGCTTCCAGCTTGCGACCTATCGCGGCCTGCCGAACGTGCTGATCGCCATGGCCGTGCTGATTGCGCTCTATACCTTCGTCACCACGCGCTCGACGATCGGTCGCCGCATCTATGCCATGGGCGGCAACGTCAAGGCGACCAAGCTTTCGGGCATCAACACCGAGCGGCTGACCTTCTACACCTTCGTCAACATGGGCGTGCTTGCGGCACTCGCCGGCATGATCATCACCGCTCGCCTCAATTCGGCAACGCCGAAGGCCGGCGTCGGTTTCGAGCTCGACGTCATTGCGGCCTGCTTTATCGGCGGTGCCTCGGCGTCGGGCGGTGTAGGCAAGATCATCGGGGCCGTCATCGGCGCCTTCATCATGGGCGTGATGAACAACGGCATGTCGATCATGGGCATCGGCATCGATTACCAGCAGTTGATCAAGGGCCTCGTGCTGCTCGCTGCCGTGTTCTTCGATGTCTACAACAAGAACAAGGGTTGAGCGGAAAGCCATAAGACCCGACGCGAACCAGTAACATTCACCGGCAGCCACAGCTGCCAGGATCGGCGGATTGGTCCGCCGGAATTGGGTGGCGAAAGCCACCCACGGGGACGCTTTTGCCTTGAAGAGGCGAACACAGCGACCCAAGACGATAGGAAGGATAGCATCGTGCTGATTTCGCAGATCAGGAACGAAGACGGGTCGATCACGGTGGCGGTACGGCTGCCGGGTGAGGCGGCGCATGCGGTGAACGGCGCGACAAGCGTCTATGCGCTGGCGATGGAAGCGGCCAATGCCGGACGGAGCCTGAAGCAGACGATCGAGGCCAAGGGGCTCGGCGCCGCCGTCGACCTCGAAAAGGCCTATGCGGAGGGGCGCTTCCTGCCGCCGATCACTCATCCGGATCCGGCACACCTGCACCTGACCGGCACGGGTCTCACCCATCTCGGCTCGGCTGCGACCCGCGACGCCATGCACAAGAAGACGAGCGAGGCGGCCGAGGAAACCCTGACCGACTCGATGAAGATGTTCCGCATGGGGCTCGAAGGCGGCAAGCCGAGGGCCGGCGAAACAGGCGTGCAGCCGGAATGGTTCTACAAGGGCAACGGCACCTCCGCCGTGGCGCCGGGGAATGCGCTCGTCTCGCCCGCCTTTGCCGAGGATGGTGGCGAAGAGCCGGAAATGGCCGGCATCTATGTGATCTCCGAGAAGGGCGTTCCGTTCCGCATCGGTTTTGCCGTTGCCAACGAATTCTCCGACCACAAGACCGAGAGGGTCAACTATCTCTGGCTCGCGCATTCGAAGCTGCGCCAGGCGAGCTTCGGTCCGGAGATCCGCATTGGTGTCGCACCGGAGGACATTCGCGGCTTGTCGCGTATCCTGCGTGGCGGCAAGGTGCTGTGGGAAAAGCCGTTCCTGTCGGGCGAAGCCAACATGTCGCACAGCTTCGCCAATCTCGAGCATCACCATTTCAAGTATGGCTTGTTCCGCCAGCCGGGCGACATCCACGTGCACATGTTCGGCACGGCGACGCTGTCCTTCGGTGATGGCATCCGCACCGAGGAAGGTGACGTGTTTGAGATCGAGGCCGATGGTTTCGGCCTTCCGCTCCGCAACGCTCTCGCGATCGCAGCTGACGAAGAGGTCGCGATCCGCCAGCTCTGACACATCTCCTAAGCGCGACCGTTCGCGAGGGACGGTCATGCGCATCTATGAAGGAGGCCTGAGGCCATGACTTTGCACCAGAACCTGATAGCCGGCGAATGGGTCGGCGGTGACGGCGTTGCCAACATCAACCCGTCCAACACCAACGACGTGGTCGGCGAATATGCCCGTGCGTCGGCGGACGATGCGCGCGCAGCGATCGCTGCCGCCAAGGCGGCGTTTCCGGCCTGGTCGCGCTCGGGTATTCTCGAGCGCCACGCGATCCTGAGGAAGACCGCCGACGAGATCCTTGCGCGCAAGGACGAACTCGGGAAGCTCTTGTCGCGTGAGGAAGGCAAGACCTTGGCCGAAGGCATCGGCGAGACGGTGCGCGCCGGCCAGATCTTCGACTTCTTCGCCGGCGAGTGCCTGCGGTTGGCGGGCGAGGTGCTGCCGTCGGCAAGACCCAATATCGGCGTCGAGATCACCCGCGAGCCGATCGGTGTCGTCGGCATCATCACGCCCTGGAACTTCCCGATCGCCATTCCCGCCTGGAAGATCGCGCCGGCGCTTTGCTACGGCAACACCGTCGTCTTCAAGCCGGCCGAACTGGTGCCCGGCAGTTCCTGGGCGATCGTCGACATTCTTAACCGCGCCGGCCTGCCGAAGGGCGTCTTGAACCTCGTCATGGGCAAGGGCTCGGTCGTCGGCCAGGCCATGCTCGACAGCCCGGACATTCACGCCATCACCTTCACCGGCTCGACCGGCACGGGCAAACGCGTGGCGCTGGCCTCGGTCGAACACAATCGCAAATACCAGCTGGAAATGGGTGGCAAGAACCCCTTCGTCGTGCTCGATGACGCCGACCTCAATGTTGCAGTGGAAGCCGCGGTCAACTCCGCCTTCTTCTCGACCGGCCAGCGTTGCACGGCATCTTCGCGCCTCATCGTCACCGAGGGTATTCACGATCGGTTCGTGGCGGCCATGGGCGAACGGATGAAGGGGCTTGTGATCGACGACGCCTTGAAGGCCGGCACCCAGATCGGTCCGGTGGTCGATGAGAGCCAGCTCAACCAGGACACCGACTATATCGCCATCGGCCGCCAGGAAGGCGCCAAGCTTGCCTTCGGCGGCGAGCTTCTGAAGCGCGACACGCCCGGCTTCTACCTGCAGCCGGCGCTGTTTACCGAAGCGACGAACGCGATGCGCATTTCTCGGGAAGAGATCTTCGGGCCGGTCGCATCCGTCATCCGCGTCAAGGACTACGATGAGGCGCTCACTGTCGCCAACGACACGCCCTTCGGTCTGTCCTCGGGGATTGCCACCACCAGCCTCAAGCACGCGACCCATTTCAAGCGCAATGCCGAAGCCGGCATGGTGATGGTCAACCTGCCGACGGCGGGCGTCGATTTCCACGTGCCCTTCGGCGGGCGCAAGGGCTCGTCCCATGGCTCGCGCGAGCAGGGGCGCTACGCCGCCGAGTTCTACACCACCGTCAAGACGGCCTACACGCTCGCCTGAAGCACGCCGTCATCGGGCCCGCGTGAACGGTGCGGGCCGCATAAGGAAGGAAGAGATGAAGAAGAAAGCTGAATGGCCGCGCAAGCTGCGTTCGCAGGATTGGTTCGGCGGTACCGGCAAGAATGCCATCATGCACCGCTCCTGGATGAAGAACCAGGGCCTGCCCGCCGACACCTTCGATGGCCGGCCGATCATCGGCATCTGTAACACCTGGTCGGAGCTGACGCCGTGCAACGCGCATCTGCGTGATCTCGCAGAGCGGGTGAAGCGCGGCGTCTACGAGGCCGGTGGCTTCCCGGTCGAATTCCCGGTGTTTTCCGTTGGCGAAAGCACGCTGCGGCCCACGGCGATGATGTTCCGCAATCTTGCGGCCATGGACGTCGAAGAGGCGATCCGCGGCAATCCGGTCGATGGCGTCGTGCTGCTTGGGGGCTGTGACAAGACCACGCCGAGCCTCCTGATGGGGGCTGCGAGCGTCGACATTCCGGTCATCCTCGTCTCCGGCGGCCCGATGCTGAACGGTAAGTGGCGCGGCAAGGATGTCGGCTCAGGCACGGCGATCTGGCAGTTCTCGGAAATGGTGAAGTCCGGCGAGATGTCGCTCGCCGAATTCATGGATGCGGAGCAGGGCATGGCCCGCTCGGCCGGCAGCTGCATGACCATGGGCACGGCCTCGACCATGGCCTCGATGGCCGAAGCGCTCGGCATGACCCTGCCCGGCAATGCGGCGATCCCTGCCGTCGATGCCCGCCGCCGGGTGATCTCCCAGCTCTCCGGCCGCCGCATTGTCGACATGGTCAAGGAGGATCTGAAGCCTTCGGATATCCTGACGAAGCAGGCCTTCGAGAACGCCATTCGCGTCAACGGCGCTGTCGGCGGCTCGACCAACGCCGTGCTGCACCTCTTGGCGCTTGCCGGCCGTGTCGGTGTCGACCTCAGTCTCGACGATTGGGATCGCCTCGGCCGCGACGTGCCGACGATCGTCAACCTGCAGCCGTCGGGCAAGTACCTGATGGAGGAGTTCTATTATGCCGGCGGCCTGCCGGTCGTGATCAAGGCCGTGGGCGAAATGGGCCTCCTTCACAAGGATGCTGTGACCGTCACCGGTGACACGATCTGGAACGACGTCAAGGATGTCGTCAACTACAATGACGACGTCATCGTGCCGCGCGACAAAGCGCTGACCAAGTCCGGCGGCATCGCGGTGCTGCGCGGCAATCTTGCGCCCAAGGGCTGCGTGCTGAAGCCGTCCGCCGCATCGCCGCACCTGATGCAGCACAAGGGCCGGGCGGTGGTGTTCGAGAGCATCGAGGACTACCACGCCCGCATCAATCGCGATGATCTCGACATCGACGAGACCTGCGTGATGGTGCTGAAATATTGCGGCCCGAAGGGTTACCCGGGCATGGCCGAGGTCGGCAACATGGGCCTGCCCCCGAAGGTGCTGAAAAAGGGCATTACCGACATGATCCGCATCTCCGATGCGCGCATGTCCGGCACGGCCTACGGTACGGTCATCCTGCACACGGCGCCGGAAGCGGCCGATGGCGGCCCGCTGGCACTGGTTCAAAACGGCGACATGATCGCCGTCGACGTGCCGGCCCGCACCATCCATCTCGATGTCTCCGACGAAGAACTGGCCCGTCGTCGCGCTGCCTGGGTGTCGCCGGTGATGCCGCTCAAGGGTGGTTATGCCGGCCTCTACGTCAAGAGCGTGATGCAGGCCGACACGGGCGCGGATCTCGACTTCCTCGTCGGTCCGCGCGGCGCGGAAATTCCGATGAACCGCGACAGCCACTGACGCTGTCGGCGCGAGAGCGGACAGTTCGCTCTTGTCTTTGGCGCTCAACACAGCTCGCGTCATATCAGACGCGCAAAGGCCGCCGTCGCACCGTAATTGCGGTGCGACGGTCCCAGGTGCCAGCGTCGAGGAGGCCGCTGCGAGCTGAGCAGGCTTGGCGCACCCGCAAGCATCGTCGCGGGACGGGACCTGTAACTTTTATGCTGGCACTGACCCGCGACCGTCTTCATCGCTGCAATCAGCCCTAGTCGGCGGGCCTGTTCATCTTCCCTTACCTCTGGGTAACCACTGACCGCGCGGTGCGTATTGGCGTCGCAGCGTCGACGTCATAGTTTTCCCCCGCGACGTTGCGTGCCTGCAGGTGGGCGGCCGCGGCAGTGCTCCATTGATCGGAGACGATCGAAGGATAAATGCAGCAGCCGAACAGCCGTCAGCTATCTTGCGGCGAGAAGGAGCATGCGCCTCGGCTTGGCCGTCGGAGCGTGTCGGAACCTATGATCTAAGGGAGTGAAGAAGCGTGCCGTTAACAGATCTTATCGATTCGTATTGCGCTGCCTGGTCGTCGGAGGACGCCGAGCAGAGGCGGGCGTTGCTGGTGCCGATCTGGGCCGATGGCGCAACGTACACGGACCCGACGGTTCATGCCGCCGGTGCAGAAGAACTGCTCGCGCACATTGCAGGTATTCAGGCTGGGCACCCGGGCGCGCGTATTACTCGGACAAGCGACGTGGATGTTCATCATGGGATCGCACGCTTCGCCTGGCGATTTGTGATGCCCGACGGATCATCTTTCCCCGAGGGTCTGGACATCGCATTCCTCGATCCCAACGCGACGCGCATTACGCGCATCATCGGTTTTTTCGGGCCATTGGCCAGCCTTCCAGCGTCATCAGACGTCCTTTGATCGGCTAAGAGCCTCAGAACGATCACCGCACCACTTTCAGTGCGGCGATCCTGTTTGGGTGCCAAGGCCATCGTTTCGAAAAGACACGCCTTCGGCCGCATCTTTGCCGTGTGTTATCCACACTGGGCAAAACCCTCGCTTTTCGGCTGATCCGCTGCAACCGGCAGCAACCCTGCGACGTATCCCCTTTGTCGGGGCCATTCCGACCCTGACCTTGTTAGGAGGACGATCATGCGGAGGAATGTTCTTGCGTTGTCGCTCGGTCTTCTTGCGACGGTGGCGCTGTCCCAGCCGGCATTTTCACAGAGTGCGAACGGTCTTGGCGTCGGCGTGTCCGTCGGTGGCCCGAGCGGGCTGAACGCCAATGTCGGACTTGGTGGCTCGAACGGCCTTAAGGCCGATATCGACGCATCGCTCGGCGGCGCAAACGGCGTCAATGCCAACGCAAACGCCTCGATCGGCGGTGCGCAAGGCGTCAACGCCGATGTGCAGGCGAGCGCCGGCGGCGCCAATGGCATCAACGCGGATGCCGATGTCGGCCTTGGCGGCGGAAAAGGGCTCAACACTTCGGTCAATGCCACGGTCGGTGGACGGAATGGCCTGACTGCTGGTCTCAAGGCCAATGCAGGCGGCGGCAACGGCGTCGGGCTTGGGCTCGGCGTGGGAGTTGGAACGGGATCCGGCGGCGGGAGCTCCGGGGGTGACGGCAGCGTTGGCGGTGGAACCGGAGGCGGTTCGGGAGGCTCGGTTTCACCAGGCGCTTCGATGGCCGCGTTCAATGCACTGCCCGCCGGCGAGCGGGTCAAGCTGATCAAACGCTGTCGCGATGTCGTTGGCGGCGGTTATGACAGCGGGCTGGTTTCGCTCTGCCGCATCCTGCAGGCGAGCGCCTCGCGGTAGTCGGAACATCCGGTAGCTTCGACGGGGCGTCGCCGCCGCCCCGTCTCCGACCTACTGACTCTGATTTTGGCTCTGGCCCCGGGCCTGGCTTTGATTCTGGCTTTGGCTTTGGCTTTGGCTTTGCTGCTGCTGTTCGACCGTGACCGACACCTTCAGCGTCTCCTTCGCCTCGCCGTGGATCAGCCCGGAGATGGGGGCGGCGTCGCGGTAGCAGAGGCCGGAGGCGATGCGGACATAGCGATCATCTGGGCAGATCTTGTTGGCTGCATCGAAGCCGACCCAGCCGAGCCCGTTGAGATGCACCTCGGCCCAGGCATGGCTGGCCGTCTGTTCGGGGTGCCCCTCCATCATCAGGTAGCCCGAGATGTAGCGCGCCGGTAGATCGAGCGAGCGGGCCGCTGCGATCAGGATATGGGCATGGTCCTGGCAGACGCCTTGGCCGCTTTCCAGCGCATCCTCGGCCGTCGTTTCCGCATGGGTCTCGCCGGGTTTGTACGTCACCGCCTCGTGGATCGTCTCCATCAGCGCATGCATGCGGGCAAGGGCGGTGTCACCTTCGGCGGATTTTGCGAGCTCGCGGATGAGCTTTCCGGCCTTGGTAAGCGGTGTTTCGCGTGCAAAGAGCCACAGCGGCACATAAGACTGGTGCGGGCCGAAGACGCCGGCGCGGTCCTCCGTGTTGACCTCGCCGGAGGCCGTGATATGGATCGTTTCGCGGTCGCCGTCGATGCTGACGAGGTGAACACGGTTGCCGAAGTGGTCGTCGTAGTTCACTTCGATCGCAGCGCCATCGACGAGGGTCTCCCAGCCGAGCACGGTCTGGCCCACCTGGGTGAGCGGCGTCAGCCGCAAGCGCTGCAGGGCATACTGCACGGGCTCGTCATAGTGATATTCGGTCGTGTGGCTGATCTTCAGGTGCATGCCATCCTCCGATCTAGAACGCTTCCGGTCAAAACGGAGTTGTGAAAGCGCTCTATCTCCTTGTTTTTACGCAATTCCAAACGCGAAACGGCGTTACACTTTCGCTGAAACTGCTCTAGTAGAATCGGTAGCCGTCGGAGATTTCCTGTCCCAGACGGTTGTTGTGGCTGATGAATTCTTCGAGATACTCATGCAGCCCCTGATCCATGATGTCCTTGATCGACTGGCTGCGCAGCGACGCTAGCGTCCGGTCGGCCGTCTCGTGGGCGGCATGGCGTTCGCCATACTCCCGTTCGAGGTAGCCGAGGTTGCTGGCGATCTTCTCGTAGCAATACGCAAGCGAGCGCGGCATGCGGCCGTTGGAAATCAGGAAGTCGGCGATGTTGGCGGGGCGGAGCTCGGCGTCATAGACCCAGCCATAGGCGCGATGCGCCGAGACCGAGCGCAGAATCGATTCCCACTGCACATTGTCCATCGACGAGCCGACGGCGGCGACCGCCGGCAGGAGCACATAATACTTAACATCGAGGATGCGGGCGGTGTTGTCGGCCCGTTCGATGAAGGTGCCGATGCGCGAGAAATTGAAGATCTCGTTTCGAAGCATGGTGCCGTGGAAGGCGCCACGGATGAGGCCGGCGCGGCGCTTGATCATGTCGATGATCTCCGGCATGTCCGTCGGGCGCGCCTTCTTCGACAGCATTGCCCTCATCTCGAGATAGCACTCGTTGGTGGCTTCCCAGGTTTCGCGCGTCAGCGCCGTGCGCACCATGCGGGCATTGTGACGCCCCGCCTCGATGCAGGACATCACGCTTGAGGGATTGGCCCGGTCGCGCAGCAGGAAGTCGATCGCGTCGATGCTCGTCAGCGTCTCGTGCACCTCGTCATAAAGTTCGCGCACGCCCGCACTTTGCAGCACACCGTCCCAGTCGCCCTCCGTTGCCTCGCTGCGGGTCAGCGCCATGCGCAGGCCGGCATCGATCAGCCGGGCGCTGTTTTCGGCGCGTTCGATATAGCGGAACATCCAGTAGAGGCCGTTTGCAGTTCTTCCGAGCATCTCTCAGTCCTCCAGCACCCAGGTGTCCTTGGTCCCGCCACCCTGGCTGGAGTTCACGACGAGCGAACCGGCTTTCAGCGCCACGCGCGTCAGGCCGCCGGGGATGATCTGGACCTTGTCGGAGACGAGGACATAGGGGCGAAGGTCGACGTGCCGGGGCGCGATGCCCTTGTTGACGAGGATCGGCACGGTGGAAAGGGAAAGCGTCGGCTGGGCGATGTAATTGGTCGGGCGGGCTTTCAGCTTCTCGGCGAAGACGGCGCGTTCCTTCCTGGTCGCCGTCGGGCCTACCAGCATGCCGTAGCCGCCTGAGCCGTGGACCTCCTTGACCACCAGCTCTTCCAGATGCTCGAGCACGTATTTGAGGCTCTGCGGCTCGGAACAGCGCCAGGTCGGGACGTTTTCCAAGAGCGGCTTGCGGCCGGTATAGAACTCGACGATCTCGGGCATGTAGGAATAGATCGCCTTGTCGTCGGAAATTCCGGTGCCGGGCGCGTTGGCAATGGTGATGTTGCCGGCGCGGTAGACGTCCATGATGCCTGGAATGCCGAGGGCGGAATCCGGTCGGAAGGTGAGTGGGTCGAGGAAGTCGTCATCGACGCGGCGGTAGAGCACGTCGATCGCCTCGTAGCCGCGGGTGGTGCGCATCTTCACCTTGCCGTCGATCACCCGCAGGTCCGATCCTTCGACGAGCTCGACGCCCATCTGGTCGGCGAGGAACGCGTGCTCGTAGTAGGCCGAATTGTAGATGCCGGGCGTCAGCACCGCGACGCGCGGCTTGCCGCTGCAGCCGGGAGGTGCGAGCGAAGAAAGGCTCTGGCGCAGCAGGTAGGGGTAGTTCTCGACCGGGCGCACGCGGTTTTGATGGAAGAGTTCCGGGAACATCTGCATCATCGTTTCGCGGTTCTCCAGCATGTAGCTGACGCCGGATGGGGTACGCGCGTTATCTTCGAGAACGTAGAACTGGTCTTCGCCGGTTCTGACGATGTCGGTGCCGACGATATGGGTATAGACGCCGCCCGGCGGGCGGAAACCGATCATCTGCGGCAGGAAGGCTTCGTTCTTTTCGATCAGTTCGCGCGGGATGCGGCCGGCGCGGATGATTTCCTGCTTGTGGTAGATGTCGTCGAGAAAGGCGTTGAGCGCGATGACCCGCTGTTCGATGCCCTGGGCGAGCTTGCGCCATTCGCGGCCGGAGATGATGCGGGGGATGAGATCGAAGGGGATGAGCTTTTCGGAACTGTCTGCGTGTCCGTAGACCGCGAAGGTGATGCCGGTTTTCCGGAAGATGTTCTCGGCGTCCTTGGATTTCGCTATGAGCCGATTTCTGTCCTGGCTGGCATACCAATCATGATAGGTCGAATATGGCTGGCGCGGACTGCTGTCCGCATTCATCATTTCGTCAAATGCCAAAGGCGTGGTCCCCTTATTTTTGACCATTTGAGTACAAGGCTGGTTGCAATGCAAGAAGCGTGCTCAGTCGCCTGAAAAGAAAGTTGGCCACGCCAGAAGCGCCCGTTCGCGGGGAAATCTGCCCAACGACAGGGCAGCCGCATCCGGTCGCAGAAAGTGGTTGCGACCGGGTGGGCAAGAAATATGCACTTGCTCTAAATTTGGACGCGGGCGCCGAAGCTAGCCGAGACCCAGGCAGACGATCGCGAGGACCGCGAGGAGACAGAGCACCAGCAGCGACAATGTGGCGGCAGCACTTGCACGCGGCCCGCAATGGGCGAGCGCGCGGATGTCGACCTCAAGGCCGAGGGCGGCCATCGCGATGACCGTCAGCCAGGTGGAGACCGTCACGGCGTCGGTCGCGAGTGTGTCGGAGATTGCGCCGCTGTTGCGGGCGATCGCAACGGCGAGGAAACCCAGAATGAACCAGGGAACGAAATGGAGGATCGTGGCGAGGCGCGACTTCCGTTGTCTGGGCGCTTTGCATTCCGGCTCGGTATCGCGGCTGCCAATTAGCGAGAAGCAGAAGACGACGGGGCCGAGCATCAGCACGCGCACGAGCTTGACCAGCGTGCCCACCTGGACCGAGAGCGGGCTGAAGGGGCTGGCCGCGGCCAGGACCTGGGGTACGGCATAGACGGTCATGCCGGCAAAGACGCCGTAGCCCTGGGGCGTCATGCCGAGCCAACCGCCGACGAAGGGCAGCGACAGGACGACGGCGATGCCGAGGATGGCGGTAAAAGAAATTGCAGCTGCGACCTCCTCGCCGCGGGCACCGATGGCCGGTGCGACGGCGGCGATCGCCGAGTTGCCGCAGATGGCGTTGCCGCAGGCAATCAAGGTCGCCAGGCGTTTCGGCAGCCCGAGCATGCGCGCAATCAGGTAGCCGGTGGAAATCGACAGAAGAACCATGGCGACGATAGTGACGAGCAGGGTCGGCCCGCTCGCTGCGATCGCGTCGAAGCTCAGCATCGCGCCGATTAGCACGATCGCTGTCTCCAGCAGGACTTTCGCCGAGAAGTGGATGCCGGAGAGGAAGCGGGGGCCGGGCGTCCAGAGGGTGCGGACGATAGCGCCGAGAAGGATCGCGAGAACGAGCGCTTCCAGCCAAGCGCGGCCGGTCCAGCGCCGCTCGATCCATTCCAGACCGATGGCCGCAAGTGCGACGAGACAGCAGAGGAAAAGGCCCGGAAGAATGCACGTCAGGCGGGAGGCGACTGAGGAAAATTGGGAGCGAAATGGGGAATGCGATCTGGACATGGGCGCAACCTACGCTCATCCATGAATCAGTCTAACGGATTATTCTTGTCATTCTGATCGATTTTTGCGATTGATCTTCCATGACACTCGATCAGCTTAAAATCTTCGTCGCGGTCGCCGAGCGGCTGCACATGACCAAAGCCGCCGAGGCGATGAACGTCACGCAGTCGGCCGCAAGCGCGGCCATCGCGGCGCTCGAAACCCAGCACGACATCAGATTGTTCGATCGCGTCGGCCGCGGCCTGACGCTGACCGATGCCGGCAAGATCTTCCTGCCGGAGGCAAAGGCGGTGCTCGCCCGGGCGCTCGCCGCCACCGCCTGCCTGCGCGATCTCTCGGAGCTTCGCCGCGGCGAACTGTCGATCGCCGCCAGCCAGACGGTCGCGAGTTATTGGCTGCCGTCGCGCCTTGCCCGCTTCACCCACGACTATCCCCAGGTCGACGTGAAGCTCACCGTGCGCAACACGGCCGTCGTCGCCGAGGCGGTGGAAGAGGGCACGGCGCAGCTCGGCTTCGTCGAGGGGCGCGTGGATGGCGCCAAGCTCGACCATCGCCGCGTCGCCGTCGATCGCATCGCCGTCTATGCCGCGCCCTCGCACGCGTTCGTTGGGGCTGCCGTCAATCTGGAAATGCTGCTTTCTGCGCGCTGGGTGCTGCGCGAGGAAGGCTCCGGCACGCGGGCAATGTTCCTGCAATCGATGAATGATCATGGAGCAGACGTCGATCGGCTCAGGATCGAGCTTGAGCTGCCCTCGAACGAGGCGGTGCTGACGGCGGTCGAAAGCGGTCCTTTCGTCACGGCCGTTTCCCGGCTCGCAGCACAACCTTTCGTCGATAGCGGCCGGCTCGTGGAACTGCCGTTCGAACTGGCTGAGCGCAGCTTCGAGCTTTTGACCCACCGCGAGAGGCAGTTCAGCCACGCGGCGCGGGCCTTCGTGGAACTGCTTTGAGGCAAATTCCGTTTTGCTCCAGGGCTTGCCATGCGGGAGACCCCTGGCAATCGCTGCAGGATCTCTTTTTTAAGAGGTGACCATGGTGTTCGAAATCGTCGAGAGACCCGCACAGCGCATTTCCGGATCGTTCTGGGAGGGCACCTTCGGCGAGGCGGCCGATGGTGCCGTTCGCCGGCTGATCGCCGAAATGCAGGGGCATCACCAGCATCTTCATCCAGGCGATCATGCAGCATTGGTCGGCATCTCCTGGAACGATCGCCCGGATGGATTCCGCTATCTCGTCGGCTATGTTTCCGACCTGGCAGAGACGACCGTGCACCCAGGCTTTGTCGACCTGCCGGCCATGCGCTTCGTCACGGCCCTGCATCACCCTGATAGCGGCGACGTCTTTGCCCATTACCAGAGAATGTTCGACTGGATCGCGGCCGAAGGCCACGCGGTCGATACCGCCTTGCTGCACTATCGCCAGGAGTACGATCCCGGTTTCGTCTCGCTGTCGCTATCCTCGCTCAGGCTGATGGTTCCGATTGGCTGATGCTTCCCATCAGAAAAATTGCTTTGACCATCGATACCGGCGCGGATACTTGCATGAGTGCTTAAATCGGAGGGATTTGAGCGCGAAATCAGCGGCAGATCAAAGCGTTACAACAGCCCGACGCGCTTCAGCGAGGGCGGTTCATTGCTTCCACCTGCCGCCGTCATTCCGATAGGCTCACCATGCTCGCCCGTCTGGCTCCCGCCATCTTCGTTCTGCTCTGGTCCACCGGCTGGGTGGTGGCGAAATATGCTGCGGTCTACGCAGATCCGCTGACCTTTCTCGTGTTGCGCTACACGCTGGCGATCGCGCTCTTCATCCTGTTCTGCGTCGTCACCGGCGCACGATGGCCGAAGTCCTGGAAAATGGCCGGTCATGCGATCGTGTCCGGCATGTTCCTGCACGGGCTCTATCTCGGGTCGGTCTGGTGGGCGATCGGCGAGGGCGTGCCGGCCGGCATTTCCGGCATCATCGCCGGCCTGCAGCCGCTGATGACCGCGGTCGCCGCGGCCTTCGTCATCGACGAGAGGCTGAGCACGCAGCAGAAGCTCGGGCTGGTGCTCGGCTTCTTCGGCATTGCGCTTGCCGTCCTGCCGAAGGTGCTGGCGATCGACACGGGGGCGACGCCGATCCACTTTCTGCCTGTGATCATCAACGTGCTCGGCATGGGCGCCGTCACCTATGGCACGCTCTACCAGAAGCGCCATCTGCAGAGCGGTGACATCCGCACCATCGCAGCGCTGCAATATCTCGGCGCGCTGATCGTGACGATCCCGCTGGCGCTGATGCTCGAAGACCTGCACGTCACCTGGAACCTCCAGGTGGTTCTGGCACTTGCCTGGTCGGTTCTCGGGCTCTCGATGGGCGCGATCGCGCTGCTGCTTTATCTGATCCGTCGAGGGCAGGTGTCGCGCGCAGCGTCGCTGATCTATCTCGTGCCGCCGCTTGCCGCCGTGCAGGCGTGGCTCTTCTTCGGCGAAGCGCTGACGCTGCCGATGGTCATCGGCACCATCATTGCCGTTGCTGGCGTCTATCTCACCAACCGCAAGCAGGCGTGAAGCACGACGCGCGAGAGTGTGAAGCGGTTTTGCAATTGCGACATGCGCATGGCCCAAAACTAAAACGGCGGGCCGAAGCGGCCCGCCGTTCACATTTCAAAGTTCTACGCTGGCTTTTGCGCGCCCGGTTGACGCGCAGCGCCTCGGTCAGCCCTGGTGGCCGCGATTGCCGCCATTGCCCCGACGCTGGCCCTGGCCGCCTTCGCGACGCTCGCCACCGCCACGGTTTTCGTTGCGGCCGCCATGGTTGCGCTCACGACGGTCGCCCTGCTTCTGGCCGGGACGTCCGTGGTGCTTCTTGCCTTCGTGGTTGCGGTTGCCTTCGCCACGGCCGTCGGTCTGCGGATGGCCGTGATCACGGCGCTCCTGGCGCTGCGGGCGACGCTCGTCGCGCAAAAGGTCGTCGCCGGTGAAGCCGCTGGTCGCAGCAACCGGCTCGCCGGCCGGACGCTCACGGCGCGGCGGACGGCCGCCGTTCTGGTGGTGACCGCCGCCATTGCCCTTGCGGTGGCCGGCGCCGTTGTTGCCACGGCCGCCGCGGCCCTTGGCCGGACGCGCCTGGTCGGCGGGAGCCTCGCCGCTGGCAACGGCAATGTTGATGCCCATCAGCTTCTCGATGTCGCGCAGCAGGCGGATTTCGTCCGGCGCGCAGAAGGCGATGGCGATGCCGTCGCGGCCGGCGCGCGCGGTGCGGCCGATGCGGTGAACATAGGCATCCGGCACTTCCGGCAGGTCGTAGTTGTAGACGTGAGTAACGCCGGGGATGTCGATGCCGCGGGCGGCGACGTCGGTCGCGACCAGCACGCGGATCTCGCCGTCACGGAAGGCCTTGAGCGCGCGCTCGCGCTGGCCCTGGCTCTTGTTGCCGTGGATCGAGGCGGCCTTGAAGCCGACGTGGTCGAGATGCTTCATCAGCTTCTCGGCGCCATGCTTGGTGCGGCTGAAGATCAGCGACAGGCCGTCCGGGTTCTCTGTCAGCGTCTTCTTGAGGATGGTCGTCTTCAGGTCCTTGCCGGGAACGAAGTGAACATACTGTTCGACCTTGTCGGCAGCCTTGCCCGGAGGCGTGACTTCGACCTTGACCGGGTTGGTCAGGTACTCGCCAGCAAGCTCGGCGATCTGCTTCGGCATGGTGGCCGAGAAGAGCAGCGTCTGGCGGTTCTTCGGCACCAGCTTGGAGATCTTGCGCAGGTCGTGGATGAAGCCGAGGTCGAGCATCTGGTCGGCTTCGTCGAGAACCAGGTAGCGGCCCTGCGTCAGCGTCACGGCCTTGCGGGCAACGAGGTCGAGCAGGCGGCCGGGGGTTGCGACCAGGATGTCGACACCGCGGGCGAGCTGTTCGGTCTGCTTGTTGATCGAGACGCCGCCAACGACAACGCCGATCTTCAGCGGTGACTTCTTGACGAACAGCTTGAGGTTGGCGGCGATCTGGTTGACCAGTTCGCGGGTCGGCGCCAGAACCAGGGCGCGAATGTTGCGCGGATCGGGGCGCTTGCCTTCGGCAACGAGCTTCTCGATCATCGGCAGGCCGAAGGCGGCCGTCTTGCCGGTGCCGGTCTGGGCGAGACCGATGAGATCGTTGCCCTTCAGCACCAGCGGGATCGCCTGAGCCTGGATCGGGGTCGGCTTTTCGAAGCCGTTGGCAGTCAGGGTTTCCAGAATGTGCTCGGAGAGGCCGAGATCTTTAAAGGTGGACAAATGCATATACCTTTTGGGGGCGCCAAACGCATTCGCCGGAACCGCATTGTTGCTGTTCCGGTGTCGTTCGGCGTCAAGAACCCCGCGTGAATTGGGAACTTGTGGGTTGAATTAAGTCGTCAAGCGCCTGTGCTGTACCGCCTATCGCGGTGATATGTGCGCTATCCTTCTTCACGGCTTTCGATGTCTGCCGAGGGCGCGCTCACGCGGCGGCCGGAAGGTGACGCTGGGCACCATGTCGTTGGTTTGGACGAAAAAGTCAAGGTCCATCTTTTCGCAGGTGCGAAATGAGATCTACTCAAGCGCGAGATCGAAGCCCGCTTCTGCCGCTTCCTGGCCGTTGACGAGGATGACGATGCGATGCGCGCCCGGGTAATAGCGACGGGTCGTAATGGGCCGGATCGCATGGCGTTTCTCGATCTCGATCGAGCCGCCGGGGACAAGCGTCGCGGATGTCCACTTGAAGACTTTCGGCGAGGTCGCACCGTTTGCCTTGCGATGGTGCACGGCGTAGTCGATCATCACCTTCTGGCTCGTTTCGGCGTCATGGCTGACGGCGAGGCGCAGGCCGAGGCTTTCGCCAAGCACGATGTCCGAACGATCGAGCGAAAAGCGCGCATTGATGCCGGCCGGGGGAGCGAAACCGAAATTGCCGAGCGCGTCCGCGTGCCCCTGCTTCAACAGCGTGCGCGAGGCGTGGCGCAGAAGCTGGCGGCGCTCCGGCGATGCGTCGCCGATCTGTTCGGCGACGAAAGCAGCCACCAGATCCGGATGGTCCTTGGCGATGTCGTTGAGGCTGTTGGCAACCGAGCGGCGCACATACTCCTCGGGGTCGTCGAGAAGCGCGATCAGGATCGGCAGGATCGGCTGCGGATCGCGGATGAGCTGCGGCAGTCGCATCGCCCAGGGCAGGCGCGGGCGGGTGCCTTCGCTCGCCAGTCGCCGGACGTGATGGTTGGGATCCTTCGTCCAGTCCCGGATCGTCGCGAGGGCGCGCTCCTGGTCGCGATCGATGAAGATGCGGATGCCGAACTCGGCTGTGAAATGCGGCGTCAGCGCCCGCAGCAGCGACAGCGAAAGGTCGAAGTCGTCGAGGCCGCGCAAGGCGACGTACTGGCTGAAGGGCAGGAGCGACCAGCCGCTGATGCCGTCGGCGCCGTCGCGAGGAAGGCAGGCGTGGAGGTTGGCGGCCGCCTCCGGAAACGCCTTCGGCAGCGTCTCGACCAGCGCGTCGCGGATCTGCAGCGAGCGCTGCATCAGCTCCAGCGCCTCCAGCCCGTCACCCGCAAGCGCCACGAACCTCTTGCGGTCGAAACCGGCGGCGTTGCGTTCGAGCGCATCGGCGATGGCGATGACGACACCGGGGTGCAGCAGATTCTTCAGTGGTTCGGCCATCGCTCAGGCAGTCCTTTGCTCGTCCAATTCCGGGCCGGTCAGATCCTCTGGCCGCCGCTAAAATGCTGCACGAGCATTACCGCGCTGATCGTCGCTGCGTAAGGTGCGAACTCCGGATCGACCCGGACGCGCTCTCCGGCCGATTGCGCAGCCTCCAGTGTCTCCCATTCGACCAGGTCTGCGAACATGCCCGAGGTCTCGCAGGAATCGACCGCACGCCAGGAGACGAAGCCCGGATAGCGGGAAACGGCCTGCATCGCTCGCTGGCGCGTGGCTGTGGCCGCCGGCCTGTCGGTGACGATGCAGACGGCGAGTTCAAGGATGTGATCGCTGGTCATGATGAGGCTCCCTGTGAGTTGTCGCTTGATTTAACACAGGGCAACTGACAGCCTTATGGCCATTATCGACGGTGCCGTGCTTGTGGACACGCGAGGCGCGCGGTAGCCCTTTTGAACGAAGTCTTGCCGCGGGGAGGCCAGGCATGAGACCCGCCGACCGGCTGTTTCGCATCATCCAGCTCCTGCGCGCGAGCGGCCGGGTGATGACGGCGCGCGAGATCGCCGAGAAGATGGAGGTCGCCCAGCGCACCATCTATCGCGACATGGAGCACCTGATCGCCTCCGGCGCGCCGATCGACGGCGAACGCGGTGTCGGCTATCTCCTGCGCGGTGCGTTCGATGCGCCGCCGCTTGCCTTTACCTTCGAGCAGCTGGAAGCGCTCGCTTTCGGCGCCCGCGCCGTGCAGATGCTCGGCGACGGCAGGCTCGCCCAGGCGGCGCGCGAGGCGATGGAGAAGATCGCCCATGGTCTGCCGCCCGAACATCGGCAGCGGCTGACAGCCGCGCCCCTTCGCGCCTTCCGCTCTTCGCTCCAGCCGGAACCGCCGGCGCTGCTCGGCGAGATCCGCCTGGCGATCGCCGGTCGCCGCAAGCTTCGCCTGGCCTATGACAGCCTCAAGGACGAACATTCCGAGCGCACCATCTGGCCGCTCGGCCTCAGCGTCTTCGGCCACTTCTGGCTGCTGACGGGCTGGTGCGAACTGAGGTCGGATTTCCGCGATTTCCGGGTCGACAGGATCAGCACGCTTCATGTCCAGCGCGAGCGTTACGAGGTGACGCCGGAACGCAGCTTCGAAGCCTATATCGCGCGGATGTGACCGGCGCATCCGGCCAAATAATCAGCATCATCGCCACCTTCCGATGGAACCGGATCGCCGCTCGTTCGTTTCCTTTACAGGGTCTTCATGACCCTTCGCGATCCACACCTTTCACTGGGAGACAATCGTGCAGAACCGGACTTGGATACTGGCCGCGGATGGCAACACCGCGCGCATCGTCAAGGGCGTGAACCTGTTGAAGGAAGAGCGCCAGCGGCCGGAGGAGGAGACCTTTCACACCGAACCGAAGCGCGTTCAGGACATCATGGCCGACAAGCCGGGCCGGTCGCATTCGTCCGTCGGACACGGACGCTCGGCCATGGAATACAAGAGCGATCCCGTTCGCGAGGAGCAGCAGCGCTTTGTTGCGGACGTGGCCGGAAGGCTGGAGAGCTACGCCGCCAACCATGCCTTCGACAGCCTGGTGATTTGCGCAGCACCCCGGACGCTTGGCGATCTCCGCAAGCAGCTTTCCGCCCATGTCCGCGAGCGGACAGTCGCCGAGATCGACCGCAACTGCGTGGCTGCAACCACCGAGCAACTGATCGCAACGGCACGGGCCGCGGTGTTTCCTTAAGGCTCGGCCGCAGCCGGACTTCGTAACGCTTTCCGGTTTACCCAAGGCGTCCCGTCAGAAGTCGGTGGGGACGCCGCCCTCGGCCTTGCGCTTGGCGACAAAGGCATCGAGTTCCTCCTCGATCGCCGGATCGAGGGGCGGGCGCTCGTATTCGTTCAGCTTCTGTTTGAAGATCCGGTTGGCGTGATCGTATGTCGTCGGCCGCCCGGCTTCGGTCCAGGTCTCGAAGTTGCGCCAGTCCGACAGGATCGGTGAATAGAAGGCGGTCTCGTAGCGCTGCAGCGTGTGCAGCGTGCCGAAGTAATGGCCGCCCGGGCCGACGTCGCGCACGGCATCGAGGCCCAGCGCATCTTCGCTGACATCAAGCGGGGTCAGGTATTCCGCCACCATCTGCAACATGTCGACGTCGAGAATGAACTTCTCGAAGGAGGCCGTAAGCCCACCTTCGGTCCAGCCGGCGGCATGCATGACGAAATTGCCGCCCCCTTGCGTCAGCGCCCAGAGCGACATGGCGGATTCGTAGGCCGCTTGAGCGTCCAGCGTATTGGCGGCGTTGGTGTTCGAGGTGCGGTAGGGGATGTTGTAGCGGCGGGCGAGCTGGCCCCCGGCGACCACCGCCTTCATGTATTCCGGCGTGCCGAAGGCGGGCGCTCCGGTCTTCATGTCGACGTTGGAGGTGAAGCCGCCATACATTACAGGTGCGCCGCGCCTGACCATCTGGGTGAAGGCGATGCCGCAGAGCGCTTCGGCGTTCTGCTGGACGAGCGCACCGGCGATCGTCACCGGCGCCATGGCGCCGGCGAGCGTGAAGGGCGTGACCACCACCACCTGGTTGCGCGAGGACATCTCGATGATGCCCTGCAGCATCGGCCCGTCGAGCCGGAGCGGCGAGGAGGTGTTGATGATGGTGAAGAGCGACGGCTCGCGCTCCATCTGCTCCATCGTGATGCCACGGCCGATGCGGGCGATCTCGATGCCGTCGGTGTTGCGCTGCTTGCCCAGCGAATAGACGTGGAACACCTTGTCGGTGAGCTTCACCATGTCGGAGAGGCAATCGAGGTGGCGCACCGAGGCATGGATGTCGACCGGCTCGACCGGATAGCCGCCGGTCGTGTGGACGATGTCATAGGACTGCGCGAGCTTCACCAGCTTTCGGTAGTCTTCCTGGTTGCCGGTGCGGCGGCCGCCGTCCCGGTCTGCGACGAACGGCGCGCTGGCGATCTGGGCGAAGACGAGATTGTTGCCGCCGATCGCGACATTGCGGGCCGGGTTGCGGGCGTGCATGGTGAAGGCCGGAGGAACAGAGGCGATCATGTCCATGATCAGGCCGCGGTCGAAGCGCACCCGGTCGGTGCCGGGTGTCACGGCGGCGCCAGCCGCCTTCATCCGCTCGCGCGCCTCCGGCAGGATAACGTCCATGCCGATCTCTTCGAGGATCGTCAGCGATGCCTCATGCACAGATTCAAGTGCATCATCCGAAAGTACGGTGGATTTCGCCAGCGTATTGACAAGATTGAGGTATTTCCCGCCGGGAGACTTGCGCACACGCTCGGCGCTGCGCCCGCCCGGGCGGCGTCGGCGCTCCAGCGGGGTCGAGGCTGCGTCGCCGGTTGCTGCATCGGGAAACTGATCGTCGTTCATGAAAGACCCACCGTGTTGCCGATGGGGAGTGTGTCGCAGATTCGAGACGGCGATGGCCCGCCATTTGCGACAGTTCAGTTCTCTTGTGGAGTAAAACGCTTGCGCTGACGCATTTCTGCAGTCGGATGGCGCAACCGTTCAAGACAGGCCGCAATCGCGACGAGCGCTAGGCTCGGTCGCCCCGCAGCATCTCGCGTTTGCCGGCAAAACCCTTGCGCTTCTCGACGGCAAAGCCTGCGGCCTGCAAATTGCGTCGGACGAAACCGGCGGCGGCATAGGTGGCGAAGCTGCCGCCGGGCGTGGTCTTTTCGAAGACCAGCCGCATCAGTTCCTCCGACCACATGTCGGGATTGCGCGACGGCGCGAAGCCGTCGAGATACCAGGCTTCGAACGGGTCTTCCGCGCGGGCGACGCCGCCGAGTGCCGCGCCGCAGACGACCGTGAGGCTGACGCCGTCACCAAAGTCGATCTGGACATCACCATCAGGCTCGACCGGCCAGCGCGAGGCCAGCGCCTGGTGCTCCGTGTCGATCTCTGGCCAATGGCTGAGGGCGCGCGAAATCTCTTCGGCCGCCATCGGAAAGCGTTCGAAGGACACGAACTGCAGCTGATCGCCAGCGGCCGCGGTCATCTTCCACTGGCGCCACGTCTCGCAGAAATTGAGCCCGGTACCGAAGCCGAGTTCGCCGATGCGGAAGGTGCCCGCACCGACCCAACGATCGGGCAGGCCGTTGCCCGACAGGAAGACGTGGCCGCACTCCAGCCGCCCGTCGGTGCGGCAATAAAAGTGATCGCCAAACTCCCGGGAATAGGGCATATCGCCCTCGTGCCAATCAAGGTTCTGGTGCGCCGGGGGCTCGATCGGGTCTGCGGATCCTGTCATGGCCAAGGCGATAATCCGCCGGCCGGAGAAGGTCAATCGATGAGCGAGCTTTTGGTCGTCGGCGGCGGCATCATGGGGCTGTGGGCCGCCATTTGCGCCACGCGCAGGGGCATGGCCGTGCGGGTCGCCGAGCAACAAGCGATCGGCGCAGGCGCCAGCGGTGGCCTTTTGGGCGCGCTCATGCCGCATATGCCGGATCGCTGGAACGATAAGAAACAGTTCCAATTCGACGCGCTTGTGACGCTCGAGGAAGAGATAGCGGCGCTCGAGGCGGAGACAGGGCTTTCGACCGGCTATCGGCGGACGGGTCGTTTGATCCCGCTTGCCAAGCCTCACCTGCGCGATATCGCCCTCCGGCACGAGCAGGATGCACGGAGCCATTGGCGCGCGGCCGACAGGCAGTTCCACTGGCACGTGAAGGACGACGGGCCTGAGGGCTGGCCGGGTGCTGCCGCGGCGGCGCATGGCATGGTCTTCGACACGCTCGCCGCACGGGTTTCGCCGCGTCGCATGCTTGCTGCGCTCCGCACAGCGCTCCTGCAGGCACCGAACGCCTATTTAGACGAGGGCAGGGGCGTGCGCCGGATCGAGCCGGAACGCGGCCGGGCCGAACTCGACGATGGCACCCGGATCGATTTCGAGCATTGCATCATCGCGGCCGGCGTCGGCAGTTTTCAACTGATCGACGACACGTCGGTGCCGCTGGCGGAAACGAGCGGCACGGCTGTCAAGGGGCAGGCGGCACTGCTGCGGGCGGAGATCGATCCGGCGCTTCCGGTGATCTTTGCCGACGGCGTCTACATTATTGCCCATGACGACGGCCATGTGGCGGTCGGCAGCACCAGCGAAAACAGTTTTGCCGATCCCCTGTCGACGGACGAGCAGCTGGATGAGCTGCTTCGGCGCGCCGTAGCGCTCGCGCCGCGCCTGGCGGGTGCCGAGGTGGTGGAGCGATGGGCAGGGTTGCGCCCGAAAGCGACGGGGCGCGAGCCGATGGCAGGCCGGCATCCGGACCATCCGAACGTCTCGGTCCTGACCGGCGGGTTCAAGGTGAGCTTCGGCATCGCACACCGCCTGGCGCGTTTCGTCGTCGAAGAGATCGCCGGTTCTCCGGCGATCGATATTCCCGATTCTTTCTTCTGCCGGAATCACATAGCCGCACTTCGCGAGAAACATCTTTAGGGCCGGACATGCGAAGGGCCCCGCCCGCGGCGGGACCCGAAAGATCGAAAGTCAGGCATTACATCCAGTAGGGCGGCACGCCGTAGTAGTCGTAGACACGGCGTCCGTTTTCCGCGTTCCAGTCGTATTCTTCGGTGCCGTGATATTTCGGCGCGTTTTCGACCTGATCGCGAGTCACATCAGTGCGATAGCCGCCGAGCTTCTCGTCATAGGTCAGCTTTGCCCAAGGCAATGGATAGTGGTCTTCGCCGAGGCCGAGAAAACCGCCGAAGCCGAGCACCGCATAGGCGACGCGCCCGCTGCGCTTCTCGATGATCACGCGCTCGATCGAGCCGATGTGTTTGTCGTCGGGGCCATAGACCCTCGTGCCTTCAACCTTGTCGCTTGCGATCAGGTCGTGGGTCTCCTTGATCCGGGCGTCCTGAAGGTTCGCATTGTGATAGGTCACGCTTCTTCTCCATCCTTGTTTTCCTACCTTTTAGGAACGGGCGATGGGCCGGATGGTTCCGAAAAACGAGGGGTGACGTTCGCACCGCTGCCGCGCTCATCCCCGGCCGACTTCGTCAATCTGTCACGCAAATCACCTAAGACGCGGCCATTGGACAAGTCGGGGTGAGGGCGGAAAACCGCAGCTATTGCTCATCCTGCGCTGACGGATACCCGGAGCCAGCCGATGCGCTATGCCATTTGTTTTACGCCGCCGATGGCCGACCCGCTTTCCGCGACCGCTGCAAGCTGGCTGGGGCGCAATGTCTATTCCGGGGAACCTGCCGAATTGCCGTCGGTCGCTGGCTTGAGCGCCGCGGATGTCGCCTATCACACGGCGGTTCCGCGACGCTTCGGCTTTCATGCGGTGATGATGTCGCCGTTCCGTCTGCATCCGGACATGACGGAACCGAAGCTTCTGAAGGCGCTGATGCATTTTGCCGGCGCCCAGACTCCGTTCGAAATCGATCGCCTGGAGGTCGCCCGCATCGGCCGATGCTTCGGGCTGATGCCGCAGGTGCCGAGCACGGCCATGCATCTGCTTGCGGCCAACGTCGTCCAGGAGTTCGACGCCTTCCGCGCGCCGCTCAGCGAATATGAGATCGAGCGCTCCGATCCGGACAGGCTGACCGCCCCACAGTTCTCCAACCTGCACCGTTGGGGCGATCCGCATGTGATGGACGAATACCGTTTCCACATGATGCTGACCGGTCCGCTTGCGCCAGACGCGATGCGGCGGGTCGAGGCGCCGCTCCGTGACCTGTTCGAGTCCTGCCTATCAAAACCGCTTTCGATCGGCAGCCTTGCGCTGTTTGTCGAGCAGGAGACGGGCGCACCCATGCGGGTGCATTCACAGCACCCGCTCGGCAAGATCTCGACGAACACGCGCGCAGAGCGGGCGAAGCGGGCCGCCGCCGATCCGTCGCTGGCGCCGCAAGGCGCGGTCCGGCCGCTGCCGCTGATCGTCGCTGCGCTGATGGCGCAGCGCTAATCGGAAACGGACGCGGGCGAAGCTGCAAAGAGCAGCGCTTTCGGATAGGGCAGGCCGAGGTCCGGCATGTCCGCTGGCGCGAAGTAGCGCAGCGACTTCGTTTCGCCATCGTTGATCGGCTGCTGGGAACCGACGATCCGGCATCGATAGAGGGTAACCACATATTCGACGTGGTCGCCGTTCGGGTAGGTGTAGCGAAACGCTTCTCCGCCGAAGACGCCCAGTATCCGCTCGACCGAGACCGGATAGCCGGTTTCCTCCATGACCTCGCGGATGACCGCATCGACAGGCGTCTCGCCCGGCTCGATCGCGCCGGCCGGCAGGCTCCAGCCTTCGCCACTTGCTTTCTCCTGCAAGAGGACCCGGCCATCGGAATCGACAATGACGGCCGCCACTGACGGGCAGAGAAGCAGGCCGGAACCGACTTTTTCGCGGAGCGCTTGAATGTAGGATTTCATCTCGATGAGGGCCGTTGTCCTTGCCGATCCATTCAACGCTGTTTCGAAAAATCTCTCAACCTCGGGCTCAGCCGAATTTTTCTGGTAATTTCCGTCCGGGCCGTGGCGCTGCCGCTGCCCTGCCTCACGTCATTTCGGTATCGACAATCCGGTCGGCGGTGATACCGTTCCTAAAAATTCGAAGGGTGATTTGATGTCTGAGACTAAGTATCCGCGCGACCTCGTTGGCTACGGCCGCAATCCGCCGAAGGCAAACTGGCCGGGCGATGCGCGCATCGCCGTGCAGTTCGTGCTGAACTACGAAGAGGGCGGCGAAAGCTGCATTCTCGATGGCGACCCAGCGTCCGAGTGCCTGCTGTCGGAAATTGTCGGCGCGCAGCCCTGGGCTGGCCAGCGTAACCTCAACATGGAATCGATCTACGAATACGGTGCCCGTTCCGGCTTCTGGCGGCTGTGGCGCATGTTCACCAGCCGCAACGTCCCGCTGACCGTCTATGGCGTGACGCAGGCCATGGCGCGCAATCCGGAAGCGGTCGCTGCCATGAAGGAAGCCGGCTGGGAAATCGCCAGCCACGGTCTGCGCTGGCTGGAATACAAGGACGTGCCGGAAGAGGTCGAACGCGAGCATATCCGCGAGGTCGTCCGCCTGCACACGGAGCTCACCGGCGAGCGGCCGCTCGGCATCTACCAGGGCAAGCCTTCGGCCAATACGCTGAAGCTGGTGCTGGAGGAAGGCGGGTTCCTTTACTCCTGCGACAGCTACGCCGACGAACTGCCCTACTGGGTGCCGGGTCTTTCGGCCGACAAGCCGCACCTGATCATTCCCTATACGCTTGATGCCAACGACATGCGCTTTGCGACGCCGCAGGGCTTCAACAGCGGCGACCAGTTCTTCAGCTACCTCAAGGACACATTCGACGTGCTCTACGAGGAAGGTCGCCAGGGCGACGCCAAGATGATGAATATCGGCCTTCACTGCCGTCTCGTCGGCCGCCCGGGCCGCGCTGCTGCGCTCGCTCGCTTCATCGACTACGTCATGTCGCACGACAAGGTCTGGGTGCCGCGTCGCATTGACATCGCCAACCATTGGTACCAGCACCACAAGCCGGAAGGGGCGCTCTGATGACCGACCGTGATGCCTTCGTTGCCCGTTTCGGTGGCGTGTTCGAGCACTCGCCCTGGGTTGCCGAACGCGCCTACGACCGAGCCGCGGCGACCGGGCTGACGGCGGGCACGGTGCATTCGGCGCTCTGCCAGGCCTTTCGCACGGCGCTGCCGCGCGAGAAGATGCAGGTGCTGCGCGCGCACCCCGATCTTGCCGGCAAGCTGGCGATCGCCGGTAAGCTGACGGCGGACTCGACGGCAGAGCAGGCGTCTGCCGGCCTCGACCGACTGACACCAGAGGAGCATGAGCGCTTCACCGCGCTCAACGACGCCTACACGAAAAAATTCGGCTTCCCCTTCATCATCGCGGTGAAGGGGCTGACCAAGGGGCAAATTCTTGCCTCCTTCCAAAGCCGCATTGACAATTCGCCCGAAGAGGAATTTGAAACCGCTTGCGCACAGGTCGAGAAAATCGCCCGCCTGCGCCTGCAGTCGATGATTCCTGGAGACGAAAATGCCTGACAAAACCGTTCGATGCCTGTCCCCGCTCATGAGGAGGGCCCTCGAACTGGATCGGACATCCGCAAGCGCAAAATCGTCTTGCGAGGTCTCCGCATAATGTCGCGCCTGCTCAAAATCGAACCGCTGACACGCGAGGCCTTCGCTCCCTTCGGCACCATCATCGAAGCCGATCCCGCAACGATGCGCCACATCAACGGCGGCAACACGGAACGTTTCCACGGTCTTGCGCGTGCCGATGTCGTCGGCGACGGCGCCAATGTCATCATCAACATCTTCCGCGGCCAGCCGCGGTCTTTCCCCTATTCGGTGACGATGATGGAGCGCCACCCGTTCGGCAGCCAGAGCTTTTCGCCGCTCGATGACCGCCCATGGCTCGTCGTGGTGGCGGACGACGAGGACGGGCGCCCGGGCACGCCGCGCGTTTTCCAGGCGAACGGCCGGCAGGGCGTCAACTACGGCCGCAATATCTGGCACCACCCGCTGATGTCCGTCGGCGCCGTCAGCGATTTCCTCATCGTCGACCGCGAAGGGCCGGGCAACAATCTCGAGGAGTTCTTCTATGACGAGCCTTTCGTCATAGACAGCGCGATCTAGCAGGACGTGCGCGCGGCTTCTGACAGCATCCCGCGCCAATGTGTGAGAAGAGAGAAGCCATGAGCAGTACCGGCCGCCTGACCACCCATGTTCTCGATACCGCTCTCGGCAAACCGGCCGAGGGTCTGCGCATCGACCTCTACTGGCTGGAGGGGGAAGAGCGGCAGCTGATCCGCACCGTACATACCAACAGCGACGGCCGCGTCGACGGCCCGATGGTCGAAGGCATCGGCTTCATGGCCGGCAATTACGAGCTGGTGTTCCATGCCGGCGACTATCTGCGCCGGTCCGGCGTTACACTGCCGGAGCCGGCCTTCCTCGACCGCATCCCCTTGCGCTTCGGCATCGCCGATCCGGCGAGCCATTATCACGTGCCGCTGCTTCTCTCGCCCTACGGCTATTCGACCTACCGGGGTAGTTGAGGCTTAGGAGGCTTGCGCTCGCTTCGCGTTTTGCCGGAAGGGTCACTCCAAGCTCCCTCATCCTCGCCCTTGTGGCGGGGATCCAGCGGCCCGACGTCCGTCGGGTCAAAAGACCTTTCAGCCCAAGGACTTGTGCTGGTCCCGCAGTTCCAACGGAACTGCTAGAGATTCCTGTGACAAGCACAGGAATGAGGGCGGGAGTGGCTGGTGCCGCGGCCTATTCCGCCAGAATGCTACGATCCACGTCGTTGATATCGCGCTTGCCGCAGAGGGCCATGGTGATGTCCATCTCCTTGCGGATGATTTCCAGCGTCTTGGTGACGCCCTCCTTGCCCATGGCGCCGAGGCCGTAGAGGAAGGGGCGGCCGATATAGGTGCCCTTGGCGCCCATGGCGACGGCCTTCAGCACGTCCTGGCCGGAGCGGATACCGCCATCGATATGCACCTCGATCTGGTGGCCGACCGCATCGACGATGCGCGGCAGCATGCTGATCGAGGAATGGGCGCCGTCGAGCTGGCGGCCGCCGTGGTTGGAGACGATGATCGCGTCGGCACCGGTCGCCGCTGCCATCTTGGCGTCCTCGGGGTCGAGAATTCCCTTGAGGATCAGCGGTCCGCCCCAGCGCTCCTTGATCCAGGCGACATCCTTCCACGAGAGCTGCGGGTCGAACTGTTCCGCCGTCCAGGCGCCGAGCGACGAGAGGTCGGTGACGCTTTTCGCATGGCCGACGATGTTGCGGAAGGTGCGGCGTTTGGTGCCGAGCATCTTCATGCACCAGCCAGGGCGCGTCGCCATCTGCCAGAGGTGCTTCGGCGTCATCTTCGGCGGTGCCGAGAGGCCGTTGCGAAGATCCTTGTGACGCTGGCCGAGGATCTGCAGGTCGAGCGTCAGCACCAGCGCCGAGCACTTCGCCGCCTTGGCCCGGTCGATCAGGTTCAGCACGAATTCGCGTTCGCGCATGACGTAGAGCTGGAACCAGAAGGGCTTGGTGGTGACCGAGGCGACGTCCTCGATCGAGCAGATGCTCATCGTCGAGAGCGTGAAGGGCACGCCGAAGGCTTCCGCCGCCTGGGCTGCCAGCATCTCGCCGTCGGCGTGCTGCATGCCGGTGAGGCCGGTCGGGGCGAGTGCCACCGGCATCGACACCTTCTGGCCGATCATCGTCGTTTCCAGCGACCGGTCGGTCATATCCACCAGCACGCGCTGGCGCAGCTTCACCTTGCCGAAATCCTCCTCGTTGGCGCGATAGGTGCCTTCGGTCCAGGCGCCGCTGTCGGCGTAGTCGAAGAAGAGTTTCGGCACCCGGCGCTTGGCGAGCGCCTTGAGATCGCTGATTTCGAGGATTTGCGTCATGGATAAGGCCTTCGTCCAACGGAGATTGAACGAGCCATTACCATGTTTGGCAGAGGCTTGTTAATAGCCAGAACGCAGAGAGGTCAATTTTCTTGACCTCTTTGGTTTTGGTCGGTCATGCGGCGGCAAGGGCCGATTTTGCCGGCTTGCCGGCGACATAGGTTTCGACGATCGACCGGTCGTCGCCCATGGTCTGCAGCAGGAAGAGTTCGTCTGCCAGAGAGTTGACCACTTCGGCCCGAAGCGCCATCGCCGACGTCGCGGCCATGTCGAGCACGATGAAATCGGCATCGGTGCCGGCTTCCAAGGTTCCGATCTTGTCGACCAGCGATAGCGCCTCGGCATTGCCGCGGGTCATCATGAAGAAGCTGTCGAACGGGTTCAGCCGCTCGCCCTGCAGTTGCAGGATCTTGTAGGCCTCGTCGAGCGTCTTCAGCATGGAATAGCTGGTACCGCCGCCGATGTCGGAGGCGACCGACGTGCGCACCGGCTTTTCGCGGCGGCTGAGCGCGCGCAGCGGGAAGAGGCCAGAACCGAGAAAGAGATTGGAGGTCGGGCAGAAAACGGCGACCGAGCCGGTCTCGCTCATGACATCCGCCTCGCGCTCAGACAAATGGATGCAGTGGCCGAACAGGCTCTTGGGTCCGAGCAGGCCGTAACGGGCGTAGACGTCTGTGTAGTCCTTGGCTTCCGGATAGAGTTCGCAGGTAAAGGCGATCTCGTCGCGGTTTTCCGAAAGGTGCGTCTGGACGTGCAGGTCGGGGAATTCGTGCACCAGCGACTTCGCGACGTCCATCTGCTCCGGCGTTGAGGTGATGGCGAAGCGCGGGGTGATCGCCACATGATTGCGGCCCTTGCCGTGCCATTCGCGGATGACCGCGCGGGTTTCGTCGTAGCTCATCTGCGGCGTGTCGAGCAGGCCTTGCGGGGCGTTGCGGTCCATCATCACCTTGCCGGCGACCATGCGCATGTCGCGGCGCAGCGCCTCGGCGAAGAAGGCATCGGCCGACGCCTTGTGAACCGAGCAATAGGCGGTTGCTGTTGTCGTGCCATAGCGCACCATCTCATCGAAGAAGCGCGTCGCGATGCGCTCCGCATGGGCGGTCTCGACGAAGCGGCACTCCTCGGGGAAGGTGTAGGTGTTCAGCCATTCAAGCAAGTTGGCGGCATAGGAGGCCATGACCTGCATCTGCGGGAAATGCAGATGCGTGTCGATGAAGCCGGGCACGATCAGGTGTGGGCGATGGTCCACTTCCGCGACGCCGTCAGGCGCGCTTGCCTTGACCGCAGCATAGGAGCCGCTCGCGGCGATCTGTCCCCCCTCAATCAGAAGCGCACCGTCGCTCTCGTAGCTGTAGGCGGCGCTGTCGTCGATCGACGATGGCGCGCGGTTGAAGCTCAGCAATCGGCCGCGGATGAGGGTGGTCGTCATTGTGTCTTGCCTTCCTCGACGGCGCTTTCGAACCAGGCTGTCAGAAGCTGGCGCTCGTCCGTCGTCATGTCTGTCACGTTGCCGGGCGGCATCGCATGGCTGCGCCCGGCCTGGATATAGATTTCGCGGGCATGGGCGGCAATCTCCGCGTCGCTTTCGAGCATCACGCCCTTCGGCGCCTGGGTGATACCCTCATAAACCGGTTCTGCCGCATGGCACATGGAACAGCGTGTCGAGACCGTGTCCTTGACTGCAGGGAAGTGGGCATTGGCGGCGAAGCGGCTGAAGGCGGGCGCAACCTCGGCCTTTTCGCCGCCGGTCAGCACCTTCGGCACGGTCGAAAGCCACATGATCAGGATGAAGAGGAGGGCGGTGACGAGCCAGGTCCAGGTCGGCCGGCCCTTGCGGGCGTGGGTGGTGTTGAACCAGTGGCGGATGGTGACGCCCATCAGGAAGACGAGTGCGGCGATGATCCAGTTGAACGCGGTGGCAAACGCAAGCGGATAGTGGTTCGACAGCATGAAGAAGATGACGGGCAGCGTCAGGTAGTTGTTGTGCAGCGAGCGCTGCTTGGCCTGCGCGCCGAGTTTCGGATCCGGCGTGCGGCCGGCGATCAGGTCGGCGACGACGATCTTCTGGTTGGGGATGATGATGAAGAAGACGTTGGCCGACATGATCGTCGCGGTGAAAGCGCCGAGATGCAGGAAGGCGGCGCGGCCGGTGAAGACCTGCGTATAGCCCCAGGCCATGACGACCAGCGCCACATAGAGCAGTGCCATCAACCCCCAGGTGTTCCTGCCGATCGGCGACTTGCAGAGCAGATCGTAAAACAGCCAGCCGATGCCGAGCGAGGCGAGCGAAATCAGGATCGCCGTGGTCGCCGAGATGTCGAGCACGTGGCGGTCGATCAGGAACAGATCGGCGCCGCCATAGTAGACGACACAGAGCATGGCGAAGCCAGAAAGCCACGTCACGTAGGATTCCCATTTGAACCAGGTGAGATGCTCGGGCATCGAGGCCGGTGCGACCAGGTATTTCTGGATGTGATAGAAACCGCCGCCATGCACCTGCCATTCCTCGCCATAGGCGCCGACGGGCAGGTGATCGCGCTTCACGAGACCCAGGTCGAGCGCGATGAAATAGAAGGATGAGCCGATCCAGGCGATGGCGGTGATGACGTGCAACCAGCGCACGGCAAAGGCCAGCCATTCCCAGGCGATGGCGAACTCGTACATTCAGATCCCCTTTGTCTCCGTTGCCTCACTTTGCGCATAAACCGCGGAGGGGAAAAGGGGCTTCGGCGCTCCTCAAGCGCTATTTGCTTGCAGGAAGTTCGGCGCGCAAAGTTCGCCGAGGATCCAGTCGCGGAAAATCCTGATCTTGGGTGTGTTGCGGCGGGCGTGCGGATAGGCGAGCCAATAATCGCAGCCATCGCTGCAGCGCAGCTCGAAGGGCTGGTAGAGCCGACCGAGCGCCACGTCATCGGGGTAGAATTCCGGCGTCAGGATCGCCACGCCCTGGCCGGCGATGGCGGCGCGCGCCTCGAAGGATTGCGCGCCGAGACGGCTGTGCGGCCGTCCTTCGAGATCGGGATCCTTGACGCCGGCGGCCTTGAACCACATCGGCCACCAGGGGTCACCGGGATCGATGATGCGCAGCTTCAGCAGGTCGCGCGGCTCGTGCACGCCGCCAATGGTCTCGGCAAGCGCCGGGCTCAGCATCGGGCTGAATTCCACCCGCATCAGCGGATGCGTGTCGAGGCCGGGCCAGACGCCGGCACCCGAGCGGATGGCAAGGTCGGCCGGCTCGCGGGTAAAATCGGTGAGCGAGTCGCTGGTCGTCAGCCGAACGGCGATGTTCGGATGGGCGAGCTGGAAGCTGCCGATGTTGCGGGCAAGCCATTGCGAGGCGAAGGTCGGCGTCGAGCTGATCAGGAGCGCGCTGTCGATATCGCCACGGGCATTCGAAACCGCTTCCTGCAGCATCTCGAAGGCTTCGGTGACGCGCGGCGCCATGCGCTGGCCGACTTCCGTCAGCGAGATCTGGCGCGGGCGCCGCAGGAACAGCGGCTCGCCGACATTCTCCTCGATCAACTTGACCTGGTAGCTTACGGCCGTCTGGGTCATGCCCAGCTCTTCACCGGCCTTGGTGAAGCTGCCGAGCCTTGCGACCGCCTCGAAGACCCGCAGCGCATTCAGCGGAAACTGCTTCGACATCTTCATGGATAAGTTCTCTTGATGCATCCAGACGGATGTTCGATTGGATTTCGATCCTCCTCCACGGCATCCTTCAAGTCAACTTCCCAAGACGAAACAGGTGCTGAAATGACTTGCGACACTTACGAACGTACTGAAAGAAAAGCGTTTCTTTCATTCGAGCCGGTCGCCCGGCTCACAGCCGCCCTGTTCGGCGGCCTTGTTGCCCCCAAGCCGATGCTCGATGTCAACGCGCTCTCCGATCATATCAAGAGAGACATGGGTTTCATGGATGTCCATAGCCCGCACCGCGACGACGAGGAGGCGATGGCCAACGCTCGCCGCCTGTTCAGCATCAATGAACTGCCGCGGATCTGAGGCAAATCGTGATGGCCGTCAGCGATTGCGCAGACGCTCGACGGCCATCAGCACACGCTCCGGTGTTGCCGGGGCATCGAGCCGCGGGCACTCGCGGTAATCGGCCACACTGGCGACTGCCATGGACAAAGCCTCCAGCACCGAGATCGGCAGCATGAAGGGCGGCTCTCCCACCGCCTTGGAGCGGCCAATGGTCTTCTCGGCGTTGCTCGACCATTCGGCAAGCTTGACGTTGAAGATCTTCGGCCGGTCGGAGGCAAGCGGGATCTTGTAGGTGGAGGGGGCGTGGGTGCGAAGCCGTCCCTTGTCGTCCCACCAGAGCTCTTCCGTCGTCAGCCAGCCCATCCCTTGCACGAAGCCGCCCTCGATCTGACCGAGGTCGATCGCCGGATTGAGCGAACGGCCGACGTCGTGCAGCACGTCGACCCGGTCGACCATGTATTCGCCGGTCAGCGTGTCGATCGAAACCTCCGAAACCGCAGCGCCATAGGCGAAGTAATAGAAGGGTGTGCCGCGGCCGCTGGCGCGATCCCAGTGGATCTTCGGCGTCTTGTAGTAGCCGGCGGCCGAAAGCTGGATACGGCCCATATAGGCCTGCTTGATGAATTCAGGGAAGGGGATCAGCTCCTCGCCGATCTTCACGTGGTTGGCGACGAAGCTGACATTCTCGGGCGTCGTCTGCCAGCGCTCGCAGGCGAAACCGACGAGACGGTCCTTGATCTGGCGCGCGGCGTCGAAGGCGGCCATGCCGTTCAAGTCAGAGCCCGAAGAGGCGGCGGTCGCCGACGTGTTTGGCACCTTGCCGGTCGTCGTCGCAGTGATGCGAACGCGGTCGAGGTCGACCTGGAAGCTGTCGGCGATCACCTGCGCGACCTTGATGTAGAGGCCTTGGCCCATCTCGGTGCCGCCGTGGTTGAGGTGGATCGAGCCGTCCTGGTAGATATGCACAAGCGCGCCCGCCTGGTTGAAGGCGGTCATGGTGAAGGAGATGCCGAACTTCACCGGCGTCAGCGCGATGCCCTTGCGGATGACGCGGCTTTCCCGATTGAACGCGAGGATCGCCTGACGGCGCGCCTGATAGCCGGCGCTTTCTTCCAGCTCCGCGACGATCTGCGCGATGATGTTGTCTTCGACCTGCTGATGGTAGGGCGTGACATCGCGGCCGGAGCCCTTGTCGCCATAGAAATTCAGCTTGCGGATTTCGAGCGGATCCTTGCCGAGCTGGTAGGCGATTTCCTCGATGATGCGCTCGCCGCCGACCATGCCTTGCGGGCCGCCGAAGCCACGATAAGCGGTGTTTGAGACGGTGTTGGTCTTCAGCGGCTGCGAGGTGAGCTTCACATGCGGATAGAAATAGGAGCTGTCCGCATGGAACAGCGCACGGTCTGTGACCGGGCCGGAGAGGTCCGAAGAGTAGCCGCAGCGCGCCGCGTAGTTGGCATGGACCGCATGGATGCGACCCTCGTCGTCGAAGCCGACGTCGTAATCGACCAGGAAGTCGTGGCGCTTGCCGGTTGCCGTCATGTCCTCGTCGCGATCCGGGCGGAACTTGACGGCGCGGTTGAGCTTCTTCGCCGCGACCGCGGCAAGGGCTGCGAACTGGTTTCCTTGCGTTTCCTTGCCGCCGAAGCCACCACCCATGCGGCGCACGTTCACGGTCACCGCATTGGAGGGCACGCCGAGCACGTGCGAGACCATGTGCTGGATCTCGCTCGGATGCTGGGTCGAGGACCAGACGGTGACCTCGTCGTCCTCGCCGGGAATGGCAAGGGCGATATGGCCTTCGAGGTAGAAATGCTCCTGTCCGCCGATGCGCATGCTGCCTTTGAGCCGCCGTGGCGCCTTTTCCAGCTCCGCCTCGGCATCGCCGCGCTGGAGGGTGAGCGGCTGCGTGACCAACTGCCCGCCATGGGCGACGGCATCGAGAATGTCGGTGAAATGCGGCAGGTCGCGATAGGTGATCTTGGCGAGCCTTGCCGCCCGACGGGCGATGTCACGGGTTTCTGCAATCACGGCGAAGGCCGGCTGGCCATGAAACTGCACGAGGCCATCGGCAAGCACCGGCTCGTCATGCAGGTGGCTCGGGCTGATGTCGTTGGAATGCGGCATGTCCTTGGCGGTCAACACCAGCATGACACCGGGCACGGCGGCGACGGCCGAAAGGTCCATGGCGGTGATTTCCGCATGCGCCCGGTCGGTCATGCCAAGCGCGCCATGCAGCGTGCCCGCCGGCTCGGGCATGTCGTCGATGTAGTCGGCGGTGCCGGAGACATGCTTGTGGGCGCTGTCGTGACGCTGGGAAACATGCATCTCGCCGCGGATCGTCTTGCGTTCCTCGAAGGTGGATTTGTCCATGACTATCGGCCTCCCGCAGCAAAGCGAACCAGTTGCGCCGGCTCGCCGCCGCTTTCCAGGAGGAAACGCATCAGAAGGTTCTTCGCCGCAAGCATGCGGTAGTCGCTCGTTGCCCGCCAGTCGGTGAGCGGCTGGTAATCGCTCTCGAAGGCGGCTTGCGCGGCGCGGACCGTTTCCTCGGTCCATGGCTTGCCGATCAGCGCCGCCTCGACGTTGCTGGCGCGCTTGGGCGTCGCGGCCATGCCGCCGAAGGCGATGCGGGCGGAGCGGACGATGCCGCCATCCACCGATAGACGGAACGCGCCAAGCAGCGCGGAGATATCTTCGTCGCGGCGCTTGGAGATCTTGTAGGCGGCAAAGAGATCGCCCGCCGGCAGGCGCGGCACGAAGATGCTTTCGACGAATTCGCCGGGTTGGCGATCCTGCTTGCCATAAGCGATGAAGAAGTCTTCGAGCGGTAGTGTCCGCTGGCCCGCGCTCGAGCGCAGCGTCACCGTCGCGCCAAGCACGATCAGGGGCGGCGGACTGTCGCCGATCGGTGAGCCGTTAGCGATATTGCCGCCGATCGTGCCCATGTTGCGCACCTGTTCGCCGCCGATGCGGTTGATCAGCGGACCGAGCCCGAGAAACGTCTTGGCGAGGGCGGCATAGGCCATGGTGTAGCTGACGCCGGCGCCGATAATCAGACCGTCCGCGGTTTCCTCGATCTGCTGCAATTCGGTGATGCCGTTGATGAAGATCACCGGGTTGATCGCCCGCATCTGCTTCGTCACCCAGAGGCCGACATCGGTGGAGCCGGCAACGACCGTCCCCCCGGGATGGTCGGCGAGCGCTTCCGCCAGGCCACTGCCGTCGGCCGGCACGATCAGACAATTTTCGCCCTGGCGGAGTGTGATCGTTTCCGTCGGTGCCAGCGCCTTCAGCCTGATGGTGATCGTTTCCCGCTCCCTGGTGATCGGATCGAAGATGTTGGAGGGGCGCGCCTCTGCCGCCGCTTCGGCCGCGCGCACGATCGGCTCATAACCGGTACAACGACAGAGATTGCCCTGCAGCGCCTTTTCGATATTGGCGCGGCTGGGGCTGTCGTTGCCAAGCCAGAGGCCATAGAGCGACATGACGAAGCCGGGCGTGCAGAAGCCGCATTGCGAGCCGTGAAAATCGACCATTGCCTGCTGCACCGGATGCAGCGTGCCATCCTGACCGGCGAGATGCTCGACGGTGACGACATGGGTTGCCTGCAGCGAGCCGAGGAAACGGATGCAGGCGTTGACGCTTTCATAGACGAGCCGGTCGCTGACCAGCCGCCCGACGAGCACGGTGCAGGCGCCGCAGTCGCCCTCCGCACAACCTTCCTTGGTGCCGGTCAGCCGGCGTTCCAGCCGCAGATAGTCGAGCAGCGTCGTTGTCGGTGCAATGTCGGAAAGAGCGACCTCGCGGTCGTTGAGGATGAAGCTGATTGAACCGGTCGGCTGGGGCATGCCATTCATTCCCTGCTGCTGCATACGTCCTGAAATCACTTTGATCTTAGGTGGTTATGCAGAAAAGCAAAGGGCTGAGCGGACTTTTGCACGCCATGCGGGCAGCGCGGGGGGCACCCGGTCCGCGCTGCCGTCCACTTGACGGATGTCGGCCGTTACTGCGCCGTCCAACCGCCGTCCATCGACACATGGGTGCCGGTGATCTGTGCCGCGTCGTCGCCGGCGAGATAGACGGCAAGGGCTGCGACCTGTTCGACGGTGATGAACTTCTTCGTCGGCTGCCCCTTCAGCATCACGTCGTTGATCACTTGCTGCTCGGTGATGCCGCGGGTGCGGGCTTGATCGGGGATCTGCTTTTCGACGAGCGGCGTCAGCACGTAGCCCGGGCAGATCGAGTTCGCGGTGATGCCGCTTTCGGCCACTTCGAGCGCCACGGTCTTCGTCAGGCCGAGCACGCCGTGCTTCGCCGCCACATAGGCCGCCTTGAAGGGCGAGGCGACGAGGCCATGGGCCGAGGCGATGTTGATGATGCGGCCCCAGCCTTTCGCCTTCATGCCGGGAATAGCGGCGCGGATCGTGTGGAAGGACGAGGAGAGGTTGATCGCGATGATGCGGTCCCATTGCTCGATCGGGAAATCCTCGACCTTCTCGACATATTGGATACCGGCATTGTTGACGAGGATATCGACGCCGCCGAAGCGGGTCGTCGCCGTGGCGATCAGATCGGCGATCTCGGCTGGCTTCGTCATGTCGGCAGCATGATAGACGACCGTTCCTGTCGTCAGCGCGCTGACGTCGTCCGTCGCCTTCTTGATTTCGTCCGGGCTACCGAAGCCGTTCAGCACGATATTGGCGCCACCCTTGGCGAAGGCCTTGGCGATCGCAAGCCCGATGCCGCTCGTCGAACCGGTGATGACCGCTGTTTTCGTCATTGCTGCTCTCTCCCTTTGTGGCGCCGCGCACTGCTTTGTTGCGGCGCAACAGCGCCAGCCTACGCGGAAAACGCCGGCGCTGACAATTGTGTTTTTGGGTTGCGGACCGCAGAGTTGAGGAGGGGAATGGCGAAGTCGACGGTTGCGTTTTGTTTTCGTTTGACATTCGTTTTGCCATCGTATTGAAGTTTTCGAAATGAGATCCCGCCTTCAAGGCCGGGTGAACAAACATGCGTGTGGCCGGGGAGGGGCATATGGGCGGATACATTCTCGCGATCGATCAGGGTACGACCTCGAGCCGGGCGATCATCTTCGACGGTCAGCAGCAGATCGCCGGGGCCAGCCACAAGGAATTCAAGCAGTATTTTCCGAAATCCGGGTGGGTCGAACACGATCCCGAGGAAATCTGGCAGACGGTGCTTTCGACGGTTGAGGACGCTATCGCCAAGGCCGGCATCAAGGCCGGCGACCTTTCGGCGATCGGCATCACCAACCAGCGCGAAACCGTCGTCGTCTGGGATAGCAAGACCGGCAATCCCATTCACAACGCGATTGTCTGGCAGGACCGTCGCACCGCCTCCTATTGTGATCGGCTGAAGAAGCAGGGGCTGGAAAAGACCTTCACCCGGAAGACGGGCCTGCTGCTCGATCCCTATTTCTCCGGCACCAAGCTCAACTGGCTGCTGACCAACATCGACAGGGCGCAGGCCCGCGCCGCCAAGGGCGAACTCTGCTTCGGCACCATCGATACCTTCCTCATCTGGCGGCTGACCGGCGGCAAATCCTTCGTGACCGACGCGACCAACGCCTCGCGCACGCTGCTCTATAACATCGCCGAAAATGCCTGGGACGATGAGCTTCTGAAGATCCTCAAGGTGCCGCGCGCCATGCTGCCCGAGGTCAAGGATTGCGCCGCCGATTTCGGCGTTACCGATACCGCACTTTTCGGCGCGGCGATCCCGATCCTCGGCGTTGCCGGCGACCAGCAGGCGGCGACCATCGGCCAGGCCTGCTTCAAGCCGGGCATGTTGAAATCCACCTATGGCACCGGCTGCTTCGCACTGCTCAACACCGGCAAGGACATGGTGCGTTCGAAGAACCGGTTGCTCACCACCATTGCCTACAAGCTTGATGGCGAAACCACTTATGCGCTCGAAGGCTCGATCTTCGTCGCGGGTGCTGCGGTGCAATGGCTGCGCGACGGGCTGAAGGTGATCAAGGCTGCGCCCGATACCGGGACGCTTGCCGCAAGCGCCGATCCGACGCAGGACGTCTATCTCGTGCCGGCCTTCACCGGGCTCGGCGCGCCGCATTGGGATCCGGACGCGCGCGGCGCGATCTTCGGCATGACCCGCAACACCGGTCCGGCGGAGTTTGCCCGCGCGGCACTCGAAGCCGTCTGTTACCAGACGCGCGACTTGCTTGAGGCGATGCACAAGGACTGGCGCAACAACGGCAAGGAGACGGTTCTGCGCGTCGACGGCGGCATGGTTGCCTCCGACTGGACGATGCAGCGGCTTTCCGACCTGCTCGACGCGCCGGTCGATCGGCCCGTCATCCTGGAAACGACCGCGCTCGGCGTCGCCTGGCTTGCCGGCAGCCGCGCCGGCGTCTGGCCGAAGCAGGAAGACTTTGCCAAGTCCTGGGCACGCGACCGCCGCTTCGAGCCCGCCATGGACGAAAAGATGCGTAAGGCCAAGTTCAAGGGTTGGCGCAACGCGGTCAAAAGGACGCTGAGCTAAGAGCCGGGCGAGCGGCGATTTTCGCCGCGCGTCCGTTTCTCCCGACCATTCTCTGCCTTCCGGGCCGCCGTCAGTCGATGACAGCGACCGCTTCCACCTCGAACAGCATGCCGTCGACCGCCAGCTTGGGCACGGGTACCAGTGTCTGCGCCGGCAGCGTCGCGCCGAACATTTCCTTGACGCTGCCGGTCAGGACCTCGAGCTTGGACATGTCGTGGTCGACCACGAAGATGGTGAGCTTGGCGACCTGGTCCGGCCTTGCGCCGAGCCCCTCGAGCGCTGCGCCCAGATTGGCATAAGCCTGCTTGACCTGAACCGCGAAGTCGGGAGACAGGCCGCCGGTGCTATCCTGGCCGCCCTGTCCTGAAATGTAGGCCACCCGTGCCCCGGCAGGCACGATCACCGCGGTGCTATAGCCATGCGGCGTCGGGTCGTAGAGGTTCTTGGGGTTGACGATCGTCAGCTTGGCCGCCTGCTCGCTCGCGGTCGCCGCTGTGGAAACGCCCGTGGTCATGATGATGAGTCCTCCGATCATGAGATGTCTGATTGTGCGTGACATGGTGTTCTCTCGTCTCCGAGGCCCGCGCGCGATGCCGCTTGCAGGCCTGCAGGTTTGACCTTTCGCCGTCGCTCTTGCTATTGACTCGTACGGCGTACGATTCATTTACATCGTACGCCGTACGAGTCAATCGTTCAGGATCGACATCCGGCGCGTTGTCGGCGTAAATCGACACTCCAATCAGCAAGGAAGACGCATGGCGGCGAAAGGGAACGGCGGGCAGGGCAAACGCTCCCAGCGGATAGAGTCGGCAGCCCAGGCCGGGAAGAAGCCGGGCGGCGAGCCGTCCCTGTCTCTGGAGCGCATCGTGGCGACTGCGGTCGAATTGCTGGACGCCGAGGGTATCGACGGCTTGAAGATGCGCCGTCTCGCCGACCGTCTCGGTGCGGGCGTCATGAGCCTCTATTGGCATGTCGCCAACAAGGAGGAGGTCTTTGACCTGGCGCTCGATGCGGTGTTTGCCTATCGCGCGCCCCCGCAAAGGATCGAGCCCGAGGACTGGCGCAGGGATGTGGTTCACATGCTCGAAGACTGGCGCGGAATCATGCTGCGCCATCCCTGGTCGGCGTCGCTGCTGCCGCGCCGGGCGCTCGGCGCGAATGTACTCGGCCGCCTGGAAACCATGAGCGAGGTGCTGTCGAGAGCCGGCGTTGCCGACGCGGACATGAATGTCGCGATCTGGTCGCTCTGGAACTACGTGCTCGGCGCCACCGTCACCCGGGCGAGCTTCGCGCTTTCGCACGCCGACCAGGCAGCCGGACAGAAGCGCCTCTCGGCGCTCAGCGAACGCTATCCGACGATCGAGCGCACGCGCCTGCTCCTGGACAGCGATTGGGATGGCACGTTCCGGAAGGGCCTCGATGTCCTGCTTGACGGTCTACCGAGAGGGTAAGGTCTCGTTCGTATGCATCCGGGAAACACAGCGTTTCCCGGATGCGCATTTGCTGCTCATGTGTGCGCCAACTATCTGTTGTGCAAACAGAAAAAGGACAGATCTCATGGAACTCGGGCTTTACACATTTGCGGATGTCGATCCGAACGCGGATCACAAAGGCAGGGAGGGCCAGCGTCGCCTCAAGAACCTTCTCGAGGAAATCGAGCTTGCAGATCAGGTTGGCCTCGATGTTTTCGGGCTCGGCGAACACCATCGGCCTGACTACGCGGCCTCCGCGCCGGCGGTCATCCTCGCGGCCGCAGCGGCAAAAACGAAGAATATCCGGCTGACCAGTGCCGTCACGGTGTTGAGCTCGGACGATCCCGTACGCGTCTTCCAGCAATTCTCGACCCTTGATCTGATCTCGGGCGGCCGCGCCGAGATCATGGCCGGTCGCGGGTCGTTCATCGAATCCTTCCCGCTCTTCGGCCAGTCGCTCGATGACTACGACCAGCTCTTTGCCGAAAAGCTCGACCTCCTGATGGCGCTGCGCGAAAGCGAAAAGGTCTCGTGGGCCGGCGAGATGCGGCCGGCGATCCATGATCGCGGCGTCTATCCGCGGCCGCTGCAGGAGGTGCTGCCGCTCTGGATCGCCGTTGGCGGCACGCCGCAATCGGTAGCGCGCGCGGGCGCGCTCGGCCTGCCGGTGGCGCTTGCGATCATCGGCGGCGAGCCACGCCGGTTTGCGCCGCTCTTCGACCTCTACCGCGAGGCCGCGCGCCGCGCCGGTCAGGATCCGGCAAACCTGAAAACCAGCATCAACGTGCACGGCTTCATCGCCGATACGACCGATCTTGCCGCCGACCAGTTCTACGGGCCGCAGGCGGAAGTGATGAACCGCATCGGCCGCGAGCGCGGCTGGGGACCGACGAACCGGGCGCATTTCGACCAGGCGCGCAGCCCCTCCGGCAACCTCTTCCTCGGTGATCCGGAAACGGTGGCCGAGAAGATCGTCGAGAACTGGAAGCTGTTCCGTAACGATCGCTTCCTGCTGCAGATGGCGATCGGTCCGATGCCGCACGACCAGATCATGCGCGGCATCGAGCTCTACGGCACCAAGGTGGCGCCGCTGGTGCGCAAGGCCGTGGCGGAAGAAAAGGCAGCGGCACCCGCTATCGCCTGAGTGTCGAGGGTCGGGGGCGGTCACCCCCGGCCGTTCCGCTGCGTGCTGGCATAACGCGTCATGACACGCTACATGTGAGCGCGAAAGCGAGATACGGATGACCCTCAACAACGAAGAAGACCTGCTGCGGCTGAAGGAAATCGGCCGCATCTGCGCCAATGCCCTGCAGACGATGGGCGAGGCGCTCGAGCCCGGCATTACCACTGCGGAACTCGATGCGATCGGCCGCAAGGTACTGGAAGAGGCCGGCGCACGCTCGGCGCCCGAACTCTGCTACCAGTTTCCTGGTGCCACATGCATCAGCGTCAACGAGGAAATCGCCCACGGCATTCCCGGCAACCGCGTGATCAAGGCCGGCGATCTCGTCAACATCGACGTCTCGGCCGAAAAGGACGGCATCTTTGCCGATACCGGCGCCTCGTTCCCGGTACCGCCGGTCACCGCCGCGATCGACCGGCTTTGCCGCGATGGCAAGCGGGCCATGTGGGTCGGTCTGAAGCAGGTGCGCCCCGACCAGCCGCTGGCTGCCATCGGCAACGCGATTGGCGACTTCGCCCGCAAGAACCGCTATTCGCTTGTCACCAATCTCGCCAGCCACGGCATCGGCCGCTCGCTGCATGAGGAGCCGACCGAGATCGCCACCTGGCCGGACCCGCGCGAGCGTCGCCGGATGACCGACGGCATGGTCTTCACCGTCGAGCCCTTCCTGTCGATGGGCGCGCAATGGGCCGAGGGCGGCAACGACGACTGGACGCTCTACAGCGACCCGCGCGCGCCGACGGTGCAGTATGAGCACACAGTTGTCGTCACCCGCGGCGGGCCGCTGGTGGTGACACTACCGGGCTGAATGAACCAGGGATACGGCGGCGGCCTGCAGCCTCCGTCGTCCTCCAGACGATTTTTTGCTCCATCGCCGCGGTGCATGATCTGCCGCCGTGATGTGGTGCATCTCACCTTTCCGGTGATTGGTCTAAGCCATTGAAATCGGTGATCGTTCGATTTCTTCAATAGATCCTTCAATTATTGTCGTTTGTCGTCCGTCGTGTTGCGGCGCAATAAAATGATATGACCACGCTCGACCGACCGCTGCAGACCAACATCTCCGCCACCGCGACTGCCGGCGCCATCGCCATGGCCGTCGCCATGGGCTTCGGACGCTTCTCCTATACGCCGATCCTGCCGGCGATGATGGTGGATCTCGGCCTGTCGCCGGGTGATGCCGGGCTCATCGCCTCGGCCAATTTCGTCGGCTATCTCGCCGGCGCCATTCTTGCGGCCTATGGCTGGGCCCATGGGCACGAGCGGCGGATCGGTCTGCTGTCGCTCGTCGCCACGACGGCTCTGCTGGCGGCCATGGGCCTCTCGTCCTCCGTCGTCGTGCTGGCGCTGATCCGTTTCCTCGCCGGCCTTGCCAGCGCCTTTGCGATGATCTTCATCTCCGGCATCGTGCTCGGCCATGGCGTGCTCGCGCGCTCGGAACACGTGCCGGCCGTTCACTTTGGCGGCGTCGGCCTCGGTATCGCGTTTTCATCGCTTTGCGTCTGGGCGAACCCGATCGCGGGTCACGCCGGCCTGACGACCTCCATGGGCGACTGGTTTACCGGCGCGCTGGTCGGATTGGTCGGGACGATCGTCGTTACCGCACTTCTTCCCGGCGTTCCGTCGTCCGGTTCTGGTCCGGTGCGCGAAAGGCCGCTGCGCTGGACGCGGCCGCTGACCGTAGTGACGTTCACCTATGCGCTCTTCGGCTTCGGCTATGTGATCACCGCCACGTTCCTCGTCACCATGGCGCGTGATCCGAGCGGCGGCCACAGCATCGAGTTTCTCGCCTGGCTGCTGACGGGGCTTGCCGCAGCGCTCTCCGTCTATCTCTGGCGCTTTGCCGTGCCGCGCTTCGGCCTTGCCGGCGTCTATGCAATCGGGCTGCTCGTCGAGGCGGTCGGGCTGGTGCTGACGGTCAGCCTGCCTTTGCCCTATGCGCCGCTTGCCGGCGGCCTGATGCTCGGCGCAACCTTCATGATGATCACTGCCTATGGCCTGCAGATCGGGCGGAAGCTGGCGCCCGAGAGCCCGCGCAAGGCGCTTGCTTTGATGACGGCTGCTTTCGGTATTGGGCAAATCGTCGGTCCGCTGGTCGCCGGCTGGCTTGCGGAGCGCACCGGCAGCTTCACCGCACCAACCTTGATCGCGGCTGCCGTTCTTTTCCTGTGCGGTGGGGTCATTGTCGTCGAGTTGAAGCGGATTTCACAGGCATTGAGGGCCTGAGCAGCGGCGAAAAAAGACCCTCCGGCACCGGCGCTCGCCTGGATGAAATAACAGTAACGTTTACATTACCCGATTGTTGACGACGGCGCTTTGCCCTAGTTTCGGCGCTTCGGGAGGCGAGTTGTTCGTCTCCACCGAAACGAGAGTGCCGCACTTGTTCCTATCCTTCTTTCCGAAGCCGAAGCTCTTCTTCATTTCCTTTGTCGTCTGGTCGCTGGTTGCCATCGCCTTCTGGTATGGGGAAGGCGAGCAACTGGGCGCAGTCTTCGGCATGCCGCCTTTGCCGTCCGACGCGCCGCCGATCGTCGGCATTTCCGCCTTCTGGTCTCCGGCCTTCCTCTGGTTCTACATCTATTTCGCGCTGGTCACGGGGTTATTTGCGGCGTTCTGGTACGTCTACTCACCGCATCGCTGGCAGAATTGGTCGATCCTCGGATCCGCCCTCATTCTGTTCGTCACCTATTTTCAGGTGCAGGTCAGCGTCGCCATCAACAACTGGTATGGGCCGTTCTGGGACCTGATCCAGGCGGCGGTTTCCAAGTCAAAGGTCGTCACCGCGGAAGAGTTCTACGGCGAAATCGCCACCTTCCTCGCGATCGCGCTCGTCGCCGTCGCCGTGGCCGTCATGACGCGCTTCTTCGTTAGCCACTATATCTTCCGGTGGCGCACCGCGATGAACGAGTACTACATGGCCCATTGGGGCAAGCTGCGCCATATCGAAGGTGCCTCGCAGCGTGTGCAGGAAGACACGATGCGCTTTTCCACGACCGTGGAAGGTCTCGGCGTCAGCCTGATCGACAGCGTGATGACGCTGATCGCGTTTACGCCGGTGTTGATCCGGCTGTCCGCAAACGTCACCGAACTGCCGATCGTCGGCGCCATTCCCTATCCGCTGGTCACCGCCGCGGTGCTCTGGTCGCTGTTCGGCACCGTGTTCCTGGCTGTCGTCGGCATCAAATTGCCGGGGCTTGAGTTCCGCAACCAGCGCGTCGAGGCGGCCTACCGCAAGGAACTGGTCTATGGCGAAGATCACGCCGATCGCGCCCAGCCGCCAACCGTTGCCGACCTTTTCGAGAACGTGCGCCGCAACTATTTCCGGCTGTACTTCCACTATCTCTATTTCAACATCGCCCGCATCTTCTACCTGCAGATCAACAACATCTTTTCGCTGCTGATCCTGGCGCCGTCGATTATCGCCGGTAAGATCACGCTTGGCGCGCTGAACCAAATCTCCGGCGCCTTCGGCCAGGTCACCTCGTCGTTCCAGTATCTGGTTTCTTCCTGGCCGACGATCGTCGAGCTCCTGTCGATCTACAAGCGCCTGCGCGCGTTCGAGGCGACGATCGACGAAGAGCCGCTACCGCATATCGATCAGAAGTTCATCGAGGTCGGTGGTGAAGAGGAACTGGCCTGAGCTTGGCCGAACGCATAGCAATCAGAAGGCGGTTCGACCCGCCTTCTTTTTTGCCTGCTCGATCAGCGGCAGCGCCTGGGCATAGCTGACGCATGCGACGTCGGGCTTGCCGCAGACTTCGCCCAGCAGCCGATCGAGCGCGCGCCAGTAGGCGCCGCCGTTCATTTCGACGAAATGGAAGCCGAGCTGCAGTGGGATGCGGTCGCCCGCATATTCCCGGTCGAAGGCTTTCCTGTAGGCCTCGTAGGTGCGCTCCTCGAAGCGGGCGCTGTCCTTCTTGTTCTCCACACCCATGGAGTGGCGGACGAAGAGATTGTAGTCCATGCCGATGACAGGGCGCTGCGACGGCCCTTCGGGGATCAGCGGCAGTCCGAAACGCGGCAGGCCATCCTTTGTCGTCGGCCAGCCCGGACCCTTGGTCACCAGGCTTGCGTCATAGGTGAAGTTGTCCGCCTTGAGTGCCGGCAGCAGGCCGTCGCTCAGCGACAGATAGGGCGCGCGGAATCCCTTGATCCCGGTTGCGGCGAATTCGGCCCAGCCGGCCGGCTCGGCCTCGGGCTTGTCCGCCTTCTTCCAGGCGTCCTTGAGCGCCGCGTTGAAGGTCGAAAACTCGCTTTGCCAGTCGGCTTTGCTCCAGCCCTTGCCGTCGAAGTGGCCGCAGGCGTGGCTGGCGATGTCGTGGCCGTCGAGATGGGCCTGCCAGATGTGGCCGACGCGGGCCGCGATCTCTTCACGGCTCTGCGCGAAGCCGACATTCGAGCGGCCTGCCTTCTGGCCCGGCGGCTTGTAGAGCGTCTTGCCGTCCGCCCGGGTCATCAGAAAGGTGCAGGAGAGGAAATAGGTGAAATGCGCACCGGTGCGCTTGGCCATCGCCAGGCTTTTTTCCCATAGCGCGTTGTCATGCGCGCCGTCGAACGAGACGATCACCAACTGCCTGTCACCGGCGGGCGCGGTGGCCGGCGACGCCGGCTCGGCCCTGGCAAGAGCGGGAAGAAGGGCGAGCGAGAGGGCAAGCGGAATACGGATCATGATCAACTGCACTGTTTTGGTTTTGTCGCAAATGGTTCGAAAATGCGGCAATCCTTTGATCGGTCTGGAAAAAACGCGCTATCAAGGCTACTCCATAGCAACCTGGGCGGAATCGGTCCGGGAACCGAATACACTGGAAATCAACACGCTTCAGCGGCCAGCTCCCGTCTTTTCCGACGAGCGGCGCTGAGTTTGCCCGATACTCGAACAAAGCGGTGGCCCCATGGCGATACTCGTTCTCGGCATCATTCTTTTTCTCGGCCTGCATCTCATCCGCGTCGTCGCGCCCGGTTTCCGCGCCGGCGTCATCGAGCGCCGCGGCAAGGGCACCTGGATGGGGATCTATGCAATCCTCAGCCTCATCGGCCTCTGTCTGATCATCTATGGCTTCGGCCAGGCCCGCAGCGAAACGGGCATGCTCTACGATCCGCCCGTATTCATGCGCCACATCGCGCTGCTTCTGATGCTTTTTGCCTTCATCTTCCTTGCTGCCGGCTTCCTTCCGGCCGGGCGCATCGCGGTTGCGGTCAAGCATCCTCAGGTGCTTTCGATCAAGGTCTGGGCGCTGGCGCATCTGCTCGCCAACGGCGAGACGTCCTCCGTCCTGCTGTTCGGCTCGTTTCTCGCCTGGGCGGTGATCCTGCGTATCTCGCTGAAACGCCGCGAGCGGGCAGGCGAACGCGTACTGCCGGTGTTCAAATCGGCCTCCAACGACGTGCTCGCCATCATCATCGGCCTCGTCGCCTACGTGCTCTTCGTCTGGAAGCTGCACGAATGGTTGATCGGCGTTGCACCGGTCGTCATGGGCTGATGCAATTTCCAGCAAAAGTGCACCGCGGTTTTGCGTCCGGAATTGCAGTAACAGAAAATTTAGAGCGACGGAGTCGGCCTCGTGTCGGCCATAGGCGCTCTAAATCGCGTCGGCCCCCTTACAAGCGCCGCAAAATCGGGTAGAAGGCGCAAAATCCATGAGAGTGCGGCGGGTGCGGCAAGGACCCCTCGTGCATGCTCGAACAGTTTGAGAGTGTCCGTTTCGCCGATCGTCATATGACCGTTGGCGCGACGGGCCAGTGTGCAGGCAAGGCCGGGGCAATAGATGGCGAACCAAGACGACAGCTTTATCCGCGAGGTCAATGAGGAACTGCGTTCCGACCAGATGAAGAGCATCTGGGCCCGCTTCGGCGGCGTCATCGTGGCCATCGCCGTGCTTATCGTACTCGGCACCATCGGCAAGGTCGGCTTCGATTACTGGCAGGATGGCGCCTCCTCGAAGTCGGGCGATGCGTTCCTGCAGGCGTTGAACCTCGCCAAGGAAAACAAGACAGACGAGGCGCTCGCCGCCTTGAACACGCTGGAGAAGGACGGCTACGGCGCCTATCCGGTGCTGGCGCGTCTGCGCGCTGCCACGCTGCAGGCGCAGAAGGGCGAGACAGAGGCGGCTGCCAAGGCCTTCTCCGCTATCGGCAAGGACAGCAGCGTCCCGGCAGCTATCCAGGAGGCAGCGCGTCTGCGTGCAGCCTACCTGCTCGTCGATACCGGCGGTTACGACCAGGTTTCGGCCGAGGTCGAGCAGCTTGCTACGCCGCAGAACAACATGCGCCACTCGGCGCGTGAAGCCCTTGGTCTCGCTGCCTACAAGTCCGGCGACTACGCCAAGGCGAAGACCTGGTTCCAGCAGATCGTCGACGATGCGCAGAGCCCGCGCAACGTCACCGGTCGCGCCCAGATGCTGCTCGACGTGATCGCCGCGAGCGGCAAGGCCTAAGACGACAGCCCATCCCCACGGGAAGGCACGGGGTGCAAGACCCTTTCGAATCAGCGCATGATCCCAATGTCGGTCTCGACCTTGGGATTGTGCGCTAAAGCGTTTAAAGCAGTTTCAGCAAAAGTGCTTAAGCGGTTTTGCGTTCGGGATTGCCGAGTACAATCGGAACAGTTCCTGCTGGGACTGTCGCTGCCGATGCGGCAGAAAACGAATTTATGAGCGCAGCCGCCTTGTTGGCAGCAGGGCTCCAAGCGGAAACGGATAGATCCATGAGCTTCACCGTCGCCATCGTCGGGCGTCCCAATGTCGGCAAGTCCACCTTGTTCAACCGCCTGGTCGGCAAGAAGCTGGCGCTCGTCGACGATACGCCGGGTGTCACCCGCGACCGTCGCCCGGGGGACGCCAAGTTGATCGATCTGCGCTTCCGCATCATCGACACGGCCGGTCTCGAGCAATCGGGACCCGACACGCTGCAGGGGCGCATGTGGGCGCAGACCGAGGCCGCGATCGACGAAGCCGATCTTTCGCTGTTCCTGGTTGACGCCAAGGGCGGACTGACGCCGGCAGACGAGACGCTTGCCGAAATGCTGCGCCGCCGCGGCAAGCCGGTGGTGCTGGTCGCCAACAAGTCCGAGGCGCGCGGCTCCGACGGCGGCTTCTACGATGCCTTCACGCTCGGCCTTGGCGAGCCGTGCCCGATCTCGGCCGAACACGGCCAGGGCATGCTCGATCTGCGCGACGCGATCGTCGCTGCGATCGGCGAAGACCGGGCCTACCCGCCGGAAGACGACGTGGCCGAAACCGATATCGATCTGCGCCCCACGTTCAAGGACGACGGTGAAGACGAAGAGGTGGAGACCGCCTATGACGAGACCAAGCCGCTGCGGGTGGCGATCGTCGGCCGGCCGAACGCCGGCAAGTCGACCCTGATCAACCGCTTCCTCGGCGAAGACCGGCTGCTGACGGGTCCGGAAGCCGGCATCACCCGCGATTCCATCTCGGTCGAATGGGACTGGCGCGGTCGCACCATCAAGATGTTCGACACTGCCGGCATGCGCCGCAAGGCCAAGGTTCAGGAGAAGCTCGAGAAGCTCTCGGTCGCAGACGCGCTGCGCGCCATCCGCTTTGCCGAAACGGTGGTCATCGTCTTTGATGCAACCATTCCCTTCGAGAAGCAGGATCTGCAGATCGTCGACCTCGTGCTGCGCGAAGGCCGGGCGGCCGTTCTCGCCTTCAACAAGTGGGACCTGGTCGAGGATTGGCAGGCGGTGCTTGCCGATCTTCGCGAAAAGACCGAGCGGCTGTTGCCGCAGGCCCGCGGCATCCGTGCCGTGCCGATTTCCGGTCACACCGGCTACGGCCTCGACCGGCTGATGCAGGCGATCATCGAGACCGACAAGACCTGGAACCGCCGCATCTCCACCGCGCGGCTCAACCGCTGGCTGGAATCGCAGACGGTTCAGCATCCGCCACCGGCCGTTTCCGGTCGCCGGCTCAAGCTCAAGTACATGACCCAGGTGAAGGCGCGCCCGCCGGGCTTCATGATCTCCTGCACGCGGCCGGACGCGCTGCCGGAATCCTATGTGCGCTACCTGATCAACGGTCTGCGCAACGATTTCGACCTGCCGGGCGTGCCGATCCGCATGCACTTCCGTTCGGGCGACAACCCGTACGAGTCCAAGGCGAAGAAGCGTCGCTAAAGATAAAGAGGGAGCGGAAAACCAAACAGGCTTTCCGTCTGCATCCTTCCTAAAGTTCCTGAAAAGTGACCCCGCCGCTCACGCGGCAGGCAGCTTCTCCCGCGCCACGAGCGCGCCGTGATGGCCGATGACGCCGGCAGCGACGCTTGCCGCAAAGGTGGCGGCCTGGGCTGGCTTGTCGCCCGCCACCAAGCGGGAGACGAAGGCGCCGTTGAAGCTGTCGCCGGCACTGGTCGTATCGACGACGCGCTCGACCGGGGTCGCCGGCACATGCTCAACCGGGGCATCGCCGAAGGCGAGCGTCACACCCTTCTCGCCATCCTTGACGACGAGGTTGGTGGCGCCCAGGCTCTTGTAACGGGCAATCGTCGCGTCGATCGAAGCATCGCCGAAATGGGTCATCTCGTCGTCGAAGCTCGGCATCACCAGGGTCGCGGCGCGGGCACCGTCGGTCAGCGTGCGGCGCATGCGCTCGGCATCGTCCCAGAGACGCGGGCGAATGTTCGGGTCGAAGACCACCGTCTTGCCGGCAGCCTTGGCGCGGCGCAGCTCCGACAGCAGCGTTTCTACGGCATCGGGCGCAAGGATCGCCAGCGTGATGCCGGAGAAGAGGATGAGGTCGGAGCTTTCGATCGCGCGTCGGAGGTGCTCGGCGTCGTCGGCAAGCAGCTTGGCAGCCGAGTGCGAGCGCCAGTAGGAGAAGCTGCGCTCGCCGTCCTTCAGATGGATCATATAGAGGCCTGCCGAGCGGTTCTCGATGCGGCGGACGGCCGAGGTGTCGATCGCTTTTTCCGCCATGAAGGCCAGCATCTCGTCGGAAACCGTGTCGGTGCCGACGGCGGAGCAATAGGCGACGGTCCAATCAGCAGGCATGAAGAGCCGCGCATAATAGGCGGCGTTGAACGTGTCGCCGGCATAGCCTTTGCGCAAGAGCCCGCCTTCCGCCTGCATGAGCTCGACCATGCACTCTCCGATCGCAAGCATCTTTCCGGCCAACGACTTTCCTCCTCACAAGATTTCGTCTGAGACGGGATAAGGGTCTCGATCGTTCTCGGCAAGAGATAGTTTCCGGCTGTTTGGTGGCGATCCGTGCGTGGCGGTGAATGGCGTTTACTCCGGCGCCGGGCAACGCTACACCTTTGCGCGACAGACCGTCTTCAGGGGGCTTACATGGCGTCTCGGCAGGTATCGGGTGACGATTGGTGGCGCGGTGCGGTGATCTATCAGGTCTATCCGCGCTCGTTCCAGGATACCGACGACGACGGCATCGGCGATCTCAAGGGTGTCACCCGCAGGTTGCCGCACATCGCCTCGCTCGGCGTCGATGCGATCTGGCTGTCGCCGTTCTTCACCTCGCCGCAGGCCGACATGGGCTACGACGTCTCGGATTACTGCGACGTCGATCCGATGTTCGGAACACTCGCCGATTTCGACGAGATGCTTGGCGAGGCCCATCGTCTTGGCCTGAAAGTGATCATCGACCAGGTGATCTCCCACACCGCCGATCGCCATCCCTGGTTTGTCGAAAGCCGCTCCAGCCGAACGAACGGGAAGGCGGACTGGTATGTCTGGGCCGATCCTAAGCCGGACGGCACGGCGCCCAACAACTGGCTGTCGATCTTCGGCGGACCGGCCTGGGAATGGGACGGGGTGCGCAAGCAGTATTACATGCACAACTTCTTAGGCTCGCAGCCGGACCTCAACTTTCACAATCCCGAAGTTCAGGACGCGGTGCTCGATGCTGCCCGCTTCTGGCTCGACCGCGGGGTCGACGGCTTCCGTCTCGATACGGTGAACTTCTACTTCCACGACAAGCACTTGCGGGACAACCCGCCGCTCGTGCCGGATCCGGATGCCACCAGCAACGATGCGCCCGACGTGAACCCCTACGGCATGCAGGACCATCTCCACGACAAGAGCCAGCCGGAAAACATCGCCTTCCTCGCGCGGTTCCGGGCGTTGCTTGATCGCTACGAAGGCCGCATGACCGTCGGCGAGGTGGGCGACGGCGCCCGCTCGCTGAAGACCGTGGCCGCCTATACCAGCGGCGGCGACAAGCTCAACATGTGCTATACCTTTGACCTCCTGGGGCCGGACTTTACCGCGACCCATATCCGCCGCTGCGTCGAGAACTTCCAGAAGGCGGTGACCGACGGCTGGGTCTGCTGGGCCTTTTCCAACCACGACGTGACGCGCCATGTCAGCCGCTTTGCCCGCAGTGAAGCGGAGCGGGAGAGGGTGGCGCGGCTGGCGATCACACTGCTTTCCAGCCTGCGTGGCTCGATCTGCCTCTATCAGGGCGAGGAGCTGGGGCTGCCGGAGGCGGAGCTTGCTTTCGAGGATCTGCGCGATCCATATGGCATCCGTTTCTGGCCCTCCTATAAGGGCCGCGACGGATGCCGCACACCGATGGTCTGGGAGCAGGCAGCGGCCAATGCCGGCTTTACCGCCGGCAAGCCGTGGCTGCCGGTGCCCGAGGACCATCGGCGGCTTTCGGTCGACGCCCAGCAGACCGGGGACACGGTGCTCGATCACTATCGCGCGACGCTCGCCTTCCGCCGATCGCAGCCGGCACTCAGCGATGGCACGATGCGGTTCCTCGACACGAACAGCGATCTCCTGGCCTTTGTTCGCGAGAAAGACGGCGAGCGGCTGCTCTTCGTCTTCAATCTCACCCGGGAACCGCTGGAGTTTCTGGCGCCGTCGGCGGTTGAGCCCCTGGAATTGCCCGGATATCCGGCACGGCTTGAAGCCGGTAGCATCAGGGTTGCCGGACTGTCGGCCTTCTCAGGGAAGTTCTGATGCGCGTATTGTTGATGGATGGCGAAACCATCGGCCGCTGGGTCGAGATGCGTCTGGCGCTCTGGCCGGATACACCGGCGGCGGATCATCGCGCCGAAGTCGAATCCAGTCTCGCGGAGCGCGACCGCTACGCTTCGTTCCTTTGCGAGGACGAAGCCGGTGTCGCTGCCGGTTTCGCTGAAGCGTCGATCCGCCACGATTACGTTAACGGCTGCGAGACCTCGCCCGTCGGCTTCCTCGAAGGCATTTACGTCTTGCCCGCCTACCGCCGTCGCGGCGTGGCGCGCGCCCTGATCACCGCGGTCGAACGCTGGGCGACAAGCCGGGGCTGCCAGGAACTCGCCTCCGACACGGCGACCGACAATCTGAGGAGCCAAAGCCTGCACATGGCGCTTGGCTTCGAGGAGACGGAGCGCGTCGTCTATTTCCGCAAGGAACTGGCGCCCGCCGTGGCCGACAACTGAGTGCCGCCGCCAATCACCCGATCAGCATGAACTTGTCGACATCGACCAGCCCGCGATCCGAGATCTTCAGATGCGGGATGACCGGCAGCGGCAGGAAGGCGAGCTGCAGGAACGGCTCCTCCAGCGTTGCGCCGAGCGCGAAGGCGGCGTGGCGCAGGTCGTGCAGCGTGTCACGGACGCTCTCATAGGGCTCGAGGCTCATCAGGCCTGCGACCGGAAGCGCGATCTCGCCGGTCACCTTGCCGTCCTCGACGACGACGAAACCGCCCTTGATCTCGCCGAGCCGGTTGGCGGCGATCGCCATGTCCTCGTCGTTGACGCCAACGACGCAGATGTTGTGGCTGTCATGGCCGACGGTCGAGGCGATCGCGCCTTTCTTCAGCCCGAACCCCTGCACGAAGCCATTGGCATGGTTGCCGTTGACGCCGTGGCGTTCGATGACGGCGACCTTGATGATGTCGCGGCCGAGATCGACGCCGGTCTGGTTGCCGACCGCCGGCAGGCGGTAGCGGCGGTGCTCGGTGATGATCTTGCCGGGCAGAACGCCGATGACCGAGGTGTCGCCGTCTGCGACCGGAATGCCGAAGGCGCTGGCATGGACTTGGCCGGCCTTGACGCTGTCGAGCCCGACGGGGGCGACCGTCTTGCGGGTGGCAAAGAGCGCGTCGGTGACGCGGCGACCACCGGAGAACACCGTTTCGGCCTTGCAGTTTTCCAGGCTGTCGATGACCACGAGATCGGCGCGCCAGCCGGGCGCGACCAAGCCGCGGTCGCGCAGACCGAAGGCGCGGGCGGCCGAGATCGAGGCGGCGCGGTAGATCGCCAGCGGCTCGACGCCGGCGGATATCGCCGTGCGGATCATATGGTCGAGGTGACCCTGCTCGGCGATGTCGAGCGGGTTGCGGTCGTCGGTGCAGAGCGCCAGGTGCGGCGACAGCCGCTCGGTGATGATGGGCATCAGCGCATGCAGGTCCTTGGAGACCGAGCCCTCTCGCACGAGGATGTGCATGCCCTTGCGGATCTTCTCCATGGCTTCTTCAGCGCTGGTGCATTCATGATCGGTGCGGATACCGGCTGCGAGATAGCCGTTCAGGTCCTTGCCTGAAAGCAGCGGTGCGTGGCCGTCGATATGGGCGCCCTGGAAGGCATCGAGCTTGGCGAGGCAGACCGGGTCCTTGTGCACAACACCCGGAAAGTTCATGAACTCGGCAAGGCCAATGACTTTCGGATGGTGGCGGAAGGGCAGGAGACGTTCGATCGGCAGGTCGGCGCCCGACGTTTCCAGATGCGTCGCCGGCACGCAGGAGGAGAGCTGGACGCGGATGTCCATGATCGTCTCGAGTGCCGAATCCAGGAAATACTCGATGCCCTCGGTACCGAGCACGTTGGCGATCTCGTGCGGATCGCAGACGACCGTGGTGATGCCGAGCGGCAGAACGCAGCGGTCGAACTCGTGCGGGGTGACCAGCGAGGATTCGATGTGCAGATGGGTGTCGATGAACCCGGGCACGACGATGCGGCCGGTGATGTCGATTTCCTCGCGCCCCTCGTAGCTGCCGAAGGTGCCGACGATGCGGTCGCCGGAGATCGCGATGTCGGAGGCGACCAGTTCGCCAGTGACGAGATCGAAGAACTGCCCGCCCTTCAAGACGATGTCAGCCGGCTCGCGTCCGACGCCCTGATCGATATAGCGTTCCAGCGCTTCGGACATGAGGCAACTCCATTTCTTATACGCGCCCCGGATGTCTCGGCGGGACGACGCTTGGCTTCATTGTTGCGGATAAGAGTAACCCTTCCCCCGTTGCCGGGGAAAGGGTTCTGACAGTCTCGACGAGGCCTGCTTAGATATTGCTGTTGAGAACGGCGCGCAGCTTGCCGAACAGCTCGTCGATTTCTGCCTTGCTGATGATCAGCGGCGGTGACAGCGCAATGATGTCGCCGGTGGTGCGGATCAAGAGGCCGCTCTCATAGGCCTTGAGGAAGGCGGAGAAAGCGCGCTTCGTCGGCTCGCCGGCGATCGGCTGCAGCTCGATCGCGCCGATCAGGCCGAGATTGCGGATGTCGATGACATGCGGGCAGTCCTTCAGCGAGTGCAGGCCCTCTTCCCAATAGGGTGCCAACTCGGCGGCGCGGGTCAAGAGGCCCTCTTCCTTGTAGGTGTCGAGCGTGCCGAGGGCGGCGGCCGAGGCGATCGGGTTGCCCGAATAGGTGTAGCCGTGGAAGAACTCGATCATGTGCTCCGGGCCATTCATGAAGGCATCATGGATCTCGGAGGTGACGAAGACCGCACCCATCGGGATGACGCCGTTGGTGAGACCCTTTGCGGTCGTAATGATATCCGGCTTCACGTCGAAATACTGCGCGGCAAACGGCGTGCCGAGGCGGCCGAAACCGGTGATGACTTCATCGAAAATCAGCAGGATGCCGTGCTTGGTGCAGATCTCGCGCAGTTTCTGCAGGTAGCCCTTCGGCGGGATCAGCACGCCGGTGGAGCCGGCCACCGGTTCGACGATGACGGCTGCGATGGTGGAGGCGTCATGCAGCGTAACGATACGCTCGAGTTCGGTCGCGATATCGCCGCCATGCTCGGGCTCGCCGCGGGTGAAGCCATTCTGGGCCGGCAAGTGGGTGTGCGGCATATGGTCGACGCCGGTCAGAAGCGTGCCGAACATCTTGCGGTTGGAGACGATGCCGCCGACCGAAATGCCGCCGAAGTTGACGCCGTGATAGCCGCGCTCGCGACCAATCAGGCGGAAACGCGAGCCGTCGCCCTTGGCGCGGTGATAGGCGAGTGCCACCTTCAGCGCGGTGTCTACCGATTCCGAGCCAGAGTTGGTGTAGAGAACGTGGTTCATGCCCTCGGGCGCGATGTCGACCAGGCGGTTTGCCAGTTCGAAGGCCTTGGGGTGGCCGAGCTGGAAGGCCGGCGCATAGTCGAGCTCGCCCGCCTGCTCACGGATCGCCTCGGTGATCTTCGGGCGACAATGGCCGGCGTTGACGCACCACAGACCCGCCGTGCCGTCCAGTACCGTGCGGCCGTCATGGGTCGTGTAGTGCATGTCCTTGGCGCCGACGAAGAGGCGCGGTTCCTTCTTGAACTGCCGGTTCGCAGTGAACGGCATCCAGAAAGCACGCAGGTCGTTCGGCGTGTTAAGGCGGTTCGACATTCCAGTTCTCCTCGGTCTCTCTTGTCGTCCGGGCGGTGCTGCCGCCCAAATTTTTACCCTTTGGTCAAACTATCAGGGCGCCGAGGCGCGTCAAGCCTCGCACCGGTCCGCCAGACAGGTCGCGACGGGTCTTGGCGACAGCGAAATTTCGCCGCGCCGCCGGATCTTTTCTCAAGCTTAACTTGTTTGCGGCAACGCTCTGCTGCCATGGCTTGTCGGCTCCGTGGCGCCTTTTGGGTGGCCGGCGAGTTCGGAGTTGGAAACGTGTCGAGGTTCGGGATAGCACACGCGGCGATTGCCGTGCTCTTCCTGCCGGGCCTGGCAAAGGGCGCCGAACTGATTGCTGACGGCCACTTTGACAAAAGACAGGACACGTTCTGGGCGAGCGACGGGCTGGCGTTCGCGCGCGAGAACGGCCGGCTTTGCGTCGAGGTTGCGCGGGGCGGTGAAGCCTGGAGCCAACTCATCGGCACCAATGGCTTGAAGCTCGAGCCCGGTCGCATCTACCGTTTGTCGATGAGGGTGATCGCCGAGCCGGCGCGCAGCGTCCAGGCAAGGGTGCAGCGCGCCGCCGATCCCTGGACCATGGTGGACGAATTCACGATGGAAGGCACGCCGGAGGGCAGCCTTTTTTCGGCGGAGTTCGCGGGGCAGGAGCCGGACGAAGCGCAGCTCGTTTTTCCGCTTGGCGGCGGCGAGGGCGGCCGTGTCTGCCTCGACGACGTCTCGCTGGTGGCGACCGGGGCTTCCTCGCCGGCGGCGCGGCGGGCGGCCGAAGGGCCGGCCATTCGCGTCAACCAGCTCGGCTACCTGACGGATGGCCCGAAGCGGGCGACCTTCGTCGCCGATGCGAAACAACCCATCGATTTTCGACTGTTGGATTCTGCGGACAGGATCGTCGGCAAGGGCAAGACGCAGCCCCACGGTTTCGATCCGACGGCCGGGGTCGAGACGCAGGTTGCGGACTTCTCGGCGTTCAAGACGCCGGGCGACGGCTATCGACTGGTGTCCGGCGACTGGGCAAGCGACCGCTTTTCGATCGGCGAGGATCTCTACACGCGGTTGCGGGTCGATGCGCTATCCTGGTTCTACCCGCAAAGAAGCGGGATCGAGATCAGGGGGGCGATCGCCGGCAAGGCCTATGCCCGATCGGCCGGCCATGTCGGCGTCGCGCCGAACCAGGGCGACAAGGCGGTTCCGTGCCTTGGCGGCGCGCAGGCCGAGGCGCTCTACGGCGGCTGGTCCTGTTCCTACCAACTGGACGTGACCGGCGGCTGGTATGACGCGGGCGACCACGGCAAATATGCGGTGACCGGAGCGCTGGCTGCTGCGCAACTGCTTGCCGCCTACGAACGCGGCCTGACGTTTGCGCCCAAATCGGCGGTGATGCGCGACGGGCTGTCGCGCATTCCGGAAAACGGCAATGGCCTTCCGGATATTCTCGACGAGGCGCGCTGGGAGCTGGAGTTCTTGCTGCGGATGATGGTCCCGGATGGAGAACCGCTCGCCGGCATGGTGCACCACAAGATCCACGATACGGCCTGGACCGCCGCACCGATGCTGCCGGGCGACGACCCGCAGCCGCGCGCGCTTTACCGCCCCTCGACCGCGGCGACGCTCGATGTTGCGGCGGTGGCTGCCCAGGGCGCGCGGCTCTTTGCCGAGCATAACCCGACATTTTCTGCGCGGCTGCTTTCGGCGGCGCGCAAGGCGTGGGTGGCGGCGAATGCCAATCCGGCGCTCCTTGCCCCCAAGTCCGATGGGTTCGGCGGCGGCGGCGACTACGACGACGACAGCATTTCCGACGAGCTTTTCTGGGCGGCGACCGAGCTTTATCTGACGACCGGCAACGGCGAATATCTCAAGACCCTGCGGGCCTCGCCGCTCTGGGAGGCGGATGTGTTTTCGCCCGGCGGCGCTTTCAACTGGCGCGACGTTGCCGGCTTCGCGCGGCTGCAACTCGCCCTTTATGGCAGGGCGCTGCCGGCGGTCGATCAGGAAACGATCCGCAATTCGGTGCTCACGAGCGCTCAGCACCTGCTGTCGCTGCAACAGGCGGAGCCATTCGGTATCGTCTACCGGCCGAACGAGCGCCGCTACGACTGGGGATCGAACCAGTTGATGCTGCAGAACATCGTCGTGCTGTCGGCCGCCTATGATCTCTCCGGCGACAGGGTCTTTCTCGACGGCGCGCGCGAGGGCATGGACTACATCCTCGGGCGCAATGCGATGGGGCTTTCCTACATAACCGGCTATGGCAGCCGCTCGCCGCAGAACCAGCACAGCCGCTGGTATGCCCGTCAGCGCGATCCGCAGCTGCCAAATCCGCCCGTCGGTTCGCTTGCCGGCGGTCCGAACTCGACCTTTGTCGACGACATCGCCAGGGAGCGGCTGCGCGGTTGCGCGCCGCAAACCTGCTATGTCGACGATATCGAAGCCTATGGGTCCAACGAAATCGCCATCAACTGGAATGCGCCGCTCGTTTACGTCGCGTCGTTCCTGGCTGACGCGCGATAGGAGACTGAAAGCGTGACCGGGATTGCCTTTGTCGGAACCGGCTTCGTCGCCGACTATTACATGACGACGCTTGCCAACCATCCGGAGCTGCGGCTCACCGGCGTCTGGGACCGCGATGCCGAGCGCCTCGACGCGTTCGCACGCTACTGGAAGGTTTCGCCCTATGCCTCGCTCGACGCCGTGCTTGCCGATCCCGCGGTGTCGATCGTCGTCAATCTGACGACGCCGGAGAGCCACTATACCGTAAATTGCCGGGCGCTTTCGGCCGGAAAGCACGTCTATTGCGAAAAGCCCCTGGCGATGACGGTGGAGCAGGCGAGCGAACTCGTCGACCTGGCAAGGGCCAAGGGGCTTGTTCTGGCCGGTGCACCGGCCAATGGGCTCAGCGACGCGCAGGCGCTCTGCGCCCGTCTGCTTGCGGACGGTGCCATTGGCACGCCGCGGCTTGTCTATGCCGAGATGGAAGATGGCCCGGTGTTCAAGGCCAACTGGCGCGCCTGGCGCAGCCGCTCGGGCGCCCGCTGGCCGGGCGTGCATGAGTTCGAGGTCGGCTGCACGCTCGAACATGCGGGTTATGCAGCAAGCTGGCTTGTCTCGCTCTTCGGCCCGGTCGCCGAAGTCAGTGCCGTCTCGGCGCTGACCTTTCCGGACAAGGGGCCGGGAACCGAGACGCTGGCGCTCGGGCCCGATTTTTCCGTGGGTTGCCTGACGTTCCGCTCCGGCCTGACGGCGCGGGTCACCTGCGGCCTGGCGGCGCCGCGCGACCGCTCGCTGACGATCATCGGCGAAAAGGGCATGATCGCCGTTCGCGATCTCTGGGACGATCGCTCGCCGATCCATCTGGAGATCTTCGGGGCGAAGCGGCCGCTCCTGCATCGCGGGCTCGACTGGCTGGAGTGGAAACTCGGTCGCAAGCTTCCGCTTCGGCTCTATCCCGGAACCAAGATGCGCTATCCGACGGCGCCATCGGCAAGTGCGCTTCCGGCCTTTCCGTCGCAGATCGATTTCGTGCGCGGCATTGCAGTGCAGGCGCAGGCGCTCAAAGGCGGCGAAACACCGTTTTTCTCCGGCGCGACGGCGCGACATCTGACGGAGGTGGTGTTGGCGCTCAACGGCGGCTGGCGGGACTACCGTCCGCTCGACCTCTAGAGGCGCAGCGTCGGCCACGTTTTGCGTTCCGTTTCGAGGTAGAACTAGCCTGCCTCAGGTGTCCTTGAGCGGACCGTCTCGATGATTTCCAGGGCCTTTATGCTGGCCGATAGCGGCATCAACGGATGTTCGCTGCGGCCATCGATAATCGCCGCGCTTGCCGCCTCGATCTCGAATTGCAGGCCGCTCCCGGGGAAGTGATGATCGTGGCGGGTAAGGCCGGGCAGGGGGATATGCCGGGCCAGCCGGTAGGCCGTTTTTCCGTTTAAAGCCAGTAGCTTGCGCGCCGCGCCGCCGGTGGAAACGAAGAGGCGGCTTGCCTTCAGAAACGGCGTGTCGATAACCAGCGTGCCGCGCTCGCCCTCGATAACGAAGCGATTGTGCCCGTTTCGATCGAAGCCGCAGCCGAGTTCAGCGTCAAAGCCGTCATAGGCCAGCTTGATCTTGGCTGAACTGTCGACGCCGGTCGGCGCGCGCTTCCATGTGCCATCGACGGACCCGGGGTGCCCGAACAGATTGAGGCAAAGGGCGATCGGATAAATGCCGAGGTCGAGCATCGACCCGCCGCCGAGCACCGGATCGAAGAACCGGCTGCCGGCATCGAACGCTTTCTCGTAGGCGAGGTCCGCCCGGACATGGCGGATCGCGCCGAGCGTTCCGGCCGTGAGCAGTTCGCGACCCCTGGAAATCGCCGGAAGGAAACAGGTCCACAACGCTTCCATGGCGAAGGTGCTGCCGGCGGCAGCGGCGTTTGCAAGCGTGCGCGCGTCGGACGACGACGTCGTCAGCGGCTTTTCGACGAGAACGGCTTTGCCGGCGGCCAAGGCGAGGGTGGTCTGTTGAAGGTGCTCAGCATTGGGTGAGGCGACGTAGATCGCGTCGATATCGGGAGAGGCCGCCAGTGCCTCGATGCCCTGATAGCCGCGGATGCCGCCGAAACGCCCAGCGAAGCTCTCGGCCTTCTGCGCGCTGCGGGACGAGACGGCGACGAGGCTCGCATGGGTTGCGAAGCGGAAGTCCGAGGCAAGACTGTTTGCGATCGTGCCGGTTCCGGCGATGCCCCAGCGGACCTTGTCACGCATATCCCGATGTCCGCTTTCCGGCTGATTCTGTCGCGGCGCATCGTGCCCCGGAAGTCTCAAGGCTCGGTAAATGCCAGCAAGCGCCGGCACCTTTCGCGTGCAAACTGGGAAGACTATCCGCCAAAGAATAAGCCCCGCGCGATTTCTCGTGTGGGGCTGTCCGAACGGGTCCGCAGATGCGGACCGAATATCAGGCCGATTTACGGACCGGAGTCTTTTCTGCAGTGGCGCTCTGGTCGTCACCGTAGATTTGATTGAGCGTGCCTAGAATCCGCATGACCGCGTCGGATGAGCTCGAATAGTAAATCGTCTGCGCATCGCGACGGGTGCTGACGAGATTCTGAGCACGGAGCTTAGAAAGATGCTGGGAGAGAGCCGACTGGCTCAGCCCAACCTTGTTGGCCAATGCGCCGACTGCCATCTCTTCCTTCACGAGGGAATCGAGGATGAGGAGGCGCTTAGGATTTGCCATGGCCGAGAGGAAACCGGCTGCTACCTCGGCTTCATCGTGTTTTTCAGGCGAAAGTGGCTGCATTGCGTGCTCCATGCGAAAATTACATCACACGTAGTTATGGTTGACGAAGCAAGATAATTAGTCGTGATGCATAAAAGGGCAACCACCTACTGCAAGAAATGGGGGTAGCTCTCCAGCGATTAACCGTTAAGTTCACGCAAAATTGCCCGTAAATTGGAACTATCTTCGATAGGTGTCGGGAACTCAAGGCGTTTTAGCTGATCGCCATCTGCAAGATCGAGCCCCGCGGCGTCGATACCCACGACTTTCCAGTTGCCTTCCGGTGCCTTGCAGAGCTTCACCGCATAGCGCTGAACTGCGTCAGAATGATCCGTATTCATGTGATCGATCGCGTTCGCCTCCATCGCGGCGAGCGAGGCGATGGCAGGCGTGTCAATCAGAAGGTCTTCGGCGGTCAAGACATAGGCGCGGCCGAAGCCGCCGTTGAGGCTGGCACGCAGCGGCGACAGCCGGAAGAAGCCGAAATCGGGAAAATCGACGTAAAGTTTCGCCTTGGGGTGGCGGCGGACGAATCGCTCGCGGATTCGGCTATGTTCTTCGCTGTCGCGCGCAACCTGTTCGGCGGTACATTGCACGGTCAGGCGAGGATGGGCGAGGGGGTCGCCCTTGCCAGGCTCGCCGGTCAGGAGCGAGGCCCTGGCGTCGGCCAGCAGCGCCTGCGTGTGTGTCGACAGTTTCGAGATCAGGATGACAGGCACCCCGTCGACATCCATGCCGACGAGCACGCGGCTGACGAAGGGGAAGCCGCCGCTCTCCGGCTCGATCGCCGCAAGCGATGCGCTGCGCGCGCCCCGCAGAAGCGTGCGGGCCAGCGTGCGGGCTTCGTCATCGGTGTCGCGCAGAACGTTCGGCTTGTCGCTCATGGTCTTTCCCTTTTCCTGCCATGCGGTCGTCGCCGGGACGAAAAAAGCCCGGAACGACGCTCCGGGCTTTTATTGGCTTGTTGAGCGGCTTCGTCAACTTTTGTTGCGGTGGCGCGTCAGTCCCTGGACGATATCCTGGGCGTCGATGGTGCCGACCACGGAACCGTTGTCGACGACCCCGATGCTGCCCGGCTGGCGGGACATGGCGTCGAGGATGTCGACGAGCGGTGTCGTGGGCTTGGCCGTCGCGGTCACGCCGGCAACAGTCACTCCGCGCTGGACACCGGTCTGCATGACGTCTTTCGCCGTCAGCATGGTGATCGGGTTCATGTGCTGGACGAAATCGGCGACATACTGGTTCGCCGGGTTCTTGACGATATCTTGCGGCGTGCCGCACTGGATGATGCGCCCGCCCTCCATGATGGCGATGCGGTTGCCGATACGGAAGGCCTCGTCGAGATCGTGGCTGACGAAGATGATGGTCTTCTTCAGCCGCCGCTGGAACTCCAGCAACTCGTCCTGCAGGCGGGTGCGGATCAAGGGGTCGAGGGCCGAGAACGGCTCGTCCATCAACAGGATCGGTGCACCGGTCGCAAAGGCGCGGGCAAGCCCGACGCGCTGCTGCATGCCGCCCGAAAGCTCGTTGACCTTGCGACCCGCCCATTTCGAGAGATTGACGAGTTCGAGCTGTTCGCCGACGCGCGCCTTGCGTTCGACGTCCGGCATGCCGGCAAGCTCAAGCCCGAAGCCGACATTGTCGGCGACGGTGCGCCAGGGCAGAAGCGCGAACTGCTGAAACACCATCGAGACCGTGTGCATGCGGAAGTCGCGCAGCGACTTCGGATTGGTTCGATAGGGATTGAGCGCACCATTTGCGGTCTTCACCTCGACGTCGCCCCGCACGACCGGGGCAAGGCCGTTGACCGCGCGCAGCAGCGTCGACTTGCCGGAGCCCGAAAGCCCCATCAGCACGAGGATCTCGCCCTCGGTGATTTCGAGCGAGGCGCCGGCAACGCCGAGCACGAGGCCGGTTTCGGCGCCGATCTCGTCGCGGGTCTTGCCCTGGTCGACCATCTGCAGCGCGACTTGAGGGTTGTTGCCGAAGATGATGTCGACATTCTTGAAAACGACGGCGTTGGTCATGCGCCTTCTCCTTCGTCGGACGAGCGGAAAAGGCGGTCGAGAATGATCGCCAGGATGACGATGCAAAGGCCGGCTTCGAAGCCCTTGGCGATGTTGACCGTGTTCAAGGCTCTCACGACCGGAACGCCGAGACCGCTGGCGCCGACGAGCGCGGCGATAACCACCATCGACAGCGACAGCATGATGGTCTGGGTGAGGCCAGCCATGATCTGCGGCATGGCAAAGGGCAGCTCCACCTTGCGCAATACCTGGCCGGGCGTCGCGCCGAAGGCCTGTGCGGCTTCCACCAGCGACGGCGGCGTCGAGATGATGCCGAGGCGCGTCAGCCGGATCGGTGCGGGAATGGCGAAGATCACGGTCGCGATCAGACCCGGAACCATGCCGAGGCCGAAGAGGATCAGCGCCGGGATCAGATAGACGAAGGTCGGGATCGTCTGCATCAGGTCGAGGATCGGCCGCATGACGGCGTAGACCCATGGGCGACGGGCGGCTGCGATGCCGAGCGGCACGCCGACGGCCATGCTCACGGCGGTGGCAGCGAGCACAAGCGCCAGGGTTTCCGTCGTTTCCTTCCAGTAGCCCTGGTTGATAATCAGGAGCAGGCCCAGGCCGGTGAACAGCGTTATGCCGATCGAACGGCGGAACCACCAGGCGAGCCCGGTGATGACGGCGACGACGATCAGCGGGTGCGGGGCATAAAGCACCCAGAGCAGCGAGTCGGCGACGGCCTGAAGGAAGCGGGCGAGCTGGTCGAAGAAGAAATCGAAATTCGTCGTCAGCCAGTCGACGAATGCCTTGGCCCAGCCGCCGATGGGGATGCGGTTATCGGTCAGATATTCCACGAAGGTAATCCGTCTCGTCAGGTCAAAAAGGAGCGCATGACGCGGTGAAAAAAGGCGGGGTCATTCCCCGCCTTGATGCCGATCAGAGGCCGAGCGCGGCCTTGACTGCGGCCAAGCCGTCGCCGCCATCCTTGGCGGTCACGCCGGCGAGCCACGGATCGACGGCAGTCGGGTTGGCCTTCAGCCATTCCTCGGCCGCCTTGTCCGGCTCCTGGCCGTCGTTCAGGATCTTGCCCATGATCTCGTTTTCCATCTGGAGCGAGAACTTGAGGTTGGTCAAAAGCTTGCCGACGTTGGGGCACTCGGTGGTGTAGCCGGCACGCACATTGGTGAAGACTTCCGCGCCGCCGAAATTGGCGCCGAAGATGTCGTCGCCACCCGAAAGATAGGTCAGCTTGAAGTTGGCGTTCATCGGATGCGGTTCCCAGCCGAGGAAGACGACCGGCGCGCCGTCCTTTTCGGCACGGGCGACCTGCGCCAGCATGCCCTGCTCGGAGGATTCGACCACTTCGAAGCCCTTGAGGCCGAAGGTATCCTTGTCGACCATGTCGATGATCAGGCGGTTGCCGTCATTACCCGGCTCGATGCCGTAGATCTTGCCGTCGAGTTCGGTCTTCTTGGTGGCGATATCCTTGAAGTCCTTGATGCCGAGCTCGGCGCCCTTGGCGTTGGTCGCCAGCGTGTACTTGGCACCGACCAGGTTCGGCCCGAAGGATTCGACCGACTTGTCGTCGAGGAAGGGACGAACATCGTTTTCCTGGGTCGGCATCCAGTTGCCGAGGAAGACGTCGATGTCCTTGTTCTTGAGCGAGGTGTAGGTGACCGGAACCGAGAGAACCTTGATGTCGGTCTGGTAGCCGAGGCCCTTTAGAACGGTGGAAACGGTGGCAGTGGTTGCGGTGATATCCGTCCATCCGACGTCGGAGAAACGGACGGTGCCACAGCTTTCCGGCTCGGCAGCTGCAGCCTGCTGAGCGGTGATGGCGACGACCGAAACGGCGCCTGCCAGTATCAGTTTGAGAGAGAGTCGTTTTTTCATCGTTGTCGTTCCCCTGCCTCGATTATTGTTTTAGCCAAACACCATTGGATAGCGAATTCAAGCGCTTTGATGTCGGAGGAAGTGTATTGCGTCAATATGCTGGCGGGGTGCACGATGCGACGCTCGATGTCGCAATGTCCACGAAATAGTCTAGTCCGCCGAAAAACTGTGGGTGCTGCAAACGGGCTCTGGCCTTCCCGGCCAAGCCTCGTCATTACCCAAAAAACGGAAAAACCGGACGCGGTGACTATGGCCAAACTCTATTTCAGCTATGCGACGATGAATGCGGGCAAGAGCACGATGCTCCTGCAAGCCTCCTACAACTACCAGGAGCGCGGCATGCGCGTGGTGATGCTGATCGCCGCCCATGACGACCGGGGCGGCGTCGGCCGCATTTCCTCGCGCATTGGTCTTGGTGCGGACGCCATTCCCTTTCACGGCGACGACGATCTCTACGGGCTGATCGATCGGTTGCACTCGGATGGCGAAGGCGAGATCGCCTGCATCTTCGTCGACGAGGCGCAGTTCCTCAATGAGGGGCAGGTCTGGCAGCTCGCCCGTGTCGCCGACCGCATCGGCATTCCGGTCATGGCCTATGGTCTGCGTACGGATTTCCAGGGCAAGCTGTTTCCGGGCTCGATGGCGCTGCTGGCGATTGCCGACGAGCTGCGCGAGGTGCGCACCATCTGCCATTGCGGCCGCAAGGCGACGATGGTCGTGCGCCTGGACGGTGAGGGCAGGGTCGCGCGCGAGGGCGCCCAGGTCGAGGTTGGCGGCAACGAGAAATATGTCTCCTATTGCCGGCGCCATTGGGACGACCTGATGCGCTGCGAGTGAGTGCGGCGTCGTGGCGGCTTGAAACCGCCACGCGCGCGATGCCATTCTTCGCCTCTATCGCACGCCAGGGGTCTTCGATGTTGCGTCTCGTCACCAGCCTTTCCATCACGCTCTGTCTTGGCACGCTCTGTCTTGGCGCAACGGTCGCGCATGCCGGCGGCGACGCTACGGCTGGCGCTGCCGTCTTTCGCAAATGCGCGGCCTGTCACACGGCAAGCGAGCCGACAAACCGCGTCGGCCCAAGCCTCATGGGTGTCGTCGGACGCCCGGCCGCATCCGTCGCCGACTACAACTACTCCGATGCAATGAAGGCCTTTGGCGCTGAGGGTCGCGTCTGGGACGAGGCGACGCTGAGCGAATACCTGCTGAGCCCCAAGGCAATGGTCGGTGCCACCAAGATGGCCTTTGCCGGTCTGAAGAAGCCGCAGGACATCGCCGACGTGATTGCCTACCTGAAGGCGCCGCCGGCTGCCAAATAGGGACGACGCAAACCCCGGACGGAAAGCCGTTTCCCATCTTTCCTGGACCTGCGCGCGGCAATGCCGTCGATATCTCAAGCACTTCGCTGTGGTGGCTGATCAAAAAGCTGCCGGGAAAGGCTTGTTCTCTTTCGGTAAACACCCTTTATATAACTGCAATCGAAGGCTGAATAATTCAGCCGGGCTGGCGGATATCGCCACGGTGGACCGAGGGGCAGGGCATGGCGACTCTTCAGAATTTTGACGCGGAGATCGAAAAGACGAAGGGCGTGGTCGAGCAGATGCGCGGCAAGCTCGAACAATCAGGTGTCGTGCTCGAACAGTTCGCCAAGGCCGAAACCAAGCTCGGCGACGTCAATTTCGACATCGAGAATGCCCGCATCCAGGACGTGATCAACCAGCAAAAGGTGATGGAAGCCAACATCGCCGACCTGATCATCGGCCTGGAAGACGCGACCAATGTCTTCGGCTCCGAATTCGAGAGCATGAAGAACTATACGGGCTACGAGAAGTTCATCGGCATCTTCTCCAAGCAGAAGATGCAGCGCATGCGCACCGACCGCGTGCGCAACATGTCGCTTGCCGGCAACCTGCAGGAACTGCTTTCCAAGTCCGACATGATCGTCGGCATCCTCAAGGAACAGAAGTCGATCCTCGACCAGCGCTACAAGACTTCGGAGCAGAGCCTGATCCAGGTGATCGAGCGCCGCAAGGGCACGATGGCGAACCTCGAAGCGGTGCAGAAGCGCATCGAGGAACTGAACCCGCTGCTGCTCGACATCGAAAACCGCATCGCCGCCTCGACCGAGCAGAAGGTGCGCACCGAGCTCGAAGGCGAGCGCTCCGCGCTTGCGACCGAATATAACGAGAAGCAGGCCAAGGAGCAGGAACTGCTGGCCGAGAGCCAGACGCTCGAGCGCTATACCTCGATGTTCCAGACCTTCGTCGATTCGCTCAACAACCAGATCGCCGCGCAGAACACGCTGATCAACAAGCTGACGATCGATACGGAGCAGCGCATCGTGCTCTACAAGGCGCTGGAAGATTCGCTGAAGACCGCCGCCCAGCAGGACGTCGCGCACAAGATCAACACGCTCGGAAGCCAGGTCGACACGGCCGCCGAGGAGACGATGGCCGGCATCGGTGCCGCAGCGCAACGCCACATCGGCGATCTCCTGGAAATGCATGAAAAGAACATGCTTTCAACGCAGGATATCCAGCGCCGCAAGAAGCTGGCAGACGATGCCTTTGCCCGCCGCTTCCAGGCTGTCATGGACAAGCACAACACTGCCAATTACGTGAAGCAGTGAACGGGCGGCGCATGATCCGAACCGAGTTTGCCTTTCGGCACGCGCCACGGGGATTTGCATGAAGGTCGCGGCTTCATCCGCTGTCGCACAGTATTTCGCGTCGATCCACGCGGCACTCGCCGGGCTTGAGCTCTTTCTCGGCGACCGCAACTCGCCGCTCTATCGCAACACCGTCGTCGGTGAAGTGATCGTTCCCTATCTTGGTCGGTTGAAGGCCTCGATCGACTGCTGGGAGAACCGGATCGGCTTCGTCGACCAGTTCCGGATTTCGCGCGCCGAAAGCGGCTTTCCGGTCTTTCAGAACGTGCTGGAACTGGAGAACGATCGCCAGACGGCGACGAAGCGCCTGGCCGATATTCCATCGGCCGATGCGCTGCGCGACGAGATGGTCGACTTCATCCTGCGCCAGAAGGCGTTTCCGGAAGCGCTGCAGACGCGCATGGCCGAGCGGCTCTATCTGGAGCAGATCGGCAAGGGCGAGATCTTTTCGCCGTTCATCCTGCCGGAGACCATCCGTGTCGCCGTCAATTCCAAGACGATGCGGCCCTATTACATCGTGAGCTGGGGCGCCTTCGACGGAGCCAATACTCTGCCGATGGTCTACATGGCGACGATCGAGGATTCCTCGGAAAAGATCGTCGACATGCTGGTGACCGCTGATGGCAAGCTCAACCCGCAGGTGGAAATTCCTCTGCCGGTTGGCGGCCTGCTCAATCCGGAGCTTGCCAGCCGCTTCGACGACTTTGCGTCCAAGAACAGCAGCTATTCGCTGACACCGGTGACGATCGCCACCAATCTCGACAAGGATTTTGACGAGCTGCATCCGAAGCAGTTGCGCCGCATCGTGCTCGGGCCGTTCTACTCGGCCGGGATCACCGAGAATAATGCGCGCATCAACGATATCCTCTCGAAGGTACGCAAGACCGAGAACGCCTGGCTTCTGACTTGGACGGTGCAGGAGGTCTTCTCCAAGTCGGAGCGGCCGGCCAAGCGCGGCTTCTGGTCGTCGACCCCGGCGCAGGAAGAATTCCACATCGACACCGCCAATCTGGAAGCGACGCGCATGGGGGTTTCTTCCTACGAGAAGCACGCGCTGGTGCCGCACGACGCCTATCAGGCGCTCTATGCCGCCGGCGAGGCGGAACAGGTGTTCGGCGACTACAAGGTGCACGTCATTTCGGGCAATCAGGTCGTGAGCGAGGTTTGACGATGACACTCAATACGGGGCTGACGACGCTGCACGAGGACGACATCGCCAAGCACCAGGCGGTGGCGCAAGGGTTGGTGACGAAGCTCATCATCCTGGAGCGGGAAGATGCCGCCGCCGGAACGTCGCTTGCCGGCACCGGCCGGCGCTTCGTGTCGACAGTTTCGACTGGCGGCCAGCGGCGCACGCGCGAGGTGGAGCTGACGAAGACGATCCAGTCGGTGCGCCAGGGCGACCCGATGTTCTCTCCGGCCCAGCACGCCGTGCTCTACCGGACGCGCCGCGGCATCCAGGTGGCGCTGGCCGTTGCCGATGTCTTTGCCCGCCAGACGAGCCTCGAACAGCTGCAGGCGAAGAACGCCACCTCGCCGCTTGGCGGAGAGGAGGCGAACCAGTTCAAGGCGCTGCTGTCGGCTTCGGCTTACGTCGCGGCCTTCACACTCGCTGCCTATCTCGGCGCGACCCTGGCGGGCGAGGGCGAGCCGGTCGACGATGCTGTCGAGCCCGACTTTCTGTTCGACTCGCCGCAGGACGCGCTGAAGAGCCTGATTTCGGCGCTCGATCGCGGTCTTGCCGGGGCCCCCGATGATCTGGCGCTGACCGCCCGGGCGCGGGCCTTCTCGCGGGTGGCGATCGAAGGGCTGATTGCCCGCAAGGCGCGCTTTACCGGGCTGCAGAGCTTCGAGACCGTGCATATCCGGCTCGACCAGGACGATTTTACGCTGAACGGTTTGGACGTCGCACCCGGCCAGAAGCGCAAGCCACTGGTCATGACCTTCAAGAAGCCCGAGGAGATCATCGGCAACCACATCGCCAAGTATCAGGCGCTGAAGCTTGCCAAGATGCTGATGGCCTACGACTTCGACCGGCAGATGAACCCGTTCGTCGAGCTCGGCGGCTTCCTCTTCACCTTCATCGGCGACGGCATGCCGGGCACCGGCAAGACGATCCTGATCCAGATGCTGGCCGGCATGCTCAACGATTATTGCGAGATCGCCGGCTACGCCTTCCACTACGAGAACTTCGGCGTCGACCAGATCTCCTCCTATCAGGGCAAGTCCGGGCAAAACTGCAAGGAGTTCGTCAACAACGTCATCAATCCGCGGGCGATCGGTTTCGGCACGATCGACGATGTCGACCAGGTGGCAGCCAAGCGCTCCGACGATCGAGCCTCTGCCGGCCAGCACGAGGTGACGGCGGTGTTGATGGAGAGCTTTGCCGGCGCCTCTACCGTGGTGCGCGGCAACTGCACCTTCGGCATGTTCTCCAACTACCCGGAGAATGTCGACGACGCGCTGCGCCAGCGCGCTGGCGCCCGCTGGCTGGTCGACGGGCCGCAGACCGAAGACGACTACATCGACATCTTCGCGCTGCTCGTCGGCAAGAACCACAAGATCCCGCTTGGCGAGCACCAGCTTTTCGAGGGGCAGGAGATCAAACGCGCGGTTGCTCAGTCCTATGCTGAGCACGCGCGACCGAAGGAAGATGGCCTCGTCGCTGTCTGGGAGCGTTACGAGAAGGAGAAGGGCGCGATCGCCTCGCTTGCCGATGTCGGCGCCTATCTGCACATGATCAAGGAGGCCGAGCCGCGCTTTACCGGTCGGGCGATCAAGAACATCACCGACGCGATCAAGCTGAGAGCAATGGACGTGGAACTGCCGGATGACTGGTTCAAGGACGCCGGCTCCTTCATGCACAAGGGCTATGACGAGAAGAAAGCGATGATCGAGGCGCTGCGGGGTCCGATCACCATCGACATGGTGCTGCAGGAGATCAACCGCTACGCCGACAGCGAATTCCGCTACACCGACAAGTCGGACGATGCCGCCGTCACCGACATCATCCGCCGCGAGCGCCAGCGCGAAAAGGCGATCCGCGAGATCGAGGCGATGAAACGCGACGGCCGGTGGCAGGGGTGATGCTAGGAAAAACTGACCGATGAAACGCCTGCTTGAAGCGGAACTCATCTATGGACGGCTGCTCGATATCTCCGAGCCGCATCTGATCGCGCGCTACAACAAGGCGCTCGAAGGGTTTGGCCTGCGACCGACGGCTCTGACCCAGTTCAGCATCGACATGACCGGCTTTTCGCCCGAGATCGCCGAGGAACTGGGGGATCGTGACTACCTCGATCCGAACCGGGTCAACCGCCGCTTCATCATCATGACGCCGGAGCAGGCGGAGCTGCCGGTCGTGCATACGAGCTTTTCCAACACGGCCGCGCTGATGCACGAGTTCTTCAACGCCAACAGCCGTGCGATCAACGCGATTACCATCAAGGATGCGCTCTATGGCGAGATCGAGGATTCGGTCTCGGTCGTAAACGACATCGACGATCTCTTGTCGATCAACGAGGTGCGGTTCCGGGTGCTTTCGGCCGAGGACATGCTCGGCAAGGCGGCCGAACTGCGTGGTCTCGTCGACCGCTTGAAGAAGGTGCCGACGGCCTGGGCCGACGACGAGATGCTGACGCGTATGGTCGAGCTTGCCAAGCAGACCGGCGATATCCGCCAGAACGCACTGGTGCCGGATCAGCTCGTCTTCCATCACGAAGCCTTCTGGGCCAATCATTTCGGCGGCGTCTATGTCTTTCTCGACGACAAGACGACGACAGTCATCTGCGACCCCTCGGTGCCAGGCTTCCGCCGCTCGCGGCCCTGGCAGGTGAGCTATATCGCCATAAACGATCACGCCCGGATCTACGATTTCCTCGCCTCGACCAAGCGGCTGCAACTGCCGCAGGCCTCCTGGGTCGAGGATTCCGGGCTCTATCAGCACCGCGCAGACATGGTGGTGCGCGGGCTGATCAACGAGAGCGACCCGACGGCCGATCTTGCCAATGCCGACCGGATCTGGCTGCAGACCTGGATGCACCGATATGCCGCCGCGGTCGCAAAAGACGGCGCCTATCCGTTCCTGCAGGAGATGATCCGCACGGTCGCTGCCACCGGCACGATCAGGATGCAGGACGTGGCGCCGGCAAATCGCTTCATGTTGGTGCGCGCAGCCCCCACCCATCCGGACCAGTGGCTGGTCAACCGGTTGATATCCCAGCTCGTGCCCCGCGATTTCGTCTCGCGCTTCGTCTTCGACAAGCAAGGTTTCTACGACGCCTACGAGCGTTATAGCGAAACCTTCAAGGAGTATGTTGTGGCGACGCTGACCGGCACATATCTGAAAGACAAGGCGGCCTTCCGCCACAAGCTCTATGGGCTCAGAGAGGAATAGGACATGTTCGATCCGATCGTTGCGTTTTTCCAGCGTGTCTTCACCGCGATCGGGCGCGGCATCGGGCTCGTCGTTGCCTGGCTGCTTTGGCCCTTCGTGGCGGCGGGCAACTGGTACCGGCAGCGCAGCTGGCTGCTCAAGGGGCCGATCGGCCTCATCCTCATCGGTCTGGTCCTGTTCTACGGCTACTTCATCTGGCAGACCCAAGCCTGGACGAACTTCAACGAAGACTACATCGACCAGTACAAGCTGGCAGAACGCAAGGTGCCCGCCGGCTCGCCGATGAGCGGCCCCGGTGCGACGTCGACGGGACAATCGACGACCGGCGGCACTGCCAACAACCTTGCGGGTGTCGCGACGCAGCCGATGGAATCGACGCCGGAGGCGCTCGCGGCCGTTCAACTGCCGGCCGGCACCGTGTGCCAGACGTCGGCGATCGTCGATGTCACCGCCGACCTCATCGATTTCAATGTCAACGAGAATGCCTGGATCTCGTCGATGCTGCTCTACAAGGTCGGCCTCTTCGGGCTCGACTGGGACGACACGCCCTGGCTCGACAACAAGGCGTCGTTCCAGCGCGGGGTCAACCAGGCGATCCGCCGTACCTCCGTGGAGCTCGTCGATTCGCTCGGTCGCATGCGCGGCACCTCGGGCATCAACAACGCCCTGCAGAGCGCGCGCGGCAACATGCAGTTCGATGAAGAGACCTGGTATTTCGGGATCAACCCGTTCGGTCCGAAAACTCCGACGCCGAGCTTCTATCGCGCGGCGATGAAGGATCTGAGGTCCTTCAACACCTCGCTCAGCAAGTGTGAGGCGATTTTCGACGGCCGCTCCGATAACCTCGTCGAGTTCCTCGACCGTGTCGCCAACGACCTCGGCAATACCTCGGCGATCCTGCGCGAGCGCTCGGAAAACCACAATGGCGGCTGGTTCGACACGCGTGCGGATGACCGCTTCTGGTTCGCCTATGGCCAGCTCTACGGCTACTACGGTATCCTTTCGGCCGCCGGTGCCGACTTCGACAACGTCGTCGCCCAGCGCGGCCTGTTGCCGATCTGGACGGAAACGATCAAGCAACTGCGGGCAGCACTCCGCATCCAGCCATGGATCATCTCCAATGGCGAGGAAGCCGGCTGGATCATGCCGACGCATCTGGCGACGATGGGCTTCTATACGCTGCGCGTCCGCTCCAACATCGTCGAGATGCGCGACATCCTCGCGCGCTAAGACCGAACGGTAAGGTGGCGCCCGAGTATCCGGGCGCTGCCGATTACTTGAGTTCAAGCGGGACGCGGGTCGAAAACCGCAGACGCGTTTCCTCATCCCGCTCCGGTATCATGAACTGCGCCTTGAAAGGCGCGGGTAAAAACGAGACCCTGGGGAGGGAACTGTCATGGCGGAGGTCAAGTCCGATATCGAGATTGCGCGCGCGGCGAAGAAAAAGCCGATCCTGGAGATCGGGGCCGCACTCGGCATACCGCCGGAGGACCTGTTGCCGTACGGCCATGACAAGGCGAAGATCAGCGCCGATTTCATCGCCCGCCAGCGCGGGAAGAAGAACGGCCATCTGATCCTGGTGACGGCGATCAACCCGACGCCGGCAGGCGAAGGCAAGACGACAACGACCGTGGGCCTCGGCGATGGGCTGAACCGCATCGGCAAGAAGGCGATCATCTGCATCCGCGAGGCGTCCCTCGGGCCCTGCTTCGGCGTCAAGGGCGGTGCTGCCGGCGGCGGTTATGCGCAGGTTGTGCCGATGGAGGACATGAACCTCCACTTCACCGGCGATTTCCACGCGATCACCTCGGCCCACAATCTGCTGGCGGCGCTGCTCGACAATCACATCTACTGGGGCAACGAGCAGAACATCGACGTCCGTCGTATTTCGTGGCGGCGGGTGATGGACATGAACGACCGCGCACTGCGCAACATCGTCGGCTCGCTCGGCGGGATCGCCAACGGTTATCCACGCGAGACCGGCTTCGACATCACCGTTGCCTCCGAAGTCATGGCGATCCTCTGCCTTTCGGCGGATCTTAGGGATCTCGAGCAGCGGCTTGGCAACATCATCATCGGCTATCGCCGTGACAAGAGCCCGGTCTTTGCGCGCGACATCAAGGCCGATGGGGCGATGGCGGTGCTGCTCAAGGATGCTATTCAGCCGAACCTGGTGCAGACCCTCGAAAACAACCCCGCCTTCGTCCATGGCGGCCCCTTTGCCAATATCGCCCATGGCTGCAACTCGGTGATTGCGACGACGACGGCACTGAAGCTTGCCGACTATGTGGTGACCGAAGCCGGCTTCGGCGCCGATCTCGGCGCGGAAAAATTCTTCGACATCAAGTGCCGCAAGGCCGGGCTGAAGCCGGATGCCGCGGTGCTGGTCGCGACCGTCCGCGCGATCAAGATGAACGGCGGCGTCAAGAAGGACGACCTCGGGAAGGAAAATCTGGAAGCGCTGCGCAAGGGCTGCGCCAACCTTGGCCGGCATGTGCAGAACGTCAAGAAGTTCGGCGTACCCGTCATCGTCGCGATTAACCACTTCACCTCCGATACCGAGGCCGAAGTGCAGGCTATCAAGGATTATGTGGCGACGCTTGGCGCCGAAGCGGTGCTCTGCCGCCATTGGGCCGAGGGCTCCGCCGGCATCGAGGAGCTGGCGATGAAGGTGGCGGCACTTGCCGAGGGCGGACACTCGCAGTTCTCGCCGCTTTACCCCGACGACATGTCGCTCTTCCACAAGATCGAGACGATCGCCAAGGACATCTACCATGCGAGCGAGGTGATTGCCGACAAGTCGGTGCGCGACCAGCTGCGCAGCTGGGAAGATCAGGGTTACGGCCATCTGCCGATCTGCATGGCAAAGACGCAGTATTCCTTCTCGACCGATCCGAACCTGCGCGGTGCGCCGACAGGCCATGCTGTGCCGATCCGCGAAGTGCGGCTGGCCGCCGGCGCCGGCTTCATCGTGGTGATCACCGGCGAGATCATGACGATGCCCGGCCTGCCGAAGGTGCCTTCGTCGGAAAAGATCTTCCTCAATGATCAGGGCTACATCGAAGGGCTGTTCTAGGCGCTTCCTGCCTGCCTGAAAAACAATGCCGCACATCCGGATGGATGCGCGGCATTCTTGTGTCCGGGGTCTCCCGAGGCGGAAATCAGGCGGTGAGGCTGAGGAAGTCTGCCTTGCCGAGCGGCACGCCCTCGTGGCGCAGGATGTCGTAGGCGGTCGTCAGGTGGAAGTAGAAGTTCGGCAGCACGAATTTTTGCAGGTATTCCTCACCCGTGAGCGTCACCTTCAGGTTCGGGAAATTCAGCACGACTTCGCGACTGTCGCTGTCTTCGAGATCGACAGGGCGCACCGTTTCAAGGAAGGCGACGGACTTGGCGATGCGCTGGCGCAGTTCGTCAAACGTCTTTTCCTCGTCCGGGAACCGGGGCACTTCGATCGACGTCAGCCGGCCGACCAGGCCCTTGCTGGTGTCGCTGACACGCTGCACCTGGCCGGCAAGCGTCAGCATATCGGGCGCCAGCCGGGCGTGGACGAGATCATCCGTGGGGATGCCCTTTTCCTCAGCGAAAGCCTCCGCCTTGTCGAGCAGCTTGGTGAGGACACCAAGGCCGCGAACGAGTGCGGGAATGGAGAGCTGGTACATCGTCAATGCCATGACAGATTTCCTTGAGATTAGGCGCAAAGCGGGTGGATTTTCCTCGCGCCGTATTTGGGAGCCGGGGCGGGCTCCTGCAAGGCGCGCAGCCCGGTATCTTTTGGGCTACGAGGGGCCTGCGGGAGACGACAGGACGCAGGCGCCTTGCTCTGGTCAGGACACGTGGTCTCGTGCACTGATCCGCGCAGGAACGCATCAGGGATGCCACGACGCTGCTGCATGTGCGCATGCGCAAAAGCGGCGTTGTCGCGCGCCTGGTGATCCAGAGCAACCGGATGGATTATCTGAAGCCGGTCGCCGGCGCTTTCGCCGCACGCTCGTCGCTGGCGGACGCCGGGCAATGGCCGGGCTTTCTGCGATTGCTCGAACGTCGGGGCAGGGCGCGCGCCGTGGTCGTTGCCGACCTCCTCGACGGCGACACCTTGGCCGGTCGCTTCGAGGGCGAGTTTGTCGCCCTGGCTACGACAACGCCTGACGAGCGCCAGCGCAAGGAGGCTCATTCCTAGCGGCAGTAGCGGTAGTCGTTGCGGCGCTCGATGACGTCGAGATGCAGGTGGGTTTCGTGGGCGGCGTCGCTGCCGGGGTCGAGCACAGTCTTGAAGTAGAGGCAGGCGGACGCAGTGACCGCGCGCTGGAAGGCGCCGTCCATGGTGCCATCCTCGTCGCGCGGCTGGATGGCGATCGTCGTGCCGTTGCTTAACGTGAAGGACGCGATGTCGACGGCGTTGCCGTGCGCATGCTCGGAGATTTTGCCCGTCGTCGCATTGTTGCGCAGGCGGCAGATATAGGTCGATGCCTGGTTCAGCGCCTTGATCTTGATGGTCTTGTCGAAGGCGACTTCGGCGGCCGGCTGTGCGGTCTCCTTGGTCCAGCGTGCAAGCGCCAGCGCCGTTTCGCACCGCATAAGCCCCTTGGGCGCGAGTGTGACGGCGGGCAGGATGCTCGTGACCTCCAGTGGCTTGTCGATGCCGCAGCCCTTGCCGTCGTCGATGCGTTTGGCTTCGACAAACGTCGCTCCGATCGCCTTCAGGTCGGCGACACACTTTGCGTAGTCGGCGGCGTCCTCTGCTTCGACCGGCGGATAGACGATCGGTGCCGGCTTTTCCTCTTTCTTGTCGTCGGCGGGCTGGTCCTTTTCGCCTGTGGCCGGCTTTTGATCCTTCGCCGCTCCTTCACTCCCGTCCTTGGGCTTTGGCTGCGGCACGGGCTGTTCGTCGCCAGTCGGCACCTCTGGCTGATCGGCCTTGCCACCGTCCGTAGGCGTCGCCGGTTTCTCTTCGGGTGTGGGAGCAGCCTCTTTCTCTCCCGCTTCGCTCGGCGGCTTTTTTAGCGGGATCGGTCCGGATTTCGGCAGGCTGGCGCCGGTGAGGATCAGGAGTGACAGCAGGATCAAGGGAAAAGAGCGACGCATCCGGGTCCTTTCGCATTGCCCCCGCAGCGGGGCCTGGAAGGGAGGGAACGCACGGAACCGGATCTGGTTTCATCCGGCCTTCGGCAAAAGCGTTGCAGTTTAGCAACGCCTCGAATTGGCACGACCCCATAAATTGTGGGGACTGCCTTTGTATGTTGACAAGAACACTCATGTTTTTTATGCGGCTTAAATGAGGCGACGACATGTCGCGCCGCTCTAGAATCTACCGCCCAGCCAGCCCCTTGAGTTTGCCGCTCAACAGCAAGCCCGGCCTCCGAAAATCAAAGGATTGGTCCATGCTCACCCGGCATCGTCGCCTGGCTTTTTTGGCTTGCACGACAACTCTTGCAATTTCAGTCGCTACCGTCGCATTCGCGCAAAGCGCAACAACCCAGGCTAAGTCGGAAGAGAAGGCCGAGGAGACAAAGAAGGGCGAAACTTACCTCTCGCCGATCGTTGCCAAGGGCGGGCGCACCGCTGACCCCTATGCCAAGCCCGGCCCTGTCAGCGTCGTCACGACGGACCAGATCGATCTGCAATCGGGGCAGGAGACTGACGACCTGTTGCGCAGCGTTCCCGGCACCTCGACCGCGAACAACCCGCAAAACCCGGGCGTCGCGGTCAACATCCGCGGTTTCGAGGGTTCCGGCCGCGTCAACATGATGATCGACGGCGTGCGCCAGAATTTCCGCTTCACCGGCCACGAAGCCCAGGGTTTTGCCTATTTCGATCCGGCATTCCTTTCCGAAATCGATGTGACCCGCGGCGCCGTGACCGGGGTTGGCGGCGGTGCACTGGCCGGTTCGGTCAACTTCCGGACCTATGATGTCGAAGACCTGATCCAGGACGGCAAGAACTACGGTGGCATTGCTTCGGCTACGTACGGCACAAACGGTGCCGGCTGGTCGGAATCACTGATCGGCGCCTACCGTTTCAATGACGTCTTCTCCGTGCTCGGTGGCATCAGCAAGGCTGATCCCGGCAACTATGACAACGGCAACGGGGTCGAGGTACCCTTCACCGAGGAGGACCTTCTGTCGGGCCTGTTGAAGTTCGAAGTGACGCCGGACAAGGATCACACCTTCAAGCTCACCGGCCTCACCTATGACAACGACTTCTTCGCGAACTCCTACTTCCAGAACGTGAAGAACCAGACGGTTTCTGCAAGCTATTCCTACACGCCGGACAACGAACTCATCGATTTCCGTGCGAACGCCTACTGGAACCGGCTAAAGATGAAGTACGACACCGACATTCGCGGTGGCGGCACGGCGGCCGGTCGGCGCATCACCGACACGGGTAAGGGCTTTGACATCTCGAACACCTCTCTGTTCGACCTTGGCGACGTTGCCGTCAAGGCGAACTACGGCGTCGAGTATTTCCGCGACGACTACGGTGTCATCAACAGCACGGCCCGGCCGGGCGCCGGCGTCAACGGCAGCGGCACCAATGCCACCACCGGCGTCTTCAGCAATACGACCTTCACCTATGGCATGCTGGATCTGACGGCAGGCCTGAGGTGGGATCACTTCAGCCTCGATGGCTCCGGCGCTGTCGTTGCCGGCAACCCGATCGGTCTGCCGGCCGGCCCCTACACCGTCGATAAGTCCGAAGGTCGCCTCAACCCGAGCATCACGGTCGCGCTCAACCCGACGGAGTGGTTCCAGCCATACGTTACATACGCGGAAACCTCGCGTTCGCCGACGGTCAACGAGACCTTCGCCGGCGGCACACATCCGGGACCGTCGGGCCAGTCGTTCTTCCCCAATCCGTTTCTTGAGCCGGAAACCTCCAAGGGCTGGGAAATCGGTGCGAACTTCGCCTTCGACGGGCTGCTCGATCCCAGCGACAGCCTGCGGGTCAAGGCCAACTACTTCCATAGCCGCGTCGACAACTACATCACCGCAGCGATGCTCAACGGCGGTCGTCAGATCTTCTTCGTCAACAATCCCGGGATCTCGACGGTCCAGGGTTTCGAGCTGCAGGCGGCGTATGACGCCGGATACGTCTTCGGCGACCTTGCCTACACCTACACCGAGAGCGATCTGCCGTCGCAGATCAATGGTTTCGGCGTGCAGAGCTACCTGCCTGAAAACATTGTCAGCGCAACGCTTGGCGCCCGCTTCCTCGAAGACCAGCGCCTGACGGTCGGTACGCGCCTCTACGCCGTTTCGAACGCGTTTGTCGGCGAAATCAATCGTACGCCGCCGAACGTTCCGGGCTACGGTCTCGTCGATCTCTTCGCCAACTACAAGTTCGAGAACGGCTTTGAAGTCACGGCTCAGGTCACGAACCTGTTCGACAAGACCTATACGCCGTCTTCGAGCACCATTGCCGGAAGCACGATCGATACCGGCCGCGGCCGCACCTTCCTGGTGACGGCGAAGGCGAAGTTCTGATAGGATCAGATCAATTCCAGTCGGGGCGGCTCTTCGGGGCCGCCTCTTTTTTTGGCGCAACCGTGACGATGCGCGCCGCTTTCCCGCTTGCGCAAGTCCGCAACCCAAGCTAACACTTTCGCCCATGGAAAACGCACGCAACATTTCGATCTGGTGGTGGGCTCGCTGAAGCGGCCTTGACCAGTCATGCGTGATTGAGAGATGAAGCCGCCCGGAGATTTCGAGGCGGCTTTTTTGTATCCAGGCCGCTCAAGGACCGGGCTTTTACGGAGCGAGGCGAATGGCAACGGTAATTCTCGAGGACGGCTCGGAGAGCTACACCACCAAGGGCGGCATTACGGTGACGCGCCGGCGGCGGGAAGCGTCCTATGGCCAGGCGATCGCGAGCTATGTGGACAAGCTCGACGAACGCCGTGGTGCAGTGTTCTCCTCCAACTACGAATATCCCGGCCGCTACACTCGTTGGGACACGGCTGTCGTCGACCCGCCGCTCGGCATCTCCTCCTTCGGCCGCTCGCTCTGGATTGAAGCCTATAACGGCCGCGGCGAAGTGCTGCTTGCGATCATCGCCGAACATCTGAAGACCGTCGCCGACATCACGCTCGGCGCTTCGATCAGCCGTCGCCTCGACCTGACGATCAACGCGCCGGATCGCGTCTTCACGGAAGAAGAGCGCTCCAAGATGCCGACGGTGTTCAGCGTGCTGCGCGCCGTCACCAATCTTTTCCATTCGGCCGAGGATGCGAGCCTCGGGCTCTACGGTGCCTTCGGCTACGATCTCGCCTTCCAGTTCGATGCGATCGACCTGAAGCTGAAGCGTCCCGACGACCAGCGCGACATGGTGCTGTTCCTGCCGGATGAAATCCTCGTCGTCGACCACTATGCAGCCAAGGCCTGGATCGACCGCTACGATTTCGCCAAGGACGGCAAGACCACCGAAGGCAAGGCGGAAGAGATCGCCAGCGAACCCTTTAAGACCGTCGACAGCATTCCGCCGCATGGCGACCATCACCCGGGCGAATATGCCGAACTCGTCGTCAAGGCGAAGGAGAGCTTCCGCCGCGGCGACCTTTTCGAAGTGGTGCCCGGCCAGAAATTCTTCGAGCGCTGCGAGAGCAAGCCGTCGGAGATTTCCAACCGGCTGAAGGCGATCAATCCGTCGCCCTATTCCTTCTTCATCAACCTTGGAAATCAGGAATATCTCGTCGGCGCCTCGCCGGAAATGTTCGTGCGTGTTTCCGGCCGCCGCATCGAGACCTGCCCGATCTCGGGCACGATCAAGCGCGGCGACGATCCGATCGCCGACAGCGAGCAGATCCTGAAGCTGTTGAACTCCAAGAAGGACGAATCCGAACTCACCATGTGCTCGGACGTCGACCGCAACGACAAGAGCCGGGTCTGCGTGCCGGGCTCGGTCAAGGTCATCGGCCGCCGCCAGATCGAGATGTATTCGCGCCTGATCCATACGGTCGACCATATTGAGGGACGCCTGCGCGACGACATGGACGCCTTCGACGGCTTCCTCAGCCACGCCTGGGCGGTGACCGTCACCGGTGCGCCGAAGCTCTGGGCCATGCGCTTCATCGAAAGCCATGAGAAGAGCCCGCGCGCATGGTATGGTGGCGCGATCGGCATGGTCGGCTTCAATGGCGACATGAACACGGGCCTGACGCTGCGCACGATCCGCATCAAGGACGGTATCGCCGAGGTGAGGGCAGGGGCGACGCTGCTCTACGATTCAAATCCGGAAGAAGAAGAAGCCGAAACCGAACTGAAGGCCTCCGCCATGATCGCTGCCATTCGCGATGCGAGATCCGCCAATGCCGGCAAGGCCGGTCGCGACGTTGCCGCCGTTGGCGCCGGCGTCAACATCCTCTTGGTCGATCACGAGGACAGCTTCGTCCATACGCTTGCGAACTATTTCCGCCAGACGGGGGCAACCGTCACGACGGTGCGCTCGCCGGTCGCCGAGGAGATCTTCGATCGGGTGAAGCCGGATCTCGTCGTGCTTTCGCCCGGACCTGGCAATCCCAAGGATTTCGACTGCAAGGCGACGATCAAGAAGGCGCGGGCGCGCGACCTGCCGATCTTCGGCGTCTGCCTCGGGCTGCAGGCGCTTGCCGAAGCCTACGGCGGGGATCTCCGCCAACTCGCGATCCCGATGCACGGCAAGCCGTCGCGCATCCGCGTGCTGGAGCCGGGAATCGTCTTTTCCGGCCTCGGCAAGGAAGTGACCGTCGGTCGTTACCATTCAATCTTTGCCGATCCGGCGAGCCTGCCCGCGGAGTTCATGATCACCGCCGAAAGCGAAGATGGCACGATTATGGGCATCGAGCACACGAAGGAGCCGGTGGCGGCGGTGCAGTTCCATCCGGAATCGATCATGACGCTCGGCGGCGACGCCGGCATGCGGATGATCGAGAACGTCGTGGCGCACCTCGCCAAGCGCGCCAAGATCAAGGCCGCCTGATTAGCCCGGCAATCCCCATTCCGGGATGGAGCAGATGTTGACGAAGACAAGGTGCCGCTTCCACCGTGGAGGCGGCCCTTTCTGTTCCTACTGTGCCGCCTGAATGGCCGGCACATTCTCGCAGCGATCGGCAAACAGTCGCTCGCTCAGAAAATCGACGAAGACGCGGACCTTGGGGGAGAGGTGACGGTTCGACGGCCACAACAGGTGGAACTGTCCGGGCGCGTCGAGATGGGCGTCGAGCACTGTGTGCAGTCTGCCGTCGCGAAGATGGTGGCGGGCGAGAAAGTCCGGCAGGCAGCCGATGCCGAGGCCGCTAAGCACGGCGCCGCCGAGCGCTTCCATGTTGTTGCAGTTCAGCACGGTCTTGAGGCGCGGCTCCTTTCCCTCAGGCGGCAGCGTGATCGGCCATTCCTGCAGCTTGCGGCTGTTGGGAAAGCGGAAGCGAACCGCATGGTGTCCTTCGAGGTCGCGGGGGCATTCGGGCCTGCCATGCTCTCGAAGGTATGACGGAGCAGCGCAGAGCAGAAGCTGGAACGGCCTGAGCGCGCGCGTCATCAGTCGTGAATCCGGCAGCACACCGCTGCGGATCGCGACATCCACTTCCTCGTCGATCAGGTCGACGATGCGGTCGTTGAAGTCGAGGTCGAGTTCGAGTTCCGGATAACGCCGTACGAACTCCGGCAGCACCGGCAACAGCAGGTGGTAGCTGACGATCGGCACGCTGACGCGCAGCCGACCGCGCGGCGTCGCCACGGCGTCCGCCAATGACGCCTCGGCGTCGTCGAGATCATCGAGGATGCGGCGGCAGCGCTCGTGAAAGAGGCGTCCCTCCTCGGTCAAGCGGATACTACGGGTCGAGCGCTGAAGCAGGCGGACGCCGAGTTCTCTTTCGAGAGTGGTAACAGCCTTTCCGACCGCGGAAGCGGACAGGCCGAGCACGCGACCGGCCGCGACGAAACTGCCGAGGTCGGCGGTGCGGACGAAGGCGGTCAAGCCGCTCAAGCGATCCATGCTACCTCCATTCGAGCGTTTTGTTCCGGTATGATCGGAGCGTTGATGCCGTTCTCATCGAATTATGTCGAAACTATCCTGCATTCGTCAATCGATACCCGGCAAGTGTCGACCTCAAGACGCAAGGTCCTACCGGGCCTGCGCGGGTATCCCCTTTGCTCGAACGGATGGAACGGGGAATGAGAACCGAAATTCGAGAACCGCGCGGGCGCCGGCTCGTCCTTCTTGCGGTCTGTTGCGCCGCGGCGGCAATGCCGCTCACCTTCACCGGACCGGCGGTGGCGCTGCCGTCGATCAGTCGCAGCCTCGGCGCCGATCCAGTTGCCCTCAACTGGGTCACCAACGCCTTCATGCTGACCTTCGGCAGTTCGCTGATGGCGGCCGGTGCGCTTGCCGACAGTTTCGGTCGCAAACGCGTGTTCCTGGGTGGTCTTGCGGCCTTCCTGCTGTTTTCGGCCGGGCTCGCCTTCGCTCGGGATATCCTATGGTTCGATGCCCTGAGAGCGCTTCAGGGTATTGGGGCGGCCGCCGCCTTTTCCGGCGGCATGGCTTCGCTCGCACAGGAGTTCGACGAGAACGAGCGGCTCCGGGCCTTCAGCCTGGTCGGCGCCAGCTTCGGTGTCGGCCTTGCCTTTGGGCCGATCGCCTCCGGCCTGATGGTCGAGGCCTTCGGCTGGCCGGCGATCTTCGTCCTGGTCGTGGCGCTCGCCGGCCTGTCTCTGGCACTCGGTGCGGTCTTCCTGCGGGAAACACGCGATCCGGACGCTGCTGGCCTCGACTGGAAGGGAGCGGCAAGTTTCACGGCGGCGCTCACCGCACTCACCTTCGGCATTCTGCAGGGTCCGGAAAACGGCTGGAGCCATCCGCTCGTGCTCGCGATGCTCGCGGCATCGTTGTTCTTCTTCCTGGCCTTCTGGCGGATCGAGCGTTCGGTCGCGCGGCCGATGCTGGATCTGACGCTGTTTCGATATCCGCGTTTTGTCGGCGTGCAATTGCTGGCGGCAGCCCCCGCCTACGGCTTCGTGGTGCTGCTCATCCTGCTTCCGGTCCGCTTCATCGGTATCGAAGGCATGAGCGCCGTCGCGGGCCGGCAGATGATGATCGCCATGTCCGCGCCGCTTCTGATCCTGCCGATCGCGGCGGGCCTTCTGACGCGCTGGTTCACGCCGGCGGTTATCTGCGGTGTGGGCTTGCTGATATCGGCGGCCGGGCTCCTCTGGCTCAGTCTGTTTCCGGCGGGGTCCGGGCCGGCCACGCTGCTTGCACCACTGATGATGATCGGTCTCGGCATCAGCTTGCCTTGGGGGCTGATGGACGGGCTTGCGGTCAGTGTCGTGCCGAAGGAGCGCGCCGGGATGGCGACGGGCATCTTCAGCACCACGCGCGTGGCCGGGGAGGGCATTGCGCTGGCGATCGTGACCGCCATCCTCTCCGCGCTTACGGCCTGGAACCTCGGATCGGAAGCCGGCGCCACTGCGGCTCCCATGGCGCAGCGTATCGTCACCGGCAATCTGCCCGCGGCGATGCAGCTTGCCCCTGAGACATCGCACGCCGCGCTGCTGCAGGCCTATGGCGACGCGTTCAGCGTCCTGCTTCTGGTTTTGACCGGCATCACTGTCGCAACTGCGGCCGTGGTATTCTTCTTCATCGGCAGGGGCGATAAGGCCGCCGGTGATGCGGAGATCGAAGCCGGTGCTCTGCCTTTCGAGGCGATTGCCTGCGGAGAAACCGGAACCGGCCGATCCAATCTTTGACAAGCGCCGCTTAATCCAGCATATGCTTGTCCATCGACCGCCTGCGCGAAAATTCGCGCGGGCGGTTTTGCGTTTGAATGGGCTTGCGTTTGCAACTCGTTTGCATCTGCACGAGGAATGACAATGACGACTGGAACCGAAAACCGCACCGTGCTCCGCCTTGCTTTCTGGGGCATACCGCTCTCGCTCGCTGTGCTCGGCCTGAAGCTGCTTGCCTGGTGGCTGACAGGCTCGATCGCGCTTCTCTCCGACGGGCTAGAGTCGACCGTCAACGTGATCGCGGCGGTCATCGCCTATCTGATGATCGGCTATGCTTCCAAGCCGGCCGACGCCGGCCACCCCTTCGGTCACCACAAGGCGGAGTATTTCTCTGCCGTTATCGAAGGCGTTCTGATCGTCGTTGCGGCACTGCTCATCGTCTGGGAGGCGGTGCCGGCAATGATGGCGCCAGTGTTGATGGAAGCACCGGCTCTCGGCCTGGCGATCAATTTCGTCGCCGGCGTCATCAACGCCATCTGGGCCTATGTGCTGATCACCGCCGGCCGCAAGCACCGCTCGCCGGCACTCAGCGCCGACGGCCACCACATCCTGTCGGACGTCGTCACCTCGATCGGCGTTCTCGTCGGCCTCGTGCTTGCGATCGCCACCGGCTACGCGATCCTTGATCCGCTGCTGGCCGTCATTGTCGCCTGCAACATTCTTTACCAGGGCTGGATGGTGATCTCGCGCTCGATCGACGGGCTGATGGACCGGGCCGTCTCGGGTGAAGAAGAAGAAGCGATCAAACAGGCGATCGCCGCCAACGCCGCGGGTTCGCTCGGCGTGCACGATCTGAAGACCCGTCAGGCCGGTCCGGCGATCTTCGTCGATTTCCACATGGTCGTGCCGGAGTTGATGCCGGTCGGCGAGGCGCATGACATCTGCGATCGGATCGAGGATGCGATCCGGGACGTGCATCCCGGTGCCAAGATCGCGATCCATGTGGAGCCCGAAGGTGAGAAGGCGCATGGTGTGCGCGTCAAGACGACGGTCGGGCGCCACTGATTCAAGGTCGACGGCACTTCAACCGTGACGAGGTTTCCTTCTTGAGGCAGTTCTGATTTAAGGGCCGCAAACGGAGCGGGCCGACGAGGGCAGAGGCCAGTCGACCGCACCCACGCGCGGATGTTCTCATGGAGCAACAGGCATATGAGCAAGACTGACGTATCCGGCCTTTCGCAACTGGGCGCAAAGGTCGACCTGCCGCAGAGCCCGGAAGACGCGGTGCTGGAGCGGGTCCCGAGCGGCAACAAGGGCAAGGACTATCTGGTGCGTTTCACCGCGCCGGAATTCACCTCGCTCTGCCCGATGACCGGCCAGCCGGATTTCGCCCATATCGTCATCGACTATGTGCCGGACGAATGGCTGGTCGAATCGAAGTCGCTGAAGCTGTTCCTGCATTCCTTCCGCAACCACGGCGCATTCCACGAAGACTGCACCATCGAGATCGCCCAACGGCTGGTGTCGTTGCTTCAGCCACGCTGGCTTCGCATCGGCGCCTATTGGTATCCGCGCGGCGGCATCCCGATCGACGTCTTCTGGCAGACCGGCAAGCCGCCCGAGGGCCTGTGGCTGCCCGACCAGGGCGTGCCGACCTATCGCGGTCGCGGCTAAAGCGGGAGATCCCCCGCTACGGTCTGAGTGACTGGCGTTTGAGCCAGGCGTCAACGATGCGCGCGGCGATCTGATCGGTCGGGTCGCGCGTGTCCACTTCTAGGTCGTAGGCGCAGTAATCGTGCGTCTTCAGGTGAAAGCGGGCTTCGCCGATCGTGCGGTCGCCGCGCTCGCGCTCGCGACGCTCCAGGTCTTCGATCGGCGCGTGCACTCCGACTCCTCGACGATGTGCTCGACGATCAGGTCGTTGCCGGCCTCGGCGAAGGCTGCGATCGAGCGATGAAATCCGTCGAAGAACCTCGCACGCTCGCCGCGCATTCCAGGATGCATGCCGCGCCTAAGGACCCGAAATCCGGCGTCGGCAAGCTGGTCGGAGGCATAGTAACAAAAGGGCTCCGGGAGGATTTCCCGGAGCGCCTTTGCCAGCGTTGACTTTCCGGCACTCGACGTGCCGTTCAGAAAGATAATTCGTCCGTGCTGCATGCCCGTTTGATTTCAGCCGAAGATCAAGGCAGCGCCGGCCAGAGCCGTGAGACCACCGAGGAGGCGGGCAAGCAGGCCGCCGCCGGAGAGGCGCTGAAGGGCGATGCCGAGGCCGATGCCGGCCACGTGCAGCGCGGCGGTGGCGAGGATGAAGCCGACCGAGAAGGCAAGCGCCCCGGCGCTGCCGAGTTCGCCGCCATGGGCATGGCCGTGGAAGAGGGCGAAGACGCCGACGATCGCAGCGGATGCTGCCGTGTCGAGCCGCACCGCCATGGCAACAAGCAGGCCGAGTGCCACCACCGAGGCGAGGATCGCCGGCTCGACGAAGGGCAGGTCGACACCGGCAACCGCCAGCGCGAAGCCCGCTGCCATCATCGCGACGAAGGCCGCCGGCACGACGACGAGCGCCCGGCCGCCGATCTGCGCCGCCCAGAGGCCGACGGCGACCATGACCAGGATATGGTCAAGTCCGAACAGCGGATGCGAGAAGCCGGCGGCAAACGAGCCGTGCTCTGCCGGATTGAGATGGGCGAAGGCGGGTGCGGCGGAGGCGATCAGCGCCGCAGTGGCGATCAGGATGCGTCTGTTCATGCGTGTCCCCATGGATCGGCGGGACCTGGGAGGCTGGCCCCACTCTTGAGTGTTTGACGCGACCGATCTTATTGGCCTCCGTCCCCCTGTCTATACGGCATTTGGCGGTAGGTGTTTTTACCATAAGCATAGTCGACCTTGCTGCTTTGTCGCCGCTTCGGTTTGTTGCATTGTCTTCGGGGTCGAGTCGCATTATCTGACTTTGACTGAAGACTTCATGAGACGCCGGAGAAAAACGGATGATGAACGACGACGAGGACGACAAGAAGACCGAATTGCCGCTCGGCAAGGAAACGGAGGCGAACCTTTTCAAGTCGCGTTCGATTTTCATCTACGGGTCGATCAATCAGGAACTGGCGCAGAAGGTCTGCTCGCAGCTCGTGGCGCTTGCCGCCGCCAGCGACGAAGACATCCGCATCTTCGTCAATTCGCCGGGCGGCCATGTCGAATCGGGCGACAGCATCCACGACATGATCAAGTTCGTGAAGCCGAAGGTCTGGACCATCGGCACCGGCTGGGTCGCTTCCGCCGGCGCGCTGATCTTTGTCGGCGCTCCCAAGGAGCGTCGCATTTGCCTGCCGAACACCCGCTTCCTGCTTCACCAACCGTCGGGCGGCACCCGCGGCATGGCGTCGGACATCGAGATCCAGGCACGCGAAATCATCAAGATGAACGATCGCCTGAACAAGATCTTCGCCGACGCAACCGGCCAGCCGGTCGAGAAGATCGCCAAGGACACGGACCGCGATTACTGGCTTTCCGCTGAGGAAGCGAAGTCCTACGGCCTCGTTTCGCGGATCATCTCGTCTGCTGCGGACATCTGAGTTCGCAAGCAAGTCAAGGATTTGGAGGGCATCGGCATTTCGCCGGTGCCCTTTTCTTTTTGCGGTGATCCTCGCCATCGCGTGGCTTGCTCCACTCTGGCAAGCCGTGTATAGGCTTTGAGCATGACCAAGGCTGACGCATATCGGATCGCCTCGATCCCCGCCGGACACGATACCAATCGTGCGCCGTCGCGCGCCTTCGCCTCGCTTCTTCTTCTCGGCCTTACTCGCGGTTGCCGGGTTCGCTGAGGAGCGCCCGGCGGCCGAAAAGCCACGCCGGCGGATGCTCCTCGACCCCATCAAGTGTTTTAGGATAAAGGCGCGTTCGGCGCGGCATTAGCCATCGCAATCCGATCCCCGATCGGGTATGGCAAGGCGGCCAGGACGTCCAGTGATGAAGAGAAGCTGCAATGATCCAGAAATCCCATCCCGTTAAGATTGGCATGCCGGAAGCGGCGGTGAAGTACCAGGCCTATCCGCAGATCGCGCTCACCGACCGCACCTGGCCGTCGAAGACGATCACCAAGGCGCCGATCTGGTGCTCGGTCGACTTGCGTGACGGCAACCAGTCGCTGGTCGACCCGATGGGGCACGATCGCAAGGCCCGCATGTTCCAGCTGCTGCTCGACATGGGCTTCAAGGAAATCGAAATCGGCTTCCCCTCGGCCTCGCAGACCGATTTCGATTTTGCCCGCTGGTGCATCGAGGAAGGCAATGTCGCCAAGGATGTGTCGCTGCAGGTGCTGGTGCAGTGCCGGCCCGAGTTGATCACCCGCACCTTCGAAGCGCTGGAAGGCGCGCACCAACCGATCGTGCATTTCTACAATTCGACGAGTGAACTGCAGCGCCGCGTGGTGTTTGCCAAGGACGTGCGCGGCATCAAGCAGATTGCGACCGACGCCGCCAAGATGATCACCGACATGGCGGCCAAGGCCGGCGGCGGCTACCGCTTCGAGTATTCGCCGGAAAGCTTTACCGGCACCGAGCTCGAAGTGGCCTTGGAGATCTGCAACGCGGTCACCGAGATCGTCAAGCCGACGCCAGACAACAAGCTGATCCTGAACCTGCCCTCGACCGTCGAGATGGCGACGCCGAACATCTATGCCGACCAGATCGAATGGATGTGCCGCAACCTCGACAACCGCGAAAGCCTGATCATCTCGCTGCACCCGCACAACGACCGCGGCACCGGCATCGCCGCCACCGAATTGGGCCTGATGGCTGGCGCCGACCGCGTCGAAGGCACGCTGTTCGGTAATGGCGAGCGCACCGGCAACGTCGATGTCGTGACGCTGGCGCTGAACATGTTCACGCAGGGCGTCGATCCGCAGCTCGACTGCTCCGATATCGAGCGGATCAAGGAAGTCTACGAATACTCCAACCAGATGGTCATTCCCGAGCGCCATCCTTATGTCGGCGAACTGGTCTACACGGCCTTCTCCGGCTCGCACCAGGATGCGATCAACAAGGGCATGAAGGCGATCAAGACCGCCAACAAGCCGCTCTGGGAAGTGCCGTACCTGCCGATCGATCCGCGTGACGTCGGCCGCTCCTACGAGGCGATCATCCGCATCAACTCGCAGTCGGGCAAGGGCGGCATCGCCTACATCCTGCAGGAAGACTACGGCATCAACCTGCCGCGCAACCTCCAGGTCGAGTTCCGCGAGGACATCCAGCGCATCACCGACGAGGAAGGCAAGGAGCTGCCGTCCAAGCGCATCTACGAGCGCTTCATCGAGCGCTACGTCGAGCAGCCGGGCGCGCGCATCAAGTTCGTCGACCATCACACTTATCCGGTGGGCGAGCACAAGGGCGTGCGCGTGGTGGCGGCCGAGATCACCGACAATGGCGAGGTCAAGCGCATCGAAGGCAAGGGCACCGGCCCGATCGACGGCTTTATCAATGCGCTGTCGATCTATCTCGGCATCGACCTCTCGGTTGCGGATTACTCCGAGCACTCGCTGCAGCACGGCTCGAACGCAGCCGCGATCGCCTATGTCGAGATGGAGCACCCGGGTGGCAAGCTGTTCGGCGCCGGTATCAACACCAACATCGTTGCCGCCTCGCTCGAAGCGATCGTTTCGGCGGCAAACCGCGTACTCGAGATGAAGCGCGGCTGATACACTTCAGCGTGACGAATGAAGCCGCGTCGGGGAAACCCGGCGCGGCCTTTTCGTTTCAGGGGTAGGGGCTGCCGTCGATCTCAGATCGTCGCGGCGACGGCTTCGGCGATGTCCTGCATGCCGACATGCGAAGACGGGCCGACGAGCACGAACGAGGCGCCGCCTCGCTGCCAGGAGACCATGCCGAGATCGTCGCGGATGCTCTCGTCGAACTGCTCCGCCTGCGGGCCGGTGGTGTTCTTGAGGAAACAGATCGCGAAGATTTCGCCTTCGGTGCTTCGGTAGACGAGCTGCGCCACGGGCTTGCCGTTGGCGACGAGCAGCCGCGCGCCCTCGAAGGTCAGGCCCTTGCCGGAAAGCTGCGGGACCTTGAAGGGAACACCGACGCTTGCGGCAAGCCAGGTCTCGATCTTCGGTCCCTCTGTCGCCGGGACCTCGACCAGATGCTCCTTCTGCCGCGAATAGATGCGGTGATAGTCGGCGATGTCGTCGAGCCAGCCACGCGCTGCGGCGAGCTTGGTCGGCTCGCTCCCGGTGTTCGCCGTCCCGACGATGAAGCCGGCGCCGCCGCCGAGCAGCAGCAGGGCCACCGATGCGGCAAGCATGCGCGGCCAGACCCGCGCGTGCCGGACAGTGGTCGTCGTTGCCGCAATCCGCTCGGTCTTCGGATTGACCCCTGGACCCTGCTTGATTTGCCGGACAAGAGCGAGCGGCACGGGATCGTGCAGGAAATCTTCGAAGGCGGTATCGCCGAAGCTGCTGCCGGCCTTCAGCCTCTCGAACAACGCCTTGGCGTCCTCGTCGCGGGCGAGAATCGCGTCGAGTTCGGTTCGTTCAGCTTCGCCGATCTCGCCGTCGATATAGGCAGAAAGGCGCACTTCGAGCGCTTGACCCCTTGTCTGTTGCAACGGTCAGGCCCTCCTTTCGGTATTCTCTGAGATCATCGCCGCGAGCCTGAGGCGCGCGGTCGACAGTCTGCTCATGACGGTGCCGATCGGAATGCCCAGGATATCGGCGGTCTCGCGATAGCTGTGGCCTTCGACATTGACCAGCAGGAATACGCTCGCCAGTCCCTCGGGCATCGACAGGATCATCTTCTGCAACTGATTGGCGTAGACGGCTTTTTCGGCCGACGGCTCGATGCTGAGTTCGTCATGTCCGAGCGCATCGACGGTGCCGCTGCCGGTGCGGACCTTGCGCTTGCGGATTTCGTCGACCCAGAGATTGCGCGTCATCGCGTAGACCCAGCTTTCCAGCCGGCCCTCTCCGTTCCAGAGGTGGCTGCGGGTGATCGCGCGCTCGCAGGCTTCCTGGACGAGGTCGTCGGCGTCATTGGCATTGCGCGTCAGCGTCATCGCGAAACGGCGCAATTTGGGCAGCAGGCTGACCAAGTCGCGTCTGAAGTCCTTCGTTTCTGCCGCTGGACGCATTTCTCTTCCAATGAAACGTGCCGGATCATGCATTTATTCGCCGTGCTGCGCACGAGCGGATGATATGAAACATTTGCTCCTTAGTCTGCAAGGGAAGTCCCGGAACGGAAAGCAAATTCTGCTGCTTCATGGCGCCTTTTCCCAAAAAGCTTTCGCTTGCCCGCGGCCGTTAATCACGCGCTTCGTTACCGTTAACTGCAATGGTGGCCGGAGATCGCGTCAAAGTTCGGCCCGAATCTGGCCGGACCTCATGCACAACTGCAGGTCGACGTCGGGGATACGCCAATGAACGCACAGCATCGCAATGGCATGAGTATTGTCAGGTTTGTCGGGAGACATTGTGGCGGACGCCGCATTCGGGGAGGTGCGGCCGTCATTCGCACGGCTGCGCTGGTGCCTTTGTTTGCGGGGCTCGCCGCCTGCCAGAGCGCCCAGGTCATGGAAACGGGGTCTCTATCCTCCTACAAGGATTTCGTTGCCAGCGACGGGATGGTGACCAAGACGAAGTACCGGGTGGATTCTGCTGCCACCAAGAACGTCAAGACGGTGCATGTGATCCCGACGACCTTTGCCGCCACCGCGGATCTCGACAAGCTCGGGGATCCGCAAAAGAAGCTGGTGGCCACGGCGATCGACCGGTCGCTCTGCGAAGCCCTGAGCGAGCAATTCGACGTCGTGCCGATCTCCAAGCCCGCCGACATGGCGGTGCGCTCCGTGATCAGCAAGGTCAAATCGACCAATGCAGTCGTCGCCGGCGTGTCGACCGTCACCTCGGCCGTCGCTCCGATCCCGGTTCCGCGCATTCCCATCGGCCTTGGAAGTCTCGCGGTCGAGGCGGAGGCATTCGACCCGATGGGCAAGCAGATCGCCGGGCTGGCATGGGCGCGTGGCGCCAACATCCTCACCAACGGGTCCCGCGCCTCGACGGCCGCCGACGCCTTCGAGCTTGCAGGCGACTTCTCAAGCGACTTCAGTGCGCTGCTCGAAAAATCGGGTGACCCGATGAAGTCCGATTTTGAGCTGCCGTCGATGAAGAACGTCAAGAACAGCGTCGCCTATGCCGTCACCGGCAAACCCACCGATCCGGATTGCGCCGTGTTCGGCAAGGGGTCCGGTCTCGGCGGCATCGCCGGCGGCGCGCTCGGCCTGCCGCCGGAATGGTCGGAGAAGAAGAACGAGGCAAAGTCGATTGCTGATGGCACGACCGGAAGCGGTCCCACGGCAGGCGGGGCGAAGGGAAATGCAGCCAAGGGAAGCGAGCCCAAAAAGAACGGGCCGGCGGCAAGCGGGTCGAAGAAAACCTAGCGTCCCAGTCCGTGTCTGTGGCACGTCGGATCGAGGGCGGCGCCTGGCGCCGCCCGTCCATGTTACCGCCCGGTCAGTACTGGCGGACGCCGCCGAGCGACTGCAGCAGGGCGCGGTAAGCCCAGGTGTTTTCGCCGCCGCGGTCGCGGATCTCGACGAGTTGCACACGCGCTTCCTCGACGCGGCCCTGTTCGATGAGCGCCTGGCCCATGTAGGAGCGGGCGAGGATGTAGTTCTCGTCGGCCTGGAGCGCGCGTTTGTAGTACTGCATGCCGAGTTCCATGCGCCCGGCCTTGCGGTTGGCATAGCCGAGGTAGTTGAGCACCCGGGCGCTCCGCTGGTCCTTGACGGCGCCGAGCACTCTGATCGAATTTTCATATTGGCCGGCATAGGCGAGTTCGCGGGCCGCCTGGAACAGGATATCGTCGCCAAGGTCGCTCTTCTTGGCGTCAACGCAGGCCTTTTTCTTGGCGTCCCACACCTTGCCGTCGGTGCATTCGCTGGTCGTCTTGGTTTTCTTCGGCGGTTCGCTCGTATCCTCGCCGGCGGCCATCACCGCATGCGCCATGAAGCTGGTTGCCCCGGCGGCGAACAGGGCGAAAACGAGGTTCTTGTGGTTCATCATGCCATCTCCCATTGCTGGCGCATGACCGCGAAAGCCTCGCGCTGTTTCAAACGACTGCGTGTCCTGCATTCGCGCAGAGGCGGGCGCGCTGCCATGCGGCGGCGCACCGGAGTATGACGCAGCAGGGCCGGGGTTTATTCGCCGGGCGATGAATTTTCTGCGGAGGGAGGCTGCGTTCGGCTAGAAGCGCGTGGTTTCGGCGAGCGACACCGTGGTGGCATCGTCGTTCAGGGCGTAGCGCTCGCGCGTCAGGTGCCAGTTCCCGGCTTCACCGGCGACGGTGAACAGGTTGTAAGCTGCCGGCGGCTTGTGGCCGCCAGGACCTTGCGAGGCCGAGGCGATGCCGACAACCGGGACAGGGGCATGCTGGCCCTTCAGCCAATAGACAGTGTTGAGGTGCGTGTGGCCGTGGATCACGAGTTCCGCGCCGCCGGACGAGATCGTCGCAGCAAAGCGGCGAATGCCGATCATGCGCTTGTGCATCGAGGTTGCGCCGCGGATCGGCGGATGGTGGATCATGACGATTCGGAAGAGCCCGGCTTCGCCGGCTTGTCTCAGCAGATTGACGGTGGCGCGGGCCTGGCGCTGGCCGAAATAGCCGCTGGCGGCAAAGGGCGGGGTCGCAACGGCGGTCGAGCAGCCGATCAGCGCCACCGGGCCGCGCACGCGCATGTAGGGAAAGCAGCGGTGCCGGTCATGCCAATGCGCCGGCGCATCGTCGCCGCGCATATAGGGATACCAGGCACGGGTGGTCTTCTCGTAGGCGCCCGGAACATAGGCGTCGTGGTTGCCCGGAACGACGGAGATGTTTTCCGGCTTGCCCGCATCCTCCAGCCATTCGGTGACCGCCTTGATCTCGAGCGAGGAGGCGAGATTGACGAGATCGCCCGTCATCGCCAGATGGTCCGGATCCTTCTTCTCGATGTCGGCCAGCAGGGTGTCGAGCGTACCGGTGAAGAGATGGCGGCTGCGGTTGCGGTGCCAGTTGACGAAACCGGTGATGCGCTTGGAAGCGAGTTCCCTGAGGGATAGCTCGGGCAAGGGCCCGAGGTGGACGTCGGAAATATGGGCGAGTTTGAACATCGACCCCGTCTAGCGCATATTCCGGCCGAGGGGAATCAGGTCGCCCGATGAATCGCGTGTGGCCGGGACGAGGAAGGAAAAAACGCCTGGAACAGGATCGGCCACCGGAGATGCGGCGCTGGTATCTCCGGCTGCTGATGTGGCTTGCGCATGGCTACTACGCTGTTGCACGCGGCATGACGATGGGTGTGCGGGCGGCCTGTTTCGATGGCGAGGGCCGCGTTTTCCTCGTCCGCCACTCCTACCTGCCGGGCTGGCACCTGCCGGGCGGGGGGCTCGACCGCGACGAGGCCTCGATCGACGGCTTGCTGCGGGAGTTGCGCGAGGAGGGGAACCTCGAAGTTTCGGCGCCACCGGTGCTCGTCCAGGTCTACTACAACAGGCGCACGAGCCGCCGCGACCACGTCGTCTTCTACCGCTGTGACGGTGTCAGCCAGAGCGCGCCGAAAACGCCCGATCTCGAGATTTCCGAAAGTGGCTTCTTCGCACTGGACGCGCTGCCTGACGACACCACGCCGGCGACACGCCGCCGGCTTGCGGAACTTGCCGGCGACGTCGCAATCGATCGCTACTGGTAGCGATCGATTGCCCGTTTCATTGCGGGCTTACAGCGCCTCGCGTCCGTGCGGGGCGGTGAGGTCGAGCACCGGGCCCACCGGCACGACGCCGGTCGGGTTGATGGTCGTGTGGCTGCGGTAGTAGTGCTCCTTGATGTGGCGCATGTCGACCGTCTCGGCCACGCCCGGCACCTGATAGAGTTCCCGCAGATACCCTTGGAGGTTCGGATAGCCGGCGATCCGGCGGATGTTGCATTTGAAATGGCCGACATAGACAGGATCGAAGCGCACCAGCGTCGTGAATAGCCGCCAGTCGGCCTCGGTGAGGCGGCTGCCGGTGAGGTAACGGCGCGAGCCGAGGCGCTCTTCCAGCTTGTCCAGCCGGGCAAAGAGTGCCGTCACACTTTCCTCGTAGGCGGATTGCGTGGTGGCAAAGCCTGCCTTGTAGACGCCGTTGTTGACGTCGTTGTAGACGTCGGTGTTCATCGCATCGATCTCGCCGCGGAGCTCTTCCGGATAGAAATCGAGCGTCGAGCCGGTCAGGCCATCGAAGGCGGAGTTGAACATCCGGATGATCTCGGAGGATTCATTCGAAACGATGGTGTTCTGCTTCTTGTCCCAGAGGACGGGCACGGTCACGCGGCCGGAATAGTTGGCATCGGCGCGGGTATAGACCTGCCACAGCGCCTTCGAGCCGAAGAGATGATCGCCGGTGCCGATGCCGCCGTCCTTGAATTCCCAGCCCTGGGTGAGCATCAGCGGATCGACTACGGAAACGGAGATCAGGTCCTCGAGCTTTTTCAGCTTGCGGAAGATCAGTGTACGATGGGCCCATGGGCAGGCGAGCGAAACATAGAGGTGATAGCGATCGGCCTCGGCCTTGAAGCCGGCGTCGCCGCTCGGGCCGGCCGACCCGTCCGCCGTCACCCAGTTGCGGAACTGCGAAGCGCTGCGCTTGAAGTGGCCGTTCGTTGCCACCGTGTCGTACCAGACGTCCTGCCAGACGCCATCTACCAACCTGCCCATCGGACAAACTCCTTCGTGATCGTTGCGTCAATAGATAGCGCTTCCAGCGACATTCGATAGGTGGCGAAATCGGAACAGTGCGTTTTAGGCTTTGACAGAGGGCAAATTTCTGCTATCGGCGATTTCACAACTTTTTTCGTGTCTGGAAGAATCCGCACAGATGATGTTCTCGGGAAACCTGCGACGACGCTGATGCTGCCAACGCCCTCATCGGGCGAAGCCATCCCTATGTCTGTTCGCATGCCTGGTTTCTCGATCTCATGAAAAAGCACGATCTCGTCTATCTGACCGAAGACGCGTCCCATGACGCAGCCATCGAAATCATCAACGAAGAAGCTTTCGGCCCCGGCCGGTTTGCCCGGGCGGCCGCGCGCATCCGCGAGCAGGGGCCGCATGACCGGTCGCTGTCCTTCATCTGCGCCGACAATGGCGAGACGATCGCATCGGTCCGGATGACGCCGGTCATGGCGGGCTCGATCAAGGGCCACCTGCTCGGACCGCTCGCCGTCAGGCCGTCGCACAAGAACCAGGGCATCGGCCGGGAACTGGTGCGTATCGCGGTCGAGGCGGCGCGGCGCAAGGGCTCACACGCGGTGATCCTTGTCGGCGATCCGCCCTATTACCAGCCGCTCGGCTTCGAGAAGGTGCGTTACGCGGCACTCGAGTTCCCTGGGCCGGTCGACCCGGCGCGGGTGCTCGTCGTGCCGATGGCAGAGGGTGTGCATGCCGGACTTGCCGGCGTTATCTCCTGGCGGGATGATAGGCTGATGCAGGCGGAGCCGATTGCGTTGCCGCTGGCCGTCTGATCCCGGACCTTATCGCGCGACGAGCGATTTCTTCAGAAACACCCGGGTTCGGCCAACAGGGAAATCCGGCAGTTCACCGAAGGCCGCATAGCCCTGACGCTCGTAGGCGCGCAGGGCCTGCGGGTTGAAGGTGTCGATCCAGGCGCTGTGGCAGCCGCGATTGCGCGCTTCGTCCTCGGCCGCCTGGAGCAACTTGCCGGCAAGCCCCTGTCCGCGAAGACCTTCCGGTAACCACAGCCATTGCACGAATAGCCAGCCCCAGCCGGTGTAGCCGTTCAGGCCGCCGCGGGCTCCCTGTGCCTCGGGGCCGCCGACAAGGACGGCGAGGGGGCGTCGCTCCGACGGGCCGACGTCGGCGGCGTTGAAGGCTGCAAGACCGTTGCCGATTGCTTCGATCGCCTCGGGCGGCGGGGCGTCGGTGACGACGAACATCGGCCTTTACCTTTCGACACGGCGCATGCTGAAGACATCCAGGCGGTCTTCGCCGACATCCGTCTCGTCGAGCTGCCAGCCGAGACGCTCGTAGAAGGCGCGCTTGCCCGAGAGGGCGCAAAGATGCACGGCTTCGGCGCCGGTATCGAGCGCCGCCTGCGCTGCCTTCAGCACGATGTCGCCGCCGATACCTGCCCCGCGGAACGGCGGATCGACCCAGACGGCAGCGACCCACGGCGTGAGATCCGGTCGCTCCTCAAGATCGGAGGCGATGACCGAGGCGGTGCCGACGAAACGGTCGCCGGCATGCGCCACCAGACACAGCGGCTCGGCATCTTCGGCAAGGCTCGCCTGAAGCAGGCCGGCAATGTGTTCCAGCGGGAAGCCGTGCGGCTCCCACCAGGCGCGCCAGACGCGGTCGGCCACGGCATCGAAGAAATGCGGTGCGTCGCGAAGGTCGCTGACGACCATGGTGCTGTCGCTCATCGTCCCTCGCGATACCAGGTGGCGGAAATCAGCAGCAGCAGCGCCGCAAGACCAAGGAAGCCGGTAAACAGCGGCACTGAATTGACGCCCTTCAGCACGGTTTCGTCGGTCATGCGGATCGAGAGCCGCTGGTCGTCTGCCGCTCGGATCGAGCCCCTGACCGGCAGAACCGTAGGCAGGTCGAGCGGTCCATCGGCACTTGCGAGGCGCCGCACGATGCCCTTGGTCTTTTCCGCCCAGGGACGCAGCTTGTCCTCGGTCGAGATCGCGGCCTTGAATTCCGGAGCGTTGGGGTCGCCGACATGGGCAAGAGCCGTGAGCTCCCCGTTCGACATCTCGAACAGCCCGGTTTCCGTGGTGGCGACTTCGGCCGAGTAGAGGCCCGGCTGGCGTTCGGTCAGCTTGACGTCCTGCTTCCCGCCGGAGGGAGCGACCAGCGTCACCGGACCCGGATCGCCATCGATCGTCTGGCGGGTGATTTCGAGTGTCCGGCCGCGTGCGCGTGCCGTTAGCGCCTCTTCTTCGAGCGAGGGCTCCTGCATCAGCCAATGGGCGGTGCGGCGATAGAGTGACACGTGGGGTCCGCCGCCTTCGAAGCCGCGAGCCCAGAGCCAGCCCTGATCGGAGAGCAGCATGGCGACGCGGCCCTTGCCGACACGGTTGAGCACCAGCAGCGGTTTGCCGTCGGCCGCTTCCATGACCGTATGGCCCTGCGGTCGGTTGACGTCCACGGTGCGGAACCAGCGGCCCCAATGCGGCGGCTCGCTGTCGGAGCCTTCCAGACCCCGGGTCACCGGATGCTTCTTTCCTTCCTCCGACAGGCGCGGGAAGAAGGCCTTTTCGTTCATGACGCCCGTCGGCGCGGCCGGCAGCACTGCCTCAAGCGGTGTCGCTGCAATCGAATCGTCGCCGGCATGTTCGGGACCTGCCGCGATCAGCAGCGCGCCGCCGTTCTCCACATATTGCGCGATGTTGTCGTAGTAGAGGATCGGCAACAGACCGCGGTGCTGGTAGCGGTCGAGGATGATCAGATCGAACTCGTTGATCTTGTCGACGAAGAGTTCGCGCGTCGGAAAGGCGATCAGCGATAGCTCGTTGATCGGTGTGCCGTCCTGCTTTTCCTGCGGACGCAGAATGGTGAAATGTACGAGATCGACGGCCGCATCGGATTTCAAGAGGTTGCGCCAGGCGCGTTCGCCGGCATGCGGCTCGCCGGAGACCAAGAGCACGCGCAGGTTCTCGCGAATGCCGTCGAGCACGTGGACCGCGCGGTTGTTGGCCGTCGTCACTTCGCCCGGAACGGCATCGACGGCGAATTCGAGCACGTTGTTGCCGCCGCGCGGAACGTTGAAGGCGAACGGCACGTCCGTGCCGGGCTCGGCCCGCTCGCGGGCGATCTCGTTGCCGTTGAGGCGGATCGTGACTTCGGCGCTGCCGCCGGGTGCCGCCCCGTCGTCGACCACCCGGAACGAGAGCTTCTGTTCCTCGCCGACGATGCCGAAGCGCGGCGGGTTGATCAGTTCGACACGCCGGTCGAATTCATCGGGCTTGCCGGTGATCAGCCCGTGCACGGGCGCGTCGAAACCGAGCGCGCGAGCGACATCGGGCACATCGTGGATCTGGCCATCGGTGACGAAAATGGCGCCGCCGATGCGCGCCGGGGGAACGTCAGACAGCGAGGAGGCAAGCGCGCCAAAGAGATTGGTCGACGGCGAGACATCTGCCGGATCGGTGTTTGCCTCGATGATACGCGGCTCGATCAGCGGTATGGCCGCCAGCCGTTCCTTCAGGCCCTCGACGGCGCGATCGGTCTGCGCGGTGCGGTCGCCGTTCTGCTGGCTCTGGCTGCGGTCGACGACGACGGCGACGATGGTCGAGAGTGGATCGCGCAACTCCACGAAAATGGAGGGGTTGGCGATCGCCAGTCCGAGCGCCGCGAGTGCGGCCAGGCGCAGCCAGGCGCCGCGCACCTTCTGCCAGAGGCCAAAGGCGATGAACAGCGCCGCGATTGCGAGCAGCGGGACGAAGTAGATCCACGGGATCAGCGGGGCAAAGCCATAGGTCATCGATCGGCCCTCACTGTCCAAGCCTTTGCAGAAGGTCCGGCACGTGAACCTGATCGGCCTTGTAGTTGCCCGTCAGCATATACATCATGATGTTGACGCCGGCGCGGTAGGCATATTCGCGCTGCATCTCGTCCGGCGGCACTGTCGGCAAGAGCGGCGCGCCGTTGACGTCAACGGCCCAGGCACCGGCAAAATCGTTGCCTGTGATCATGATCGGCGTGACGCCGTCGCCGCCGCGCACGGGGCGATTGCTGCGGTCTTCGTCGCCATTGGGGGCGGCCTCGACCCAGAGCTGGCTTTCCGCATAGCGCCCGGGGAAGTTCGAAAGCAGATAGAAGGCCTTCGTCAGCACGTGGTCGGAGGGCACCGGCTCCAGCGGCGGAATGTCGAGCCCGCTCAGCATCGCCTGCAGGCGCTGCACGTTGGGACTGTCGCCGGCGTCCGACGGTGTCAGCGAGGAAAACTGGTCGCGCGTGTCGAAGAGCACGGTGCCGCCGTTGCGCATATAGGCGTCGATCCGGCTCATGACCCGGCTGCTTGGCATCGGAGCGGTGGCCGAAACCGGCCAGTAGATGATCGGATAGAAGGCCAGTTCGTCCTGTTCGAGGTCGACGCCGACGGGCGCTCCTGGTTCGAGCGCCGTCCGGTAGGTCAGATAGTTGCTGAGGCCGATGAGGCCCTGTTCGGAGAGGCGGTCGACCTCCTGCTCGCCGGTGATGACGTAGGCGAGATGGGTCGTGTCCAGCCGCTGCAGCGTCTGCTCGTCGCTCGGCTGGCTGTCCTGCGCATGTGCGATCGCCGGGGCGAGAGCGGCTACAAGGCCGAGCGTCGCAAGGCCAAGGGTTGCGACCAGTGCCGCGGCCGCGGCGCCGCGGCCTGCGCGCCGGCGCAGCCCGGCAAGACCGCCGGCCATGTAGAGAACGATCAGCGTATCGAGGACGAAGAGCGCCAGCGCCAGCCCGAAGAGGTAGGGTCGGATCGAGAAGGGCCGGGCGCCCTCCAGTCCTTCGGCCCGCGCTCCGACGAGATTGCCTGCAATCGGGGTGAGCTTGCCGCCGTCAGGCAGCAGATTGTTGGCGACGAAACCTTCCTCCGAGCCGTAGAGGCCGGGGGGCGTGTCGGCGGAAACGGTGGGCGCGATGCCGGGTGCGATTTCGAGCGGTCGAGCGCTGCCGGTGTCGCCGGTCAGTTCGCCGCGGGCGCTCACCAGGCGATAGGGGGGCAACGTCTGCGCCTTGCTTGGCTGATCGCCGGCAACGCCGCCGGCGCGCGACAGCTGGATGGAGCGGCGCAGCATGTCGACGAACGAGCCGGAGATCGGCAGGTTCGACCAGTTCGGATCGGCGCTCACGTGGAAGAGCACGATGCGGCCGCGGCCGCGCTCGGCGGTCGTCACCAGCGGTGTGCCGTCGGCGAGGTTGGCCCAGGTCCGCTCCGTGAGATCGGGTGTCGGTTGCGCCAGCACCTGGCGCTTTACCAGGACGTCACGCGGGCGTTCCAGTCCGGCAAAGGGGCTCGAGGACGGATAATCGGCAAGCGGCTGCGGTTCCGACCAGGAAAGCGCGCCGTCGAGCGTACGCTCGCCCTGCCGGAGCACGACCGGTACGAGCGGGTCGTCGGCGGGCGCGCCGGCGAGCCTCGGGCCGGCGAAGCGCACCAGCATGCCGCCATTTTCCAGCCAGCGCGTGACCAGCGGGTAGCTTTCGTCCGGCAAACGGCCGACGTCGGCCATGACGAGGATCGACGGATTTTGCGCCAGAAGCTCGGCGATTGCCTTCCCGACCGCCTCTTCGCGGGGTTCGATCAGGTCGGCATGCGGCTCGAGCGCGCGCTTGATGTAGTAGAGCGGCGAAAGCAGCGGCTGCGACTGATGAACCTCGCCGCTGAGCAGCGCGACCCGGCGGCGGCGGTTGCCGTCGTCGAGCAAGTGCAGGCCGCCGGCCGTCGCCTGGCCCTCGATCGTCAGACGTGCGAAGTCGTTGCGCAGCTCGAAGGGCGCCTTCAGCAAGGCATCCGCCGTCGTGGCGCCCGTCGCGAAGCGAAGCTCGCCCTCGGCGATCGCCGTGCCGCGAATGTCACGGGCAAGCACGTAATAGGCGCGTGGCTCGCCGAGCGGCAGGCGCGAGGCGGTAACCCGCATTCCGTCGTTTTCGTTGGTCGCTGCCGTCAGTGCGATGGCGCTTTCCGCATTGCCCTCGACCCGGCGGACATTCGTAGCGCCGAGCTCTGCGATCTGCTGCATCGTCCCGCCATTCGACGCTTCGATGCCGTCGCTGAGGAAGGCGAGGGTGCCGGGCGGAGAGCCGGCAAGCGCGGCCTTCATGGCAGCGAGTGCCCGCTCTCGGTCGGCCGGCAGCGGTTGCGGCTGGGCGGCGGCCAGGCGGTCGCGCGCCGCGGCGGCGGAAGCGGGCGTCGCGTCGTGCTGGCGGTCGGTGGTAAAGACGATCGAAACGGGAAGCTCCTTGGCTTCCGCGTCGTCGATCAGCGCACCGGCGGCTTCGACCCGCTGGTTCCAGTCGGAGACCGTCGCCCAGCTATTGTCGATGACGAGGGCAAGCGGACCGGCTGACGAAAGCGTGTTCTGCCGCGGGTTGATCACCGGATCGGCGATCGCAAGGATAAGGGCGGCGGCCATCAGCATGCGCAACAGCGTCAGCCACCACGGGCTTTGCGCCGGGGTCTCCTCACGCTTCATCACCGACGCGAGGATGCGCAGCGGCGGGAAGACTTCGGCCGACGGCCTTGGCGGCGTCATGCGCAGCAGCCACCAGATGACCGGCAGGGCAACCAGGGCGGCAAGGATGGCCGGATTGGTGAAGAGGAAGGCGAGGCCGCTCATAGCTGGCCTCCGTGGGTCGCGCGTCCCGGCATGCCGGAGAGATAGGTGTGCACGGCGACGAGCGCCTCGGAGGCGGGCCGGTCGGTCTTGTGCGGGGTGAAGGTCCAGCCGAGATGGCGCAGCGTCACGCCCAGCGTGTCGCGGCGGCCAATATAGGCGCGCTGATAGTCTTCACGCAGCACTTCGGCGCGGCCGGCGGTCAGCTTCTCGCCGGTCTCCGGGTCGGTGAATTCGGTCCGGCCGGAATAGGGAAACACTTCTTCGGCCGGGTCGGCGATCTCGACCACATGGCCGCGCAGGCCGCGTCTGGCCAGCGGGCCGAGGCGGTCCATGATCTTTTCGGCAGGATCGAGAAAATCGCCGATCAGCACGAGGTCGCTGGCGCTGCGGATCATTCCGGTTTCCGGCAGGCCCTCGGCAAGTGGGCTCAGCATGATGGCGGTCGCCAGCCGTTCGGCGGCGTTGCGCGCCGAGACCGGCTCCATGATGCCCGGGCAGCCGATGCGCTCGCCCGAGCGCGCGAGGATTTCGGCGAGCGCCAGCATCAGTACCAGCGCACGGCTCTCCTTGGACACGGTGCCGAGCTTCGACTTGTACATCATCGACGGCGAAAGATCGGCCCACAGCCAGATGGTGTGGGCGGCTTCCCATTCGCGGTCGCGCACGTAGGTATGGTCGTCACGGGCAGAACGCCGCCAGTCGATGCGCGACATGCTCTCGCCGTCCGAATAGGGCCGGAACTGCCAGAAATTCTCGCCGATGCCGCGCTTGCGCCGGCCATGCCAGCCGGAAATTACGGTGTTGGCGATCCGTCGCGCCTCGACCAGGCAATCGGGTACGAGCATGGCGCGCTGCTGCGCTCGTGAAAGCACTTCACTGGCGGGAGTACGCGAGACTATGTGCCCGACGGTGGCCATGCGTCAGCCTCTGGCCTGCTTCACCAGATCGGCGACGACGTCGCGCACGGTCATGCCTTCGGCGCGGGCGGCGAAGGTCAGCGCCATGCGGTGCTGAAGCACCGGTTCGGCCAGCGCCAGGATATCGTCGATCGAAGGCGCCAGACGGCCGTCGTAGAGCGCGCGGGCACGGGCGCAGAGCATCAGCGCCTGGCCGGCGCGCGGGCCTGGACCCCAGGCGACGTTCTTGTCGGTCGCGGCATTACCGTTGCCCGGACGGGCGGAGCGCACCAGCGAAAGGATCGCGTCGACCACCTTTTCGCCGACCGGCATCTGGCGGATGAGGCTCTGGATCTGCAGCAGCCGGGCGGCATCGATGACCGGGTGGGCGGTCGCTTCGCCGACACCTGTGGTTTCGAGCAGGATCTGCCGCTCGGCCGTGAGGTCCGGATAGCCGACGTCGACCTGCATCAGGAAGCGGTCGAGCTGCGCCTCGGGCAGGGGATAGGTGCCTTCCTGCTCCAGAGGGTTCTGGGTCGCGAGCACATGGAAGGGCGCCGGCAGGTCCTTGCGGGCGCCGGCAACCGTGATGTGGTACTCCTGCATGGCCTGCAACAGTGCCGATTGGGTGCGCGGCGAGGCGCGGTTGATTTCGTCGGCCATCAGCAACTGCGTGAAGATGGGGCCGGGAATGAAGCGGAACGAGCGATGGCCGGCCCCGTCCTGGTCCATCACTTCGGAACCGAGAATATCCGACGGCATCAGGTCGGGCGTGAACTGTACGCGGCTGGAATCGAGCCCCAGCACGGTGCCGAGCGTGGCGACGAGCTTCGTCTTGGCAAGGCCGGGAACGCCGACGAGCAGCGCGTGACCGCCGGAGAGCACCGCGAGCAGGGTCTGCTCGACGACGCTTTCCTGGCCGAAGATGACTTTGCCGACTTCCGCACGCACCCGGGCGATTTCACCCAGCGCACTTTCGGCCGCAGCGACAATCGCCTTCTCGTCGATCGCGTCAGCCGCGCCCTTCATCACACTCATGGTCATACTCCCCGGTCGCCCGTTGTTAAACCGAATCGCCCCTACAGCGCCGCGCGTCCTTATAGAGCGCGCCAGGCTCGCTGTAATATTGAGCCGCCGCATGACGCCTGTCCTTAGATCGATCCCGATTCAAGGAATCATGCGGTAGCCTGGATTTCAGTCGCCAAAATCCAATTTAGACCCTGCCGGACGGCTGACAAGTCGGCGCCGACGCACTATCTCGTGAGATATCAAAGGTCTCGATGCAAAATCGAGGTCAAACGGGACGGAACAATGGCAGAAGCCGAAATTCAGCAAACCGGCGATGCGGCCGGACTGGCGGCCCTGATTGCGCGTGCCGCCGGGCAGACCGGCGAAAAAGCGCGCGGCCTGCCACCGGTGGACCGCTGGAATCCGCCGTTTTGCGGTGACATCGACATGGAGATCCGCGCCGACGGAACCTGGTTCTATCTGGGCACGCCGATTGGCCGGCAGCCCTTGGTGCGGCTGTTTTCCACCGTTTTGCGCAAGGACGAGGATGGGCGCACCTATCTCGTCACGCCTGTGGAAAAGGTCGGCATCCGCATCGTCGATGCGCCTTTTGTCGCCGTCGAGATGAGCGTGACCGAGGGGAAGGAGGGGCAGGTCCTGACCTTCCGCACCAATGTCGGCGACGTGGTCGAAGCCGGGCCGGAGCATCCGCTGCGCTTCGTCATCCATGGCGAGAACCGCGAGCTGAAGCCTTACCTGCACGTGCGAGGGCGGCTGGAAGCCCTGGTGTCGCGGCCGGTCATGTATGACATCGTCGAGCTCGGCGAGACGGTTGCGATCGACGGCACCGAGATGTTCTGCGTGCGCTCGGGCGGTGCGGTCTTCCCGATCATGCCGGCAGCCGAGCTGGAAGCGCTTTCCCGATGAATGCGCATCCCTTCTCAGCCGACGAGTTTCGTCGTCGGGCGCTGACCCAGATGGGTGGGCCGATCGAGACCTCCTGGCGCGAGCACGGCGACTTCCTGCTCAATCCGGGCATCGTGCCCTATCTGGAGACGCTGAAGCTCAAGGATGCCGCGGTCCTGGTGCCCGTTGTTGATGATGGCGACGATGCGACGGTTATCCTGACGCAGCGCACCACCAGCCTGCGCAAGCATTCCGGCCAGGTCGCCTTTCCGGGCGGTGCCGTGGACCCCGAAGACCGGTCGGTCGAAGTGGCGGCGTTGCGCGAGGCGCAGGAAGAGATCGGGCTCGATCCGCGCTTCGTCGAAACCATCGGCCGGCTTCCGCATTACATGGCCATGTCCGGTTTCCGCATCACCCCGGTGCTGGCGGTGGTCAAGCCGGGTTTCGAACTGGTTCCCAACCCGGAAGAGGTCGAAAGCGTCTTCGAGGTGCCGCTGTCGTTCCTGATGAACCCCGGCAATCACGATCGCGGCAGCGGGCACTGGCAGGGCGAGGAACGGCATTTCTACCGGATGCCCTATGGCGACCGCAACATCTGGGGTATCACCGCCGGAATTCTGCGCATGCTCTATGAAAGGCTTTATGCATGACCTCGGTTGCTGGCGAAGGCTGGTTCTCGACGCCTTCTCTGCGTCGCGTTTTCGATGTGCTCAATGTCGACGGCGGCGAAGTCCGGGTCGTCGGCGGCGCAGTGCGCAACAGCTTGATGGGCTTGCCGGCCGGCGATATCGACATGGCGACCACCTGGCGCCCCGACGAGGTCGCCGAGCGGGCGAAGGCGGCCGGCATCAAGGTGGTGCCGACCGGCATCGACCATGGCACGGTGACGCTCGTCATCGACGGCACGCCCTATGAGGTCACGACGCTTCGCCGTGACGTTGCGACCGATGGCCGCCGTGCGGAAGTGGCCTTCGGCACCGACTGGAAGGCCGATGCCGAGCGGCGGGACTTCACCATCAACGCACTCTACGCCAACGACCGCGGCGAGGTCTTCGACGATGTCGGGGGGCTCGCCGACATCGAAACGCGGACGCTGCGCTTCATCGGCGATGCCAGCGAGCGTGTCGCCGAGGACTATCTGCGCATCCTGCGCTTCTTCCGCTTCTTCGCCCATTACGGCCGCGGCCGGCCGGATGCCGACGGCTTGCGTGCCTGTGCCCGTGCGCGCTCGAAGCTTGCAACGCTTTCGGCCGAGCGGGTCTGGGCGGAAACGAAGAAGCTGCTTTCGGCCGATGATCCCGGCCGCGCGCTGCTTTGGATGCGCCAGGCCGGCGTGCTCACCGAAATCCTGCCGGAAACCGAGAAATGGGGCATCGACGCAATCCCGGAACTCGTTGCCGCCGAGCGGGCCTTCGGCTGGAAGCCGGACCCGCTTCTGCGCCTTTCCGCGATCGTGCCGCCGGATGAGGAGCGTCTGGAGGCGATGGCAGAGCGTCTGCGTGTCTCGAAGGCGGAGGCTGCCTATTTCAGCCGCTGGGCGAAGGCGCCTGCGGTCCCGGCGACGATCGTCGACACGGCATTCGATCGGTTGCTCTATCGTAATGGCGTGGAAGGGATCGTTGTAAGACTGCGACTGGCGCTCTCAACAGCGCGGCGCAAGTCGGAAGGCGACCCGGCGTTTTTGTCCGAGACCGCTTCGCTGCGGCGGCTCCTGGCACGGGTCGAGGCCTTCAAGCGGCCAAGCTTCCCGCTGAATGGCGGTGACGTCCTGAAAGCCGGCGTGCCGGCCGGCCCGCGTGTGGGGGAAATCCTCGGCGAACTCGAAAATCTCTGGATCGAGCGCAACTTCAATCTCGACCGGGCAAACCTCGTCGCCCGGCTCGAAGCCATGGTGCAGCCGTCCTGATCAGGCCGCCTTGGCCGGACGGCTTAAGCCGCCTTGGCCGGACGGCTAGGCCGCCTTGGACTCGTCGGTGATCCGGGCCTTGATGTTGTCGATCATGTTTTCGCGGATGACGGTCTCGCCATGCGTTTCACGCATGTGGTCGACGACGCGGCGCACGATTTCGGCATCGTTGTCGGCGCGGGTGTGCCATTCGCAACCCGGGACGAGGGAACCGCATTCAAACAGGCGCATGGTTGCTTCCTTCCCTGTGTAAGTTTGATGCGAGAGCGCGGCGCGCCGGTCGGGCGACCGCACGGTCAGAGTAGCATCAACCCCCGGCACGGCCAATTGTTCCCGCCGAACGCGCGACAAGAAACCGTTATAGACAAGCGGGCCGATGGTGTTATGGGTTTGCGGTAACAAGAGACGCAAAGGCCCTTTTGCCCATGACCTCCACCGTTCAATCGGAACTGATTGCCGCCATCCGGAACATTCCTGACTATCCGAAGCCGGGCGTGATGTTTCGCGATATCACCACGTTGCTCGGCAATCCGCGCGCCTTCCGCCGCGCGATCGACGAACTGGTGCATCCCTATGCCGGCACCAAGATCGACAAGATCGCCGGCATCGAGGCGCGTGGCTTCATCCTCGGTGGTGCGATCGCGCATCAGCTCTCGTCGGGATTTGTGCCGATCCGCAAGAAGGGCAAGCTGCCGCACGACACCGTACGTATCGCCTACAGCCTGGAGTATGGCGTCGACGAGATGGAGATGCACAAGGATGCGATCCAGCCGGGCGAAAAGGTGATCCTGGTCGACGACCTGATCGCGACCGGCGGCACGGCGGAAGCGGCCACCAAGCTCTTGAAGCAGATGGGCGCCGAGATCGTCGCCGCCTGTTTCGTCATCGACCTGCCTGAACTCGGCGGGCGCAAGAAACTCGAAGCGCTCGGCGTCAATGTCCGCACGCTGATCGAGTTCGAGGGCCACTGATCGGTCGTTGCGGGATGGGTGCGGAGAACCGCGCCCTTCCTTTGGCCTACATGCGGTTGATCGTCCGCAGCATCAATTGCACTTCGCGCTGGGCTGCCGGCGACAATGTCTCCACTTCGGTGAGCCAGAATTTTTCGGCTTCCGGCGGCTCGTCTTCCCAGCTTCTCACCGATGTTTCGTTATCATCGATGACGACGCGACGGTGACCGCCAAGACGCAGATATTCGTCCGCCAGTTCGCGGGCGTGGGTTTTTTCCATAGCCGCTCCTCCGCTAGCAATGGTCGCTGCCCGCAAGCCGCTTGAGCGCGGCCAAGGGCGCGCAACCTTTATCCCGAGAGTGTACACCCGGCGAAAGGCGATTTTAAGAAATGATGGTGTTTGGCCGGTTTCGTCCGGTCAGACGAACTCGATGACCTTGCTCTCGAAACGGATCACCGCTTCGCCGTGCTGGTTTTCGCCTTCGCACAGGATCGTGTTGACCCGCCAGCCGGGCTTTGAAGCAAGCGACCGGCTTTCAAGAAACGTGACGAAGTAGGTGACCGTGTCGTCGGCATAGACGGGCTTCAGCCATTTCAGGTCACGAAATCCGGGCGAGGGGCCGAGGTTCGGCGCCTTCAGGCCTTCGGCGGCAAGCCGGCGTTGCTCGTTTCGCCAGAACTTGACGAAGCACTGCATCCACCCGGCGCAGGTATGCCAGCCCGAGGCACAAAGGCCGCCAAACAGCGAATGCCGCGCCGCTTCCGCATCGAGATGGAAGGGTTGGGGGTCGAAGTCGGTGGCAAACCGGATGATGTCCTCGGCCGTAAAGGTCAGGCTGCCGATCACGGTCCGGCTCTTGGCCGCGTAGAATTCTTCCATCGTCATCATCAGGCTTTGCCCTTGTCGCGGCAGCGAAAGAGAACCGAGCATTCGGAAACCGCCACGGGTTCACCGGCCTGGTTATTGATTTCGTTTCGGAATTTGACGATGCCGAGATCGGGTTTCGACCTCGAACGGCGCGCCTCCAGCACAATGCTGAAGCCCGAGAGCACGTCGCCGGCAATGACCGGCCTCCTCCAATCCATGAAATCGATGCCGGGCGAGCCCTGGGACGTGGAGTTTCCCATGAAGGCGTCGAGCATCATGCGCATGCCGATGGCGCTGGTGTGCCAGCCGGAGGCGGCGAGACCACCAAGAATGCTGCGTTTTCCCGCTTCCTCGTCAAGGTGCATCGGCTGCTGATCGAATTCGTTGGCAAACGCGATCATCTCCGGTGGCTTCATCTCGACCGGCTTGTAGTCGAACCGCCGGCCTTCGGAAAAATCCTCGAAGTAGAGCATGCTTGCCTTGTCCCGTCTGATTTGTTGCCGCATTACCTACTGCATAATCTCCGGAAGCGGAATCGATTTGAGCGGAGATGCGCAACATCGCAGGTCGCTCGCGACGTTTCGCGGTTGCGCTTGGCTCTTGTCCATGCAACCAGCTGATAATCCGTCCCATCCGCTCGTGTCTTGACTGAGGAAAGCGCGTGACCGAACTGAACAGAGCGCTCGCGGGCGCAGCCGAAAAAGGCATCATATCCGCGCATCAGGTGCGCGATCTCGAAGTCTATCTGGCTGATCGCGGCTTCCGTTTCGGACCGGCGGCATCGGATGCCGCGGTCGACAGGGCCGACGCCGCGCTCGATGCGCGGGCGGCGGAAGACAGCGAACAGCCGCGCTTTATCAGAGGCTTTCACGACATCCTGATCACCATCGGCATCGTGGTCGTGCTCATCGGCCTGTGGGGCCTGACCGGTCCGCTTGCAACGCTGCCGGTCATTCTCGTGCTTGCGGAAATTCTCGTGCGGCGCCAGCGTCTGGCGCTGCCTTCGGTGGTGCTGACGCTCGCGCTCGTCCATTGGGTCGCAATGACGTCGATGTGGCTGGTGGACGATCATGAGGACACCTGGCACCCGCTTACCTTCACCCTGGTCTACGTTGCGACCTTCCCGATCCCGCTGGCGCTGTTCTACTGGCGCTATCGCGTTCCGCTTGCGCTGGCCGGTCTGGTGCTGTCGATCGCGCTCACCTGCGTGGTGGCGGTCCTGCTCGCATTCGAGAGGGCCCTCGGTATCGACGTGGCCAACCCCGATTACGTCCTGCTGCTTCCATTGACCCTGCTCGTCGGGGCACTGGCTGTCTTCGCGATCGCCATGCGCTACGACGTTTCGGACCCGCAGCGGCTCACCACCCGTTCGGACATCGCCTTCTGGCTGCATCTCGCAGCCGCGCCGGCTCTGCTTTACTCGCTGATGGGACTGGTGTTCCTGGTCAATGGCGGTGCAACGTGGTGGGACGGACAGGCGAGCTTCAATCAGGCCGCTTCCGCCATTGTGATCGTCGCCGTGTTCATGCTGGTCGGGCTCGTCATCGACCGCCGCGCCTTCGTCACATCGGGGCTGTTGTCGCTGGGCGGCGCGATCTGGACCGTGCTGAGCAAGACCAATGCATCGCTCGACAGTTACGTCTTCATAGCCTTGGCGGTCGTCGGGGTAACGGTCTTGTTCATCGGCATTTTCTGGCAGCGGCTGCGCCGCATGGTCATCGACCTCTTGCCGGAAACGATAACGGCGCGGTTGCATGCCGCGCCGTAGTATCAAGTTCTGATGTGCTCCGATCCCGCGCCTTGAGTGCGGGATCAGACCGACAGGTCTTACGTGTTGAAGCGGAAGTGGATGACGTCGCCGTCCTGGACGACGTATTCCTTGCCTTCGTCGCGGGCCTTGCCGGCTTCCTTGGCGCCCACTTCGCCGCCAAGTGCGATGTAGTCTTCAAAGGCAATGGTGTTGGCGCGGATGAAGCCGCGCTCGAAGTCCGTGTGGATGACGCCGGCGGCCTGCGGAGCCTTGGTGCCGCGCTGGATTGTCCAGGCGCGCGTTTCCTTGGGGCCGACGGTGAAATAGGTGATGAGGTCGAGCAGCTTGTAGCCGGCACGGATCAGTCGGTCGAGACCGGCTTCTTCGAGACCGAGCGCGCTCAGGAACTCCTTGGCTTCTTCTTCCGGCAGCTGCGCCACTTCCGACTCGATGGCAGCGGAGATCACGACGCTTTCCGCCCCTTGCGCCTTGGCCATTTCGGCCACCGCGCGTGTGTGTTCGTTGCCGTCGACGGCATCGCTTTCCGCGACGTTGCAGACATAGAGGACCGGATGGGCGGTCAGGAGGTTGAGACCCTGCAGGATGCGCAGTTCTTCGGCATCGAGCGTCGAAAGCAGCGTGCGGACCGGCTTGCCGTCCTGCAGAAGCTTCAGCGAGGCTTCCATGATCGGAAGCTGTGCCATCGAATCCTTGTCCTTGCCGCCGGCGCGCTTGCGGGTCTGCTCGGTGCGGCGCTCGAGGCTGTCGAGGTCGGCGAGCATCAGCTCGGTCTCGATCGTCTCGGCATCGGCGACCGGATTGATGCGGCCTTCGACGTGGGTGATGTCGTCATCCTCGAAGCAGCGCAGCACGTGAACCACGGCGTCCACTTCGCGGATGTTGGCGAGGAACTGGTTGCCGAGGCCTTCGCCCTTCGATGCGCCGCGCACCAGGCCGGCGATGTCGACGAAGGAGATGCGCGTCGGGATGATTTCCTTCGACTTCGCGATGTCGGCCAGCTTGCGCATGCGCGGATCCGGCACCGCCACTTCGCCGGTGTTCGGCTCGATGGTGCAGAAGGGATAGTTGGCCGCTTGCGCCGCTGCCGTCTTGGTGAGTGCGTTGAAGAGCGTGGACTTGCCGACGTTCGGCAGTCCGACAATACCGCATTTGAAGCCCATGGGGTCTCGTCCGTATCTTAAAATTCCGTTGGCGTGGCTATGCGGGAAGGGCGCTCCCCGGTCAAGGGCGCAGGCCCTGTTCACGGTAAATAAGGGGTCGAGGCCGTTGAACGCGTGCTCTTCGGGCCGCATATGCGCTCGGATTTTCGCCGGCCCTGTTCGGCGGCCAAGAAATTGAGGAGCCCCGCATTGATCGACCAGAAGTTCTTGTTTCCGCGCGTGCCGGTTGCCGTCGTCGATATTGGCGACACACTCGAGGCGCTGTTGATCCGCGCGACGCTCGAAAGCATGGGCGCCGTCGTCACGCTGCATCTGCCGGGGACACCAGGCGATTTCCTGACCTTGCTCGCTGGCGGCGAGCTCGTTCACCAGCACCTGATCATTTCCGGCCACGGCGACGAGAACGGCTTCGTCTTTGGCGAATACATCGAGGAAATCGACACCTCGATGCTCATCGAGGGCAGCCTGCCGCCCGCCGTTATCGCCGAACATGCCAGGCTTGACGGCAAGATCGTGCTCAGCACCTGCTGCGAGACCGGTGGCAAGCGCTACGGCGATGCCTTTGTCAAAAAGGGAGGGGCGGCCCTCTACGTTGCGCCTGACGGCTCGCCGGAAGGAGCGGACGCGCCGCTTTTCGTGCATTGCTTCTTCCATGCGCTGCTGGCGCGCAAGCAAGAGGCAAGGGCGGCGCTGGAAAAAGCCCGCTCCTATGACGAAGCAGCAGCGATGTTCGTCGGCCATTGGGGGAGGCGCTGATCTCCGCCTGCGTCCGTGCGCTTGCTTTTGCTTGATCGGCACCTGCGCCCGTAGGATAGTGCGCCTTCGGCGCCAGTGCGTCTGACGGTGCGCCGAGGCGGTTCTGCCCCGCGGTGGTGCCGGCCAATCTGTCATCAACGGGGTGGTTCCGATGAGTGACAACGAGGTTGCCAGAAAAGTCAAAGTGAGGGTGAAGCCGAAGCTCGATCGGCCGAAGCTTTACAGGGTCATGCTGCTCAATGACGATTACACGCCGCGCGAGTTCGTCGTCGGCGTGCTCAAGGCCGTGTTCCATATGAGCGAGGAGGCGGGCTACCGGGTGATGATGACGGCCCACAAGATGGGGAGCTGCGTGGTGGTCGTCTGCGCCCGCGACATCGCCGAAACCAAGGCCAAGGAAGCAACCGATCTCGCCAAGGAAGCGGGTTTCCCGCTGCTTTTCACCACCGAGCCGGAGGACTAGCAGGCCTCATGAATAGTTGGCGGCGGCCGGGGAAATGCCCGGCGGCCATCGGCCTGCCTCATGGCTTCCTGTGCAGGCGAAGCGGCTTGCTCGCTTCGCGCTCGATCGTGCCCTTGGCTTCGAGATCGAGCTGTACAGCCTTTAGCCACCAGCCCGCCTTCGCTCCGCCGGGGAAAAGGTCCTGCGGCAGCAAGGGCAGAAGCTGCTCCTTCGCGTCCGCCACGGTCAGGCCCGGTGCTGAGGGCGGCAGCACCGCGAGCAGGGCTTCACGCATCGCCTCGTATTTCATCCGGTCGACGCGGTACTTGTGGCCGGGCGAGACGATGTTTTCGATCTCGATCTTCTCAGCCTGGGATGCCATTGGCCTCGCCTTTCACATAGTCGATCTTCGGCGCCTTGAATCCCATCGCCGCCCAGGCGGTCAAAAGCCGCCACATGAAGCGGCCCGAATGTGTCTTGTAGCTCGGCAGCGTGTCGGCAAACTCGACGCCGGCCTTGCGATCCTTCGTCATCGTGCGCATTTCGAGCGGCGGCTGTTCGTCCCGGGCAAAACGCTGGTTGTAGACGCTCAGCCAGTGACCGCCCTTGAATTCCAGGAACATGGCCGAGTTGCAGCAGCTGGCGATGACCCGGCGCGTCGGCGCTTCCGGCGTCAGCCGGTGTTCGCGCAGAAGGTCGCTGCCCCTGACGCAGCGGATCCGGTCCTTGCGGTAGAGCGCAAACCGCGTCGAGCCGTCGGCTTCCATGACCGGCGACGCCTCCGGCAAGGCCTCGAAACGCTCGCCGGCGGTGCGGCAACTGGTGCAGTAGCAGGCGGCGCCGACGATCGGCTCGCCGGCGGCTTCAAAGGCAACTAACCCGCAGCGGCAGGCGGCAATGCGATGTCTTTCCTGTGGTTTGGCCATGGCCATCTCCTGATCCGACTTCACTAACTAGACTGGACCGTCCAGTTTGATTTGTCAATCCGACTGGCCTATTCTGTAAGCCAAGTGATTTGGTGAGATACGGCAGGGGGAGGGCAGGTTTGAGCAATGGCGCAAAGACGCGCATGGAGCGCACCCGCAAACTGATCGTGGCTGCAGCCAGTGATCTCTTTCTCAAGCACGGCTTTCTCGGCACCAACATGGACGAGATCGCCGCGACGGCGGAGGTGTCGAAGCAGACGGTTTATTCCCATTTCCAGAACAAGGAGGCGCTGTTTCTCGAAGTCGTGCGCAGCATGACGGGGGGAGCAGGCGACGAATTCCAGGAGCAGGTGGCCGATCCCGATGGCGACGCGCGGATCGAGGACTTCCTGCTCGACTATGCCACGCAGTTGCTGACGATCGTGATGACGCCGCGGCTGATGCAGGTTCGCCGTCTCGTCATCGCCGAGGTGGAGCGGTTTCCGCAGCTTGGCGAAGCGCTGCACGAGCGCGGGCCGATGCGCTCGATCCGGCGGCTGGCGGTCGCCTTCAGGCGCTATGGCGAGAAGGGCGACATTCGGGTGAAGGACGCCGAGGTCGCCGGCGGGTTCTTCAACTGGCTGGTCATGGGCGGGCCGGTAAATGACGCCATGCTGCTCGGAGACAGCGCCATTCCGACGCCGGAGGTGCTCCGAGCCCATGCGTCGGAGGCGGTGCGGATCTTTCTGGCGGCCCATAGGCCCGGGTGATGGATGGATACGGACTGTGCTCAGGCGCGCCGCCTTCACGGCAAGTGGGCGTCCCACCATTTGAGCACGCGCATCGCCTTGAGCGTCACCCACCGCGAAGGGGCGTCGACCCCGTCATCGACGTCGAACCACACGCCTCCGGCGGGGCGCCAGTCGAGCGGCCATGCGCCGTTTTCGAGCCGCCTCGAACGCAGATGGCCGATCGCTTCGCTGAGCCGTGGATCAGGTGCCGCACCGCAAAGGAGCGTCGCGGCGCGAAAGTAATCGAGCGCCCGCAGGATGTCGTATCGCCAGCGGCTCGGGTGGCAGAGGCACAGGAAGCGTTCGTCGGCGGCTTTGCCCGTGCTCAGGCGGCGGAAGAGATGGCGCTTGAGCAGATAGTCCTCGCCGGCCCGGCGCGCCGCCTTGGACTGTGGCGTGCCACCGGTCGCCCTTTCGAACGCAAGCAAGCCTTCGAGCACGTTGATGGTGGTGGCAAAGGAGGACCGGAGCGAACCGTTTGCCCGTTCGCAGTTCCAGCCGCCATCGGCCTGGGCCTCGCCGACGAGCCTGTCGACGATCCGCGAAACGTCGACGCCGAAATAGGCGCCGTCGGCAACGGTGCGGCCGTTGATGCACTCCTCGACTTCGCCTTGCCAATAGGGCTGGCCGCCTTCGTCCCAGCGCGAATTGGCGCCGATCAGGTCGACGGTTCGTCGGGCCCGATCGGACGAAGGGTCGAGACCGAACTCCCGCAGCTGCGACAGCGAAAAGCACGTTGCCGTCCAGGGCTGGCCGTGCTCGGTCCACTCGTGCGCGTCGAAACCGGCGGGAATGAAGGCGCCTGCCGCCCATTGCCCATCGTCATCCTGATGCGAGAGAAGCCTGGCGCCCCAGCCTTCGGTCTCCACCTTGGCCCGTTCGGCATTCCATAGGGAATCTGGGGCGTCCAGCAGGTCGCGCATCACCTGCCAGCGAATTGCGGGATCCGATGCGAGAAGCCAGTCAATCACCGGGTCGGTCACGGGCGTGCTCCAGGCTTGTGCCATCGGGTCGATCTGACCCGTTTCGACTGGACAAGCTAGGGCGCGTTCCGGATTGGGGAAGCTAGTCGTTCTTCGAGCCGAACATCTTCTTCAGCATGTCGGCCATTGGGCCGGTTGCCGGCAGCTTCTTCGGCTGGGCGGAATTGCGCGCCTGGCGGATATGTGATTGCGCGCCCTGCTTCTTCGGGCCTTCAGCCTTTTCCGCCTCCGGCTTGCCGCCGGTGGCAAGCGCGATCTTGTTCAGAAGCTGGGAATCCTCGCCGCGCACCAGCATGTCGGCATTGTCGGCGATGGCGTCGAGCAGGGGCACCAGCCAGGCCTGGTCGGCCTTGGCGAAATCGCCGAGCACATGGGCATGCACCAGATCCTTGACGCCGGGATGGCCGATGCCAAGCCGCATGCGGCGATAGTCCTTGCCGCAATGGGCGTCGATCGACTTGATGCCGTTATGCCCGCCATGGCCGCCGCCAACCTTGATGCGCGCCTTGGCGGACGGCAGGTCGAGTTCATCATAGATGACGGTGATGTCCTTCGGCTGCAGCTTGTAGAAGCGCATGGCCTCGCCGACCGCTTCGCCGGACAGGTTCATGTAGGTCTGCGGTTTCATCAACAGAACGCGCTCGCCGCCGATGTCGCCCTCGGCGATCTCGGCCTTGAACTTCTTCGACCAGGAGGAAAAGCTGTGCCGGCGGTGAATGACGTCAACCGCCATAAAGCCGATATTGTGCCGGTTGGCGGCGTATTTCGAACCTGGATTGCCAAGCCCTACGATGATCAACATGGTGCTGCGCATTCATGATTTCGGGGTGATGCCATCCAAAAACACCGCGCCCCCCGGAAGTCAACGCCTATTTCTCCGCCTGCAGGCTGGCATTGGGCTTGAGCCCATATTGCTTGAAGATCACATCCTGGGTGCCGTTGCCGATCAGCCGGTCGAGTTCGTATTGCATGGCGGCGACGATATCGCGGGGAAAGTCGCGATGGCAGGCGATGCCGTAAAGCTTGCCTTCCAGCACGAGCGCCGCCTCTATCGGTTTGCCTTCGCTGCGCATGCTTTCGAAGGTCTTCTCGGACGTCATCAAAAGATCGACCCGGCCGGCGAGCAGCTTTTTCAGGCTGGAGTCGAGATTGGCCGCATAGTCGATCTTGGGGAAGCGGTGCTCCTTGAGATAGGACGCCGAAAAATCCTCGCGCTGCGTGCCCACGGTATATTGGTGCGCGTCCTCCAGCGATGCCGGCGCGATGGCGGATCCGGCCTGCCGGACCATGACCATGTGGTCGATCAGCAGCGGCTCGACCCACTGGAAGTTTCGGTCGCGCTCGGCGTCGTGGCCGGTGGTGAAAACACAATAGGCGGGATCGGTCTCGGCCAGCATGAAAGCCCGCGCCCAGGGTAGAACCTCGATCGTATAGGGCAGCTTCAGGCGCTCCATGATGAGCTTGACCTGGTCGACGGCCGCACCGCTCGGGCCGGCCCCGGTCGAAAAGTTGTAAGGCGGATACTCCTCGGTGACGAACTTGATCGTCTGAGCCTCGGCCGTCGTTGCAAGACCAAGGAATAATGCTGCGATCAGCGCCTTCACATCTTTTCCTCCTCTTCTGCGTCCGCCTTGCGACGGATCTTTCTTTCTATCCCCGGCCTGTGCTCGACCTTAGGCCCCAAAGCTCTCCCGCGCCCCAGGGAACCAGGTGGGTGAACTCATGCCCGCATGCTGGGTGCGGAAGCCGCTTTTGCCTCGGAGTCGCTTTCGAGCATGGCCAGCATCCGGTCGACCGGCATCGGACGGCTGAAGAGATAGCCCTGGCCGCAATCGACGCCGAGCTTGCGCAGCAGCTGCCACTGTTCCTTCGTCTCGATGCCTTCGGCAACGACGGTGCAGCCCATCTGGTGCGAGATCGTGCGGATGCCCTTGATCAGCATGCGGCTCTTGCGGCGGATATCGGCGGTGCCGGAGCTCAGCGACCGGGTGAAGGACTGATCGACCTTGACGATATCGACCGGGAAACGGTTGAGATAGCTCAGCGACGAATAGCCGGTGCCGAAATCGTCGAGCGCGATGCGGCAGCCGAATTCGTTGAGCTGCTTCAGCACCGAGTGAACTTCCGGATTGTCGAGCATCAGCACCGCTTCGGTGATCTCGACGACGATCCGGCTCGGCGAGATATGATGCTTCAGAAGCAGGGCCGCGAGCTTGTGCGGCAGCGTCAGTTCGAACTGCAGCGGTGAGAAGTTGACAGCGAGATAGGTGTTCTGGGTGCCGTCGAGCTCGGAGATCGCTGCCAGATGGCGGATTGCCTTTTCAAGGATCTGGTCGCCGATGCGGGCGATCATGCCGGTTTCTTCGGCGATGCCGATGATCTTGCCGGGCGCCATCAGGCCCTTTTCCGGGTGGTTGAGGCGCATCAGCGCCTCGAAGCCGGCGATCTGCCCATCGGCGAGGCTGACGATCGGTTGCAGCCAGGCTTCGAAGTGATCGTCCTTCAGGCCGGCTTCGATGCACTGCTCGATCTCGTGGCGCTCGCGCGAGGCGTCGAGCATGCCGGCGTCGAACACCTGCAGGCCATTCTTGCCGTCGTGCTTGCGCGCATACATCGCCATGTCCGCCTTCAGCAGCAGGTCGGAGGCGTTTTCGGCATGAGTCGGGTAGACGGCGATGCCGACGCTGGCGCTGACGAAAAGCTCGTTGCCGGCGATCGCCATCGGTTCGTGCAGCGCCGTGACGATGCGCTCGCCGATCTCGGCCGCAAGGTTCCCGGCGTTCGGATCGGAAAGCAGGATGGCGAATTCGTCGCCACCGAGCCGGGCCATGATGTCGCCGGGCGGCAGGGCGGCCTGTATGAGTTCGACCGTCTGGCGCAGCACTTCGTCGCCGGCGGCATGGCCGAAATTGTCGTTGATCCACTTGAAGCGGTCGAGGTCGATGAACAGGCAGCCGAGCTGCATGCCGCATTGATCGGCCTCGGTGATCGCCTCGTCGAGCGCGGCTTCGAAACCCTGGCGGTTCAACAGGCCGGTCAGGTGATCGGTGATCGCCTGGGTGTGGTTGCGGCTTTCCGCCTGCTTCAGCGCGGTCACGTCGGTCATGACCGAGAGCGACAGGCTGCTCTCGCCGGTCGCCTTCGTCTCCTGGATCAGCACGGTCATCGCTTCGCCATCCGCCTTGCGGAAGGGAACGGTCACTTCGCGGATGGCGTGATCGGCAACGGCGATCGTCTTGGCGTGGCTGCGATAGGTTTCGTGCCAGTGCGGATCGACGAAATCGATGAAGTCGCGCCCGACGACGTCGTCGCGGCTGTAGCCGGTCGCCAGCAGCCAATAGTCGCTGACGGCGAGCAGGCGCCCGTCGACATCCAGCGAAAACAGCATCGCCGGCGTCAGGTTGTAGATGTCGGTGACGCGCTCATGGGCGTTCTTCAGCTCGGTCTCTTCGCGCTCGAGGCGGTCCTGCATCTCGTTGAAGTTGGCGGCGAGTGCGCCCATTTCATCGTCGGAGGTCCAGTCGACGCGGTGGCGAGACCCGAGCCGGCGCGTAGCCTCGATCGCGGCGGTCAGGCGCATCAGCGGGCGCATCACCGTAAAGCGATTGCCGACGAGCGCAGCGGCAAAGACGATCGCGACCGCAAAAAGCAGGATGGCGAGAATCGCCAGTTCGTCCTTACTGAATTGCGACAGCAGACCCGGCGTCGGGACCCTGACTTCGATGCGTCCGACCTCTTTCATGCCATCGACCGACTGGTAGGAAATGGGCAGGATGAGGACCCGGTCCTTGGTGCTCGGCAACACGCCGCCCAGCGGCATCTGCGCGAGGATCGATCCGGATTGGTCGCGGATGGTGACGGAGAGGATGTCGGTGCCGTTTATCAGCGAACGGGCGATGTGCTTGATGGCGTCACTGTCAAAGTCCCAGATGGGCTTGCCGAGCGCCTCGGCGCTCGCGGCCATCAACAGTTCGATGTTGTGCAGGCGCTCGCGTGCAATGCGATCGCTGGAGATGCTGAGAAAGAGTGCAAGCAGCGGGGCAATGAAGACGAGCATCGCGCCGCAGACAATCGCAATAAACCGGTTCTCCACGGAGTGCATCATCGCATGCACGCCTCAGAAGCAGCTGCCACCCATCTCATATCAGGATTCTCTTCAGACAAGCCCATTTTCCCCGTCAGAAGAACATCATCAAAATCTTAAATGTTGCTGAAATCGCTTCATGATAATTCGTGGGGCGCGGCATCGATGCGGCCGAGTGACGGCGGGCAGCCGCCAATGCAAAAAGCCCGCCCCAAACGAATGGGACGGGCTTTCGATGAAGTGTGGCGGGACCGGCTTTCGCCGGTCGCCCAGAGGCCAATCAGGCTTCTGCTTCGCCTTCGGCTTCTTCCTTCACGCCACCGGCCGGAGCAACGATCGTTGCAATGGTGAAGTCGCGGTCGGTGATAACCGGGGTCGCGCCCTTCGGCAGCTTGATGTTGGAGATGTGAATGGCGTCGCCGACCTTGAGACCGGAGAGGTCAACGGTCAGGAATTCCGGAATGTCGTTAGCCGAAACGTTGAGTTCGACGTCGTGACGAACGATGTTGAGAACGCCGCCAGCCTTGAGGCCCGGGGACTTCTCTTCGTTTTCGAAGTGAACCGGAACTGCAACGGTAACCTGGCTGTCCTTGGAGACGCGCAGGAAGTCGACATGCATCGTGAAGTCACGGACCGGATCCAGCTGGTAGTCCTTCGGCAGGACGCGGATCTTTTCGCCGTTGACGTCGATGGTTGCAACGGTGGTCATGAAACCGCCGGCGTGGATCTTCATCGTCACTTCCTTGGTGGAGAGCGCGATGGAAAGGGGGGCCTGCTTGTCACCGTAGATGACAGCCGGGATAAGACCGTTGCGACGAAGTTCACGGGAGGACCCCTTACCAACCCGTTCGCGCGTCTCGGCCTTGAGCTCGTAGGATGCGTGGCTCATGGATAGACCTTTCTGTGTCTAATGCTGGAGAGTTCGACCGCCATGCGGAAGAACTGAAGCCGCAAGGACTTCATCCGCGTTGCCTCCAAGGGTGTCTACGCGGACGGGCGCTCCATAGACGAGATCCCCCGCAAATGCAAGCTTTGCCGCGGTTTCAGCTCTTTTTACCGGTGAAACGTGCGAGCGCCAGCATGGCACCGCCGGCAATCAGCCCCCAGAAGGCGCCAGAAACACCGCCGAAGCTGACGCCGGACGCGGTCACGAGGAAGGTGATTGCGGCCGCCTCACGGGTCTTCGGGTCCGTAAAGGCGGCCATGGCGGAGCCGGCGAAGGCACCGACGAGGGCAAGGCCCGCCACAGCCTCGATCAGGATCGACGGCGCAAGGCTGACGAAGGTGGTGACGACGCCGGCAAGCAGGCCGAAGAGGATGTAGAAGGCACCGGCATTGATCGCCGACCAGTAGCGCCGGTTGCGATCCGGATGGGAATCGCCGCCGGCGCACATGGCGGCCGTGATTGCAGCCAGATTGACCGCATGGCCGCCGAAGGGGGCGCTCAACATCGAAAAGACGCCGGTCGTCGCAAACAGCGGTCCCGGCTCCGGGTGATAGTCGTTGACCTTCAGCACGGCGATGCCGGGAATGTTCTGCGAGGCCATGGTGACGATGAAGAGCGGCAGGGCGATGCTGATCATGGCCGCGACGTTGAACTGCGGCATCACGAATTCCACGGTCGGTACCAGCGCCGAGGAGAGGGCGGAAAAGGCGCCGGCCGGGATTTCGACGCCGAAGGTGATGACCAGCACGAAGGCGATCAGCGCGGCGGGCACTGCATAGAGCTTGTTGATGCTGCCGACGAGTGCCCAGGCGATGAGAATCGGCAGGCCGAAAAGCGGATTGAAGGCGATCGCCTTGACAGGGGCAAAGCAGAGGCTGAGCAGCACGCCGGCCAGCATCGCATTGGCGAGCGGCGCCGGGATGGAGGAGACCAGGCGGCCGAGCGGTTTCCAGAGGCCGGCGACGACGACGAGCAGGCCGCAGACGAGAAAGGCGCCGACAGCGGCATTAAAGCCACCTTCGACGATGCCCGCGCTCGCAAGCAAGGCGGCGCCCGGCGTCGACCAGGCAATGCTGACCGGCAGCCGCGTCACGGCGCTGATGACGATGGCGCAAAGGCCCATGGAGATCGACAGCGCCATCAGCCCGGAGGCTGCCTGCGCTTCGCTGGCGCCGACGCCGATGAGCCCGTGCAGCACGACGGCAAAGGAACTGGCGAAGCCGACGAAGGCGATCAGCAGGCCCATGAACAGGCTCTGGAGCGAAAAGTCACGAAGCATGGCGGCAACCGGCTGTTGTGAGGTTGAGTCGCGGCAATTTGATCCTTTCGCGTAGCACATTCGGGCGCTCTGTCGATATCGGCGGCGTGATCCACCGATCAAACTCGTTGACAGGCGCCGGCTCTCGAACCTTCGTCTGGCTGGACCTTCGCGGAAAACGACGGCTATAGTGGCCCCCGTGGATGCGGCCTGCTTGGGAGATCGGCCGTGTCGACATTTCGCCGGACGACGCTTTCAGGGAGGAAGCCGATGGCTGCCGTCAGGGAACATTCAGACTATGTCTACAAGGTTGCGCACCAGCCGTCGGCGGCTGCCAGTTCGCCGATCGCCGCGTCGTGGCGCCGGTGCATGACGCTGCATGGGCTGGCACCCGAGGAGGGGCGTCAGCCGCTCAGACTGTCCGGCGCGGAGTTCGAGCTTGCCCGGCAGAGGTCGGCCGAGCTGATCCTGGAAGCGGGCGGTGAACTCGACCGGCTGTTCGCCACCGTCGGCCGGGCCGGCTGCTGCCTGCTTTTGACTGACGACAAGGGCGTGGCGCTGGAACGCCGCGGCGCCGTCGGCGACGATGCCGATTTTCGCGATGTCGGGCTCTGGTCGGGTACGGTCTGGAGCGAGGCAAGCGTCGGCACCAACGGCATCGGCACCGCGATCGCCGACGAGCGCGCCGTCGTCATCCAGCGCGACCAGCATTTCCTCAGCAGCAATATCGGCCTCAGTTGCACCACGGCGCCGATCCGCGACCATCTCGGCCGGTTGGCCGCGGCCATCGATATCTCCACCTGCCGCTCGGACGCCTCCGAAATGACCATGTCGCTCTTGTCGCAGGCGGTGCGCGACGCGGCTGCGCGCATCGAGGCAGGCCTTTTCCGTCGCGCCTTTGCCAGCGCGCGCATCGTGCTGGTCCCGGTCGATCGCGCCGGGCCGGCGCTTCTCGCCGTCGACCGCGACGACCTCGTGCTAGGCGCAACGCGTGCAGCCCGGCAATGGCTCGATCTCGACGACAAACGCATTGCCGCCGGAGTTCCGGCCTCTGACCTTCTGCGGGAAGATACGTCGGGTGATGCCGGCGAGCTTCCCGATGCGGAGCGTGCTGCGCTTCGACGGGTGCTCTCGCGCGCCAACGGCAATGTCTCCATGGCGGCCGATCTGCTCGGCATCAGCCGCGCCACGCTTTACCGCAAGATGAAGCGGCTTCAGGTCAACTGACCGCACAACATTCTCGATCTGCTCCTCACCATAGCCCTCTCCCCGCATACGGGGAGAGGGGACGTGCCTTACGGCGGTCTTCGTGCTTGGGTGACTACGTTGATTGGGACGTGGGGGCTGCCGCTTGCCCCTTCTCCCCGCTCGCGGGGAGAAGGGGCAAGCGGCAGGGGGATGAGGTGCAGCTTCCGATCGTGTCCGTTCCCGTTTGCTGCGTTGCAGCACAGTAGCTGGCGCCTGGCTGTCTCAATTCTGAAACAGATCGCGTCGCGGGCGATCACGCCTCACTATCGAAGACAACCGAACCGCTCCACGCTCCTCCTCACAGCTCCATTGCTGGGTCTCAGGGAGGAATGAGCATGCTGCATCAGAAGATCGTCGAAAGCCCGTTCAAACAGAAATACGGCAACTTCATCGGCGGGGAATGGCGCGAGCCGGTGGCCGGCCGCTACTTCGACAATACGACGCCGGTGACCGGCGGTGTGCTTTGCCAGGTGGCGCGCTCGGATGCCGCCGATATCGAGTTGGCGCTCGATGCTGCCCATGCCGTCCGCGAGAAATGGGGCCGCACCTCGGCCGCCGAGCGTTCCAACATCCTGATGAAGATCGCCGGCCGGATGGAGGACAATCTCGAACTGCTGGCACGGGCCGAGACCTTCGACAACGGCAAGCCGATCCGCGAGACCATGGCCGCCGACATTCCGCTGGCCATCGACCATTTCCGCTATTTCGCCGCCTGCATCCGTGCCCAGGAAGGTTCGATCGGCGAGATTGACCATGACACGGTCGCCTATCACTTCCACGAGCCGCTCGGCGTCGTCGGTCAGATCATCCCCTGGAACTTCCCGATCCTGATGGCCGCCTGGAAGCTGGCGCCGGCACTTGCGGCCGGCAACTGCGTCGTGCTGAAACCGGCGGAGCAGACACCGGCGTCGATCCTCGTCTGGGCGGAGCTGATCGGCGATCTCCTTCCGGCCGGCGTGCTCAACATCGTCAATGGTTTCGGTCTCGAAGCCGGCAAGCCGCTCGCCACCAGCCCGCGCATCGCCAAGATCGCCTTTACCGGCGAGACGACGACCGGGCGGCTGATCATGCAATATGCCAGCCAGAACCTTATTCCGGTGACGCTGGAGCTCGGCGGCAAGTCGCCGAACATCTTCTTCGCCGATGTGCTCGCCGAAGACGACGACTACTTCGACAAGGCGCTCGAAGGCTTTGCCATGTTCGCGCTGAACCAGGGTGAGGTTTGCACCTGCCCGAGCCGCGCACTGGTGCAGGAGAGCATCTATGACCGCTTCATCGAACGGGCGGTAAAACGCGTCGAGGCGATCCGCCAGGGCAATCCGCTCGACAGCGCCACGATGATCGGCGCGCAGGCGTCGAGCGAACAGCTCGAAAAGATCCTCTCCTACATCGATATCGGCAAACAGGAAGGCGCCGAGGTGCTGACCGGCGGCGGCCGCAATGTGCTCGAAGGCGAGCTGTCGGAAGGCTTCTACGTCAAGCCGACCGTTTTCCGCGGGCACAACAAGATGCGCGTGTTCCAGGAGGAGATCTTCGGGCCTGTCGTTTCGGTCACCACCTTCAAGACCGAGGCCGAAGCGCTGGAGATCGCCAACGACACGCTCTATGGCCTCGGAGCCGGTGTGTGGAGCCGCGATGCCAACCGCTGCTACCGCTTCGGCCGCGAGATCCAGGCCGGGCGTGTGTGGACCAATTGCTATCACGCCTATCCGGCGCATGCGGCCTTCGGCGGCTACAAGCAGTCCGGCATCGGCCGCGAGACGCACAAGATGATGCTCGATCACTACCAGCAGACCAAGAACATGCTGGTGAGCTACAGCCCCAAGGCGCTCGGCTTCTTCTGATTGGATCTGCCTTCCCCGCCGCCTGGGGAAGGCGACAGGAGCGGGAGGGAGGGTGTTCTCCTCCTTTACCTCTCGCTCGATCAACGGCTGAGGCGTGCTCTCCACCCGCGCCTCAGCCGGCTTTTTGCAGAATGCTCTCGAACAGTGAGGCTCGCGAATGTCCACTGAACTCATAGGATCCAGCGGAATCGGCGAACCCCGCGTGCTTGCAACCGATGCGGCGCTCGGCTTCATCGCCGAAATCCGGCGGGATCACCCCGATATCCTGTTTCACCAGTCCGGTGGCTGCTGCGACGGCTCGTCGCCCATGTGTTATCCGGCCGATGACTACATCGTCGGCGACAATGACGTGAAGCTCGGCGAGATCGGCGGCGTGCCTGTCTATATCAGCGCCAGCCAGTTCGAAGTGTGGAAACACACGCAACTGATCATCGACGTGGTGCCGGGCAGGGGCGGCATGTTTTCGCTCGACAACGGACGGGAGAGACGTTTCCTGACGCGCTCCCGGCTCTTTGGCGGCGGCGAGGCCTGTGCCGTGGTTTTCCGTGGACGGTGAGCTGCGGAACTATGTCCGCTCCCGCATGACTTTTGCCGCCAGGTCCAGAAAGGCCCGCAGTTTTGGCTGTGTCTGGGCCTTGGCGGGGAAATAGATGAACAGACCTGGCGACGTCGGCAGATAGGCTTCGAGCACCCGTTCGAGGCGGCCGCTCGCAACGGCGTCGCGCACCGAAAGATCCGGCAGATAGGCAAGCCCGGTGCCGGCCTCCGCCATCTCCATGAGCATCTGAAAATCATTGACGGTGAGGGCGCCCGGAGCATCGACCGAGACGTCGCGCCCCTCGCGCTCGAACTCCCAGCGGTAGATCGTGCCGGATCCCGGATAACGATAGCGGACGGCTTCGTGGCGCGTCACGTCCTCGGGTGTCGACGGCCGCCCGTGCTTGACAAAATAGGAGGGCGAACCGACCACGGCCCACGTGATGTCAGGCGTCAGCCGGACGGCAATCATGTCGCGCTCGACCGCTTCGCCGATGCGCATACCGGCATCGAAGCCATGTTCGGTGATGTCGACGGCCGCATCGTCGATGGAGACTTCGACGGAAACGTCTGGATAGGCCTGGCGAAACCGCGGCAGGAGGGGCGTCAGCACAAGTGGGATGGCCATGCGCGGCACGGTCAGCCGGAGATTGCCCATCGGCCGGTCGCGAAAATCGCCGAGCAACTCATAGGCGTCGGCGATCTCGGTGGCGGCGGGACGTACGCGCTTCAGGAAGGCGAGGCCCGCCTCGGTCAGAGCAACGCGCCGGGTGGTGCGCACGAAAAGCTGGAGGCCGAGGCGGGCTTCGAGCGCCCTGATCGTCTGGCTGACGGCATTGGGCGTGACGCCGAGCGCCGCCGCTGCTGCGGTGAAGCTCTTTGCTTCTGCCACCGCCAGAAACTCTCTCAGTCCGTTGAAAGGGTCGTTCGCCATCCGGCGATTATGAAGCAACTCTTCCAAGCCCATCAAGAAGGCGGTGGTTTTTCACCGCAATCCACTTCGGCATGATCTGTCCAACGGCAACCTGTCTTTCAGAGGATGGAGATCGACATGCAATATACGACGCTTGGAAATACCGGTCTGGTGGTTTCGCGCCTCGCCTTCGGGGCGATGACGTTTACTGCCGGCGACCGCAGCCTCGGCGCGGTCTACAAGACCGATGCCGAGGCTGCCGACGCCCTTGTCGGGCAGGCGCTCGATGCCGGCATCAATTTCTTCGACACCGCCGACGCCTATGCCTCCGGCCAGTCGGAGCGGATCCTGGGTGCGGCGCTCAAATCACGTCGCGACGAGGTGGTGATCGCCACCAAAGTCGGTTTCCGCACCGGCACGTCGCTCAACCAGGCCGGTCTGTCGCGCCGTCACATTCTCTGGTCGGTCGACCAGAGCCTGAAGCGGCTCGCAACCGACTGGATCGACGCCTATATCGTCCACAAGGAAGACCCGCATACGCCGCTTGAGGAAACGCTCGCAGCGCTCGACGCGGTCGTGCGCTCCGGCAAGGTACGCTATATCGGCTTTTCCAACTGGTCGGCCTGGAAGGTGGCAGCGGCCCTCGAAATCCAGAAGGCCAACGGACTGGCACCTTTCACCCATGGCCAGATGCACTATTCGCTGCTCGGCCGCGACGTCGAGCGTGACGTCATTCCGATGATGCAGCGCTATGGGCTGGGGCTGACGGTGTGGAGCCCACTCGCCTCGGGTTTCCTTTCGGGCAAGTACACCCGCGACAATCTCGGCGATCCGGACAACCGCTATTCCGGCTTCGACATCCTGCCCTTCGACAAGGAGCAGGGCTTCAAGCTGGTGGAGCGCATGCGCGGCATCGCCGGCGAACATCGGGCGAGTGTCGCCCAGGTGGCGATCGCCTGGCTGCTTTCGAAGAGGGCGGTGACCAGTGTGCTGCTCGGCGCTTCCAAGCCCCACCAGTTGAAGGACAATCTTGGCGCCGCCGATCTCGCTCTGACGGCGCCGGAGATCTCGGCGCTCGATGCCGAGACCGTGCCGGCGCCTGTCTATCCCAACTGGTTCATCGACAATCTCGTCGACCAGCCGCTGGCCCAGGCGTTCGGGGAGTAACCGCGTCCCGCAACGAAAAACGCCGGCGCGTATGGCGCCGGCGATTTGGAAATTCGGGCGTTCCGGACGACCTCAGTCGAAGAGGCTCGATACCGACTCTTCCTGGCTCGTGCGGCTGATGGCTTCGCCGAGCAGGCCCGCGGTCGAGATGACGCGGATGTTGTGGGCTGACTGGACGGCGGTCGTCGGCTGGATCGAGTCGGTGATGACCAGTTCCTTCAGCATCGACGAGGTAACGCGGGCAACCGCGCCGCCGGAGAGAACGCCGTGGGTGATGTAGGCGGTGACGCTGGTCGCGCCGTTCTTTAAAAGCGCCTCGGCCGCGTTGCAGAGCGTGCCGCCGGAATCGACGATGTCGTCGATCAGCAGGCAGTCCTTGCCCTTCACGTCGCCGATGACGTTCATGACTTCGGATTCACCCGGACGGTCGCGGCGCTTGTCGACGATCGCCAGCAGACAGTCGAGACGCTTGGCAAGCGCACGGGCGCGTACCACGCCGCCGACGTCCGGCGAAACGACCATGACGTTCTTCAGGTCGTAGTTTTCCTTGACGTCGCGCGCCAGGATCGGGATCGCATAGAGGTTGTCGGTCGGGATGTCGAAGAAGCCCTGGATCTGGCCGGCATGAAGATCGAGGGTCAGCACGCGGTCGGCGCCGGCTTCGGTGATCAGGTTGGAGACCAGCTTGGCTGAGATCGGCGTGCGCGGACCGGGTTTGCGGTCCTGGCGGGCATAGCCGAAATAGGGAAGCACGGCAGTGATGCGGCGAGCGGAGGAGCGGCGCACCGCGTCGATCATGATGAGCAGTTCCATCAGGTGATCGTTGGTGGGAAACGAGGTCGACTGGATGATGAAGACATCCTCGCCGCGTACGTTTTCGCCGATCTCGACGAAGATTTCCTGATCGGCGAAACGGCGTACCGTCGCTTTGCCGAGAGGCAGGTTGAGATAGTTGCAGATCGCTTCGGCCAGGAGCCGGTTCGAATTACCTGCGAAAACCTTCATTGACGGACCGCCTTGAGCTGGCGCGGTCACCGTCCGGTACTTTTCCGGCAGCGGTGTTTTCCGCGCAGATTCCGAGAGCCATTCCAATCGCGGTCATTCTTTGCGGATGGCCGCCGTTCAGAGCTGATCGGCCGCTTTTTAGCGAGACTGAACTTGAATGCAAGGGGAATGCTGCGCCGCGAAGGCCAATATCCTAAAAACTTTGTGTCAACCGGCTTGAGATTGCCGCCATTCGAGATAGGCGTCGATGGTTTTCGTCGCAATTCCCTGCATGGTTGTGTCCGGAACGCCACTCCACAAATCCGTGCCGCCGCCGGGAACCTGATCCTGTCCTTGGATGCGGTGCAGGCGGTTGCCGCTGCCGTCGAGCACGTCCCAAACATAAACGACCGTCGTCTTGTCGCCGTCCTTCAGCGCCGAGAAATAGCCTTTGAGGATATGCTCGCTGCTGGCGTCCGCCGAGCCCTTGATCGTCAGGCCGCGGGCGCGAGCGTCGGCACCGAGCTGTTTGGAAAGCGGTGTCACCGCCTGGACCGGTGCGCCGATGATCGGCAGGAAGCGGATCGTGCCGCTCGCGGCAGCACTTGCCTTCGGCAGGGCGGCGACGGTCGGCTGGCTCTGGATTTCTTCGGCCGCGGCCGCCGCCTGCTGAACGGGCGTGTGCTGTATTGGCGCCTGTTCCACCGGTGCCTGGCGGCTCTCGATCGTGTTCTGGACGGGCTCGGAACCGGCGGCAAGCCGGCTTGCCTGTCCCTCGAAGGTGCCGGCCGGATCGGTATAGGTCGCGTCGCCGGTGGCATAGGCCGTCGGTGTGTTCGACGGAGCCGGCTGAGGCGAATAGGCGGTGGTCTGGCTGACGGGTTCGCGCTGCACCGGCGCCATCGCCGTCTGCGTCGACATGGCGTCGAGGTCGGATTGCGTCACTGGCGGCGAGCGGAAGGTTCCCCCGCCGACGTCAACCTGTGGCGTCAGCATCTCGGTGCTGTTGCAGGCGGCGAGCGCAATGGCGAGGCCAAGAGCTACGATGGGCGTGGTGAGCTTTCGCATGTTCAAACCGTCCGTCCGTTTCTTCGCGGCAGTTTCCTGAAACGTCTCCTGTCGTCTGCCATTACGAACGCAAGTCTAGGCGGATTTCCCTAAGCAGAAATGAAGTCCAGGCCGTAACGCGACAGCGCGCGCGGCGTGTCTGTCGTGGTGAGGTAGGTCTGGCCAAGCGTCATGGCGGTGCCGCTGTCGGAATCCATAATGATCATGTGCACGAACAGCGACATGTTCGGCTCGATCTCCTGGGGATTGCCGAGGTGGAACATCTGCTGCTCCATCCAGGAGGGGGAGAAGCGGGCGCCGAGCGAATAGCCGCAGGCGTTCAGCCGGTGGCGGGCAAGGCCGCGTTCGTCCATGATCCTGGCGTGCACGTCGAAGACGGTGCCGAAGGTGTTGCCGGGGCGAAGCACCATCTCGATCGCCTGGATGGTTTCGCGGCAGGCGCTGTAGAGTTCGCGATGGCGATTGGTCGGCTCGCCGATGACGACGGTGCGCATCATCGCCGCATGATAGTGAGCACTGACGCCGGCCCATTCCAGCGTAAGCTGGTCCTGGCTGTCCAGCAGGCGCCGTCCGGACTTGTAGCGGCAGAGCAGCGCATCGGCGCCGGAGCCGATGATGAACTCGTTGGCCGGATAGTCGCCGCCGCCGGCAAGGATCGTTCCCTGCATCGCGGCCAGAATGTCGGCCTCGTTGCCGCCAGGACGAATGAGGGGCAGGGCGGCATCGAGCGCGTCGTCGGCAAGGCTTGCGGCCTTTTCGACATGGGCGATTTCCGCCTCGCTCTTGATCAGGCGCAGGCGGCCGACCAGATGCGAGGCGTCGATCAGCTCGCCAAAGGTCTGTAGCTGCCGGTCGATCAGCCGCGCGGCGCGGCCGGTCATGCCGTGGGTGTCGTATTCGATGCCGATGCGGCAGCCGAGCAGGTCGAGTTCGCTCAAGAGGTTCTTGAGATCCATGGTCGGGTCGGCATTGGCCCGGTCGACCCAGATCTCGATACGCTCGATGTTCGATGTATGACGGGCCTGGCGCAGGTCGGCCGAGCGCGTCAAAAGCACCATCGAGCCGTCCTTCTTGACGACCAGCGTCTGGAAGAAGCAGTAGCCGAAGGTGTCGTAGCCGGTCAGCCAGTACATGCTCTCCTGGGCGAAAAGCAGCACCGCGTCCAGCTTCTCCTCGCGCATCTTCTCCGTCAGCCGCTCGAGACGGCTTGCATATTCTTCCTGGGCAAAGTGAAGCGCCATGTCAGGTCCCTCGTATGCAAATGGCGGAAATCTGTCGGCCGTAGTCCGGTTCCTGCCTGTGGGTCGTGCGCCGATAGGAGAAGAAACGCTCCTCGTCGGCATAGGTGCAGATGTCGAGATTCTCGGCGGCAACGCCCGCTTCGACCAGCCGTTTGATCGTCAGCCCTGGCAGGTCGAACATGGCATGGCCGTCGCGCTCCGAAGGCCGGAAGAAAGTGGCGTAGCTTTCGTTCGCCGCGACGAAGCGTTCTACGAACTCGGAGCCGACCTCATAGTTCCGACGGCTGATCGACGGGCCGAGGCAGGCGACGATGCGCTCGCGCTGCGCGCCGAGCGAAACCATCGTGTCGATGGTGCTTTCGAGCACGCCACCGAGCGCGCCCTTCCAGCCGGCATGCGCGGCACCGATGACGTTGGCTTCGGCATCGGCAAAGAGGATGGGGCCGCAATCGGCCGAGAGCACGCCGAGCACGATGCCCGGCGTTGCCGTCACCAGCGCATCGGCCTCGGGGCGGGCGCCGTCGTAGCTTTCGTCGACCACCACGGCGTCTGGGGAATGGACCTGGTGCACGGTCGCCAGGCGCTCTGGCGAGGCGCCGAACCAGCGGGCGACGCGGGCGCGGTTCTCGTTGACATGGGTACGCTCGTCCTTGGAGCCAAGCCCGACATTGAGGCCGCGATAGATCCCTTCGGAAACGCCGCCTGTTCGGGTGAAATAGCCATGGGCGATTGCCGGTCCGGCCTTCTCGCTGAAAAGCGAGCTTTGCACAGGAGAGAGCGCGGCGTCATGCTGCATTGGTATATTCGCCTTTGCTTTATCAGGAAAATCAATGGGTTTGGGCGCGCGCTCCGGCCCGGCGACTGGCTCTTGATTTGCCGGCGCGATGTTGACCCGCGACGGCAGGGCTGTCAATTCCCGAACGGCAGGGGTGCCGTCGGGTGGAGGTTCAAGCCTTCGGTTTGCGGAACGGCGAGAGCGGCACCGGCGGGCTGCTGACGGCCAGGACCTTGAACAGTTCGCCCATCTTTCCGGCGCCTGCGCCGGCAAGCCTCTCGACGTCCTGGCGGATGGTTTCCTGCGTCAGCGCATCCTTGTCGCGGCCAAGGGCCGCGGCGCGTTCCAGAAGACCGAGGCCGACCAAAAAATCGCCCTGGTGGGCAAGACCGTTGATCTGCACATCGTCCGTCTTGGCGCGGCGGGCGAGTTGCTCGAAATCGACGTGGCTGGTGAGATCGGCGCGGCCGGGGCTGGCGAGCGGCGGATCGTATTCGTGATCGCGCACGGCCTGCAGCGTATCGCCATAGCCGGTAGCCATATGGCCATAGTCGATGATCACGGCGGTGCCGCCGCTGATCTTCAACCGTTCGCAGAGGGCCGACATGACAGCGTCGCGGGCGGGAGCAATCTCGAAGATCGTGCCTTCGGCAACACCCTGCGCCGGCGTCGGAAGAAGCTCGGGATCGATGCCGGCAACGCCGGCGGCAAAGGTCAGTTCGTCCGTGGCATCAAGCCCGACCATGCGCTCGCGGAAGCCTTGCGCCGTGCGCACGAACTGCCGGATCGGAATGGCGTCGAAAAGCTCGTTGGCGGCAAGCAGCAGGAAGCCTTCCGGCAGGGTCTCGAAGCTCGTGTGCCATTCGACCTTGTGACCATGGGCGGCGAGCGTTTCCGACTGCACCTTACGCAGCCGTTCGCTGGTTTCGACGAGATGCACGCCGGCGGAAGCATAGAGATCAGGTGCCAGGCGGCGCACGACGCGCAGCATGTCGGCCATCATCGTGCCGCGGCCGGGGCCGATTTCAGCAATCACGGCGCCCTCAGGCTTGCCGTGCTGCTGCCAGGCATGGACGAGGAAGATGCCGATCATCTCGCCGAAGAGCTGGCTGATCTCCGGCGCCGTGGTGAAGTCGCCTTCCTTGCCGAAGGGCTCGTGCACACGGTAGTAGCCGTGCTCCGGATCCGCCAGGCAAAGCGAGAAATAATCGGTGACGCTGATCGGCCCGTGGGTCTTGATCAGCGCCTTGATCTTGTCCGCAAGTGGTGTCGTCATGCCTTCGTCCAATTCGCGGGGCGGCGGCCGGAATAGCCGCGCGCCCTTGCCCCATCCGCTCTCAGGTGGCTGCGCGCCGCGCCCGGGCAATGGCCCAGATGCCGGCGAGCGCCATTGGCAGCGACAAAAGCATGCCCATGGTCAGCCAGCCACCGACAAGATAGCCGATCTGCGCGTCCGGTTCGCGGAAGAATTCGACGAAAATGCGGCTCAGGGCATAGCCGAGCACGAAGATGCCGGTGACGAGCCCCGGGGATTTCAACGCGTGACGACGATAGATGAACCAGGCGAGGACGGAGAGCAGGACGATACCTTCAAGGGCGGCCTCGTAGAGCTGGCTCGGGTGGCGGGCGAACGGACCGCCGGTCGGGAATACGATCGCCCAGGGCATCGACGAGAGGCGGCCCCAGAGTTCGCCGTTGATGAAGTTGGCGATACGACCGAAGAACAGGCCGATCGGGACGACGGCGGCGACAATGTCGAACAGGCTCCAGATGGCGATCTTGTTCTTGCGCGCAAACAGGATCATGGCGAGTGTCGTGCCGAGGAAGCCGCCGTGGAACGACATGCCGCCGTTCCAGATTTCCAGCGCGCGGATCGGATTGGCGAGCACTGAGCCGAGATCGTAGAAGAGAATGTAGCCGATGCGGCCGCCGAGCACGATGCCGCCGGCGGCCCACAGCAGGAAGTCGTCGAGCTGCTGCAGCGTGATGGCCGGCTTGTCGTCCCGCCAGAGCGAGGCGTTCATCGCCAGGCGCCGGGCGTAGAACCAGCCGAGCAGAATGCCCGCCACATAGGCGAGCCCGTACCAGTGGATGGCCAGCGGGCCGATCTGGACGATAACGGGGTCGATTTCGGGGAAGGGGAGGATGGCGAGGCGGGTCGCTAATGTTTCCAATTTATTGTTCTCGTGCCGGGCCGGTTGTTTCGGCGGACCATGGCGAGCGATTTCACCTCGGTCAAGGGCGGCAATGCGCGCCCCGGACACAGGGTCGTGAAGGGAGCCGTGATGGCGCGCGTGATTTTTCTTGCATCGCGCGGCCGGTGACCCTACCTGAAACCCATGGACCGCATCGCGCCTTTAGAGGCGATGGCTGATATGGAGATCGCGACGATGAGCACAGGCACCAACCGCATCCTGGATGACTTTGCCAAGCTGATGACCGATGCTGCCGGCGCCGCTCAAGGCGTGCGCCGCGAGGTTGAAACGGCCTTCCGGGCGCAGGCGGAGCGGGCGCTGAATTCGCTCGACGTCGTCAAGCGCGAAGAGTTCGAAATGGTCAAGGAAATGGCCATCAAGGCGCGCGAGGAAAACGATGCGCTTCTGGCCCGTATTGAGGCTCTCGAAGCGCGTCTCGTCGATACGGGCAAGTAACGCGATTCCCTTGAAATAACGGCATTTCAGCGTTTTTACTTCGCCCGCGGACCTCATCTGCGGGCGTTTTGCTGTGGTTCAGCCGCATAGGTCTGAAACGGCATGATGGGTGGTTAATAAAACCTGAAAAGTTTTCCACCTGTGGACACTGCCAAAAAACCCTTATGGCAGAGTCAGTTAAGCTCAACCGCTTCATTCACATGACAACGTGGACGCGATTGTTCACGGCTATTTTTGGGCCGAGGGGCTGGCAGCCTGACTCCGCCATTATACACTGATTTTAAATGATGATTCGAAACGAACCACGTAAGCTCCGGGCAGGGTAAGTCAGCCAGGATGGATGTGAGTTCAGCAATCATACGTGTTTGTAATCGGTGTTGGGTTTGCGGCGTTGCGTCTTGTGAGCGTGATGACGCATGCCCGTGCCACACCTATGCAGGGTGATGCATGAGCCTTTTGGAAATGGAAGTCGAGCGCCAATCCAACCCGGTCGATATGATCGAGTTCGTGGCTGCCAATAACGACTGGTCGTTCGAACGATCCGGCGAAGACGAAATCGCCATGACGGTCGAAGGCAAGTGGGCGGACTACCACGTTTCCTTCTCCTGGATGGAGGAATTCGAGGCGCTGCACCTGGCCTGTGCCTTCGACATCAAGGTGTCGGAAAGCCGGGTCAACGAAGTCATCCGTCTGCTCTCCCATATCAATGGGCAGGTTTTGATGGGCCACTTCGATCTGTGGCGCCAGGAGGAAGTGGTGATCTTCCGCCAGTCGCTGCTGCTTGCCGGCGGCGCCGAGCCCACCAACCAGCAGGTCGAAGTTCTGCTTTCGAGCGCACTCGACGCTTGCGAATCCTATTATCAGGCGTTTCAATTCGTCGTCTGGTCCGGCATGGACGCGCAGCGCGCCGTCGATGCCGTCCTGTTCGAAACGGTTGGAGAAGCCTGATCATGACGAACGCCGCTTCCGGTCCCATCGTGCTCGTCGGCGCCGGCAATATGGGCGGCGCCATGCTTTCGGGCTGGCTGAAGAGCGGCGTTAAAGGCGCGGACGTTCTCGTCGTCGATCCCGGCCCGCCGCCGGCCATGGCGCAGCTGATCTCGGACAACGGCGTGACGCATGCGACCTCGGTACCGTTGGGTGTCCAGGCGGGTGTGATCTTCCTTGCGGTCAAGCCGCAGGTGATGGACGCCGTCTTGCCGCCGCTGAAATCTCTCGTCGGCCCGGATACCGTCATCGTTTCGGTTGCTGCCGGCAAGACGCTTTCCTTCATCGAAGCCCATCTTGGTGCCGCGGCGACCGTGCGCGCCATGCCGAATACCCCGGCCATGATCGGCCGCGGTGTCACCGGCGCCTTTGCCAATGCCCGCGTCAGCGATCAGCAGCGCGCTCGGGTTCATGATCTCCTGAAGGTCAGCGGTCCGGTCGAATGGGTCCGCACCGAAGCCGAGATCGATGCCGTCACCGCCGTTTCGGGCAGCGGTCCGGCCTATGTCTTCTACCTCGTCGAATGCATGGCCGAGGCGGGCCGCAAGGCCGGCCTTGAGGCGGACCTCGCCATGCGGCTCGCGCGGGAAACCGTCGCTGGGGCTGGCGAACTTTTGCACCAGTCGCCTGACGAAGCCGCGCGGCTGCGCCAGAACGTGACCTCGCCCGGCGGCACGACGGCTGCGGCACTGTCCGTGCTGATGGCCGACGACGGCATGCAGCCGCTGTTTGACAAGGCGATCGCTGCGGCGCGCAAGCGCGCGGAAGAACTCGCAGGCTGAATATTGAATGCGGCTGGCCCCATGTTGGGCCGGCATGGCGCCTGGCCTAAGGGTTTCGCGCCGGGGAAGCGCCGGCGCAGGCCCCATGATCGCGGCTTGGCTGGCGATTGACGAGACTTCTCCAGATTGTGCCGATCACGCGGCGGCAGAGGTCGCCGATCGCAATGCTGCGTTGACGCCGAGCCCAGGAATGCAGCTCATAACTCATCGGCAGACTGCTGCTCGGCTGCTTGCCCATTTCCGTTACTCCTCAAGCTTCGCTGTCTGAGTTCCGGTCCAAGCTACAGCCTGTCGCTCGCGGCGATAATCCATGTTAAATTCCGTTTATCTGTGACGAAATGGAATAGATAGATGGATCGACAGGAAGCCATGGCGGTGTTTCTCGCTGTCGTCGAGGAGGGAGATTTCTCGGCGGCGGCGCGGCGGTTGCGCATGACGCCATCGGCGGTCAGCAAGATCGTTGGCCGGCTGGAGGCGCGCCTTGGCGTGCGCCTGCTGCAGCGATCGACGCGCAGCATCAGCCTGACGAGCGAAGGCAGCGCCTATGCGGAATCGAGCCGCCGCATCCTCGGCGACATGGAAGATGCGGAGGTTGCGATCCAACCGGGGGCGGTGCCGCGCGGGCGGCTGCGGGTGAGCCTGCCCAGCGCCTTCGGTCATCGTCTGATCGTGCCCATGCTGCCTGATTTCATCGAACGGTTTCCGGAGATCGACCTGGAACTCGATTTCAGCGACGCGGTCGTCGACCTCATGAACGGTGAGGCGGATGTTGCGCTGCGGGTGGCGGAACAAAGCGACAGCACGCTGGTGACGCGGCGGCTCGCACCAAACCGTCGCGTCATCTGCGCTGCACCCGCCTATCTCGAGCGGCACGGCGCGCCGCAAACGCCTGACGACCTGCAGCGGCATGTCTGCCTTGCCATCACCGCCCGCGGCCGTCTCAACGTTTGGGAATTTCAGGATGGCAACGGCCGGCGTGCGATCCGTGTTCGTGGCTCCGTCGAAGCCAACAGCACCGAAGCGCTCCGACGGCTTGCGCTCGCAGGCATCGGCATCGTGCGCCTTTCCGAACTGCTCGTGGGCGGAGATATCAAGGCGGGATTGCTGGTGCCGCTTCTGACCGGCAGCAACTATGCCGAGGCAGAGCCGATCACGGTCGTCTATCCGCACCGGCGATTCTTGCCGCCACGCGTGCGTGTTTTCGTCGATTTCCTTGCCGAGCAGTTCGCGCGTCGCCCATGGGAGGAGGCCAGATTTCGCGGGGAGCCCGCCGAGGCCGCCGTGCTTCCGAAATCTCGCCCGATGCTTTAATCCAGCTCCTCGGATGAGATTTCACATAGGGAATGACGATGGCTGAAACTATTGAATTTGCTGATTTCGAGCGCGTGGACATTCGCGTGGGCACCATCGTCGAGGCCGAACCGTTTCCGGAAGCGCGTAAGCCGGCCATCAAGCTGAAAATCGATTTCGGCCCGGAAATCGGCATAAAAAAGTCATCAGCGCAAATCACGGTGCATTATCGTCCGGAGGATCTCGTCGGGCGGCAGGTGCTGGGCGTTGTCAATTTTCCGCCGCGCCAGATCGGACCTGTGCGCTCTGAAGTGCTGACGCTGGGCTTTGCAGACGAGGCCGGTGCGATCGTGCTGGCTGCCACCGAACGGCCGGTCCCCAACGGCAAGAAATTGATGTGATCCCCATGAACATTGCTTTCGAAGTGATCCCCGAGCGCGTCAAGGTGTCCTGCCTTTGGCGCGCCGCCGATGCCGCGCGCGACTGGCGCGCAAGTCATGTGCTGTCGCTGCTCGATCCCGAATTGCCGGATGCCAACGTGCCCGTGATTGCGGACGCCAGCCACCGGGTCGTGCGCATGCGCGACCAGGAAAACCCGACCGCCACCCAGCATTTCCCGGATCTGGTGCTCGAAGTTTTCGAGGCGATGCGCCCGGCGGCCGAGCATGCTGAGAGCCGCATTCTCGTGCATTGCCATGCCGGCGTCAGCCGCTCGACGGCCTTTGCCTATGGTCTGATTGCGCATCAGCTTGGCGCGGGACGAGAGGACGAAGCCTTCCGGGCGCTCTTGACGATCACCCGCAAGCCCTGGCCGAATCGCCGCATCATCGAGATCCTCGATGCCGCCCTTGGCCGCGGCGGCCGACTGCTCGCGCCGCTCGATGTCATGCGCGCCCGTCATCCGCGCCGTATCGACGCCTGGCACCGTTTCAACGAACGACGCGGCCTGACGTCGATCTACCAGCGCTGACGGGCTCAACTCTCCGGCAACAGCATCTCGGCGTAGCGCTTGAGTGAGCGGTTGTAGCGGGGGAGGTGCCGTGACAGGCTGGCGAGCGCGAGCGCGGCCGCCTGTTGCGCCTGGCCAGTATCGACGAGGCAGAGCGCCAGGAAGGCGACGACCGCATCGTCGAGTTCGTCCGATGGCTTGTCCCGCTCGGCGGTGAGCAGGGCGACACCTTCTTTGGCGCGGCCGAGATTGCGCAGGGTGCTGGCGAGCTGGATGGTGGCCCGTCGGCGGCGAATTCCCTGAAGACCGTTTTCCAGCGCCTGCCGGTAGAGCGGCTCCGCCTTCATCTCATGGCCGGTCGAATCCTGCGCCGAGGCTCTTTCGAACAATCCGATGGCATGTCCTGCCGGCAGTTCGGCGGCAAGGGCATCGATGCGGGCGATAAAGGCGTCGCTATCTGTCGGGTCGAAGGTTGCCCAGAGTTCGGCCAGCCGTCGCTCCCAGTCAGCCCAATCGATGGCGTCTACCATGGCCCGTTCCCCTTAGCCCATTCGTGGCCAGAAGTGGCCCGCCCGCGCGGGAACGTCAAGCCGGGACGCGCACCGTTGCCCTGAGGCCGCCGAGCGGGCTGTCGCCAAGCGTGACGTTGCCCCCGTGGCTGCGGGCGATATCGCGGGCGATCGCCAGCCCGAGGCCGGTGCCGGAACTGTCGAGATTGCGGGCTTCGTCGAGGCGGAAGAACGGCTTGAACACATCCTCGCGCGAACGTTCGGGAATACCTGGGCCGTCATCGTCGACGGTGATGGTGAGCCACTTGGCACTGTGGCGCGCATCGATCTTGACAGTGTTGGCGTAGCGGTAGGCGTTCGAGGCGATGTTGGCGACGAGACGGGTGAAGGCGTTTGGCCGCACGCGGATATCGTCTTCCCCCTCGATGGATGTGGTCAGGGTCTTGCCGAGCAGTTCGGCTTCAGCGGCGAGCCGGGTCATCAGGTCGCTGAGTTTCAGCTGGCCGACGTCCTCCTCCGCTTCGCTGCGGGCGAAGGCCAGATAGCCTTCCAGCATGTTCTGCATGTCATCGACGTCCTGGTTCAGGCCTTCGAGATCGGGGTTGTTGCCGGCAAGCGCCAGCTGCAGCTTGAAGCGGGTGAGGATGGTTCGAAGATCGTGGCTGACGCCAGTCAGCATCGCGGTGCGCTGCTCGATCTGGCGTTCGATGCGCTCGCGCATCTGGATGAAGGCGAGGCCGGCGCGGCGGATTTCATCGGCGCCGCGCGGCGCGAAGTCGTCGATCTTCTGGCCCTTGCCGAAGCTTTCGGCCGCCTTGGTCAAGGCCAGGATCGGGCGGATCTGGCCGCGCAGGAAGAGCACCGCGATCGTCAGCAGCACCAGCGAGGCCGCCACCATCCAGACGAGGAAGATGTGGGTGTTGGAAGCGTAGGCCTGGTTGCGCCGGGCATAGACGCGCAGGATGCGGCCGTCATCGAGCTTGATGCGGATCTCGACGAGCTTGGAGTTGCCGACCGTATCGATCCAGAAGGGGCGGCGGACCTGGTTGGAAATCTCTTCGCCGAGGATCTGGTCGAGGATTTCGAAGAAGGGGCTGGGGCGCGGCGGCGGCAGTTCGCCGGGCGGGTCCACGGAGATGCTGAGATCGAGCTGATCGCGGGCGATGCGGATGATCTCGGAGATGTCGCGGTCGGCAGGGAAGGTGTCGATAAGATCGACGATCGCGGCAATGTCCCCGGTGACGGCGGCCGACAGGCGCTGCGTCACCAGCTGCCAGTGGCGCTCCATGAAGATGAAGGCGACCACCGACTGCAGAAGCACCATGGGAATGATGACGATCAGCAGCGAGCGGGCGTAAAGCCCCATGGGCAGGCGACGGCGCAGCCAGCGGGTGAACCGCCTCCAGGCATTGTCGTTCGCCCCGGATGCGCCGTGCTCTATGCCGTCAAAGCTTGCCATGGTTTGCCGCGCTCATCGGAAAGGCTGCCATTTCAGTCCACGCTCAGCCGGTAGCCGATGCCGCGCACCGTCTGCAGCCAGACGGGGTTGGACGGGTCGTCCTCGATCTTGCGGCGCAGGCGGTTGATCTGCACGTCGATCGTGCGCTCGCCGACTTCGGCATCGTCGCCGATCAACTCGTGGCGCGGGATGGTTTCGCCGGCACGTTGCGAAAAGAGTGTCATGATCTCCTGCTCGCGGTCCGTCAGGCGGATGTGATCGGCGCCACGACGCAGCTCCTTGCGCACCACCGAGAAGGTGTAGGGACCGAAGATCACCTGGTCGACCTTGGGGGCCTGGGCCGGCTGGTTGCGGCGCAGGATGTTGTTGATGCGCAGCACCAGTTCGCGCGGGTCGAAGGGCTTCGACAGATAATCGTCGGCGCCGGCCTCGAGACCCTCGATGCGGGAGTTGGATTCCGCCAGCGCCGTCAACATCAGGATCGGCACGGTCTTGATTTGCCTGAGGCTCTGGGTGAGCGAAATGCCGCTTTCGCCGGGCATCATCACGTCGACGATCAGAAGGTCGAAGTCGAGGCCGACGAGCTTGCGTCGGGCTTCGTCCGCATCGGACGCGGTCGTCACGCGAAAACCCTGTTCGACCAGGTAGCGGTTGAGCAGATCGCGGATGCGCCGGTCGTCGTCAACGACCAGAAGGTGAGCCGCATCGTCCGAGACAGTCGCTTTTGTCGTCATTCCACGCTTCCCAAGTTGCAGGTCAGACCCGCGCTACGGCGGGCGTCAGTCTGCGGCGTTGTTCTTCATCCCGGCGAGAAAGCGCTTGACCGTTTCGCGCGCGCCCGGACCGGTTCTTGCCAATGCATCGGCTATGCGGCGGGACTGTGGCTCGGCAAGCGCACGCGCCAGTGCCTGGCCTTCTTCCGTCGTGTAGAGCATCCGCTGGCGCCGGTCTTCAGGGCCGGTTTCCTGGCGAATATACCCGGAGTCGATCAGTTGCTTCAGCACCCGGGCAAGGCTCTGCTTGGTAATCTTCAGCGTGTCCAGGAGGTCGGCGACTGTCATGCCCGGCTCGCGGTCGACAAAGTGCACGACGCGGTGGTGCGCCCGTCCGAAGCCGCTCTTTTCCAGGATCGCATCCGGGTCGGAGGTGAAGTCGCGATAGGCGAAGAAGAGCAGCTCGATGATCTCGAAATCGATCGTATCGTCATCGGCGGCGGCATCGTTCAGATACCGGGTGTTCTCTTTGGATTGGCCGGCCACGCGGTCATTTCCTTTCAGCCTGATTGCAACTTGCGAAACATTCGAAAAAATATGTCAGCTTTGTTGACATATTTTTACCATAGCATTAGCGTCCATGCTCGGTAAGCGAGACATTTGGCGTTGGCAACATCTGAAAGGATATGCCGTGCCGTTCCGATCGCAAATCCAAAATCACGAAATTGAATTTTCCCTCAATCAGTTTGCCGATAGACTGAAAGCAGGGCGATAATCAACTAAGAATGGCGCGCATGCGCCGGAGGATGACACCATGGCAGCGGTTCCTTTTGATCAGTTGGACGGACAGATCTGGTTCAACGGCGAGTTCGTCGCGTGGAAGGATGCCAAGATTCACGTGCTGACCCACGGCCTGCACTATGCCAGCGCGGTCTTTGAGGGCGAGCGCGCCTATGGCGGGCGCATCTTCAAGCTGACCGAGCACAACCAGCGCCTGCATCAGTCCGCCGAAATCCTCGGCTTCAAGATCCCTTATTCGGTGGAAGAACTGGACGCAGCCAGCGTCGAGCTTCTGAAGCGTCAGGGCTTCTCCGAGGCCTATGTGCGGCCGATCGCCTGGCGCGGCAGCGAGAGCATGGGCGTTTCGGCGCAGAACAACCGCATCAACGTCGCCATCGCCATCTGGCAGTGGGGCAGCTATTTCAACCCGGCCGAAAAGCTCAAGGGCATCCGGCTCGATATCGCAGAATATCGCCGCCCGGATCCGCAGACGGCACCTTCGAAGTCGAAAGCCGCCGGCCTCTACATGATCTGCACCATCTCCAAGCATGCGGCCGAGGCCAAGGGCTATGCGGACGCGATGATGCTGGATTACCGCGGCCGCGTGGCCGAAGCGACCGGTGCCAACATCTTCTTCGTCAAGGACGGCGTCATCCACACGCCGGTGCCGGATTGCTTCCTCGACGGCATCACCCGTCGCACGGTGATCGAGCTTGCCAAGCGCCGCGGCTATGAAGTGGTCGAGCGGGCGATCATGCCGGAGGAACTGTCCGGTTTCAGCGAATGCTTCCTCACCGGCTCGGCCGCCGAAGTGACGCCGGTTTCCGAAATCGGTCCTTACCGCTTCACGCCGGCGACGATCTGCGAAACGCTGATGAACGACTACATGAAGGAAGTCTATCCGGTTGCCGCGGCAGCCGAGTAACGGCATCCGGAATGCTCTCGAAAGCAGAAAAGGCGGCCCCCGGGCCGCCTTTTGTCTTGCTACGGATATGATCGCAGAATTAGGCGGTCTTCCCCAAGAATTGCCCGACGATTCCGCTCAGTACGCCGCCGCCGACAAGGCCGCCGATGGCTTGCATGGCGAGACCGGTCGCGGCTGCTTCTCCGCCGAGCATCTGAATGAGGAACCCGCCGCCAAGGCCTCCAATGGCGCCGACGATGGTCCGTGCGACGACACCGAATGCCTGCTGCTTCAACACTGCGCTGGCCGCGTTCCCGCCGGCGGCCCCCGCGATCAATTGGGTAATGATAGGCATTAATGCTTCCATTGATCCCTCCGTGTCGTGGCTCGTCGTGGACGCGCCACTAAAAGCCGATGAGCCGGCATCAATAGGTTGAAGCCTATTCCGGATTATTGTCAATTTGAGTGAAATGACGTTGCGGCGCCCGCTTCGTAGCCAATTGAAATGGCTCGATTTTAGGCAGAGGCAACCTCTTACAGGCAAAGCGGGAAAACGAAGCCGGCGGCGGGGGCGGCTGGAGGGAATGACCTTGCCGCGCATGATTCGTGCCGTCGGGAGAGCGAGGGAGGGTAATGCAGGCACGTCGGGAACCCCCGGCAACCGAACGATTGCCGGGGGTCTCGATTGTTAGCGATAGACGTAGACGATGCGTCGCGTTGCCGGCTCGACCAGAACGGGCTGGCCGTTGATGCTGACATAGTCGTAGCTGTAGTCGGGAACGCGTTGAACGGCCACGGTCTGTGGCAGTTCGGCACCGACGACGACTTCACCATCGAGATAGACGGTCTCGCCGGGGTTGGACGTGACGTAGGTCCGCACATTTTCCGGCGGCACGATCGGGTCGATCTGTTCGACCGGGCCGATCAATTCGTCGCCGCTGCTGACGATCACGGGGTCATTGGGCTGCACTTCGTAGGTGACGGCCGGAATGGCCAGGTCGGACCGGCGCTCCTGGACCACGACGGCGGAACCGCCAAGATCCGTCGTCAGATACTGGGAATAGACCCAGCCGCGCACGCCGCCGACGTCAATGCGGCACCACTTGCTGCCTTCGATGCAGCCGTCGATAACCGCGGTGCTACCGCGGGTCGCAAGGCCGACTGTCGGATATTGAGGGCCCGGACCTGTGCGGATGTTAAGGTCCGTCACCGTGGTCGCGGTCATGGCTGCAAAGGCGGACGGCGTACCGATCGCCAACACCAAACCCGCGGCCGCAGCGGCTCGCAACAGGGGGCGGGTAAGCTTCACCATCGTGTTTCTCCTTATATTGACGAGGGCCAAACGCCAGCAAGCGCGCGGATGTTCCCCCGGGAACGTCACGAAATGTGACGCTGTGACATTCTCCAGCCGTTGCCGAGGGCAGGACACGCCAGGAGAACAGGCAACGGGAGAGGGACAAAATGCAGAATGCTCAGCCGAATCAGAACAACGTCGCCGCGCGCAGCCTGAAGCCGGTCGTTCGGATCGTCGTCGCCGCGGAGATCGCGATTTCGGCGCTGCTGATGACCACCGTGCAGTGGCCGGCACCCCAGCAGCTGTCTGCACCGCAAATAGCCTCGCTTCGCTGATTGGCGCTGTCACCGCCGCCAATTGCCGCTATAGGAAGATGACGAGATCCTAGAGCGCGTTGCGATCTTCCAGATTCGCTTCCTACGCTTTAGGTTCTGGATTTGTCGCATGTCGTTATCGCAATACCGCTCCCAAATTTTTGCGCGACATGCTCTAGAGAGGCACACGCGCATGTTACAGGCGGGCATCATCCCGGTTACCCATTTCGAGCAGAACTGCACCGTGCTGTTCGACAGCGAGACCAAGGAAGGCGTGATCGTCGATCCCGGCGGCGACGTCGATCTCATCCTGCAGACCATCCGCGAAAACGGCATCACGCTGAAGGCGATCTGGATCACCCACGGCCATATCGACCATGCCGGCGGCGCCAAGGAACTGAAGGACGCCCTCGGGCTCGAAATCATCGGTCCGCACAAGGACGACCTGCCGCTGCTCGAAAGGCTCGAAAGCCAGGCGGAGCGCTTCGGTCTGGCGATGAAGGTTCAGAACGTCATTCCCGATCGCTGGCTCGAAGAAGGCGACACGGTCTCCTTCGGCGACCATGTCTTCGAAGTCCTGCATTGCCCGGGCCATGCGCCGGGACACGTCGTCTATTTCAACCGGGCGCAGAACTTCGCCCATGTCGGCGACGTGCTCTTCCACGGCTCGATCGGCCGCACGGACCTGCCCGGCGGCAATCACCAGCAATTGCTCGATTCGATCCGCGACAAGATCCTGCCGCTCGGCGATAGCGTCGGCTTCATCTGCGGACATGGCCCGGGTGGTCAGATCGGCGAGGAGCGCCGCACCAATCCTTATCTGCGCGGGCTCTGAGCCACCACACACGCTCACGAAAAAAGCCCATGTCTCTATCAAGACATGGGCTTTTCGATTCTTACGCCGAACCTGATTAGCCGGCGGTGCAGAAGTAGCTGCGGCCGTCGTAGCCGCGGAAGGTGCCGCTATCCGGGTTGAACGAGCGGTAACGCTGCGCGCAGTAACGGTACCAGGACGGGGTCCAGGGCTCGAGCGAGCGGTAACCGCCACCATAGCTGTCGACGACGACAGGGCGTGCCTGGTAGACCGGGCGAGGGCGGTAGGCCGGACGCGGCTCGTAATAGTCGTATTCCGGTTCCGGATCGATGTAGACGCGCTCGTTGTAGCCGCCGTTGTAACGCGGCTGCGAAGCGATCGCGCCGCCGATCAGAGCGCCGGCAACGAGACCTGCTGCACCAGCTGCCCATGCATCGTCATTATTGTGGTGATGCCTGCCGCCTGCCTCGGCGGCGCCAAAGGTCGGGATGACCATAGCGGCTGCGGCGATCGAGAGAACGGCGGCTTTGATGAACTTGTTCATTTGGCTTCAATCCTTCGCATGGACCGGATCAACCCGGCCTTCATGATGGAGGAAGGTTAACGCGGCCAAACTGAACCGAGCCTGAACAAAAAAACCCGGCAAGAATGCCGGGCTTCAACTGGAATCTGTCAGCAGATAACGGCGTTAGCCGGCGATCTGCAGGTTGACCGCCTTCGGGCCTTTGCCGCGGCGATCCGGTTCGGTGTCGAAGCTTACCTTCTGGTTTTCCGTCAGACCGGTCAGGCCGGAAGCCTGGACCGCGGAAATGTGTACGAAGATATCTGCACCACCGTTGTCAGGCTTGATGAAACCAAAGCCCTTGTCGGTGTTGAAGAATTTTACAGTGCCAGTTTCGGCCATGCGTCAGGTCCTTTTCTCTCCACCCGTTTGACGGACGGGTAGCATTGCAATGTGCCCGGATGGGCGTTGGCAGGCAGTTCTCGACGTTTGAGGAAAGGGTCCTGGTTACCGCAGCCAGCCATTGGAAGGGCCGCATCTCTGCTTCCCATCGGTCTGGCCGCCCGGAGTTTTTGCGTCTCCGGCCCGCTTTTATTTCAAGATCTTCCCATGTTCGCAGATTGCCCGAACGAAAGTAAGATTGATGGGTTTATTTTGAATTGGCAAGCAAAACTTTTCGGGATTGGTATTGCGTCTTGTCATTGCTCAAAAATCGGTCATTTGCGGCTTTGTGGGGCGTTGCACAAAATATATCGCAAGCTGTTGAAATCACAGCTTTTTGAAAACAATTGCTGCAAAATTGAGTGGTTTTCGCCGATTCCTCGTGCGCGGCGCGTAAAGCAGGCCAATCGCCTGGGATGCGTGCCGTCGGCAACTCCCTGATATGTTTGAGGCTTCTCACGTCGGCGGTTTCTTACGTAGATTTCTTGCAGAAAATCCAGAGCTCTCGGGCCGGGTCGAAAACGCAGGGCAAAGCTACGCCTTCGTTGCGAAGCAACGGGCCTATTGCCTGAACAACAGCAAGTAAAGCCTCAGTCCAGCGTCTTGGCGGTGGGGTGCCTATAGTTTCTTGAGGAGCCCTCAGGCAGGTGCTGCGGCGCGGCGGCCCTTCGTCAGTTCCGGCACGATCTCTACCGTCAGCATGGCGGCAAAGATGATGGCGCAGCCGGCATAACCGATCGGGGTGATGACTTCGCCAAGCAGGAGAACGCCGAAGAGGGCGGCAAAGAGTGCTTCGCTCGACAGGAAGATCGCAGCCTGCGGCGCCGTGGTGTAGCGCTGCCCGACGACCTGAAGAATGAAGGCAAGGCCGCTCGAAAAGATGCCGGCATAGAGGATCTCGAAGAGCGCGCCCTCTATGGCAGCGAAGCTCAGCGGCTCGGTCGTGACGGCGAGGGCGAAGCCGAGCACGGCGCAGACGGCGAATTGCGTCATCGACAGCAGCATCGGCCGGCCGCTGCTTGGGGCAAACAGGCCGATGAGCAGCAGTTGCACCGCCCAGAACAGGGCGCAGACCACGGTCAGGTAGTCGCCACCCGTCAGCGTCGACAGCGTGCCGCCGCTCAAGAGGAAAATGCCGAACAGTGCCATCGACGCCCCCGGCCAGATCACCCAATGCGGCTTGCGGCGCAAGAAGATCACCGTCAAGACCGGGACGAAGACGACGTAGAGACCGGTGAGGAAGCCGGAATTGGTGACGCTGGTGTCGAGCAGGCCGAATTGCTGCGTCACGGCGCCGGCAAAGAGCGCCAGGCCGATGAAGATGAAATTGCGCACGGTCGTCAGCTTGATCGGTTCGGCCGCGCGTTTCGTTTCGATGATGGCCAAGGGCATGGCGACCAGTGTCGCGATCGCAAAACGAAGCGCGATGAACCACAGCGGGCTGATCGCATCCATCGCCGTCGACTGTGCAACGAAGCCGGCGCCCCAGATGGCGCCTGAAATCAAAAGCAGCAGATTGGCCTGAATGCGCGACATGTCGTTCTCTCCTCGGACAGGCGCGTCTAGCAGTTGCGTTTTCGCCGGGCAAGGCTCATCGTCGCCACGGTTGGGCGGAGTTGTTGTCGATGGAAACGGCCGGAGACACGGTGCCGGGAGAGGGCGCCGAGGAGGGGGCTCAGCTCCTATCACCCATCGGAGATCGGCGACCATGAGCGATGCCGGCTATTCAGGCACGCCGCTCGGGCGCAAGCTGGGGCTGAAAGACGGGCAGCGGGCCCTGCTTCTCGGGGTTCCAGCCGGGCTCGATGCGATCAGCGGTTTTTCCGGCTTTCGGGCCAGCGAGACCGAGATCGGCACCGTGGCCGCGCGCGACATTGACTATGCGCATGTGTTCGAAACGGAGCGATCGGTTTTGGAAGAGCTCGCGCCGAAGCTGGCTGCGAGATTGAAGCCGGACGGCATGCTGTGGGTCTCTTGGCCAAAGAAGGCGTCGAAGCGGCCGACGACACTGACCGAGGACGTTTTGCGCGAAATCTTCCTGCCGCTCGGCCTTGTCGACGTGAAGGTTTGCGCGGTCGATGCCGTCTGGTCCGGGCTGAAATTCATGTTCCGGCGCGAGGTTCGCGATCGGCTATCGTGAACGTGCGGCGCGCGCCGGCTATTGCGTCGCCGCCTTGGAGACCCTGAGCACGGCGCCGTCTTCCTCGTCCGTCACCATAAGCAAGGCGCCGTCGGGTGCCACGACGACGTCCCGGATGCGGCCGAATTCGCCGTCGAACAGCCGCTCCTCGGAGCCGATCGCGCCGCTGTCGTCGCGTTCGAGCCGGGCGAGCAACTGGTACTTCAGCGCCGCCACCAGAAGATCGCCATCCCATTCGGGAAACATCTCGCCGCGATAGACGGCAAGCGCGCCAGGCGCGATCGAGGGATCCCAATAGAAGAGCGGCTGATCGAGGCCTTCTTTCGCCGTGCCTTCGCCGATCTCGGCGCCGGAATAGTCCTTGCCGTAGGTAATGACGGGCCAGCCGTAATTGTGGCCGGGCTTCGGATTGTTGATCTCGTCGCCGCCGCGCGCGCCGTGCTCGACCGTCAGAAGCGTGCCGTCCTTCGGATCGAAGGCGATCCCTTGAGGATTGCGGTGGCCCTTCGACCAGATCTCCGGCAGGCCGCCGGTGCCGCCGCGATAAGGGTTCGATCCGGGAACGCTGCCGTCGGCATTGATATGCAGGATGGCGCCGGCATGATCGCGCGGGTCCTGCGCCCGGTCGCCTTCGCCGCGATCGCCGATGCCGAAGAAAAGGCTGCCATCGGGAGCGATTGCGATGCGCGAGCCGAAATGCTGGCCCTTGCCGGTAAACTTGCTCATCCGGAAGAGCTCCTTGACGTCGATAAGCCCGGTTCCGTCGGCGGCGAGCTTTGCCCGTACGACGACGGTGCCGTAGCCGCCCTTGCCGTTGGCGGCCATCGTCAAGTAGAGCGTCCGGGTTTCTGCAAAACGGGGATCGAGCGCGATGTCGAGCAGGCCGCCCTGGCCACGCTCGGCGACCTCGGGCACGCCCGTCAGCGGTTTCGAGAGCTTGCCGTCGCGCAGGATCCGCAGCCGACCCGGCCGCTCGCTGACGATCAGGCCGCCATCGGGGAGTGCCTCGACGGACCAGGGGTGTTCAAGCCCGGTCGCGAGCGTCTCGACACGCACGCTACCGTGCTCGCTCGGAAACTCGCGGGCATCCTGTGCCCCGGCGCTCGGAGGAGCAAACGTTGCCAGCGCAACGGACACGGCCAGGATTCCGACCGCACGCGACCGTTTGCCCGCCCGTCCCGATGTTCCAGCGCCCGTATGCCCCATTCCGTTTCTCCCACACCGACTCGTTCAGCAGGCAAGCTGGGGCGATCGACGGAGCGGTTCAAGTCACATCCGATCAAAAGCGGTTTATTTCGAGATCGAGCCCGTCGTCAGCGGTACCGGACGCTGTTCGCCGATGAGTTCTGCATCGACGATGTAGCGCATCGGTCCCTGCTCGATCGCGTCGAAGGGCCAGCAGGTGGCGAGCGCCAGATGGTGGCCGCTGGCGGACGCGTTGATGCCGCTTTCGTCCCAGCGGGCAACCCGGCTTTCGCCGGCCCTAAACAGGAAGCGGCGGCCGTCCTTGCGGGTCAGCACCAGAAGGTCGCCGGGGTTGACCTCCTTCAGCCAGCGAAAATGCGTGTCGCGATGGGCGGCGATGACCGAGGTACCTTCGTCGCCGGGGAGCGGCGTCGTCGTCAGCCAGGCGGGCCCGAAGGCCAGCGCTTCGCCGCTTGCGCCTTGGAGCACGATCGCCGAGCGGTTGATCCGTGGCGCCGAGATTTCCGCGGCTGTCTGAAAATCGGCCCAGGGCCAGGGCTTGCCGTCGGGATTGCCGTGCAGTTGCGCCTCGAAGGTACGCTTCAGAAGCACCTGCGAGACCTCGGCCTTGGCCTTCATGTAGAAGCCCTTGCCGATCAGAAGCAGACCGGCAAGGGCAATGAGCGAGATGATCGCGAGCACGATCGTTTCGACCGCCGAGAGGCGGGCGAGAAAGCCCGGCCGTGGCTCGGACTGATTCTTGTCAGCGGCCACGGCGGCGCACTCCGGCAAGCACGACGGCGGCGATCGGCGCCCGCCAGTAGACAAAGGTCGTGCCGGCAAGCAGAGCGAAGACGAGCAGCATCAGGCCGATCAGGATCTGCTTGTCGGCCTCCGTTGCCGTCTGCGGCAGGGCGACCTGGTTGTTGGCTTCCGCGAGCAGACCTGCCGCCCGCGCCGTCGGTGCGGCCAGCATGCGGTCGGCCGTGACCATCGCAAGCTTGGTTCGGCTTTCGAGCGCGGCGTCACGTTCGTCGACTTTGCCGGGGACAGTCTCGACAGGGGCTTCGCCGAAGACCTTTCCGAAGTCCCAGCCGGCGGGGAGATTGAGCGGCAGCTTCGTTTCGCTCAGGTTCTCGCTGGCGGGCCGCGACGGCGTCGCGTCGACGGCAACGAGGCTGGTCACGCGGGAGACCAGATGGTGGGCAAGTGCCACCGTCTCGATCCGCTTGTCGAGGGTCGCGGGGTCGGCGATCGTCGACGCGCTCGCCTCGAGGTCGTCGATCTTGCGGCGCGCCCAGAGCTTGGCGATGCCTTTGCCGGTCGAGGCCTTGGCGATGTCCATCTCCACCCGCCAGGGTTGGTCGCCGGCCTTGCCGAGGATCTGCAGCTTGCCTTCGGGTGCGGTGCCGTCGAGTTCGGCCGTCAGCACCACAGGCTCGCCGCGATAAAGATCGGGCATCGGGTTGGGGGTGATGTCGCTCGCCGAGGCGCCCTCGAAGCTCGCGGCGATATCGGTCATTGCGGGGCTCTCGAGCTTGGTGAAAAGCTCGCCCATGCGCGCGGCGACCTCGCTCTCCGAGCCGATCAGCGTGAAGGTGCCGCGGCCATATTCGGCCGCCTTGGTCATGAAGTGGCTGTTCGGAGCAGAGCCGATGCCGACGGTGAAGACGCGAGCCTCGCCGCGGTTCTTCTGGATCTCCTCGAAAAGCTGCGTCTCGTTGCCGATCGCGCCGTCGGTCAGGAAGACCACCTGGCGAAGCGCGCCGGGCTGTACCGATCCTTGCGTGCGGAGGGCCGCTTCCAGCGCTGGCAGCATCTCGGTGCCGCCATCGGCTGTCAGGCCGCGCACATAGGCGATTGCGTCCTCCCGCTTGTCCGGTGTCGCTTCGACCAGCTCGGGAAAGTGCACCGACATGGTGTCGTCGAAGCGGATGACGTTGAAACGGTCCTCGGGCTTCAGTCTGGAGATCGCGAGCGCCAGGCTCTCCTTGGCTTGCTCCATCGACGGGCCGGCCATGGAGCCGGAATTGTCGATGACGAAGACGATCTCGCGCTTGACCGGCTTGGCGTCAGCCTCGTTTGCTGCTGCCGGCGGGGTGACAAACGAGAGCAGATAGGTCTTGCCGCCGACCGTTTCGCGGAACAGGCCGGCATAGGGGCTCTTGCCCTCGATCGCCTTCCAGGTGAGCTCGAAGTCGCGATCGGCAGGCACGCTGTCGCCCTTCAGCGTCACGCGGCGGCTGAGATCGTCAAGATTGGCGATATCGACGTCGTGGTAGCCTGATTTCACTTCGCCGAGCGGGAAGCCGGCCTTGAGGTTCACCGTCAGTGTGACGGGGTTGATCCTGGCGTTCTCTTTGGGGTCGAGGACTGGCGCTTCGATCTTCTCGCGGTCGGGGACCGGGTCGCTGACGGCATAACCGGTGCGGCTGTCGAGATCGACGGTCTGAACGATCGGCTGCGGGTTGTAGCGCGGCGCCACGACCATGGGGAAACGCAGCGAATAGAGGCCGTTCGATTGGCGGACCGCGCTCTGGTACTCGATCTGCACGACGACCGTTTCGCCGGGACCGATATTGGCGACCTGGTTGGTGAAGATGTTCGGGCGCTGCTGTTCGAGAAGCGCTGCCTTCTTGCCCTCGGCCTTTGCCTGCTCGTAAATCTCCCTGGCCGCCTCACGCGCCTTGATCTCACCCTCGATGAAGCGGTCGCCGATCTGCATCTTCAGCGTGTCGACGGCCGAATCCTCGGGCAGGGGAAAGACATAGGTGCCCTCAACCCAGCCCTTGCTCGGGTTCTCGAAGCGCTGGGTGACGCGGGTGCGCATGATCGGGCCGTTGACGTCGATCTGAACGTCGGTCGCAAGGCGCGGCGCCTCGACGAAATAGCCCGGCTCCTTCGACGGAAAGAGCAGGGCGCCGGTGCCGATGTCGTTGGGGCGAACGTAGCCCGCCAGCTGCCGCGGCTTGGCATCAGCAGTTTGCGCGGTCGCCTGGGTCATCAGGCCGATGAACATCAGGATGCAGGCGGCAAGGGCCGCGAGCGCCAGGTACATGCCCCAGCGTGCTTCGTTCTGCCGTGTCTTCATGGAAGCGATTTCGTCGTCGAGAAACATTGCATAACCCCCGTAATGCGAATGTGTTCGGATCATCGAAGGAAATGCCCGGAAACCGGCTGTTGCTGGACGGAATTGCGGCGTTCCGCGACAGTTGTGGTGGCTAAATTATGGCATTTGAAAAATTGCGGGATTGCGCTGATTTTTTTGAATAAATCGCGATCACCAACCGTTTCTGGCCGTTACGTTTCGTGGCCGTTCGAACGGGTGCCACAATCCGTTTTGTCGGCGCTCGACGGACGGTGATGCATCGCTCGGTATCGCGACCTCCGATCGACGATGCTGATCGCATTCATGAAACTTTGTCATGGTGACGCTTTTTGCCCGCGTTTCCGGCGTTTTTGCCTATCCGGCGCTTGCAAGACCGGGCGTCTTTCGACATAGACCTAACCGCTATGGAGCCTGCCTTTTCGTTCCGTAGCGATCACCTCGTCTCGAAACGATCAGGACCTTCACCCATGGCCTTCCTTGCCGATGCCCTTTCCCGTGTAAAGCCTTCCGCCACCATCGCCGTTTCGCAGAAAGCCCGTGAGCTGAAAGCGAAAGGCCGCGATGTCATCGGCCTTGGCGCCGGTGAGCCGGACTTCGACACGCCCGACAATATCAAGAAGGCCGCCATCGACGCGATCAACCGCGGCGAGACGAAGTACACGCCGGTCTCCGGCATTCCGGAACTGCGCGAAGCGATCGCCAAGAAGTTCAAGCGCGAGAACAACCTCGACTACACCGCCGCCCAGACGATCGTCGGCACCGGCGGAAAGCAGATTCTTTTCAACGCCTTCATGGCGACCCTGAACGCCGGCGATGAAGTCGTGATCCCTGCACCCTACTGGGTTTCCTACCCGGAAATGGTGGCGCTGTGCGGTGGTACGCCGGTGACGGTTTCGACCAAGCAGGAAAACAACTTCAAGCTCAAGGCCGAAGATCTGGACAAGGCGATCACGCCGAAGACCAAGTGGTTCATCTTCAACTCGCCGTCCAACCCGTCGGGTGCCGCCTACAGCCATGCCGAGCTGAAGGCGCTGACCGACGTGCTGATGAAGCACCCGCATGTCTGGATCCTCACCGACGACATGTACGAGCACCTGACCTATGGCGACTTCAAGTTCGCGACCCCGGTCGAAGTCGAGCCCGGTCTCTATGACCGCACGCTGACGATGAACGGCGTCTCCAAGGCCTATGCCATGACCGGCTGGCGCATCGGCTACGCCGCCGGCCCGCTGCAGCTGATCAAGGCCATGGACATGATCCAGGGCCAGCAGACCTCGGGCGCCACCTCGATCGCCCAGTGGGCGGCCGTCGAGGCGTTGAACGGCACGCAGGACTTCATTCCCGAAAACAAGAAGATCTTCGAAGGCCGCCGCGATCTCGTCGTGTCGATGCTGAACCAGGCCAAGGGCATTTCGTGCCCGACGCCCGAAGGCGCCTTCTACGTCTATCCGTCCTGCGCCGGCCTGATCGGCAAGACCGCGCCGTCGGGCAAGGTCATCGAGACGGACGAAGACTTCGTGTCGGAACTGCTGGAATCCGAAGGCGTCGCCGTCGTCCACGGTTCGGCCTTCGGCCTCGGCCCGAACTTCCGCATCTCCTATGCGACCTCGGAAGCCCAGCTCGAGGAAGCCTGCCGCCGAATCCAGCGTTTCTGCGCCGCCTGCAAGTAAGCGGGGGCGACCGTCTTTCAAAAAAAGAACCCGCCGGCAACGGCGGGTTTTTTCGTTCGTAAACCGATTCAACCGTTGGCCATACTGATTCAAGTCAGCCGGCTAAGGCCTTGAAATCAGGTTTCATTCTCAGGCGCCGGGAACCTCGTCGTCGCCAACGATGCCACCCTCGCTTTCGAGGATCGAGAGGCGGCGGGCCTCTGAGCGGGTGAACTTCAGCCGTACGCCGATGCCGCGTTCGCCCTCCGGCAGAAACACCGCGCCGGCATTTTCGAGCGCATGCTTCAACGAGAGGATCACGGCGTCGCCGGGTTTCTCTAGCTTGCGCTCGAACTTGAGGATCGTCTCCTCGTCGACGCCGGAAAAGCTTGAAAGCATTTCGCGCGAAATTTCGATCAGCGCCCTGGCGGCGCGGCACTGTGGACCTGTAATCATCGTCACCTCCAGTTGCGGTGAGGATGCGCGAAGGGTGGCCGAGGGTCAACAACAAGCAGATGGCCCGCGGCGTTTCGACCGCGGGCCATCTGCTTGTTGTTTGCTTGCGGCGCGCTGGCGAGCATCATCGGCGTGCGCTTGCATCCGGACCGCTGGGGCCGCCCTCTATTTGCCCCGTATCGCCTCGATGAGGCCGGAGGCCTCGTCGCCGCCAAAGCCGGCGGCGAGGCGCTTCTTTGCCAGCCTTTCGATCGGCTCCATGAAGGCCGGATCGATGCCCAGGCTGCGGCTTGCGGCAACGATGTTGGTGATCGCCACCGACTGCATTGAGAGGTTCGACATCACGTCGCGGGCGTGGTCGCCGCTGTCGATCCGTTCGGCATAATCAGGCAGCGCCGTCATCATCGCGGCAAGCCAGGGCTCGACCAGCGGCAGGAACTGCTTCGCGGTGAAGCCGACGCTGCCGGCGAGCGCCGTTGCGTGCAGATAGCCGCCGAAGAGACCGTACATCGCCGACAGCAAGGCGAGGTCGCTGACCGCGGCGAGAACAGGATCCTCGCCGAGATAGTGGCTCTGGCCGAAGGCGGCCAATTGCTCCCTGGTTTTTTCGAAAGCATCGGCGCTGCCACTACAGAGAATGAAGGCATCCGGTGTGCCGATCATCGGCGGCGTCGCCATGATTCCTCCGTCGAGATAGCGTGCGCCGTACGCTTCAAGGCGGGCCGCGACCGCCCGGACTTCATCCGGGCGACCGTTGGTGAGGTTGATGACGGTCTTGCCTGCGAGCATGGGGCCGACATCTGCCAGCGTCGTTTCGACGGCGGCGTAGTCGGTGAGGCATAGGATGAGGATATCGCTGGCCGCAATGGCTTCGGTGACCGTTGCTGCCCGGCGAGCGCCGCGGGCAACCAGCGCGTCGGCCCGCGCGGACGTACGGTTCCAGACGGTGGCGGTGTTGCCCGCGTCGATGAGGGTTTTGGCAAGTGCCGTGCCCATGGCGCCGAGGCCGATGATGGCGATGGATTTGGACATCGTGATTCTCCGCTCCTGGTTCCCCGCTCTGGCCCGCTTCAGGCCGCCGGCGACAATTGCTGGCCGAGGCCACCGTCGACGGTGAGGCGTGCGCCGGTGGTGAAGGTGGCATCGAAGGCGAGGAACAGCACGGCGCGGGCGACTTCGTCCGCCGTGCCGTTGCGGCCCATCGGGGTGATCGCATCGCCGAGCGCCTTGAACTCGGCACGTTCGGCGTCGGTGACGCCCGCCACGCCCTTGGTCGGCGTATCGATGAAGCCGGGGCTGACCGAGTTGACCCTTATGCCGCGCGGCAGAAGCTCGGCGGCAAAGACGGAGGCAAACGAGATCAGCGCCGCCTTGCTGCCGCTATAGACCGCCATTCCCGGATGGCCGCCGACATCAGCAACCGACGAGGTAAAGACGATCGAGCCGCCGTCGCGGATCAGAGGCGCCAGCCGCTGGACGGTGAAAAAGGCACCCTTGGTGTTGATGGTGAACTGGCGATCGTAGGAGGCCTCCGTCACCTGGTCGAATGGCTCGAGCAGCGATGTGCCGGCGTTGACGTGCAGGAGATCGATCGAACCCAGTTTCTGCCCGACCGTCGCCCCGAGCACAGCGATCTCGCCGAGATCGGCGATATCTGACTTTACCGCATGAACGCGGTCGCCGAAGCGCTGCTGGATCCGGGCGAGGTTCTCTTCGTTGTTTCCGGTCAGAAGCACCTCGGCGCCGCCGTCGACGAGCCGCTCGACCGTCGCCAGACCCATGCCATGCGTGCCGCCGATGACGACGGCTTTCTTGTTTTGATAGATACCCATTGTCTTTTCCTTCGATATCAGGCTTCGATGAGGAAGAGATAATTTCGTGGACGATATTGCGTAAGACGGGCAAACGTGGATGTATCGTCCACGCTTGTAGACATTGGAGGCCCGCGATGCGCAATCTCAACGACTTCATCGTCTTTGCCCATGTGGTCGATCACAAGGGGTTCGCGCCGGCGGCGCGGGCGCTGAACGTGCCGAAATCGACGCTGAGCAAGCGCGTGGCCGAGTTGGAAAAGACGCTTGGTGTCCGGCTGATCAACCGAACTTCGCGTCGCTTCACCGTGACGGAGATAGGCGAGGATTTCTACCGGCATGCCTCGGCGATGTTGATAGAGGCGGAAGCGGCCGAAGCCATCGTCAAGGGGCGCCTTGCCGAACCGAGCGGAACGGTGAGGATCACCGCCTCTGTGCCGACGGCTCAGATGATGCTGGCGGGGCTGCTGCCGCCGCTGGCGCAGGCCTATCCCAAGATGCGGGTGATGCTGCACGCGACGGACCGTTTCGTCGATGTGGTGCAGGAGGGCTTCGACATCGCAGTGCGCGATCACTTCGCACCGTTGCCCGATTCCGGCATGGTGCAGCGGCGGGTGGCAAACGATGCCATCCTGCTCGTGGCAGCGCCCGCCTACCTGGAAAATCGCGGGCACCCGCGCGAACCGAGCGACCTTTCGCGCCACGACGGGCTGCTGGCCTCCCTGACCTCGGAGGGATGGACGATGCGCAACGACGCGGGCGTGGTCGTCAGGGTGCGCCCCATGCCGCGGTTCCTCGCAGACGAATCCAACGTGTTGCTCGAGGCCGCCGTCTCCGGTCTTGGCATCACCGCGCTACCGAGAAAGATCTGTCGGGCGGCAATCGAGGCTGGAAGTCTTGTGCGTGTGCTTGCCGATTGGGAGGCAGGCAGCGTGACGACGACGCTGTTGATGCCGCATCGGCGCGGGCAACTGCCGTCGGTTCGCGCCGTCGTCGACTTCATCGTCACGCATCTGCCAGGAGAGTGAGGCTGGGCGGCAGCGAAGGCGCATGCTCGAAAAGAAAAGGCCCGCTAGGAGCGGGCCTTCGAAGCTTGTCTCGATCGGTCGCTTAGCGCTCTGCGAGCGCCGGTTCGCCCTTCTTCTCGCGCACGAGGTTCATGAAGCGGCGGAAGAGATAGTGGCTGTCCTGCGGGCCGGGGGAGGCTTCCGGGTGGTGCTGGACCGAGAACACCGGCTTGCCGGCGACGCGCAGGCCGCAATTGGTGCCGTCGAAGAGCGAAATGTGAGTCTCATCAACACCCTGCGGCAGCGACTTCGAATCCACCGCGAAGCCGTGGTTCATCGAGACGATCTCGACCTTGCCGGTGGTGTGGTCCTTGACCGGATGGTTGGCGCCGTGGTGGCCCTGGTGCATCTTTTCGGTCTTGCCGCCGAGTGCCAGCGCCAGCATCTGGTGGCCGAGGCAGATGCCGAAGACCGGGATGTCGGTCTTGAGCAGGTCCTGGATGACCGGCACGGCGTATTTTCCGGTTGCTGCCGGGTCGCCGGGGCCGTTCGACAGGAAGATGCCGTCCGGCTTCTGCGCCAGCACTTCGTCGGCGCTGGTCGTGGCCGGCATGACCGTGACGCGGGCGTTGAGGCCGGCAAAGAGGCGCAGGATGTTGCGCTTCACGCCGTAGTCGAGCGCGACGATATGGTAGGCGGCATCGGTTTCGCCGAGCGTCGAATAACCTTCGTTCCAGACCCAGGGCTGCTCGTCCCAGCGCGACGACTGGCCGGAGGTCGCGACCTTGGCAAGGTCGAGGCCTTCGAGGCCGCTCCAGGCCTTGGCTTCTTTCTTCAGCGTCTCGATGTCGAAGACGCCCGAGGGGTCGTGGGCGATGACGGCGTTCGGCATGCCGTTTTCGCGGATCCAGGCGGTGAGGGCGCGGGTGTCGATGCCGCAAAGGCCGATGATGCCGCGGGCCTTCAGCCAGGCGTCGAGGTGCTTGGCGGCGCGGTAGTTGGACGGCTCGGTGATGTCGGCCTTGAAGATGACGCCGACCGCGCCGTGGCGTGCTGCCGGCGTCAGGTCTTCGATGTCTTCGTCATTGGCGCCGATGTTGCCGATGTGCGGGAAGGTGAAGGTGACGATCTGGCCGAGATAGGAGGGGTCCGTCAGAATTTCCTGGTAGCCCGTCAGCGCCGTGTTGAAGCAGACCTCCGCCTGCACTTTGCCGGTCGCGCCGATGCCCTTGCCCTCGATCACGGTGCCGTCGGCCAGAACGAGCAGTGCGGTTGGTTTTTCAGTGGTCCATGCGGGTGTCGCGGTCATCGTTCCTATCCCGTTGCGGCGCGAAGCGGGGGCTTGAAAGCCCGGCAGTCGATCGCCATTTCTTTGCTCAGGCATGGACGCGCGGAAACCCCGCGGAAAAGTGCTCTCATGCCGATGTTGTGCAGGTGCGGGAAAATACCCAAAGCGCTTAGCCGGGTCAACCGGCCGCTGTGAATTGTCGGGAAATAAAATTCCTTATAATTCAAGCGGTTGCGTATTCCGTTTGATTGCGCCTGTCACACTGGTTTAAGACGACGACAACAACGATGGTTTCGAACCGGTTCCGGGCAGAGCACCGCGGGCCGGTTTTGACATGGAGTATGGACATGCGCGACCTGTTCGCTAACGCACTGAAGGAAGCCCTCAAAGCCAAGGACGCACGGCGTACCTCGACCGTGCGGCTGATCCAGGCGGCGATCAAGGATCGGGACATTGCCAATCGGGGCCTCGGCAAGGACCCGGTCAGCGATGACGAAATCCTGCAGATCCTCGCCAAGATGATCAAGCAGCGCGAAGAATCGGCTCGTATCTACGACGACGCCGGCCGGCCGGAGCTTGCCGCGCAGGAGCGTGAGGAAATCGTCATCATCAACCAGTTCCTGCCGGCCCAGCTTCCGGAGGCAAAGGTGAAGGAACTCTGCGCCTCGGTCATCGCCGAAACCGGCGCACATGGCCTGCGTGATATGGGCAAGTGCATGAACGTGCTCAAGGAGCGCTACCCCGGCCAGATGGACTTCGCCAAGGCCTCCGGCCTGGTGAAGGAACTGCTCAAGTAGCTCCGCTCAAGTCAGTGCCGCCGCCCGTTGCGATAAGACGGGCGTCGCCACCTCGGCTTTCGCCGGAAACGTCGCTTCGAATGCGCGATCGATGAGCGCGAACTTCTCCGCCTGATAATCCCAGTATTCACGGATGAAGGCTTTGGACAGCCAGACCGCGCCGCGTCCGGGCGACCGCTCCCACCCCATATTGCCCAAAAGGGCTGCCTTGTCGAAGATCCGCTTGAGGTGGGTCTTGGAGATGATGAAGCGTTCGCTGAGATCGCTCGGCGAAACCGGCCCGATGGCGAGGCGCTCTGCCTCGGGGTCGAAGGCGCCGATGCGGGAAAAGAGATCGTCCATCACCACGCCCCCGGAATTGACCCAGGTGAAGAGGTCGAAGGTCGGGCCTGGACGACGGACCGTGTCGTTGCCGACAAGCGCGTGGGCGACGGCGGCCTGCAGCCGGCCGAACTGGGCCTGCTCTTCGCTTAGCCGTGCCAGCCGCGACTGGCCATCGAAGGCGTCGAGGATGGCCAGATGGGACTGCATCCATTTCCAGACATAGTCGAGTGCTGCCTCGGTAGGCTCCAGCGGCCGGCTGCGCTTGTCTGGCTGCACCGTGATGTAGCGGGCGAAGCGGTAGGTAACCATTTCCTGCACGAAGGATGCCGCGGTGTTGCGGCTGGCGATCCCGTGCATGACGGCATAGTTGATGAAACGGCCGCTGTAGAGGCCGCTCGAGGGATCATCCGGATCGCGGTCGTGATGAAGTGCAAGCCCGGATTGGGCCATCAGCCAGCGCTGCTGCGAGGCAAAGATCGAGGCGAGCCGCGGGTTTGCCGCATACATCTCCACCATGCCGCGCGCATAGCTCAGCACCGCGCCGAAGAAAGCCGGACTGGAGGCGAGCACGTTGACGGAAATGGCCATGGCAAGTGATCCAATTCGAGACGGCGAATTGATCCTTTTCGTCAAAGGGGTGTCAAGTGCTACTTTTGGTCTTCAGAAAATATTCATACACAACTTTTGATTGGGCGTCCGGCGTGCGATTCCCGTTTCGCTCCTGTGAATAGCGTGCAAGCAGGATCACTGTTGTAGCGCCCGCCGGCCATGCCGCCTATATGGAGGATCGACCAGAGGTATCCATGCGCTTTTCACAGTCCTTTCTTGACGAGATACGCGATCGCGTTCCGATTTCGGACGTGATTGCCAAGCGCGTTAGCTGGGACCGGCGCAAGACCAACGTCTCGCGCGGCGACTATTGGGCCTGCTGCCCCTTTCACGGCGAGAAGTCGCCGAGCTTTCACTGCGAGGACGGCAAGGGCCGCTACCATTGCTTCGGCTGCGGTGTCTCGGGTGACCACTTCCGCTTTCTCACCGATCTCGAAGGCCTGAGCTTTCCCGAAGCCGTACAGCAGATCGCCGACATGGCGGGCGTTGCCATGCCGCAACCGGATCCGCAGGCAGAGCGCCGGGAGAAGGAACGTACAAGCCTGCTCGACGTGATGGAGCTGGCGACCGCGTACTTCGAGGACCAACTCCAGACGGCCAACGGCGCCAAGGCGCGCGCCTATCTGCGCGAGCGCGGGCTGACGGGGCGCACGATCGAGACCTTTCGTTTGGGCTACGCGCCCGACAGCCGCAACGCGCTCAAGGAACATCTCGCCGGCAAGGGTGTCGGCAAGGAACAGATCGAGGCCTGCGGCCTCGTGGTGCACGGGCCGGACGTGCCGGTTTCCTACGACCGGTTCCGCGACCGCATCATGTTCCCGATCCTGTCGTCGCGCGAGAAGGTCATCGCGTTTGGCGGCCGCGCCATGTCGCCGGACGCACCGGCCAAGTATCTGAACTCGAACGAGACCGAGCTCTTCCACAAGGGCAACGTGCTCTACAATTTCGCCCGCGCGCGCCGTGCTTCGCAAGGAGCCGCACGTGACGTCGGGCAGGACGATGCGGCCGGAACGATCATCGCCGTCGAAGGCTACATGGACGTGATCGCGCTGCATCAGGCAGGCGTCGAAAACGCCGTTGCGCCGCTCGGCACGGCGCTCACCGAAAACCAGCTCGATCTCTTGTGGAAGATGACGTCGCAGCCGGTGCTCTGCTTCGACGGCGATGGGGCAGGCATTCGTGCCGCAAACCGCGGCGTCGACCTGGCGCTGCCGCATCTGAAGCCCGGTCGTTCGGTCCGCTTCGCCATGCTTCCGGACGGCAAGGATCCCGACGACCTCGTGCGTCAGGAGGGCCGTGGGCCTTTCGACAAGGTGCTCGCCAACGCCCGTTCGCTCGCCGAGATGGTCTGGCAGCGCGAGGTCCAGGGCGGCGCTTTCGACACGCCGGAAAAGCGCGCCGAGCTCGAAGCACGGCTGAAGCAGGTGACATCCGTGATCGCCGACGAAAGCGTGCGCCGGCACTATGGCCAGGACATGCGCGACCGGCTTCACGCCTTCCTGCAATCCTCAGGGGCAGGGCGGGGCGAGCGGCGCCCGTTTGAACGCGGCGTTCGCCAAGGCGGTGGCGGCGGAGCACGCGGTGCCGGTCAGCCCCGGGGGCCGAATGCGAGCGGGCCGACGGCAATCTCCGACCGGCTGGCGCGCTCGACACTGGTCAGCGGACAGCAGGTGGCGCCGCTTCTGAGAGAGAGCGTTCTGGCACTCACCATCGTCAACCACCCGCAATTGCTGTTCGACGAATATGACGAGATCTCGACGATCGAGTTCGACCACCGCGAGCTGCAGCGCTGCTGGGCGGCGGTGCTGAACGCTGCGGCTGCGCAGGGGCCGCGGTTGAACCGCGAGGATCTGCTCGAACAATTGCAGGCGGAGGGTTTTGGTGCGCTGATTACCGCGATCGACCAGCAGATCCGCTATGCGCGGCTCTGGACCGCGACAACGGCGGCCGCGCCCGAGGACGCCCGCGAAGGCTATCTGCAGGCGCTGGCACTGCACCAGCGCTCGAAGGCATTGCACTGGCAGGTGCGCGAGCTCGAACGCGAACTGGCCTATGCGACCGAGGAGGGCGACCTCGAAGCCGTGCCACAGCTTTTGCGCACGCTTCAGGAAGTGCAGCACGAAGTGACGCGGCTTGAAAACCAGGAAGCGATCATCGAGGGCTTCGGCGTGCTTTCAGGCCGCGTGAAGGGGCCGGCGGCGCGCTAGCTGCTGGGTTTTCCCCGCAGCGAAAGCAGGCCTGTTCTCGGCGAAGTCTCGACTATTCGCGCCAATGATCGGCCACCCATGGCGATGGGCGAAGGTAGTGCCGGAGATAGCGAAACGCATTCTTCTCGTAACGGTCGGATGCAAACAGCCCGAGGATATGGCCAAGCGGGGTGGAGACCTTGTCCTTCTTGCCGAAGCGGCCTTCGATCGCATGCTGCGGCAGGAGGTTGCGCGGGAACAGCACGACGCGCGCGTCCTTGGGCAGTCGGGGTGCCAGGAAAAAGTTGAGCGGGAACGGCCGGCGGCAGTCCTGCCGGAAATGCAGGACCCAGCGGCGGGGGAAAAGTTTGGTCCCGCCCGGCGCATTGCGCGTGACGAAGCGCTGCTCGAAACGGTATTCGTCGGCAATGCCTTGCGGGTCGGCGCGGAATTTCTCCTGCAACGGCACCAGCTTGCCGACTGGATAGCGAAACAGCGAGGTCTGGCCGAGGCGCTCGAACGGCGTCGTCTGGTTACGGGCGAGGATGACGTCGTCCGGTTCTCCCTTCTCGAAGAAACCATCGAGCGATCCGACGATGACCAGGTCGAGGTCCAGGAACAGGACGGGGCCTTTGAGATTGCCGAGCTTCGGCCCCCACAGCCGCGACTTCTGCCAGATGCCGGGCGTGTTCTTGGGCATTTCGCCGATGTCCAGCGGCGGCAAATCCTCGCACAGGATTTCCGGACGCAGGCCGTCGCGATTGTCGGTAAAGCAGGTGAAGGTGAAGGGCGGGGTGATGTTGCGCGCCACCATGGCGTAGAGCCGGTTGATGAACGGTGCGCCGTACTTCGTACCCCAGTTGATGCAGATGATCTGCTTGACGCCGCCGCTCGCCGCTAGAATATTTGCCATAATCACGTCCCGATTTCTGCGCGCCACTAAAGTACCGATGCGTTATCAAGGTCAAGCTGTCGGGGCAATCCCCGGTGAAGCGCAGCAGGGCCTGCGGGGAAAAACAGCCCTTGTCTCTTCAGTTGCGGCAAGGGCTATGGCATTGCCTGCGCATCTGGCCATGATGGCCTAAGCTGATTCCCGAAGGAGATGTGATGGAGTTCGTCGAAAGGGCGACGCCCTCAAGAAGCGCTGCCAGCAAGCCCTTCGACGAAGCCGGCCAGGCACCGCTCGACGTGCTGAAACGCGTCTATGGCTATTCCGCCTTTCGCGGCAAGCAGCAGGCAGTGGTCGAGCATGTGACCGCTGGCGGCGATGCCGTCGTTCTCTTTCCGACCGGCGCCGGCAAGTCGCTCTGCTTCCAGATCCCGGCGCTCTGCCGGCCCGGTTTGGGTGTCGTCGTCTCGCCGCTGATCGCGCTGATGCGCGATCAGGTGGAGGCGCTGAAACAGCTTGGCGTCAATGCGGCTGCGCTGAATTCGTCGCTGACGCGCGAGGAGGCGATTGCGGTCAGGCGCCAGATCCACGACGGTACGCTCGACCTTCTCTATGTGACGCCGGAGCGGACCGTCACCGACGGCTTCGCCGATCTCATAGGCAATGCCCGAATCGCGCTTTTTGCCATCGACGAGGCGCACTGCGTTTCGCAATGGGGCCATGATTTCCGCCCCGAGTACCGCGCGCTCGGATTGCTAGCCGAGCGCTATCCCGGCGTGCCGCGCATCGCGCTCACTGCCACCGCCGATCCGCACACCCGCGACGACATCGTCGAGCGGCTGGCGCTCAGCAATGCCGAGGTGTTTACCACCAGCTTCGACCGGCCGAACATCGCCTATGAAATCGTCGAGCGCGACCAGCCGCGCCAGCAATTGCTGCGCTTTCTCTCCCGCTTCAAAGGGGCCTCCGGCATCGTCTATTGCCTGTCGCGCGCAAAGGTCGAGGACACGGCCGAATGGCTGAACGCGCAAGGCATCCGGGCGCTACCCTATCATGCCGGCATGGACCGCATGCTCCGCGACAGGCATCAGGACGCCTTCCTGAAAGAAGAGAGCCTTTGCCTCGTTGCGACCGTCGCTTTCGGCATGGGCATCGACAAGCCCGACGTGCGTTATGTCGCCCATCTCGACCTGCCGGGATCGGTGGAGGCCTATTACCAGGAGACCGGCCGCGCCGGTCGTGACGGGCAGCCCTCTGAGGTCTGGATGGCCTATGGCATGGCCGATGTGCTGCAGCGCCGCCGGATGATCGACGAGGGTGGAGCGGCGGATGACATCAAGCGCATCGAGCGCGGCAAGCTCAACGCGCTCTTGGCGATCTGCGAGACGGCGGGCTGCCGCCGCCAGGCGATCCTTGCGCATTTCGGCGAGGCCCATCCCGGCCGTTGCGGCCATTGCGACACCTGCCTGAAGCCGGTCGAGACCTGGGACGGGACGGAAGCGGCGATCAAGGCGCTGGCCGCGGTCTATCGCACCGGCGAGCGCTTCGGCACCGGCCATGTCGTCGATGTGCTCATGGGCACGGTCAACGAGAAGACCGAGCGCTTCGGCCATGTCGACATGCCCGTCTTCGGCGCCGGCAAGGACCTGCCGGCTCGCACCTGGCAATCGGTCTTCCGGCAATTGCTGGCGGCGGGCCTGATCAGCGTCGACCACGCGGCCTTCGGCGCGATGAAGCTCGAGGCGGAGGCGCGTGCGGTGTTCAAGCGCGAGCGCCAGGTGTTTTTCCGCAAGGACCGCCCGACCTCGGGCAAGGCGGCGCGCGGCGCCAAGTCGGGATCGCAGCGCGAACGGGCCGATCTGGCCGGGTCCGATCTCGAACTTTTCGAACTGCTGCGCGCCGAGCGCTTCTCGATCGCCAAGGATCTGAACGTCCCGCCCTATGTCGTCTTCCCCGATGCGACCTTGATTGCGCTTGCCAAGGAACGCCCGCGCGACCTCGATGAACTGCTCGACATTCCCGGTATCGGCGAAAGCAAACGCGAACGCTACGGCGAGGCATTTCTGGCGGTCATCGACGGGTATCTCGACGGGTGATGGCGGTAGGCCCCGCGTCTCCGTCGTCGGAAAATGTCTGTGGCGAAGCGCTTCGCGACATAATATGTCCGGCCCGCCATCGCGCCTTGAAATGGCCTGTCGTTTTTACGCTGGATGCGGCCGAGCGCCGGATTTTGCTGCAAGTCAAAAGCCGTCATGATACTCGTCAGGCACGCGATGTTTTCTTGAAGCGAGAGCGCCATGACTTCAGCCTTTCTCACCCATCTCCGTTCAGAACTCGAAGGCCTGAAGACGGCCGGGTTGTACAAGTCGGAGCGTGTGATCACCTCGAAGCAGGCGGGTGAGATCGAAGTCGCCTCGGGCGAGCGGGTGCTCAACTTCTGCGCCAACAACTATCTCGGCCTTGCCGACAACGCGGAACTGGCCGAGGCCGGCAAACAGGCGCTCGACCGTTACGGTTACGGCATGGCCTCGGTGCGTTTCATCTGCGGCACGCAGGAGGAGCATAAACAGCTGGAGGCACGCATTTCGTCCTTCCTCGGGCTGGAAGACACGATCCTCTATTCCTCCTGTTTCGATGCCAATGGCGGCCTGTTCGAAACGCTGCTCGGCGAAGAGGATGCGATCATCTCCGATGCGCTCAACCACGCCTCGATCATCGACGGCGTGCGGCTGTCGAAGGCCAGGCGCTTCCGCTACGCCAACAACGACATGGCGGCGCTGGAGGAGGAGCTGAAGAAGGCCGAGGGCAGCCGCTTCAAGCTGATCGCCACCGATGGCGTCTTCTCGATGGATGGCATCATCGCCAATCTTAAGGGCGTCTGCGATCTCGCCGACAAATATGGCGCCATGGTCATGGTCGACGACAGCCATGCGGTCGGCTTCGTCGGGAAGAACGGCCGCGGCTCGGCCGAACATTGTGGCGTCGAGGGCCGGATCGACATCATCACCGGCACGCTCGGCAAGGCGCTCGGCGGCGCTTCGGGCGGCTACACCTCGGCCAAGGCCGAAGTCGTCGACTGGCTCAGGCAGCGCTCGCGCCCTTATCTGTTTTCCAACACCCTGGCGCCGGTCATTGCCGCCGCCTCGCTGAAGGTGTTCGACCTGATCGACAACGGCGATGCCTTGCGCGAACGGCTCTATGCCAATGCGGCGCTGTTCCGCACCGAGATGACCAAGCTCGGCTTCACGCTGGCCGGTGAGGGCCACCCGATCATCCCGGTGATGCTCGGTGATGCCGCACTCGCCCAGGAGATGGCGGCGCGCATGCTGAAGAAGGGCGTCTATGTCATCGGCTTCTCCTTCCCGGTGGTGCCGAAGGGCCAGGCGCGCATCCGCACGCAGATGTCGGCAGCACACAGCGAACAGGACGTCCGGCGGGCAATCGCCGCCTTCGAAGAGGTCGGCCGCGACCTCGGCGTGATCTGAGGGAGGGACTGATGACGAACATGATGAAGGCGCTGGTGAAGTCGAAGCCGGAAGAGGGCCTCTGGATGGAGCGCGTGCCGGTGCCGGAGATCGGCCCGAACGACGTGCTGATCAAGGTGAAGAAATCGGCGATCTGCGGCACCGACGTGCACATCTGGAACTGGGACCAGTGGGCGCAAAAGACCATTCCGGTGCCGATGGTCGTTGGTCACGAGTTCATGGGCGAGATCGCCGAGGTCGGATCGGCCGTCACCAAGTACCATGTCGGCGAGCGCGTCTCGGGCGAGGGCCATATCGTCTGCGGCAAGTGCCGCAACTGCCGGGCCGGCCGCGGGCATCTGTGCCGCAACACGCTCGGCGTCGGCGTCAACCGGCCGGGCTCGTTCGGCGAGTTCGTCTGCCTGCCGGAGTATAACGTCGTGCCGATCCCGGAGGATGTGCCCGACGAGATCGCGGCGATCTTCGATCCGTTCGGCAATGCCGTGCACACAGCACTCTCCTTCGATCTCGTCGGCGAGGACGTGCTGGTGACCGGCGCCGGTCCGATCGGCATCATGGGGGCGCTGGTCGCCAAGCGTTCCGGCGCGCGCAAGGTGGTGATCACCGACATCAACCCGACGCGGCTGGCGCTCGCGAAAAGCGTCGGCATCGACCATGTCGTCGATGCCTCGAAGGAAAACCTTGCCGACGTGATGAAGGCGATCGGCATGACCGAAGGTTTTGACGTCGGGCTGGAAATGTCCGGCGCGGCCCCTGCCTTCCGCGACATGATCGACAAGATGAACAATGGCGGCAAGATCGCCATCCTCGGCATCGCACCGGCCGGCTTCGAGATCGACTGGAACAAGGTGATCTTCAAGATGCTCAACCTCAAGGGCATCTATGGCCGCGAGATGTTCGAGACCTGGTACAAGATGATCGCCTTCGTGCAGGGCGGCCTCGACCTTGCCCCCGTCATCACCCACCGCATCAAGATCGACGAGTTCCGCGACGGCTTTCAAGCCATGCGCTCCGGCAATTCCGGAAAGGTCGTCATGGACTGGTAAGGTCGCAAGGGCCGCCGTACCCGTGAACGGCGGCGGTTCAGTTGGCGAGGCCGAACTGGATCTCGATCTCGTGATAGCGGGCGCCCTGGCCCGCCCAGCGATGATAAATCTCGCGGCTCTCGCCGGAGAAATTGTGCCTGGACATCTCGATCATTGCGACCAGCGGCGCGTAGCCCTGGGTGAAAAGGCTGCGCATCGGACCCTGGTGCAGCGTGGACGCCACCATGATCGGCTCCAGTTCGATCAGATCGAGCGCGCCGCGATAATCCTTGCCGCCCGTGACCGGGCGGCAGATGCGCCAGTCGAACGGCGTCTTGGCGTTTTTCGGTAGATCGTTCGCGATGAAGATCCAAGGGCCTGCGGGCATCATGCCTGCACGTTCCATCTCCGCCTCGATGAGAGGCGCCAGCATGGCGCTCTCCGTCTTGACGTCTGGAATGGTGAGCCGCCGACCGATCGATAACACCCGCATGGCGTCGGTTTCCTTGATGAGCATTCGAGCCTCCGTTTCGGTGCGAAGGTCCTGCGCGATCAGGTCAAGCGCAAGCAAAAAGCCGGAATAATCTTGCGATTTTTCCTCGACAATGGGCTCCTTCGGGAATCGTTTTGCGTGCACATGCCTGGCTGCCGCCTGCGCTTGCTTGAGGGCAGGGAGGCTCTATCTTGATGGCAGTGGCGACGTCGTCGCACCGGGAAGTAGAGGAGATGCATGCATGCGTTATGAGGGAAGCTGTCATTGCGGCAAGATCGCCTTCGAGGTGGAAGGGGAATTTGGCGAAGCGATCGACTGCAATTGCTCGCTCTGCCGTCGTCGCGGCGGACTGCTCGCCTTCGTTGCCCGCGACAAGCTGACGCTGACGACGCCGGAAGCGGACCTCTCGACCTATGTCTTCAACAAGCATGTGATCCAGCACCGGTTCTGCGACACCTGCGGAATCGCGCCATTCGGTGAGGGCGACGGGCCGCATGGGAAGATGGCGGCGATCAACCTGCGCTGCCTGCCGGAGTTCGATATCGAGGCGGTGAAAGTCGTCAAATACGACGGCCGGTCGGTTTAGGACCGGACCGAAAAATGCAGTCCTGGTTGCGCGTGCGCATATGGCACAACGAGACCTTGCCGATTAAATTGTTGCTACCCTTGTCTTTTGGCGGGCAGCGCCTACATCTTCAGCGGAAGCTGATAAACCCCAAAAAGCGACAGGAACGGTGATTTTTACCGAATCATCCGGTTTTTCAGCGGAAATGCTTGACGGGATCGAAAATTCTGGGAATCACCATTTCCGAATAAGAAATGGCGAGATGACACGGCGGTTAGGGAATCATGCCAGAGACGTTTCAGTGGCAGGACTGTCGGAGCTTGTCCGCTTTGCCACGAGTACACTCGTGGTTAAACAGGAATTAAACATCATCCCGTTACGTCAGGGGAAATGATTCGGTGGCGGGTGCGCGGCGCACCCGGACCTTCGAGCGGCATTGGCACCGGGCTCACGCCGGTTGCGACAAGGAAAGCGACGAACTAAATGGCAACCAAAGTCAAAGAAAACGAAGAAGCTGACGTAGAACGCGAAGGCGCTCCGGACGGCCCGCTTCTCGATCTTTCCGATGACGCTGTCAAGAAGATGATCAAGGCTGCCAAGAAGCGCGGCTACGTGACGATGGACGAGCTGAACTCCGTCCTTCCGTCCGAGGAAGTCACCTCCGAACAGATCGAAGACACGATGGCGATGCTGTCCGACATGGGCATCAACGTGATCGAGGACGAGGAAGCCGAAGAAGCTGCCGGCGGCGGCGACGATGAGGCCAGCGACGACGATAACGAAAGCGAAGGCGGCGAACTGGCCCCTTCCAGCGGTACTTCGCTTGCCACCAGCAAGAAGAAGGAACCGACCGATCGCACTGACGACCCGGTTCGCATGTACCTGCGCGAAATGGGTTCGGTCGAGCTTCTGTCGCGCGAAGGCGAGATCGCGATTGCCAAGCGCATCGAGGCTGGCCGCGAGACAATGATCGCCGGTCTCTGTGAGAGCCCGCTGACCTTCCAGGCGCTGATTATCTGGCGCGACGAACTGAATGAAGGCCAGACGCTTCTGCGCGAGATCATCGATCTCGAGACCACCTATTCCGGTCCCGAGGCCAAGGCTGCTCCGCAGTTCCAGAGCCCGGAAAAGATCGAGGCCGACCGCAAGGCTGCCGAGGAAAAGGAAAAGACCCGCAAGGTTCGCTCGCCTGCCAACGACGACGACATCACCAATGTCGGCGGCGATGTCATGCCAGCCGAGGAGGAAGAGGAAGACGACGACGAGTCGAACCTCTCGCTCGCCGCCATGGAAGCGGAACTGCGCCCGCAGGTCATGGAAACCCTCGACATCATCGCGGAGACCTACAAGAAGCTGCGCAAGCTGCAGGACCAGCAGGTGGAAGCCCGCCTTGCTGCCACCGGCACGCTGTCGCCCGCACAGGAGCGCCGCTACAAGGAACTCAAGGACGAGCTGATCAAGGCGGTCAAGTCGCTGTCGCTCAACCAGAACCGCGTCGACAGCCTGGTCGAGCAGCTCTACGACATCTCCAAGCGCCTGATGCAGAACGAAGGCCGTCTGCTGCGTCTTGCAGAATCCTACGGCGTCAAGCGCGACTCGTTCCTGGAGCAGTATTCGGGCGCCGAACTTGATCCGAACTGGATGAAGTCGATCAGCAACCTGGCCGGCAAGGGCTGGAAGGAATTCGCCAAGAGCGAAAACCAGACGATCCGCGACATCCGCCAGGAGATCCAGAATCTGGCCACGGAAACCGGCATCTCGATCGCCGAGTTCCGCCGCATCGTTTCGATGGTGCAGAAGGGCGAGCGCGAAGCGCGTATCGCCAAGAAGGAAATGGTCGAAGCGAACCTGCGCCTCGTCATCTCCATCGCCAAGAAGTACACCAACCGCGGCCTGCAGTTCCTCGATCTCATCCAGGAAGGCAACATCGGCCTGATGAAGGCGGTCGACAAGTTCGAATACCGCCGCGGTTACAAGTTCTCGACCTATGCCACCTGGTGGATCCGTCAGGCGATCACCCGGTCGATCGCCGACCAGGCCCGCACGATCCGCATCCCGGTGCACATGATCGAGACGATCAACAAGATCGTCCGCACCTCGCGCCAGATGCTGCACGAGATCGGCCGCGAGCCGACGCCGGAAGAACTGGCCGAAAAGCTCGCCATGCCGCTCGAAAAGGTCCGCAAGGTCCTGAAGATCGCCAAGGAGCCGATCTCGCTCGAAACGCCTGTCGGTGACGAAGAGGATTCGCACCTCGGCGATTTCATCGAGGACAAGAACGCACTGCTGCCGATCGACGCCGCCATCCAGGCGAACCTGCGCGAGACAACCACCCGCGTTCTCGCCTCGCTGACGCCGCGCGAAGAGCGCGTTCTGCGCATGCGCTTCGGCATCGGCATGAACACCGACCATACGCTCGAAGAAGTCGGCCAGCAGTTCTCGGTTACCCGCGAACGTATCCGTCAGATCGAGGCGAAGGCGCTCCGCAAGCTCAAGCATCCGAGCCGCTCCAGGAAGCTCAGAAGCTTCCTCGACAGCTAAAGTCGGGGACATGGAAAGATCGAAAGCCGGGCCACGTGCCCGGCTTTTTCGTTTCCGCCTCACCCATGCGATTTATTGTGGGCGCTTTCGCCGGGGAGTATAGTCGCCCCTTCGCAGTAATCTGGGGCACCCCGTCTTGTACGCGGGAGCAATCGCACCGCGGGCGTGAAGCGTGCCCCCGTGGAGGTGTCAGATGACGACGTATGTCATGCTCCTCAACTGGACCGAGCAGGGCGTCAAGAATGTGCGTGATTCCCCGAAAAGGCTCGACCTCGCACGGAATGTGCTCGGCGAGATGGGCGGCTCCTTCAAGCATTTCTTCCTGACCATGGGCGACTACGACATGGTGGCCATCGTCGAAGCGCCTGACGATGCGGTGGCCGCACGCTTCGCGCTCACGCTTGGCATGGCCGGCAATGTGCGCTCGACGACGCTGAAAGCTTTCCCTGAGGCTGCCTATCGCGAACTGATCGCCTCGCTTGGATGAACAGCCGGTGTTGCGGCCGTGAGGATAATCGCGGCCACAACGCCAGATGCCTCGTTCACGGCGCACCGTTTCCTGAGAGGATGCGGGCCGCGCCGCGCATGGCGTTGCGAAAGGCGTCGTCAAAGCTGATGCCGCTCAACTGCCAGCGGTAACGCTTGCCGCCCGCGTCCATCTGCCATTGGGCGATCCAGCCACGGGCGGCGTCGGACCAGACGAGCGTGCCGAGGAGCGGCACGTCGCCGTCGGTTTGTGTCACGGGTGAAAAGAGCTGCGCCGGATCCGCTTGCGGCAGGGTGTCGAGCGCGGGTTTCCGGGCGGTTACGGTCGCCGCATCCGGCAGCACGGTCGAAAGCGCCAGCGGCCTTGCAGCTGCCTCAAGCGAATCCGCCATATAGGGGCTTTCACTGCCGTCGCGTGTCAGCACGAAGCGGCGCTTCTGGTCCTTGACCGCCAGCCATACGGCGATCGCCGGGCGAGGGGAGAGCCATGGCTTGCGGCCGAGTTCTGCGAGAAGCGGATTCAGTGTTGCTGGCTGGTACCGGCAGGTGAGGTCATGCGGGCGGTCGTGCGTGCCCTGTTCGTCATGGATCGGGATGCCTTCGAGGCGATCGCGGTAGGAGAAGGTCGAGACGAAGCTGCCGGCCTTGGCCTCCGCTGCAGCAAACCGGGGCGCCTCTGTGATCATCGGATCGCCGGATAGTTTGACGAGCACTTCACGCAGGCATTCGCGAAAACCGATCTCACGGTTGGCCTCACCCGTGCCGGTGACGATCGCGTCACTGCGATAAAGCGCGTCGATATCTGCCGCCCCGGCGTTGCTGCCGGCGTGGCAGAGAAGCGCCGCTACGAGCGCCGTGACCGTCGCTCTTTTCCGGATCAGTTTGCCGGCGGCAGGACGCAACTGAGATCGCCCTCCTCACAGCTCAGATAGGTCTTGAAGTCGGCGACGCGCTTCTGTGTGCGATCGTCGCGGCATTCAAGCGTGATCATCGGCTGGGCGGAGCCGCCGGCAACGCCCGAGCTTGCGAAATCGCATTCGGCATCGCGATAGGCGATCCAGGCCCTTTGCGCGGCAACCAGCAGCTTCGTCTTGTCGGCATCGTCCTTCAGGCGTCCCTGGATTTGCTTGTAAAGGGCGTTCAGTTCGGCGTCGGAGGCCTTCAGCGCCTTGTCGGCGCAGGCATTCATCGTCGCCTGGTCGCTCGCATCGGCGCATTCGTCGGCGCGCGCGAGGCCAGTCGCGGCGAACAGGCCGGTGAAGGCGAGCACCATCAAGGCGGATACTTTCATCGATACGCTCCTTTGCGCCCAATGGCTGGCGCGGCATGTCTCCCGTGGATCGTAAAACCTCCGGTGGCGAAAGTTCAATGGCCGGGCCTTCGATGGTTCTCCTTTGAATCAAAAGAGATCCTTAAGGTTTACGTTTTATCAATCTCTGGAGCGCCGCGGCCCCGACGGGCGGCCCGTGGTGTTCGAGCATTTTTCCCGCGGCATTGCCTTGCGCGCAAGCCGTGCTGCGGGAAGCAAGAGGTTCTGCGATGCGTTGCGTATTTGTCGTCGTCCTCCTGTTGCTGGCCGGCTGCGGAACGGTGCCGAGAGACACCCGGAATGCCTGCGCGGTTTTCGAGCAGCAAGATGGCCTTTTCAACAATTGGCGCCGGGAAGCCTATAGCGCCCAGCGTGAATACGGCGTGCCCGTGCCGATCCTGATGGCGACGATCTACACCGAATCCGGCTTCCGCCATAATGCCCGTCCGCCACGCACCAAGCTTTTCGGCTTCATCCCCTGGACGCGCGCTTCGACCGCCTACGGCTATTCCCAGGCGCTCGACGGCACCTGGGCGCGCTATCAGAGCGAGACCGGCCGCTGGGCGGCGCGGCGTTCGGACTTCGGCGACGCGATCCGCTTCATCGCCTGGTACCATCGCGAAAGTGCCCAGCGGAACGGCATCGCCCTCAACGACGCCTACAGGCTCTACATCGCCTATTACCATGGCCACGGCGGCTATTCCCGAGGCAACTGGAGCGATACGGCCAAGAACGGCGCCAAGCGGGCGGCCGGCATGGCCCAGGTCTACAGCAAGCAGCTCAGAGGCTGCGGCAGCTAACGCCGCAGCCCGGTTGAGCCGGCGCCAGGGGACCGTTCTTCCGCTTAACCAGCGGCTGCGCGATCAAGTTCCGCGACATCGATCTTCACCATGCCCATCATCGCCTGCTGGGCGCGGGCGGCACGCGCCGGATCAGGATCGCCGAGGTGGCGCATCAGGGCGTCCGGGATGATCTGCCAGGAAAGACCGAACCTGTCCTTCAGCCAGCCGCAATGCTGCGGCGTGCCGCCGTCCAAGAGCCTTTCCCAGAAGTAGTCGACTTCCGCCTGGTCGGTGCAGCGCAGGAAGAACGACACGGCCTCGCTGAACTTGAAATGCGGCCCGCCGTTGAGCCCCATGAAGTGCTGCCCCTCGATCTCGAAGGATGCGGTAAAGGCCCTGCCGTCGGGGCCCCGCTTCACGTCGGTGATGCGGGTGTTGCGGAAAATGTCGGTGTAGAAAGTGATGGCGTCCTCCAGCTGATCGTCGAACCAGAGAAACGGCGTGATCTTCTGCATGGGTGTCTCCCGATTTGGATGCTACCGGCCAAGGACGAACGGGGAAGCGCGGTTCCGACAAAAGCAGCGCCGCACTTGAAAGAAAATTCCGTCCCGATGTCGGAACTCTTGGCCGTCCTGCGTCCTATGCTCGTAGAACGAACAGAGGAGACTATGTCGATGACCTATGTGGATGGCTTTATCGTTGCCGTGCCGAAGGCGAATATCGAGGCCTACAAGGCGATGGCGAAGGCGGCGGGTGAGGTGTGGATGGAGCACGGCGCGCTCGCCTACAACGAATGCCTGGCGGATGACGCGCCCTATGGCGAAGTGACGTCCTTTCCCCGCTCGGTGCAGGCCAAGGACGATGAGACGGTGGTGTTCTCCTGGATCACCTACAAATCCCGCGCCGAGCGCGACGCGATCGTTGCCAAGGTCATGGCCGATCCGCGGCTGCAGGGCGATGCCTGGAAGCAGGTGTTCGACGGCAAGCGCATGATCTATGGCGGCTTCGAGGCCTTCCTGGAGATGTAGGCGCTGTTTGCGCGACGGATTGCGGCAGATCGCCTTGGACCGGGAGCGGTCCGGGGATAGAAGCATTGGGCATATCACCGGGTCGCACCGCTTCTCAGGCGGATGCGACCGCCTGCCGGAGGCCTTCATGCCGCAAACGCGCATCACCATCGCCACCCATGGCCAGGGGCTCTATGAATTTACCGACCAGGCGGCGGCCTTCGTACGCGCCAACGCCGACTGCGAGGGGCTGCTCACGGTCTTCGTGCGGCACACCTCCTGTTCGCTTCTCATCCAGGAGAACGCTGACCCGGACGTGAAGCGCGATCTGGACGCCTTTTTTCGCCGCCTCGTGCCGCCTTCCTCGGATACCTCCATGCGCTGGATCGTGCACACCCAGGAAGGCCCCGACGATATGCCGGCACATATCAAGGCGGCGTTGACGCCGGTATCGCTCGGCATTCCCGTCAGTGGTGGCCGGATGCTCACCGGCACCTGGCAGGGGCTCTACCTCTTCGAGCATCGCGACCGCCCGCATCGCCGCGAGATCGTCCTGCATCTTTCCGCCTGATTGGCCGGCGCCGACGATTGAACGGCGGCGCAAGGGTTCTAGATAAAGGGGCGAGAGCAAGGGCTTGGGAACCGGCCTTCGAGGCTAGGGAGGAACCGGAATGACCGATGCACAGACGATTGCCAGCGGCTTTATCGAGGCGCTGAACCAGCGGGATTTCGAGGCGCTGGCGCGGCTCGTGCATGAGGACATAGAACTCGATTCGCTGACCGGTCAACGCACCGTCGGCGTCGGCCCCTTGCGCGCCTGGCTGATGAACTATCTGCGCCGTTTCGACGAGCAGTTCGGAGACGTGGTGCTGATGCGCGATGCCTTCGGCCAGCGCGTGGCCGCCGATTTGACGGTACGGGGCACCTACCGCGAGACCATGGAAGGCTTTCCCCCTGCGACTGGCCAGAGCTACTCCATTCCCAGCGTGCTCGTCTTCGAGATCGAGGACGGCGCCATCACCCGCCTCAGCCATTATCGCAATATTCGCGTCTTTGAGCGGGCGCTTGCCGGCTGAGCGACGCGTAGCCGACCGCTCCTGACGGTCGCGCCCCTTCATTTTCAAGTTTTCTTACTGACCGCCGGATGACCGATCATGTCTTGATCGGGAAAATACGGGCGCGAATCACCTCTGGCACGCCGATGACGGCGGCTGATTCGCCGCTTGTCCAAGCGCAGGCGAAGGCGCGTCCCAGCGCCTTGGCCGCGGTCAAAGCCCTTCGAAATACTTGTTTATAAGCAATGCCTTATCGACTGTGACTTGCACGAAAGTCTCCTCCACGCGCGTGTGGTCATCTCGTTCTGGCAATCTGAACGTCCCATGAACATCGGGTTCCGCTGTCGTTCAGCTTGGCGACCCTATTCTCTGATCAATCGCTTGGGACGGTGATTGCCCCTCGAACCCTTCAAGCTTGGAGAGATCTTATGAAGAACCGCCTTTTTAACGCCGCTGCCGCCGCCGTCATCGGACTTACCGGCCTGCTGGGTGCCGCCTCCACCGCTTCGGCGGAATCGATCGAATTCGGTTTCGGCCCGCGCGGTGGCGTCGATGTCCAGTATCGCGACTACGACGGCGGCTACGGTGACGAGCGCGACTGGGGTCGCGGCCGTGACCGCCACTGGGACCGTGACCGCCGCGGCCGTTGCGCGCCCTGGATGGCCGTCGACAAGGCCCGCGATCGTGGACTCCGCCGCGCCTATGTCGCCGACGTCTCTTCGCGCCGCGTCGTCGTCGAAGGCCGTCGCCACGGCCAACGCCAGACGATCGTGTTTGCGAACGCCCGCGGCTGCCCGACGATCGGCCGCTGGTAACACCTAAGCAATCTTCCCGCCTCGTCTCCCCCGGCCGGCGGAAGAATGGCCCCTCATGCCAAGGCATGGGGGGCTTTTTGTTTGACGCCGCAGCGACCAAGGGGCGCCGGTTGCGCGCAGCCCTGGTCGGGACGCGTGAACGAAGCGAAGTGGATCAGGCCGACAGCGCGGTCCACACGTGCGAATCGTCCGCTCGGGCGATCGTCGTGTCAGGCACCGTAGTTGCCGAACCGACGGCAAGGCTCCGGCCGGTTTGCCCTCTAGCATTGCCAGACGAATGAACGCGCGGCGCAATTCCATCGCGGACATCTGCGGCCTAGGCATCGGCTGATCTTCTTCAGACCGGATCCAGCCCATGTGTCAGCCATCGCCCGGAACACCTGCCAAGGATCTCCTCGACCGAACACTCGGGACCAACGATCCATGCGATGTGGCTGGAGGTCCGCTTTAGCGGCGAGGATGACGAGGACGTGAAGGCGAGGGCGACGCTAGGCGGAGATCGCGGAGCGGTCGCGGGCGATGCCGCAGGGCGAGGGACGGCAGCAAATCGCGCGCGGGAAGCGATGTCAAAGCAGGTGCCGGCAAATTTAAGCCTGGAGGTCGGACGGCGTTCAGCGCCGGGCCCAGTCTTAGTCGAGTGCATCGCGATCACCAGCGCCCAAAAGAAAAGCCCCCGGCACCGATCCTTGGCACCAGGGGCGTTCGATCGTTGAGCGCCCGCGCTTGGCCGCGGGCGTTGCTGACAAGCCTTACTGCTTGATTTCGAAGGTCACGTTGACCGTCACGTTGTAGCTGTTTTCGCCGGTTGCGACCGGAACGGCGTCGGCGGCATATTCCTTGGCCATGCCGGCGCGCATCATCGGCACCGGCTCGGGGCGGAAGCCCTGCTCGGAGATGTTGACGATCTTGCCGACCGAGACGCCGGCCGCTTCGGCCAGCACCTTGGCCTTCTCAACCGCGTCGGCAACGGCTGCCTTGCGCGCTTCGGTGATCACGGCTTCCGGCTTGTCGTTGGTGAACTGTACGCCGCCACCTTGGTTGACGCCGAGCGAAACCGACTTGTCGATCACTTCGCCGAGCTTGGCGAGATCGCGAACGCGGACGCTGACGCCGTTCGTCACCTGGTAGCCGATCAGCTCCGGCGCGCGGTTGCTGCCGTCGGTGTTGGTCGGGTAGCTGTATTGCGGGTTGAGCATGAAGCCGCTCGTCTGCAGGTCGCGATCGGCAATGCCACCGTCCTTCAGCGCCTTCAGCACTTCGGCCATGGTCTTGTTGTTGGCGTCCAGCGCTTCACGCGCGGTCTTGCCATCCTTGACGACGCTCAGCTGCAGGACTGCCATGTCCGGCGCGGTCGTCGCGCGGCCTTCGCCGGCAACGACGATGGTGGCCTTGTCCTTGTCCGTCTCCTGCGCCTGAGCGGCGGCAACGCCAGCAAAAGCTGCAGCGAAGGCGGCGATCGAAAGCGTGCGGGCAGTGCGTGTGGAAATCATCTTCAATGTCTCTCCGGTTGTTCCGTCCCAAGCGTCTTCTTGGCTATCGATTGTGTGAGCATTGCGGCAATGGCTTGTCCGCAAAAAGGTTTTCCGCTAGAGCCTTGGCCACCCGCAAACTGCCATTGGTTCGCGGGCCTGGATCACGACGGTGCCACGCCTCGTTCAGAAGCGCAAAGGCCACCGTAGCACTTAAAGTTGCTGCCCCGTGTCTTATCCCTGGACCGTTACGGTTTAAGGACAGGAGCGGATCCAGAGTGGGCCTGTAGCTCAATGGTTAGAGCCGGCGGCTCATAACCGCTTGGTTGGGGGTTCGAGTCCCTCCGGGCCCACCAGTCACTTGCGAACATTGAATTTTCTAGGTTTTCTGGCTGATTTTTGCCCAGATTTGATGTGCGCGCAGGTTTGGGACATTTCCAGCGATTTTGTACGACGCGAAATTGCGCACGGCATGTTCCGCCAACGTCGGATAATCCAACCCTCTCCCTCGTGGTTTCTGCTAGGATGGCCGGCCAGGCAGCAATGGAGAATTTCGATGGCTGGTCCGGGCGCGGAAATGGTGCGAATCGTACGTCGCAACAAGCTGGTTGGCTTTTGGGCGGCGGAGAAACTGGCCCTTGCCGGCGAAAATGCCAAGACCTACTCGGATGGTCTTGCGATGGCGGCGCTGGACGTCGAACGCAGCGACATTCTTGCGATCATTCGAAGAGACTTTGACGCGGCAGGCGTGGTCCAATCCGACGACGACATTCTGGCGGTCATGAACGTTTGCTGGCTGGAGGCGGGAAAACGAACAAAGGGGTCAGACGGCAGCGATGCAGCGCTGGTGCAGATTGCACGTCACCTCATGCAAGGATCGTGAGCGACGGATCCTCTCCGGCGCAACAGCTATTCGGGTGCCACGAACGTCGATGCCGGCAAGCTGCTGGTCAACGGCAACCAGTCGATTGCAACCGGACTGACGACGGTTGGTTCTGGTGCCGTGCCCGGCGGCAGCGGCACGATCGGCGGCAGCGTCGTCCTGAACGACCGCGGCACGCTGGCGCCCGGCAACAGCCCGGGAACGTTGACGATCAATGGCAATCTGTCGCTCGCTGCCGCTTCCTTCCTCGATTTCGAATTCGGCCAGGCCAATGTCGCCGGTGGCGCGCTCAACGATCTTGTCGATGTCGGTGGCAACCTGGTGCTCGACGCCACGCTCAACGTTTCCGTCCCCTCCGGCGGCAGCTTCGGCGCCGGCATCTACCGGGTCTTCAACTGCGGCGGCACGCTGACCAACATTGGTCTACAAAGCGCTCGCCTGTCACGACCGCTTTGTCAGGACATACCCTTTCCGAGGCCACGTTCGCAGTTGTCTCCGCTAACGCGGCCAGATCCTTAGCCGGAAGCGGGGATGGCCCGGGGCTTCATCGTGGCCCTCGGGGTGCTCGAGTTTTCCAGTGCCGAGAGCGCCACGGCGTCCCATTGGGAGAGGATATGTTCGGCGTCGTAGCGTCGGACATTGGCTTCGGCGTTGTCCGCGAGACGGGCGCGCAGGGTCTCGTCGCCCATCAGGTTGGAGAGGGCTTCGGCCAGGGCGTTGATGTCGCCGTTTTCGACGAGGATGCCGTCGTCGCCGTTGGCAATCATGTCGGTCGGGCCCCATTCGCAGGCGAAGGAGACGACGGGGAGGCCTGCGGCCATCGCTTCAAGCAGGGCGATGCCCCAGCCTTCGTAGCGGGATGACAGGACGAAGAGGTCGGCGGTTTCGACCCAGAGGCCGGGTTTCGCGGTGACGCCGGGCATTTCCACCCGGTCGGCCAATCCGAGCGCGTTGCGCTGGGCTTCCAGCGCTTTTCTCGCCTCGCCTTCGCCCCAGATGACGAGCTTCCATTCGGGGTGGTCGCTGGCCGCCTTGGCGAAGGCTTCGAGCAGCAGATCGAAGCCCTTTTGCTCAGTCAGGCGCCCGACGGCGGTGAGCACATTGTTGCCGCGCTTCTTTTGCCAGCCGTCGGGCAGATTGATCGCATTGGCGATCACCCGGCTGGAGCGGCGAACATTCGGCGGGAAATAGTCCAGCGCGCCCTTGGTCATCGTCACCAGCGCAAAGGCGCGCGGGTAGAGACGAAGCTGCAGCCATTTCCAGAAGGGGCCGAAGGGCTGCGCCGCCGGGTTGTTGCGCTCGGACACGATCACCGGGAGCCTGAGGCCTCGCGTTGCGAGCAGCGTCAGCACGTTCGTGCGCGTCAGGAAGCTCAGCACGAAGTCGGGACGGGTGCGGCTGATCGTCGAGCGCAGTCGGTAGAGCCGCCTTGCCACCAGCCAGGCGGCCCGCAGCTTGCCAGCCTTCTGAACCGGCACGTCGAGCCGCTCGATGGTGACGCGCGGATCGAGCCTGTAATAGGGTTCGGAGGTCGGCGCTTCGAGCGTAATCACCGTGACGGTGCAGCCGAGGCGGGCCCAGTGGCTGGCAACGAGACTGACGACGTGCTCGGTGCCGCCGGCGCCGAGTGCAGAAACAATGATGGTTATGCGCGCGCCAGCGATGCCGGCGGCTCCGACGATGTCGGCACCTGTATCTTGATCCAATTTGGATTGCCCCTCGCTCTCCGCTTTCTATTATTAACAACTCCTTAAATTCTCGCAATGGGACTTTCGCAGTGTGGTAAACGCGCTGGCGAACAGCCGATCGCGGCTGGCCGGCGCGCAGTTCGCATGTCCCATCGGCAAGGCAAGACCAGACGTTGGAAGGCCTCAGCCCGTGCAATGGGCGCCGAGGATGGGGCGGGTTGAAGCGGCGCGCGGGGGAAGGTGTCGTCTCTGGGAATACCGGGCGGCTGGTGCTCGCAGGGCTACCGTGCGCGCAAAAAAAATGCCCGCGGGAGGCGGGCAGTTTTGGAGTGGGCGCATACGCTCAAACATGTTGCGCCTCGCTCCAAGGTGGCCGTCAGAGGTCAAGGATCCGTAAATGCGCGATAGCTAAAAATAGCGAATGGCAGCGGCCCGTCGTCCCCGCCAGCCGCCGCCGTCCGGATTCCAGCGGAGAACCGGTGGCTGGGGTCGATTTTTTGTCCGGGGATATCAGCCGTAGCATCGGCCGGATATTGCCACCGGGCGTGGTGGCGCGGAAGCGGCAGAGACGGGTCGCCGTTCGCCGATGCCGTGATACAGGGGCCCGGCAAGCCTTTGCTTTTCCGTATTTGTTTCGCTCATAGCCCACGCCGATGCCTGCGTCCGCCGTCCGCAAGGCGTCGATGTTCGCCAGCGCAAGGCGAAAGCGGCGGCACAACCATGGCGGAATCTCTAAGAAAGGAATTGTTAATTTAAGCAATGAATAATGAAAAAGGGGGTTGAAGATCGCCACCTTTTCGCCCAAAGGAAGCCCCAGGCGGCTGGACCGCTATTCGAAAGGACGTTTATGCGAATCAAAACCGCATGTGCCGGCGTAGGCCGCACCGCCGTTTCGGGTTTCAAGTTTCTCGTACCGACGACATCAGTTCTAAGCCTCCTGCTTCTGTCCGCCGGCTGCTCGTCGACGGTCGTCAGCGAAACGCCGCTGTTTGCATCGGGCCATTCGAGCGCCTATGCGAGCCCTTCGATCAAGGTCCGCAAGGAAGAGAAGCAGCTGAAGATCGCCGAGGCGGATGAAGACATCGTCGAGCCGGCACCGACGCGCAGGCGCACGGCAACCTACCTCGGCCGCGCGCCCTATATCTGCTCGCCGAGCGGCTTCGGGCGCACGTCGCACTGTTTCCTCAGAGCCTCGCTCTAACGGTCTGTCGCGTTCGGGAAGGCAGGCGCAATCGATCATGGAGACGGGGCGGTTGCCAGCCTTGGCGGCGGCCTTTTTGCCATCCGGGCATGACGCCCACGGCCTCGCGATCGCACCGGCTTCCAGCGCGCAGCAAGCCATGTCTGGTTTTATGCGGTGCCAGATGTGGCACGCCGGAGAAAATCGTTGCCTATTGCTGTCCCAAGATCGGTCCTCGGTGCTGGCGCGCTGGCGCTTCTGGCGGTTGCCGGAGTCACGCCGGGCCGCGCGCAGGATTCCGTAGACGGTATCGACCGGTCGCTGACGACCGCCGCCATCACGCCTGAGGCAAGGGAGCGGGAAACACGCACGGTCGAAATCGGCGTTTACGATCCGCATGATGCGGTCGCATCCAGCGACGCGCTGACACTTGAGCATGTCTTCGTCTACTGGCAGAAGCCGGATCGGGCGCAGCTGAAACGGAAGTTCGCAAATGCCGCGCGACAGGGGCGGGCGCTGATGCTTTCAGTCGAGCCCTATACCCATGCCGCCGACTGGCGCGCCGGCGGCAACCGGCTGTTTGCCGATATCGGCAACGGCCGCTTCGATCGCGAGATTACCGATATTTGCACGCGCGCCGCCGACTTCCGCGGGCCGGTCTACGTTCGCTGGGGCCATGAGATGGAAGAGCCCGGCGAGCGCTATCCCTGGGCGCGGCGCGACAGCGAAGGCTACAAGACGGCGTTCCGCTACTTCGTCAGCAAGTGCCGGGAACTCGCGCCGGCCGCCCGCTACGTCTGGTCGCCGAAGGGCCATCGCAATCTCGCGGCCTATTATCCGGGCGACGATGTCGTCGATGCGATCGGCATCCCTGTCTGGGGCCTGCAGAAGATGGACGTCGACTATTGGGGTCGCGAGCGTCGCTTCGGCGAAGCGCTCAAGGAAAAGTACCAGCGCGTTTCGCGTTACGGCAAGCCCGTGATCGTTGCCGAACTCGGGGTCTCCGGCTCGGCCGATTACAAGCGTGCATGGTATGCCGAAATCCTGGATCAGCAGACCTACCGCCAGGCCTTCCCGCTTCTGACGACCGTCGTCTTCTTCAACGACAAGGAGCCGTACAAGTGGCCGCTCGGTTACGGCGCGCCGGACTGGCGGCTCGACAAGGCGGCGCTCAAGGCGCTTGCCGACCGTGGACCGAAGGAAGCGGCCGAACTCGCCGACTGATCACCGCGCGTGGCATGAAATCTTGCTGATCGCAGCTGAGGTGCTTTCGGTCGGGGCGATGCGCCGATCGTCCTTCGGCGCATCGTGAAAGCTTCAAACGCCGAGCCCTTGATATCCCGGATCACCTTTGCGGTTCCGGATCATCCCGGTCGCCCGGATCAGGCCAGCAACAGGCCCGATTCCCGGGCGGCTGCGGCAAAGCAGCGGCTCGCCCGGTCCGTACTCGTCAATCCATCCAGCGCATCCAGGCAGCGCCTGAGGGCTGCGCGATATTCCCGGCCACGACGGCCCGGCCACTGCCTGAGCAGTTCCACGGCTTCGAACACCGTTCTGACCACGGTCTGCCGTCGTGCCGAAAGTTTCAGGGGGATGGGAGTGGGAAAGAGTTTCTCGCTCATTGCATTCCTCGTTCACAGTCTTTTCGAGCGAGAGGGCAACGCGAGAGCAGCGGGATGGTTCCATGTTGTCTACCGATTTTATTCGCGCTGACGGCAGGCGAGTTCTCTCCGGCTTTGCGAACCTGATCTTTTGGTTGCGTCGCTTTTGCCGACGGCGGACGAAGGGAGGTGCGGCGGGGAGCTCCATCGGGCTCGGACCGGTGTTGAAAAGCTTTGAAAATCCAGGCCCGGCGCAGGTGGCGGCACTAGAGTTCCAGCGCTGCCTTGAGGTCGGTCGACTTCAGAACGCGCAGGTCGAGGTCGGCTTCGATATGGTCGATGTGGTGGACCATCAGCCGCGCGGCCGCGTCGATGTCGCCACGCTCGATCGCGTTGACGATCTCGTCGTGTTCGCTGTGGCCGCAGCTCGAAACGGTCGATTGTCCGTAAAGCGCGATGACCAGCGAGGAGCGGGCGACGAGCTCGTCCATGAAGCGGCGCAGAATGGTGTTGCCCGAGAGGTCGGCAAGCGCCAGGTGGAAATCGCCCGATGCCTTGATTTCCGCACGACGGGCCGATTGACCGCGCTGTTCAGTCAGTTGGCGCTCGGCTGCCAGCATGCGCCTGAGTTCGGAAAGCTCCGCCTTGCCGATCTGGGCGGCGGCGGCGCGCACGACGCCGGGTTCGATCAGCCGGCGGGTCGCAAAGATCTGGCGCGCCTCGTCGATCGAAGGGTGCGCAACGAAGGCGCCGCGGTTCTTCTCGACGTTGACGAGGCCCTCATAGGACAGCGCCTGCAGGGCGGCGCGCACCAGCGTTCGGCTGACGTTGAACAGTTCGCCGACGTCGCTTTCCGAAAGCTTCGTGCCAGGCGCAAGCCGCCGCTCGACGATCGCATCGCGCAATGTATCGCGGATGTGCTGACTGCCGGTGTCGGTGGTCGGGTCTGTGGCCAGGTCGGCCTGATGGGGCGTGGTGGTCAAGGACATGAATCGATCCGCGAAGCAACGCGCCATCTTATCGTCGGACGAAGCGAAGGGAAACGACAATCTGACGCGCAAAGGTTGCGGGGGCATCGTCCGGTCTAGCGAGGCTACTTGTCGAGCTCCGGATAGACCCGGTCGAGGAAGCCCGGCCGCAATTTCTCGCCGATCAGGCAATCGGGCGCCGGGAAGGCATCGACATAGCGTATGGTCGGCGGCGGTGGCAGGCCGCTGACTTCGAGCACCAGTTTCTGGCGGATCGCGATGGAGAAATCTTCGGGCTCGTGCACCGGCAGCACGAAGGAGCCGGGGCCGCCGATGACACATTCGGCATAGTATTGGTCAAGCGGGCCGGTCGAAACCGACGGGCGGATGAGGATGGCAAGCCCGTTGATGGTGATGCCGCGCGTGATCGCGATCTCGCGGGCTGGAAGCACCGGCGGGCCGATGTTGTTCGGCCCGTCGCCGGAGATGTCGATGACCCTTCGCACGCCGCTGAACGCGTTGGAATCGATCAGCGCCGTGCCATAGGTGATGGCGTTGGAGATGGAGGTGCCGCGGCGTGTGCCGACCGGCCGCGCTTCGATCAGCTTGGCGAAGGCGTCGGCGTCGGCGGCATTGTCGATGACCTTCCAGGCGACAACGGAGGACTCGTTCACCGTTCCGGCCCATTCGAAATAGCCGATGGCGATCTTGCCCAGCTGGCCGCTTTCGACCGCATCAAGGAAGTCGCGATGCCGGAGTGCCTCGACATAGCCGGCCCGCTGGATGCGGGCCTCGTCGAGATCCATCGAGCCGGACATGTCGACCGCCAGGATCAGTTCGACGTCGACATTCGTCGCCTCGGCGGTCGATGGGCTCGGGCCACCACTCAATGAAAGGAGTAACGCCAACACGCTCAACATCGCTTCAACCAGTCATTGCGCGCGGTCAGATTAGAAGACTGTAACACAAGATTGGATTTCGGCGACCGTTTGGGTGTAGTTGGCCTTCACTAAAGAGTGATTTTGCCGGTTCCTGCATGAGGCCGGATGTCGGACAGGAAAGGCGAAATGCCGCAGCGTACGGAAAATACTGAGCGATTTCAGATTGATCGATTGCAGCAGGCGGCGTTCGGGTATTTCCTCGAACATTCGGATCCGGTCACCGGACTGATCGCCGACACCGCGTTGCCGGGCGCGCCGGCGAGCATCGCTGCGACCGGCTTCGGCCTTTCCTGCTATCCCATCGGCGTCGAGCGCGGCTGGCTCTCGCGCAGCGATGCCGCGCGGCGGGTGGCGACGACGCTGCGCTTCCTTGTCCAAAGCCCGCAGTCCCGCCACCGGCAGGCGACCGGCTATCGCGGCTTCTACCATCACTTCCTCGACATGCGGACCGGCGAGCGCACCTGGCAGAGCGAGCTTTCGACCGTCGATACGGCGCTGCTGATCGCCGGCTGCCTGACCGCCTCTGCATATTTTTCCGGTAGGGATGCGGACGAATGCGAGATCCGCGCTCTTGCCGATCGGCTCTATGCGCGGGTGGACTGGCGCTGGGCGCTCAATCGGGGCGACACGCTGACGATGGGCTGGCGGCCGCCGGGGCGGTTCTTGAAGCATCGCTGGCGGGGTTACAGCGAAGCGCTGCTGCTCTATGTGCTGGCACTCGGCGCGCCCGACCATTCGATCGAACCGGAGCACTATGCGGCCTTTGCCGAGGGCCATGACTGGATCCCGGTCGACGGCCGGCCGCATCTGCATGCGGCCCCACTCTTCATCCATCTCTTTCCGCAGGCCTGGCTCGATCTACGCGGGCTTTCCGACCGGCCGATGCGGGAGCGGGGGACGGATTATTTCGAGAATACCCGACGCGCCATTGCCTTGCAGCGGGACCATGCGCGCTCCAATCCCGGCGGTTTTGCCGGATATGGCGAGGACCTGTGGGGCCTGAGCGCCTGCCATGCGCCCCGCGGCCGGCTGCGGCTTGCGGATGGGCGCCAGCAGCGGCTTTTCGGCTATGTGAACCGCGGCGCACCCTACGGCCTTGATGACGGCACGCTGGTGCCCTGGGCGCCGCTTGCCTGCCTGCCGTTCGAGCCGGATGCGGCGCAGGCCTCCCTCGTGCATATGGCAGACAGTTATCCGGGACTTCTGAGCGAAGGGCGCTTTCCCGGCGGCTTCAACCCGAGCCTGGCCGCCGGCGCAGGCCCGGAGGGCTGGATCGATGCGCGGGTCGTCGGTCTTGACCAGGGCCTCGTTGTCATGATGATCGAGAACTGGCAAAGCGGCCTTAGCTGGGCACTGATGCGCAGCATGCCGGCGATCCGCCTCGGCCTTGAACGGGCGGGCTTCGACGGTGGCTGGCTGCAGGAGGGGGAAGGCGCGTGTGGTAATCCGCCCGCATCCTGCGCCAGAGGATGAGAATGGACGACGGAGACGGCATGCGCTTGAACGACCACCGGCCGACAGCGGAGACCGCGGCGTTTGCGCCGCAGGCGCTGGCCGTCGCCGACCATCTGCGTACCCAGTTTCCCGAGGCTGCCGTCTCGCTCGGGCCGGCGGCCAGTGATTTCAGCGCGCCGGGCGACTTCTGGGCTGCGGGCAGCGCTGGCCTCGAGGCGGGGCTCGCCTATCAGGATTTCTTTGGGGTCGGCATGACCGACCGGATCCGGGCGGCGCATCTGATCGCCTTCTATAGCCGCCAGCTGAGCGTGGTCCTTGGCGCGTTCCATCTCGGCGCCGGGTTGCAGGCGGAGGTGGCCGGCATTCGTTTCGAGGATTGGACGCGGCTTCACCGTGGCGTCGAAATCGCGGGCAAGCGCTATCATTTTCGCCTGCATCCGCCGGCCACGGAGCGCCAGGGTGGCGAAGGCGTCAGCGCATTCGAACAGGGCTTCATCGCCCATCTGGCACCCGTCGTTGCGGTTCTGAAAGCGCGAGCAGGGCTGTCGAGCGGGGCGCAATGGCGGCTCGCGGCCGATGCCCTGGCCGGCGCGTTCCTGGAAATCGGCCGCGCGATCGGCGACGAGGCGCGCGGCATGGCCGAGGCGCTGGCGATCGTCAAACGACCGGGTTCGCGGCTCTACTCAGAGGAGCTCTGCTACGAGCAGATCGCGGCTCTCGATCCGGCAAGCGGCGCTGAGCTGTCGCGCCAGTATCGGATCCGTTGCGGCTGCTGTCTCTACTTCAAGACGGAAGGGGGCAGTTTCTGCGACACTTGCGTGCTGCTGGAGCCGGAAGATCGCCGCGCGCGGCTGGCGGCGCATCTCATGCAAAACGGCGGGACCTGAACCCCGCCGTCGCTTTGCTGACGATCTGTGATCAGTGATCACTGTGCCTTGACGAAGCGCTCGTTGATGAAGCCGGAGACGACGCCGAGCACGATCCAGAAGGCAAGCGTGGTGGCGAGTGCGGCAACCGCAAACTCGGCGCCGAGCACGGCCGGAACGTTGCTGGTGATATCGAGCGGCTGCGGCGCACCGTAGACATGGGGTGCTGCGATCAGCACCAGGCCTGCGACCTTGGAGACGATCTCCTCGCGCAGGACGACGAGATAGAGGCCGACGGCGGAGAGCGCCACGGTCACCAGCCACCAGGTCTGGCGGTCGCCGAGTTCGGCTGCCGGAAATCCCGGCAGTTCCGGCGGCAGACCGATCGCCGGCAGCATGTGCACGGCAAGCCAGCCGCAGGCGCCCCACAGCGCGCCGTTCCTGAGCGTGATCGGGTAGCCGATCACCAGGCTGACGCCGGCGAGCAGCAGGCCGAAGCCGGAACCTGTGACGAGGTTCGCCATCAGCGTGCCGGAGAAGCGGCTCATGCCGAACATGATGCCGCCTTCCTCATGCTCGCCCTCATGGGCATAGGCCGGGGTGATCGGCGACAAAGCGTCGAGGAAAGCGCCGAACGGCGACACGGCTTTGAGCGACGAATGCTGGTCGTGGTTTTCTGCGGCCGGCTGTGCCGCACCCGGCTGGGCGGCGGGCTGTTCGGTAGCGGCCGGTGCCTCGCCTTCGAATTCTTCTGCATGCAGGATCAGCGGTGTGACGCGCAGTTCCTGGGCGCCGGTCATGAAGACACCGGCAATCAATCCAGCCACGATCGCGGCCAGAAGCGTTCTGACAATCATCTTGAAATCCCTCGATAACGACAAAAGCCACGCCCTATGGCGTGGTCCTCGAGCCTTCCCATTTTCCCTATGCTGCGGATGGCCTTCGCGCGCCGGAAAAACCGGGATGCACGCAGGCCTCCATCCGGCTCGGGCCGGATGCGTTCAGGTCCGCAGATTGTTCGATGCGGAACGTTGTTCACGTTCCGGCGCATCGGTCAGTGGCAGGGGAAGCCGTAGGAGTGGCGGGTGTCGTGCGCCGTGTCGTGCAGCACTGCCGAGTTGGCAAGGCCGGCGCCAAAGACGAGGAATGCGCCGATGAAGAGCGCGATGACGCCAGCGGTCAGACGATCGCTGAGGGAGAGCGGGGTGCTCGAAATGGTAGACGTAGCCATGACAACCTCCGTGATGGCATCGGGAAATTCCCGGTTGGGCCCTATGCCCGTATCGAGTGGCAGGTTTCCTGGCTCACGGCGTTGGGCTCGATGCCCTCGATCTGCCTCGCCTTCCCAGCTCGGCCGCCCTCTCGCGGTCTTGCCAGTGGCTTCTTCCGGATCGCTCCGGAACGGTGGATCGACGTCGCTCTACAGTCGCGGGGTCGGCCGTGATTTGAATGCCCAGCTTGGGTCCATCCGTCACATTCCCGTTTACTCCCGAAACACGTTCGCGTCCCGGGAACCAATCGATCCCAGATGATTAGGATTGTGTCATGGAGTTGTCAATTGAGTGCGCGCCGCCGCGCGGTCCATCCGCGACAAAATCCTTGACGGTCATGCGTTTGTAGGCTTCGACGATCTGGTCACCCTCGGCCCGGTCGACCGAGACTGCAAGTCGCATGGTGCAGTCGCCGAGATGCATGATCAGGAAGGCGGCGCTGTCGATCTCTTCGCGCGGCGTCTCCGGCACAAGGCGGGCCCAGACATCGGCAAGCAGCTTTCCGCCGGCGCGGCTTTGCGCAAGATCGATCTCGCGCAGCGCCTTGTCGGCTTGCATCGCCGACCAGATGTCGCGCATGACCGGCTCGGCGAGGAACATGTCGTAGTAGATGTCGAACAGCAGCGAGAAGGCGTCGCGCAGTTCGGCTATCGACGTGACCTTGGCCAGTTCGGCCGCGATGCACTCGTTGCAGACCGCATTGTAGCGCTCGGCCAGCGTGCGCACGATTGCCGCCTTGTCGGGGAAGTACTGATACAGCGATCCGATCGAAATCCCAGCCTTTTCAGCGACTTCGCTCATGCGCATGGCGTCGCTGCCCTTCTCCTGGATGAGCGCCGTCGCGCAGGCAAGGATCTGCTCGACGCGCTCGCGGCTGCGCTTCTGGCTCGGCGTCCGGCGCAGCGCACGCTCGTCGTCGGCGGGAAGCGTGGCGGGACTTGCATCTGGAATCATGAGTAATGCTCACATTTTGACTTGACTCCTAAAATACGAGGATTTATCACATTTGCAAATGTGAGAGATGCTCATGTTTGTTGATGGAACCTCAGGAGGAAACGATGTCTCGGAAAGTCACACTGGTTTTGGGCGGTACCGGCAAGACGGGGCGGCGGGTGGCCGATCGCCTTCGGGAGCGGGGCATAGCGGTCCGCATCGGCGCCCGTTCGGCGTCGCCTTCCTTCGATTGGACGGATGAGGCGACCTGGACGCCCGCCCTTGAAAATGTCGATCGCATCTATGTCTGCTACCAGCCCGATCTGGCGGTGCCGGGCGCCGTCGACGTCATCGACCGGTTCTCGAGCCTTGCCGTTCGCTCCGGCATCAAGCGGCTGGTGCTCCTGTCGGGCCGCGGCGAGGACGAGGCGGAAGCCTCCGAGCGTGCGCTGCAGGCCTCCGGCGCCGACTGGACGGTCATCCGGGGCAGCTGGTTCTTCGAGAACTTCGACGAAGGCTTCCTGGCCGACGGCGTGGTGAGTGGTTCGGTCTTCCTGCCGGTGGACGAGGTCACCGAGCCCTTCGTCAGTTGCGACGACATTGCCGACGTGGCGGTTGAGGCCCTTCTGGACGATGCGCATATCGGCAAGGTCTATGCCTTGACCGGCCCGCGCCTGATGACCTTTGCCCAGGCCGTCGCCGAGATCGCCGCGGCCGCCAACCGTCGGATCTCTTATCAGGCCATTCCGGTTTCCGACTTCGCAGCGCATCTCAAGGCGGACGGCGTGCCGGATGACTATGTCGAACTCATCCGCTATCTCTTCACCTCGGTGCTCGACGGGCGCAATTCCAGCATGACGTCCGATGTCGAGCGCGTGCTTGGGCGGCGTCCGCGCGACTTTGCCGATTACGCCCGGGAAACCGCAGCAACTGGTGTTTGGAGTCTTGCCGCATGATCCCGCTGATCCCCGCTCTGGCGTTTGCCGCCGCGATCGGTTCCGGCCTGATGGCCGGGCTTTTCTTCATCTTCTCGGTCTGCATCATGCAGGCCCTGTCGCGGCTGCCGCCGGAGCAGGGGATCGCCGCGATGAACGCCATCAATGTCGTGATCCAGAACCCGATCTTCCTCAGCGCCTTCATGGGCACGGCGCTGCTCGCCCTGGCGCTCGTCGTCGTCGCCTTCATCTCGGGCGGCGAGGGCAGGTGGTGGCTTGCCGCCGGTGGCATTGCCTATGTCGTTGGCGTACTGCTGGTGACCATTGTCTTCAACGTGCCGATGAATGACGCGCTCGCCGCGGCAGCCCCCGGTCAGGCGGCGACCGATCTCTGGCATGAGCGCTATCTGACCGATTGGGTCTGGTGGAACCACGTGCGCACATGGGCCTCGATCGGCGCGCTGGCGTTTTTCGTTCTCGGTTTCGCCCGCACCTGACGAAAAGCGCCGGCAAGTCGATCCTTGCCGGCGCCTGCACGCGTCCTGACCTTCAAGCCCATCCCGCCGTCAGGGCTTCGGAATACGCGCGTCGTATTGCGCTTCAAGGTCGGCAAACTTGCTCCAGAAGGCTGCCGGCTTTTCGCCTTCGAGCAGAGCTCGCAAAATGTCGAGGTGTACGTGCCAGCCGGCGGAGAAGCTGGTCATGACCGCGCGGTCGGCGATGCGCTTATGGGTGACGACGAGCAGCACCTTGTCGCCGCGGGGGCTGAGCTCGAAGCGGACCTCCGACGGGGTGCCGGTCTCTTCGTTCCAGGTATAGGCCAGTAGTCGTGGCGGCTCCCAGGCGAGCACGTGGCCGTAATTGCGCACCTCGCCGGCGTGCTCGGCGTATTTCTGCGGTGGCCGATCGTCCTCCGTCGTCAGTTCCGAATGGCGGAAGACGTGCTCGACCTCGGCCCCTTCCTTCGATCCGATCGTTCCGGACGCCATCCAGAGCCGGCGCTTGCTTTCCTCCGTCAGATAGGACCAGACCCGCTCGATCGGGCCGGGAAGCAGGCGCTCGATGCGCACCGCGTCCGGTGCGACGACACGGCCGTAGTCGGCGCCGGCAAAGGCTGTGGCAGACGAAGTCATGGCTTTTCCTCCGGATCAGTTTGGATTGTGGCGTCTTCGACGAGAAGCAGCGCCTCGAGTGCGTCGATGCGGGTGCGCCAGAAGGCTTCGTAGTGGCGCATCCATTCCATGCCTGCATGCATCGGCGCGGCATCGAGCCGGCACACATGCGTGCGACCTTTCACTTCGCGGCGCACCAGACCTGCTCCTTCCAGCACCTTGATGTGCTTCGATGCCGCGGCCAGCGAGATCGAGAACGGCGCCGCAAGCTCACCCACCAGTCTTTCGCCCTGCGAAAGGTCCTGGAGCATGGCGCGCCGCGTCGGGTCCGAAAGCGCGTGAAACACGGCATCGAGATGTGCGTTCTGATATTCAACCATATTGTTGAATATCCTCTCGGTCGACCTAATTGTCAACCGTTCGGTTGAATTTAAAAGTATCGCGAAAAGAGACCACGCCGCGGTGGGTCGTCGTGGAGGCGCCGTCCCGTCCAGGCGGCAAGCGCATCGGCAAGATCGTCGGTCGGCACCATCTGGGCAAACTGTTCGCTTTCGACCAACAGCCCCTCGGCGATCGACATGTTGAGGCCGCGGGTGACGGCGGTGATAATCGAGCGCACTGCAAGCGGGGAGTAGCCCATGATGCGTTTTGCCAGGTCACGGGCGGCCGACATCAGTTCCTCATGAGCGACGACATGGTTGACGAGCCCCAGCTCCAGCGCGCGATCGGCCAAGAAATCCTCGCCTGTCAGCAGCAGTTCAAGCGCGCGCTTGCGGCCGGCGAGCCGCGGCAGGCGCTGGGTGCCGCCGAAGGTCGGCGGCATGCCGAGCTTGATTTCCGGTTTGGCAAAACGCGCCCGGTCGCTGGCAACAGCGAGATGCACCGCTTCGGTGATCTCGCAGCCGCCGCCATAAGCAAGCCCGTTGACGGCAGCGATGACCGGCTTCGGAAAGGCTTCGAGCCGGGCCGTCAGGCCCTGGCCGCGACGGACGAAATCGCGCACGGCCGGGTTTACGCCCTTGGCCACGCTTTCCGAGAACTCATGGATATCGCCGCCGGCGGAAAAGGCGCGGTCGCCGGTGCCAGTGATGATCACGGCGCCGACGCCGTCGTTCGCTTCGATCTGGTCGAGAAGGCTCATGAGCCGGTCGATCAGCTCGTAGTTCAGCGCGTTGAGTTTCTCTGGGCGGTTGAGAGTGAGGAGGGCGATGCCCTCGGAAATCTGCATCAGCACGGTGTTCGACATGGTTGCTCTCCGGCAGGTGTTGACGGGGAGAGGCTAGGTGAGGGAAGATGCCATGTATATTCACTAGTCGGTATAGATGAGAGATGGCGAAAGCAGAGAAATCGACCCGGGAGCTGATCGTCGCAGCGGCGGAAAAGCTGTTTTATGCCGAGGGCATCCGCGCCGTCAGCGTCGATGCGGTGGCGGAAGCCGCGGGCGTGACCAAACGCACGCTCTACTATCATTTCGACAGCAAGGACGAGCTGATCGCCGCCTATCTCGAAGGCCGCGACCAGCCCAATCTGAAACTCTTCCGCAAGTGGTTCGACGCGGGCGACGGGGACATTGCCGACAAGATCGAGGCGATCTTCGTCAACCTGGTGCGGGCGGCGCGCCATCCGAAATGGAAGGGCTGTGGCTTCCTGCGCACGTCCGCCGAGCTTGCCAACATGCCCGGTCATCCGGCGATCCGCATCGGTGCCGCCCACAAGAAGAAGTTCGAGGCCTGGATTGCCGAGACCTTTACCGAAGCCGGTGTCGCCGAGCCGGCCATGCTGGCAAAGCAGATCCTGCTGCTGCTCGACGGCAGTTTCGCGGTCGTGCTGCTGCACCGGGATCCAAGCTATATGGAGGTGGCGGGCAAGGCTGCGGCGACGCTTGTGCGGGTGGCGCTTTCCGGAGCAAACCCGAAGGCGCCATCGGAACATGCGGCGGCTTCATTCTGAAGCGAGGCGATTTCCGCTTTCAATCGGCTGCCGTTGGCGGGCAGTATGGGCTGTATCGTTATCAGCCGAACAACCAGTAAGCGTCGATGCTGCCGCGTTGCGGCGCGTCGAAGGGAGCAGAATTCCATGACAGTCAAGCGTATCGTCTCAAACCTCTACGCCCCGGACCCGCAGGTGGCGCGCGCCTTCTACGGCGACCTGCTTGAACTCGACGTGGTGATGGATCACGGCTGGATCCTGACCTTTGCCGCCGAGGGCAAGGCCGCGATGCCACAGGTGAGCATCGCCAGCGAGGGCGGCAACGATACGCCGGTGCCGGTGCTTTCGATCGAGGTGGACGATGTCGACCGGGCCTATCAGCGAGCCAAGGCCGCCGGTGTCGAGATCGTCTACGACATCACCAACGAGCCCTGGGGCGTGCGCCGTTTCTACATGCGCGACCCGTTCGGCAATATCGTCAACATCCTGGCGCACTGAGCAGTTCCAGGAAAAGTGCGCAGCGGTTTTCCGTCCGGAATGCGCCACTTCAAGCTAAGCAGTTCCAGGAAAAGTGCGCAGCGGTTTTCCGTCCGGAATTGCGTCCTTGCGAACTCGCGAAGGATGCCACCGGCTGGACCGGCGGCCTCTTGCATCAGGCGAGCGACAGCGCGTTTGAAAGATCGGCCACGAGGTCGTCGGGATGCTCGATACCGATCGACAGGCGGATGGTCGATTCCAGCACGCCGATGCGGTGGCGCACCTCGATCGGCACGCCGGAATGGGTCATCGCCGCCGGGTGGCTGGCGAGCGATTCCGTGCCGCCGAGGCTGACGGCGAGCTTGAAGATCTGCAGCGCATTGAGGAAGCGGAAGGCCGCCTCCTGGCCGCCAGCGATATCGAAGGAGAAGGTCGAGCCAGCGCCGGTGCACTGCGTCTTGAAAGTGCGGCCGACCGGCGTGTCCTCGCCGTGGAAGGGCAGGTAGTGGATACGCTCGACCTTCGGGTGGTCGTGCAGGAATTCGGCGACGATGCGGGCATTGTCGTCGGCCTTCTGCATGCGCACCGCCAGCGTTTCGAGCGAACGGCCGAGCATCCAGCAGGAATGCGGATCGAGCTGCGTGCCGATCGCACCGCGTAGCGCCTTTACCTGCTTCATCACCGCCTTGGAGCCGAGCGCGGCGCCGGCGATCAGGTCGGAGTGACCACCGACATACTTGGTCAGCGAATAGAGCGAGATGTCGGCGCCGTGCTCGATCGGCCGCTGGAAGACGGGCCCAAGCAGCGTGTTGTCGCAGGCGACGATCGGGGTATGGCCCTGCTTCCTGCCGATCGCATCGGCAACGCGGCGGATCATGGCGACGTCGACGAGGCTATTGGTCGGGTTCGCCGGCGTCTCGATCAGGATCACCGAGACCCGGCCCTTGGCCATCGCCTCTTCTGCGGCGGCGCTGACGGCCGCCTCGTTCACGCCATCGGCAAAACCGACGGCGGAAACGCCGAGATTGAGGAAGGTGCGGGCAAGCAGCGTCTCGGTGCCGCCATAGAGCGGCTGGCTGTGCAGCACCGCGTCGCCCGGCTTGACGAAGGCGAGCAGCGTCGTGGCGATCGCCGACATGCCCGACGAGAACAGTGCGCAGCTTTCGGTGCGCTCGTAGACGGCGAGACGGTCTTCGACGATCTCGCTGTTCGGGTGGTTGAAGCGCGAATAGACGAGGCCGGCGCCGACACCCGCCGGCGGTTCCTTCCGGCCGGAGACAAAGTCGAAGAAGTCGCGGCCCTCTTCGGCGGAGCGGAAGACGAAGGTGGAGGTCAGAAAGACCGGAGGTTTGACCGCGCCCTCCGACAGTTCCGGATCGTAGCCATAGTTCAGCATCTGCGTTTCAGGATGCAGCTTGTGGTTTCCGATGTGGGTTTTGGAGGGATGCGGTACGGTCATGGCTTGTCTCCTCAAGCGAAGCGGACTCGACTGACAGGCAAATTATATCAGATGCTTGGACCGATCCTTGCTATTTCCGGCGGGATCGCCTTGAGTTGCGCAAAGATTTGGCTGAGTTGAGAAGATATGGCGCAGAAAATTGCCGACGAGACGGATCGCAGGATTTTGAAGGAACTGGTGGCGGATGCCCGCCTGACCAACAACGAGCTCGCCGAGCGGGTGGGGCTCTCGGCGTCGCCCTGTCTGCGTCGGCTACGGCGGCTGGAGGAGACCGGGGTCATCCGCGGCTATACGGCTTTGGTCGATCCCGCAGTCGACGGCTGGACGATGACGGCGATTGCGACCGTCACGCTCAGCCGCCAGCACGAAGACGAGATCGTCATGTTCGAAGAGGCGGTGCGCGGCTGGGACGAGGTGCTCGAATGCCATCTGGTGACCGGCTCGCGCGACTACGTGCTGAAGGTGATGAGCGCCGGCCTCGATCAGTACGAGCGTTTCATCAAGGAGAAGATCGCAAGGCTCAAATGCGTCGCCTCGATCGAGACGAGTTTCGTGATGAACACGATCAAGGAGCGGCGCGTCTAGTGCCAACCCCTCCATAAGCCTCTGAAGCGGTTCGATAATCGTCCATCCGGCTTTGAAACCATCAGGGATGCCCTAGATTCGAGTTAGGAGGGCGTCCCACACGCTCGGCGGGCGCCTTGCTCTCTCGGAGAGAGACGATGGATTTCGCAACAGCGCTCGATGCCGCCGCTTCCTGGCTACAGACGGTCTTTTTGAACGAGTGGACCTATTATCAGCTCGCCATCATCGTCGCCGGCTACCTGGTCTGCGGCGCACTGGCGAAGCGGATAGAGCCGCGGGTCGAAGCCCGAGCCCGTCTGATCAAGGGCAACCCGGATCTCTTGCGGGTCATCATCGCCTTCATGCGGCGGCTGCGGTGGCTGTTTCTGATCGTCTGGCTCTGGATTGCCGACGGCATGATCCTGCGCTTTGGCTGGCCGTCCTATCGCTGGCTGGTGGCGACCGCGCTGACGCTGACGGCGGCGTGGTTCGTCATCTCGGTGCTCACACGCATCATCCGCAACCAGATGCTGGCGCGCGTCACCGCCGTCGTCGGCTGGATCTATTTTGCGCTCTATGCGGTCGGGCTCGACCGGGTGATCCTGACGACACTTGATGGCGTTGCCATCAATCTCGGTGCGGTTCGCCTGTCGCTGCTGCTCGTCCTGAAAGCCATCGTGCTCTCCGCCGCGCTGATCTGGCTTGCCGTTTTGATCGGCAATGTCTCGTCGCACTGGATCCAGCGGTCAGCGGACCTGACACCCTCCTTCAAGGTTCTGATCAGCAAGCTGGTCAAGATTGCACTGATTGGCTTTGCCGGCGCAATCGCGCTATCGGCCACCGGCATCGACCTGACGGCGCTGACGGTTTTCTCCGGGGCGGTCGGTGTCGGCATCGGTTTCGGTCTGCAGAAGGTGGTTTCCAACTTCATCTCCGGTATCATCATCCTGCTCGACAAATCCATCAAGCCGGGCGACACGATCACGCTCGGCGATACCTTCGGGTCCGTGCGCGACCTGCGCTCCCGCTTCGTCTCCGTCATCACCCGGGACGGCAAGGAATACCTCATTCCAAATGAGGACTTCATTTCGCAGCAGGTGGTGAACTGGTCGTTCTCCAGCGACTTCGTCCGCATCGAGGTCGATTTCGGCACCTCCTATGACAGCGACCCGCACGAGGTGGCGCGCATCGCCATCGAGACCGCCGCATCGCTGCCGCGGGTGGCGAGCAGCTACGCCCAGCCGGTGTGCTGGATGACGGGTTTCGGCGCCTCGTCGCTCGATTTCAAGCTGAGGTTCTGGATTTCCGATCCGAGCAACGGGCTCACCAACATCCGCGGCCAGGTGCTGATGGCGCTCTGGGATGCGTTCAAGGCGGCGGGCATTTCGATCCCGTTCCCGCACCGTGAAATCATCATGAAGACGCCGGTCGAGGTCACCCGGGTTTAGGGGCCGAAGTGCCCGTCGACCGGTTCGCGTCAGGGTGTCGTGCGGTTGTGGCGATTGACTGGACACGCCGGGGAAGCGACATTGCCGGCGCCGGAACAGCCCGCAGTTGTTCCGGTGACCGTGCCAGCATCAGTGGGGACCCGACGCCATGGACCATCTTCAACAGACGCCGCTGTCGAGGTTGCCGATGCCGCGTTTTCTCTCGACGCTGCTGGCATCGTTCTCGACCACGGGGCTCATCGTCGGCGTCTTCTTCTTTGCCATGTCGCTGACGCCGAGCCTCATCCCGCGGCCCTATGTGGTGCAGGCGGTGATTTCGGGCCTGTCGCTTTCCGCCGGCTATGCGATCGGCGTACTGTTGCGCTGGCTGTGGTCCTTGCTCGACCTGCCGGAGATCCGCGGCCGCACAGGCCTTACGGTGAAGGTGCTAGCGGCGCTCGGCTGCACCGCGGTTGCGCTCGCCTTCCTCTGGCGCACCGCCTACTGGCAGAACACGGTGCGGCAGATCATGGGGCTCGACCCGGTCGAAAGTGCTGAGCCGTTCAAGCTCGGGCTGATCGCGGCCCTCGTGTTTGTCGCCATCGTGCTCATCGCGCGCCTATTCCGCTTGACCTTCCGGTTTCTGACCCGCCGCTTCGAGCATGTGTTGACCCGGCCGCTGGCAAAGGTCGCAGCCGTCGTTGCCGCCGTCGCGCTGTTCTGGTCCGCCGTTGACGGCGTCATCTTCCGCTTCGCGCTGCATGCGGCCGACAGCTCGTTCCAGCGGTTGGACGCGCTGATCGATCCGGATGTCGCGCCGCCGACCGATCCGTTGAAGACCGGCAGCAACGCGTCGCTGATGACGTGGGACGAACTCGGCCGCCAGGGCCGCCAGTTCATCGCTTCCGGTCCGGCGGCGAAGGACATCGCCGGCTTCTTCGGCGGAGAGGCAAAAGAGCCATTGCGCGTCTACGCCGGTCTCAACTCGGCCGAGACCGCCAAGGAGCGGGCGAAGCTCGCGCTGGAGGAATTGAAGCGCGTCGGTGGTTTCGAGCGATCGAACCTTCTGATCGTGGTGCCGACCGGCACCGGCTGGATCGATCCGCCGGGCCTCGATTCGCTCGAATATCTGTTGAAGGGCGACGTCGCCAGCGTCGCGGTGCAGTATTCCTATCTCACGAGCTGGCTGTCGCTGCTGGTCGAGCCGGAATATGGCGCGGAGACTGCCGATGCGCTCTTCGATGCGGTCTATGGCTACTGGACGACGTTGCCGAAGGACAGAAGGCCGAAGCTCTATCTCTATGGCCTCAGCCTCGGCTCGATGAACTCGCAAGGCTCGGTCGATCCCTTCGATATCATCAGCGATCCGTTCCAGGGCGCGCTCTGGGTCGGCTCGCCATTCCCGACCAAGACCTGGCTGCAGATCACCCGAAACCGCAATCCGGGCTCGCCGGAATGGCGGCCACTTTATCGCGACGGCTCGGTGATCCGTTTCACCAATCAGGAGAATGCGCTGAACATCCCGGGCGCGACCTGGGGCAATGTCCGCATCGTCTATCTGCAATATGCCAGTGACCCGATCACCTTCTTCGATCCATACTCCTTCTACCGCGAGCCCGACTGGATGAAGGCGCCGCGCGGTGCCGACGTCTCTCCTGCGCTCAGATGGTTCCCCGTCGTCACCATGTTCCAACTGCTCGCCGACATGGCGCTCGCGACGACCTCGCCGATCGGCTACGGCCATGTCTATGCGCCGGAGCACTATATCGACGCGTGGATGCAGGTGATGGCACCGGCTGATGTCAGCGAGGCGGACGCCGAGCGGCTGAAGGCGCTGCTCAAGGGTCGCTACTGAGCCTGCTTGTCGCCGGACCGCTCGCCACGCAGGTGCGCGGCGATCTGGTTGGCGAAGGCCTGGATCAGCGGCTCCTCCGCCTTTTCCGTCGGGCAGAGCAGATAGTAGCCGGCCGAGGCCGGTATCGCCGTCGGGAAGGGCTGGATCAGGCGTCCTTCGTAGAGATAGGAGCGTGTCAGCACGTCGGAGACGAGCGCGATGCCCTGGCCCTGTAGCGCCGAGGCGACGGCGATCGCGACCGATTGCACCCGCACGCTCCGGCTGCCTTCGAGCGAGATGCGCGAGGCGGCCGACCAGCGCGTCCATTCCCGGCCGTCATCCTCATGCAGCAGCGTGACGTCGCGCAGCTTCCGCTCGCGCAGCGGGCCTTCGAGCCGCGGAAAGAGCAGCGGCGAGCAGACCGTCCTGAGCTTCACGTCGCTGACTGCCTGCCACCACAGGCCGTCGAAGGGCGGATTGTCGTAGACGACGGCGAGATCGACATCGTCCCAGACGACGTCGCTGGCGCGGATGCAATTGCGCATCGAAAGATCGGTGACGCCGCGCGCACCCGCGAACTGTACGAGGAGGCCGGCCATCCAGGCAATCGCGAGCGCCGGGGGCAGGCCGACCGTCAGCTTGCGCTGGTGGCTTTCGAGCCGTCGGTCGGTGCCGTCCTCGACGGCGGCGGCAAGGTTGCCGATCGCGTGGGAAACCGTCTGCGCGAACTCGCGGCCGGCGGCCGTAAGCCTGATGTTGCGGCCGGATTTTTCAAGCAGCGTCAGGCCGGTCGTCTCCGAGAGCCGGCGCAGCTGCAGCGACACGGCGCCGGGACTCAAGCCCAGCTCATCCGCCGCCTGGCGCACGGAACCGATGCGCGCGACCGCCTCGAACGCCCGGATATAGGGCAGGAAATGCAACGCCTTCACGTGAGCCCTCCCGCTCTGATCGCGCCCCTCACGGCGTGAAATCGTTTAGCCAGACTGCACAATATCAAGCATAAAAAATCGCTATTCCCAATCGATTTTTGCTCCTATGAATCGGACCGGAGAGAGGGAGGACTACGATGATCGAGGCACAACCGTTTGATTTTCCTTATGATGGAAAGCTGGTTCCGGCGCAGACGGCGCTGATGGTGATCGATTTGCAGATCGACTTCTGCTCGCCCAACGGTTACTTCGCCTCGATGGGCTACGATCCGGCGCCGCTGGCCGCGATCGTGCCCGCGGTCAACCGGGTGATTGCGGCGGCACGGCAAGCCGGCTGCCTGATCATCCACACGCGCCAGGGCTACCGCGCCGATCTCGCCGACATGACGCCTTACGAGAAATGGCGGCGCAAGCGCTCGGGACTTGAGAACACGCAGGTGCTTTTGCGTTCCAGCCCCGGCTTCCAGTTGCTCCCGGAACTCGATGTCGCCGAGACCGACGTCATCATCGACAAGACCTGCAACAGCTCCTTCACCTATACGGATCTCGAGCATGTCTTGAGATCCCAGGGCATCACCCACATGCTCTTTACCGGCTGCACCACTGACGTTTGCGTGCATACGACGCTGCGCGAAGCCTGCGACCGCAATTTCCAGTGCCTGACGATTTCGGACTGCTGCGCCAGCGGCGAGCAGTGGGCGCATGAGGCGGCGATCAACATGATCTCGATCGAGAACGGCATCTTCGGCACGGTCTCGACCAGTGATGCCGTAATTGCCGGACTGGCCAAGGCCGCCCGCTAGCGCTCTGGCACCGCGCAATTCCGGACGAAAAGCCGCTTCAGGCTTCTCCTGGAATTGCTCCAGGCGCGGTCCTCACATTTCCAAAGCCTTTTGCCAACCGTTCAACGGAATGATGCCCCATGCAAAGATACATCTCGCTGATGCGACTGACCTCGAAGGGACTGGCCGAGCTTGCCGATAGTGGCAGCCGGCGCAAGGTGAGCGAGGATCGGGTCGCAGCGCTCGGCGGCCGCTCGGTCGCCTTCTATGCCACGCTCGGGACCTATGACTTCGTCCAGGTTTTCGAGATGCCGGACAATGCGTCGATGATGCAATACGCGCTGACGGCGCGGCGCGACGGCTTTGTGGATCCGCTCATCCTTCCCGCCTTCGACAGCCAGACCTATGGCGACATCGTCGGCCGCGTTTCACCAGCACAATGAGGGGAATGAAGATGATCAGACTGGCATCCTGCGCAACCCTTCTGACGACCGCCGTGCTTTCGGCCGGCGCCGCACAGGCCGAGCCGCCGGCTTTCGCCGCCGATGGAGAGGTTGGCGTGTGCACCACCGCGGCCTTTCCGCCGCTCTCCTTCAAGGAACATCCGGCCGATGCGAAGCCGACCGGCATCGACATCGAGATCGCCGAAGCGTTGGCCGCGCAATGGAATGCGAAGGTGAACTACACCGTCACCGAATTCGCCGGCCTCTTGCCGACGCTCGGGGCAGGGCGCTGCGACGTCATCGTCAGCGGCATCTACATCAACGCCAAGCGGCGCGAGACCTATGACGGCGTGCCCTACATGAAATCGGCGACCGCCATGGTCACCAAAGCGGGCAGCGATACGATCAAGGCGCCGGAGGATCTCAGCGGCAAGGTCATCGCGCTCGAAGCCGGCGCCTACTACAAGGAAGAGCGGATCGGGCCCTTAAACGAGGCGCTCGCGGCCAAGGGCCTGCCGCCGGTCGATGTGCAGGAATACCCGACCCAGCAGGCCGCCTACCAGCAGGTGCTCGTCGGCCGCGTCGATGCGACCGTAACGGAAGAGGCGGAGGGCGCCTATCGCGCGTCGCGCTCCGACGGCGCGCTCACGCTCCCCTATATCTGGGCCTCGGACTTCAAATACGGCATCTACAGCCGCCGTGACGGTGGCGATGCAGCCGCGGTGAAGGCAGGGCTGAAGGCGCTCAAGGAGAAGGGCTTCTTCGGCGATCTCGCCAGGAAATACGGGCTCGATCCGGCGCTCTTCGACGTCGACTACGACTCCTGAGCGAAAGGAGGCGGGGCATGAACTTCGATACGAAACTGTTTTTCGATGCCCTGACCATGCCCGTCATGTTGCAGGGGGCGGGCATCGCCATCCTGCTGTCGATCCTGGTGCAGGCGGCGTCGTTCCTGCTCTGCCTGCCGCTGGCCGTCGCGCTCAATTCGATGGCGGCGGTCAGGCGCACAGCGGCGCAGGTCTATGTCTGGCTGTTTCGCTCGGCGCCGCTGATACTCGTGCTCCTGATCGTCTGGAACGGCGCACCGCAGCTCTTTCCGGGGCTCACGCGGGCGCCCTGGTACACGCCCTTCGTCGCTGCCTTCATCGCGTTTACGCTGGTCACGGCCGCCTATATGGCGGAGGCGATGCGCGGGGCGCTTGCGGCGATCGGCCAGGGGCAGACGGATGCCGCCCGCGCGCTCGGGCTCAATCGCTGGCAGACCTTCTTTCTGGTGGTTCTGCCGCAGGCGCTCAGGATCGTCATGCCGGTGCTGGTCAACGAATTCATCAACCTGATCAAGCTGACCTCGCTTGCCTATGTAATCTCGATGCGCGAGATCATGGCGGTCGTCAACGACGCGATCGCCTCCAGCTTCCGCTTCGTCGAGTGGTATTCGGCAGCGCTGGTCTACTATCTCGCGATCGTTTCGATCCTGATGTTTCTGCAGCGGCTGATTCAACGCCGCATGGCTTAACCCGTTTCCGAATTCGGCACCGGCAGCGTTGCAAGCAGATCGGCCATGGCGGCGATGATCTTGCGGTGCTGGTGGGCGTGGCGGGTGCGCAGGCTGGTGGCGGCATAGACCGTTTGCGGGATGACGGGCGCGTCCTGAACGCGCGCAGTAAATCCATCGTCCGCCAGCCGCTCGGCCGTTGCTGCCGTCACGTAGGCCGATCCGCCGAGTGTGCGAAGCAGCCGGGTGATCGCCATGTTCTGGCCGGCGGCAAGCAGCGCTGCGGAGAGATGCGGCAGCGCCAGCCGGTGGGCGCGATCGAAGCCTGGCGAATAGCTTGAGCGGATGTAGCTCTCGGAGCGGATCTCGGCGAGCATCTGCGCCTCCGTGCTCACCATCACGTAATGCAGATCGCCGATCCTTTCGTAATAGAGATCGGGCAGGTAGTGGGGCGTGTAGAGGATCGCCAGATCCAGCTCGCCAGCGCCGAGATCGCGGTTCATCTGGTTGGAGTAGTCCGCCTCCATATAGATCTCGATGCCGGGCAGCTCCCGGCGGATCGTCGCCATCCATTCCCCGGCAAAGGCTTCCGCCAGATCATGCTGGACACCAAGCCGCATGGAGCGCTCCAGCGCGCCGGCGTTGGTGACCGCGCGTGTGGCCTCATGCCATTGGTTTTGCAGGGCTTTTGCGTAATCTAGAAAGCGCAGGCCGGCGGCCGTCGGCACGGTGCCGCCCTTGTTGCGGGTAAAGAGCTTGCGGTTGAACTGCGCTTCCAGTGCCTTCACCCGATGTGAGACGGTCGACTGGGTAAGGTTCAGGCGCTCGGCGGTGCGGTTGAAGGAGCGGCTCTCCATCAGGTCCAGGAAGGTTTCGATCAGCTCCACCTGCATGCCGTTCTCTCCCGCTGCAATCGCTCCAATCTAATCGAAAACATCGATCAATAAAGCCTGTTTCCGTTGCTTGATGGCGCCCGGCTTCACCGGCAAGAATTCGCCAAAACGAGGGAACAGTTAATGTCGAATTTGCCGTCGCACGCACGCGTCGTGATCATCGGTGGGGGAGCGATTGGGGCTTCCTCGCTTTACCACCTTGCCAAGGCCGGCTGGACCGACTGCGTGCTTCTGGAAAAGAACGAGCTGACGGCGGGCTCCACCTGGCATGCCGCCGGCAACGTGCCGACTTTCTCGTCCTCCTGGTCGATCATGAACATGCAGCGCTATTCGGCGTCGCTCTATCGTGACCTCGGGGCGCTCGTCGACTATCCGATGAACTATCACGTCACCGGCTCGATCCGGCTCGGCCACTCCAAGGAGCGGCTGCAGGAGTTCAAACGCGTCGTCGGCATGGGGCGCTACCAGGGCATGGATCTCGATATCCTGTCGCCCGACGAGATGCGCGCCCGCTATCCCTTCCTCGAAACCCGCGAGCTGACCGGCGCGCTCTACGATCCCTATGACGGCGACATCGACCCGGCGCAGCTGACCCAGGCGCTCGCCAAGGGTGCGCGCGACATGGGCGCCAAGATCATCCGCTTCTGTCCGGTGACGGGCGCGCGCCGCGAAAACGACGAATGGGTCATCTCGACGCCGCAGGGCGAGATCCGCTGCGAATACGTCGTCAACGCCGCCGGCTACTACGCCCGCGAGGTCGGCAAGATGTTTGGCCGCGACGTGCCGATGATGGTGATGAGCCATCAGTATATCCTGTTCGACGAAATCCCGGAACTCGCCGCCTGGTCGAAGGAGGCCGGCCACAAGCTGCCGCTCCTGCGCGACGTCGACAGCTCCTACTATCTGCGCCAGGAAAAGAACGGCATGAACCTCGGCCCCTACGAGCGCAACTGTCGCGCCCACTGGGTAACGCCCGACGACCCGATGCCGGAAGACTTTTCGTTCCAGCTCTTCCCGGACGATCTCGACCGGCTGGAATGGTACCTGAACGACGCCGTCGAGCGCGTGCCGATCCTCGGAACGGCCGGGCTGTCGCGGATCATCAACGGCCCGATCCCCTATGCACCCGACGGCAACCCGCTGATCGGGCCGATGCCCGGCGTGCCCAATGCCTTCGAGGCCTGCGTCTTCACTTTCGGTATCTGCCAGGCGGGTGGCGCCGGCAAGGTGCTCGCCGAATGGATCACCGAGGGCCAGACCGAGTGGGACATGTGGTCCTGCGATCCGCGCCGCTACACCGACTACACCGACCAGGATTATTGCATCGCCAAGGGCATGGAGATCTACGGCCATGAATACGCGATGCACTTTCCGAAGCATTACTGGCCAGCCGGGCGCGGCAAGAAGTTATCGCCGATCCACGATCGCATCGCCGCACTCGGCGCCCAGTTCAAGCCCTATAACGGCTGGGAGCGTGCGATGTGGTACGCCAAACCAGGCGATGACACCTCGGAAGAGGCGACGCAGACCTGGGGCCGCGAAGGGCCTTGGGCCAAGCGCATCGAAGAAGAGTGCCTGGCCGTGCGCGATGCCGCCGGCATTCTCGACCTGCCGGGCTTCTCGCGCTTCCGGGTAAAGGGCGAGGGCGCGACCGCATGGCTCTCCGGCCTCATCACAGGCCGCGTGCCGAAGCCTGGGCGCATCGGCCTGGCCTATTTCGCCGACGACAAGGGCCGGATCGTTACCGAGATGTCGGTGATGATGCTCGACGAAGACTTCTTCTTCCTCATCACCGCCGCAACCGCGCAGTGGCACGATTTCGAATGGCTGATGAAGCACCGGCCGGCAGACGCCGCCTTCACCATCGACGACGTCACCAAGTCCTTCTCCTGCCAGATCCTCACCGGGCCAAAATCGCGCGCGATCCTCGCCGAGGTCAGCGAAGCGGATCTCGCCAAGGGCTGGCTCACGCACCAGACGGCGCAGATCGCCGGGCGCTATTGCCAGCTCGTGCGCGTCTCCTTCGCCGGCGAACTCGGCTGGGAGATCCATACCAAGGTCGAGGACACGGCCGCCATCTTCGACGCCGTCTGGGCGGCCGGTCAGAAGCATGGCCTCAAACCCTTCGGCATGGAAGCGCTCGACAGTCTGCGCATCGAGAAGGGCTACCGTGCCTGGAAGGGCGATCTGTCGACCGACTACACCATCCTGCAGGGTGGGCTGGAGCGCTTCGTCGACTGGGGCAAGCCCGGCTTCAATGGCAAGGCGGCGCTGGAGCGTGAGAAGCAGCAGGGCGTTTCCAAACGCTTCGTGACGCTGACCGTCGCCGCCGACGGCTGCGACGCGCCTTACATGTCGACGCTCTGGTCCGACGGCCAGGTTGTCGGCGAGACGACCTCGGGCAACTGGGGCTACCGCGTCGGCAAGTCGATCGCGCTCGGCATGCTGCGCGCCGACCTTGCCGTGCCCGGCAAGGAAATCGAGGTCGAGATCTTCGGCGATCGCTTCAAGGCGACGGTCGAGGCGGACCAACCGCTCTGGGATCCCTCCAATGAAAGACTGCGCGCATGAGCAAGCCCATTCCCTCGAAAGCCCGCGCAGTCATCATCGGTGGCGGCGTCTCCGGCTGTTCCGTCGCCTATCACCTCGCCAAGCTCGGCTGGACCGATGTGGTTCTGCTTGAGCGCAAGCAGCTGACCTCCGGTACCACCTGGCATGCGGCCGGCCTGATCGGTCAGCTTCGCGCCTCGCAGAACATGACGCGGCTCGCGAAATACTCGGCCGACCTCTACGTCAAGCTCGAGGCCGAAACCGGCATTTCCACCGGCATGCGCCAGAACGGCTCGATCACCGTCGCGCTGACGGAGGAGCGCAAGGAGGAGATCTATCGCCAGGCGTCGCTGGCGCGTGCCTTCAATGTCGACGTGCGCGAGATCACGCCTGACGAAGTAAAGGCGATGTATCCGCACCTCAACACCTCGGATGTGAAGGCGGCGGTGCATCTGCCGCTCGATGGCCAGTGCGACCCGGCCAACATCGCCATGGCGCTCGCCAAGGGCGCCCGCCAGAACGGCGCAACGATCATCGAGGGCGTCAAGGTGACGTCCGTCCTGAAGAAGGACGGCCGGGTCACCGGCGTCACCTGCGAGCAGAACGGCGAGAGCTACACGATCGAGACCGATCATGTCGTCAACTGCGCCGGTATGTGGGGCAGGGAGTTTGCGCGGCAATCCGGCGTCACGGTGCCGCTGCACGCCTGCGAGCATTTCTACATCGTCACCGAGGCGATTCCGGAGCTGAAGCGCCTGCCGGTTCTGCGCGTGCCGGACGAGTGCACCTATTACAAGGAAGATGCCGGCAAGATGCTGATCGGGGCCTTCGAGCTCAAGGCCAAGCCCTGGGGAATGGACGGCATCCGCGAGGATTTCTGCTTCGACCAGTTGCCGGACGATTTCGACCACTTCGCGCCGATCCTCGAAATGGCGGTCAACCGCATGCCGATGCTGGAAACGGCTGGGATCCATACCTTCTTCAACGGCCCGGAAAGCTTTACGCCCGACGACCGCTACTATCTCGGCGAAGCGCCGGAGGTGAAGGGATACTGGGTCGCGGCCGGCTACAATTCGATCGGCATCGTTTCCTCGGGCGGCGCCGGCATGGCGCTCGCCCAATGGATGAATGACGGCGAGCCGCCCTTCGATCTCTGGGAGGTGGATATCCGCCGGGCGCAGCCGTTCCAGAAGAACCGCGCGTATTTGAAAGACCGCGTCTCGGAAACGCTCGGCCTGCTCTACGCCGACCATTTCCCCTATCGCCAGATGGCGACCGCGCGCGGGGTGCGCCGTTCGCCGCTGCACGAGCATCTGAAAGCCCGCGGCGCTGTCTTCGGTGAAGTCGCCGGATGGGAACGCGCCAACTGGTTTGCGAAGGAAGGCCAGGAGCGCGAGTACCGCTATTCATGGAAGCGGCAGAACTGGTTCGAGAACCAGAGGGACGAGCATCTTGCGGTGCGAAACGGCGTCGGCCTGTTCGACATGACCTCCTTCGGCAAGATCCGGGTCGAAGGGCGCGATGCGCTTTCCTTCCTGCAGCGGCTCTGCGCCAACGAGATGAACGTCGAGCCCGGCCGGATCGTCTATACCCAGATGCTCAACGCCCGCGGCGGCATCGAGAGCGACCTGACGGTGACGCGGCTGTCGGAAACCGCCTTCCTGCTGGTCGTGCCCGGCGCCACGCTCCAGCGCGACCTCGCCTGGCTGCGCAAGCATCTGACGGACGAGTTCGTGGTGATCACCGATGTCGGCGCTGGCGAAAGCGTGCTCTGCGTCATGGGGCCGAAGGCGCGTGAGCTCATGCAGAAGGTGAGCCCGAACGATTTTTCCAACGCGGGGCATCCGTTCGGCACGGCGCGCGAGATCGAGGTCGGCATGGGCCTCGCCCGCGCCCACCGCGTCACCTATGTCGGCGAGCTCGGCTGGGAGCTCTATGTCTCGACCGACCAGACGGCGCATGTGTTCGAGGCGCTGGAGGCGGCGGGGCAGGACCTGGGCCTCAAGCTCTGCGGCATCCACACACTGGATAGCTGCCGCATCGAAAAGGCCTTCCGCCATTTCGGCCACGACATCACCGACGAAGATCATGTGCTCGAAGCCGGGCTCGGCTTTGCGGTCAAGGCCGACAAGGGCGATTTCATCGGCCGCGAAGCGGTGCTCGCCAAGCACAATCGCGGGCTTTCGCGCCGGCTGGTGCAGTTTCGGCTCTCGGATCCAGAGCCGCTGCTCTTCCACAACGAGGCGATCGTTCGCGACGGCAAGATCGTCGGCACGATCACGTCAGGCAATTACGGCCACCACCTCGGCGGTGCCATCGGGCTTGGCTACGTGCCTTCGGAAGGCGAGAGCGCAGAGGAGGTGCTCGGATCAAGCTTCGAGATCGAGATCGCCGGAACGCGGGTGAAGGCGGAGGTGTCGTTGAAGCCGATGTACGACCCGCGGGCGGAGCGGGTGCGGATGTAGGCAGGCGTTTGGGTGGCGTGCCTGGCGCTTGAGACAGCCCCTCACCGCGCGGATGAGGGGCCTTTCGAGGCACAACGAAAATACGCGTGCCGGATCGCGGGTTTCCGGTCTTCTTTCTGGAGTTCAGTCCATGCTCGCATCGGAGCTTAAGGATACGACAGTTGCGGGCGACCGCATCGATCAGCTGGTCGCCGGCCATCGTCCGGGCCATGGGCTTGCCCGCGCCTTCTACCTCGACCCGGAGATCTATGAACGGGACCTCGAGCGGGTTTTTCGGCGTCACTGGCATTGCGTCGCCCATGAAAGCGCGATCCCCAACGCCAATGATTTCGAGGTCTTCCGCATGGCGTCCGAGCAGGTGATCGTCACCCGTACGGCAAGCGGCGAGATCCATGCGATGCTCAATGTCTGCCGTCATCGCGGGGCCGAGGTCTGCACCAAGGACAAGGGCAATGCCCGTGCCTTCATCTGTCCCTACCATGCCTGGACCTATGGCAATGATGGCGCGCTGAAGGCGGCGCGGCTGATGCCCAAGGACTTCAAGCGCGAGGACCACGGCCTGAAGAAGCTCAACGTGCGTGTCGTCGAAGGATTGATCTTCATCTCCTTTGCCGCCGAGCCGCTTGATTTCTCCGAAGTCGAGCGCCTGTTGCGTGCGACTTGCGGCCAGTATGGCTGGGGATCGGCGAAGATCGCCCATCGTCAGAGCTATGCGATCGACGCCAACTGGAAGCTTGCGGTCGAAAACTATGTCGAGTGCTACCATTGCGGGCCGGCGCATCCGGAATATTCCGAAACCCATGCGCTGGAACAGCCGCTGCACCTGATCGAGGAACTGAACGCCAGGATGGAGGCGCGCACCTGCGCGCTCGGCATCGAGGTCGCCTCCGGCAATCACTGGCAGAATTCCACCGGCGGCAAGGAGACCATTCATGCCTTCCGCTACGCGCTCTATGATGGCGTCCAGACCGGCAGCAAGGACGGGCAGGCGCTGAGCACGCTGATGGGCCGCTTCACCGATTTCGACGGCGGCGTCACCTCGATCCATCTGGGCGGCACCACCTTCCTCGTCTGCTATCCGGACCACGGCATGATCTACCGCTTCATCCCGAAGACGGCCGAAACCTCGGAGATGGAGCTGATCTGGCTCGTCGACGGCAAGGCCGAGGAGGGGCGCGACTACGATCTGGAAAAGCTCACCTGGCTCTGGAAGGTGACGACCGACGAGGACAAGGCGATCATCGAGCACACCGCTCGGGGCGTGCGCTCGCACTACTTTGTGCCAGGCCCAATCGCGCCGATGGAGCAGAACGAGCTGCGCTACATCAACTGGTATCTCGACGAGATCAGCCGGCCGGCCTGAGCGGCAAGCTGCAGGCAAATCGCGTCGCCGTTGCAAGCGTGCCGGCGACGCATTTCGTTTGCCTAGTCCCGCCGGTTGAAATGCGTCCTCAGCGCCACGTGCGTCTGCACCGTCGCGACGCCCGGGATGATCGATATCTGGCGGCGGATGGTGTCGAGATCGCCGTTGGAGGCGCATTCGACCAGCACCATCAGGTCGGTGGCGCCGGCGAGCGACCAGCAGGTGACGATGGGCGGCATGGCCGAGAGATGCGGCACGATATGGTCGCAGTTCTTGCCGGGCTGGAAAGTGATCGCGATCAGCGATTTGACGGTCGGGCTCTGGTCTTCGATGCCGAGGCGGATGGTGTAGCCGGCAATCACGCCCTTGGATTCCAGCCGTCGCAGCCGGTCATGGGCCGCGCTGCGCGAAAGGCCGCTGTGGCGGGCCAGTGCCACCAGGCTCTGGCGCGAATCCTGCCTGAGCGCTGCCAAAAGCAGGCGATCCTTTTCATCGATTTCCGTCAAAACGTCGCCTCCTTGTCGCCATTTCCGGACATATGTCCGGTCAGGCGTCATCGTGTCCAGTGAAATCGGACGATAGGCAAGATAGCGTCTCCCTACAACCAAGGAGCCTTGCCATGCCCAAAATGAGTGTCCCCGACAACGCCGTGCTGCTGCCGATCGACATGCAGCAGGCCTTTGACAGCGCCCCCTGGCCGCGTCGCTGGAATGAGGCGGTCGATGAAAACGGCCTTGCGCTTCTTGCCGCCTGGCGGGCAAGCGGCCGACCAGTCATTCACGTGCGCCACGACAGCGTCATGCCCGGCTCGACGCTTTCCCTCGGCGCGCCCGGCAACGGCTTCCGGCCGGGCTTCGGACCGATGGGAGACGAGGCACTCGTCACCAAGGGCGTCAACGCCGCCTTTATCGGCACCGACCTCGACTTGCGCCTGCGTCGTCTCGGCGTCGAGACGGTCGTCGCCTTCGGCATTTCTACCGACATGTGCGTCTCGACCTCGGTGCGCGTCGGCGCCAATCTCGGCTACCGAATGATCCTCGTCGAGGATGCCTGCGATTGTTTCGACCAGCCGGACGGCGAAGGCGGAGTCATCTCGGCGCGCGAAATCCACCGCGCCCACGTGGCGACCTTGCGGGCGGAATTTGCCGAGGTGTTGTCGACGGCGAAGCTCGTCGAGGCGTTGCAGCGACCGGCAGCGGCTTGACGGTCGGGCGAGGGCAGACGGGGGCTACCGTTCAGGCGCTTCCGCTCCCGCGCCGCCGACTACCGGTTGGCGCCGCGGACTTCCTGGATCTCGGTCGTCCATTTCGGCGCCGTCAGGCTTTCGCCCTCGCGGTTGGGGAAGGTGAGGAAGGTTTCGAACGAACGGCTCTGGCCCGCCGGCACGCGGGCGAGGATGAGTGCGGTGTCATTGCCGATCGTCTCGCAATTGCCGTCAGGGCAGTTTTCGAGCGTTACCGCGAGGCGGAAATATTCGAGCAGTTGCGGCCCTTTATTCGTCACCGTGCCGCGCAGCCGGAAGCTTCTCTCCGGCTGGCTCTGTTCGAAGGTCAGGCCTTCGAGGGCAACGTCGGCGGCCGTGAGGCCGGCCGGTTGGGTCGTCTCAACGGGCGGCGGCGCGGCCGGCGTGCGACCGTCGCGGTCGGCAAACCAGATGATGAAGGCGACGAGCAGGCCGAGCGCCACGGCGACGGAGAGGATCGGTTCGGCCCAATGACGAAAGCGGCTGAAGCGCGCTGCCAGATACACCACGACAAGACCCAGCGGTAACGCGATCAACCATAGCATCAAGATCCTCCTCAACCCCGCATCATTCCTTGGTCCGGAATCGACGCAACAGAGAAATCGTGCAGCCGATCAACGTGTTACAGCGACGCTCGCCTTTTGGAACGGCGCGCTACACCACCTGGCCTTTATATAGGGTGGGCGCCGACTGGCAACACGCCGGGGCGTCGGACGAAAGGAAGCACCCTGACGAATTGGTGAACACGCGTGACGATGCCGTGCGGGTCCGCGCTCGCGTGTGCAGGGCGTCTCCCTATCTGGCGGGTGTCAGGTCCACCCAGTAGGTGCCCTCGAACGGCACCGCGGCGAAGCGGGCGTTGATCTCGGCAAGGCTCTTCTGGGGGTCGAGATCGCCAAACAGATCCGGCCGGATCCAGGTGGCGAAGGCTTCGGCGGCGACGATGTTGAGCGGGATCGCGTTGAAGAAGTTCCAGAGACCGTGCACGCGCTTTTCCTCGACGGCGCGGATGGTCTTCAGCGCCGGCGCCTCGATGGTGCGGGCCAGCGTCTCGCGCGCTTCGTCTTCGCTGACGCCGGGGCCGATCGAGAGCGTGCCGTATTTGCCGCCGGGCGAGGAGGTGGCGATATAGATTTCCGGATTGGCGGCCATGATCGCCTCGGCGTTGACGGTCCCGCCCGGCCGCGGCAGCACGCCTTCGGCAAAATTGCGGCCGCCGGCCACCGTCAGGAATTCGCCGAGACCGCCGGTGCCATAGGCCCAGCAACAGCGGTCGGGTTGGGGGAAGGCGTCCATCAGCACCAGCGGGCGCGGTTCCGGCTTGGCGGCGATGCGGTCGCGGATCAGCTTGAGCTTGTCCTCGTAGAACCGGGCGAAAGCTTCTGCCTGTTCGTCCCGTTCGAGGATGCGGCCGAGCAGACGCATCATGCGCGGCGTGCCGGTCAGCGCGTCGTTGTTGAAATCGACCACCACCACGGGCACGCCGATGCCGGTCAGATACTCGATGGCGCGCCTGCCGGACTCAGTGTCGGATTGCCAGTTATTGAGCAGCGCGAGATCGGCCTTCACCGTCAGCAGCGTCTCGAAGGAGAGGCCCGGGCCGGTGCCATCGTCGATCTGCGGCACGTCGGCGATATCAGGAAACTTACGCCGGAAGCTCTCGTAGATCTCGGGGTTGTCGGTCTTCATGTCGCCGGACCAGGCCGCAAGCAGGCTGACGGGATCGGGATGGATGAGCGACAGGGCGACGAGATTGAAGCCGCTTCCAAGCAGGATCGCCTTCGGCTTTGCCGGTATCGTCACCTCGCGGCCGACCGCATCGGTGACGGTCATCGGCCAGTTGCTTTCGGCGCGGGCGGAGACAGCAAAGAGCAGGGCGGTGATGAAAACGAGCGTCAGCCGCAGGGCGGCCGGGAAGAGGAAGCGGGAAGACAAAACCTATTGGTTCCTTTGGCTTGGGAGGGCGCAGAGGCTGCCGCAGCTCGGGACGCCGGGCAGCAGATAGCGCAGGCAGCAGATCTTGCGCCGGCAGACACGGGCGCCATCTTCCTCCTCGTGCCGCAGGCAATCGAAGAAGGGATTGGGTGTGCCGTCCGGCAGGGACTTGCTGCCGATCAGCGCGTCGGCTTGCGCGTTCAGCGGCTCGATGCCGGAGGCGCGCAGCGCATAGTCGATATAGACGAGCGCATTGTTCCAAGCGAGCTTCGGGGCTATGCCGCCGACGGACTTGAGATAACTGACGACCTCACGCAGATGCCCCTGCATCAGGGGGGCAAGCGTGGCGAAAACGTCGCTATCGTCCGCTTTCTGCCAGTCGCCCAGTGTGGCGACACCGAAGGTTCGCGGCAGGCCATCCTCGGCGAGCGCCACCTTCATCTGATCGAAGGCGACGGGCAGCACCTGATCGTCAAGCACGCGCGCGACGAGATAGGGAATGGTGAGGCTCGAAAAATAGTAGAGCGACCACATGGAGGCGACGGCACGGCGGTCGCTGGCGCCGGATTTCTCCGTGTAGATATCGAGCGCGCGGTCGAAGGCGCCGGAGGCAAAGAAGTCCGGCAGCGCCATGCCGTCGGAAAGCTCGTCCGAGAGCACCATCTTCTCATTGCACCAGGCATGGGTGCCGGCAAAGGCGACCGACAGCGCCTTGGGGCCGCCTGTCGCGACGACCGGTTCGGACACGGCCGCCGTCAAGACGTCACCCGCGCGCGGGTAAGCCCGATCGGTAATGGAGCCTTGGAAGAACGCCGTCCTGCAAGCATGCGATACCTTCTGAGCGTGGTCAGAAACTCATAAGGTGATCGTGTTACTCAAGATTTTTTCCGGTGCAAGTCATTTATGAGTTTTGTATTCATGATTTGAAGCCAAGAGACGATGGCCGGAAGCCGAAGCCTGCGGCCATCGAAGCGGCGAAACCGCCGCTCGGCTCGCCTACTGCATCAGACCGAGCTGCTTGTAAAAGCCGAGCGCGTCGTAATAGTCATTCTGGGCGGCGATCTTGCCATCCTTGACGGTGAAGACCGAGGCGCCGGTGAACTTGAAGCTCTTGTTGGTCGCGGCCGTGCCGTCGGCCCAGGCGCCCGAATTGGTGCCGGAGAACTCCCATTCGAAGGAGACCTTGTCGCCGCTAGCGATCGGATCACCCTTCATGGTCCAGACGGCATCAGGCACCGCGTTCAGGAAATTGTCGATGACGCCGGTCTTGGCTGCATCCTTGCCGGTGACCGGCTTGCCGACCGACGCGTCGTAATAGGTGACGTCATCGGCGAAGTAGGATGCGGCCTTGCTCGAGTCATGGGCATTCCAGGCCGCGACATAGGCCGCGACCACATCCGGCGCCGCGTCGGCGGCAAACGCCGCCGGCGTGAGCACGAGGGCGCTGAGGCCGAGGGCTCCAGCGGCAACAAGCAATTGACGACGGTACATCGCAAACTCCTCCCGTTTGTTTCGTTTGCATGCATTCTCCGCGCCCGGGGCGGTGAGCCTCAGCCGTGGTTGATCATGATGTGGCGAACGGCGGTGTAGTCCTCGAGCGCGTAGACCGACATGTCCTTGCCGTAGCCCGACTGCTTGACGCCGCCATGCGGCATCTCGTTGGTCAGCATGAAGTGGGTGTTGATCCAGGTGCAGCCGTATTGCAGGCGGGAGGCGGCCTTCATCGCCCGGGAAATGTCCTTGGTCCAGACGGAGGAGGCGAGGCCATAGTCGCTGTCGTTGGCCCAGGCGACGGCATCGTCCTTGCCGGTGAAGCGGGTAACGGAGACGACGGGGCCGAAGACTTCGCGGCGCACGATCTCGTCTTCCTGCGTGGCGCCGGCCACAACCGTCGGCTGGAAAAAGAAGCCGTCCGAGCTGCCGGCGGCACCGCCGGTGGTGATCTCGATGTGCTTCTGGTCGGCGGCGCGCTCGACGAAGCTCGCAACGCGATCGCGCTGGCGGCGCGAGATCAGCGGGCCGATCTCGTTTTCGGTGTCGTCGGCGAGGTTGTAGCGGATGGTCGAGACCGCCGAGGTGAGGTCGGCGACCAGCTTCTCGTAGATACCGGCTTCGGCATAGATGCGGCAGGCGGCGGTGCAGTCCTGGCCGGCATTGTAATAGCCGAAGGTGCGGATGCCGTTGACCACCGCTTCGAGGTCGGCGTCGTCATAGACGATGACCGGGGCCTTGCCGCCGAGCTCCAGATGGGTGCGTTTCACGGTCTTGGCGGCCGCCGCCAGCACTTTCTTGCCGGTAGCGATATCGCCGGTGATCGAGACCATCGAAATCTTCGGATGGTTGATCAGCGCATTGCCGACGGTTTCGCCGCGGCCGCTGACAACATTGACCACGCCTTCCGGCAGGATGTCGGCAAGCACGCGGGCCAGCTTCAGCGCCGTCAGCGGCGTCTGTTCGGATGGCTTGAAGACGACGGTGTTGCCGCCGGCGATCGCCGGCGCCAGCTTCCAGGCCATCATCATCAGCGGATAGTTCCACGGCGCGATCGAGCCGACGATGCCGATCGGATCGCGGCGGATCATCGAGGTGTGGCCGGGCAGGTATTCGCCTGCGGTCGGGGCGTGCAGGTTGCGCACGGCGCCGGCAAAGAAACGCCAGCAGTCGACGATCGCCGGCAGTTCGTCGTTCTTGACCGCGTTGATCGGCTTGCCGCAGTTGAGCGCCTCGAGGGCTGCAAAGCCGTCCGCATCCTTCTCGATCGCATCGGCGATCTTCAAGAGATAGTTGGAGCGTTCGGCCGGTGTCGTCTGCGACCAGCTGGTGAAGGCGCTTTCAGCAGCGTCGACGGCCGCCTCGACCTGGGCATGCGAGGCTTCCGGCAGATCGACGATCTTGCCGCCCGTCCGCGGGTTCAGGATGTGTTCGTCGGCCTCGGTGCCGGCCTCGAAGCGCGATCCGATCAGCAGTTGGGTGTCCATGTCTGTTCTCCCTTGATAGTCGAGTTATTTGCCGGCGCCGGCGATCTGGTCGCCGTCGCGGGTGAGGTAGTAGGCGCCGAGGATCGGCAGGAAAGTGACGAGCACCACGACCATGGCAACCACATTGGTCACCGGCCGCTGGCGCGGGCGGATCAGCTCTTCGAGCATCCAGATCGGCAGCGTGGACTGCTGGCCGGCAGTGAAGGTGGTAACGATCACCTCGTCGAAGGAGAGCGCGAAGGCGAGCATGCCGCCGGCAAGCAGAGCCGTGCCGATGTTGGGCAGGATGATGTAGCGGAAGGTCTGGAAGCCGTCGGCGCCAAGGTCCATCGAGGCCTCGATCAGCGAGCCGGAAATCCGCCGGAAGCGTGCGACCGCATTGTTGTAGACGACGACGATGCAGAAGGTCGCGTGGCCGAGCACGATGGTCCAGAAGGAAAACGGAATATCGGCCATCGAGAAGGCGGAGCGCAGCGCAATGCCGGTGATGATGCCGGGCAACGCGATCGGCAGGATGACGAGCAGCGAGACCGTCTCGCGGCCGAAGAAGCGCGTCTGGCTGACGGCTGCGGCGCAGAGCGTGCCGAGCACCAGCGCGACCGCGGTTGCGATCGAGGCGACCTTGACCGAAAGCGTCAGCGCCGCCCAGACGTCGGGCCGGTTCCACGCAACGGCGAACCATTGCGTCGTCAGCCCCGGCGGCGGGAACTGATAGCTCTTTTCCTCCGTCGTGAAGGCATAGAGGAAGATCAGGAGGATCGGCAGGTGCAGGAAGGCGAGGCCGGCGGCGGCCGCAATCTTCAGGCCCATCGGTGAGCGGTTTCGTTCAGAGCGCATCGAAGGCTCCCATGCGTTTGGCGACGAAGAGGTACGCGCCCATGATGACGATCGGGACGACCGTGAATGCGGCAGCCAGCGGGATGTTGCCGGCCGTGCCCTGCTGGGCATAGACGGCCTGGCCAATGAAGAGGCGCGACGAGCCGACGATCTGCGGGATGATGTAGTCGCCGAGCGTCAGCGAGAACGTGAAGATCGAGCCGGCGACGATGCCGGGCAGGGCCAGCGGAAAGAGCACGTAGCGGAAGGTCTGGGCCGGCGTGCCGCCGAGATCGGAGGAGGCCTCGATCAGGTTGCCGGGCACGCGCTCCAGCGCTGCCTGGATCGGCAGGATCATGAAGGGCAGCCAGACATAGACGAAGACGATGAAGGTGCCGGTGTAGCTGACCGAGAGCGAGTTGCCGCCGACCACGGGTAGCGACAGCCAGCCGTCGAGCAGCCACATGAGATGCAGCTTTTCGAAGAACCAGGTGAGGATGCCCTCCTTGGCCAAAATCAGCTTCCAGGCATAGATCTTGACCAGATAGCTCGACCAGAGCGGCAGCATCACGCCGAGATAGAAGAGCACCTTCCATTTCCCCTGTGCGTAGCGCGCGGCGTAATAGGCGATCGGGAAGGCGATGACGGCGGAAGCGACGGTGACGGTCGCCGCCATCAGCACGGTGCGCAGGATAATGTCGAGATTGGTTTCGCTGAGCAGTTGGCGATAGGTCGCGAGCGTGAACTCGTAGTTAATCAGGCCCGAGAAATCGTCGATCGAGAAGAAGCTCTGGAGCAGAAGCGCAAACAGCGAGCCGAGATAAACGACGCCGAGCCAGAGCAGCGGCGGGGCGAGCATGATCAACAGAAGCAGATGCGGGTGCTTCCAGAAGAAGTCCGACAGGCGGCCGGCGGGGCCTCGGCGTTCAGGCAGAACGAGGGGTTCGGCAAAGGCGGTCATGCGTCCTCCATCGGGTGCAGCTCGTTTGCGGCAAAGCTGATGGTGACGGGGCTGCCGAGCGCGGGCACGGCGAGCGCTGCGGGGCTGGCGACCGCGACGCGGGCGCCATCGACATCGACGACGACACGGTTGACGGCACCGAGGAAGCTATGGGCCGAGACGGTGCCCGAGAGGCTGAGCGCGCCATCTACCGGCTGGGCGAGGACGATCGCTTCGGGACGCAGGCTCGCAAAGGGTGCCTTCAGCCCGAGCCGCTGGCAGAGCTTTTGCGGCAGCACGTTGGACGAGCCGACGAAATCTGCGACAAACCGCGTCTTCGGCTGCTTGTAGACGTCTTCCGGGCTGCCAAGCTGCTGGATGCGGCCATCGTTGAAGACGGCGATGCGGTCGGCCATCGACAGCGCCTCGCCCTGGTCGTGGGTGACGAAGACGAAGGTGATGCCCAGCGACTTCTGCAGGCTCTTCAGTTCCTCCTGCATCTGCTCGCGCAGCTTCAGATCGAGCGCGCCGAGCGGCTCGTCGAGGAGCAACACCTTGGGCTTGTTGACAAGTGCCCGGGCGAGCGCCACGCGCTGGCGCTGGCCGCCGGAGAGTTGCCCGGGACGGCGGGTGCCATAGCCCGGCAGCTTCACCATGGCGAGTGCGTCCTCGGCCGCCTTGCGCCGCTCCTCGCGGCCGACACCCTTGACCATCAGCCCATAGGCGACGTTGTCGAGGATCGAGAGGTGCGGGAAGAGCGCGTAGTCCTGGAAGACGGTGTTGACGCTGCGGCGATAGGGCGGCACGCCCTCCGCCGTTTCGCCGAAGATCTCGATATGGCCGCCGGTCGGCTGCTCGAAGCCGGCCATCAGGCGCAGGCAGGTGGTCTTGCCGGAGCCTGAGGGGCCGAGCATGGCGAAGAACTCGCCCTCGGCAATCTCGAGGTTCACGCCATCAACGGCGCGCACGGCGCCGAAGTGGCGGGAAACATTGTCGAAGAGAACGGCGGTGGTCATTGTATGGCTCCGGGAAATGTGGCCCCTCATCCGCCCTGCCGGCGCCTTCTCCGCGCAGGCGGGGCGAAGGGGACATGCGGCGGGCGTCTTGCCTCAAGTTCACGCCCTACGGTTTGGCCGGGGGCGTTCCCTCTCCCCGCGTGCGGGGAGAGGGTCAGGGTGAGGGGCAAATGCTTGCGATAGGTCTGACGGCTTAGCGGCCGCCGATCACGCCGATATAGTCGGAGACCCAGCGGTGATAGGGCACGCATTCGCCCTGGCTTTCACACTTCGTCACCGGCGTCTTCCAGAACTTGACCTTGTCGAAGTCCTCGTAGCCGTTGGTCTTGCAGCCGGCGTCGGTCAAGAGTTCGTTGCCCTTGCAGGCCGCACCGACCGACGGGTTGGCGCCGAACCAGGCGGAGACGTCGCCCTGGACCTTCGGCGACAGCGAGTGCTCCATCCACATATAGGCGCAGTTCGGATGCTGGCTGTCGGCGTGCAGCATGGTGGTGTCGGCCCATCCGGTCACGCCTTCTTCCGGAATGGTCGAGGCGATCGGCAGCTTCTCGGCTTCCATCAGGTTGACCTGGAACGGCCAGGAGCCGGAGGCGACGACGCCTTCGTTCTTGAAGTCGTCGATCTGGATCATTGCGTCGTGCCAGTAGCGGCCGACGATCTTGCGCTGGCCGCGCAGCAGCTCGAGCGCTGCCTTGTACTGGTCTTCATTGAGTTCGTAGGGGTCCTTGATGCCGAGTTCCGGCTTGTGCTTCATCAGGTAGTTGGCAGCGTCGGCCACATGGATCGGGCCGTCATAGGCCTGGACGCGGCCCTTATTGGACTTGCCGTCGGGCAGGTTCATTTCCTCGAAGACGACGTTCCAGCTCTTCGGCGCTTCGCCCTTGAAGGCGTCCTTGTTGTACATCAGCACGTTCGGGCCCCAGACGTAGGGCGTGCCGTAGTGGACGCCATTGACTGTGTACCAGGGCGCGTTCTGCATGCGCTCGTCGATCGTCTTCCAGCTCGGGATGAGATCGGTGTTGATCGGCTGGACGCGCTTGCCGGCGACGAGGCGCAGCGAGGCGTCGCCCGAGGCGGTGACAAGGTCGAAGCCGCCTTCGTTCATCAGCGCCACCATTTCGTCCGAGGTGGCGGCGGTCTTGACCGAGACCTTGCAGCCGGTCTGCTTTTCGAAATCCGTGACCCAGTCATAGGCCTTGTCGGTCTCGCCGCGCTCGATGTAGCCGGCCCAGGCGACGATGGAGAGTTCGCCTTCGCCCTTGCCGAGTTCCTTCAGCGGCTCCTGCGCGAAGGCCGGGGCGACAAGGCCGAGCGACAAGGTCAATGCCGTGCAGGATTTGAGCATCTGCTTCATCTGAATTCTCCCAGTTTTGAGCCGCGTTTTGCGGCTTCGTTCCCAGGATGAAGCGTGCCTTCATTTCACCGTATTCGCAAATTCATTAAACAGAATGTCGCTTTCGGTTTTTCCGATATCGGTCACCCACCGGCACGCCAAAGGTGTGGCCAGTGTCGGGAGAAGACTAATAAATCTAGTGAATTAGCGCGGTCTGGCGCTTCTCAGCGCTTCGGCGATGCCGACGAAATCGCGCGCCGATTGTGGCAGGCCGGAGCCCTTGCGCCAGACCATGCCGACCTGCACGACGGGAAGCGCGCCCGACACGTCGCGACTCTCGATGCGGTCGCCTTCCAGCGACCAGGGGCGGTAGACGAGGTCAGGCAAAAGCGCGATGCCGGCGCCTGTCGCCACCAGGCTGCGCACCGCTTCGACCGAGCGGGTGCGGAAGGCGACATGCGGGCGGGCGCCAAGTGCGGACAAAAGCTTGCCGGTGTTCTCCTCGATTTCGTCCACTGTCAGCATGATCAGCGGTTCCTTGGCGATATCGCTGACGGAGATGATGTCGGCGCTGACCAAGGGATGTCCGATCGGCAGCCATAGGCGATAGGGCGAGGTCTCCAAAATCTCCGCCTGCAGCGCCATGCGGTCGCGCAGGTTGGATATGACCATGACGGCGACATCGAGCTCGCCGCCGATCAGCAGATGTTCGAGATAGGAGCCGTTGTCCTCGATGGCGCTGACTTCCACGCCGGGGCAGGCGCGGCGATAGCGGGCGAGCAGATCGGAAAGCACGTAGCCGGCAACCAGCGAGGTGACGCCGAGATTGAGCTTGCCGCCGGTTTCCTCGCGGCTGTCGGAAAAGCTGCGGCGGGCGTCCGAGACATTGGAGAGGATCTTGGTGGCGTGGCGCAGGAACTGGTGGCCGTTGTGGGTGATCGACAGGCCGCGCGGATGCCGGTCGAAGAGCTCGACGCCGAGATCGCCTTCCAGCTCCTTGATCGCCTCGGTGATCGAGGATTGCGAGATCGACAGGTTCTGCGCCGCACGGGTGATCGACCCCTGTTCGGCAACGGCGACGAAATACTGCAACTGTCTGAAAGTGAAGGCCATGGCGCGAGTTAATAGGTGCGAGGCCGGGCTGGCAAGCGGGTGGCCGATGCAACCGGATCGACCGCCGATTTTTTCCCGTCATGTCGGTTTTCGGACAGGGAGCCGGAACGCCGGTGCTAAGCTGCAGGCGACTTCGGGATTGCAGGGAGGACGACGTGGATCAGGTGACCAAGCGGCCGATGCCGACGGAGGAGGGGATCCTCGCCTTTCATCGCCGCTGCGAGGACTTCTATCCCGCCGACGCGGTCGATGCCTCGATCGAACAGCAGCGCAAATGGTATGACGCGCTCTGCGCCGAGTTCGATGCGCCGAGCCCGGCCGGGCTGACGCGCATGGATGAACTCGTCGACGGCCGTATCCCGACCCGGCGCTACCGGCCGGCCAAGGTCTCGAGCGAAACGCGCATCTATTACATCCATGGCGGCGGCTTCGTCGTCGGTTCGCTCGACAGCCATGATGCGATCTGTGCCGAGCTTGCGAATTTCGCTCAGGCCGAGCTGGTCTCGGTCGATTATCGGCTCGCGCCGGAGCATGTCTGGCCGGCTGCTTTCGACGACAGCTACGCCGTGCTGCAACACCTCCTGTCCGACGGCCGCCCGGTCGTCGTGGCCGGCGACAGCGCCGGCGGCAATCTCACGGCTGGCATCGTTCTCAAGGCACGGGCGGAAAGGCTTTCCGGCATCGTTGGCCAAGTGCTGATCTATCCCGGCCTTGGCGGCGATCTCGTGTCGGGTTCCTATGCCGACATGGCCGAGGCGCCGGGGTTGACGACCGCCGATGTCAGCTATTATCGCGATATCCTCAAGGCGCCGGCGGACAATCCCTTCGCCGCGCCGCTGGCGGAAACGGATCTCTCGGGCCTGCCGCCGAGCTATGTAACCGGCGCCTTCTTTGACCCCTTGCGCGACGATGCCCGCCTCTATGCGGCGCGGCTTGCCATGGCCGGCGTGAACGTCACCTTCCGCGAGGAGCCGCAGATGATCCATGCGTGGCTGAGGGCGCGGCACATGAGCGAGGGCGCGCGCGACGGGTTTCGCCGGCTGGCGGAAGGCGTGGCGGTCCTTGTCGGAACGCGTTGACGACCTGCTGTGTCCGTTTGTGAAGCGGGCCTAGCTCTTCGGCTTGAACACCAGCGCCGGATTTGCCTGGAAGGCCTCGGGGAACAGGGTTCTCAAGTTCTCGATCTTCGGCAGGTCGTTGTAGACGATATAGGGGTGCGTCGGGTTTCGCGTCAGGAAATCCTGATGATAGTCCTCGGCAGCGTAGAAGCCCTTGAAGGGCGAAACCTGCGTGACGATCCTTGCCGGGAAGGCGGCTGATTTGCCGAGCTGGGCTATATAGGCATCGGCGATCCGCTTCTGTTCATCGGTGACGGTAAAGAGCGCCGATCGATACTGCGGGCCGTGATCCGGCCCCTGATAGTTGAGTTGGGTCGGATTGTGGGCGACGGAGAAGAACACCTGCAGCAGCCGGCCATAGGTGACGTCGCGCGGATCGAAGGTCACTTCCACCGCCTCCGCATGGCCGGTCTTGCCGCCGCTCACCGTCTCGTAGTCGGCGGTTGCCGCGGTGCCGCCGGAATAGCCGGAGACCGCTTTCTTCACGCCCTTAAGGTGCTGGAAGACGCCCTGCACGCCCCAGAAACAGCCGCCGGCAAAGACGGCGATTTCGGTCGAAGCGGATGACTTCTCGTCGAGTGACGGCGGCGGGATGACGACGGCCGGCTCCTGGGCGGCGGCGATGGGCGAAAACGCCAGCAACGCGGCGAAGGCCGCGGTCAATCTTGTGAGGGATCTGTCAGAGGTTTGTACCGACTTGCTGCGCGCCATCGCGTCCTCCCGTCGCCCGGCTCCAGCGCCGGCGTTCGATGACCTCATGTTTTCATGGGATTGGCAACGGTCAAATCGCGATCGCGTGCTTCACGCCAACGTGACGATCCGATACCAGTGGGCAAGCACGAGGCGCCGAGAACGAGGGACGATGACATGGCCGGAGAAACGGATCTCGCGAAACTGCTTTCGACGATGAACCCGGTGCTGTTTCCGCAGACCTACGTCTATTGTACCGTCGCCTATCAGGATCAGGCGCGCTACCAGGCGCTGGAGGCGCTTGCCACCTATCGCGAGGACGAGGGGCTGACCCTGGTCGTTACCCGCGCGGCCGCTGACGAGGCCGGGCTCGCCTATGGTCCGCTGCTTCGCCGCATCACGCTCAACGTGCATTCGGCGCTCGAGGCCGTGGGGCTGACGGCGGCCGTTTCGGCAGCGCTGACGCGCGAGGGCATCAGCGCCAATGTGATCGCCGCCTATTACCATGACCACATCTTCGTGCCGGAAGCCGATGCCGAGCGAGCGCTCGATGCGCTCCGGGCGCTGACCGTCGCCTGACTGGCCGTGTACGCTCACATGAAGCGCGTGTCGGCGGGTGCGTTGAAGTGGTCGTCATCGCGGCCGTTTTCGTAGATGATCGGCGCATCGGCGAGTTCCGCGTCGCTGACGCCATCGAGGCAGGCGACATTGACCGCGTAGAAATGGCCGATGAAATCCTTGTGGTAGCCGCGCGAGAAGGGCCGGACACCGCAGCGGCTGCAAAAATAATGATCGACCTCGCCTTCGATCCAGCTCGAATTGTCGGCCCGGTAGCTCGTCAGCCGGTCCTTGCTTGACGTGATCTCGAATTCTTCGCGCAGCGCAAAGGCCTTCTGCATCCGTGTCTTGGCGCAGAAGGAGCAGTTGCAGCGGCGGATGCCCTCGGCGAGATCAAGCTGGCATTCGAAGGCGATGGCGCCGCAATGGCAGCTGCCGCGATAGAGCTTCTTCATCGGTTTCCTCCTTGGGATTGGACGCAGATCATCGCCCGCCGGCCATATGGCCGGCGCCGCTTGAGATTTGCGCCACTTTGCGTTTCCGGCCCGGCGCCTGGCGCCGGGCACCGTTAACCGGAGTTGCCCGAAGGCGCCGGCTGATCGGCGGCCACCTGCGCCTTGCCGTCACCGTCATCGCTGGCCTTGCGCAGGAGCAGGAAGGCGATGAGTGCGGTGCCGAGCGATAGCAGCACGCAGATCGAGGCGGTGAAGGCGAAGGACTGAGTGAAGACGCCGCGCGCCGCCGTCAGCAGCCGTTCGGCTTCTGCAGGTGGCAGGTCGGCAGCCACCGCGACCGCTCCGCCGAGCGTCTGCCGGGCGGCGGCAACGGTTTCCTCCGGCAGGCCGGTGACCACCAGCTGGTCCATGCGGCCGCGATAGGCCGAGGTCAGCAGGCTGCCGAGCACGGCAATGCCGAGCGCGCCGCCGAACTCGAAGCTGGTCTCCGAGATCGCCGAGGCGGCGCCGGCGCGCTCCGGCGGGGCAGAGCCAACGATCATATCCGTCGTCAGCGTGCCGACCGGGGCAAAACCGAGGCAGAGCACCACGAGGCCTGTGGTGACGAGAAGCGGGCTGCTTGTGGTGCCGACCTGGGTGCAGATGGCAAAGCCGATCGCCGTCAGCACGAAGCCCGCTGCAATCAGGTTGGAGGCGGCAAAACGGGTGGCAAGCATAGGCACGGTCATCGAGGCGACGATCATCGCCACACCCGTCGGCACCGACCAGAGACCGGCGACGAAGGGCGTGAGCCCGAGCACCAGCTGCAGGTACTGCGCCACGAACAGGAAGGCGCCGAAGCCGACGAAGAGACCGAGGATATTGACGCCAAGGGCGGCGCTGAAGGCCGGCGTCCTGAACAGCGCGAGGTCGATCAGCGGATCGGCGAGACGAAGCTGGCGCCGCGCAAACAGGATCGCGACGACGATGCCGAGCAGGATGAAGAAGACTGCGATCGTATCGAACCCGGCCTCGGCGATGTGCTTCATGCCGTAGATCACCGAAAGCACGGCGACGAGCGACTGGGCGGCGCTGACGAGATCGATCCGGCCGGCCTCGGGATCGCGGAATTCCGGCAGGAGGATCGGCCCGAGGATGAGGATCAGCACCATGACCGGCACGGCGAGCAGGAAGACCGAGCCCCACCAGAACTGCGACAGCATCAGCCCGCCGACCACGGGGCCGATGGCGCCGCCGGCCGAGAAGCTGGCGATCCACACCCCGATCGCAAACGTGCGCTGGCGGTCGTCGAGGAACATGTTGCGGATGAGCGAGAGGGTGGAGGGCGCAAGCGTTGCTGCCGCGACACCAAGCACCGCGCGCGCGATGATCAGCGTCTCGGCATTCCAGGCGAAGGCGGCGAAGATCGACGCCAGGCCAAAGGCGACCGAGCCGATCATCAGCAGGCGCCGGCGGCCGATGCGGTCGCCGAGCGTGCCCATGGTGATCAGCGAGCCTGCGACCATGAAGCCGTAGATATCGATGATCCAGAGAAGCTGGGCGGCCGAGGGCTTGAGCTGTTCGGCAAGCTGCGGGACCGCGAGGTTCAGCACCGTCAGGTCCATGGAATAGAGCATGCAGGGCAGCGCCAGCACGGCGAGCCCGATCCATTCGCGCCGGGTCGCCTTCGGACCGGGCGCGTTTTCGGTTTCAAGGTTCGAAATCTCAGACATGGTCGACGTAATCCCTGAGCCGCTCGAGGCACTCGCCCCAGCCATCCTGGTGCGAGTCGCGCTCTTCGACGGTCTCGAATGGTGTTTGCTGGAAGGTGAGCCGCGTCTTGCCGCCGATATCGGCGAAGGAAACGGTGATCAGCGTGTCGCTGCCGGGCTCGCCGTCTTCGTCCCAGGCGAAGGTGAAGACCAGCTTCTCGGGCTCGCGCACTTCGCGAAAGATGCCGCTCATCCAATAGTCCTGGCCTTCGGGCGAGCGGATGCAGGCGCGCCAGGCCCCGCCCGGACGGAAGTCCATGTTGACCGAATGCGGCGTGAAGTCCTGCGGTCCCCACCAGCGCAACAGGTGCTCCGGCGTCGACCAGACCTTGAAGACGAGGTTTATCGGCGCCTCGAAGTCGTGCACGATTTCCAGGCTGATATCCTTGCGTGCTGCGTTTGCGGTCGCCGCTGTCATGAATCCTCCTCCTCCGGGCGCCCCAATACGCCCAGTCTTTAACCGTAGAGTTATTTAACTTAGCGGTTAATATCCGTGCGAAAAGGCGATTGTCAAGGCAGGCTCAAGCCCCGATCTGATTTTTGTCAATTTGGGCGGGGGAGGAAGGGTGGTCGCTTGCTTTTACGATGATACGGGCAGGCGCGCCTTGAGGCGGGCCAGCACCCGGACGAAGGCGCCGGGGTCCTCGAGGCTTCGGGCAAGGATCAGCGCGCCCTGGATGCCGCCGACGATTTCCTCGGCAAGGCCGTCGCACTCGGCGGCCGGTGTGCCGGCGCGTTCAAGCGTTGCGGATAGATCGGCACGCCAATCGGAGAAATAGCGGTTGAGTTCGCGGGCGAAGCGGTCGTGTGCGCCGCTCGTAGCGATCACCCCCATCAGGCAGAGGCGTCGGCCCTGGCGAAAGTAGCCGTCGACGGCGGCAAACATCGCGCCCAGCGCTGCGGCCGGGTCTTCCGCATTGCGTAGTGGCTCGAAGATGTGCGTGCGGAACCAGGCGGCGATATCGCCAAGCACGGCCTCTGCCATCTCCTCCTTCCCGCCGGGGAAGAAGTGGTAGAGGCTGCCTTTGCCAAGCCCGGTCTTCTCGGTGATCAGGCTGAGGCTGGTGCCGTCATAACCGTGCTCGCGGAAGATTTCCGCAAGCATGGCGATCACGTCCTTTCGCTCAGCGACGACGCGGCTCATGCGGGCTTCCTCACCAGCGGATACTCGACCTTGGCGAAACGGTGGAACAGCGCGCCAATGGCGACGAGAATAAGCGAGCCGGTCAGCACCGGGAAGAGCAGGAATTCGAAGCCGGGATCGGCGGCGAAGACGACGAGCGGGTTGGCGCCTGCCGGCGGATGGGTGATGCGCAATGCCGCCATCAGCGCGATCGCCGCGCCGACGGCGATGGCGACCGCCCACCATTCATTCGGAAAGACGGTTCTGAGGATCAGGCCGACGAGGGTGGCGACGAAGTGGCCGCCGACGACGTTGGCCGGCTGCGACAGCGGGCTCGCCGTGACGGAAAAGATCAGCACGCAGCTGGCGCCGAAGGGCGCCATCAACATGGGGTGGCCGACAAGGCCTGTGAGGGCGCCGACGGCGGCGATGGCGACGAGGCCGCCGATGCCGGCAATCAAGCCGCGGTTGATATGAACGGGAGGCTGATGACGCGAGAAGAAATGGCGCATGGGTGTACCAATCAGTAAACTATTTACCGATTGGTACACTGACTTGTGTGAGATGTCAATGCGGGGGCGGGGCAGCGCGTTGGAACCGGCCGCCCGTGCCCTTCACATGAAGTCGCGGGGGATGCGCTTCTTGAAATGCTTCTCGAAAATCCGTGTCTCGCCCTCATAGGCGACGACCTCCGCCTCGGTGATCCACTCGCTTTTCGTGCAGTGGAGCGTCGAGGTCGAGACGGTACGCACAGACCAGCCCTCGCGCTTGGCAACACAGGTCCAGGTCGAGGTTCCGATCATCGACGAGGGGTCGTCCGGCGCGATCGACCAGGTCTCGTCGCGGATATCCTGGGTGGCAAGGCCCGTATCCGGATGTTCTGAAAGCCCGGTGTCCTCGTAGATCCGGTAATGGGTCATGCCGTGGGTCATGTCGCGCTCGACGGTGCGGCTCGAAATACCGCGCGTCAGCTCGCGATACTTTGGCAGCGGGTCGGGGTTCTCCGGCTCGGGCACGGTGATCTCCCTGTGGGCGCCGAGCAGGGGAAGGGCGAGCGAGAGGCTTGCTGTGTCGATCGAAAGACCCGGATCGGTCGGGGTGGGAAGGATCAGCGGCCAATAGGAGGTCGAGAGCGACACCCGGATGCGATTGCCCGCGCGGAAGCGGTAGCCGCAGGCATCGAGCGTAAGCGTGATGCGCGTCTTGCGCCCGGGCTCCATGGCGCGCGGCTGGGCGTTGCCGTCGCGATGCGAAAGGTTGAGCACGCCGAAGGCGACGCGGGTGGCGGTACCGTCCGGATGCACGTCGACGAGGCGCACGGCGAGATTGGCGGTCGGCTCCTGGCAGGTGACGTCGACGGTCAGCGTTGGCTGGCCGAGATAGTCGGCGGCTTCCAGTAGCGGTGCCGTCTCGAAGGTGAGCGAGCCGGCATCGTCGATGCGCTGGTCGCCGGCCATTTCGGCATCGGGCTTCAGCGTGAAATACTCGCCGGATGCCGTGCCGGTATCGAGCGGCGATTTCAGGTAGACCTCGCCGATGCCGGTGCCGCCGGCCGACGGCGTCAGCCGGCCGTCATGGGAGATGCCGAAGAGCTGCATTTCCGGCGTTGCCCAGGCGTCCTTCGCCACCCAGCGGCCGGGATCGCTGTCACGCCGGAGCGACGGGCGGGGCCCGTCGAGAATATAGGCGCGCACCTGTGGCCCGTTCTCGGCGCCGTTTTCCTCGTCGCGCAGCCAGCGGTTCCACCAGCGGATCGCCTCGCCGTGGAAATCGGCGCGCGGCTTCGGAAAGGCGAAATGCGGGTACTTGTGCACCCAGGGGCCGATCAGCGCCTTGGCCTTTTCCCCAAGGCCTTCGACCGCCTTCAAGGGCGTGTTGCGGTAGCCGTCGGCCCAGCCGGCGATGACCAGCGCGGGGATCCCAACCCTGTCGAAATCTTCGCAGATCGATCCGTGCTGCCAGAATTCGTCTCGACGCTGGTGCTCCAGCCATTCCTCCATGAAGAAGGGCTCTTTCTCCAGCCGCTCCATCCACATCTGCTTCCAACGGTCGCCGACGATGGCGGGATCCGGCGAGCGCGACTGGTAGCCGAGCATGGTCGCCGCCCAGGACAGCTGGGCGGAGAGGTGGCAGCCGTTCTTGTAGTGGATGTCGTCGTTGTAGCGGTCGACGGTCGAGGCGATGGAGATGACGGCTTTCAGCGCCGGCGGCTTCAAGGCCGCGACCTGCAGGCAGTTGAAGCCGCCCCAGGAGATGCCCATCATGCCGACCTTGCCGTTTGACCAGGGCTGGGCGGCGATCCATTCGACGATCTCGCAACCGTCGGAAAGCTCGCGCGGCGTATATTCGCCGTCGATCACGCCTTCGCTTTCGCCGGAGCCTCTGATGTCGACGCGCACGCCGGCAATGCCGGCGGCGGCAAACACGGGATAGGTGGATTCGTCACGCAGGCTCGTGCCGCCCTGCTTGCGGTAGGGCAGGTATTCGAGCACGGCCGGAACCGGATCGGCCTCCGTGCCGGCCGGCATCCAGATGCGGGCGGCAAGCTCGGTGCCGTCCTTCAGCCGGATCCATTCGTTTTCGATGACTGTGAATTCGCGCTCTGACATGTGGTTCTAACGATCTCTTTGTTTTCTCGGGAAATGCCGGACGCGAGCCCGCGTCCGGCATTCGTCGCAATGGCTTAGCTGTCGAACCAGACGCGGCTGCCGACGTAGCCGTTCGAGAGATCGTTGCCGATGTCGTCGACGAAGCCCTTGAGCGAAGCCGAGGCGGCGTTCACGTAATCGTTGAAGACGGGCAGGATCAGGCCGCCTTCGTCGCGCACGGTCATCGCCATGGTGCGGTACATGTCCTTGCGCTTGGCCTCGTCGAGTTCCGAGCGGGCCTGCAGCAGGAGCTTGTCGAAATCCTCGCGCTTGAAGCGGGTGTCGTTCCATTCGGCGGTCGAGAGATAGGAGGTCGAGTAGCGCGAATCCTGCGTCGGCCGGCCGCCCCAATAGGAGGCGCAGAAGGGCTGCACGTTCCAGACATTGGTCCAGTAGCCGTCTTCCGGCTCGCGGCGCACTTCGATCTCGATGCCCGCCTTCTTGGCGCTTTCCTGGAAGAGCACCGCGGCGTCGGCAGCACCCGGGAAGGCGGCGTCGGAGGTGCGCAGCAGGATCGGCCGGTCATGGCCGGACTTCTTGAAGTGGAAGGCCGCCTTGTCCGGGTCATAGGCGCGCTGCTCGATGCCTTCGGGTGCCAGCGCATAGTTGCCGTTGACGGGATAGTCGTTGCCGAGGGTGCCGAAGCCGCCGAGCACCCGGTCGAGGATCGCCTGTCGATCGACCGCATATTTCAGCGCCAGTCTGAGGTCGTTGTTGTCGAAGGGCGCGGTGTCGCAATGCATCAGGAAGCTGTAGAAGCCCTTGCCGGAGGTCCTGAGGATCTCGACGCGCGGGGCGCGCTTCAGGAGCGGCACGGTCTTCGGGTCGATGTTGTTGATGAAGTGGACCTGGCCGGAAGAAAGTGCTGCGATGCGCGCCGTCGTGTCGTTCATCACGATGATCTCGACACTGTCGACGAAGCCGCGGTCCGAGCGCCAGTCATCGGCGTTCTTCTCGAAGGTGGCGCGCAGGCCTGCCTCGTAGCTTGCAAGCTTGTAGGGGCCGGTACCAACAGGCGAGGCCGGATTGTCGACGCCGCCCTTCGGCTGGATGATCAGGTGATAGTCGGTCAGAAGCAGCGGCAGGTCGGCATTGCCTTCGGTGAGCGTCAGCACCAGGCTGCCTGCCTTCTCCTCGATCGTCTTGATCGAGCGCATCAGCCCGAGCGCGCCGGACTTCGAGCCTTCGTCCGCATGGCGCTTCAGCGTGGCGACGACGTCGGCAACGGTCAGCTTGCTGCCGTCGTGGAAGCTCACGTCGCCGCGGATCTTGAAGGTCCACTCGGACGCATCGGCCGAGGGCTCCCAAGATTCGGCAAGCGCCGGCAGGGGCGCGCCGGTCTTCGGGTCGGATTCGACCAGCGTATCACCCCAGAGGTGACCGATGACGAAGGAAACGGAACCGCTATAGGCGGCCGGGTCGAGCGAGTCCGTCGTGGCGCCGCCCTTGAGACCGAGCTTCAGATGGCCGCCACGCTTCGGCTCCTGAGCCCTTGCGTCCGTGGCGGCGAGCGTGCCGCCGAAACCGGCCGCAAGGCCCAATGCTGCCGTGCCGGCCAGGAAGCCGCGCCGGCTGAGGCCGGTCGAGGCAAGGCTCGCGGGGATAAGGAGGCCGTCAGGACGCTTCGTGAATTCGGTCATTCTAGGGTTCCCTTTGGAGTGATGCTTGTTAGGGAAAACCTAGCGTTTGCCGACCGGCACACAATTTCGCGACTTGACGCTTCTTTACGCTCTTTTACGCTACCTGAATGCTTCCTGTTCGACAGGGATTGGAAGCGCGTTGAATGGGGTTCGAAAAGCATCGTGCAGGACATCGACATCTTCGCCGCCAATCTCAAGTTTGCCTGTGCGACGCGACGGTCGATTTCGCAGATCTGCCGCGAAATCGGCATTAACCGCCAGCAGTTCAACCGCTACATCGGTGGCGAGGCGCGGCCATCGGCGCACAATGTGGCGCGCATTGCCCGCTTCTTCGGGCTTTCGGCCGAAGACTTCGCGTTGCCGGCCAAACAGTTCGAGGCGCGCATCACGCGCCCCGATCGGGACCGCTCGGATGCGGGCCTGCTGCTTGAGGGTTTCCCGGGCGACATCGCGGGCCTCCGGCGCCATGTCGGCTACTACCAGACCTATCACGTGTCGCTCTCCTGGCCGGGGCTGGTCGTCTGCTCCTGCGCGCGGATCTACGAGGAGGCAGGCTCGATCCGGGTGAAATCGATCGAGCGCATCCGCGATCCCGCAAACGAGATCCAACAGTTCTCAAAATATGTCGGCCTCGTCACTCTCTGGCGAAACCGCATCTTCATCGCCGAGCGCAGCATCGGGCGCGAGCCGATGCTGGCGCAGACCATCCTTCTGCCGTTCGAAGTGCATCAGCGGGTCTATCTGCGCGGCACCACCATGGGGGTCTCCTGGCGCAAGGAAAACCTGCCTTACGCGTCCCGGATGATCTGGCGCTCGCTCGGGGCGCAGCCGGATCTGCGGCAGATGCTCTCACGCTGCGGCGTGCTGTCCTTCGGCTCGCGGCACCTGCCGCAGACGGTGCGAGCCTTCCTCGATACGCCCGATGCCGAGCTCTTGACCGTGCCGACCGAATATTGAGGCGGCGTCGCCATGTGGTAGGTTTCGCCGAACGCACCGATCGAGGAGGGGATCATGAAATCTGCTTTGGCCGCTATCGCCTGCCTTTGCTTCGCATTGCCGATGTCACCGGCAAAGGCCGAGGAGGCACGGGCGCCGATCCCGTCCTGTGCGCTTTCGGGTGCGCCCAGCGTGATGATCGGCGGGCAGCCGGCGCTCAGGCTTTCCGATGTCGCCAATTGCCCGCCGGAACTCTACGAGGTGGTGCCGAGCATCATGGTCGAAGGCCAGCCGGTGGTGCACTTCCGCGCCGGCAGCGGCGAAAAGGGCGACTGCTCGGCCAAGGGCGAGGCGACGGTGACCTTCGAAGGCGAGGCGGCGCAGAGGGTGGGCGACGTCGATTGCCGGCAGAAGTGACAGCTATCGTCAGACGAGCCTGGCCAACCGGGCACCCTCCCGAACGGCCGAAAGCGCCGGCGGATTGGAGATGGGATAGCCGGCAATGAAGCCCTCGACCGTGAACGACGGGAACTGGCTTTGCAGCCGCGACACGACCTCTGCCGCTTCCTTCATCTCGCCAAGGTACGCGTGTGCCATCGCCTGGAACATCAGTGTGTTCGGCGATTCCTGCGAACTCTTTTCAAGCGCGGACAAGCACGCGCGATAGCGCCCGACGACGAAGAGAACGCGCGCGAACATGCCGTGGTACCAGGGCGGGCCGAGCGGGTTGAGCGAGAGGGCGCGCTCGATGAAGGGAATCCCGTCGGCGGGATCGCCGACGATCAGGGCCTTGGCTCCCGCGAGCAGCGCCAGCGTATCGGCGTTGTTCCTGCCATATTCGAGCGCCCGGGCGTGGGCCTCGGCGGCACCCGCCAGATCACCGATGCAGGCTTTGAAATCGCCGATACAGGTATGGCCGGCCGGATCCGTCGGATCGAGCCGCAGCGCCTCCTCGGCGGCGCTGCGCCAGTTCTTTCTTGCGCTTTCGAGGTCGTCGCCGAAGCCGTTCGCCGCCTGGATGGAATGGGCATAGGCAAGTTCGGTCCAGGCGCGCGCCCGCCCCGGATCGAGCTCGATCGAGCGCGTCAGCAATTGCATGGCGGCGGCGTTGCCATCCGGGCTGAAGCGATTGTGCTGTTCGACGCCCAGCAGGAAGTAGTCATAGGCTTGCAGGCTGCCCGGCGGCTTTTGCCGGCTCGCCTTGCGGCCGATGGCGGCCAGCGTGCCGAAGCAGCCGGCGAGCACGTTGATGACGCTTTCGGTGAGGCTGTCCTGCAGCGTCAGCACGTCTTCCATGGTGCGCTCGTAGCGCTCGCTCCAGAGCGTCATGCCGGTGCGGGTATCGGAAAGCTGGATCGTCAGGCGGACCCGCCGGTCGTCCGCGCGCAGCTGCCCGGTGATGGCATAGGTGGCGCCGACCGCCTGGACGTGGTCTTCGAAGCTTTCCGGCCGGTTGCCGAGCAGCTTCATTGTGTGGAAGGCGATCACGGGCAGATCGGCGAAGCGCGCGAGATCGACGCAGATGTCGGATGACAGCCCGTCGGCGAAACGGCGCCAGCGCTCCTCCGGATTGAGGCTTTCAATGGGAAAGACCGCGAGCGTCGGCGAGGCGGGCTCGGCGTCGCGTAACGGCGCGACCGCCTCGGTCGCCGTCCTGCCGGCCACCATCTGCGCGACCGAGGCGGCAAGCTCGATCTTGTTGCGAACGCCAAGCTTGCCGTAGATCGTCGCCAGATGCGTGCGCACCGTCGACGGCGCGATAAACAGCGCCTCGCCGATTTCGCGATAGGTCAGGCCGGCGGCAAAACGCTCGGCCACGGCGCGCTCGCGGTCTGACAAGGCTTCGGTGGCGACCTGTGGTGTCGGGATACGGTTCATGGCTGCTTCCTGCCATCTGACCGGGCCGTTTTCAATGGCGACATAAGGCAAGGTGCCACAGTGCCTCTTGCGCGTCCAACGGCGCGCGCGGTGCTGCAGGCAAAATACTACAAATGCAGGAGAGGAAAACACAGCAGCTGCGCGATGTGGGACGCGTTCCACGGGCCTAGAGTTCCGACAGTGTTTCAACGCCCTGAGGGGCAGGAAGAGGTGGGAACGGCGATGAGCAGCCTGCTTTCGGGAATGTCCGATTTCTATCACGCCGTTCGGCTTGATCTCAACCAGCCGGCCAAGCATCTGGCCGACAGCCTCGGCCGCCACGATCCCTTCCGGATCCTTGTCGTCTGGGAGGACCGCGTTCGCGTCCGCGAGCAACTTCAGCTCATGGCGGATCAATATCCGGAGCGGCTCAAGGATATCGGGATGACGAGGGCTGAGGTTCGCGCAGAGACGAGCAAGGCCTTCTGGCAACGCTGAGCTTGCCTGACGAAGGCATGAGACGGCGGCACGCGATCGTGCCGCCGTCTCGTTTTTCAGTTGCCGGCGCTTTCCATGCGGCGTGTCTTCAGCACCCGCTCCAGCCAGCCGATTTCCATCTCCGGAACCGACTTCAACAGCAGGTCCGTGTAGTCGTCGAAGGGTGGCGACAGCACCTTCGACTTCGGCCCGAAGCGCACGAGGCGGCCGCGATGCATGACCGCGACGCTGTCGGCGATCGCCCGCACGATGGCGATGTCGTGGGTGATAAAGACATAGGAAACAGCGGTTTCCTCCTGAAGCTTAAGAAGCAGATTCAGGATGCCTTCGGCCACAAGCGGATCGAGTGCCGAGGTGGGCTCGTCGCAGAGGATCAGCTCCGGTTTGGCGGCGAGCGCCCTTGCGATCGCCACGCGCTGCTTCTGGCCGCCCGAAAGTTCGGCCGGATAACGATCGAGGAAACGCGTTCCCATTTCGATCTGGTCGAGCAGTTCCTTGACCCGCTCCGTCTTCTTCTGGCCGTGCATGCCGAAGTAGAAGGAGAGCGGTCGACCGACGATGTCTCGCACCGTCTGGCGCGGGTTCATCGCCGTATCGGCCATCTGGTAGATCATCTGGATGCGGCGGAGCTCGTCGTTGCTGCGGCCTTTCAGCGCCCGCGGCAGCTCCTTGCCCTCGAAGGTGATGCGCCCCTCGGTCGGCGGCAAAAGCCCGGTGATGACGCGGGCAAGGGTGGACTTGCCCGAGCCGCTTTCGCCGACGATCGCCAGTGTCTGGCCTTTCGGCAGATGCATCGAGACATCATGCAGCACCTTGAAGCCGTTGGCATAGCCGGCGCTGATATGCTCGATCTTCAACTGCGTCCCGGTCTGGTCGGCGGCTTCCTCGCGTTTCGTCTGGCGGACGCTGACGAGTGCCCGGGTGTAATCCTCGCGCGGCTCTTCGATGATCTGCTTCGTCGAGCCGTATTCCACCGTCTTGCCATGGCGCAGCACCATGATGTCGTCGGAGATCTGGGCGACGACGGCGAGGTCGTGGGTGATGTAGAGGGCTGCCGTGTGCGTCTCTTCGATCGCATGCTTGATCGCGGCGAGCACGTCGATCTGGGTGGTGACGTCGAGCGCGGTCGTCGGCTCGTCGAAGACGATCAGCTCCGGGTTGGGGCAGAGCGCCATGGCGGTCATGGCGCGCTGCAGCTGGCCGCCGGAGACCTGGTGCGGATAGCGCTCGCCAAAGGTTTCCGGATTGGGCAGGCCCAGCACGCGGAAGAGATAGAGCGCCCGCTTCTTAGCCTCCTCGCGGCTCATGATGCCGTGGCGGAGCGACGCCTCGATCACCTGGTCGCCAAGCCGATGCGCCGGATTGAAGGCGGCCGCTGCCGATTGCGCGACGTAGCAGACGCGGGCGCCGCGGATCGAGCGGATGCCGTTCTTGTCGAGCGTCAGAATGTCCTTGCCGTCGAGCAGGACCTGGCCGCCAGTGATGCGCACGCCGCCGCGGCCATAGGCGAGCGCCGAAAGGCCGATGGTCGACTTGCCGGCGCCGGACTCGCCGATGAGGCCGAGCACCTTGCCCTTCTGAACGTCGAAGGAGACGCCCTCGACGAGGGTGACAACCTTCGGCGGTTCGCCCGGCGGGTAGCTGGTCGCTTCGATCTTCAAGTTCTTGACGGAGAGCATCTCAGGCATCGCCGCGTCCTCCCTTGAGGCTGGAGGTTCTCTTCATCAGCCAGTCGACCACAAGGTTGACGCAGATCGCGAGCGTCGCGATCGCAGCACCGGGGATGAGCGCTGCCGAAATGCCGAAGATGATGCCGTCCTTGTTGTCCTTGACCATGCCGCCCCAGTCGGCTGCCGGCGGCTGGATGCCGAGGCCGAGGAAGGAGAGGGTGGAGAGGAACAGGATCGAGAAGGCGAAGCGCAGGCCGAATTCGGCCAAGAGCGGCGACAGCGTGTTCGGCAGGATCTCGCGGAAGATGATCCAGAGCGAACCTTCTCCACGCAGCCTTGCCGCCTCGACGAACTCCATGACCGCGACATCGAGCGCCACGGCGCGGCCGATGCGGAAGACGCGGGTACTGTCGAGTACCGCCATCACCAGGATCAGGATCCACAGATGCTGCGGCAGGACGGCGAGAACGACGAGGGCGAAAATGAGCGTCGGAATCGCCATCATCAGGTCGTTGAAGCGGGAAAACAGCTGGTCCGTGAAACCACCGACAACAGCGGCGGTGAAGCTCAGGATCATGCCGAGCGAGAAGGAAAGCACGGTTGCCGCAAATGCCACGAAGATGGTGGTGCGGGCGCCATAGATCAGACGCGACAGCAGGTCGCGGCCGAGATTGTCGGTGCCGAGCAAGAAGTCGCCGCCGGCCGGAAGCCAGACGTCGCCGACCACGTCGCGTTCACCGAAGGGGGCGATGACAGGCGCAAAGAGGGCGCAGAAGATCGCAATCGCGATGCCGGCGATGCCGATCCAGGCGCTGAAGGGGATGGATCTCAGGTTCATCGCGGATGCCTCAGTCTCGGGTTGGCGATGATCGCGAGAATGTCGGCCGCCATGTTCAGGAAGATGTAGAAGGCGGCAAAGATCAGACCGCAGGCCTGAACGACCGGCATGTCGCGCACGGTCACCGCATCCACCATATATTGGCCCATGCCCGGATAGACGAAGACCACTTCGACCACGACGACGCCGACCACGAGATAGGCCAGGTTGAGCGCAATGACGTTGATGACCGGCGCCACCGCATTGGGGGCGGCGTGACGCGCGATGATGCGGAACATGCCGAGGCCCTTCAGTTCCGCCGTCTCGACATAGGCCGACGACATGACGTTGAGGATCGCCGCGCGGGTCATGCGCATCATGTGGGCGAGAACGACGAGAACGAGGGTCGCGACGGGAAGCGCGATCGCCGAGAGACGTTCGGTGAAGCTCATGCTGTCATAGACGGTCGCGGGGAAGGTCGCGACGCCGTATTTGACGGCGAAGAACATGATCAGGAGATAGCCGACGAAGAACTCGGGCAGCGAGATCGCCGCGAGCGAGACGACGTTGATGATCTTGTCGGGCAGCCGGTTGCGGAACTGCACCGCCAGCATGCCGAGGCCGACGGCGAGCGGTACGGAGACGAGGGCTGCGAAGAAGGCAAGGAACAGCGAGTTGCCGAGGCGCTTGGAAATCTGCTCGCCGACCGAGTTCTTGCTCGCCCAGGAGGTGCCGAAATCGCCTTGGACAGCGCCGCCGAGCCAGGAGACGTAGCGTTCGGTCCAGGGCCGGTCGAGGCCGAGATCCTTGCGGATGTTTTCGACCGCCTGCGGCGTTGCCGACTGGCCGAGATAGGTGGTGGCGAAGTCGCCTGGAAGCGCCTCGATGCCGCCGAAGATCATCAGCGATACGGCGAACAGAAGGCCGACGCTCAAGCCGAGGCGCTGCAGGATCAGCGCCGCGAGCGGGCGGCGGAAGGTGAAGCGCCGCCAGAAGGTGCCGCCGATTTCACCGTTCGAGGGATTGGTGGCAGGGTTGGGTTTTGCTGGTACTCCGGAAAGTTCGGCAGACCGCGGGTGTGTTGCACCCGCGGTTCCATCCGTCGGAACCGGACCAGTGAGCGGTCCGCTTTCCATCATCATGCGTCCAGCCATACCCGGGTTGCGACATAGCCGTTCGACATGTCGTTGCCGATGTCGTGCACGTAGCCTTTCACCTGCTTGGTGGAGGCGTTCACGAAGTCGTTGAACATCGGCAGGATCAGGCCGCCTTCGTCACGCACCATCATGGCCATGGTGCGGTACATGTCCTTGCGCTTGGCCTCGTCGAGTTCCGAGCGGGCCTCGAGCAGGATCTTGTCGAAATCCGGACGCTTGAAGCGGGTGTCGTTCCAGTCGGCGGTCGAAAGATAGGCGGTGGAGTACATCTGGTCCTGGGTCGGACGGCCGCCCCAGTAGGAGGTGGAGAAGGGCTGTACGTTCCAGACGTTGGTCCAGTAGCCGTCACCCGGCTCGCGCTTGACCTCGATCTCGATGCCCGCCTTCTTGGCGCTTTCCTGGTAGAGCACCGCTGCATCGACAGCACCCGGGAAGGCGACGTCGGAGGTGCGCAGCAGTACCGGACCGCTGTGGCCGGATTTCTTGTAGTGGAAGGCCGCCTTGTCCGGATCATAGGCACGCTGCTCGATGCCTTCGGGGAAGAGGGCGTAGGTGTCGTTGATCGGGAAGTCGTTGCCGACCTTGCCGTAACCGCCGAGGATGCGCTGGACCATGGTCTCGCGGTCCATCGAATATTTCAGCGCCATGCGCAGGTCGTTGTTGTCGAAGGGTGCGGTGTTGCAATGCATGATGAACACGTAGTGGCCGCGGCCGGACGTGTTCAGGATCTCGACCGTCGGCGCCTTCTTCAGAAGGTTGACCGTCTTCGGATCGACGCGGTTGATGTAGTGCACCTGGCCGGAGGAAAGCGCGGCGATGCGGGCCGTGGCGTCGTTCATGGCGATCAGCTCGACCGAGTCCACATAGCCGCGGTCGGTGCGCCAGTCGTCGGCATTCTTCTCGAAGGTGGCACGAACGCCGGCTTCGAAGCTCGTCACCTTGAAGGGGCCGGTGCCGATCATCGCGTCCGGCTTGTCGATGCCGCCGCCCGGCTGGATGATGAGGTGATAGTCGGTCAGAAGCAGCGGCAGGTCGGCATTGCCTTCGGTCAGCACGAGCACCAGCTTGTCGCCGTCGGCCTTGATTTCCTTGATCGACTTCATCACGCCGAGCGCGCCGGATTCAGACTTTTCGTCGGTGTGGCGCTGCAGCGTCTTGATGACGTCGTCGAGCGTCAGCTCCTTGCCGTCGTGGAATTTTACGCCCTTGCGGATGGTAAAGGTCCAGGTCGACGCGTCGGTCGAGGGCTCCCAGGATTCGGCGAGTGCCGGCACCGGCGCGCCGGTCGTCGGGTGGCTTTCGACGAGCATGTCGCCCCAGTTGCGGCCGACGACGAACATGAATTGCGACAGCGCCTTGGCCGGGTCCTTCGAGTCGGTGGCGGCAGCGCCTTCGAGACCGAGTTTCAGGTGACCGCCGCGCTTCGGCTCCTGCGCTGCAGCGCTGGTGGCAAACAAAGTGCCGGCCGTCGAGGCGAGAATGCCGGCTGCTGCCGCGCGGCCCAAAAACTCGCGCCGGTTCATCTTGCCGAGCATGACCTGTCGTGTGAGGTAATCCTTGTAATCGCTCATTCCCCTGTTCCCTTTTCTCGTCGGCATTCGCCGTTCGTTGTGGTTGGTAGAGATTGCTGCGTACAGCCATTGTATCGATGGCTTCGGACTGGGCCGGAGGGCCGCTTGTTTTCTTCCGGGTTCTTGTCTCTCCTTCCTTCTGGCCGGGCGTCCTTCGTTCAGATCGATAAGCGTAATCGCTGGAACTCTTGTTGTAACGCCCTAAATTACAATTTATTTCCATAAGCATGGCTTATGGACACGTGTTTAATGGCGCGCGATGTTGCCCGCGCGTCTCGTCACGTTCCGGTGCCGGTCCATCCGGCTCTGTTGCCTGCGCCGCCAAGGGTTGGCGGTGCTCTTCGAAGCGGGTTGCGGGCGGAAACCGCACGCACTCTCGTTCGGTCTCAGCGCCCCTTCCACACGGGGTCGCGCTTCTCCGCGAAGGCGCGCGCGCCCTCCAGCTGGTCTTCGCTCGAATAGAGAATATCGACGGTTTTGAACTGCCGCTGGGTGATCTTGTTCATGGTCGTCTGGAAGGCTTCGCCCTCGGCGGCGCGGACCACTTCCTTGATCGCCGCATAGACCAGCGGCGGGCCGCTTTCGAGCAGGCGGGCGAGCTCCCAGGCGCGCTCCATCAGTTTGCCTGCCGGCAGGATCTCGTTGACGAAGCCCCAGCGGTGGGCTTCCTGCACGTCGAGCCAGCGGCCGGTCAGAAGCATGTCCATGGCGATGTGATAGGGGATGCGCTTCGGCAGCTTGATCGAGGCAGCATCGGCAACGGTGCCGGAGCGGATTTCGGGCAACGCGAAGGTCGCGTGTTCGGCGGCAAGGATCAGGTCGGTCGAAAGCGCGATCTCGAGGCCGCCGCCGCAGCAGATGCCGTTGATCGCGGCGATGATCGGCTTGTTGAGATCGCGCAGTTCCTGCATGCCGCCGAAGCCGCCGACGCCGTAGTCACCATCGACCGCGTCACCGTCGGCAGCAGCCTTCAGGTCCCATCCCGGACAGAAGAATTTTTCACCGGCGCCGGTGATGATCGCGACACGTAGGCTGTCGTCGTCGCGGAAGTCGCGGAAGATCTCGCCCATGACCCGGCTGGTTTTCAGGTCGATGGCGTTCGCCTTCGGCCGGTCGATCGTGACTTCCAGAATACCGCCTTCGCGGCGTGTGAGGATCGGTCCGGTCATGAGGGTCAGTTCCTCCGGCGAATGAGAGCGTCGGCGGCAACGGCACCCTGACCGTTCGGCAACACCATCAATGGATTGATATCCAGTTCTTCGAGTTTCGAAGCGTTTGCAACGACATAGGATGCCGCTGCCGCGACAGCCGCGGTTAAAGCGGCGTAATCGGCAGCAGGCGCGCCGCGATAACCGTCGAGCAGCTTGCGGATCTTCAGCCCGCCGATTGCTTCCCCGATCGCTTCCGGCGTCGTCGGCAGCGTCAGGATGGCGGAATCATCGAGCAGTTCCACGAGGATGCCGCCGGCACCGATCGTCAAAACCGGGCCGGCGACGGGGTCGCGCATGGCGCCGATAATGAGCTCGGCGACCGGTTTCGCCACCATCTTCTCGACAAGGTACCCGGAGGTGACGGCGGCCATGGCCTTGGCCGCCGCAAGGACGTCCGCGCGGCTCGCAAGGTTGAGCTTCACGGCACCCGCTTCGGTCTTGTGGGCGACGCCGAGGCCTTTCAGCACGACCGGGAAACCGAGCGCTTCGGCAGCGTCTGCGGCTTCTTCGGCGGTTGCTGCGGTCTTGCCCTTCGGCACGGTCAGGCCGGCGGCAGCAAGCTCCACCTTGGCCTCGTGTTCGCTGAGCGTGATGGCTTCACCGGCAGCGGCGACACCGCCATCGTGCAGGCGGGGCGGGACGGGCTTGGCCCAGGCGGTGCCGATCTCGGCGGCCGTCTCGATGGCTGCCAGTGCTTCCTCGATGCCGAAGAAGGGCACGACACCCGCCTTCATCAGGAAGAGGGCGGTGGCTTCCGGCATGTTTTCGCCAAGGCTGGCGACGATGCCGGCGCGGGCACCCGTTGCCCGGGCCGCGTCGATCACCGCATGGCAGGTGGTTTCCCAGTCTGCCGGGTCGCAGCGGTCAAGGCGCGGGAAGTCGAGCACGAGCAGGTTGATCGCGTAGCCGCCCTTCATCATGGCGGTAAAGGCGGTGGTCTGCTTCTCGCGGTTGCCCCAGACGAAGGTGTGGTAGTCGAGCGGGTTGGCGATCGTCACCATCTCGCCGAGCGCATCCTTCAGCGGCTTCTTCTGCTCGTCGCGCAAGGGCCGGTAATTGACCCGGTAGCGCTCGCCGGCATCCGCCATCAGCGAGGCCTCGCCGCCGGAGCAGCTCATCGAGGAGATGTCGTTGCTCTCGAGTGGGCCTGCCACATGCAGCAGCTTCAGCGTTTCCAAGAGCGCCGGCAACGTGTCGACGCGGCCGATGCCGAGGCGGGCAAGAAGCGCCGAGGAGACGCGGTCGTTGCCGGCAAGCGATGCGGTGTGCGACACCGTCGCAAGCTGGGCCGCTTCCGACTTGCCGACCTTCAGCGTCACGACCGGTTTGCCGAGTTCGCGCGCGCGCGTCGCCAGCCGCTCGAGGGCAGCAACGCTGTCGAAACCCTCGATATGCAGGCCGACGGCGGTGACGCGCGGGTCTTCGAGCACGGCGCAGGCGATGTCCGACAGACCCGTCTGCGCCTGGTTGCCGGCGGTCATGACATAGGCAAGCGGCAGACCGCGCGTCTGCATCGAAATGTTGCAGGCGATGTTGGAGGACTGCGTCAGGATCGCGACGCCTTTTTCGACGCGTTGCATGCCGTGTTGGTCCGGCCAGAGCAGGGCGCCATCGAGCATGTTGATGAAGCCGTAGCAATTCGGCCCGACGATCGGCATGTCGCCGGCAGCCGCCACCAGCGCCTCCTGCATGTCGTTGCCGTCGTCAAGCTCGCTTGCCGCCTCGCGAAAGCCGGAGGCGTAGCAGACGGCGCCGCCGGCGCCGCGGCTCGCAAGATCGCGGATGATATCGATCGTCAGCTGCCGGTTGACGCCGACGAAGGAGGCATCCGGTGCGCCTGGCAGTTCTGCCACCGAGCGATAGCACTTGCGGCCGAGGATTTCGGCTTCGCGCGGGTGCACCGGCCAGATCTCACCGGTAAAGCCCATCTTGTCGCATTGCTCGATGACACGCCGGGCTTCCTTGCCGCCGAAGACGGCGATGGTGCGCGGGCGGATGAGGCGGTCGAGGGAGCGTATCATCGGCCGATCACGCTCCCAGAGGCCGCAGCAGGTCGCGGCTGATGATGTGGCGCTGGATTTCAGACGTGCCGTCCCAGATGCGTTCGACGCGAGCGTCGCGCCAGAAGCGGGCGAGCGGCAGGTCGTCCATCAGGCCCATGCCGCCGAAGATCTGGATCGCCTCGTCGGTGACGCGGGCGAGCATCTCGGTGGCAAAAACCTTGGCGGACGCAATCTCGCGGTTCGAGGGCAGGCCGTTATCGAGCCGCCAGGCGGCCGAAAGGGTCAGGAGGTCGGCGGCGTCGATCTCGGTGATCATGTCGGCGAGCTTGAAGGAGACGCCCTGGTTGGCACCGATCGGCTTGCCGAACTGCTTGCGTTCGGCGGCGTAATTCAGCGCATAGTCGAAGGCGCGACGGGCACGGCCGACCGAAGTCGCCGCCACCGTCAGGCGGGTGGCGAACAGCCAGTCGTTGGCGACGTCGAAACCCTTGTGCACCTCGCCGAGGATCTGGGCGGAGGGCAGGCGACAATCGTCGAAGGTCAGGACACAGTTGTTGTAGCCGCGGTGCGACACGGAATTGTAGCCCTTGCGGATCTCGAAGCCGGGCGTGCCGCGATCGACGAGAAAGCAGGTGATCTTCTTTTTCGGGCCGCGCGGCGTATCCTCTTCGCCGGTCGCGATGAAGACGATGACGAAATCGGCGATGTCGGCGTGGCTGATGAAATGCTTCGTGCCGTTGACGATCCAGTCGTCGCCGTCCTTGCGGGCAAAGCACTTCATGCCGCGCACGTCCGAGCCGGCGTCCGGCTCGGTCATCGCAAGCGCATCGAACTTGTCACCTTTGACGGCCGGCAGCAGGTACTTTTCGCGCTGCTCGGCGTTGCAGGCCATCAGGATGCCAGAGGGGCGACCGAAGAAGACGGTCAGGCCCATGGAGCCGCGGCCAAGCTCGCGCTCGACCAGGGTGAAGGAGGTGTGATCGAGACCGGCGCCGCCGACTTCCTCCGGGAAATTACAGCCGAAGAAGCCGATCTCCTTGCATTTGCGGGCGATCTCCTGACCGAGTTCGCGCGGCACTACGCCGGTGCGCTCGACCTCGTCCTCATGCGGATAGATTTCCGTTTCGACGAAGCTCCTGACCGTATCGACGATCATCTGCTGTTCTTCGGTCAGTGCGAAATTCATTGTGTTGTTCCCCTCGTTTTCGCGCCGCTGACGTCGGTGCCGCAAACGATGGCCGCCTCCTCAAGCGTCCTTCGGCTGCGGTTTGCGGCTCCGCCGGAAGGCGAAGCTGCCTGTTGTTGCTGGCCCGCCGCTGTTGCGGTCAGGCGCGCTTCTGGCCGACGAAGCGTCCGGCACCAACGGGCGTCGGCAGTTGCGCATGGGCTTCAGTGATCGCGCGGAGCTTGCTCAGCACCGCCTCGGGTGCCGCGACCGCCTTGCCGGCCTTGCTGTCGACATGCAGCATCATCTGTTCGGCGGTGGCGACGGCCTCGTTGGTTGCGGCGTTGTAGATCGTCGAAAAGATGTGAAGACGCTTTTCGTCCGACGACAGGATCTGGCAGGTCGAGTAGAGCGCCTCGCCGAGCTTGGCTTCGCCAAGGTTCCGGATATGGGTCTCGACCGTGTAGTAGCTGTGACCGTCGCGGACATAGTCGAGGTCGACGCCGATGAGGCGCAGCACGCCGTCGGAGGTGTCGCCGAAGACCTGGAGATAACGGTGCTCGGTCATGTGGCCGTTGTAATCGACCCAGGCGGCGCTGACCTTGGTGTCGAGGATGCGCAGCGGCTTGACGTCGCCGAGGTCGGCTTCCGGCTTCCGGGCGTTGGCCCAGAGCTTGGCCTCGAAATCGGCAAGCAGCTTGCCCGCACCCCAGCCTTCGCCGCCGTTACCGGATTTCAGCGCATGCATGATGCCGACGAGGTTTTCGTCGCGGATGCGTTCGAGCTCGCGGATCGAGCGACCGGCGGCCTGCGCGTCCGACTGGGCTCCGATCTTTTCGACCAACGCATCGTCGAGGTCGACGACGTCGGTGAACTTCGTCCAGGGCCATTTCAGGCAGGGGCCGAACTGGGCGAGGAAGTGGCGCATGCCGGCCTCGCCGCCGGCGATGCGGTAGGTCTCGAACAGGCCCATTTGCGCCCAGCGCATGCCGAAGGAATAACGCATGACGTTGTCGAGCGTTTCGGTATCGCAGATGTCGTCCTGGATCAGCCAGAGTGCCTCGCGCCAGAGTGCCTCGAGCAGGCGGTCGCCGACGAAGGCCTCGATCTCCTTGGCGATGACGACGCCCTTCATGCCGATCTGCTCGACGCCCTGCATGGCGCGCTCGATCGTCGCCTTCGACGTCTTCTTGCCGCCGACGAGCTCGACGAGCGGCAAGAGGTAGACGGGGTTGTAGGGATGCGCCACGAACATGCGCTCGGGGTGGTGCATCTCGGACTGCAGGTCGGAGGGCAAAAGGCCCGAGGTGGAGGACCCGATCAGCGCATCGGGCCTTGCGGCGGCATCGATCTTGGTGATCACGCCGCGCTTCAGTTCCAGCCGCTCCGGCACGCTTTCCTGAATCCAGTCAGCACCTTCGACCGCTTCCTCGATGCTCTTGCAGAAGGTGAGTTTTCCCTTCGGCGGCAACGGCGCCATGGTCAGCATGGCATAGGCGCGCTCGGCATTGGCCATGACTTCGCCGATGATGCGCTCGGCTTCCGGATGCGGGTCGAAGATATTTACGTCGATGCCGGCAAGCGCAAAGCGCGCCACCCAGGCGCCGCCGATGACGCCGCCGCCGACACAGGCTGCTTTGGTGATAAAGCTCATGGTGTCCAGTCCTTGCTCAGCGCTTCGTCAGCTTCAGTTTCTCGCGGACCTCTTTCGGTCCGATGATCTTGGCGCCCATGCCCTCGATGACGCCGACCGCCTTTTCGACGAGCTGACCGTTGGTGGCGAGCTGGCCCTTGCCGATATAGAGGTTGTCTTCGAGGCCGACGCGGACGTTGCCGCCGGCAAGGATGGCTGCTGCCGGATAGGCGAGCGCGTTGCGGCCGATGGAGAAGGCCGAGAAGGTCCAGTTGGCAGGCACGTTGTTGACCATGGCCATGAAGGTGTTGAGGTCGTCGGGCGCGCCCCACGGAATGCCCATGCAGAGCTGGATCAAGACCGGATCCTCGATCAGGCCTTCCTCGACCAGCTGCTTGGCAAACCAGAGGTGGCCGGTGTCGAAGGCTTCGATCTCCGGACGCACGCCAAGGGCGGTCATCTGGCGGGCCATTTCGCGCAGCATCGACGGCGTGTTGGTCATGACGTAGTCGCCGAGCGAAAAGTTCATGGTGCCACAGTCGAGCGTGCAGATTTCCGGCAGACATTCGGCCACGTGGGCGACGCGCTCGGTGGCGCCGGCCATGTCGGTGCCTTTCTCGCTGAGCGGGAGCGGGCTTTCGACGTTGCCGAAGATCAGGTCCCCGCCCATGCCGGCGGTCAGGTTCAGCACCATGTCGACATCGGCAGAGCGGATACGGTCAGTCACTTCCCTGTAGAGATCGAGCCTGCGGGCCGGCGCGCCGGTCTCCGGATCGCGGACGTGGCAGTGGACCACGGCAGCGCCGGCCTTGGCCGCCTCGACCGCCGCTTCGGCGATCTTTTTCGGCGTGATCGGCACGTGGCTGGACTTTGAAACGGTGTCTCCCGAGCCGGTGACGGCACAGGTGATGAATACCTCGCGGTTCATGCTGAGCGGCATTGCTGTCTCCCTTTTATTGCGCCCATTACGAGCCAAGAAAGACCGCGCTGCTTTTCATTATCGGCTTCATTCTATACATTATCGGCGACAGAGTGGAGAAGTTTGGGCATGGATCAGAACGTTTCGCAGGTGCAGCACGTCGATGTCCTGGTGCTGCCGGAGACCAATCTGATCCTCGTTGCCTCGGTCATCGAGCCGATGCGTGCCGCCAACCGCATTGCCGGCCGCCCGCTCTACGACTGGACGATCTACAGCCCCGACGGTGCGCCGATCGAAACGAAGAGCGGCATCCCCATTCCGGTCTCCGGTATCTTCCGGCCGCAGCGCGAGACGTCGCCGCTTTTCATCCTCTCGAGCTACAACTGGCAGCGCAGCGCCACTTCGCAGCTAAAGATGCTGCTCTCGCAGACCGCGCGGCACCGCGAGCTGATGGCCGGCATCGAATCCGGCTCCTGGCTGCTTGCCGAGACCAGCCTGCTCGACAATTTCAAGGCGACGACCCACTGGGAGGATTTCGAGGATTTCACCGCCGCCTACCCGCAGGTGACGATGGTGCGCGAGCGCTTCGTCATCGACGGCAAGCGCATCACGACCGGTGGCTCGTTGCCGACGCTCGACCTGATGCTGGAGCTGATCCGCCGGGCGCATGGCTATTCGCTGGCACTCGAAGTCTCCCGCCTCTTCATCTACGAGCAGGAGCGCACCCGCGGCGATCTCCTGCAGATGCCGACGATCGGCAACATGCGCATCCTCGATCCACGCGTCGGTGCCGCCGTCAAGCTGATGGAGGAAACGGTGGAAGCGCCCTTGACGCTCGCCAGGCTCGCCCGCCGCATCGGCGTCAGCACCCGGCATCTGCAAGATCTCTTTCGCGACACGATGGGCGTTGCGCCGCACGAGCACTACCTGGCGCTTCGTCTCAATGCAGCGCGGCGCAAGGTGATCGAGACGCGGATGGAATTTGCCGACATTGCCGCGATCTCCGGCTTCAACTCGTCGTCTTCTTTCTCGCGCAGCTACAGGGCGCACTACCGTGAAAGCCCGAGCGAAACGCGCAGGCGGCTGAAGCTGAAGAGCTGAGCGCGCGCTTCAAGTATCGATTCAAGCGGGAATTTCAGAGTCGTTTCAGGCGTTTGGCGGCCGATGATCAGGAACTGATTCCGCCGGCGGTCTCGTCTCGGCGCTCATCTTCATCATCGAAATCATCAACTCGCCGATCTCGGCGGCGAAGGCGCCGCGCGGCCAGACGAGTGTCAGCGACTGCCGATAGGCGGGGCCGAGCCGGATCATGGCTGGCGGGCGATGCACGCGGGCGAGCGAGGATTGCGGCAGCACCGAGAGATAGCCGTGCTGGCGAACGAGGTTGATGATGACGGGGATGGAATCGACCTCGACGAGGGTGATGCGCCGCCGTTCGGCTTCATCAAGCGTGTCGTCGAGGAAGCGCGCGGCCTCGCGGCGAAGGCCGCTCCGGACGCTCGGCACCGCGATCGGGCAGGCGGCGAGCAGCCGGGGCAGGTTGCCGCCCAGTTCCGAAAGGGCGGAGGCTGGCCCCGCCAGCACCAGCGGCGTCTGCGACACCAGCCGGCCCTCACAGTCGGCCGGGATCTCGGCGACATCGAGCAGCGCGGCATCGAACCGTCGGCTGCGAAGGCCGACGAGCAGTTCGTCGGCCGTGGTGCTGGAAATGAACAGTGGTTGGCGCGGGCGGGCGCGGTGCCAGTTTGCCGTCAGGGCCGCCAGCATGCGGGCGATCTCGCTTTCCGGACCAAGCGGCATGACGGCGCCGAGCCGCCAGGTGGCGACGTCGCGGCGAAAGCGGTCGGCAGAGGCGTGGGTCAGCCGCGCCCAGATATCGAGCAGGGCCTCGCTGAGCGGAATGATCCGCTCCGCGGTTGGCGTACAGAGGACCCCGCCATGGGAGCGTTCGAACAGCCTGGTGCCGAGATGGCGTTCGAGATCCGCCATCTGCCGCGTCAGTTGCGGCTGGCCGAGGCCGAGCGCCTTTGCCGTGGCACGGATGCTGCCGGAGCGGGCGATGCGCACGAAGCGGTCGAGCGCGACGAGGCCGATCGGCGGCACGGGGGCGGTCGTCTCCCGTCCGACGCCTTCCAGGATGGCGGTGATCTTGCCGGTTGCCTCTTCGACGTCGACGGCGCGCGCGCGCGCTTCGAGCGTAACCACCAGCGCTGTTTCTTCCCGACGGAAAAGCGGCATGGAGATCGCCTGCTCGAAGCGCTTGACCGCGGCGCTCACGCTCGACGGCGCCCGGCCGCAGCGAGTTGCGGCGCGGCGAACGCCACCTTCACGAAGCACCGCATCGACCAACGCGATCGTCGCCATATCCATTCCAATGACCCCGGACGTGGCACCTTCACCAGGTGCGTTCTGAAATATGCATCACCCGTTCCGGATTTGGGATATAGCATGGATGCGCGATAAGCGCATAGCATGCATGAAGCACCCCGGCGTTTTCGAGCGTCGGGTGCGAGACATCAGAGCATCCGCGCACCGTTTCGAAACCGAAGCGCGCTCGGCGCGGAAGGATATTTATCGGCATGCTGTATCAGGTCAAAACCACCGTTCTCTGCGGGAAACCGCTGGACTTCGCGACGCTCGAGGATATCGGGGCGGGAAGGGCGCGACCGGTGGCCGACGACGGCGGCATGGAACGGGTGGCGGCCGCCCACAAGGTGGTTGCCGAACGTGTCGCGATGGGGCTTCCCGTCTACGGCTCCAACACCGGCGTCGGCTCGATGAAGGACCGGCTCTGGACCGCCGACGATCTCGCCGAATTCAACAATGCGCTGGTCAGAGCCCACCATTTCGGCACCGGCGAATTCTTTGCGCCGGCGATCGTACGCATGGCGATCGCCATCCGCGTGAACACCGCGATGCGGGGCCACACCGGCTGCAGCCCGGACCTGATCCGGGCGTTTCTGGCACTCAGCGAGCACGACATCATTCCGGCCGTGCGCCGCCACGGCTCCATGGGCTGCGCCGATATCGGGCTGATGGGCCAGATCGCCTCGGTGCTGACCGGTGTCGGCGAGGCCTATTACCAAGGGCGCCTCGTTTCGGCCGATACGGCGCTTGCCGAGGCGGGTCTCAAGCCGTTCGTCATGCAGCCGCGCGATGCACTGGCGGCTCTCAGCGTCAACGCCATTTCCTTTGCCGCTGCCGTAAACGTGCTGCGCGAGGCGGCGGCCGCGATCCGCGTGTTGCTCGTCACCGGCGTCATGTCGTCTCAGGCGCTTGGTGCCTCCGCCGACCCGTGGCGGGTGGCCGCGACGCTCTCGACCCGCGGCGAGGCGCTGGTCGGCTCCTGGCTCTATGGCCAGTCCGGCATTTCCGACTGGCCGTTACCGACGGCGATCCACGATCCCTTGAGCCTGCGCATGACCGCCCAGGTCTTCGGCGCGGTCGTCGATACGCTGCTGGTCGCCGCCGGCCGGCTGGTGGAGCAGACCTATCTCTCCGACGACAACCCTGTTGTCATCGGCGGCCAGGTCCATTCCTCCGGTGCATCGCTGCCGCTGACGACGACGCTCTATATCGAGGCGGCGCAGATCGCCTTTTCCCATGCGGCGCGCAACGTTTTGAACCGCTGCATCCTGCTGTCGAACGGCGGACGCCGCAATCTCTCGGTCAATCTGGTGGCGCCGGGGGAAGTCGCGACCGGGCTCGGGCCGCTGATGAAGCTTGCGGTCGAACTCTATATGCGCGTGCAGTCGCTCGCGGTGCCGCTTTCGGCGCAGTCGATCGTGGTTGCCGGCGGTCTCGAAGAAGAGGCGACCTTCCTGCCGCTGATCGTCGAGCGCATGGAAACCCAGGTGCGCGATCTGCGCCAGCTCGCCGCGATCGAGGCGATGCTTTCGGCCCAGGCGATCGATCTCGTCGGCGACCAGCCGCAGGGGATCGTCAAGCGCGCCTATGACCAGACCCGTTCGGTCAGCCCCATGTATCTCAAAGACCGGCCGCTCTCGAAGGAGATCGAGGCGCTGCAGGATGCGTTCACCTGCCACGACCTGTTGCGCTCCTTCGTCGCTCTGGCGCCGATGCCGGAATTCGATGACTTCTTCGCGCTCGACAAATAATCCGATTGGGAGAGCAGCATGTCCGATTTCGATCTCGTTCTGAAAGGCACCGTTGTTCTCCCCGAAAGGATCGTCGAAGGCGGCCACGTGGCGGTGCGCGACGGCAAGGTGGTGCATGTCGGGCAAGGGGCTGCACCCGCCGCGCGGGAGTGGCATGATCTCGGCAACGCGCTGATCCTGCCCGGAGCCGTCGACGCGCAGGTCCATTCGCTGTCGCAGAAGAACCAGGAGGATTTCCTGTGGTCGACCCGTTCGGCGGCGGCCGGCGGTGTGACCACCATTGTCGACATGCCCTATGACGAGGGCAATCTCGTCTGCTCTGCCGAAGCCCTTCGCCGCAAGATCGACCATGCGGGACCGCAGGCGCGCATCGACTTCGCGCTCTATGGCACCGTGGACCCGGAGGAGGGACCGGCGCGCATCGGCGAGATGGTGGAGGCGGGTGTCGCCGCCTTCAAGTTCTCGACCTTCGGCACCGATCCAAAGCGCTTTCCCCGCATTCCGGCAGCCCTTCTCGAAGACTGCTTCCGGGCGATCGCGCCGACCGGGCTTTCAGCCGGCGTCCACAACGAGGATGACGAGGCGGTGCGTGCCGCGATCGACAAGGTCAAGGCGGCTGGCATCACCGACTACCGCGCCCATGGGCTGTCGCGTCCGCCGCTGACGGAACTGCTCGCCACCAACCAGATCTACGAGACGGGTGCCGCCACCGGCTGCCCGGCGCATGTGGTGCACTGCTCGCTCGGGCGCGGCTATGAGATTGCCGCCGCCTATCGCGCCCAGGGCTACAAAGCGACGATCGAGTGCTGCATCCACTACCTGACGCTCGACGAAGAAAACGATGTTCGCCGTCTCGGCGGCAAGGCCAAGATCAACCCGCCGATCCGGCCGCGCGCCGAGGTGGAAAAGCTCTGGCGGCACGTGGCCGACGGCACGGTGACGATGGTCTCTACCGATCACGTCAGCTGGTCTGAGGATCGCAAGACCAATCCGGACATGCTGGCGAACGCATCTGGCGTGCCGGGGCTCGAAGTCATGGTGCCGCTCTTCGTCAAGGGCGCGCTGGAGCGCGGCATTCCCTTGACGCGCGCAGCCGAGCTGATGACGCTGAACCCGGCCAGGCATTTCCGTCTTGATCATCAGAAGGGTGCGCTGGAACCTGGAAAGGATGCCGACATCATCGTCATAACGCCGGAGCCCTATGTCTATGATGCGGCCGAGAGCGGTCACAACGTCGTCGGCTGGTCGCCCTATAATGGCATTAGACTGCCCTGGCGGGTTTCAGCGACCTATCTGCGGGGCAGGCTTGCCTTCGATGGTCGCCAGGTTTTGGCCGAGCCGGGCGCGGGACAGTTTGTCCGGCCGCTCGCCACTTTGGCTCTGTAAAGCGGAATGCGGAAAAGTGCGTGCGGTTTTCCGCCCGCATCCCGCATCGAGATTTAGGAAATGTGATGAGCAAGACCGCCCACAAAGTTCCGGCCAATCTGCCCGTCAATGCCAGCCGCATTGCCGGCATCATCAACGGCCTGGCAGGTATCACCGAGCCGGACCGGCCCTACACACGCCGCGCCTTCACGCCGCTGTTCCTCGAGGGCCGGGCCTTTCTCGACCGGCGTTTTCGCGCGGCCGGGCTTGAAACCCGCATCGACGCCGCCGGCAACCTGATCGGCCGGCGCAAGGGGAAAAAGTCGGCGCTCGGCACCATCCTGCTCGGCTCCCATTCCGACACGGTGCCGGATGGCGGCCGCTTCGATGGCATCGCCGGCGTGGCGGCGGCGCTCGAAGTGGCGCGCGCGCTTTCCGACAACGGCATCGACCTCGACCACGATCTGGAGATCGTTGATTTCCTGGCCGAGGAAGTGTCGATCTTCGGCGTTTCCTGCGTCGGCAGCCGCGGCATGGCGGGCGTGCTGCCCGATGGGTGGCTCAGCCGCACGCAAGGGGATCTGAGCCTCAGGCAGGGTATCGTCGAGGTGGGCGGTGACCCCTCCAGGCTTTCCGGCTCGAAACGCTCCGACATCAAGGCCTTCCTCGAACTGCACATTGAACAGGGGCCCATACTGGAGACTGGGCGGCTCGATGTCGGGGTGGTTACCGCCATCTCGGGCATCACCCGCATCGAGATCATCGTCGAGGGCCAGGCGGACCATGCCGGTACGACTCCGATGGGGCACCGGCGCGATGCGCTGGTTGCCGCCTCGCATCTGGTGCTGGAGATCGAGCGGCTGGCGACGGAATTTTCTCACGGCGACGGGCATTTCACCGCGACGGTCGGTGAATTCTCGATCGAGCCGAATGCAGCCAATGTGGTGCCGTCTCGCGTCCGGCTGCTGATCGATGCGCGTGCCGAGCTGCGGCCGCAAATGGAGCGGTTCCTGGCAACGCTCGGCTCCCTTTGCCAGGGTGTCGCCGAGGCGTCGGCCGTGACGATCCCGCCCGCCACTGTGATCTCGGACAACCACCCGACGCCGGGCGATCCGCTCCTGCTTTCAACGCTCGAAGAAAGCTGCGATGCGATCGGCGCCAAGCATCGGCGCATGGCCTCCGGCGCCGGTCACGACACCGCCTGGATGGGACGCATCACCCGTTCGGCGATGATCTTCATTCCCTGCCTCGGCGGGCGCTCGCATGCGCCGGAGGAATGGGCCGAAAACGACGATATCGCGCTCGGCGCGGCCGTTCTCTTCGATGCGGTGAAGCGACTCGACAAGAAATTGCAGGAGAAGGTGTGAGATGGGCCGGATACTGAAGGAAAAGGATGTCGAGGCAGCGGTCAAGGGCGGTTCCGTCTATGCCGCCGGGGGCGGCGGCTGGGCGGATCATGGTCGTATGCTCGGCTATGCAGCGGTCTCGATCGGCAAACCCGAGCTCGTCTCGATCGACGAACTCGAGGCACAGGACTGGGTGGCTACGGCCGCCGCGATCGGTGCACCGGCCTCGACCACGCCCTGGGAGATGCGTGGGGTCGATTACGTCAAGGCCGTGGAGCTGTTGCAGGAGGCGCTCGGCGAGAAGCTCTCGGGGCTCATCATCGGCCAGAACGGCAAGTCCTCGACGCTGAACGGCTGGCTGCCGTCGGCGATCCTCGGCACCAAGGTGGTGGACGCGGTCGGCGACATCCGCGCGCATCCGACCGGTGACATGGGCTCCATCGGCCTTGCCGGTTCGCCCGAGCCGATGATCCAGACGGCGGTCGGGGGAAATCGCGAGGAAAATCGTTACATCGAGCTGGTGGTGCGCGGCGCCACGGCCAAGGTCTCGCCGGTCTTGCGCACCGCCTCCGACATGTCCGGCGGCTTCATTGCCTCCTGCCGCAATCCGGTCAGGGCATCCTATGTGAAAGCCAATGCGGCGCTGGGCGGCATCTCGCTGGCGCTGGCGCTCGGCGAGGCGATCATCGCGGCGGAAGCCAAGGGCGGCAGCGCAGTGATCGACGCGATCGTCAAGACGACCAATGGCGCGATCCTCGCCGAGGGCACGATCACCGACAAATCGGTCGTCTATACCAAGGAAGCCTTCGACATCGGCACGGTGACGCTGGGGAAGGGCGCTGACTCAACGGTATTGCACGTGATGAACGAATACATGGCGGTTGACTCTGCGGAAGGCACGCGGCTTGCGACCTTCCCCGACGTCATCACCACGCTCTCGCCGGAGGGCGAGCCTTTGAGTGTCGGCCAGCTGCAGGTGGGCATGAGGATCTTCGTGCTGCATGTGCCGAAGACGGTCATCCCGCTGTCCTCCAGCGTGCTCGACCCGTCGGTCTATCCATCGGTCGAAAAGGCGATGGGCATCGAGCTTGCCCGCTACGCGCTTTCCGGCCGTAGCTGACGGGAGCAGGGTGATGGCGCGCGATGCAGGGCTAGAGGAACTAATCCGCGAAGAGCTCGGTGACCGCGCCGGGCTTTCGGAAAAGGCCATGTTCGGCGGCTGGGCCTATCTGCTTCAAGGCAACCTGCTACTTGGCGCGCGCGAGGGCTCTCTGCTCGTGCGCCTCGGCAAGGGCAATGACGGCTGGGCGTTGGCGTTGCCGGATATCGAGCTGATGGTGATGAACGGACGGGCGATGCATGGCTGGGTGCGCGCAGCGGCGGATGCCTATGGCGATGATGCGCTGCGCCGGCGGTTGCTTGATGGGGCGATCGCGTTCGTCGAGACGCTGCCGCCGAAGTGAATGAGGCTCGCTGCCTCGGCGGCGAGCCTCATTGGCCGCTCTCGCCAGTGCGTGTCGGGCCGTCACCACCCGTCGCCACAAGCATGAGAGGCGGCGACTTGCGCGTGCCACGAATGCAAGGGAGCAGGGATCTGCCCCCGCCATAAACGAGAGGCAGCGACCTCCCGTCGCCATGAATGCGTGGGGCAACCACCCCGCCGACAAGACAAAGAGGAACGAGACGATGCCCAAGGCCAATCCCCGTCATCCTGGTTTTCCCATCCCCGGTGGACCGGAGCTGCGCGCCAAGGGCTGGCGGCAGGAAGCGCTGCTGCGGCTCCTGGAAAACGTGCTTTCGGTCGGCGAGGATCCGGACAATCTCGTCGTCTATGCAGCACTCGGCAAGGCGGCGCGCAACTGGCCGGCGCACCGGGCTATCGTCAAGACGCTCATCGAAATGGACGAGGACCAGACGCTCGTCATCCAGTCCGGCAAGCCGGTGGGGCTCTTGAAGACCCACGCCAAGGCGCCACTCGTCATCATGGCCAATTGCAACATTGTCGGCCAATGGGCGAAGGCCGAGGTGTTCTATGATTTGCAGCGAAAAGGGTTGATCTGCTGGGGCGGGCTGACGGCCGGCGCCTGGCAATATATCGGCAGCCAGGGCGTGATCCAGGGCACCTACGAGATCTTCATGCGCATCGCCGAACGCCGTTTCGGCGGCGATCTCTCCGGGCGTTTCGTGCTGACGGCTGGGCTTGGCGGCATGGGCGGCGCCCAGCCGCTTGCCGGCCGGATGGCGGGGGCGGCGATCCTCTGTGTCGATACCGACGCGGAGCGGGCGAAGAAGCGCCGGGAGATCGGCTATCTGCAGGAGATCGCGCCCGATCTCGATACTGCGCTCTCGATGATCGACGCGGCAGTGAAGGACAAGCGGGCGCTCTCCGTCGGCCTCGTCGGCAATGCGGCTGAGATCTATCCGGAGATCGCCCGGCGTGGCATCGTGCCCGACGTCGTCACCGACCAGACGTCAGCGCATGATCTCGTCTACGGCTATGTGCCGAAGGGCATGAGCCTCGACCAGGTGAAATCGCTGCGCGACGACGGCCAGGGGCAATTGATGGCGGCGAGCCGCGCCTCGATCGTCGAGCACGTCAAGGCGATGCTCGACTTCCAGCAGAAGGGCGCGGAAGTCTTCGACAACGGCAACCTCATCCGTACCCAGGCGCGCGAGGGCGGCGTTGCCAATGCCTTCGACATCCCGATCTTCACCGAGGCCTATCTGCGTCCGCTCTTTGCCCGCGCCATCGGCCCCTTCCGCTGGATGGCGCTTTCCGGCGAGGAGAGCGACATCGCCCGGATCGACGATCTGCTGCTCGACATGTTTCCGCACAACCGCATCGTCACCAACTGGATCAGGCTGGCGCGCCAGCATATTCCCTTCGAGGGCCTGCCGGCCCGCATCGCCTGGCTCGGCCACGGCGAACGCACGGCGCTGGCGCGGTGCGTCAACGAACTGGTGGCATCTGGCGAACTCAAGGGCCCGATCGCGTTTTCCCGCGACCATCTCGATGCCGGCGCCATGGCGCATCCGAACATCATGACCGAGCGGATGAAGGACGGCTCGGACGCGATCGCCGACTGGCCGCTACTCGACGCCATGCTGCTCTGCTCCTCCATGGCCGATCTCGTGGTCGTCCATTCCGGTGGTGGCGGTTATGCCGGCTACATGACGAGCTGCGGCGTGACCGTTGTTGCCGACGGCACGGTCGAGGCCGACGAGCGCCTCGACTATGCCCTCACCAACGACACCTCGCTTGGCGTCATCCGCTATGCGGATGCCGGCTATGACGAGAGCCTTGAGGAGATCGCCGCCAAGGGCATCGGGCATGTGAAGGTGTAAGGACCTGGCGGCGGCTTTGCCATAAGCGGTTTTGCACCTGTCACGGCACTCTGGAATCCATTTCAGGATAAAGAACAACGCTCTCCTGCGCGGTTGGCTCGTTGCGCGCCCCGATAAATACGGCTGGTTGGTCAGCTCGATTAACGGCCACGTGCAACACGTTGGCGGGGATGTACAGATAGTCTCCTGGGTGCATCACATCCCGGTGCTGGAGTTCATCGCCACTCCATAGTTCCAGCTCTTCGCCGCTCAACATGTAGAAGGCAGTTTCGTGGCGCTCATGCACATGCGCCTTGGTGCGCTTTCCAGGCGGTATCGTAGCGATACCGAGCCACAGTGCGGTGGAGCCAACCGACTCTGCACTGATGCCGGGCAGGTAATCGGGCCCCTGTTCAGCCCGGTAACCGGCGTCCCCTTTGGATACGAGGGCCTTGCTCCGCGAGAATCCTGGACGCGCGTCGGTTCGTTCTTCTGAAATCGTCATTTTTCGGTCTCCTCTGTGGTAGTCTGGTCGACCTGCGCAAAGGATCGCAAGAAGACCGGCTGGAGTCCTGAATGGGAGGGCGAAAAGTTCCGAATTCTTCCGAAGACGTCGTGGCCGATAGTGTCGAGCCGCAACTTTTCGCGTTCGGGACATTCATCCTCGACATGGAGCGCAGCGCACTGACGCGTGAAGGGCGGCGGGTCGCAATTGGCCATAAGGGCTTGTTGCTGCTGCACGCGCTGGTGCGAGCGTCGATGCAGGTCGTGAGCAAGTCCGCGCTGATGGAGGCAGCCTGGCCCGCGGCTGTCGTCGAGGAGAGCAATCTCTCGGTTCAGATCGCTGCCTTGCGCAAGATGCTGGGTCCTCAACCGGAGGGGAACGAATGGATCGCCACCGTGCCGCGTGCGGGCTATCGTTTTGCCGCCCGGGTGAATAGCCTGCATCCGGTTGCCGCTGATGCATCGCCGGCACTGCCAGCCTCGCCCGCGAACCCGGGCAGACCATCGATCGTGGTCCTACCGTTTGCAAATCTGAGCAGTGACAAGCAACAGTCGTATCTGGTTGATGGCATCACCGAAGATGTGATCACCGCGCTTACGAGATTTCGGTGGTTTCGGGTCATCGGGCGCAATTCAAGTTTCGTCTACAAGCACAAGTCGGTGAGCGCCAAGCAGGTGGGCCGAGACCTGGATGTCGATTACGTGCTCGAAGGAAGCGTGCGCCGCTCCGGCGGCCGTCTTCGGGTCTCCACGCAACTGGTCGAGACCACCTCGGCCAGCCAGGTCTGGGCCGAACGGTATGACGTGGAAATGGAAGAGGCATTCGCAGTTCAAGACGCCATCGCAGAGAGAGTTGCAGGTGCGATTGAACCAGAACTGCTGAAGACGGCATCATTCCCCTCGCCGGCGAGGCACACGGGAAATTTGTCGGCGTGGGAGATCGTGCGGCAGGGGACCTGGTATTTTCACCAGGTTGGCCAGCAGACCCACCTAATGGCGCGAGAGCTATTCAGGGAGGCGTGTCGGCTTGATCCCGAGCTTGCCGAAGCGCATCTCTGGCTTGGTCGCGTGAGCGCAGGCATCGTCGCCTATGGATGGAGCGAGCTTCCTTCCGATGACATCAGAGAGGGTTTGGACGCCGCCTTGGCAGCCGTTCGGCTCGACGAAAAGAACCCGTACACACACTATGCGCTGGCGATCTGCAGCGCGTACGCGAATGCGCCCGAGCAGGCGGTCCTTGCCGCCGAAAGGGCGATCGAGATCAGCCCGAGTTTCGCCCTTGGCCACCTTGTCCTGGGGATGGCGGAGCTGTTCAGGGGGAACGTGTCCGGTGCCATAGCGTCACTGGAACACGGTCTCATGTTGAACGCCAATGACCCGCAGAACTTCGTCTGGCTGAATTTTCTGGCGCTCGCCCACCTGTTTGCAGGCGACGGAACGAACGCGCTCGCTGCTGCCGTGAAGGCCCAAAAAGTGCGCCCTGCATGGCGGCCGGCCCAAGAAACGCTGGCCTGCTGTTATGCGGCCGCTGGGCGTCTTGCAGAGGCTCGATCATCGCGTGCGTTGATGAGCGAAATGGAGAACGCGTCAGGCGATGCTCTGGAGCCGCTAAGACAGCGCAATCCACATTGGCAGGAACGATTGGCGGAATTGTTGCAGCAAATCCCGAGCAACCCGCTTCAGACGCCTCAACGTTCCTGACTTTGCAGGCGATCTGACGACCGTTGCTCCCACCGTTGCTGCTGACGGCGCTCGAGCGGTGAGCCGGTCTCTTGGTGTCGCGCCTGCCGCACGTTACAATGCACGCCTCACTGCCCGGAGGCGATCATGACATCGAGCTTCAATGTGCAGAGTGCTGCCGGCTACGAACAGTTGATGGGTCGGTGGAGCCGGCAGCTTGCGCCGCCATTCATCGACTTTGCGGGTGTTGCCGACGGTGAGCGGGTGCTGGATGTCGGTTGCGGCACGGGCAGCCTTACCTTTGCCTTACCGCGCGCGGCCGATGTCAGCGAGATCGTTGCAATCGACTTTTCGCCTGTTTTCGTCGAAGCGACGATCCGGGCGAGTTCAGATCCGCGGATCAAAGTCCAGCAGGCCGACGCCTGCGCGCTGCCCTTTGCCGATGCATCCTTCGACCGGGCGATGGCGCTGCTGGTGCTGCACTTCGTGCCGGAATCGGGGAAAGCGGTCGCCGAGATGCGCCGAGTCACCCGGCCGGGCGGCGTCGTTGCAGCCGTCGTTTGGGATCATTTCGGCGGCATGCCGGGCATGCGCATGGTGCTCGATGTGGCGGCGATGCTGGATGGAAATGCCGAGCAGGTGCGCAGTCGCTATTGTTTCCAGCCGATGATGCGGCCGGGAGAGATGACCGAGAGCTTCGTCGCGAATGGCCTCGCGGACGTCCGGCAGACCTCGCTCCTGATCCGTATGGACTATCAGTCCTTCGCCGATTTCTGGGAACCGATTGCCGCGGGCGAGGGGCCGCTCGGCAAGTATGTCGGCTCACTGGATGCAGGGATGCGGACAAAGCTCGACGCAGCCATCCGCGCCGCCTACGAAGCCGGTCAGCCGGACGGGCCGCGGTCCTTTGCGGCGGTTGCGTGGGCTTGCCGGGGTATCGTTCCCGGGCAATGACGGGCCTTTCATCCGCCGCTTCTCATCTCCGTGCTCGTCACAGAGATCCAGCAGCGCGAGGCAGCTCCTCTCTGAACTCTGGGCTCAGGCCATCACACCACTGTCTCGCCGCCGTCCACCACCAGGATCTGGCCGGTCATGTAGGAGGAGCGGTCGGAAACGAGGAAGAGGATCGACTCGGCGATCTCCTCGACGCTGGCCCAGCGGCCGAGCGGCACCTTTTCGCGGATATAGGATTCGATTGCGCCGCGGCCGCCCATTTGCGCGATGAACGGTTCGTTGAAGGGGGTGTCGACCCAACCGGGGCAGAGCGCGTTGACGCGAATGCCGTGGCGGGCGTAGTCGCCGGCCATCTGTTTGGTCATGGCGATGACGGCGTGTTTGGTGGTCGTGTAGGCGATCATCTCGCGGTCGTAGAGCACGCCCGAGGATGAGGAGGTGTTGAGGATGACGCCGCGGCCGGCGGCGCGCATCGACGGCATGACCAGCCGCGCTGCCATGAAATGGGCGCGGACATTGAGGTTCCAGGAGCGATCGAAGCCGGCGACCTCGACCTCTTCCAGGTCCCCCGCGACCTGGGCGCCGGCGTGGTTGTGCAGAACGTCGATGCGGCCGTGGCGATAGAGGATATCGGCGATGCCGTCAGAAAGGGCCGCGTCATCCGTCACGTCGATGGCGAGCGCCTCGGCGCTGCCGCCTTTGGCGGCGATTGCCTCGACGGCGGTTGCCGCGGCCGAAAGGCTGCGGTCGATGACGACGACATGGGCGCCTTCGCGCGCCATGATGGCCGCACCCGCCTGACCGATCCCGGAGCCCGCTCCGGTCACGATCGCGACCCGGTCTTTCAGGATCATGGTTTCACTCCCCGGATTTCGTTTTCTTTTCCCGCATCAGGATGCGGGCGGTCAGGATCAGAAGCAGCGAGGCGACGAGCACCAGCGTCGCGATCGCGTTGATCTCGGGCGTCACGCCGCGGCGGATCGAGGCGAAGACGTAGATCGGCAGCGTGGTCTTCGAGCCCGCGACGAAGAAGGCGATGATGAAATCGTCGAAGGAGAAGGTGAAGGCCAGAAGAAAGCCGGCAAGGATCGACGGCAGGATCTGCGGCAACACGATCAGCCGGAAGGTGGTGAGCGGTGTCGCGTAAAGGTCGCTTGATGCCTCGACGATATCGCGGCCGAGGCTGGCGATGCGGGCCTTCACGATCATCGTCACTAGCGCCATCGAGAACAGGCCGTGCGCGGCGATGATCGAGCCGTAGCCAAGGCCGAGCTGCGGCGGCTGGTCGCCGGGCCAGATCGTCGCCAGCGCCGGGTTGACGAAGGAGAAGACGGCAACGAGGGCGACCAGCGTGGCGATGCCGATGACGACACCGGGCACGACGATTGCGGCTGCAAACAGCGCATCGAAGATCGCCCGGTTGCGCGGAGCCATCCGCTCCATCCCGAGGGCTGCCATGGTGCCGAAGATTGCGGCGAGCGTGGCGCTGGTGAAGGCGATCAGCAGGCTGTTCTGCAGCGCCGAAACCAGGAAGGTATTTCCAAGCGCCTTGCCGTACCAGGCGGTCGAAAACCCGGTGAACTCGCTCGCATTGCGCCCGGCATTGAAGGAGAACAGGACGACGAGCGCGATCGGGGCGTAGAGGAAGAGGTAGACGGAGGAGATGAAGGCGCGCATCAGACGAGATCCACCTGTCTTGTGCCGGCGACGCGGAAGGCGATGCGCATTGCCACCATCAGGATCACCACGACCACGGCAACCAGCGTGACGGCGATCGCGGAGCCGAACGGCCAGTTTCGCGATTGCAGGAAGAGATCGACCAGCGCATTGCCGATGAAGAACACTTTGCCGCCGCCAAGCAGCTGCGGGATCAGATATTCGCCGAGCAGCAGGATCGTCACCAGCGCGACTCCGGTCATGACACCGGGCAAGGAGAGCGGCAGGGTGACGCCGAAGAAGGTCGACACCGGCCTCCCGCCGAGGTCGGCGGAGGCCTCGAGCAGGCGGCGATCGAGTTTTTCGAGGCTCACGTAAATGGGCATGATCATCAGCGGCAGGTAGCCGTAGACGATGCCGAGAAGCACGGCGCCCGGCGTGTTCAGCATCCTCACGTCCTCGATGCCGATCATCGACAAAAGGTTCGGGATACCGCGCGAGCCGAGGATGTACATCCAGGCATAGGTGCGCACGAGCAGGCTCGTCCAGAAGGGCACGACGACGAGCGACACGAGGATCAGCCGGTAGCGCGGGTTCGCCTTGACCGCCAGATAATAGGCGACCGGATAGGCGATCAGCAGGCAGGCGAGCGCGCCGACCGGCGCGAGGATCAGCGTGTTCCAGAAGGCGGCCGCCCGTGTCGGCAGGTTGGCGAATTGGGCAAAGGTGAAGGCTGCCTGATAGCCGCCTTCCGGTGCGCGTTCGCCGAAAGCGAAGACCAGCATGGCGATGAAGGGCAGCACGAGGAAGATCATCAGCCAGGCCGCGGCCGGCGCCACCAGCGCCGCCGTCACCAGGTTTCTCTTCGTGTTCGTTGCCGCGGTCATAAATTCTTCCGTTCGCGTTTCATCAGCACTTCGATGCGAGCGGGAGGGTAAGGTCCCTCATCCGCCTCACAGCACCTTCTCCCCGCAAGCGGGGGGAAGGGGATTTGTGGCACCCGCCCGGTCCCTTTCTTCCGGCAGAAGCAGGAGGGCAGGGAGCTTGCCGCTTGTTCCTTCTCCCCGCTTTTGGCGAGAAGGTGCCGGCAGGCGGATGAGGGCAGTCACATGCCAGATCAAGCCGACTTGAAACGCGCCATCAGCTCGGCGCGGCCGGGGTCGGTGAGGGTCACGGCGGCGCCGAATTCGAGCGGCGTCAGCGCGGCCTCGTCCGGATAGACGATCTTGTTGGAGGTGACGTCGACCGGCAGCAGCTTCATGACGCGGCTGTCGGTGGTCGGTGCGCCGTTGGCGATGTGCTCCTTCATGGCGTTTTCCGGCGCCATCAGATAGTTGAGCAGCGCGTAGCCGGCGGCCTTGTTGGCGGCACTCTTCGGGATCGCGTAGAAGTCCGACCAGATCTCGCCGCCGTCCTTGCCGAGCGTGAACAGGATTTCCGGCATGTCGCGGTTGAGCTGGGCGCCGTCATTGGTCCAGCACATGGTCATCCAGGCATCGGTCGCGCGCATCGACGGCTGGTAGTCGCTGTTGATGGCGTAGAGGTGCGGCTTCACCTTGATCAGCAGTTCCTCGGCCTTGGCGAGTTCGTCCGGCTTGATCGAGTTGAAGGAATAGCCGAGCGACACCAGCGCGTTGCCGATGGTGGTGAGCTGGTAATCGTGCACCATGGCGCGGCCGTCGCCTTCGGTCATGGCGATCTCGAAGAATTCCTTCCAGCTGGTGACCGGTTTCTTGATCTTCGCCGAATTGACCGCGATGCCGGTCGTACCCCAGTTCTTCGGCACGGCATAGGTCTTGCCGTCGACGATGCCTTCGTTGGTAAAGCGCGCCGTCTCGGTCGACGCGTCATAGTTGGGAAGCTTGGAAAGATCGAGTTCGTCGATGAGGCCAAGCTTCACATAGGTCGAGATCGTGTAGTTGGTGGGAACGAAGAGGTCCCAGCCGGTGCCGCCGGCCTGGAGTTTCGCCAGCATCTCTTCGTTGGAGCCGAAGACGTTGACCTCGACGGCAACGCCGGTGGCCGCCTGGAAGGCTTCGAAGGTCGCCGGATCATGGTAGTTCGGCCAGGTGGCGATCGACATCTGCGTGCCGAGGTCGCCGGCAAAGGCGGTGGAATTGAAGAGGCCGGGCTGGCGCGCGAGCACGGCGGTCGCAAGACCGAGGCCGGTGACGCCGAGGAAGTGGCGGCGCGTGACCGAGCCGCGCTTCAGGCGCATCAGTTCGTCCGCGAGCTGGTCGGCGGTGATAGGGGCATTTTCTCTGTACCATTTGCTCATGACGCTGTTCCCTTTATCGTTTGACGTTCATGCGTAGGCGGCAGAACCGGCTTCGGAAGCCGGGCGATGTCAGGCTGGAAAGACGTGAAGCGCGTTCGGATCGAAGGCGAGGCCGACCTTTTCGCCGGGCTCGACCAGCTCGCTGTCGCCGAGCGTGCGGCGGTCGGCCGTCACGAGGAAGTCGCCGAGACCGTCGACCGCGACGGAATATTCGACCGCTGACCCCAGGAAGATCCGGTGGGTGACGGTGCCGGCCAGCGCCGCCGTGCTGACGGCACCGTTACGCGTCAGGCGGATCGCCTCGGGCCGAAGTGCCACCATGGCCGCCCCCCGTGTGCCGTTGATCGCGGGGGCGGCAAAACGCGTGCCGTTGGCGAGCTCGATCGAGGCGTTGCCGTCGACGGTCGCCGAGATGCGGTTGGTCTTGCCGACGAAATCGGCGACGAAGAGGCTTGCGGGCCTGTCGTAGATTTCCTGCGGCGGGCCGACCTGGACGATGCGGCCGGCATTCATGACGCAGACGAAATCGCTCATCGACAGCGCTTCCTCCTGGTCGTGGGTGACGAGCACGAAGGTGATGCCAAGCTCGCGCTGCAGCGTCTGCAGCTCGATCTGCATGGCGGTGCGCAGCTTCTTGTCGAGGGCGGCGAGGGGCTCGTCGAGCAGCAGCACCTTCGGCTTGTTGACGATGGCGCGGGCGAGCGCCACGCGCTGCTGCTGGCCGCCGGACATTTCGTGGATGCGGCGCTTGCCGAAACCGCCGAGCCGTACCATCTCCAGCGCCTCCTGGGCGCGGCGAGAAATCTCGGCGCCGGCGATGCGCGGCCGCATCTGCTTCAGCCCGTAGGAGACGTTCTGCTCGACGTCGAGATGGGGGAACAGCGCATAGTGCTGGAACACCATGTTGACCGGGCGGCGATAGGCGGCAACGCCGTTCATCGGCTCGCCGCTGATGAAGACCGTGCCTTCGCTCGGCTGCTCGAAGCCGCCGATCATGCGCAGACACGTGGTCTTGCCGCAACCCGATGGTCCGAGAAGCGCCATGAAGGCGCCGCGCGGCACCTGAAGATTGATGTCGGAAACGGCCGTCACGGCGCCATAACGTTTGGCGACCGAACGGAACTCGATGTCGTTCGTCGAAGCGGATGTCACGTCTGTTCCCTGCGGTTGTTATCGGATGTCGCCAGGATCTTGCATCCTGGCACTCCACCGTCATTGACACACAGCCTAGTCACCGCGTGCCCTGCCGGTATATACCCCGAGAGAGGTATTTCAACGCAGATTGCTCTGTGTGAGGAGTATACCCCAGAGCAGGAAACACCGGCCGGGAGGGCGGTTTGAGCGTCGATCTCGAAGGACTTTTCCAGGTCATGGCGCCGCTGGTGGCGGGTGCCGCGATGGACGACGATGCCGTCGGCTCCACCTATCGGCGGCTGATGTCGACGCTGATGACCTTCGACTACGTGGTTGTCTTTGCCTATCGCGGCAAGGAACGGCCGATCGACCTCTACAGCACCTTCAACGCCAAGGATCACGTGCTCTTCGTCAGCCTCTATCAGGCTGGACCGTACCTGCTCGACCCGTTCTACCACGCGGCGATCAAGAGTGAGCCCGGCGTCTGGCGGATGAGGGAGTTGGCGCCTGACCGGTTCTTCTCCTCGGAATATTATCGCACCTATTATGTGCAGACGGGGCTTGCCGAAGAGGTCGGCTTCTTCGTGCCGATCGACGAGCAGATCACCGTCGTGCTTTCGCTGATGCGGCGCGAGGCGACGGGGACTTTCAGCGCGACGGAGTTCGCGCTGTTGAAGAAGGTCGAGTCACTGGTCTCCGGCCTGGTGCGCCATCACTGGGCCGATCTCGGCCGCCGGTTCGATGCGGCGCTGGCGAAAACCGGGCGCAGCAGGCGCAAGGCGACGCACCCGCCGGCCGACGGCGTCTGGCAGCATCTCAATCTGACGGACCGCGAAGCCTCGATCATCGAACTGGTGCTGCAGGGCCATTCGTCAGAATCGATCGGCCTCAGGCTCGGCATCTCCACCGGCACGGTGAAGGTTCATCGCCGCAACGTCTATCGCAAGCTCGGCATCTCCTCGCAGACACAGCTTCTGTCGCTCTATCTGAGAAATCTCGGGCAATAATCCTGCGATCCTTGCACCGCTGATCGGCGGTTCGATCTTCCGCCTGCGTTGCCCCTTTTCCGCTTTTGACGAGCCTACGCCGTCTGGCGCTTGCCTGCGACCGCTGCCCCTGCGTGCAGCCGCCGCAACTGCTCAACCGTCTCTTCGCAAACGTGATCGTTCATTTGTCAAACGCTATTGACAAAAATTTCACGCCATGAAATTTCTTTCATTAACGGATAAAAATATCACGCGGTGCAAAAAATATCATGCAGCGCAACAAGAGCCGGGTGGAGACAATGACGATTGGCGGGACGGGCATTCGTGATGACGAAACCAGCATGGCGACACGGGCGGCGTGGCTGCACTATGCCGGCGGCCTGACCCAGGCGGAGGTCGCCAAGCGCCTGGGGCTCACCTCGCTCAAGGCCCACCGGCTGATCATGAAGGCCAACCAGGAAGGCCTGGTGAAGGTCTATATCGACGGCGAAGTCTCCGAATGCGTGGAGCTCGAACAGGCGCTTTCGGCGCGCTACGGCCTCGACTATTGCGAAGTGGTGCCGGACTTCGATTCCGATGACCTGCCGCTGAAGGCGCTTGGCATTTCCGGCGCACAGTTCCTGAAGCGTGAGATCGAGCGTGGCGAGACGGCGCTGGTCGGAGTCGGTCATGGCCGCACGCTCGCCGCCTGCGTCGAATATCTGCCGCGGATCGCCAGCGGCAACACCCGCTTCGTGTCGCTGCTCGGCGGGCTTACCCGCAAGTTCTCCGCCAACCCGCATGACGTGATCCACCGGCTCGCCGAGCGTACGGGGGCAGAGGCCTATGTCATGCCAGTGCCGTTCTTCGCCAACACGGTCGAGGATCGCGACGTGCTCTTCAGCCAGCGCGGCGTGCGCGAAGTCTTCGATCTCGCCAAGACAGCCGATCTCCTGATGGTCGGCATTGGCACCGTCGAGCGCGAGGCGTCGCTGGTTTCGACCGGCATGATCGAGACCAGCGAGATCGAGGACATCCAGAAGGGTGGGGCGATGGGAGAGTTGCTCGGCCACTTCTTCGACCGCGACGGCAAGCCGGTCGAGACGACGCTTTCCGACCGCACGTTTACGCTCAGCCGCGAGGACCTGAAGAACCGCCGCACGGTCGCTGTTGCCGGCGGCAAGATCAAGGTTCCGGCCATCCGGGCGGTGCTCGCTAGCGGGCAATTAAGCGGTCTCATTACCGACGAGAGGACTGCGAGGGCGCTGGCCGCCGACGGCGCATGAGGCGCTGACACATTCGAGGCCATGCGGAGGGCGGGGAGGATCTGCCATCCGGGCCTTAACGGGAGGAATACCGGTGGGGTAGCCGGCAGTCGCAATCATACCCGCAACGGAGGAGAAGACGAATGTACGAGAAGGAGAAGGACCTCATCAGCGCATTCCTGCGTGGGGAGGTGGACCGCCGCGGCATGCTCAAGGGATTGGGGGCTGCAGGCCTGGCAGCCGGCACGGCCGGCACGTTGTTCAACATGATGTCGACGCAGGCGCTCGCCGCCGATTTCGACTGGAAGGCGCATTCGGGCAAGAAGCTGAAGCTGCTTTTGAACAAGCACCCTTACGCCGATGCGATGATTGCCAACCTGCAGGCCTTCAAGGACCTGACCGGCATCGACGTTACCTATGACGTGTTTCCGGAAGACGTCTATTTCGACAAGGTGACGGCGGCGTTGTCTTCGGGCTCGGCAGAATACGATGCCTTCATGACCGGCGCCTACATGACCTGGACCTATGGACCGGCCGGCTGGATCGCCGACCTCAACGAATGGATCAAGGATCCGGCCAAGACCAACCCCAACTACAACTGGGACGATTTCCTCGCAGGCGTGAAGAATTCCTGCGCCTGGAACGGCCAGCCGGGCGGGGCGCTCGGCTCGGAAGACGCCAAGCAGTGGTGCATTCCGTGGGCGTTCGAGCAGAACAACATCACCTATAACCGCGAGATGTTCGACAAGGCCGGCGTCGAGCTGCCGAAGAACCTCGACGACATGATCACGGTTGCGGCCAAGCTGCAGAAGGACATCGGTGGCATCTACGGCATCGGCGTTCGCGGTTCGCGCTCCTGGGCGACGATCCATCCGGGCTTCCTGTCGGGTTATGCCAACTTCAACCAGAAGGACCTGAACGTCTCGGCCGACGGCAAGCTGTCAGCGGCGATGGGCACGGCGGAATCCAAGGCCTACCACGCCAAGTTCGTGCAGATGATCCAGGAAAGCGGGCCGAAGGACTGGTCGACCTACACCTGGTATCAGGTCGGCACCGACCTTGGCGCCGGCGCTTCGGCGATGATCTTCGACGCCGATTGCCTCGGCTACTTCATGAACGGTGGCGACAACAAGATGGCCGGCAAGCTCGGCTATGCCGCCTTCGCCGCCAACCCGGAAGCCACTGCCTCGACGCCGAACATCTGGATCTGGTCGCTCGCCATGTCCAACTTCTCCAAGGACAAGGACGCCACCTGGTACTTCCTGCAATGGGCTTCCGGTCCGGAGCATGCGCTGTTCGGCGCCACCAAGATGGACTTCGTCGATCCGGTTCGCCAGTCGATCTGGAAGGACGAGATCTTCCGCGAGAAGCTCAACGGCAAGTATCCGGGTTACGTCGAAATGTTCGACGCCTCGGCCGCCGGCGCCTCCATCAAGTTCACGCCGCAGCCGCTGTTCTTCGACGTGACCACCGAATGGGCGTCGACGCTGCAGAAGATGGTCGCCAAGCAGGTGCCGGTCGATGAGGGTCTCGACCAGCTCGTGGAAAGCATCAACCGCCAGCTCCAAGAGGCGGGTCTCGGCTGATAGGCCTCCCAAGCGATCCCCGGCGCCAGCACGCGCCGGGGATCCCGAGATGCCGGCTCGACCGGCCTGTTGCGACCGGTTTGAGGTCGCGCCGAAATCAACCTGAGATGCCGAGGAACTGGCGCGGCGCCTGAAGGCTGCCGCGTGCCGCGTGCTCTTCAAAGACGTCAGGAACGGAGCTCGACATGGCTTCAACAGAAACCCTCAAGAGACCAGCCTCCGGTTTCAGGATCAGCAGGAAGATGCTTCCCTATGTGCTGAGCCTGCCGGCGCTGCTCGTCTGCATCGGCATCCTCATCCCGTTCTTCACGGCGGTCATCTACTCCTTCCAGCGCTACCGGCTGAGCCAGCCCTGGGCGCGCCAGTTCAACTGGGGCGAAAACTACCTCAACTTCTTCACCGACCCGGCCTTCTGGAACACGCTGAAAGTGTCGCTGCTCTATGCCGGCCTCACCGTGACGCTGGAACTGCTGCTCGGTCTCGGCATCGCGCTGCTGCTGCAGCGGCGCTCCGCGGTCAACAACTTCATCTCGATCATGCTGCTTTTGCCGCTGATGATCGCGCCGGCGCTGGCCGCCTTGATGTGGAAGCTGATGACCAATCCGAGCTTCGGTATCCTCAGCTATCTCGCAAGCCTGATCGGACTGCATGATTTCCGCTGGGCGTCCTCGCCGGACACAGCGCTGCTCACCGTCGTGCTCGTCGACATCTGGGTCTATACGCCCTTCATCATGATCCTGCTGCTTGCGGGCTTGCGCTCGCTGCCGACGCAGCCCTTCGAGGCGGCGGCCCTTGATGGCGTGCCGCGCAGCTTCGTCTTCTTCCGCATCACGCTTCCGATGCTCACACCCTACATCCTGACGGCAACGCTGTTCCGGTTGCTCGACAGTATCCAACAGTTCGACATCATCTACGCGATGACCCAGGGCGGGCCCGGCAACACGCTCACCGTCTTCCAGGTCGAGGCCTATCTCAACTTCTTCCAGTCGACCAATGTCGGCCGGTCGGCGGCACTTCTGATCATCCTGTGGGCGATCACCTACACGCTGTCCAACGTCTTCATCAAGAACTGGCTGCGGCTGCGCGAACGCGCACGCGGCGAAGCGTAAAGGAGGGACCAATGGAAACCATGTCTCCGCTCGAACGGACCTTGCGCGGTCTCGCCCTCACGCTCGTCGTCGTCTTCTTCATGTTCCCGATCTTCTGGATCTTCCTGATGTCGTTCCAGACGAACGAGACGATCCTCGCGATCCCGCCATCGGTCGTGTTTTCGCCGACGCTTTCCAACTATGCGGCGCTGATCACCGGCAAGCTGCAGACGGCGGCCGGAACGCTCGACATCGCCTTCATGCGCAATCTCGGCAACTCGATCTTCCTGTCGGTCGCCTCCGTCGCCGTGGCGCTGGTGCTCGGCGTGCCAGCGGCCTATGCGTTTGCCCGCCACAAGTTCAAAGGATCGGAAGACATCGCGTTCACGCTGCTGTCCTTCCGCTTCGCGCCGCCGCTGCTGGTGCTCCTGCCGCTGACGCAGTACTTCCAGTGGCTCGGGCTCTCCAACACTTACTTCGGCCTGATCTGGGTCTACCAGCTGATCTGCCTGCCGCTGATTCTCTGGATCGTGCGCGGCTACTTCGAGGACATTTCGGCCGACGTCGAATATGCCTATCGCATCGCCGGGCACTCCTGGTTTGCGACGTTCCGCAAGATTGCGCTGCCGCTTGCCGGACCGGGCATTGCCGCTGCCGGCCTGCTCGCCTTCATCTTCGCCTGGAACAACTTCGTCTTCGCGCTGGTGCTGGCATCTGCCGACAAGCAGCCGGTGACGGTCGGCGCGCTTGCCTTCGTCACCTCCTCGGGCATCCAATACGGACAGATCGCCGCGGCCATCGTGCTTTCGGTGACGCCGACGCTCGCACTTGCACTCTACGCCCAGCGCTACCTCGTCGAAGGCCTGTCGCTCGGCGCGGTGAAAGGGTAACTCATGACCACGCTGCAACTGAAGAATATCGTCAAGCGCTACAAGAGCCAGACGGTTCTCGACGATCTCACGCTTGATGTCGCCGACGGTGAACGGCTGGTGCTCTTCGGCCCCTCCGGCGCCGGCAAGACCGTGCTACTCCGGCTGGTTGCCGGCGTTATCGAGCCGGACGAGGGCAGGGTGCTGATCGGCGGCGAGGACATGACCGATGTCGATGCCGAACATCGCGGCGTCGGCATGGCCTTCCAGAACTTCGCGCTCTTCCCGCACATGAGTGCCTTCGACAACATTGCAAGCCCGCTGACGGCGACGCGATCGTCGAAGGAGAAAATAGCGGCAGGCGTGCAGAAGGTCGCCAAGCTCTTAAAGATCGACCATGTGCTGACGCATCACCCGAAGGCACTGTCGAACGGTCAGAAGCAGCGCACGGCACTTGCCCGTGCGCTTGTCGGCTCGCCGCCGCTGCTTCTCCTCGATGATCCCTTGCGCAACGTCGACGCGAAGCTCCGCTTCGAGATGCGGCTGGAACTGCCGCGACTGCTCGCAGCGCAAGGCGCCACCGTCGTCTACGTCACCCAGGACTACAAGGAGGCGATGGCGCTCGGCGACCGGATCGCGGTCATGGCCTCAGGCCGCATCCGCCAGATCGGCACGCCGCAAGAGATCTACAACGCGCCCGCCGATATCGAGATCGCACGGCTCTTCGGCGATCCGACGATCAACCTGCTCGATGTCACGCCGCAGCGCAGCGGCGGAGACGTCTTCGTCGAGCTCTCGAATGTCCGGGTGCGGCTCGGCGACTATGGCGCCGATGTCGTCGGCAGTCCGTGCGTTATCGGGCTCAGGCCGGAGGCGATCAGTTTCGTCGATGCGGCAGCACCTGGCGCCATTCCCGTGACGGTCGAGGCGGAAACGCCGCTCAACGAAAAGACCGTGACGCTGGCGCTGACGGCACGCGGCCGCGAAATCCTGGTGTCGCGTCCGGCCGGCACGCCTGGTCCGACCGCCGGACCTGCCCATATTGCCGTCAATGGCGCGCAGGCCTTTCTCTTCGACAAGACGAGCGGCGCTCTTTTGCCGCGCGCCGACCTTGCAGCCAAGCGCAATGGAGAAGCGGCATGACCGACACCGCTCTTTTGATCAAGGACGTCGACAAGTTCTACGGCCCCGTCGACTTCGGCGTGCATGCCGTGAAGAAGCTGAACATGGATGTGCGAAAGGGCGAGATCATCGCTTTGCTCGGCTCCTCCGGATGCGGCAAGACTTCGACCTTGCGCATGATCGCCGGCTTCGAGGCGGTCTCGCGCGGAACGATCTCGCTTGCAGGCAAAGAGGTCCAGACGCTGCCGCCGGTGCGCCGCAACGTCGCCATGGCATTCGAGGGCTATTCACTCTATCCGCCGCTGACGGTGCGCGAGAACATCGCCTTTGCGCTGAAGGCCTCGAAGCTCTCGCAGGGCGTCGTCGACGAGAAGGTGGCCAGTATCGCCAAACTGCTCGAAATCGAGGACATTCTCGGGCGCTATCCGAGCTCGATCTCCGGCGGCCAGCAGCAGCGCGCCTCGCTCGGGCGGGCGCTGATCCGCGACGCCAACCTGCACCTGCTCGACGAGCCGATGGGACAGCTCGAGCCGCAGCTTCGGGCGCTGCTTCGCGGCCGCATCAAGCACTTCATCAAGGAGCGCGGGCTGACGGCGATCCTCGTGACCCACGACCAAACCGAAGCGAACGCGCTTGCCGACCGCATCGCGGTCATGGAGGGCGGCGTGCTGCAACAGTTCGATACGCCGCAGAAGATCAAGGAGCGGCCGGCCAATCTGTTCACCGGCACCTTCGTCGGCGAGCCGCCGATGAACGTCTTTGAGGCCAGCGTCACCGGCTCGGACAGCAAGATGGCCTTTGGGCTCAAGGACGGCGTGCGGCTCGAATATGCGGCGTCGGATTTCTCGCATGCGGTGCGCGACGAACTCGTCAAGCGGCAGAAGGTGGTGCTCGGAATCCGGCCCTATTCGGTGCGCCGCAGCGCTGATGGTGTGACGGGCCGCGTCGCCGTCAACCAGTGGCTCGGCGACCAGACCCATATCGCCGCGGACTTTGCCGGCGGCACCATGGTGCTGGTCGAGCACGATCGCACGGAGCTCGATGTCGGCCAGCCGATCGGCATTCATCTCGATCCGTCGAGCCTGCATGTGTTCGATGGCGAGAGCGGACGGGCGATCAGTCACGGACAGGAGCTCGCCTGATGCGGGACATCCTCATCGGCATCGATGCGGGGACGTCGGTCATCAAGTCGGTGGCCTTCGATCTCACCGGCCGGCAGATCGCCACGGCGGCACTACCGAACGCCTATGAGGCCGTAGGCCGCGCCGGCAGCGTGCAGGATCTCGACCGCACCTGGGCCGACGCGGCAACGACGCTGAAGCAGCTCTCCGACAAGATCGAGAACCTCGCCGGCCGTGTCGCCGCGATCGCCGTGACCGGTCAGGGCGACGGCACATGGATGATCGACAAGGCCGGCGTGCCGGTCGGCAAGGGCTGGCTGTGGCTCGACGCGCGCGCCGGCGAGACCGTCGAGCGGCTTCGCGCCGACAGCGGCGATATCGCCCGCTTCGAAAGCACCGGCTCGGGCCTTGCCGCCTGCCAGCAGGGGCCGCAGCTTCGCTGGATGCGCGACCATGCGCCCGAGATGCTCTCAGGCGTCGCCACCACCTTTCATTGCAAGGACTGGCTCTATTTCAAGCTGACGGGCAAACGCGCCACCGATCCCTCCGAGGCGAATTTCAGTTTCGGCAATTTCCGCAGCCGCAGCTACAGCGACGATGTCATCCGCTTTCTCGGCCTTGAAAAGCTGAAGCATGTGCTGCCCGAGATCGTCGACGGAGCGGCGACCCATCATCCGCTGTCGGCGGAAGCGGCCGGGATCACCGGGCTCACCGAGGGCACGCCCATCGTGCTCGGCTACGTCGATGTCGTCTGCACAGCCCTTGGCGCCGGGCTCTACGATCCGGGCACTGATACCGGCTGCTCGATCATCGGCTCGACCGGCATGCACATGCGGCTCGCCAATGGCGCCGACGATGTGCGGCTGAACCGGGACTTGACCGGCTACACCATGTGCATGCCGATCCCCGGCGCCTATGCGCAGATGCAGTCGAACATGGCCGCGACGCTCAATATCGACTGGATCCTCTCGCTGGCATCCGGCCTCTTGAAGGGCATGGGGGTCGAGAAATCCAAGAGCGAGTTGCTCGCTTTTGTCGACGGCTGGCTAGCCGATGCCAAGGACACGCCATTGATCTTCCAGCCCTATATCTCGGAAGCCGGCGAGCGTGGCCCCTTCGTCGACGCGACGGCGCGGGCGTCCTTCGTCGGGCTGTCGATCACCCACGGCTTTCCCGACATGGTGAAGGCGGTGTTCGACGGGCTCGCCATGGCGGCGCGCGATTGCTACGCCGAGATGGGGCCGCTTCCAGGCCGCATCCGGCTGACGGGGGGAGCTGCCCGCAGCGCCTCGCTCCGCCGCATCCTCGGTGCGGCCCTCGGCGCCAGCGTCCAGACGAGCGAGCGGGAGGAGGCCGGTGCTGCCGGTGCCGCGATGATCGCCGCCGTCTCGCTCGGCATCTATCCCTCGATGGCCGATTGCCTCGGCGATTGGGTGACGCCCTATCAGCGCCCCGCGGAGGCCGCCGATCCGGCGCTTGCCTGCCGCTACAACGAACTCTTTCCCACCTACCAGCAGTCACGCACAGCGCTCAGGCCCGTCTGGCACGCACTCTCCCAAGGTGCGACCGCGGGAAATCAACAGGAAACATCGAAATGAAGAAGATAGCCATTATCGGCGACCGGTTCATGCTGCCGGACGTGTTTCGCGACAAGATCGTCGAGGCGACCGGCAACGGCCATGACATCCGCACGCTCGAACTGCCCTGGCCGGATGTGCCGATGGAGCACGGCTATGCCGTCGAGGGCATGGACGGGCTCAAGGAATATCTCGGCAAGCCGGAGGACATTATCGACTTCATCGGTGACGCCGAGATCCTGGTGACGCAACTGGCGCCGCTGTCGCGCGGAATGCTTCAGGCACTGCCCGGCTTGAGGCTCGTTGCCGTCTCGCGTGGCGGTCCTGTCAACATCGACATGGGGGCCGCACGCGATGCCGGCGTTCGCGTCGTCAACACGCCCGGCCGCAATGCCAACGCCGTTGCCGAGTTCACGCTTGGTGCCATTCTCGCCGAAACGCGGCTGATCCGCACCGGCCACGAAGCCTTGCGCAAGGGCGAGTGGCGGGGCGATCTCTACCGCGCCGATCGCACCGGTCGCGAGCTCTGCGAAATGACCGTCGGCGTCATCGGCTACGGCAATATCGGCACCAAGGTGGTGCGCCTTTTGCGCGCCTTCGGCACCAAGGTGCTGGTGCACGATCCCTATGTGCAGCTCTCGGCCGATGATCTGAACGCCGGCGTCGAGCAGGTGTCGCTCGACACGCTTCTCTCCCGTTCCGATGTCGTGACCCTGCATCCGCGCGTCACGGAGGAGACGCGCAACATGATGAACGCCGAGACCTTCGCCAGGATGAAGCCGGGCGCGATCTTCGTGAACACGGCGCGCGGTCCGCTCTGCGACTACGACGCCCTTTATGAGAACCTGGTGAGCGGCCATCTGTCGGCGGCGATGCTCGAAACCTTCGCGATCGAGCCGGTGCCGAAAGACTGGCCGCTGCTGCAACTGGCGAATGTGACGCTGACGCCGCATATTGCCGGCGCCTCGGTACGCACCGTCACCTTCGCCGCCGAAATGGCGGCCGAGGAAGTCCGCCGCTACATCGCCGGTCTGCCGCCGGTCAATCCGTGCTGATGACAGGAGCAACGATGGTGAGTTCCGAGACCGGAATATACGATCTGTTCGTCGTCGGCGGCGGCGTCAATGGTGCGGGCATCGCGCGCGATGCGGCCGGGCGCGGGCTCTCGGTGCTGTTGTGCGAAAAGGACGACCTGGCGCAGGGCACCAGCTCGCGCTCCGGCAAGCTGGTGCATGGCGGCCTGCGTTATCTCGAATATTACGAGTTCCGGCTGGTGCGCGAGGCGCTGATCGAGCGCGAGGTGCTTTTGGAGTCCGCGCCGCATATCATCTGGCCGATGCGCTTCGTGCTGCCGCATAACCCTCAGGACCGCCCGGCCTGGCTCGTCCGGCTCGGGCTGTTCCTCTACGACCATCTCGGCGGGCGCAAACGCCTGCCGGGCACCCGCAGCCTCAACCTTGCGACGGCGCCCGAGGGCGCGCCGATCAAGCGCGATTATCGCAAAGCGTTCGAATATTCCGACTGTTGGGTCGATGACGCGCGCCTCGTGGTGCTCAACGCGCTCGATGCCACTGCTCGTGGCGCCCGGGTGTTGACCCGGACCGCCTGCAGCGCGATCCGAAGGCGGGACGGGCTCTGGTTTATCGAGATGACCGACACGCGCACCGGCGCCAAGACCGAGGCGAGGGCGCGCTGTGTCGTCAACACCGCCGGTCCGTGGGTCAACGACGTCATCGGCCGGATCGGGGGCCTGAACTCCACCCGCAGCGTGCGCCTCGTCAAGGGCAGCCACATCGTCGTGCCGAAATTCTGGGAGGGGCGGCAGGCCTATCTGGTGCAGAACCCGGACAAGCGGGTCATCTTCATCAATCCCTACCAGAACGACCTGGCGCTGATCGGCACGACGGATATCCCCTACGAAGGCCGTCCGGAGGACGTGACCGCCGACGGCAACGAGATCGCCTATCTCTTGAAATCGGTGAACCGCTACTTCAAGCAGCAGCTGACGTCGGACGATATCGTCTACAGCTTCTCCGGCGTACGACCGCTCTATGACGACAATGCCGAAAACCCCTCGGCCGTCACCCGTGACTATATTTTCGAGGTCGATGCGACTGACAACCAGGCGCCGTTGCTCTCGGTCTTCGGTGGCAAGATCACCACTTTCCGCAAGCTTTCCGAACATGCGCTGGAGCGGCTGAAGCCGTTTTTCCCCAAGATGGGGCCGGCCTGGACGGCGAAGGCGCATCTGCCGGGCGGCGACATGGCGGCGGCCGATTTTGATCTGTTCCTGGGTGAGTTGAAGGCGCGCTATCGCTGGTTGCCATCGGATCTCGCCAAACACTATGCGCGGCTCTATGGCACCCGCACGCATGCGCTGCTTGCCGGCGCTACATCGCTTGATGATCTCGGCCCGGCTTTCGGTTCGCTCTTTCGCGAGCGCGAGGCGCGTTTCCTCATCGAAAACGAATGGGCGCTGACGGCGGCCGACATTCTCGACCGGCGCACCAAGCATGGCCTGCACATGACGCCGGCCGAGCGGCAGGCCTTTACTCATTGGCTGGACCGCCAGCAGGCCGCGGCCTGAAGGAGAACGGATGCGAAGTCTGGAATTCGAAGCGCTTCTCGATCTTTCGGCCCGCGTCGGGGCGGATCCGCTGCTGGTGCAGGGGGCGGGCGGCAATACCTCGATCAAGGAGGGCGGTACGCTCTGGATCAAGGCCTCGGGCCTGTGGCTGGCGCATGCGCGCCAGCGCGACGTCATGGTGCCGGTGGCGCTCGAGCCCTTGCTCAATGCGTTGGAAGCGAACGACCCGGCAACCGAGAAGGCGCAGGATTTCGTGATCGCCGAGCGTAACCCTTCGGGCCTGCGCCCCTCGATCGAGACCACCGTGCATGCGCTGATGCCGCAGAAGGTGGTGGTGCATGTGCACTGCGTCGAGACGATCGCGACGGCGGTGCAGACCAACGGTGCGGCGATCGCTGCTGAGCGGCTTGCCGGCTACCCCCATGTTTTCGTGCCCTATGCCCGCCCGGGCCTGCCGCTTGCAAGAGCGATCACTGAGCGGATGCAGGACAACACGTCGGTTCTGATCCTCGGCAATCACGGCCTGGTCGTCGCCGCTGAAACCGTGGTCGACGCGGCGATCCTGCTCACCGACATTACCCGCCGCCTGACCGGCACGCGTCGGCAGGCGCTGGCCGCCGATCTCGCGTCGCTCGGTCGGCTTGCGGTCGACAGCGATTACCGGCTGCCGGAGGACATTGCCCTGCATTCGGTCGCCGCCGATCTCGACAGTTGCCGGCTTGCTGCCCGCGGCAGCCTTTATCCGGATCACGTCATCTTCCTCGGCAAGGGGGTGGCGGTCGCCGCGCCCGGCGAGACCGCCCTTTCGATCGAGACGAAGCGGCGTGCGACCGGCGACAGCCTGCCACCCTTGCTGCTCTTCCCGGGCAAGGGCGTGCTCGTGCAGAAGGAGATTTCTGCCGGTGCCTTCGCCATGGCGCGGTGCCTTGCCGACGTGACGGCACGCATTCCGGCGGACGCACGGCTTCGCTACCTGACCGAGGCGGAGAATGCCGAGCTTCTCGGCTGGGACGCCGAGAAATACCGCCAGCAGCTCAACCGCGCCGGACAGGTGCTGCAATGAGCGGTGACAATCGCAAGCTGGTCGTCGGCATCGACCTTGGCACCTCGGGCGCCCGTGCGGTCGCGATGGTGGCGGATGGCACGGTCGTGGCATCGGGTGCAGCGAAGCTCTCGGCTTTTTCTGCGGATCACCGCGATCCGATCGGCTGGTGGAAGGCCGTGCAGGCGGCGCTCGAAGAAGCGCTTGGGGGTACCGACAGGCAGAAGGTCGTTGCACTTTCGATCGACGGTACATCGGGCACGATGCTGCCGGTCGATCATGCGGGCGCGCCGTTGGCAACGCCTATGATGTACAACGACCCGGTTGCCGACCGCGCACCGCTCGATGCGGTCTCTGCCCATGCGCCGCGCGAAAGTGCGGCCCATGGCGCCACATCCGGCCTTGCCAAGCTTCTCGCTTTCCAGACTGTGCCGGACGTGTTCCGGGTGATCCATCAGGCCGATTGGCTGTCCGGGCATTTCACCGGGCTCTACGATGTCTCCGATGAGAACAATGCGCTGAAGACCGGCTACGATCCCGTGTCGCGGTCCTGGCCCGATTGGATGGAAAAGACCGGCGCCCGCGTCGAACTGCTGCCGGATGTGCTGCCGGCCGGTGCGCCGATCGCGACGATCTCGCCGGAAGCGGCCGAAGCCTTCGGGCTTTCAAGCGAGGTGGTGGTCGTTGCCGGCACCACGGACGGATGCGCCTCGTTTCTCGCCACTGGCGCCGATCGACCGGGCGACGGCGTCAGCGCGCTCGGCACGACGCTGACAGTGAAGATGCTGTCCGACCGTCCGCTGTTTGCGCCGGAATACGGGCTCTACAGTCACCGCATCGGCGAGATGTGGCTCGCCGGCGGGGCGTCCAATACGGGCGGGGTGGTGCTGGCCGAGCATTTCTCGCCGGAGCGGATCGCTGCACTTTCGGCCGGGATCGATCCGGCCGTCGACACCGGGCTCGATTATTATCCGCTGGTGAAGCCCGGCGAGCGCTTCCCAATCGCCGATCCGGATTTCGCCCCGCGCATGAGCCCGCGGCCGGCCGATGACGCGACCTTCCTCAAGGCAATCTTCGAGGGCATCGCCGGCGTCGAGAGCCTCGCCTATCAGCGGCTGGCGTCGCTTGGCGGACCGGGGCTCCGATCGCTTCGCAGTGTTGGCGGCGGCGCCAAGAACGCGGCCTGGAGCGCGATCCGGGCGCGCAAGCTCGGCGTGCCGTTCCTGCCCGTCCTGTCCGAGGAGGCGGCGGCCGGCACGGCACGGCTGGCGCTGGCCGGTGCCAGAAAGGCTGGTGTGCTGTGACGTTTGCTCAAACGACTGCGATCGCGGGACTTGGCGAGATTGCCGATCGCTACGACGCCTTCCTGATCGATCAGTTCGGCGTGCTGCGCGATGGCCGCGGGCCCTATCCGGGTGCGGCCGAAACGCTGGTCAAGCTGAGGGATGCGGGAAAGCGCATCATCATCCTCTCGAATTCCGGCAAGCGCTCGGCGGAAAACGACCGTCGCCTCGTCGATCTCGGTTTCGTCGCGGGGAGCTGGGATTGGTTCCTGACCTCGGGCGAGGTCGCCTGGCAGATTCTCAGGCGGGAGGGCGAGGGTGCCACCGGTGGGCGGCGCAAGTGCCTGCTGATCAGTCGCGACGGTGACCTCTCGCCGCTGACGGGGTTAGACCTCGAACGCACGGCCAATGGTGCCGATGCCGATTTCGTGCTGCTCGCAGCGAGCGAGGGCGATGTCCATCCGCTTTCCCACTACGAGGCGCTTTTGGCGCCGGCCGCCAGACGCGGCGTGCCCTGTCTCTGCACCAATCCGGACAAGGTGATGCTGACCAAGGAAGGTACCGCCTTCGGCGCCGGGCGTATCGCCGAGCTCTACGAAGAGCTTGGCGGCGGTGTGCGCTGGATCGGCAAGCCCTTTGCCGACATCTATGCAGCCGCGCTGGAATTCCTCGGCCATCCGGATCCGACGCGTGTCTGCGCGATCGGCGACAGCATCGAGCATGACATTGCCGGTGCCGCGAGCGCGGGACTTCACTCGATACTGGTGACGACGGGGATCCTGGAGCGCGCCTCGGACGCGGAGCGCCGCAAGCTCTTTGCCGAACACGGCGCCAACCCCGATTTCATCCTTCCGAAATTTCTCTGGTAGCCGGGAGTAAGGTCGTGGCCTTCACGCTGTCGCTCAACACCAATCCGCTGGTCAACCGCTTCGCCGAGCCTGACGACCTGATCGACACGATCGCCGAGAAGATCCGCATCGGCTACGTTCAGCTCACCCACGAGTTCGTCAATCCCGGCTGGCCGGCGGCAACGATCGCCAAGACCGTCAGGCAGTTTCGTCGGGCGCTCGACCGTACCGGCGTGAAGATCACCTCCGGCATGACCGGCCCCTATGGTCGGCTCAATCATTTCGGCCATCCGGACCCGGATGTCAGGCGCTACTATGTCGACTGGTTCAAGACCTTCGCCGATATCTCCGCCGAACTTGGCGCCTCGGGCATGGGCACGCAGTTCGCGATCTTCACGCTTCGCGATTACGACGACCCGTCGCGGCGCGAGGCGATGATGCGGATCGCCATCGACTGCTGGCGCGAAGTTGCCGAGCACGGCAAGGCGGCGGGGCTCTCCTATGTCTTCTGGGAGCCGATGTCGGTCGGGCGCGAGTTCGGCCACACGATCGAGGAATGCCGTGCGCTCGACCGGCGGCTCGCCGAAGCCCACTTGCCGATCCCGATGAAGATGATGGTCGATATCGACCACGGCGACGTCACCTCCGACAACCCCGACGACATCGATCCCTATGCCTGGGCGGCGGCGTTCCCTGAGCGCTCGCCGATCATCCACATCAAGCAATCCTCGATGAACAAGGGCGGTCATTGGCCGTTCACCGCCGCCTATAACCGCGACGGCCGCATCACGCCGGATAAGCTGATCGGCGCAGTCAAGGCCGGTGGCGGCACCGACAACGAGATCTGCCTGGAGCTTTCCTTCCGCGAACGCGAGCCGACGGACCACAACGTCGTCGAGATGATCCGGGAGTCGGTCGAATTCTGGGAGCCGCATATCGATACGGGCTTCAATCGCACAGGAAAATCACACTGAAAGATCACAAAATCACGTTGTGCAAATTGAAATATCACAAATAGGTGTTATCTTCTCACGGTGAGCGTGGTTGAGGCTGCGCGTGATCGGGACCGAGACGATGAAGCCGGAAGACAGGCGACAGGCGATCATGGATGTGCTGATGGAGGCCGGAACGGCCTCCGTCGAAGACCTCTCCTTGCGCTTCGGCGTCAGCAAGATGACAGTGCATCGCGACCTCGACGACCTCGAGCAGGCGGGCCTCTTGCGCAAGGTCCATGGCGGCGCCTCGATCCAGTCGAGCCCGCAATTCGAAAGCGATTTCCGCTACCGCGAAAAGATCGCCATCTCCGAAAAGCGACGGATCGCCGAACATGCGGCGAGCCTGATCGAGCCGGGGCAGAGCATCCTCATCGACGACAGTTCGACCACCGGCGCGATCGCCGATTGCATCCGCGACATCCGGCCGCTGACGGTCATCACCAACAATCTCGGCGTGATCACCAGCCTCTCGGGTGCTGCGGGCATCAACGTCATCGCGCTTGGCGGTCAGTACAGCAAGAAGTTCAACGGCTTCTTCGGCATCGTCACCGACGAGGCGCTGCGGTCGCTGCGCGTCGATATCGCCTTTCTCTCCAGTTCTGCCATCGAAGGCACCACGGCCTTCCACCAGGACCAGGAGGTGGTGCAGGCCAAGCGCCTGATGGTGAAGGCGGCCAAGCGCAAATACCTCTTAGTGGACCACGACAAATTCGGGCGCTCTGCGCTCCATTTCCTGACCGGGCTCGATTCCTTCGACGCGGTGCTGACCGGCGCTGAAGTTTCGGCCGAACATGCCGCACCGCTCGAAGAGGCAGGCATCCGGCTGGTCAGGATCGACAATCTCAAGGAGAAAGCATGAGCAAGTCAGGCCTTTGGGTCGGCACCAGCTGGAAGATGAACAAGACGCTTGCCGAGGCGATGGTCTTTGCCGACGGCCTGGCGGCTGCCGACGCATCACGGGACGAGCGGATCCAGCGCTTTGTCATTCCGCCGTTCACGGCGGTGCGTGAGGTCAAGGCGCGACTTTCCGGCACCAGCGTCAAGGTCGGCGCGCAGAACATGCATTGGGACGATGCCGGCGCCTGGACCGGCGAGGTGTCGCCGCTGATGCTTGCGGATTGCAACCTCGATGTGGTCGAGCTCGGCCACAGCGAGCGGCGCGAGCATTTCGGCGAGACTGACCGCACCGTCGGCCTGAAGACGGCAGCCGCCGTGCGCCATGGTCTGGCGCCGCTGATCTGCATCGGCGAGACGCTTTCCGAGCGCGAAGCGGGCGAGGCGGATCAGGTGCTGAAGCGCCAGGTCGAAGGCGCGCTGGCACTTCTCGAAGGCGCGGCGAAGAAGGCGACGATCCTGCTGGCCTACGAGCCGGTCTGGGCGATCGGCGTCAACGGCATTCCGGCGACGGCTGACTATGCCGACGAGCGCCACAAGCGCATCGCAGAGGTGGCGGAAGCCGCCCTCGGCCGTCGCGTGCCGGTGCTCTACGGCGGCAGCGTCAATCCCGGCAATTGCGAAGAACTGATCACCCAGGCGCATATCGACGGCCTCTTCATCGGCCGCTCCGCCTGGGACGTCACTGGCTATCTCGACATTCTGCAGCGTGTCGCCAAGGCGATCTGAGCCCCCAGCCGTTGCAGCTCAAGAAGAAGGAAAGGAACAATCATGAAGATTGCAATCGGAGCCGACAGCGCCGGCAAGCCCCTGCTGGATGTCATTGCCGCCCATCTCGGTGGCCGCAGCGACGTGGAAGTCGTGGATCTCAGCCAGTCCGGCTTCTATGCGGACCTCGCACAGAACCTGGCGCAGCAGGTTGTCGAGGGCAAGCATGACCGCGGCATCCTGTTCTGCGGTACCGGCATCGGTGTATGCATCTCGGCCAACAAGGTGCCGGGCATCCGCGCGGCGCTGACGCACGACACCTATTCGGCCGAGCGGGCCGCCAAGTCGAACAACGCCCAGATCATCACCATGGGCGCCCGCGTCATCGGTCCGGAGCTTGCAAAGTCGATCGTCGACACCTGGCTCGCGTCCGAGTTCGACCCGAACGGCTCTTCGGCCGGCAATGTCGAGGCGATCAATCGCCTGGATGCCGCAAGAGCCGGTTGAGGAAAGGGGCGGGCGGCTTGCCGTCTGCATCCGGTTCCCGGTTCAAGGCCTACCTTATCTCGCGATGCCGTTGATCCTCCCTCAGGCATCGTGACGACGCGCCCGGCAGCGATGCCGGGCGTTTTCATGTCCGGTCTCCCGCTTCGCCTTGACGAAGCTTCTGCAAATATTTGAATATTCTTGCGGATCGTCAATTGAAGGGCGTAGCCGCATGAGTGAAACCACCCCGACCGAGCCGCATCAAAGCGCGCACCACCATGTGGCGCGCATGAGCGGTCGCGACACGCATGAACATCACAGGACGGCGACGACGCTCGAACTCTTGTTCGACCTGACCTTCGTCATCGCCTTTAGCCTGGCGGCTTCGCAGCTTGCTCATTTCCTGGCCGAAGGGCACTTCTTTTCCGGCCTCTTCGGCTTCGCGCTTGCGACCTTCTCCATCTGCTGGGCCTGGATCAATTTCAGCTGGTTTGCCTCCGCCTACGACACGGACGACTGGGTATTCCGCATCGTCACCATGGTGCAGATGCTCGGCGTGCTGATCCTTGCGATCGGCCTGCCGCCGATGTTCGAATCGATCGACAAGGGTGAGCATCTCGACAACGGCATCATGGTGCTCGGCTATGTCGTCATGCGGGTGGCAATGCTCTTCCAATGGCTGCGCGCCAGCCAGCAGAACCCGGCACGACGGGATGCCTGCATGGCCTATGTCAAAGCAATCAGCCTCGCCCAGCTCGGCTGGGTCGTTCTGATCTTCTTCGATTTCTCGCTGCTGGTGACCTTCGTCATGGTCGTGGGGCTGACGGCGATCGAGATGGTCGGCCCCTATGTCGCCGAGATGCGCTACGGCGGAACGCCCTGGCATGCCCATCACATCGCCGAGCGCTACGGGCTGCTCGCGATCATCGCGCTTGGGGAAGGGGTGGTCGGCACGGTCGCCTCAATCTCCGCCGTGGTCGAAGGGCAGGGCTGGAACCTCGATGTCGCGCTCGTCTGCCTCGCCGGTACGGGGCTCACCTTCGGCATGTGGTGGATCTATTTTCTGCTGCCGAGCGCCGAGATCCTGCACCGGCACCGTCAAAAACGCTCCTTCGTCTGGGGCTACGGCCACATGCCGATCTTCGCCTCGATTGTCGCGACTGGCGCCGGCCTGCATGTGGCGGCCTATTACATCGAGCACAAGGCGCATATCGGCTCGGTCGCAACGGTGCTGACCGTTGCGGTGCCCGTCGCGTGCTACATCGGGCTGCTCTATGCGATGTACGCCTATCTTATGCAGCAGGTGGAGCGGTTGCATCTCTGGCTGCTCGCGGGCACGGCAGTGGTGCTGGCCGCGTCAGTGGTCGCGGCCATGGCCGGGCTCGACATGGCCAAGTGCCTGATCATCCTGATGCTCGCGCCCGTCGTCACCATCGTCGGCTACGAGGTGGCGGGGCACCGGCACCGCGTGGCGGCACTGGATCGCAGCCTGCGCAAGAACGAGGCCGCGCATTGATTTTGCGAGTCGAAACAGTGCGTTGCCGGCTCAAGCTGGTGAGCCGATTCAGGTGGTTCAGAGGTTGATTCAAGCGCAGCGTTTGGCGCTGTTCGCCCCTGCCGCCGCCCCCTCACGCTAGCCTTCTCCCCGTAGGCGGGGAGAGGGAACGAGAACTGCCTCGGAGTTTGTGATGGACCCGAGTGGAAGGCCGTTCTCGGTAGCCCGGGGAGAGAGTTTGCGCGACAAGGGTGCCGCTTGTGTCCTTCTCGCCGCCCGCGGGGAGAAGGTGGCCGGCAGGCCGGATGAGGGGCATTCCCCTCACCGGGCGGATGAGGGGCAAGCCTTCACCGGGCGGATGAGGGGCAAGCCTTCACCGGGCGGATGAGGGGCAAGCCTTCACCGGGCGGATGAGGGGCGAGCCTACCTCAACCGCATCTCGCCGATCAGGCGTTGACGAGCGCCAGCTTGGCGCGGGCGTCGAGGATCTGGGCGCAGGCGTTGGCCGCCTCCGTACCCTTGGTAACGAAGTGCTCGCGGAAGAAGGCGATCAGCGGTTCGCTTTCCTGGAAATTGTGCGGCGTCAGTACGGCGGAAAGCACCGGCACACTGGTGTCAAGTTGCACGCGCATCATGCCGTCGAGCACGGTGCCGGCGACGAAATCGTGGCGGTAGATGCCGCCGTCGACGACGAAGGCGGTGCCGAGGATCGCGGCATAGCGGCCGGTCTTGGCCAGCGTCTGCGCATGCAGCGGGATCTCGAGCGCGCCGGGCACGTCGAAGATCTCGACGTCGGCTGCCGAGCCGCCAAGCTTCGTCCATTGCGTGACGAAGGCATCGACGCAGCGGTCGACGATATCGGCATGCCAGCGGGCACGAACGATCGCGATCTTGGCGGCGGGGTGGGAAAGAATGGTCATGGTCTCAAGCCTTTCAGGGTTTGGCGTTTCCAATGATCCCGTCGGGCGAACATGCATGCGCGCGAGGTCCCGTCGCGGGGACCCACGTTGCTGCTTGCTCTCTTCCATCCGGACTGTGACCGTCGGCTCCGGATTCTGACCGGATCTGCTGACCCCCAGGGCGAAACCCTGAGGCGCTCGCGGGCTTCGGCCTTTCGGCCGCTACCGCCGGTGGGGAATTTCACCCCGCCCTGAGAACAACGCGACTATATAGCGCGACCGCGCGCGGTCAAACGCACGGTGCGACGAAAATGCCAGAAATCACGACAGATTTTTCCAGTGTTTGGAGCCATCGGAAGAAATCGTTCCGATGGCTTCCAATCCGCTTACTCGCGGATGACCAAGAGGTCCTTGGCGGCAAAGCGCAGCGTGACATTGTCGCCGGAAACCGGCGGGGCCACACCCGGATTGTTGAACATGTCGAAGGAGATGACGTCGCCGCCGACGCGAAGGCGCGTGCGGATGACCGAGCCGAGGAAGCTCGTCGAGACGACCTCGCCGGAAAGCGACGTGTCGCCCGTGGCGCCCTCGGCGATCGAGCCCGCTTCGGGACGAAGCGCCAGCGAAATGCTGTCGCCGCCCTTCATGCCGGCAATCGGATCCTTCAGCGCGATCTGCTGGTTGCCGATCGTGACGGCACCCGCGGCCGGGTCCGCGACCTTGCCTTCGATGATGCTGAGCGTGCCGACGAAGGAGGCGACGAAACGCGTTGACGGCGTGTTGTAGATCTCGAAGGGGGTGCCGATCTGGTCGGCGCGGCCGGCATTCATGACGACGATGCGATCGGAGATCGACAGCGCTTCTTCCTGGTCATGGGTCACGAACACGGTGGTGATGCCGAGCTGTTGCTGGATCTGCCGGATTTCCTCGCGCAGCGACACGCGGATCTTGGCGTCGAGCGCCGACAGCGGCTCGTCGAGCAGCAGCACCTGCGGCTTGACCGCAATGGCGCGGGCAAGCGCAACGCGCTGCTGCTGGCCGCCGGAGAGCTGGTAGGGGAAGCGGTCCGCCAGGTGCTCGAGCTTGATCAGCCCGAGCATCTGCTTCACCCTCGCGTCGATCTCCGACTTGTCTGTACCTGCGACCTTGAGGCCGAAGGCGACGTTGTCATGCACGTTCATGTTGGGAAACAGCGCATAGGCCTGGAACACCATGCCGATGTTGCGCTGGTTGGGCTTCAGCGAGTTCTGGTCGCGGCCGTTGATGACGATCTTGCCGCTGGTCGGGCTTTCGAAGCCGGCGATCATGCGCAGGACCGTGGTCTTGCCGCAGCCCGATGGCCCGAGGAACGAGACGAACTCGCCCTTTTCGATGTCCATGTTGAAATCGTGCACGACGTGAACCGGGCCGAAGGACTTCTTGATGCTGGTGAGTGACAGGAAACTCATGGGTGCGGTCCTCAGGCCTTAGGAGGCGCGCTTTTTTGAAAGCGCGAGACGAGCTGGATGAGGCCGAGGCAGCCCCAGGTGATGCCGAATGCAATGACGGCGAGTGCGGCCGGTTCATAGGCGCGGTTGGCGCCCAGGAGCTGCATGTAGGGGCCGAAAGCCGGGCGGTTGAGCAAGGCCGCCATGGTGAACTCGCCGATGACGATGGCAAAGGTCAGGAAGGCGCCCGAGAGCACGGCGACGAGCACGTTCGGCAGAATGATCTTGGCAAGGATCGTCGTCCATCCGGCGCCGAGGCTTTGGGCAGCCTCGGTCAAGGTGGCGACGTCGATGGTGCGAAGGCCGGTGTCGACCGCGCGGTACATGTAGGGCAGCGCAAGCGTCGCATAGCCGAACATCAGGAGGATGTTGGTGCCGGTGAGCGAGCCCGTCAACGGCAGCCAGCTCGAGGTGTTGTAGAGCCGGATGTAGCCGAAGACGATGACGATCGCTGGGATGACCAGCGGCAGCAGCGTGATGAACTCGATGACGGGGCGCAGCCGCGGCAGCTTGAGGCGGACCCAGTAGGCTGTCGGCACGACGAGCAGAACACCGAAGAGGATGGTGAACAAGGCCTGCAGCACCGAGTAGGTGAAGGTCTCCTGGAAACGCGGGTCGGCGAAGACCTTCTGGTAAGCGTCGAAGGAGTATTCGCCGCGGCGCATCTTCAAGGAGAAGTTGGTCATGCCGATGAGCGGCAGGGTGAAATAGAGGAGGCCGAAAACGAGGGCTCCCCAGGCCCAGATCTTCTTCATTTCAGCCACCTTTCGCTGCGGCTGCGCAGCCAGATGTAGATCGCGTTGGCGATACCGGTGACGACGATCATGCCGAAGGCGAGCGCGTAACCGAGATGCGGGTTGCCGAGCACGTCGCCGCGGATCTGGGCAAAGAGCAGGATCGGCACGATCGAGAGCGACGAGCCGGTGAGTGCGATCGCGGTCGCAACGGCGCCGAAGGCATTGGCGAAAAGCAGCGCCAGCGTGCCGAGCAGCGACGGAAGCAGGATCGGGAAGGCGACCATGCGCCAGTATTGCAGGCCGGTGGCGCCGAGGATCTCGGCGGCCTCGCGCCATTCGCGCTTCAGGCCGTCGAGTGCCGGCGTGATGATCAGGATCATCAGCGGGATCTGGAAGAACAGATAGGTGACCGTCAGCCCCCAGAAGGACAGCAGGTTGAAGCCGAGCATCCGGAGGTCGAGCCCGAAGTTCGAGCGCAGGAAGACGGTGACGATGCCGACAGGTCCAAGCGTCGCGAGAAAGGCAAAGGCGAGCGGTACGCCGGCAAAGTTGGAGGCGACGCCGGAGAAGGTCAGGAGCGGTCCGCGGATCCCCTTCGGCAAGCCGCCGAAGACGATGGCGGACGCCATGGCAAAGCCGATCAGGCAGCCGAGAAGCGCCGAGGCGATGCTGATCTTGATGGAGATCCAGTAGGCAGCCAGAATCGAGGGCGTGAACAGGCCGCGGATGTTGTCGAGCGTGAAGCTGCCATCGGGCGTCTGAAACGCGCCGACCACGATCTTCATCGTCGGCAAAAGCAGGAACAGCGTCACGAAGGCGGCAAAGGGAAGAATGCCCAGCCAGTGAAGCGGTAGGCGACGCGCCGGCGGGCTGGCGTCGGGTTTAGCAGATGACATTCCGTTCGCGCCCCTGAAGCCGCGTTTTCCACGCGGGCGTTATCGATTGTTGCAAGCAAGAAGCGGGAAACCGACGAAGCCGCGCACGGCTCCCAGATCTCGCTCCAAGGACTTGAATTTCTTACGAATAACCTATGCGCCCCGACCGGAAAACCGGTCGGGGCGACATGTCTGTGGAAAGGCTTACTGAACGTTCGCGCCGACGACGGAATCCCAGCCGCCGGTGACGGCAGCCTTGTTGGCGTCGACTTCTTCGAGCGTCGGGAAGTAGGCCTTCTCGTAAGCGGCTGCCGGCGGCAGGGCGTCGATCAGCTCCTGGGGAACCTTGCCGGCCTTGACCATGGCGTTGAAGCGGGTCGGGTGGCAGAAGCCCTTGAGCCAGCCGAGCTGACCTTCGTCGGAGTAGAGGTGCTCCATCCACAGCTTCGCTGCGTTCGGGTGCGGCGCGTAGGCGGAGATGCCCTGAACGTAGACGCCGGCGAGAACGCCGCTGGCCGGAACGACGACTTCGGTCGGCGGGTTGCCGTTGAGCGTCTTTGCCCAGCCGAGCGCGTTGTAGTCCCAGGCAACGACGATCGGGGTCGAGCCCTGGGCGAGCGTGCCCGACTTGCCGATAACCGGAACGAAGTTGCCGGCCTTGTTCAGTTCGGCGAAGTAGCCGAGACCAGCTTCACCAGCTTCCTTGCCGGACTTTGCACCCTTGGCGAGGCCAGCGGCGAGAACGCCGAGGATCGCCTGGTTCGAGGCGCGGGGGTCACCGGCGAGAGCAACCTGGCCGGCATATTCCGGCTTCAGCAGATCAGCCCAGTCCTTCGGTGCGTTCTGGACGAGGTCCTTGTTCACGAGGAAGGACATGACGCCGTAGTAGTCGCCGTACCAGTAGCCTTCGGCGTCCTTGACGCTGTCCGGGATCTCGTCCCAGGTGGAGACCTTGTAGGGCTGCAGCAGGCCTTCGGCCTTCATCTGCGGGCCGAAGGCGAGACCGACGTCGACGACGTCAGGAGCCTGCGGGCCCTTGTTGTCCTTGTTGGCCTTGACGGCTTCGACTTCGTCGGCCGAGCCTGCGTCCGGGTTCAGTTCGTTGACCTGGATTTCCGGATACTTGGCCTTGAAGGAAGCGATGACGTCGCCGTAGCCGCACCAGTCGTGGGGCAGGGCGACGGTCGTCAGCATGCCTTCCTTCTTGGCGGCTTCGATGAGCTCGGCGCTCGGTTCGGCAGCGGCGATTGCCGTCGTCGCCAGGAAAATGGCGGTGGAGAGTGAAAGCAGGCGTTGGGTTTTTGAAATCACTGGAGTTCTCCTTATGGGTTTAGTCAAATTCGTGGGGTTTCAGTCGATTTCGGCGAAGCTGTTAAAGAGATGCGATGAAAGTAATGTGACAGGGGTTTATCCGTTCGCGCCGCGTATGTCGTTGGAAGAACATTTCTTTTTTGGCTTCGGCGGGCCACTGTCGCATAACTGCATGAAATCCTGTGAACGTGTCGGCGAATTCTCCTAGACCGGTTTGCGAAAGATGCGGGTGGAATCGAACAGGCCCTCGAGCGTCTTCATCCGATCCCGGGTTTCGTCCCAGTTCGAACTCTGAACGGCCTCGATCAGGGCCTCGATCAAGAACAGGATGACGACGGAGCTGTCCCAGGCGGACGGCACCTCGATCTGCGAGCGAAACACCCTTGAGGCGGACTTGGCGACCGGTGAACTCCAGCGATCGGTAAAAAGGATGATCTCGACACCCCGCTCGCGGGCGGATTTGGCAAGCGTCACCATCTCCTGCTCGTAGCGGCGAATGTCGAAGAGAATCAGTACGTCGCCCTGGCGCATGTCGAGCACGTAGTGCGGCCAGGCGCTGGCATTGGTGGCGATTTCGGTGACCCCCGGCCGAATGACCTGAAGGTGGGTGAAGAGATAATCGGCGAGCGAGCGGGTGATGCGGCCGCCGAGCAGATAGATGCTGCGCTTGCGGTCGGCGATCAGCGCGGCCGCCTCGTCGAATTCCTGCGGCTCGATCTGGGTCAGCGTCTCGCGCAGATTGCTGGTGATCGCGTCGGCAAAGCGGTTGAGCGTGTGGGTGCCGGGTGCATTGGCAGCCCAGCGGTCGTGCTTGGTGATCGGATTGGAAATCGTCGCTTCCAATTCCTGATGCAGCCTTGCCTGGAAATCCGGAAAACCGCGGAAACCGAGCTTCTGCACCATGCGGGCGACCGTCGGTGTCGAAACGCCGGCGTTCTCGGCAACCGTGGTGATCGAACCGAGTCCCGAAACGGGATAATTGTCGAGAAGCGTCTCCGCCAATTGCTTCTCCGCGCGGGTCAGCACGGTGAAGTGGGCGTTGATCACATCCGACACGGTGGTGGACGTCGCCTTGCTGCTCAAATTGTCTCCCCTGAACCGATCTTAAGCCGGTTTGTGACAGATTAAACATCGCTGTCACAATTGGAGTCAATCGCAATTTTGAAGAGATCGTTTCAGATTTTGATTGACATGCGTCATCCTCTGAAGAATTCTTTTCATTAACGAACGTCTAACGGGGCAAGAGGGGATGCCGGTGTTGACGCGACTTTTGACCGAAGCAGATGGCGATCCGGTTGCGATCGAGAACGCCGCAGGCAAGGGCGATATTGTGCTCGTCTGCGAGCATGCCTCGCGCCTCGTTCCCGAACGCCTGGGCACGCTTGGCCTCAGCGAACAGGCGCTCGAAAGTCATATTGCCTGGGACCCGGGTGCGCTTGCGGTTGCCAAGCTGCTCGCAACAAAGCTCGACGGGTCCCTGATCTACCAGCGCTTCTCCCGCCTTGCCTATGACTGCAACCGCCCGCCGGAAGCGGATGCGGCGATGCCTGCTGTCAGCGAGGTCTACGAGATCCCGGGAAACCGGACGATGTCGGCCGACGAGCGCCAGGCGCGGGTCGACGAGATCTATCGGCCGTTCCACGATGCCGTCGCCCGGTTCGTATCCGACCGCAAGGCCGCGGGGCGCCCGCCTGTTCTCGTGACGATGCACAGTTTCACGCCCGTCTATTTCGGCAAGCCGCGCGCCGTCGAAGTCGGCGTGCTTCACGATGCCGACAGCCGGCTGGCCGACCATATGCTCGCGACCGCCACCAAGGGGCAGGTTGCCTATGACATCCGGCGCAACGAGCCCTATGGGCCGGCCGACGGCGTTACCCATAGCCTGATCGAATATGGCGTCCACAACGGACTGCCGAATGTGATGATCGAGATCCGCAACGATCTCATTCGCAATGACATCGGCCAAAGGGTCATGGCCGATTACCTGGAAGGGCTGCTGCGCAAAGGCGCTGCGGCTGTTTCAGCACAATAAAAGACCCTGGGGAGCGGCGTTGCCGCGGTCCTGTTCCGGCCAACCGGGGCAGGTGGTTGATGGGACCCTGCCGCAATGGGGCGGTGTGGTCTGAAGAAATCAGGGGAAGAAAAATGTCGGACTACAGTGATTCAGACAAAAAGCAGGACATGAGCGTCCTGCACTCGATGGGCTATGCCCAGGAGCTCGAGCGGCGCATGAGCCAGTTCTCGAACTTCGCGGTGTCGTTCTCGATCATCTGCATTCTTTCGGGCGGCATCAACTCGCTCGCCCAGGCGACCGCCGGCGCGGGGGGCGCCGCGATCGGCATCGGTTGGCCGCTTGGCTGCTTCATCTCCTTGGTTTTCGCCGTTGCCATGGCACAGATCAGCTCGGCCTATCCGACGGCGGGTGGCCTCTATCACTGGGGTTCAATCCTCGGCAACCGCTTCACCGGCTGGCTGACAGCATGGTTCAACCTGCTCGGTCTCGTCACCGTTCTCGGTGCGATCAACGTCGGCACCTATTATTTCTTCATGGGTTCCTTCGGCACGCCCTATTTCGGCCTCGCCGATACGACTCTGACGCGCATCGTCTTCCTCGCCATCATCACCGGCGGGCAGGCGCTGGTAAACCACATGGGCATCGGGCTGACAGCCAAGCTCACCGACTTTTCGGGCTACCTGATCTTCGCGACGTCGATCCTGCTGGCGCTCGTGTGCCTCGTCGCAGCCGACAGCTACGACATCGCCCGTCTCTTCACCTTCTCCAACTACTCCGGTGAAGCCGGCGGCAACGTGTGGCCTCAGACCTCGGGCACCTGGGTGTTCCTGCTCGGCCTGCTCCTGCCGATCTACACGATCACCGGCTATGACGCTTCGGCGCACACCTCCGAAGAGACGGTCAAAGCCGCCCATTCGGTGCCGCGTGGCATGGTCTCGTCGGTGCTCTGGTCGGCGCTTTTCGGCTATATCATGCTGTGCTCGTTCGTGCTGATGATCCCGAACATGGATGAAGCCGCCAAGCAGGGCTGGAACGTGTTCTTCTGGGCGATGGATGCGCAGGTGCACCCCATCATCAAGGACATCCTCTATCTCGCCATCCTCGTCAGCCAGTGGCTGTGCGGCCTGGCAACGGTGACCTCGGTGTCGCGCATGATCTTCGCGTTTTCGCGTGACGGCGGCCTGCCGGCCTCCAAGGCGCTTGCCAAGGTGAGCCCGACCTACCGCACGCCGGTTGCCGCGATCTGGATCGGCTCGATCCTGTCGGTCCTGTTCGTCTGGGGCTCGTCGCTGGTCTCGATCGGCGAGACGCCGGTCTACACCATCGTCGTTTCGTGCACGGTCATCTTCCTGTTCTTCTCCTTCGCGATCCCGATCACCCTCGGCCTCTTCGCCTGGGGAACCTCGAAGTGGGACAAGATGGGTCCGTGGAACCTCGGTGAGAGCATGTTCAAGCTGTTCGCGGTGCTCTCGATCATCGCCATGGTGCTGATCTTCATCCTCGGCGTGCAGCCGCCGAACGACTGGGCACTCTACATCACCGTGGGCTTCCTGGTGCTGACCGGCGCTGTCTGGTTCGGCTTCGAGAGCCGCCGCTTCCGCGGCCCGCCGATCGGTGACGAAGTGGCACGCCGTCAGGCAGAGATCGCCGCTGCAGAGAAGGCCGTCGGCCAGATCTGATCAACGACAAAAGGGCGGAAGCGCGACCGCGACTTCCGCCTTTTCTTTGGGGCCGGACGAAATCGAAAACAATGTGCGCGGCTTCCGGCCCGCACTCCGCGCCAGACAATTCGAGCTGATCACGTTCACGCGGCCAAAAAATATCGTGACCTCAAGGGAACGGCCGCGTGACAAAACATGGGATGGAAGTTGATGAGCTATACGTTTGACGAGTTGAAGGAAGACGTCGCCGCCGGCCGCATCGATACGGTGCTCGCCTGCCAGGTCGACATGCAAGGCCGGCTGATGGGCAAGCGCTTCCACGCGCAGTTCTTCGTCGATGGCGCCTGGAAGGAAACGCATAGCTGCAACTACCTGCTGGCGACCGACATGGAGATGGAGACCGTTCCCGGCTACAAGGCGACAAGCTGGGAAAAGGGCTACGGCGACTATACGATGAAGCCGGACCTTTCGACGCTTCGCCGCATCCCCTGGCTCGAAGGCACGGCGCTGGTTCTCTGCGACATGCTCGACCATCACACCCATGAGGAAGTGCCGCATTCGCCGCGGGCGATCCTGAAGAAGCAGGTGGCGCGTCTCGAGAAGATGGGCCTCAAGGCCTATATGGCGAGCGAGCTCGAATTCTTCCTCTTCGACCAGTCCTATGACGACGCCCGCCAGTCCGGCTATCGCGATCTGCAGCTCGTCAGCGGCTACAACGAGGACTACCACATCTTCCAGACGACCAAGGAAGAGGACGTGATGCGGGCGATCCGCAACGGTCTCCAGGGTGCAGACATTCCGGTCGAGAATTCCAAGGGTGAGGCGTCGGCCGGCCAGGAAGAGATCAACGTACGCTATGCCGACGCGCTGACCATGGCCGACCGGCATGCGATCATCAAGAACGGTTGCAAGGAAATCGCCTGGTCGCGCGGCAAGGCCATCACCTTCCTCGCCAAGTGGAACTATGCGGCCGCCGGTTCGTCCTCGCATATCCACCAGTCGCTCTGGAGTGCGGACGGCAAGTCGTCGAAGTTCTACGACGAGAGCGGCAAATACGGCATGTCCGAGATGATGCGCCATTACGTGGCCGGGCTTCTCACCCATGCGAGCGAGATCACCTATTTCCTCGCCCCCTACATCAACTCCTACAAGCGCTTCATGGCCGGTACCTTCGCGCCGACCAAGGCGGTCTGGAGCAAGGACAATCGCACGGCCGGCTATCGTCTCTGCGGCGAAGACACCAAGGCGATCCGTATCGAATGCCGCGTCGGCGGCTCCGATCTCAATCCCTATCTCGCTTTCGCCGCTTTGATCGCGGCGGGCATTTCCGGTATCGAAAACAAGATGGAACTGGAAGCGCCCTTCGTCGGTGATGCCTATGGCGGCAAGGACGTGCGCGAGATCCCGCGCACGCTTCGCGATGCGACGGCCGCGCTGACGGAATCGAAGATGCTGCGCGCCGCCTTCGGCGACGAGGTCATCGAGCACTATGCACGGGCAGGGCGCTGGGAGCAGGAAGAATATGATCGCCGCGTCACCGACTGGGAGGTCGCACGCGGTTTCGAACGGGCCTGACCCGCGACATAATCATTCACAAGGATGGCCGTTCCTGACCGGAGCGGCCATCGCATCATTCGCAATGAAAGCAGGAAGACGATCATGAGCATGATCAAGTGCATTTCGCCGGTGAACGGCGAGGTCTACGCAGAACGCCCGGCGATGCCGCTGGACATGGCAAAGCAGGTGGTTTCCCGCGCCCGCCAGGCGCAGAAGGCCTGGGCGCGCCGTCCGCTCGACGAGCGCGTCAATCTGGTTCTGGCCGGTGTCGCGCGCCTCAACGAGATGGTCGACGAAGTGGTGCCGGAGCTTGCCTGGCAGATGGGCCGGCCGGTGCGCTATGGCGGCGAATTCAAGGGCTTCAACGAGCGCTCGAACTATGTCGCGACCATCGCCGCCGATGCACTGAAGCCGCTGGTGATCGAGGAGAGCGACCGCTTCGAGCGCCGCATCGCCCGCGAGCCGCACGGTGTCGTCTTCGTCGTTGCACCTTGGAACTACCCTTACATGACCGCGATCAACACGGTCGCGCCGGCGCTGATGGCCGGCAACACGGTCATCATCAAACATGCGAGCCAGACGATCCTCGTCGGCGAGCGCATGGTGCGCGCCTTCGTCGAGGCCGGCGTTCCCGCCGACGTCTTCCAGAACATCTTCCTCGACCACGAAACAACGGCGGCGCTGATTGCGGCCAGGAGCTTCGACTTCGTCAACTTCACCGGTTCGGTCGAAGGCGGGCGGTCGATCGAGCGCGCGGCGGCCGGCACCTTCACCGGTCTCGGCCTCGAACTCGGCGGCAAGGATCCGGGTTATGTCATGGAAGACGCGGACCTGGATGCGGCCGTCGACACGCTGATGGACGGCGCCACCTACAATTCCGGCCAATGCTGCTGCGGCATCGAGCGCATTTACGTGCATGAATCGCTCTACGACGCCTTCGTCGAGAAGTCGGTCGCCTGGGTTTCCAACTACAAGCTCGGCAATCCGCTCGATCCGGAAACGACACTGGGGCCGATGGCCAACAAGCGTTTTGCTGCCACCGTGCGCGAGCAGATCGCCGACGCCGTTGCCAAGGGCGCCAAGGCTCTGATCGACCCGAAGCTTTTCCCTGCCGACGACGGCGGCGCCTATCTCGCGCCGCAGATCCTCGTAAATGTCGACCACTCCATGGCCTTTATGCGCGAAGAGACCTTCGGCCCTGCCGTCGGCATCATGAAGGTGAAGAGCGACAGCCAGGCGATCGAGTTGATGAACGATAGCCAGTATGGCCTTACCGCATCGCTCTGGACCAGGGATGCCGAGCGTGCCGCGCGCATCGGCGCCGACATCGAGACTGGCACGGTGTTCATGAACCGCGCCGACTATCTCGACCCGGCGCTCTGCTGGACCGGCGTCAAGGAAACCGGCCGCGGCGGCTCGCTTTCGGTCATCGGCTTCCAGAACCTCACCCGTCCGAAATCCTATCATCTGAAGAAAGTCACCGCATGACCATCACCGCCAACTGGAGCTATCCGACGTCCATCAAGTTCGGTGCCGGCCGGATCAAGGAGCTTGCCGACCATTGCAAGGCGGTCGGCATGAAGAAGCCGCTGCTGATTACCGATCGGGGCCTCGCGCCGATGGCGATTACGCAAAATGCGCTCGATATCCTCGAGGCCGCCGGCCTCGGCCGCGCGATCTTTGCCGACGTCGATCCGAACCCGAACGACATCAATCTCGCCGCCGGCGTGAAGGCGTTCAAGGATGGAGGCCATGACGGCGTCGTCGCCTTCGGCGGCGGCTCTGGCCTCGACCTCGGCAAGTGCGTCGCCTTCATGGCCGGGCAGAGCCGCCCGGTCTGGGACTTCGAGGATATCGGTGACTGGTGGACGCGGGCGAGCGTCGAAGGCATTGCACCGATCATTGCAGTGCCCACCACCGCCGGCACCGGCTCTGAAGTCGGCCGCGCCAGCGTCATCACCAATTCGGCAAGCCATGTGAAAAAGGTGATCTTCCATCCGAAGTTCCTACCGGCAGTCACGATCTGCGACCCGGAACTGACGGTCGGCATGCCTAAGGTGATCACGGCGGGCACCGGCATGGACGCCTTTGCCCATTGCCTGGAAGCCTATTCCTCGCCCTTCTATCATCCGATGTCTGCGGGCATTGCGCTTGAAGGCATGCGGCTGGTGAAGGAATACCTGCCGCGCGCCTACAAGGACGGCACCGACATCGAGGCGCGCGCCAACATGATGAGTGCGGCCGCCATGGGTGCCGTCGCGTTCCAGAAGGGCCTTGGCGCCATCCACTCGCTGTCGCATCCGGTGGGCGCGATCTACAACACCCACCACGGCATGACCAATGCGGTCGTGATGCCGCCGGTGCTGCGTTTCAACCGTCCGGCGATCGAGGACAGAATAGTGCGCGCTGCCGCCTATCTCGGCATTTCCGGTGGCTTCGACGGCTTCTACGACTACGTGCTGAAGTTGCGCGAGGAACTCGGCGTTCCGGACAAGCTCGCAGCCCTCGGCGTTGGCACCGACCGGATCGACGAAATGTCGGAGATGGCGATCGTCGACCCGACGGCCGGCGGCAACCCGGTCGAGTTGACGCTCGACGCCGCGAAGAAGCTCTTCCGCGAGTGCATCTGACCAATTCCCGACGCCTTTGCCCCCCGGCGAAGGCGTCGGCCTATCGGTTTAGTTAGCCCAAAAATACCACTTGCCATTGCGGCGGATCTGTCACCTAATCGTCATCGAACTGTCACGTTTCGGGCTCGCGGAGCGTTTTCTTTACGCTTTGTTTACCGCGGTCTGGAACGCTTGCATTAGGGTGTGCGTATGTATCGGCCCGCGAAAATCCGGGCCTGCGTTGAGTTAGGGTCGACCGATGGCGATTGTATCCCTCGCGAATGCGAAGGGGGGAGCCGGCAAGACAACGGCAGCCTTGCTGCTTGCCTGCGAATTCGCCCGGCGCGGCGATCGCGTTGCGGTTCTTGATTGCGATCCACTCGCCTGCATGACCGACTGGTTCCGCCACGGCCGCAACGATGGCAATCTCTTCGTTCTCTCAGGTGTCGCGACAACCACGCTCAGCGATCATCTCCGGCGGCTGCGCGGTCAGGTCGAGCATGTGATCATCGATCTCTCCGGGGCGGCCGACGTGCTGGTGGCGCTGGCGATCGGTCTTTCGGACCTGACGCTGATCCCGGTGCAGGGCTGTGTGATGGATGCGCGCGGCGCCATCCAGGTGCTGGACCTGATCCGCCACATCGAGAACAACGCGCGCGCCAACATCAACCACGCGGTTCTGCTGACCCGGGTCAACCCGATCGTGACGACGCGGGCGATGCGCCGGGTCAAGCTGCTGCTTTCGGAGAACCGGATCCGGCTCGTCGACACCCCGCTGGTGGAGCGTACGGCCTTCCGCGAACTCTTTGAGCGGGGCGACACGCTTTCCTCTCTCGACCCCGCGAAGGTCAGCAACCTTGCCAAGGCGCAGGCCAACGCCCAGGCGTTTGCGAATGACGTGCTGACCCTGCTCAGCCCGACAGGCGAGGCGGTGCGGCACGGGCCGTTCTCGTCGATGTGCTATCGATCACAGCACGTGAGCGAACCGGCAGTTTTGCCGGTCTGAGGCCAGAACTCCAGCATTTTCATCACCATAGCAGTGTCGCTGGCACGCAGCCTCAAGGCCGACTGTCAGGTTTGACGTGCCGGCGTTACCGTTTCGTTAACCAAATTCTGTAAGGTTTCGTTAAGAAGCGAACCACCGGCTGTGGCCGTCCGGTTCAGCGCGATACAGGCATAGAATGGGGAATATCATGGCGGTCATCACTTTCGCCAATGCAAAGGGTGGTGCGGGCAAGACGACCGCGGCGCTGATCCTGTCGACGGAACTGGCGCGGCAGGGGCACCGGGTGGTCGTCCTCGACGCTGATCCGCAGCGCTGGATCACCAGCTGGGCGGAGGCTTCCGGCCATATCGCCAACCTCACCGTCATTTCGCACATCACGCCCGGCTCGCTCGAATGTCATATCCGCGAGGCGAAGGACGAAGCGGATTATATCGTCATCGATCTCGCGGGCGCCAAGGACCAGATCGTAGCACTTGCACTCGCCATCTCTGACCAGGTGCTGATCCCGGTGCAGGGCTGCGCCATGGATGCCAAGGGTGCGGCTCAAATTCTTGAGGTGATCCGCCAGATCCAGGACCGTTCGGGCCTGCGCATCAACCATTCTGTGGTGCTCACCCGCGTCAATTCGCTGGTCACCACGCGTGCGCTGCAGACGATCAAGGCGATGCTCGCCGAGCGCGGCGTCTCGGTTCTCGACACGCCGATCGTCGAGCGCGCCGCCTATCGCGAGATCTTCGATTTTGGCGGCACGCTGCAGACGATGGATCCGAACCGCGTCAGCAATCTCGACAAGGCGCGCGAAAACGCAGCAGCCCTCGCCAAGGAAGTGCAGGCGCTGATGCCGGTCAAGACGCGCCGCTCCTGGGCTGCGCGCATGCCATCCTGGGCTTCGCGAAACGCCGCCTGATCCTTCGCCGTTCCACCGTTTATTGCGTATCAACCGGAATTGATATTCGTCAGTTCCGGTTGAGTTGTATTTCAGGCCTCGCGAAATAGCTGTTTCGCGTAAGGCTTCCTTTACCCTGCGCTTCTATCAGTGGCCCAGGACACAGCTTGCCCCTGCGACCGACTGAACAGGGCAACCAGCCGCCATGATTGCGGCCATGATCTCAGACGCTGCAGCGCCCTAGATCCTGTCTCCATGATCCAGAAATGAGCATGCAGGGAAGTTCGCGCATGAAAACGGAACACGCCGCTGCCGGCACGCAAGACGTTGCCGGTCGTCTGAATTTCATGGCGCTCGATGACGCCGCCAAGACGAGCCTGAAGGCGCTGAAGCCGATCCTCGAGAAGGAACTTAAACCCGCGCTCGACAAGTTCTACGTCAAGGTCAAGACGACGGCCGAGACCAAGCGCTTCTTCTCCTCCGACGCTCATATCGACCGCGCCAAGGGCGCCCAGGTCGGCCACTGGGCCAATATCGTCGATGCCAATTTCAACGAGGATTACAGCGCCAAGGTTCGCACCATCGGCCTGGTGCACGCCCGCATCGGGCTCGAGCCGCGCTGGTACATCGGCGGCTACGCGCTGATCGCCGAGCATCTGATCACCGAAATCGTCAAGGCGCACTGGCCGAAGGCCGGCCTGTTCTCGCGTAAGGGGACCTCGGCCGAGGACATGGGCGCGATGCTGTCGAGCCTGATCAAGGGCGTCTTCCTCGACATGGATCTGTCGATCTCCGTCTACATGGACGCCTCCGACGTCACCAAGCAACGTGCGGTGCAGGAAGAAGTGCTGGCTGCCGAACGCGCGCTGATCAGCAAGACCTTCGGCGCGGCGCTGAAGAAGATCGCCGATGGCGACTTGACGGCACGCATCGGTGCGGACCTGCCGGTTGCCTATCAGGAGCTTGGCGAAAATTTCAACCACGCGATCGGCGAGCTTGCACGCGCCATCGGCGGCATCGAGGCCGGCGCCAGCCAGATCCATACGAGCGCCAAGGAGATTGCGGCGGCTGCCGACGATCTGGCCCGGCGCACGGAACGGCAGGCGGCCAACCTTGAAGAGACGGCCGCTGCTGTCGAGCAGGTGACGCGCACGGTCAAGCAGACGGCCGAAGGCGCCAACCAGGCGAATTCGACCGTGATTGCCGCCCGCGCCAATGCCGAACAGAGCGGCGAGATCGTCAGCCACGCGATCGAGGTGATGCAGGAGATCCAGACGTCTTCCGCCAGCATCGCGCGGATCGTCGATGTCATCGACGAGATCGCCTTCCAGACCAACCTCCTGGCGCTGAACGCCGGCATCGAAGCGGCCCGCGCCGGCGAGGCGGGCAGGGGCTTTGCGGTCGTCGCCTCCGAAGTCCGGGCGCTGGCCCAGCGTTGCGCCGAAGCGGCCAAGGACATCCAGGGCCTGATCGCCAAGTCGCGCGGCCAGGTGGACGACGGCGTCAATTCGGTCAATCAGGTGGCGCAGTCGCTGCAGCAGATCGTCGCCCAGGTCGTCGAGGTCAGCTCCGTCTTCGGCGCCATCCGCGCCAGCACCGCCGAACAGGCAACCGGCCTGCAGGAGGTCAACACCGCGATTACCCAGATGGACCAGATCACGCAGCAGAACGCCGCCATGGTCGAGCAGGCGAACGCCGCAAGCCAGGCATTGACGGGAGAGGCCGAGCACATCGCCACGCGTCTGCGGGCGTTCCGCACGTCGGGTCAGGTGCAGGTCAGCGCCGGCTCGGGTTACCGCGCAGCGGCGTAATCGCGCCTTCCTTTCAAGAGACAACGCCTCGGGTCAGGGATGATCCGAGGCGTTTTGCTTTGCTGATCGCGGCGCGGTGAAGTTGGGGGCAGCTTCACCGCGAGGCCAGGGACTTTCTACGCCGGAAGCGATCGATGGTGGCTTTCGCTCTTTGTCCCGATGGAATTAAGATGTCCGCGCGCTCTGCCCCGCCCGGACACCTGAAGTTGATCACGCCGCCCGTTGAACTAACGACAAGCCGCCTTCACCTGCGTGCAGCCCGCTCTGAACACGCAGCGTCCGTGTTTACGGAATACACCGGCAACAGCATGGCAGCACGATTTTTGCCGCGCGGCGCTCATCCCGCACAATCCAGCACCGAGGCGGTCATCCATGCGTGGGGAGAAAGCAGCTGGGCGGATGGTGACCGCTTCATCTGGAGCATCATCGACCGCAGCGACCAGCGGCCGATGGGCCTCTTCCTCATGTTTGTGGATGGGGACCGCGCGGAAATTCACTATGGCATCGGTCCGGCCTATTGGGGACGGGGGCTGGCGACGGAAGCCGGTCTTGCGATTATGCATTGGGTCAAGCAGCAGTCACCCCTATCCGAGGTTCATACCATATGCGCGGCTGCACATGAGACCAGCTGCCGTGTTCTCGAAAAGATTGGCCTGGTGCGTGGCCAGTTCCTGCCTGACGCCTTGTTGCTGAAGGCCACCGAGGAGAGGATCGACGGTTGGTCGTATCGCTGGAGACGCTCCGAGTGAGAGCAAAGGCAGCACCAACTTGCCGGAGCCGCAGTTCGCGGAGCGCTCATCTGGCTTGAAAGCCAAGGTCGCATCTGAAAAGCGAACCGGGTCGAATGCGGATTTCGCCGTGCCGATCGGGCGGCAGGGAAGTCAACACTGCTAGCTTTCGGGCAGCGCAACGCACACAGCCGCGCGCTGACGGGACCGGCAAGTCCGGCGACTAAGCAGGAACGTAGACCAGCCGCACCACGTCCTCGCCGATGCGATCATGAGCGATCAGGCGGAGCCGCGGGCGGGGGCCGGCGAAATAGGGGTTGCCGTGACCAAGGACGACCGGGTGCAGGTAGATCCGGTACTCGTCGATCAAGCCCAGTTCGGTGAGGCTGTGCGCGAGGACGGGGCCCGCCACTTCGATCTCGCCGTCGTGCTCGGCCTTCAGCTTGCGCACGGCGCCCGCAAGATCACCGTCGACGAGCCGGGCATTGGGGCCGACGGACGCCGAGGAGCGCGAGACGACCCATTTCGGCTGCTTCCGCCACGCGGCTGCGAAGGCCTGTCTGTCCGCATCCCATTCCGGATGCTCGTCGTCCCAGTAGCGCATGATCTCATAGATCTGGCGACCGTACAGGCTGCCCGTCTGCTGTTCGGCCTCCTTGATGAAATGGCGGAAGAGCGTGGGACTTGGCGCAAACTCCATGTGGTCGACGTAGCCGTCCAGCGACTGGTTCATTCCGAACACGAGCTTAGCCATGGCCAGTTCCTTGTCTCGAATGGCCCGTTCGCACGGGTCTGCTTGCGACGTGCAATCGGTCAACGCTAAGCCGACTGATTTCAAATCGCTAGCGGTTTTTGGGCTTTGCCATCGACGGTCTCTACCGTGCACGCGCCACCGATGGTCGCTGCTGCGCTATTGCGAATTGGCCGCTGTCGGCCGTCTGCGTTTCGTCACGGCCTTTTCAAGGTGCTGATCGTACCAGTGGTCGGGGAATTTGATGTCCCACATCAGGTGGCGCAAGTCTCCGGCGTCGATATCTCGGTATCCCAGTTCCTCCAGCCGAAGCAGAAGCAACATATGATCGGTGATGACGATCAGCCGGGCGTGGTTGCCGACCTGAAGCAGCGCCGGGCGCAATGCCGCATGGGATTTGAAGCCGAACGACGCGGCGATTGCCTCGTCCAGGTGGGATGACTTGATGTGCGGGTAACGATCCCGGAGGGACTTCTTCAGGGCGGCGATATTGGACGGCGAGAACCTGACCTGCGGGTGCAGCATGAGACGATCCGATGCTCCTGGTCGAAGTCTGCCGATTACGCTTCGACGTTGATGAACATGGTCGTCGAGTAAAGTTCCGCGGCCCTTCAACCCGGCAGCAGGTTTGGAGGGGCACCCGCGGCGGACGCTACACCTCAGGGTTTCAACATTCAAGATAGGTCAGCATGGGCCGGCGCAGTCCGGCTGGCGCGCATTTCACCCCGTGGCGAAACCGCATGGCATGGTCGCGAACCGAAATGAACGGTCCGCACCGTGCGCTACCTCAGAACCGACGGTCGATGAAGTGCTTGGCCTGGGCGCCTGCGTGGTAGAAGGCGGACTTCACGCCGCGCCAGGTGTCCGGGGTCACGGGCGTTTCGGCGAGCGGGATCGCCGAGGTTTCGCCGGTGACATGGCTGGCGAGTGCGCGGCCGAAGACGGTGCCCGGCGCGATGCCGCGGCCGTTGTAGCCGCTGACGGAAACGACGTTGGGGGCGAGCGTGTGCATGGCCGGCAGATTGTTGGTGGTCATGCCGATGCGGCCGTCCCACCAGTACTCAAACCGGAAATTGCCGATGAAGGGGAAGAGCTTGCGCAGCGAGCGGGCGGCAAAGGCGCGGTGCGTGCCTTCAGCGATCGCGTCGAGCCGGCCGATCGAGCCGAAGATCAGCCGGTTCTGCTGGTCCATGCGGAAGGAGGTCATGACGAGGCCGGTGTCCCAGGTGCCCTGGCGCTCCGGCAGGATGCGCTTGGCGACGGCGTCCGGCAGCGGATTGGTGGCGAACTGGAAATAGGGCAGGATCGTCAGTTCCTGCGTATGGGCCTGCCAGGGGCTCTCGGCGAAGAGGCCGCCATAGGCATTGGTGGCGAGGATCACCTGTTTCGCGCGGACCGTGTTGTTGCCGGCCTTCAATACCCAGCTGTCGCCCTGGCGCTCCGCACCGGTCAGCGGCGTGTCGGTGTAGATCTCGGCACCGGCGGCAAGGGCAGCGCGGGCGAGCCCGCGGGCATAGGCGAGCGGCTGGATGGTGCCGGCGCGGCGGTCGAGGAGGGCGCCGGAAAAACCTTCAGCGCCGGTGAGCGCGTGCGCCCGCTCGGCCGAAAGCGCCTCGACCGGCGCGCCGCGCTTCTGCCACTGCGCTTCGCGGTCCTTGATCTCGGTGACGCCCTCGCTGCCGACGGCCATGTGCAGCGTACCGTTGCGCACCGCCTCGCAAGGCATCCCGTGTTTTTCCACGAGCGCATAGACCATCGAAGGGCCGTCGCCGAGTTCGGTCAGCAGCCGGTTGCCGGCCTCGGGGCCGAGCGTCGAGATCAGGTCGTCGGGCTTCACCCACATGCCGGCATTGACGAGGCCGACATTGCGGCCGGAGCCGCCAAAGCCGATCATCTTGGCTTCGATGACCGTTGCCTTCACGCCTTTTTCGGCCAGGTGCAGCGCTGCCGAGAGGCCGGTAAAGCCGCCGCCTATGATCGCCACATCGGTCGTCAGGTCCTGGCTGAGCGGCCTGGTCTCAGGGGCGGCCGGTGCCGTCGCATGCCAGAGGTTGGGCAGGGTGCGCTCCGTCGCCATTCAGGCCATCCTTCAAGTGCGGCCGCAGGTCGGCCATTGTCGTTGAGATATCCGGTGATAGCCGATTGCCGGAAAAATTCTCATGACAATGTTTCATGAAGTCATGATGGACGGGGAGAGCGGCGGGAGGGCTTTTGCACCCGGCGCTCGAAAAAAACCGCAGCTGGGTCGTCGGCAGCTGCGGTCTTCGTAAATGGATAGGTCTGAAACGATTTAGCCGACGGGTCGGCGCAAAGAAATTTAAAAAAGAGTGCCTCGTCGTGGATGGTCGGCCAGGCAACTCCATCATCTATGCTGCAGGCGCGAAGTCACTCACCCAATTGGGGGAAGCCTCAAGAAAAATGCCAAAAAAACAACGGTTCGGTTAACGGGCGGCCGGCTTCGCTCAGTCGACGAACTCGACCGTGACGCCCGTGCTCACCATCTTGGCAAGCTCGGTCGCGTCCCAGTTGGTCAGGCGCACGCAGCCATGGCTCTGGGTCTTGCCGATCTTCGAGGGTTCCGGCGTGCCGTGAATGCCGTAGGTGGGCTTCGAGAGCGCGATCCAGACCGTGCCGACGGGACCGTTCGGGCCCGGCTGCAGGGTCAGAATCTTGTCGTTGTTGCCCTGCTTGAAGTTGATCTTCGGATTGTATGTGTAGCCCGGATTGAGCGCGATGCGCTCGACATTGACCGTGCCTGACGGAGACGGCGTATCGGACGAGCCGATCGTTGCCGGATAGGCGGCAATCAGCTTGCCGGCGTCGTCATAGGCGAGCACCTGCTTGCGCGCCTTGTCGGCGAGGATGCGGGCGACCTTGCCGGTCTTGTTGGCGCCGGGGTTGATCACCTTGATGATCGTGCCTGGAATGGTGAAATCGACGCCCGGGTTCAACTCGCGCAGATAGGCCTCGTCCATGTGGAACTTCTCGCCGAGCATTTCCGTCGTCGAGGTGAAGGACATGTGCGGCAGCATCGCTTTGTGCGCGTAATCCTCGGGGATCGACGCGACATAGGGGCCGGCGGCGTCGGCGGCCGTGATCGTGTAGCTGGTGATCGGCATGCCGCCGTTCATCCGCAGCCGCTCGAGAATGTCGTCGGTGTTGTTGGGATCGAGCGTTTCGCCGGTCGACTGCTGAAAGGCTTCGATCGCCTTGGTGACGTTCGAGCCCATCTTGCCGTCGATCACGCCCGGCGAAAAACCTTCGCGGTCGAGGAAGACCTGAAGTGCTGTGATCTCGGCGCGCGACTTCGACTTGACCGAGATCGCGGGCGGCATCGATTGGCGCATTGGGTTGCCGTCGTTCGGATCGACGGAAGCCTCCTGGGTGCCGTCGATCAGGCCGGGTAGGCTGTTTGGCAGTTCGTTGCCGTCGGTCGACGGCGGAACGACGTCGCGGTAGTCGGGAACGGAGCCGGTGACGTCGCCGGGCTCGGAATAGCCGTAGCCGCGCTCGGTTTCCCGGTAGCGTCGGTTGGAATAGATATCCACGTCACCCTGACGGCGATAGCCGCCGTAATCGCCCTGACGGTTGCCGCCGTAGTCGCGTTGGCGGCCGCGATTATTGGGCACCACGGTTGCGACCACATTACCCCAGCTGTCGATCAGAAGCGTGCGGCCGCGGCTGTCGCGCATGGTCTGCACTTCGTCGGAGCGGGGTACATAATCGAGGATTTCACCGTCGGGCGTGACCAGCATGACATCGTCGCCATAGCGATTGTAGCCGCGATAGTCCTGCGCGAAGGCGGCCGTCAGATCCACGGCAAGAAAGCCGACTGCGGCGAGGAGCGAGAGGCCTGTGCGGGTCGCTGACGTCACGAGAGAACCTGTTTTCATTGTGGTGAATGTGGCGCGATACATTTCGATTTCGACGTTAATGTGAAAAAAATGAATTCATCATGAACAAGCAGTTAAATTCTATCTAGGCGGCGCAATCCCGGGCTTCAACCGGTGAAATGCGTCTCTCCTCAGCTATCATCTCTTTGTGATTGCAGTGATTCTGCGGCCGATTTGAGGAAGAGAACATGCTGAAGACGCTCGAAGAACCACAGGATCTTCAAGAGAATCATGTGCTGTTCGACCGGCTCTCCGCGCTCGATATCGCCGCCTTCGTCGTCGACGGCGTCGACCTGTCGCCGGGTGCTGCGATCCCGTCGGATGGGGACCCGAGGATCGACCGGGCGCTGGCCGGTTTTCTCTTTACCTGCGGTCCAGACCATATCCGCCATCCCGAGGCGATCGAAGGTGGCGCGGAAGGCGCACGCTATCCGCTGCACGGGTCACTGGCCGGAACAGCCGTCAGCCACACGGAGATGGCGAGCGACGGGGCCGAGTGCACGGCGACGATCGAGGTGGTGCTCGCCGATGGCGGGCGGGCCCGGGTCGAGCGGCGCTGGCGGATCGATGCCGCACGGCACGAAGTGGTGCTCGAAGATCGCGTCGTCAATTCCGGCGTCACCGCCTTTCCGCCTGTCATGATGTATCACCTCAACATTGGCGGCCGGTTGCTCGGGGACGAGACCCGCATCGTCAGCGCTTCGCTTGCAGGCGGGGAGAGCGCCTGGTGCTTCGGCACCGGCGAGAGCGCACATTTCTGCCTGCCGGCGGCCATCGGTTCCGATGGGTGGTCGGAGGTCACGCTTGCGGACCTCGCGGGGCTCGGCGGCCGAAATCTGAAAGTGCGGTTCCGGGCCGATACTTTGCCCTTCCTGCAGATGTGGCGCTGCCAGCGCGGAGAGGCCAACGTGATCAGCATCGAGCCGGTATCGCACCGGATCGCCAAACGGCCGGAGTTGGCTGCGGCCGGGGAACTGACACCGCTTCAGCCGGGCGAGGCGCGCAGCTACGCCATCGCCTTTTCGGTCGTCTGATCCTGCGCCTTGACGATGCGGCTTTTGAATTGACGGGAGATAAGGCTGCGCCTACATCAGAGGCCGGGAAATTTGCCTCAAGGAAGACGACCATGGACATCCGCCAGATCAACGACGAATACTCGGTCACCGGCCAGATCGCGGTCGAGGACCTCGACCAGATCAAGGCGCTCGGCTTCAAGTCCATCGTCTGCCACCGCCCGGACTTCGAGGCGCCGGACCAGCCGACCTTTGATTCCATCGCTGCCCGTGCCGAAGAACTCGGCATCGAAACCAAGCACATTCCCGTCGGCCCGATGGGCGTGACCGCCGACGCCGTGAAGAGCATGGTCGACGCGCTCGACGAGTTCCAGCGGCCGATGCTCGGCTATTGCCGTTCCGGCGCGCGCTCGACGGCCGTCTACCAGCAGACCCAGCATATCCGCGGCTGAGCCACGCAAAATCCAAACTCTCGCGCTCGGCCGCATCGTTCCATCTGACAGTGGAGGATCGGCATGGCCGAAGCGCGTCTCATTTCGCGGGAGCAATGGGCGGATGAGCCCGACGCCTGGAAGGGCGAATTCGAGGGCGGCGCCTATGGCGCAGGCCTTTCGGTGATCTTTGTTTCCACCGACGAGATCGGGTACGGGCCGAAATTGCACCGCCATCCCTATCCGGAAACCTTCATCGTCCGCGTCGGCCGCGCCCGCTTCACCGTCGGCGACCGCATCATCGATGCCGAGGCCGGTCAGATCGTCGTGGCGCCGGCCAATGTGCCGCACAAGTTCGAAAACCTCGGGCCAGGGCGCCTGGAGACAACCGACCTGCATGAAGCCGGTGCGTTTTCGACGGAATGGCTGGAGTAAGCGGCTGGACGTATCTCGTAGGCAGTTAGCGGGCGTGATCGTTCCCCGCGCCGCCGAGGCGGCGCTGCTGGATTCCTGTGACAAGCACAGGAATGAAGGAGGTATAATGGTGGCCGATCGGCGTTCAATTGGCGCACGACGCCCTGAGAAGCGTCGCTTCGCCCGCGCGCTCGCAGGCACAGAAGCGCGGGCGCGTGGGAAGAAGGCCCCCATCGCAAATGCTCCATCGTCCTCATTCCTGTGCTTGTCACAGGAATCCAATCACGGCGCGTCTGCGCCGTGATTGGACCCTTCACGAACAAGACTTGCTCAGCCCGCCCTGATCTCGCTTAGCGTGCGCGTCGGGGTGATCGCTTCGGGATCGAGCTTGATCTCGATGATCGCCGGCTTGCCGCTGGCGCGCGCCCTGAGGAAGGCGTCGGCAAACTCTTCCGTCTTCTCGACCGTCTCGCCGTGGCCGCCATAGGCGCGGGCAAGGGCTGCAAAATCCGGGTTGGTGAGATCGGTGGCGCTGACGCGGCCGGGATAGTCGCGCTCCTGGTGCATGCGGATCGTGCCGTAGATACCGTTGTTGACGACGACGGTGATGATCGGCAGGCGGTAGCGCACGGCGGTTGCGAATTCCTGGCCGTGCATCAGGAAGCAGCCATCCCCGGCAAAGCAGATGACTTCGCGATCCGGATGTAATTGCTTCGCGGCGACCGCAGCCGGCAGGCCGTAACCCATTGAGCCCGAAGCCGGGGCTGCCTGTGTGGCGTAGCGGCGGAAGCGGTGGAAGCGATGCACCCAGGTGGCGTAGTTGCCGGCGCCGTTGGTGAAGATCGTATCCTCCGGCACGTTCGCCTCGATCCAGTTCATGATCGGCCCCATCTGCACCGCGCCCGGTCCGGTTTCCGGCGGGGTCGACCACTTGAGATAGGCGGCGTGCATGGTCTCGGTGCGTACGGACCAGCTCGGTTCGCTCGGCGGTGCAAGGCTTTCGAGCGCGGCGACGAAGTCGCGCGGGCTGGCGGCAATCGCCAACTCCGGACGGTAGACGCGGCCGAGCTCGGAACTGTCAGGATGCACATGGACCAGCGTCTGGCGCGGGTAGGGGCTATCCATCAACGTATAGCCGGACGAGGGCATTTCCGAGAAGCGGCCGCCGATAAGCAGGATGAGATCCGCTTCCTTGACCTCTTTTGCCAGAGCGGGGTTGATGCCGATGCCGACGTCGCCGGCGTACATCGGGTGCAGGTGATCAAACAGCATCTGGCGACGGAAGGAGCACCCGACCGGCAGCTTCCAGCGTTCAGCGAAGCGCTGGAATTCAGCAACGCTTTCCGCTGTCCAGCGAGTGCCGCCGAGGACGGCGATCGGGCGCTTGGCGTTGCTCAGCATTTCGCCGAGCCGCTTCATCTGCGCCGGACCTGGATGACCCTCGACCGGCTGGTAGGGTTTGGCGGCGGGCGCCTCGGCGCTGCGGGTCAGCATGTCCTCGGGGAGCGTCAGCACGACAGGGCCGGGGCGGCCGGACGTGGCGACCGCGAAGGCGCGGGTGACGAATTCCGGAATGCGGGCGGGATCGTCGATCTCGCCCACCCATTTGGCGACCTCGGTGAAGGCGCGGCGGTATTCGATCTCCTGGAAGGCCTCGCGCTCGCGCGCTTCGCTCTGCACCTGGCCGATGAAGAGGATCATCGGGATCGAATCCTGCTTGGCGACATGGAGGCCGGCGGAAGCGTTGGTCGCGCCAGGGCCGCGGGTCACCATGCAGATGCCGGGCTCGCCGGTCAGCCGCCCCCAGGCATCCGCCATCATCGCGGCCCCGCCTTCCTGGCGGCAGACGAGCACGTCGATGTCGGTGTCGTAGAGCGCGTCGAGCACGGCGAGATAGCTTTCCCCCGGCACGCAGGCGATGCGCTTCACCCCGTTGGCGACGAGCGCGTCAACGATGAGCTGACCTCCAGTTTTCATGATATTCCTCCCGATGGTCTTTCTTTTGTTTTCAGATGGCTTTGTTGTCAGATGGCTGGCGACACCGGAGCGACGCTCGTGTCCTTGTGCACGCGGCGCTCGCGCCAGATGATGTAGAGGCCGGAGCCGATGATGATGGCGATGCCGAACCACTTCAGCGCGTCGGGCAGGTCGCCGAAGACGAGCCAGCCGAAGATCGTGGCCGAAACGATTTCGAGATACTGCAGCGGCGCCAGCACCGAGGCCGGGGCGGCGCGATAGGCATAGACGCCGAGCACGCCTGAAATGGTGGCGGTGACGCCGACGCCGAGCAGGTAATACCAGGTGTACCCTTCTGGCCAGACCGGATCGAAGATGCCGGAACCGGTGCCTTCGCCGAAATAAAGCAGCACGAGACAGAAGAGCGCGCCCCAGACGCCGGCGTGAAACTGCATCGACCAGGGGTCCTCATTTTGCGCGACCATGCGGGTGACGAGCAGGAAAACGGCAAGGCCAAAGGCGGCCACAACAGGCAGAAGGGCGATCCAGCCGACCTCCTGCATGCTCGGCTGGATGACGAGCAGCGCGCCGAAGAAGCCGACGCCGCAGGCGGTGTAGCGCCGCCAGCCGATCGTCTCCTTCAGGAAGATGCTGCCAAGGATCGTGAGGATGATCGGCTCGACGAAGAAGATCGCGATCGCGTCGGCGACTTCCATGACCTTCAGCGTGGTAATGAAGGAGAGCATGGTCACGACCAGCAGACCGCCGCGCAACGCGTGCAGCCCGGTCTTCTTCCAGGTGAGATCAAACAGGCTGCCGCGGAAGAGCACGATCGGCAGGATGAAGACGACCTGCAGCAGAAAGCGCACGGCGGTGATTTCGGCCGAGGGAACGGTGGCGATCGCGAGCTTGGCGAAGATGTCGATCAGCGGCGACAGAAGCACCGAGATCACCATCAGCGTCAGCCCGAAGGAGATGCGGTTGTGGTCGGCGGCGATCTTAGGAAGCGACATGTCGGCCATGATATTTCCGGTCAGCGCCGCCCTGCGACGGCGCGCAGGCACCAGGCGGCAAAGTCGGCCGTCGCCTCGTCCCGGCCGAGTTCGTTCAGTGTTTCGTGGCGCATGCCGTCATAGACGGTGACGCTAACGTCGCTGAGACCGGCGGCTTTCATCTTCGTGCCAAGCCAGCGGACGGCGTTGCCCATCTCGGTCGACGGGTCAGCGCTGCCGCCGACGAGATGAATGGGCAGGTTTTTCCGGAGCCGCGCCAGCCGGTCGGGCCGGGCGCCATCGAAGGACAGGCGGAAAAGATCGAGCCAGAGCGAGACCGTCGCATCGAAGCCGCAGAGCGGGTCGGCGGCATATTTGGCGACCTCGGCATCGTCGCGCGACAGCCAGTCGAGATCGGTCTTGCGATCCTTGATGGCGCCGCCCCACATGCCGAAGGTGAGCTTGGTCAGAAGCGGGCTCGGCACGTCAGACCCTTTGAGCGCCTTTTCGATCTTCAGGATCACCTGTCCGCCACGGCCGGCAAGGCCCGGCCGGAAGTTGGAGTTCCAGACGGCAAGCGCATCGTAGAGGCCGGGATCGGTTTCGGCGGCATTGAGCGCGATCAGTCCACCCATGGAATGGCCGAAGAGGATGACCGGCAAGCCCGGATGGGCGGTGGTCGCAATCTCCCGCACTGCCCGGATGTCCGCGAATATCTTGTCGAGGCCGTCGCGGCTTGCGAACATCCCAAGCTGGGCGTCAGGCGCCTGCGTCGCGCCGTGGCCGCGATGGTCGTGGGCATAGACATGGAAGCCGTGGCCGGCCATCGCCTCGGCAAAGCGGGCATATCGGCCGGAATGCTCGGCAAGGCCATGGCTGACGAGAAGGATGCCGCGGGCTTCTGTGGTTGCCGGAAAATGCCGCCAGCTCAAGCTGGCACCGGTCGGGCTCTGATGCGTCTTCACCTGCCCGAACATCTCTACTCCCGGAAGCAATCGACAGACCTTTGAGATTTCAAATCGATTTGCGTGGCAAAGGCAATCGCCGCTTGTTGATCGTTGCGCATGAGGTCACAAGCGATTTGACGGTGCATTACATTAGGGGTTGCAATTTTCCCGTTTTGGGCGATATTTGTTCCCGTTTTGTTTTTGCGGGAGGATATCATGGTCCGTTTTTGTAAAGCGATATCAGGTTCTGTGGCGGGCATCCTGGCAGCGCTGACGCTGTTGCTTGGTTCCGGCGCCTTTGCTGCCGGTGAAGACGCATCCAAGGGTGCTCCGCCGGCGAGTTCAACCAGCCGCACCGACTACGTACTGGCGGTCAGCTGGCAGCCAGGTTTCTGCGAGACGCGGCCGCAACGCAAGGAATGCGAGAGCCAGACGGCGGAACGCTTCGATGCCACCAACCTCTCGCTGCATGGCCTGTGGCCGCTGCGCAAGAGCTATTGCGGGGTCGCGGCAGAAGCGCGGGCAACCGACCGCAAGGGCAGCTGGCTAGAGCTGCCGAAGCTTGCCATGGCCGACGACACCGCGGCGCGGCTGCTTATCGCCATGCCCGGGGTGCAATCCGGTCTCGACCGGCACCAGTGGCTGCGAAGCGGCATCTGCCAGAGCGGCTCGGTCGACGACTATTTCTCGGTACAGCTGCGCATGCTGGAAGAGCTCAACCGCTCGGCGGTCGGGGCACTTTTCCGCCAGCGTGTGGGTGCGGAACTCGATGAGGCGGCGATCAAGCAGGCCTTCGACCAGAGTTTTGGCGCTGGAGCCGGCGACCGGGTGCGCATGCGCTGCCAGACCGTGCAAGGCCGCAGCATCATCACCGGGCTGACGATCGGGCTCACGGGCGATGTCATGAAGGCTGCGAGCCTCGGGCCGCTGATCCAGGCCGCAGGCACGACCGAGTTCAAATGCGCCAAGGGTATCGCCGATACTGCCGGTCGCGGGTAGGGCGTTTCGCCCGGTCGGCCATGGCAGCACCTTATGGTGCGGCCTTGACCGCGCCGGCTTTAGGCGCCTTCCGGGAGAGCCTGCCGGGCGTTCCGATGGGGATGTTCGTTTTGGGATAGGGCGGGGGCGGATGCCTTTGATCATTGCCCCCTTCCTATAATTCGCCTACATAGCGGGCAAATTTCCTTATCCCTGCGGAGCATTCCCTCATGGCACGTCAGTTCATCTACCATATGGCCGGGCTTAATAAGTCCTACGGCGCGAAGAAGGTTCTCGAGAACGTTCATCTGTCGTTCTACCCGGATGCCAAGATCGGTATCCTCGGCCCGAACGGCGCCGGTAAGTCGACGGTTCTGCGCATCATGGCCGGCCTCGACAAGGAATTCACCGGCGAGGCCTGGGTGGCCGAAGGTGCGACCGTCGGATACCTGCCGCAGGAGCCGCAGCTCGATCCGACGAAGACGGTGCTTGAAAACGCCATGGAAGGCGTCGCCAAGAAGAAGGCGATCGTCGACCGCTACAACGAACTGATGATGAACTATTCCGACGAGACGGCGGAAGAGGGCGCCAAGCTCCAGGATATCATCGACAGCCAGAACCTCTGGGATCTGGAAAGTCAGGTCGAAATGGCCATGGAAGCGCTGCGCTGCCCGCCGGGCGACGCGGAAGTCACCAACCTGTCGGGCGGTGAAAAGCGTCGTGTCGCGCTCTGCAAGCTGCTGCTCTCGCAGCCGGACCTGCTGCTCCTCGACGAACCGACCAACCACCTCGACGCCGAGACGATCGCCTGGCTCGAAAAGCACCTGCGCGAGTATCCGGGCGCCGTGCTGATGATCACCCACGACCGTTACTTCCTCGACAACGTCACCGGCTGGATCCTCGAGCTCGACCGCGGCCGCAGCATTCCCTACGAGGGCAACTACTCGGCCTACCTGGTTGCGAAGGCCAAGCGCATGCAGCAGGAAGGTCGCGAAGAGGCGTCCCGCCAGAAGGCGATCGCTCGCGAACAGGAATGGATTGCATCCAGCCCCAAGGCTCGTCAGGCCAAGTCCAAGGCGCGTATCCGCTCCTATGACGAACTGGTCAACGCGGCGGAAAACCAGCGTCCCGGCGACGCGCAGATCATCATCCCGGTCGGCGAACGTCTCGGCCAGGTGGTCATCGAGATGGAAGGCGTCACCAAGGGCTATGGCGATCGCCTGTTGATCGACGGCCTGTCGCTGAAGCTGCCGCCGGGCGGCATCGTCGGCATCATCGGCCCTAACGGCGCCGGTAAGACGACGCTCTTCCGCATGATCACCGGCCAGGAACAGCCCGACAGCGGCTCGATCCGCATCGGTGATACCGTGCACCTCGGCTATGTCGACCAGAGCCGCGACGCGCTCGACGGCAACAAGACCGTCTGGGAAGAAATCTCCGGCGGTGCTGAAGTCATCAAGCTCGGCAAGCACGAGATGAACTCGCGCGCCTATTGCTCGACCTTCAACTTCAAGGGCGGCGACCAGCAGCAGAAGGTCGGCAACCTCTCGGGCGGTCAGCGCAACCGCGTTCACCTCGCCAAGATGCTGAAGAACGGCGGCAACGTGCTGCTGCTCGACGAACCGACCAACGACCTTGACACCGAGACGCTGGCAGCGCTCGAAATCGCGCTCGAAAACTTCGCCGGTTGCGCCGTTATCATCAGCCACGACCGCATGTTCCTCGACCGCCTTGCCACGCACATCCTCGCCTTTGAAGGAGACAGCCAGGTCGAGTGGTTTGAAGGCAACTTCGAAGACTACGAGAAGGACAAGATCCGCCGCCTCGGCCCGGACTCGATCAACCCGAAGCGCGTCACCTACAAGCGCCTGACGCGCTGATTTCAGCCGCCGCCATATCGCGGCGCTGGACCTTGCTGCGTCCGTTGAAGCGGGCGCTGCAACATTTGTTCTAGGAACGGGCGAGGCGCAGGCTTCGCCCGTTTTCCTTTGTCTCCTGACCTGAGGCGAAGACCAGCTGTCGCTCGGTTGCGCGCCAGGGTCTGTTTATCGCTGTGCCCGCGCGGGGGATGAACGTGCGGGACGCTCCAGGGGTCGGCGTAGCGATCAGCTCTGCGGTTGCCGTCCCGATGGCGGGCGCGAACGGGCGTTTGCAGGTTTGTCTATCGCTGCGGCGAGATGGGCTGGCGGATGACGCGTGCCTGGGGCGGCAGAGACGCGGATAGGGTGGCGTCCCAACACCGGGAAGGGCGCCGGGTTTGTCTCGGTTGGGTGGGGCTGCCCTCATTCGGGTCGTGAAGTCGGCCTATTAGAGGGGCCTTCGCAGGTCTTCTGACGTGCCGCCCGAGACATCGTTTGTGAGACATCGTTTGTGGCGCATGGCGTCCATACACACGCATCTGTTCCGCCGGCGCCATTGTTTGGCCTCTCCGCGCAAATCCGCTTGCGTCACCACCGCAAATCACATAAACATATCTTTATGTGTTGATGGGGATCGCTATGGCTCTGCAGAGAGAACTGGGTCTGGATGCGTTGGTGGACGTGCTGAAGGCGGCGGGCGAGCCGACCCGCATGCGTCTCGTCGCGCTTCTCGCCGCCGGCGATCTGACCGTCACCGATCTTACCGAAATTCTCGGTCAATCGCAGCCACGCATTTCCAGGCATCTGAAGCTGCTGGCGGAGGTCGAGCTGATCGACCGCTACCAGGAGGGCGCCTGGGCCTATTTCCGCCTCCGTCAGGACGGTGCCCGGGTCGGGCTCGTGCGGGCGATGCTGGCCTCCGCCTCCGTCGACGACGCGGTGTTGGCGCGTGATGCAGCCCGGCTCACCACCTTGAAGAAGGCGCGCTCGGAGAAGGCGCAGGCCTATTTCAGCCGCAACGCCGCCGGCTGGGACGAGCTTCGCCGCCTGCATGTCAGCGAGCGTGACGTCGAGGCGAAGCTGCGCGAAATGGTGGGCGACGAGCCGGTCGAAAGCTTGCTCGATCTCGGCACCGGCACAGGCCGCATCCTGCAGCTGTTCGAGGGCCTCTATCGTCGTGGTATCGGTGTCGACGCCAGCCGCGACATGCTTGCGGTGGCGCGCTCCAATCTCGATCGCGCCGGCATCACCAAGGCGTCGATCCGCCATGGGGACATCTTCAACCTGCCGCTCGACGGCCAGACCTTCGACCTCGTCACCATTCACCAGGTGCTGCATTTCCTCGAAGAGCCGGAAGCCGCGATCGCGGAAGCCGCGCGCATGCTGATGCCGGGTGGACGGCTGGTCATCATCGACTTCGCGCCGCACGGGCTTGAGCATCTGCGCGACGAGCACGCCCATGCGCGCCTCGGCTTCTCGCATCAGGCGATGGCCGATTGGCTGGCGAAGGCTGGCCTTGTGCTCGAGAAGACCACGGATCTTTCGCCTGAGGGGGCGAATGATGGAAAATTGACGGTGACGATCTGGCTCGCGCGTGATCGGCGGGCCGTGAACGAGAATGAAACGCCACGGCCGCGTGTCCAGGCGGGGGGAGTATAATAATGACGGCACAGACGCTTTACCCGGCCGAACGCGGCAATCTCCGGCTCTCCTTCGAATATTTCCCGCCCAAGACCGACGAGATGGAAGCGCAGCTCTTCCAGACGGCAGACGACCTTTCGGTCTTCGGTCCGGCCTTCATCACCGTCACCTACGGCGCCGGCGGCTCGACCAAGGCGCGTTCGCTGACGACGGTCAGGCGATTGATCGCGGAAAGCGGCTTTGCCAATACCGCCGCGCACCTGACCTGCGTCGGCGCGCCGAAGGCGGAGGTCGATGCGGTGATTGACGAGTACCTCAGCTTCGGCGTCCGCCACTTCGTGGCGCTGCGCGGCGATCCGCAGGGCGGCATCGGCAGCACTTACCAGCCGCATCCCGAGGGTTACGCCAGCAGCACCGACCTCGTGCGGGCGATCCGTGCGCGCGGGGACGACATCGAGATTTCCGTCTCCTCCTATCCGGAGAAGCACCCGGAAAGCCCTGACGTCGCCGCTGACATCGACATGCTGAAGCGCAAGGTCGATGCGGGCGCAACCCGGGCGCTGACCCAATTCTTCTTCGACAACAATGATTTCGAGCGCTACTTGGAACGAGTGCGGCGCGCTGGCGTCAACATCCCGATCGTGCCGGGCATCCTGCCGATCAACAATCTGGCGCAGGTGCAGAAATTCGCTGGCCTTTGTGGCGCCACCGTGCCGGAGGCGATCGTCACGCGGCTTGTGCATCTCGAGGACCAGCCGGTCGAGCGCTTCAAGGAGGCGACCCACATCGCCGCCGAGCAGATCGTCGATCTCGCCCGGCGCGGCGTACGCGATTTCCATATCTATTCGATGAACCGCACGCCGCTGGTGACAGCCGTGCTGGATCTCGTCGGTTTCGAGCGGGTCTCTGTGGAAGCGGTGGGCGCGATCGATGCACCGCGGATGGTGGCGGCCGGCGCGGCCGCCTGACCTTCGCTCGCACCTTGCGACGGGCAAGGTGCGCTTCGCCATGTTGAACTTCCGAATGGCTGCGAACGCGCCGCGTGTCCTGGCAGACAGAGGTCGCCGCCGCGCTTTGGTATGGCTCCATGCCTATTGGGGTCTCTTCGGCTGCGGTCGCAGCAAGCGTCCCGATCGCTACAGCATCCACCAAAAAGGAAAGCGCCCGAAGATCGATCTTCAGGCGCTTTCTCGTTTGTCGCAGCGTCTAGACCTTATGCTCTCTTGGCGGTCTAACTGGCTTGGTGCTGCAAAATGGTTTCCCGGAAATTTAAGTCCCTATTCGGTTTGGACTCTCAGCGGCCGCTCCTCAGATGAAGAGCATCGTGGCCACGAATACGAACGCTGCACTGATCATGATGACATTCAGCGAATGTGTAAGGCCCATGGAAGACCCTCCCTGCGTTAACGCGTTAAAACATAGGGCGAAATCACGACACGTTAAAGGGAAACTTGTGCTGCAGTGCGAAATGCGTGAGCCGGCGCTGCCTTATTCACAGGCCTATAGTTCTGATTTTATTTAATTTTCCAGGCTGCCACATTTTTTTCACAATCGCTTCAGCAAGGTTAATATAAACGTTTGTTACCGTGCGTGAGTGGCCCGGAGCGGGACGAAAATCGGCCGTCGATTCCCCCGCAAACCATGTCTTTTTCACGCGGTGCGAAGCACTCAAGGTGTGTGGGCTTTTCCTGTAACCGACCACGATCAGACGTCAGGCGACCCGCCGGAAACGCAGGATTCGACCGTCGAGCACGGCGAGGCCGAGGGCGATCAGCACCATGCCGGCGAAATCGGCCGCCTGCAGCGTCTCCCCGAGAAAGAGGTAGCCGAGCAAGATCGCGCTTGGCGGCACCAGCAGGGTGACCAGTGAGGCATTGGTGGCGCCGGCCGCGCGCATGATGCGGAAAAAAAGGATGTAGGCATAGGCCGTCGAAACCAGCGCCAGGCCGAGGATCGACAGGATCACCTCGACGGGCGGCATCGGCAGCAGCCAAGGCGTGTCGGTAAAGGCGGCCACCGGCAGCGCGATCAGCGTCGAGGCGGTCAGCTGGCCTGCGGCCGTCACGGGAGGCGCGAGATCGCGGAAGCGTTTGCCGTAGGTCGCTGCGAAACCATAGCTGATGGCGGCAAGCACCGGCAGCAGCAGCGCCCAGAGCGGCACGCTGCTTGTGGTGCCGAAGAGACCGGCAACGGCGCTCGGCCCGATCAGGACGACGGTGCCGGCGAGCCCGAGCAGACAGCCGGCGATCTTGGCGGAACTCAGCTTCTCGTCCTCGGTCGCCATGTTGGCGATGATCACGGTCCAGACCGGCGTCGTGGCGTTGAGGATCGCCGCCAGTCCGGCGCCGATATGGGTTTGTCCAAGGAAGATGAAGGCGTGCGGAATGGCGTTGTTGATCAGTCCCATCAGCGCGAATTCGCGCCAGCGGCCGGCAAGCGCCTCGTACATGCCGAAGCGGCCGCGGATGTAGATATGCAGCGCCAGGGCTGCCAGGCCCAAACGCAGGAACACCAGCGTGAAGGGCGGCACATGGGCGACGGCAACGCGGGCGAAGAAGAACGATCCGCCCCAGATCAGGCCGAGCAGGGCAAGCAGCGCCCAGGTCCCGGCGCTCATCTGATTGCCATCGACGGTGCTTCGCGCATTCATGGTGATGCCTATCGTGCTGATTGCGTGGTGGCGTCAGTCTCCCTCCGCCGGGTGGACGCCATGGCGCAAGCGCCTGGTTACCGCTCCCGGATCGGTTGTGCTCCGACACAGGATACATAGCCCGGCACGCCCGGCGGAACCACCCGGTTCTTGCGGCGATGATGAGGGCGGCATGCGTGGGGGCGAGCCGGTGGGCTCTCATCAACCGGGATCCGGTCGGCCGTTGTGGCATGAAAAAACCCCGGAGATCGATCCGATCTCCGGGGGTCATGGTTTTGAAACGGCGGTTCGGGCTTAAAGCGCGTTCAGGAGTTCGAGCGTCGCCCAGCCGTCGGCCGGACGGCCGAGGCGGAGCTGCTCCTTCTGGAGTGCCGCGCGGGTGCCGGAGCCGAGGATGCCGTCGATCTTGCCGACATCGTGGCCGAGCGTCTGCAGCTTGCTCTGCAGTGCCTTCATGCCGGTGTCGTCGAGGCCCGGTTCCGGATTGCCGCCTTCATAGGTCGGCGCGCCGCCGAGACGGGTCGCGAAATAGGCGGCAGACGTCGTGTAGATGAACGACTGGTTCCACTCGAGATAAACGTTGAAGTTGGGGTAGGTGAGGAAGGCCACGCCCTTGCGGCCCTGTGGCAGCACCAGCGAGGCTTCAAGGTTGCCGAAGGCGGTGTCGCCGTTGCGCGGCTTGACGCCGAGCGCGAACCAGTCGCTGGCCTTCATGCCCGGCTGCAGGCCGGTTTTTTCCCAGGGGAGTTGCTCGGGAACGCTGACTTCCTGGATTACCGGCTGGCCAGCCTTGTAGCCGAGGCTCTGGATGAACTTGGCGGCGGTCAGGATCGCGTCGGGCGAGCTCTTCTTCAGGTTCACGTGGCCGTCGCCGTCGCCATCGACGCCATAGGCGATGATGTCTTCCGGCAGCATCTGCACCTGGCCGATCTCGCCGGCCCAGGCGCCTGTCGTCGTCGCCGGGTCGAGGTCGCCATGCTGGACCATCTCGATCGCCGCGATCAGCTGCGGGCGGAACATCTCTGGACGGCGGCAGTCGTGGGACAGCGTCACCAGCGCGTCGCGGGTGTTGAAGTCGCCCTGGACGGCGCCGAAGTCGGTCTCCATCGCCCAGAAGGCGGTGATGACCGGGGCCGGCACGCCGAATTCTTTCTCTGCGCGAGCAAAGACGTCAGCATATTCCTTCATCTTCTGCTGGCCGATATCGAGGCGCGACTTGCTGACGGTGCGTTTGGAGAATTCGGTGAAGGTCTGCTTGAAGACGCCCTGGGTGCGGTCGCGGCTGAGCACCTTTTCATTGATGGCGGCACCGGCGAGCGCCCGGTCAGCGACATCGGCCGGAACGCCCTTGGCGACCGCTTCGGCCTTCACGCCCTGAAGGAAGGTTGCGAGATCGCCACCGCAGGCAACGGCCGGGGATGCCGTCTTCGCGCCTGTCGAGGCTGCGGTCTGGGCGGCGGCGGCCGAGGCGGTCAGCGCCAGAAGAGCGACGGAGGCAAGCGCGCGCCGGGCTGTGCGGGTCATCATGAAATTCCTTTCTTTGCCGTGGGGCGCCTTGCACCACCACGGGCAATCAAATCGCTGAGAAATCTGCCGTTGCTCTCTCAGAGCATTATGACCGAAAGAAGAAAATGGGTCTTCCTGCCGCACTTGCCGGCAGGAATGTCAGTTCTGCTTCGGCTGCGAGACCGCGGCGACCCAGTTCTTCCAGTTTTTCGCCGAGCCGGCGAAGACATTGATATCGGTGGCGCCGTCGATGCCGGGGATGACCCCGGTGCTGGTATATTGCCAGAACGCCCAGCGGCGCTCGACATAGACCTCACCCGGATGCTTGGCGACCGAGCGCACCCAGAAGTGATGTTCCTTGAACTGGTCGACGAGATTGTCGCGGTGGAAGTCGACCGAGGTGTAGATGATCGGGCGCTTGCCGTAATGGGCTTCGAGCCGGTCCATGAAGCGCTTCATCTCGACGCGCACTTCGTCCGGCGTCGGGCGATGGCGGCAGGTCTTCGATTCGCCGTTCCACTCGACGTCGAGAACCGGCGGCAGGTAGACGGCGCTCTTCGGCACGTTGGCGATGAACCAATCGGCCTGGTCGTCGGCGGTCGAGCAGAAATAGTAGAAGTGATAGGGCGCATAAGGGATGCCGGCGGCCCGTGCCTTCTGCCAGTATTCGGGAAAGCGGGTATCGACCCGGTCCTTGCCTTCCGTCGCCTTGATGAAGGCGAAGGAGACGCCCGAGTTCTTCACCTTCATCCAGTCGATATCGCCATTCCATTTCGAAACGTCGATGCCGTGGATATTGTGGTGCTGTGGGGTCCGGTCGCCGAAGTTCTGCGGGTCCGTATCGTGGAAGCGCGGCGGGATCGATGCCGTCTGCATCAGGTCATAGTCGGTCGACGAGCAGCCGGAAAGAAGGGTGGCAAGCGGCAAGAGAGCCAGGAGAAGCCGGCGCATGATTTTCCTGTCTAGAGACGATCGATGATCCTGCCTCACACGATGGCTTCCTGTCGGTGATTTCCCCAGTGAGGCGTGAACCCCATTTTCACCATATCATCGTAAAAATTGAGTTAGCTCAAGCGGGAATTGCGGACGGCAGAAAAGCGCAAAAGCGCCGAAAACCAGGCGGTTTCGGCGCTTGCCGGAATGGCTGCCCTCAGGCGGGATGCAAAACCTTTGTGTAAACCGCCTGCCGCTCAGGCGGCGATCGCCACGGAAGGGCGGTGATAGACGGCGAGCCAGGCATAGCCGCGGCCGATCGTGCGCCGCTCGAGATCGGCGCCATTTTCGCGGGCTTTTTCGCGTAACACGTCGAACAGCCGCTCGCGCGGCGTCACGTGGAAGCGATTGAGCCAGCCGTGCAGCGCCCGGCGGAAGCTCGTCGGCAGGCGTTCCTGCTGGCCGAAATCGGCAATGTGCAGCGAACCGCCCGGATTAAGCGCTGCGATCGCCGCGTCGATCGCCTTCTGCCAGTCGGGGATCATCGACAGCGAGTAGGAGATGACGATGTGATCGAAACCCCTTTCGCCGAAGATCGCCGGGTCGAAGTCCGTTGCGTCGGCGACATGCAGCGTGGCGCGCCTGTTGCCGCCACGGTTGAGCTTCGCGCCGGCCGAGGTCAGCATTTCCTGGGATATGTCGAGCCCGAACAGGCGGGCCGACGGGAAACAGCGGCCGATCAGCGCCAGATTGCGGCCGGTGCCGCAGCCGACCTCAAGCACCGAGGCACCGGAGGCCGGGTTCATGTCGCGGATCAGCGTGTCGCGGCCGAAGAGGTAGTACTTCCGCGTGAGATCGTAGAAGTGCCGCTGATAGCGGTACATATGGTCCATGCGCCGCGCGTGGGAGATCCCGGCCTGTTGCACGTCTCAGCCCTTCCTGCGGTAGATGTGGAAGCCGCCATAGATGGCGGAGCGGTCTTCGGCGCCGAGCCGTAGCGAGGTTTCGGCATCGTAGTGCCACTGGTCGAGCAGGGCCGGGGAGACACGGCCGGGCAGGATGCTGTCTTCCGCCGCGGTGCGGAAGATCACCACTGCGCCCTCATCCGCCGTGCGGGTGATCTCGGTCCAGAGGTCGTTCAGCTGCTGGTCGGTCATCCAGTCCTGCGCGTCGAGCAGGATATAGCGGTCGACCGAGCCGGCGGATTTGCCGGCGAGAAGCTCGGTGAAGCTTGCGTGATGCACCTCGACGCGCTCGGCATTGTTGCGGATCGCCTCATAGGCGCCGGCGTCGAGATAGGGCGGCAGGTCGCCTTCATGCGGCAGCGGGTAGCGGCGGCCGAAGGCCTGCCAGGCGAAGTAGTTTTCGCGCAGCGGGAAGTGACAGGTGAGCTTCTCCAGGCGATGGCGCAGAACGGCGGCGAGCGACTTTTCGGCACTCAGGCTTGCGAGCTCGTCGAACTGCTGCGGCGGAATGCCGAGGCCGAAGAGCGAGCTCTTGCGCCCGGTGATCCAGCGGATGACGGGACGATCGAAGAGCGGTGCCAGGCGCTCGTCGAAGAACTGTCGCTGTTCACGCATGGAGCGCGCCTGGACGAAGTCCTCCGGATTGACCCCGTGCAGGCGGGCAAGCAGGTGGCTGGCTGCAATGAAGCGGCCGAGCAGACCGGTGCGGTAGATATTGCGGCCAAAGACGCCGATACGCCGGCGACCGGTCATGTCGCGGCCGGTCCAGTAGCTGCGCGTCGCTGTATCAAGCTTCGGCGCGAGGAAAAGATCGAAAGCCTGGACGTTGGTCGTCGTGCCCTGGATCGCCAGGAAGCGCGTGACATCCTTGTGGCTCGGCAGATGGCGGAAGGCTGCGAGCTTCAGGCGGTTGAGCGCGATATGGTGCGGGTTGAGGTCGACGACGTCTATTTTCCGTGGGCCGGCCGACAGATAGGTCAGCATGTTGCAGCCGCCGGAGCCGATGGTGACGATCCGGCTTTCCGGGGTCAGTTGCATCGCCTCCATGTCGACGATCGGATCTTCCCAGATCTGCGGATAGACGAGGCCCGAAAAGAGCAGGCCGAACAGACGTTCCGAGAAGCCTGCGAGGGAGAGGGTCTTGTGCTGGAGCAGGGCGTTTTTCAGCTTCGGATTTTTTCTGCCAAAGCCAACGTCGGAAGCGATTTCATTCATCTCAGACGGTCATCCAGTTGAAACTTAGGCGCTTCTAAAGTGACTCGGCTACACTTTGATGACGGGCTTTCTCACAGGGCCGGGGCGGTCTCCGGAATGCAAATCTACAATTTTTCACCCATAAGAATTCATTAAACCCTGACGTGCTAGCACCGCCTTACATACGGGGGGGCGTCGACATGATGTTAGGTACGTTTCTGCCGAAGCCCGAGCAGCGATTTGCGGCTGCCGGCGCGGCATTGGGGGCTCTGGTTTCTGTGGCGTGGCTTGCCAGCGGAACCGGTCTTCCCGACCAGATGGCGCCGCATTGGGACGTCCCTGCCGTTATGGCGGCCGGCGCCATGCCTTTCATCCTCGGCGGCTCCTTCTATCGCTGGCGCTACTCGCGCCGGCTCGAGCTGGAGCTGCGTGCCGCGCGGCGCGCCGAGCGTCGCCTGCGCAACGAAGTCCATCGCGACAAGCTGACTGGGCTTGCAAACCGCGCTGCGCTCGAGGCCGATATCAGCCAGGCACTCAGCGCAGAAGGTGCCGCGTTTGCGCGCAACGCCTTGCTTCTTCTCGATCTCGATCGCTTCAAGGTGATCAACGACACGCTGGGACATGACGCCGGCGACCGGTTGCTGGCTCTGTTCGGCGCCCGGCTCAGGCGTGCCTTTGCCGGCGAGGCGACGGTCTACCGCCTCGGCGGTGACGAGTTCGTGCTTGCGGCCGCGTGCGCGCCGTCTCAGGCCGATGCGGAAATGCTCGCAACGCGGGTGGAAAAGCTGTTCGAAGCGCCGTTCGATCTCGGGGAAACGCGCATCGCTTCAGGCTGCAGCATCGGCATCGCCTTCATCGAGCGGTCGGACAAATCGACATCCGACGTGTTGAAAAGGGCGGACCTGGCGCTTTACGAAGCCAAGGCGATCAGCGGCAACAGTCATGCCTTCCACTCGGAAACCCTGAGCCATGCCGTGCGGCAGCGGGCGGAAGCCGAGCGCGATCTTACGCGCGGTTTCGAGGCAGAGGAGTTCTTCCTCGCATTCCTGCCGATCCTCGGCATCGAAAGCGGCTCCATCGGTGGGTTCCAGGCGCTGCTGCGCTGGCGGCATCCGCATCTCGGCGTCATCGGCGCGGAAACGTTCGAGCCGCCGGAGCAGAGCGCGACTACGCTGGCGCTTGCCGCCTGGGCGCTTCAGTCCGCCTGCAGGCAGGCGGCCGGCTGGTCTTTCCCGAAAGGGCTGACGATTGCGCCCTTCGTCTCGCAACTGCGCGACCGCGATTTCGTCACGCAGGTGGAGCGGTGCCTTTCGGATGCTGGCCTTTCGCCGGAACGCCTGACGATCGAGGTCGCCGAGGGCGTCTCGACGGACGATCTCGTCATCGTCACCGAAAACTTGCGGGGGCTGCGCGCGCTCGGCGTTCGCGTCGCGCTTGGCGGCGGCTCCGCCTCGTCGCTGCCCCTGAACCAGATCTCCGACGTGCAGCCCGACCAGGTGACCGTCGATCTCGCCGCCGTGCGGGCCGCACATGGCAGCGAACGCAGCGTGGCGTTGCTCGCCTGCCTGATCAAGACCGGACAGGTGCTGCGGCTTTCGATCGCCGTCAGCGGTGTCGAGAAGGAGAGCGAGGCGGATTGCGCGCGGGCCTGTGGCGCTGCCGAGATCCGCGGTCCCTGGGTTTCGCCTGTTATGGCCGACGTGTCGGTGCTCGTCGGCGACGGCGAAGCGGGAGAGGCGCGCCTCTCTGCGGGCGCGTGAGCGAGAGCTCGAAGCGCTGCACTTTTTTCGACTGCTTGTGCGTTTTTCCAATATGAAAAGTTGAGGCGGCCGGGGCTTTCCCTTGCAGCAAAATGCTGGTTCTCTTTGCGCATCAGGCCGGAGGATCGCATGGGACGTTTGTTGAAGATTTCGGGTGCCGTGCTGGCGCTGATCGTCGTCGGTCTGTTCGGTTGGCTTGCGCTGGCGCCGCCGCAACTGCTGAAGGTCGGCGACGGCTATGCGGCAAAAATCGTCTGTTCCAACGTCTTCATCGCCGGGCGCGATGCCCAGGCTGTGCTCGCCGACGACGTGCAGGCCCCCGGCCATCCGTTGCTCAAGCTGGTGCGCGTCGATGTCGACAAAGAGAAACAGGTGGTGACGGCACGCATCCTTGGTTTTGCCGCCCCCGGTTATGCGGCCTATCGTCCGGGTGCCGGCTGCGCCAGCCTGCCGGACGGCGATGCCGCGGCTCTGGCACCGATCGAAACGAAAACCGCCGCTTCAGCGCCCGTACCGGGTGTGGCCTGGCCCGAAGGCGAGGGGGCTGTGATCGAGCCGACCTTGCAGAAGCTCGTCGAAGACGCTGACCTCGCCGGGCCGGGCATGCGGGCGATCGCCGTGATCCACGACGGCCAACTGGTGGCGGAAACCTATGGCCAGGGTTTCGACCGTTCGACGCCGTTGCTCGGCTGGTCGATGACCAAGTCGGTGACGGCGGCGCTGATTGGCCTCAGGATTGCAGAAGGGCGCATGGACGTGTCGCAGGGCGACCTGCTGCCGGAATGGGCCGGGGACGAGCGGGCGGGCATCACGCTTGCCGACCTGATGGGGATGCAGAGCGGACTTGCCTTCAACGAGAATTATGGCGCCGTCACCGACGTGACGCGCATGCTCTATCTGGAAAGGGACATGGCGGGTTTTGCCGCGACGCGGACGTTGGGTGCAAAGCCCGGCACGAACTTCAGCTATTCCAGCGGCACCAGCACGCTGTTGTCGCGGATCTGGATGCGCACCTTCGACGATCCGGCGGCAGCGCTTGCCTTTCCCTATGACGCTTTGTTTGCGCCGCTCGGCATGACGAGCGCCGTCCTGGAGACGGACGAGAGCGGCACCTTCGTCGGTTCCTCCTACATGTATGCGACGACGCAGGACTGGGCGCGGTTCGCGCAGCTCCTGCTGCAGGATGGTGTCTGGAAGGGGAGGGCGATGCTACCGAAGGACTATGTCGCCTTCATGCGCACGCCGACCAAGGCATCGGGCGGCAAATACGGCCAGGGCCAGGTATGGCTGGAGGAAAACGGCGTGCGGGCGGGAACGGGCAGTTTCCCGGCGGATGCCTTCTGGATGCTCGGGCATGACGGCCAGGTGATCATGCTGGTGCCTTCGTTGAAGCTGGCGGTCGTGCGGCTGGGGCTTACGCCTTCGCGGCTCGGCTATGACGTGCAGAAGCTCAACGCCAAAGTAATAGAGGCGCTCGATTGAGCGCCTCGTAAGGGGATTCCTGAACCATCGAGAAGCAGCTTCGCTTCGGGCCAGCCGGGGTGGCCGGCTTACTTCATGCCGAGCTCTTCGAGCAGGCCCTTGCGCTTGGCGTGATAGTAATAGCCGCTGGCATAGAGCTTGACTGCGCTGTCATGCTGGTTGTCGGCCACCATCCAGGCGCCATGCAGATACTTGGTCGCGTATTTGAGGTTGGTTTCCGCGTCGAACAGACCTTCCGCCGGACCGTCATAGCCGAGACCCTTGGCGGTGTTGTAGCGGATCTGCATCAGGCCGTAATTGCCCTTGCTGTAGGCGCGCGGATTGTAGTTGCTCTCGCGCTTGACGACGCGGTGCACCAGTTCCACCGGAATGCCGTTGAGATCGGCATAGTACTTGATCATCTTGTCGAGTTCGGGACGCGAGCTCGTCGGCGTCTTGGTGAACTTCATCGAATCCGGGATGACGTTGGCGACTGCGGCCACCGTCGAGCCGATGACGCCGGTCTTCGGGCGCTCGGTCGGAACGATCATGCGGTTGGCGACCAGCGTTTCGAGGCCGACCGGTTCGCCGGTGTCGAAGTCCGATTCCATCGCGGCTGCAACTGCGAGCGTCGAGACCGGCAGGTCCTGGACGCGAGCGGTCTTGGTTGCCGCCGGCGAGAGGGCGGCGGATGCCACCTGAGTGGAGTCGGCGGGCGAGGGGGCTTCCGCAGCGGCAATCGCCGCGCTGGCGCCGGTCTGCGTCGTCGGGGCAACCATGGCAAGCGCCATGGTGTCGCCCGGCTTGGCCGCGGGGACCGCGACCAGTGCGGGTGCTGCTTCCGCACCCTGTGCCAGATCGGTCGCGACCGGATAGGTGGCGGCGACGCCAGCGGTCTGAGCCGTCAAGGCCGCGCTCGTTGCGGTAGCGGCGCCGTCGGGCGTCGGCAGTGCATAGGCGGTCATTTCGGTGCCGGGCTTTGCGAGGGGCGTAACCGTCTGCACGGCCGTGAGGTCTGCCAGCGACGTGTGCTCTACCGTTGAGCATCCCGAGACGATGGTCGCCGACAACAAAGCTGCCACGCCAAACGTCTGTTTGGAAAGGGAAATACGGTAATTCGCCATTCTGTCACTTTCGTGCTTCTGGGCCCCGTAGCCCCTGCAAATCAGCGGTTGCCAGCCGCCAAGCGTGAATCTCCATTAACCTATGAGGCTGGCGGCGGCAAGCGTGGGGTCGAATTTCAGGCCGTGGCCCGCTTCATCGTGGCCGTCAAAAGCCCGGCGCCGATCAGCATGGAGCCGCCGGCGCGGTTGACGATCCGCCGCACATTCGGCTTGGAAATCGTGCTGCGGGCGGCGGTCGCAAGGGCTGCATAGAGGCTGGCATTGAGGATCGCGAGCGTGAGGAACGTCAGCTCGAAAATCGCCATCTGGGTAAAGAGCGGCTGGCTGAGATCGAGGAACTGCGGCAGGAAGGCGACGAAGAAGACGATGCTCTTCGGGTTCAGCGCAGTCACCGCATAGGTATGAAAGAAGATGCGAAGCGGGCGTTCCGTCGACGTGGTTTCGAGGTCGGCGTCGCCGCCGGCGGCCACCGGCGCGCGCCAGAGCTTGATGCCGAGCCAGATAAGATAGGCAGCGCCCACCCATTTCAAGACGGTGAAGATGGCGGCAGAGGTGGCAAGCAGGGCGCCGAGGCCGAGCATGGAGGCGGTCATGGCGGTGAAATCGCCGAGCGCCACACCGGCGACCGTCGCGCCCGCCGTCTTGCGGCCATGGCCGAGCGCGTAGGAAATGACGAGGAGAATGGTGGGGCCGGGGATGGCGAGCAGCACGGCCGAGGCCGCGGCAAAGGCAAACCAGTGTTCGAACGACATGAAAAAGCTCCGCGCTGAAGGTGGTGTTCGGCAATCAATTCGCCGAGCCAGCCACGGAAACGCGGAGCCGTCAACGTCTAATCAAGCGTTGTCGGCGGGTGGCATATCCACCCGCCGGCAAGTGTCGGTCAGTGCTTCTGGGCCTTCCACTTCTGGCCGATGACATCCATCACCTCGCCGAACCACTTGGTGGAGGTATCGAACTGCTTGCCGCCCTTGATGCGCGGGAATTCGATGGTGCGCAGCTTGCCGCCCTGGTCTTCGTCGTGACCGGTGACGCCCGAGACCTTGTTGAGGGCGCTTTCGACGGCAAGGTCGACCATGCCCTGGATCAGGCGCAGGTCGTCGCCGTTGGCCGGGGCCGAGCGGGCGTAGTAGCCAGATTTCTGCACCATCGAGCGTTCGGCGCCGAGAAGGGCTGCAAACTGCTTGGAGAACCAGTTGCCGACATTGATCGTGTCGATCTTCACGTGGCCGAAGGCATCGCGCTTGATGGTCTCGCCGGCTGCTTCCCGCTCGGCGACAATGGCGTCGAGGCAGGCGCCTTCACTGACGAACAGCGTCACGAAGCCGGTGCGGTCCATAACCTTGCGCAGGCGATCGGCTTCGCCCTGCAGGTCGAACTTCATCTCCGGCAGATAGAGGCCGTCGATGTTCTTCATCTGGCGGTTCATCATGAAGCCGTCGACGAATTCCTTGTCGTCGGTCATCTGGATGTAGGAGCGGGCGGTGGCTGCCGTCAGCCAGCCGCTATGGCGGCCCATGACTTCATGGACGACGAGCGTGCGCGGGGCGGCACTCTGTTCGTTGCTGACATTGTCGAAGAAGCGGGCGCCGTATTCGGCGGCCGTCCAGGCGCCGAGCGTCTGGCGGATCGGAACGACGTCGTTGTCGACGGTTTTCGGCAGGCCGACCACGGTCAGGTCGTAGCCGTTGGCGCCGAGATAGGCGGCAAGGTCGGCAGCGGTCGTGTTGGTGTCGTCGCCGCCGATGGTGTGCAGGATCGAAATGCCGTCCTTGGCAAGGCGCTCGGCTGCGACACGCAGCGGGTTTTCGCCTTCCTTGACCAGGCCGCGCTTGACGCAGTCGGCGGCGTTGGTGAGCTTGACGCGGCTGTTGCCGATCGGCGAGCCGCCATGGCGATGCAGGATATGGGCCTTTTCGCGCATGTCGCGCGTAATTTCGATCTGGTCTCCAAGGAGTACGCCCTGGTAGCCCGAGCGATATGCGACCAGCTCATATTCGGGTGCTACGTCCGTATAGCGCTCGATCAGTCCTCCAACGGCCGATGACAGACAGGGCGCGAGCCCGCCGGCCGTCAGCATTGCGACTTTTTTCTTGGCCATGTTTCCTCCTCGGGACTTTGGCATGCGATGGGTGCGGCCTCCATAGCGCAAATCAGATGGAATTTAAATGACGGGCCTGTGGATGTTGTGTCGAGGCTGCGCGAGAACGGCTGCTGGGCGCCGTCGGAAACGCGGGGCGGGCTCGGTGTCGAGCCGATTGTCGCAGCCGGAGGAGCGCAATCGGGCGGAGCGGCCTTCGCGGCCGGTGCATTTGGCGTGTTTTTCGGCATAAATTCGCCGCTTCGGATCGCTAGGTTGTTCCCAAGGGAACAGCTTTCCGTCTACCAGCTGTCGCAAGTTCCAATCGATGGATTGACAATAGTGAGGTGCCATCACAAATTCGTCATCCTCGTGGTTCGGACCGTCCCACCGCTTGCAATTTGCCACCACACAAGTCCATGCTATACGCTGGAGAGACAGGGATTCTCGCATGTCATTCTGGGACAGCCTCCTCAAAATCGTTACCGCCACCGGCAATGCGCTTGCCGGTGTGGTCGAGGCCGTGCGTACCCTGTTTGAGGGCGACCCGGAGACACGGCGCAAGGTTGCCTTCTCCGTCGCGATGATCGCGCTTTCGGCCAAGATGGCCAAGGCCGACGGCATCGTCAGCGAGGCCGAGGTCGCCGCCTTCCGCGACATCTTCCAGTTCCCGCCCGACCAGGCGCAGAACGTCGCGCGTCTCTATAATCTGGCGCGCCAGGACGTCGCCGGCTACGAGGCCTATGCGGAGAAGATGGCGTCGCTGTGTTCGTCCTGCGAAGAAAACTGCCCGATCCTCGAGGATATCGTTGACGGCCTGTTCCATATCGCCAAGTCCGACGGTGCAGTTCATGAGCGCGAACTGGCGTTCCTGGTGCGGGTCGCCGAGATCTTCGGCATGGACGAGGCGCATTTCGAGCTCATCATGGCCCGCCATGTGCACGGAGACGGTCGCGACCCCTATCAGGTGCTCGGCGTTTCGCGTAAGGATGATTTCGCCGACATCCGCAAGCGCTACCGTGTGCTGGTTTCCGAGAACCACCCGGATATGCTGGTGGCGCGCGGCGTACCGCAAGAATTCCACGCGATCGCCAATGATCGCATGGCGGCGCTGAACGCCGCCTATGAGGCGATCGAGAAAGAACGCCGAGCTGCATGACTTCCAAATACTGCGACTATCCGGGGGCTCGCTTCATGCCGTCGCCCAATTTTGGCGACCGCGCCGACAGGCGGGCACCGGATATGATCGTGCTGCACTACACCGGCATGGCAACGGGCGCTTCGGCGCTCGAATGGCTTTGTCGCGAAGAGAGCCAGGTTTCCAGCCATTATTTCATTCATGAGGACGGACGCGTCGACCAGCTCGTGCCTGAGACGCTGCGTGCCTGGCACGCGGGCAAGAGCTACTGGAAGGGCGAGACCGACATCAACTCCTGTTCGATCGGTATCGAGATCGCCAACCCGGGCCACCCCGGCGGGTTGCCGGATTTCCCGAAGAAGCAGATCGATGCGGTCGTCGAATTGTGTCGGGACTGTGGCCAGCGGTGGTCGATCGCCCCGGAAAGGGTGCTGGCGCACAGCGATATCGCCCCCATTCGCAAGGTTGATCCGGGAGAAAAATTTCCCTGGCATGTTCTTCACCGTGAAGGGGTCGGGCACTGGGTTGAGCCGGCTCCGATCGGCGGCGGGCGCTTCTTTCAGCGCGGCGACCGCGGTCAGCCGGTAGAGGCCATCCAGTCGATGCTGTCGCTCTATGGCTACGGCATTGAAGTGACTGGTGATTTCTGCGAAAAAACCGAGGGCGCCGTCGCCGCGTTCCAAAGGCATTTCCGGCAACAGAGGGTAGACGGCATCGCCGACATCTCAACCCTCGATACGCTCCATCGCCTGCTTTCCGGGCTGCCGCAATTTGTCGCCTGACGCGGAAGAATTTTTCGTCCCGAAGCCTGTTTTCCGGATGTTCGTGGCATGTTTTTTTAGCTTTGCCACATGTTTACCATGATGCGCCGTTCATTTCCCGCTCATTGAAACTGCAGGAACTTCGGGGCGCAACGCTCACGTCCTGTGAATGAAACGATCGGGACGTGAGGCTCGAAGCGGGGTGCGCTTCGGTCCAATCCCCAGACCGGAGAATTCAAACTACATGAGAATATCGTCTGTTGCTGCGGTGGCGGCATGCCTTGGCATGTTCTTCGCCGGGATGGGTACGTCGTATGCGGGGAATGTCGACAAGACCATCAAGACCTCTTCCATCCCGACCGTCACCCGGACCACAGGCTTCCCGAAACCGGACCTTCCGCAGAACGTTCAGTATACGGCCCTGATCAAGAGCTATGCGAAGCAGTACGGCGTTCCCGTCGATCTGGCGCATGCGGTCGTCAAGGTCGAAAGCAACTTCAATCCGAAGGCACGCGGCAGCGCCGGCGAGATCGGCCTGATGCAGATCAAGCCCGCCACGGCGCGCATGATGGGCTATTCGGGCTCCTCCAAGGGTCTCTACGACCCGGAAACCAACATCAAGTTCGGCATGAAGTATCTCGCCATGGCGCATGAACTTTCGGGCGGCACCACCTGCGGCACGATCCTCAAGTACAATGCCGGCCATGGCGCCAAGCGCATGAACCCGGTTTCCAAGCGCTATTGCGGCAAGGTCCAGGACATCATCGACTAGAACGCCGTGGGTTCCAGCGAACGCACGAGGGGCGCCTTGGCATCCCTATTCTAGAGCATCTGGCCGCCTCGGTGTTTCCACCTGAGGGCGGAATGCTCTAGTCCCTGACAGGCGTGGGTGATCCATTTGCCCACGCGACGAGAGAGCATCGTCCGCCGGCCACGCGGCAATGGCGGATGCTCCAGCCGGACAGGTCTCGCGTTCCGGCGCACCAATTAAATCCTTGAGTGGTGGTGCCCTATCAGCACCGATATGCTACCTCCTTCCGTGTCAGCGGAGCGGGGATGAGCATGTCGGAAAGCTTTGATTTCATTGTCGTCGGCAAGGGCATGATGGGCGCTGCGGCTGCCCGGCACCTGGCGCTCTCGGGTGCTGGCGTCGCGCTCGTCGGTCCTGACGAGCCGACCGATTGGGCCAGTCATTCCGGCGTCTTTTCCAGCCACTACGACAATGCCCGCATCACCCGCACGATCGACGACGACCCCGTCTGGGCGCGTCTCGCCCGTCGCTCGATCGAGCGCTACGACGAGATCGAACGCGAAAGCGGCATCCGGTTTTATCACGAGGTCGGCTGCTTGATGGCGGGGCCAGCGCCGGGCTCGAGCTACGACTATATCGAGCAGGTGGAAAAGGCGCGGGATGCGCTCGGCGTCGAAGCGCCGCTCTATGACAGCGAGGCGCTGTCGCGGCGCTTTCCCTGGTTCCGTTTTCCCGAGGGCACGGCCGGCGTTTATGAGCGCCTTGGCGCCGGCTACATCAATCCACGCGCGCTCGTTGCGGCGCAGGTCATCTGTGCCGAGAAGGCCGGCGCACGGATCGTGCGCGACGAGGTCGGCGCCGTCTCCGAGGCGGACGATCGCGTTGTCGTCACGACGGTCTCGGGCATGCGCCTGGAAGCGGGCCGGGTCATCGTTGCGGCCGGCGGATTTTCCCTGTCCGACAAACTGCTGCCGCGGCCGATCGACTTGACGGTCAAGGCTCGCACGGTGCTGTTCGCGGAGGTGGCGGCGAGCGAGCTGCCTGACTTCGAGGGCATGCCCTCGCTGATCGGTGCAGCACCCGAGCAGGAGAAGAGCTACTACCTGCTGCCGCCGGTCGGCTATGCCGACGGCAGGACCTATATCAAGATCGGCGGCGATCCGACCGACAGGATCCTGGGTGACGAGCCGGCGATACGGCACTGGTTCCGCGGACCGGGCGGTGCCGCGGCGGCCGAGCATCTGCGTCGGCTGCTGGCCGAGGTGATGCCTGATTTCCGGCCGGTCTCCACCCGCTTTTCACCCTGTGTCACCTCGTTTACCCGCGACGGGCTGCCCTATATCGGCTTTGCCGAGGGCGACCGCATCGCCGTCGTCACCGGCGGCAACGGCCAGGCGGCAAAAAGCTCCGACGAGATCGGCAGGCTCGGCGCTGTCCTTGTGCAAAATGGCCGGATCGATGAGCCCGAATACGACGCCGACTTCGCGGTCGCCTTTCGCTAGGTGCGGCGGCATCCACCCGGTCTCGGCCGATCTGCCCTGTTGGCAGCTTGAAAAACACTGCCGTTTTTTCTGGCGCCGGGCGGGGGCTTGCGTTAAGGAGCGCCTGCCAGTTGGCCGGGCAGCCGCTCTCCGCAAGTGCCGAAAGGCCGCGGGGGGAGGAAAGTCCGGGCTCCACGGAAGCACGGTGCCGGATAACGTCCGGCGAGGGTGACCTCAGGGAAAGTGCCACAGAAAGCAAACCGCTCCGCTTGCGGAGTAAGGGTGAAAGGGTGGGGTAAGAGCCCACCGCGGACATGGCGACATGGACGGCACGGCAAACCCCACCGGGAGCAAGACCGAATAGGGATGACGCGGACGCGCAAGCGCCCAGCCTGTTTCCGGGCCAGTCATCCGGGTGGGTTGCAAGAGGCTGCGTGCAAACGTAGTCCCAGATGAATGGCTGCCACGTTCCGTTGCCTTCGGGTGGCGGGGCCATACAGAACCCGGCTTACAGGCCAACTGGCGATTTTTCTCTCTCTCTCTCTCTCTCTCTCTCTCTCTCTCTTTCTCTGTGGGCGGGCCGCACGGTTCAGCGCGTGCGGATCGCGCCTTGCAAATCGGGCTGATCCGCATGCCATTTTTGCGACCGACAGCGGTGCCGGTTTAGGCGGTTTTGTCGTTGCCGCCGCGCATTCTTCTCTTGCGATGACACGAAAGGGCCTCTGCACAACGGTGTGTCTGCGCTTTTTCTCACATTCTGATTTTTCAACGATTTGAAGCCGTTCGACCGTCGCATTCCCGTACGGTGGGGGTCTCTTCGTAACCCTTCGTTAAACTTAACAACCTATCAATATTTGATCAGCCCGACGGCTGTTTGTGATCCATTCCCATTGACGCCCATATGGTCCCATGATATCCCATAATGGCACTGCGCAGGGGCTGCTTCGCGGCCCAATATCGCAAGATTCCAATGCCTTCCGGCTTCGGAGGGTGGTCGGACATTCCACTGTTCGGCGGGGCGGTCTTGCGTGCGGAGTGACGTGTTCTCGCGGGTCGATGATCGTGGCCCGTCAGTCTTGGGCGGCCGTTTCGCGTTATGAACCGCTTCTTGTCACATGCCACCAATCGGATCGATGCGAAGGGGCGGGTCTCTGTTCCCTCGGCGTTTCGCTCCGTGCTGTCGGATGGGGGCGTTCGGGAGCTATACTGTTTTCAGGATTTCGTCTTTCCGGCGATCAGCGTCGGCGGGCCGGAGCTCCTGGATCGGTTCGAGAGGCAGATGGCGGCCGAGGATCCATTTTCTCCGGAAGCCAACGAGATGTCGCTGCTGGTTCACGGGGGTGGCGTCTTTGTGAAGCTCGATCCGGAAGGCCGGTTGATGATGACGGATTTTATCCGCGACTTCACCGGCATCTCGACCGACGTGATGTTCGTCGGGCGGGGCGATTATTTTCAGCTCTGGGAGCCGCAGGCCTTTCAAAAGGCGCAGGCGGCGGCCCGGGAAGGGCGCAAGTCACGGGGGTTGCGTCCAGAATAGAATGGAGAGAGGGAATGGTGACGGATCAAGGCGGAGGTGTTTCTGAAGCCGAAGGCGGACCGGTTCGTCACATTCCCGTTCTCTTGCCCGAGGTGCTTGCTGCTCTCGAGCCTGCGCCCGGCAAGGTCATCCTCGATGGCACCTTCGGTGCCGGTGGCTACAGCTCCGCAATCCTCAAGGCCGGTGCCGACGTGATCGCGCTCGATCGCGACCCGACGGCGATTGCCGCAGGGCAGGCGCAGGTCGCCGAGTGGGGCGGCCGGCTGAAGCTCGTTCATGCACAGTTCTCCGATCTTGCTGCCCATGCGCCCGAAGGCGGGCTCGATGGCGTCGTGCTCGATATCGGCGTTTCCTCCATGCAGATCGACGAGGCCGAGCGAGGCTTCTCCTTCCAGAAGAAGGGGCCGCTCGACATGCGCATGTCGGCTTCGGGCGTTTCGGCGGCCGATGTCGTCAATCGCGCCAAGGTCTCTGATCTCATCCGCATCTTCGGCTTTCTCGGTGAAGAGAAGCAGGCCGGCCGCATCGCGCGTGCGATCGAGAAGCGCCGGGCCGAACAGCCCTTCGAAACGACCCGCGATCTTGCCGGCCTGATCGAGGTGGTGACGCCGCGCAAGGCCAAGGACAAGATCCATCCCGCCACCCGCGTCTTCCAGGCGCTGCGCATCTTCGTCAACGACGAGCTCGGCGAACTGGCAGAGGCGCTGTTTGCGGCCGAGCGAGCGCTGAAGCCCGGCGGCCGTCTTGTCGTCGTCACCTTCCATTCGCTCGAAGACCGCATCGTCAAGGCCTTCTTCCAGGACCGCTCCGGCAAGGCCAGCGGCTCGCGTCACCTGCCGATGGTGTCCGCGCGTGCCGCAACCTTCACGCCAGTTGGCAAGCCTATGGTGGCAGCCAGCGAGGAAGAAGCGTCCCTCAATCCGCGCGCCCGCTCTGCCAAGCTTCGCGCCGGTATCCGCACGCAAGCCGCGTCGCCGGGAAACGATCTGTCCATTTTCAATCTGCCGGAACTGGCAAGCCTTGCACGGCTGGGGGGCTGACAAGACATGCTTCGAACGTTCGATATCGTTCTGATCGTCGTCATGACGGCCGCGGCCACGGTGACCTATACGATCAAGCACCGCGCCGAAAACAAGCTTGAGGAAGTCCGCAAGCTCGACGTGGCGATCAAGCTCGAGGAAGACACGATCGACCTGCTGCGGGCCGACTGGGCGCTTCTGACCCAACCGAACCGCCTGGAGCGCCTCGTCGGTGCCTTCGGAGCCGACCTGCAACTCGTGCCGACCCCCTCGACACAGCTCGCCCAGCCGCAGGAACTGCCGATGCTGAAGGCCGATCTGCCCGTGCCCGAGGACAAGTCGGCCAAGGATGGCATCGCCGCCATCATCGAAAAGACCGATAAGATCGCAACTGGCTCGGTGGCGCGCTGATGTCGTTTCTCTCCCGCATCATGGTGTTGAAAAGCAAGGCGCACTTCTCGGCGGGCGGCAACAACCGACCGGCTGAAAGCGGCGTCAACGTCACCTTTCAGGGGACGCGCAAGAAGACCACGAACCAGGCGAAGAACCGCGTCGCCATCGTGATCGCCAGCTTCGGCATCGTCTATGCCGTCATTGGCGGCCGCCTGGTGCAATACGGCATGGCGGCACCCGAAACCGTTTCCAGCATCGGCCGGGCCGACAACCTGATGGCGTCGCGCCCCGACATTCTCGACCGCAACGGCGAGATCCTCGCGACCGACATCCGCACCGTCTCGCTCTATGCCGAGCCGCACAAGATCGTCGATGCCGACGAAGCGGTCGAGCGGCTGTCGACGGTGCTGCCCGACATCAACGCCCGCGAAATCTACAACAAGCTGAAGTCGAAATCGCGCTTCCAGTGGCTGCGCCGGCAGCTGACCCCGAAGCAGCAGTCGGAGATCCTGGCGCTCGGCATTCCCGGCGTCGGCTTCCGCCCGGAAAAACGCCGCTTCTATCCCGGCGGCCACACCGCCGCGCATATCCTCGGCCACGTCAACATCGACAACCGCGGCGTTGCCGGCATGGAGCGCTACATCGACAGCCAGGGGCTGGCCGACCTTGCCGCGATCGGCATGACCAGCGACGCCAAGCTCGAGCCGGTGAAGCTTTCGATCGACGTGCGCGTGCAGAACATCGTGCGCGACGTCATCGACGCCGGCATGAAGAACTACCAGGCGCTCGCCGCCGGCGCCGTCGTGCTCGACGTGCATACCGGCGAAGTGCTGGCAATGGCGTCCGTTCCCGACTACGACCCGAACAAACCGGCCGAAGGGGCGGAAGAGGGCTGGATGAACCGCATGTCGAACGGCACGTTCGAAATGGGCTCCACCTTCAAGACCTTCACCATCGCCATGGGCCTCGATTCCGGCAAGGTGACGCTCAACGACAGCTTTGACGCCTCGGCGCCGATCCGTATCGGCGGCTTCACCATCAAGGACTTCCACGGCAAGCGCCGCGTGCTGACTGTCCCGGAAATCTTCCAGTATTCGTCGAACATCGGCACCGCGAAGATTGCCGATCTCGTCGGCATTCCCGGCCACAAGGAATTCCTGACGCGCCTCGGCCTGCTTTCGAAGCTGCCGACCGAACTGCCGGAAGTGAAATCCCCGACGCAGCCGCGCGAATGGAAGAAGATCAACTCGGTCACCATCTCCTTCGGTCACGGCGTCTCGACGACGCCGCTGCAGACGGCGGTCGCGGGTGCTGCACTCGTCAACGGCGGCAAGCTGATCGAACCGACCTTCCTGCCGCGCACCGAGGAGCAGGCCGACGCCGTCTCCACACCGGTGGTCAAGAAGAGCACCAGCGACGACATGCGCTTCCTGCTTCGCTGGAACGGCATTGCGGGCTCCGGCAAGCGCGCACTGGTGCCGGGCTTCAACGTCGGCGGCAAGACCGGCACGGCCGACAAGGTGGTCAACGGCCGCTATGCCAGCGACCAGAACTTCAACGCCTTCCTCGCGGCCTTCCCGATCGACAACCCGAAATACATCGTGCTGACCTTCATCGACGCGCCGAAGACCGGCGAGGGTGGCGGGCGCACCGCAGGCTCGAACGCGGCTCCCATGGTTCGCGACATCATCAGCCGCTCTGCGCCGCTGCTCGGTGTCGAACCAAAGTTTGGAGAAGACGGTTCTGCCTTGCTTGTGTCTTATTAGACATGAAATGAGAAAGCGGACGATTCGCGATTCTTGCGGATCGAAATCGATGCGAGACGTGCGTTCATGAAGATCAAAGACCTGGCGGGATCGAGCTTCCCGGAACTTTCGGCGCAACTGAGCGGCGCTGCCGCCGATATCGACGTTGCCGGACTGACGGCCGATAGCCGGCAGGTTCAGCCAGGGGATCTCTTCGTCGCCGTTTCCGGCAGCAAGGCCAATGGCAGCGCCTATGTCGCCGATGCCCTGAAGCGCGGCGCGGTCGCCGTCGTCACCGAAGCTGGCTCAGACGTCGACTCTTCGGCAGCGCCGGTCCTGAAGCTTTCCGAACCTCGCGCCTTTCTCGCCCGCGCTGCCGCTGCCTTCTATGGCCGCCAGCCGGAAACCATGGTCGCCGTCACCGGCACCGCTGGCAAGACCTCGGTCGCCTCCTTCACCCGCCAGGTCTGGGCGCATTCCGGTCTTGCAGCCGCGATGATCGGCACGACCGGCGTCGTCGCACCCGGGCGTAACGATTACGGCTCGCTGACGACGCCCGATCCGGTGTCGCTGCACAAGCTGCTCGCCGAACTTGCCGATGCCGGCGTCACCCATGCGGCGATGGAGGCCTCCAGCCACGGCCTCGACCAGAGCCGGCTCGACGGCGTGCGCCTGTCGGCTGCCGCCTTCACCAATCTCGGCCGCGATCACATGGACTACCACCCGACGGTGGAGCACTACATGGCCTCCAAGATGCGGCTGTTCGAGGCGCTGTTGCCGAAGGGCGCGCCCGCAGTGATTTTTGCCGACGACCAATGGTCGGACCAGGCGATCGCCGCTGCCCGCAAGGCCAAGCTCGACGTGCGCACGGTCGGCCGCAAGGGCGATTACATTTCGCTGAAGCGGGTCGAGCACTTCCGCCACAAGCAGTCGGCCGAAGTGCATGTCGGCGACGACATCTTCGAAATCCACATTCCGCTTGCCGGCGACTTCCAGGTGGCCAATGCGCTCGTGGCGGCCGGCCTTGCCATGTCCACCGGCATCAGTGCCAAGGCGGCCTTCTCCGCGCTTGAAAAGCTGCAGGGGGCCTCCGGTCGTCTTGAACTGGTCGGCCAGACCAGGGACGGCGCGCTCGCCTATGTCGATTACGCCCACAAGCCGGATGCGCTGGAAAACGTGCTCGCCTCGGTGCGGCCGTTCACGACCGGCCGCGTCGTCGTGGTTTTCGGCTGCGGCGGCGACCGCGACAAGGGTAAGCGCCCGATCATGGGCGAGATCGCCACCCGGCTTGCCGACGTGACGATCGTGACCGACGACAATCCGCGCTCGGAAGTGCCCGATGTGATCCGCGCCGAAATCATGGCGGCGGCCAGGGGCGCCATCGAAATCGGCGACCGCGCCACGGCGATCCGCACGGCGGTCGGCATGCTGAAGACCGGCGACACGCTGATCGTCGCCGGCAAGGGGCACGAGGAGGGGCAGACGATCGGCTCCGTCACGTTGCCCTTCTCGGATCACGCGGAGGTCCGCAAGGCATTGGGAGGCTTGTGATTTGAACTGGCTCTGGACAAGCAGCGATCTCCTGGCCGCCATGAATGGCCGGCCGGTCGGCAATCTGCCTGAAGGCATCTCGGGGATCTCCATCGACAGCCGCTCGATCGGCAAGGGCGAAGCCTTCTTCGCGATCAAGGGTGATCGCGTGGATGGCCACGACTATGCGGGTATCGCGCTCGCCAATGGCGCCGCGGTGCTGGTCGTCAGCGAAGGCAAGCTGCCGGCGCTCGGACGGCTGAATGCGCCGATGATCGTCGTCGACGACGTGCTCGAAGCGATGATCCGGCTCGGCTGTGCGGCGCGCGACCGCAGTGCCGCCAAGATCATCGCCGTCACCGGTTCGGTCGGCAAGACGACCACCAAGGAGATGTTGCGCCACGTGCTTCAGCCGCAGGGCCGCGTACATGCGTCGGTCGCCTCCTTCAACAATCACTGGGGTGTGCCGCTGACGCTTGCGCGCATGCCCGAGGCAACCGATTTCGGCGTCTTCGAAATCGGCATGAACCATCCGGGCGAGATCCGGCCGCTGACCGCCATGGTGCGCCCGCATGTGGCCATCGTCACCAGCATCGCTGCCGCCCATCTTGGCAATTTCGAGAGCCTCGACCAGATCGCCGAAGCCAAGGCCGAGATCTTCGAAGGCGTTGTCAATGGCGGCCACGCGCTGATCATTCACGACAGCCCGCAGTACAAGCTGCTTGAAGACGCCGCGGCAGCGGCCGGCGTCAGCCACATCCATTCCTTCGGCGCCAACCCGAAGGCCGAATTCCGGCTGGTTGAATTCAGCGGCGGTGCGGAGGGTTCCATTCTCTGGGCCGGCATCGGCGGTCGCACGTTGGAAGTCGCGATCGGTGCCCCCGGGCGTCACATCGCCGAGAATGCCGTTGCGGTTCTCGCAGCGGTGAAGCTTGCTGGCGGCGATCTCGACTATGCGGCTTCGGCGCTCGCAACCATGCAGGCCGAAACGGGCAGGGGCCGGCGCCACACGCTTTCGATCGGCGGCGGTACGCTGAAGCTGATCGACGAGAGTTACAACGCCAATCCGAGCTCGATGCGGGCGGCGATTTCGCTGCTGCGCGACAGCGAGCCGCCGGTCGGCGGCCGTCGTGTCGCCGTGCTCGGCGACATGCTCGAAATGGGCGAACACGCGGCCGAGGTGCATGCGGCCCTTGCCCGTCCGCTCATCGAAGCCGGAATTACCGATGTCTGGCTCGCCGGACCGCTGATGGCGCACCTGCGCGACGCGCTTCCGCCCGAAGTTTCGGTGATCTATCGCGAGAGCGTTGAGGATCTCAAAGCCTATGCGCTGGCCGCTGTCGCGCCGGGCGACGTTGTCATGGTCAAGTCGTCCAAGGGAACCGGCTGCGCCAAGATCGTGCAGGCGCTGATCGAGAGCTATCCGGAGACGCAAGCCGAGGAATACGGGGCCGAGGGAACCGAAGCCGAGGGGTAGCCGGCGTAATAAAAGCCGGCGGAACCGCCCATGATGGCGCGGTGGATACAGTTTGAGGTTAGGCGGCGCGCCCTAACACTTTCGCATGCAAGCGCGTATCGTTTTTCAGATGATTCTGTTGGACGTGTTTCGAAATACTACGGCGCCGCGTCTCCCGGGGCGGGAAAGCTTCGCTGTAACACTTTAAACTGCTGCATCATTGTGCAGGAAACCTTTGGGGAAAGGTCCCTTATGCTCATTTGGCTTGTGGAACTGGCGGACCACTTTCAGTTTTTCAATCTTTTTCGCTACATCACGTTCCGCACCGGCGCGGCGCTCTTCACGTCGGCCATGATCGTCTTCCTCTTCGGGCCCGCGATGATCGCCTCGCTGCGCATCCGCCAGGGCAAGGGCCAGCCGATCCGCGCCGACGGGCCGCAGACGCATTTCAAGAAGGCCGGCACGCCGACCATGGGCGGCCTGATGATCCTGGCCGGCATCGTCGTCTCGTCGCTGCTCTGGGCCGATCTGTCGAGCGTCTACGTCGTCTCGACGCTGCTCGTCACGCTCGGCTTCGGCGCCATTGGCTTCTACGATGATTACCTCAAGGTTACGAAGCAGTCGGACAAGGGTTTTTCCGGCAAGGCACGCCTCGGCATCGAATTCGTGATCGCGGCGATCGCCGTGTTTTTCATGATGCAGGCCTCGCTTTCGGGCGGTCCGTCCGGCTCCACTTTCGGCTCCTCCGTCACTTTCCCCTTCTTCAAGGACCTGATCGTCAATCTCGGCTATTTCTTCGTGCTGTTCGGTGGCTTCGTCATCGTCGGCGCCGGCAATGCCGTGAATCTGACCGACGGTCTCGACGGTCTTGCGATCGTGCCTGTGATGATCGCCGCTGCCGCCTTCGGCCTGATTGCCTATCTCGCGGGTAACGCCGTTTTCGCCAACTATCTGCAGATCCATTTCGTGCCCGGCACGGGCGAGCTTGCCGTCATCCTCGGCGCCGTCATCGGCGCCGGCCTCGGCTTCCTCTGGTTCAACGCGCCGCCGGCCGCCATCTTCATGGGCGACACCGGGTCGCTGGCGCTTGGCGGCCTGATTGGCACCGTAGCCGTTGCCGTCAAGCATGAGATTGTCATGATCATCATCGGCGGCCTCTTCGTCATGGAGACGCTGTCGGTCATCATCCAGGTCTTCTGGTTCAAGCGCACCGGCCGCCGCGTCTTCCTGATGGCGCCGATCCACCACCACTTCGAAAAGAAGGGCTGGACCGAGAGCCAGGTCGTGATCCGATTCTGGATCATCGCCGTCATCCTGGCGATGGTTGGCCTCTCCACCCTCAAGCTGCGGTGAGCGGACGATGATCCCGGTCACTTCCTTCAAGGGCAGGAAAGTCGCTCTCTTCGGTCTCGGCGGTTCGGGCCTTGCGACCGCGCAGGCGCTCGTCGCCGGTGGTGCCGAGGTTACCGCATGGGACGACAACCCGGATAGCGTCGCCAAGGCTTCGGCGGCAGGCGTGCCGACGGCAGACCTGCGCACCGTCGACTGGGCGGCCTTTGCCGCCTTCGTGCTTTCGCCCGGCGTGCCGCTTACGCATCCCAAGCCGCACTGGACCGTGGATCTTGCCCATGCTTCCGGCGTCGAGATCATCGGCGACGTCGAACTTTTCGTGCGCGAACGCCGGGCGCATGCGCCCGATTGCGCCTTCATCGCGATAACCGGCACCAACGGCAAATCGACGACGACGGCGCTGATCGCACATATCCTCAAAGAAAGCGGCCGAGACACGCAGCTCGGCGGCAATATCGGCACCGCGGTGCTGACGCTTGATCCTCCGAAGGCCGGGCGCTTCTACGTGGTCGAGTGCTCGTCCTACCAGATCGATCTGGCGCCGACGCTGAACCCGACGGCAGGCATTCTGCTCAACCTGACACCCGATCATCTCGATCGCCACGGCACGATGCAGCATTACGCCGACATCAAGGAACGGCTGGTCGCCGGTAGCGGCACGGCAATCGTCGGTGTCGATGACAGTTTCTCGGCGCTGATCGCCGATCGCGTCGAGCGCGCCGGCACCAGTACCGTGCGGATCTCCCGTCGCCATGTGCTGGCAAGCGGCCTCTATGCCGAGGGCCCGCGCATCCTGAAGGCTGAAGGCGGCACTTCCAGCCTGTTCGTCGATCTCGACGGCATCCAGACGCTGCGCGGCGGTCACAACGCCCAGAACGCAGCCGCGGCCATCGCGGCCTGCCTTGCGGTCGGCGTCAGCGCGGCGGAAATCCACGCCGGCCTGAAGAGCTTCCCCGGTCTCAAGCACCGCATGCAGCCGGTCGGCCGCAAGGGTACGGTGGTCTTCGTCAATGACAGCAAGGCGACCAATGCGGATGCGGCGGCGCCGGCGCTTTCGAGCTATGACCGCATCTACTGGATCGCCGGCGGTCTGCCGAAGGAAGGGGGCATCACGACGCTTGCACCCTTCTTCCCGAAGATCGCCAAGGCCTATCTGATCGGCGAGGCCGCACCGGCTTTCGCCGCGACGCTTGGCGAAGCGGTTCCCTATGAGATCTCGGGCACGCTGGAGCAGGCGGTAGCGCATGCCGCGGCCGATGCCGGCAGGGACGAGACGGGCGGCTCGGCGGTGATGCTCTCACCGGCTTGCGCAAGCTTCGACCAGTATAAGAACTTCGAGGTACGCGGTGATGCCTTCGTCGGACATGTGCGCGCGATCGAAGGCGTGACGATGCTGATTTGATCCCTCGGCCGGCGCGCATGCGTGCCGGTCGATGCGGAAGGTGGTGCGGGATTTCGGACGTGGGCGCGGTGGGCGCCGGAGAAGGGGACTGACAAGATGGTAAGCCGAGCCGAACGTGGCCCCGTGGCCGACTGGTTCTGGACGATCGACAGGTTCTTTCTGGCGACCTTCATCCTGTTGATGGGCGTCGGCTTCATGCTGTCCTTCGCCGCAAGCCCTGCCGTCGCCGAGCGCATCGGCCTCGACAGCTTCCACTTCGTCCGGCGCCACGCACTCTTCCTTCTGCCGTCGCTGGTGGTGATGGTGGGGATTTCCTTCCTCTCGCCGCGCCAGGTCCGGCGCGCGGCGATTCTGCTTCTTGCCGGTTCGCTCGGCATGATGGTGCTGGTGCTCTTCATCGGCGAAGAGGTGAAGGGCTCGATGCGCTGGATTTCGCTCGGTGGGATTTCGATCCAGCCGTCGGAGTTCATGAAACCGGCCTTCGTCGTCGTCTGTGCCTGGCTGTTTTCCGAACATGCGCGCCAGCCGGAAATCCCCGGTAATCTCTTTGCCATCCTGCTCTTCGGCATCGTCGCGGCCCTGCTTGTCGCCCAGCCCGACCTCGGCCAGACGATCCTGACCACCGCCGTCTGGGGCGGCATGTTCTTCATGGCCGGCATGCCCTGGCTCTGGATCATCCTGCTTGGCGGTGCGGCCCTCGGCGGCTTCTTCGTCGCCTATACGTTGCTGCCGCACGTGGCCGCGCGTATCGACAAGTTCCTGACGGGCGAAGGCGACACCTTCCAGATGGATACCGCCCGCGAGGCGATCATCCGCGGCGACTGGTTCGGCCGGGGCCCGGGCGAAGGCATCGTCAAGCGCATCATCCCGGACAGCCATACCGACTTCGTCTTTTCCGTTGCCGCCGAGGAATTCGGCATCGTCTTCTGCATGGTCATCGTGCTGATCTTCGCCTTCCTGGTGATGCGCGGCCTCAACCATGCCTTCCGCGAACGCAACGACTTCAACCGGTTCGCCGTTGCCGGCTTGGTGCTTCAGATCGGCATCCAGTCGATGATCAACATCGGCGTGAACCTCGAACTGCTTCCGGCCAAGGGCATGACCCTGCCGCTGATCTCCTATGGTGGCTCGTCCATGGTGGCGATCTGCGTCACTGCCGGCTTCATCCTGGCCTTGACCCGTCACCGCCCGGAGAAGCGCGCCGTGGAGCGCAGCCTGTTTCGGTCCGGCATTGGCGTGCCGGCGGAGTAAAATATGACTAAAGGCATCATCCTGCTTGCCGCCGGCGGTACCGGCGGCCATCTCTTTCCGGCAGAAGCGCTGGCCCACGAGCTGAAGGCCATGGGCTATTCGGTGCATCTGGTCACCGATAGCCGCGCCGAACGTTATGCCGGCAAGTTCCCCGCCGACGAGGTTCATGTCGTGCCTTCGGCGACAATCGGCTCGAAGAACCCGGTCAGCGTCGTCAAATCGCTCTGGACGCTGTGGAGCGGCATGCGCGCGGCGCGAAAGCTGATTGCCCGGCTGAAGCCCAAGGCCGTCGTCGGCTTCGGTGGCTACCCGACCGTGCCGCCGCTCTTGGCGGCAACCGGCATGGGTGTGCCGTCGATCATCCACGAGCAGAACGCCGTCATGGGCCGCGCCAACAAGGCGCTGGCCTCGCGCGTCAAGGCGATCGCCGGTGGCTTTCTTCCGGAGGGCACGGGCGCCTTTGCCGCGAAAACCGTGACGACGGGCAACCCCGTTCGCCCGGCGGTGCTAGCCGCCGCCAACACGCCCTATGTGTCGGCTGTCGGCGACGCGCCATTCCATCTCGTCGTCTTCGGCGGCAGCCAGGGCGCACAGTATTTTTCCAAGGCAGTACCGCAGGCGATCTGCCGTCTGGACGACGAGGTTCGCCAGCGATTCAAGGTCACGCAGCAGGCCCGGCCTGAAGACAGGGACGGCGTGATCGCCACCTATGAGAAGCTCGGTGTGCCCGCCGAGGTCTCGCCGTTCTTCACCGATATGGCCGAGCGCATCGCCGGCGCTCAGCTCGTCATTTGCCGCTCCGGCGCCTCGACGGTATCGGAGCTTGCGGTCATCGGCCGGCCGGCGATCCTCGTGCCCTATCCCTATGCGCTCGATCACGACCAGGCGGCCAATGCGGCCGCCCTTGCCGCCAAGGGTGGCGCACGCGTGATCGCGCAGGCCGAACTCACCGCCGACCGTCTCGCCGGCATCCTCAATGATGCGATCGGCAAGCCGCAATCGCTCGCGGAGATGGCGGCAAATGCCCGGGAAACCGGCAAGCCAGACGCAGCAAGCTTGCTTGCATCCCTCGTAGAGGCTATTGCCAGCGGTTTGACAGTCGAGAAATTCAGGGAAACACGCTCATGAAAATGCCGAAAACCATCGGGCTGGTCCATTTCATCGGTATCGGCGGCATCGGCATGAGCGGCATCGCCGAGGTGCTGCACAATCTCGGACACAAGGTCCAGGGTTCCGACCAGTCCGACAGTGCCAATGTGCAGCGCCTGCGCGCCAAGGGCATCGAGGTCTTCGTCGGCCACAAGGCGGAAAACCTCGGCGAAGCCGAGGTGATCGTCGTTTCGACCGCGATCAAGAAGAACAATCCGGAACTGATCGCCGCGCGCGAGAAGTTCCTTCCCGTCGTGCGCCGCGCCGAGATGCTGGCCGAGCTCATGCGCTTCCGCAATGCGATCGCGATCGGCGGCACGCATGGCAAGACGACCACGACCTCGATGGTCGCAGCGCTGCTCGAGGCCGGCGGGCTCGACCCGACCGTCATCAACGGCGGCATCATCAATGCCTATGGCACCAACGCCCGCATGGGCGAGGGCGAGTGGATGGTGGTTGAGGCCGACGAATCCGACGGCACCTTCCTGAAGCTGCCGGCCGATGTTGCCATCGTCACCAATATCGACCCGGAACATCTCGACCACTACGGCAATTTCGATGCCGTGCGCGCCGCGTTCCGCCAGTTCGTCGAGAACGTGCCCTTCTACGGTTTCGGCGTGCTCTGCCTCGACCATCCGGAAGTGCAGACCATGGTCGGCAAGATCGAGGACCGCAAGGTCGTGACCTACGGCGAGAACCCGCAGGCCGACGTGCGCTTCCACAACATCCGCATGGACGGCGCCACCTCCGTCTTCGACATCGAGATCCGCCGCCGGCGCACCGGCCAGGTGATCCCGATGAAGGACCTGCGCCTGCCGATGCCCGGCCGCCACAACGTGTCCAATGCGACCGCGGCGATCGCCGTTGCGCAGCGCCTCGGCGTCAGCCCGGAAGCGATCGCCAAGGGGCTTGCCTCCTTCAGCGGCGTCAAGCGCCGTTTCACGCTGACCGGCGAGACGAACGGCGTGCGCGTCTATGACGACTACGGCCACCATCCGGTCGAGATCAAGGCGGTGTTGCGCGCCGCACGCGAGGCCTGCCAGGGCCGAATCATCGCCGTGCACCAGCCGCACCGCTACTCGCGCCTTTCGAGCCTGTTTGAAGATTTCTCGGCCTGCTTCAACGATGCCGACACGATCCTGATCGCGCCTGTCTATGCGGCCGGCGAAGACCTCATTCCGGGCGCAACGGCCGAGGAACTGGTCGATCGCATCAAGGCGGGTGGCCATCGCGACGCCCGTTACGTCTCCGGTCCGGAGGCAATCGCGCCGGTTGTCAGCAAGATTGCACAGCCCGGCGATTTTGTGGTTCTCTTGGGGGCTGGCAGCATCACCTACTGGGCGGCTGCCCTGCCTAAGGAACTCGCGGATATTTCAGGAAATTGAGCATGAAACAGGTCAACGGTCAGAAACTACTGGAATCGCTCGGAAGCGGCGTAAGCGCTGTGCGCGGCCGTATCACGCCGGATGCGCCGATGGATCGTGTCACCTGGTTCCGCGCCGGCGGTCTTGCCGAGTTGATGTTCCAGCCGCACGACACCGACGATCTCATCACCTTCCTGAAGCTGGTCCCGGCTGAAGTGCCGGTCACGGTTGTCGGCGTCGGCTCGAACCTGCTGGTGCGCGACGGCGGCATTCCCGGTGTCGTCATCCGGCTGTCGGCCAAGGGTTTTGGCGATCTGGAACTGGTCGGCGAAAACCGCATCAAGGCCGGCGCGATCTGCCCGGACAAGAACATCGCCGCCATGGCGCTCGATCACGGCATTGGCGGCTTCTACTTCTACTACGGCATTCCCGGCTCGCTCGGCGGCGCGCTGCGCATGAACGCCGGCGCCAATGGTGCCGAGACCCGCGAACGGGTCGTCGAGGTGCACGCGGTCGACCGTCAGGGCAACCAGCATGTGCTGTCGAATGCCGACATGGGCTATGCCTACCGCCATTCGGCGGCGGCGAAGGGCCTCATCTTCACCCACGCGGTGTTCGAAGGCTACGCCGAGGACAAGAACAAGATCCGCACCGACATGGATGCCGTGCGCCAGCATCGCGAAACGGTGCAGCCGATCCGCGAAAAGACCGGTGGCTCGACCTTCAAGAACCCGGAGGGCCACTCGGCCTGGAAGCTGATCGACGAGGCTGGCTGCCGCGGCATGATGATCGGCAGCGCGCAGATGTCGCCGCTGCACTGCAACTTCATGATCAACACCGGCCAGGCGACCGGCTACGAGCTCGAATATCTCGGTGAAACCGTGCGCCAGCGCGTGCTCGAACATTCCGGCGTCCGGCTCGAATGGGAGATCAAGCGCATCGGCAACTTCATGCCGGGCTACGAGATCAAGGAGTTCCTCGGCCGCGGCATCGCGTAAGGCTCGGTTGCGAGACGTGATCTGAAAGGCCGTGGCGGAAGCGCTGCGGCCTCTTGTTTTTCCGGCGGGCGGCAAGCGGCTGCCAGCGCCTTTGCAGAATGCCGGGGTCCCTACTCAATCACGGTCGAGGAGAAGCTCGAGTGCGTTGCTTGCAAAGACTGTCGTATGCGAGGTTGCTCGCCGTTTCAGCCCTATTGGCCAATCTTGCGTTCTTTGCGCCCGTCAAGGCTATGGATGAGGTGCGTCTGCAAGCTGCCGTCGCCTCGCTCGGTGACGGTGCTGACGCCCAGCGTCTCGAAGCCAGGGTTGCCGATCTCGTAAAATCAGGCGACCAGATCGAGCTTGCGAAGCTGGCCGAACAGATCCGGATGAAAGACGGCGATTTCCTCGACATTCTGGCAAAGTTCTATGAGCAGCCGGAGCAAGCGAACGCGACGCCCGGTTGGCAGCAGATCGCACTCTCAATGGGGCCATGCCACTACGCCAACGCTGCCATCCGCATCGTCGCGATGAAGATCGCGAACGGCACTCACCCAGCCATCCGAAACGGCGTTGTCATGATCGACGGCACGGAGGTCGACAATATTTTCGCGGAATCGATGCATCGCTGCGAGTTGATTGCGCGTCTTCCCAAGTCCACGCGGCAGGTCGGCTCTAGCTGCGCCATGACCGGCGACTGCGCCGACGATCCGGACCTCATGGAGCAGCAGTGAGTCGAGCAGCCAGCGCTTTGCTGGCGCTGGCCCGCCGCGTGCTGCGATCGTCATCGGATTGGCTTCGGAGGCTTCGCGAACAGAGGGCGCCAAACGAAAGGGCCGCAGCGTTGCCGCTGCGGCCCTTCTTGGTTGTGATCGGCCGCGCTAGGCGGGGCCAGTCGTGATCAGGCCGAAACCTCGTCTTCCGTCGACAGCACCAGGCACAGAAGCGTGATGGCGGCGGCGGCCAGCAGGTAGTAGCCGACGTAATCGAGGCTGTAGTTGGTGGCGAGCCAGGTGGCGATGTACGGCGCCAGCGACGCGCCGAAGATGCCGGCGAGGTTGAAGGTCATGGACGCGCCGGTGTAGCGCACCGAGGTCGGGAAGGGGGCTGCCAGCGCTGCGCCGATCGGGCCGTAGGTGAGGCCCATGAGGCCGAGGCCGATGATCGAGAACAGGAAGGCGCCGCCAAGGCCGCCGGCAAGAAGCGGGGCCATGAACAGGCCGAAGACGCCGATGCCGATGGTGGTGATGATCAAGATCAGGCGACGGCCGTAGCGGTCCGAGAGGATACCGGCAACCGGGATCATCAGGCCGAAGAAGACGACGCCGGTCATCTGCACGACCAGGAACTGCTCACGCGAATAGCCGAGCTTCGCCGTGCCCCAGGAGAGCGAGAAGACGGTCATCAGGTAGAACAGCACGAAGGTCGCAAGCGCCACGAAAGTGCCGAGCACCAGGCTGCGCTTGTGGAAACGGAAGATCTCGGCGATCGGCACCTGCACGCGCTCGTGCTTGTCGACGGCCTTCTGGAACTCTGGCGTTTCGGTGATCTTCAGGCGGACATAAAGGCCGACGGCGACGAGCAGGATGCTGGCGATGAACGGCACGCGCCAGCCCCAGGCGAGGAAGGCTTCGTTGCTCATCACTTCGCCGAGGATCAGGAAGGTGCCGGCCGACAGGATGAAGCCGATCGGCGCGCCGAGCTGCGGGAACATGGCGTACCAGCTGCGCTTGCCCTCAGGCGCATTCTCGGTGGCAAGCAGCACTGCGCCGCCCCATTCACCGCCAAGGCCGAGACCCTGGCCGAAACGGCAAAGCGCGAGCAGCAGCGGAGCTGCGACGCCGATCGTGGCATAGGTCGGCAGAAGGCCGATGACGACCGTGGAGATGCCCATGGTCATCAGCGCCGCCACCAGCGTCGCCTTGCGGCCGACCTTGTCGCCGAAATGGCCGAAGATCACGGCGCCGAAGGGGCGGGCGAAAAAAGCGATCGAGAAGGTCGCGAAGGATTGCAGCATTGCCGAGGTCGGGTCCGAGCCCGGGAAGAACAGGTGCGGGAACACCAGAACGGCGGCGGTGGCGTAAACGTAGAAGTCGAAGAATTCGATGGTCGTGCCGACGAGGCTTGCGAACAGCACCCGGGCAGGGGAGTTCACTGCCGCGTGCTTTGACGCATTGTCCTTCGGCGACAGGGAGGTTGTCGCGTCTGTCATTATCATTGTTCCTATGGATGTAAGACCGTCTTGGGAGGCGGGTGCGGGCGTCTTAACGCAAGTTTCGACATGACGAAACCCTGATATCGTAAGAAGTGCGAACGATATCGACGTCATGCGCATCATTATTCTGTCGGCGCTCCGCTCTGGGGCCGCGGCGCGGGACGGCCTTTTCGCTTGCGCCTCAACTGCTTTGCCGTAGGCAGATTTTCACGTTTTGCGGGAGCTTCGCTTGGCGGGACAACCCGGATTGACGAGAATCAAATTGTGGCAAACTCTCGACGGCGAAGCGATCGGCTTCGTTTTTCAGGAGCGAATGCATGTTCAAAAGGCTTTCTGCGGAATTTCTCGGTACATTCTGGCTCGTTTTCGGCGGTTGCGGCAGCGCCGTGCTGGCGGCTGCCCTGCCTGAGGTCGGTATTGGCTATCTCGGCGTCTCCTTTGCTTTTGGCCTGACGGTGCTGACCATGGCCTATGCGGTCGGCGGCATTTCCGGCGGGCATTTCAATCCGGCCGTCTCGGTGGGGTTGCTGGTTGCGGGCAAGTTCCCGGCGCACAAACTTGTCGGCTATGTCATCGCCCAGGTGCTGGGTGCCATCGCCGCGGCGGCGGTTATCTATCTGATCGCCAGCGGCAAGGGGGATTTCCAGCTCGGTGGCTTCGCTGCCAACGGTTACGGCGCGCATTCGCCGGGCGGCTACTCGCTGACGGCGGCGCTGGTTGCCGAGGTGGTGCTGACCGCCTTCTTCCTGTTCATCATTCTCGGCTCCACCCATGGCCGAGTGCCCGCGGGCTTTGCGCCGATCGCCATCGGCCTGGCGCTGACACTGATCCATCTGGTCTCGATTCCGGTGACGAACACGTCGGTCAATCCGGCCCGCTCGACGGGGCAGGCGCTCTTCGTCGGCGATTGGGCGGTCGCGCAATTGTGGCTGTTCTGGGTGGCGCCGATCGTCGGCGCGGCGATCGCCGGCATCGTCTGGAAGATCGTCGGTGATGACGACTGATCCAATTCGGATGCCGTCAGGCATAGACCCGCCGCCCTGGCTGCGGCGGGTTTTTTCATTTTTTCTTCTGTTTATGCATTAGATTCAAGATTACTCCGCAACCCTTTGATCTCTCGCTAAAATGCCTTGTTCCACATGCGCTTGCGCCTGCAGCCGGCGTTTCATTTCCTGACCGGGGTTAACGAAAGTAAACGGTTCGTTAACCTTAATGACGTTCTAGTGACCCCAATGGCGCAGCTGACTCGCGAGGGCGGGAGCCAGCCAGACGCAAGGAAGCCTTGCGATAGTGGCGTATTGTCTGGGGGTTTGAATGAACGGCAAGCATGTGGCTGTCCTGATGGGCGGATTTTCTTCGGAGCGACCGGTTAGCCTGTCGTCCGGGGCTGCCTGTGCGGATGCCCTGGAGGCTGCCGGCTATCGCGTCACCCGGATCGACGTCGATCGCAATGTCGCAGAGACGCTGGCCGCGCTGCGACCCGACGTTGCCTTCAACGCCCTTCATGGACCGTTCGGCGAGGACGGCACGATCCAGGGCATCCTCGAATATCTTGAGATCCCCTACACCCATTCCGGCGTACTTGCCTCGGCGCTCGCCATGGACAAGGCGCAGGCCAAGCACGTTGCGGCTGCTTCGGGTATTCCAGTTGCCGATGCGCAGGTCATGGATCGCCATGCCTTTGGTCCGAAGCACCCGATGAAGCCGCCTTACGTGGTCAAGCCGGTTTCCGAAGGCTCCAGCTTCGGTGTCGTCATCGTCCAGGAAGATCAGTCGCATCCGCCGCAGGTGGTGACGTCGAGCGAATGGCGTTACGGCGACCGAATCATGGTCGAGCGTTATGTCGCCGGCCGCGAACTGACCTGTGGTGTCATGGGCGACAAGGCGCTCGGCGTCACCGAAATCATCCCGCAGGGCCATGCCTTCTACGATTATGATTCCAAATACGTAAAAGGTGGTTCGCGTCACGTCATTCCGGCACAGATTTCACCAAATATTTACCAAAAAATACAAACACTCGCTCTGAAGGCGCATCAGGCAATCGGTTGCCGGGGCGTCAGCCGATCCGACTTTCGTTTCGATGACAGTTCCTCCGCCGAGGGCGAGCTGATCTGGCTGGAGATCAACACCCAGCCCGGCATGACACCGACCTCCCTGGTGCCCGAGATGGCCGCGCATGCCGGCTACAGCTTCGGTGAGTTTTTGAGTTGGATGGTGGAGGACGCGTCGTGTTTGCGTTGAGGGGCAAAAGGGGCAAGAGGGTTCGTCACCTCGATGGCGCCGCCGCCGTCGATGTGGATGGCGCGCGCGTACTGCCGCGTCCGCTTCGTCGCGTCGTGCGCTTCTTCGTCAGCCTCGGCGCTGGCCGCATCCGCTTTCCCGCCTATACCGGCACGCTGTCGGCGATCGCCTTTTTCGCCGCCACCGGCTTTTACGGCATGTCGCTCGGCGGCCATACGCAGAATTTCGCGCAGGCCTCGACCACGGCCGCAGGCTTCGCGATCGAAGACGTCAAGGTTTCCGGCAACGACCAGACCTCGGAAATCGACATTCTCCAGCAGCTCGGCCTCGACGGCACGACGTCGCTGGTGGCGCTCGATATCGCCGAAGCGCGCAAGCTGATTGCGGAAATGCCCTGGGTGCAGGGCGTCACCGTTCGCAAGATCTATCCCGGCACGATCGAGGTTAGCCTCACCGAGCGCAAGGCCTTCGGCATCTGGCAGCACGGATCGGACCTTTCGCTGATCGAGCGCAGCGGCAGCGTGATCGCGCCCTTGCGCGACAACAAGTTTGCCGCTCTGCCGCTCTTCGTCGGCCGTGACGCCGAAACGGCGGCTGCCGATTTCTACGACGAGTTCTCCCGCTGGCCGGAGATCCGCTCGCGCGTGAAGGCCTTCGTGCGCGTGGCCGGCCGCCGCTGGGACCTGCGCCTCGACAACGGCATCGTCGTCAAGCTGCCGGAGCACGACGTCGCCCGGGCGATGAAGGTGCTCTCCGACATGGAAAGCCAGCACCAGCTCCTCGAGCGCGATATCGCTGCCGTGGATCTGAGGCTCGAAGACAGAACAACAGTTCAGTTGACGCCGGACGCAGTGACCCGGCGCGAAGTTGCCTTGAAGGCGAGGGACAAGATGCTGAAGGCGCAGGAGACCGAAAAGAAGAAAGAAGGCCGCATATGAGTCTATTCGGTTCCTCCAGCTTTGGCCTGCCGCGCCTGAAGCCGCTTTCCTCGAAGCGGTCTCATGTCGTCTCGGTGCTGGATATCGGTTCGACCAAGGTGGTCTGCATGATCGGCCGGCTGACGCCGCGCGCCGAAAGCCAGATCCTGCCCAACCGTACGCATAGCGTCGAAATCATCGGCATCGGCCACCAGAAGTCCCGCGGCGTCAAGAACGGCGTCGTCGCCGACCTCGATGCGGTCGAGAGCGTCGTCCGGCTCGCCGTCGATGCGGCCGAGCGCATGGCCGGCCTCACCATAGACAGCCTGATTGTCAACGTTTCGGCCGGCCGGCTGCAGAGCGACGTCTATACCGCGACGATCGATCTCGGCGGCCAGGAAGTCGACGCCAATGATCTGCGCAAGGTTCTCTCCGCCGCCGGCCAGCAGTCGCTGCGCTCCGACCGCGCCATCCTGCACTCGCTGCCGACGGGCTTCTCGCTCGACGGCGAGCGCGGCATCCGCGATCCGCTCGCCATGTTCGGCGACGTTCTCGGCGTCGACATGCATGTGCTGACGGCCGAACGGGCAGCGCTCAAGAACCTCGAACTCTGCGTCAATCGCGCCCACCTTTCGGTCGAGGGCATGGTGGCGACCCCCTATGCCAGCGGTCTTGCCGCTCTCGTCGACGACGAGGTTGAGCTCGGCTGTGCGGCGATCGACATGGGTGGCGGCACGACGACGATCTCGGTCTTTGCCGAAGGCAAGCTGGTTCACGCTGACGCTGTCAGCCTCGGCGGCCATCACGTGACGACGGATCTGGCGCGCGGTCTTTCGACCCGCATCGAGGATGCCGAACGGCTGAAGGTCGTGCACGGGTCGGCTCTGCCCAACAGCGCCGACGAACGCGACATCGTATCGGTGCCGCCGATCGGCGAGGACGACCGCGATCAGCCGACGCATGTGCCGCGCGCACTTGTGTCGCGCATCGTGCGCGCCCGCATCGAAGAGACGCTGGAACTCATCCGCGATCGCATCCAGCGCTCGGGCTTCAGCCCGATCGTCGGCAAGCGAATCGTTCTGACGGGCGGCGCCAGCCAGCTGACCGGCCTGCCGGAAGCGGCTCGCCGCATCCTCGCCCGCAATGTTCGCATTGGCCGTCCGCTCGGAGTTTCCGGGCTGCCGGCCGCTGCCAAGGGCCCGGCCTTCTCCACGGCGGTCGGCCTGATGATCTATCCGCAGGTCGCCGACCTCGAGACCCATGCCTCCCACGGCGGCATGTTCTCGGCGCTCGGCGCCGGCAACGGCCGCATCGCCCGCATGGGCCAGTGGCTGAAAGAGAGCTTTTGAGTGACGGCCGGCTCCGACAGGGACGGGGCCGGGTGAAGACAAACTAGGACTTTGAAAGATTTGGCCGGCTCGGCAAGGCGGCCAGAAACCAGAAGGAACGGGACTATGACTATCAACTTGCAGAAGCCGGATATCACGGAGCTGAAGCCCCGCATCACCGTCTTTGGTGTAGGTGGCGGCGGCGGCAATGCTGTCAACAACATGATCACCGCAGGCCTCCAGGGCGTCGATTTCGTCGTCGCCAACACGGATGCCCAGGCACTCACCATGACCAAGGCCGAGCGCATCATCCAGATGGGCGTCGCCGTCACCGAAGGTCTCGGCGCCGGTTCGCAGCCGGAAGTCGGCCGCGCGGCCGCCGAAGAGTGCATCGATGAGATCATCGATCACCTCAACGGCACCCACATGTGCTTCGTCACCGCCGGCATGGGCGGCGGCACCGGCACCGGTGCAGCCCCGATCGTCGCACAGGCCGCCCGCAACAAGGGCATCCTGACGGTCGGCGTCGTCACCAAGCCGTTCCATTTCGAAGGCGCGCGCCGCATGCGGCTCGCCGACCAGGGCATCGCCGAACTGCAGAAGTCGGTCGACACCCTGATCGTCATCCCGAACCAGAACCTCTTCCGCATCGCCAACGACCGCACGACCTTTGCGGACGCGTTTGCTATGGCCGACCAGGTTCTCTATTCGGGCGTTGCCTGCATCACCGACCTCATGGTCAAGGAAGGCCTCATCAACCTCGACTTCGCCGACGTCCGCTCGGTGATGCGCGAAATGGGCCGCGCCATGATGGGCACCGGCGAAGCTTCGGGCGAAGGCCGCGCACTGGCCGCCGCCGAAGCCGCGATCGCCAACCCGCTGCTCGACGAAACCTCGATGAAGGGCGCCCAGGGCCTCCTGATCTCGATCACCGGCGGCCGCGACCTCACCCTGTTCGAACTCGACGAAGCGGCTACCCGTATTCGCGAAGAAGTCGACCCGGATGCCAACATCATCCTCGGCGCGACGTTCGACGAAGACCTCGAAGGCCTCATCCGCGTCTCGGTCGTTGCCACCGGCATCGACCGCACGGCCGCGGAGGTGGCGGGTCGTTCCGCCGACTTTCGTCCGGTAGCAGCAAAGCCGGTCGTCCGCCCGTCCGCCGCCGTTCCGGCCCAGCAGCCGCAGCCGGTTGCCCAGCACCAGCCGGCCCCGGTTCACCAGCCGGTGATGCAGCAGCCGGTCGCCCAGCCGGTTCAGCAGCCGATGCAGCAGCAGGCAACCGCCGACCAGATCGCAGCCGCCATCCGCGAAGCCGAAATGGAGCGCGAGCTCGACATCGCGACCCGGGCTGCCCAGGTGCAGGCCCAGGCCCCGGTTCAGCAGGCGATGCACGACGACAGCTTTCGTCCCCAGAGCAAGCTCTTCGCCGGTGCTGCACCGGTAGAGGCCGCTCCGGTCATGCGCCAGCCGCAGCCGCAGATGCAGCCGGTTCAGCCCCAGCCGCAGCCGATCATGCGCCAGGAGCCCGTCGCTCCGGTCATGCGCCAGCAGCCGGAACAGGTTCGCATGCCGAAGGTCGAAGACTTTCCGCCGGTCGTAAAGGCAGAGATGGACCGCCGCGCACAGCCGGCTGCCCCGATGCAGGAAGAGCGCGGCCCGATGGGTCTGCTCAACCGCATCACCAGCTCGCTCGGCCTGCGTGACCGCGAACAGACCCCGGCAGCCGCCGACATGACGGCTTCCGCCCCGACCGCTGCTTCCCAGCAGCGCCGGCCGCTCTCGCCGGAAGCGAGCCTCTATGCGCCGCGCCGCGGCCAGCTTGACGATCACGGTCGCGCTTCGCCGCAGGCGCGCCCGCAAGAAGATGATCAGCTCGAAATCCCGGCGTTCCTGCGCCGTCAATCGAACTGATTGGAAGGCCCGTTCCTTCACCTTGCCGAATGCCCGGGCAACTGCCCGGGCATTTTTGCATTTTGTTCATTATTTCAGGTGTTTGATTCGATGTTACGGACCGTCGCAAATGCGTAACAAAGCGAAACGAACAGTGATTTGGAATGGTGCCTCCAAACTCCTATTTTCAGACTCGGAATTGGGGACGCATGCGATTCGATCAAGCGCTGTCTGTTCGAAACGCAGAGGACCGGTCGTTGAGCCGGGACTCTCGGGCATCTTTCTTGTGCCCTGAAGATCGTTGCGTCCACCAGCAGGTTTTGGCCATTGGCCACAGGTATTGAAAGTGACGAGAATGGGAATCGAATTGCTCGGGTTTCAGACGACGATTGCAAGCCCGGTAACGCTCAAGGGAATTGGCGTTCATTCCGGTGCGGAAGTGTCGATCACCTTCCATCCGGCCGAAGCCGATGCGGGCATCGTTTTCCAGCGCGTTCTCTCCAACGGCCGGGTCAGCGAATACAAGGCGGTTTCCTCGCAGGTCGGCAACACCGATCTCTGCACCGTTCTCGGGATGTCGCCGGCGACTTCGATCGCCACGATCGAGCATGTGATGGCGGCGATCTACGCGCTCGGCCTCGACAACCTCACGGTCGAAGTGCACGGCGCCGAAATGCCGATCATGGACGGCAGCTCCGAACCCTTCATCGACGCGATCGAGCAGGTGGGCGTTCGCGCCCTTGCGGTCAAGCGTCGCTACATCCGCATCGTCAAGCCGGTGCGCATCGAATCGGGTGCCTCCTGGTCGGAGTTCACGCCCTATGACGGCATGCGCTTCGAGGTCGAGATCGATTTCGATTGCCCGCTGATCGGCCGCCAGGCCTGGAAGGGCGACATGACGCCTTCGGTCTTCAAGCGCGAGCTGTCGCGTGCCCGCACCTTCGGCTTCATGCGCGATGTCGAACGCCTCTGGGCGGCTGGTTTTGCGCTCGGCTCCTCGCTCGAAAACTCCGTCGTCATTTCCGACGACAACACGGTGATCAACGTCGAGGGCCTGCGCTACACCGACGAATTCGTGCGCCACAAGACGCTCGATGCGGTTGGCGACCTCTCGCTCGCCGGCGCGCCGTTCATCGGCTGCTACCGCTCGTACCGCGGCGGCCACAAGATGAACGCCAACGCGCTGAAGGCACTTCTCAGCGACCCGACGGCCTACGAAGTCGTCGAAACGGCAACCCCGCGCCAGCGTACCCGCGCGCGCGATATGGTTGCAGTGGCAGCTCCGGGCTTCGCGCCCTGGTCCGCATAACAAGAAAAGTCATCATCTCCTCCAGTCGCCGGCCGAAAGGCCGGCATTTTCATGATAGAGCTGCCACAAATTTGCATGAATCACCGATCATGACGTTGCGGTCTCAAGGTAACTTGCTCTAAAAGCGCATGTCTGGCGGGGTCCATGCCCGCAGAATGGAACGGGAATATCCGATGGTTCTTGCAGTTTCTGTGGATTTGAAAAAGTCAGCGCGCGTCGCCGCCGTCATTGTCGCGGCCGTTGCCGGCAGCGCCCTGATTACCGCCTGCCAGAACGATCCCGATATCGACATCACCAAGCTGACGGCCGAAACCGATCCGCCGGAAGTGCTCTACAATCAGGGCCTCGCCAACCTCAATGCCGGCAAGACGACGGAGGCGGCGCGCAAGTTCGAAGCGCTCGACCGCCAGCATCCGTTCTCGGAATATGCCCGCAAGGCGCTGGTCATGAACGCCTTCGTTTCTTACCGTAACGGTCAGTACCAGGAGGCAATCAACGCCACCGGCCGCTACCTCAATCTTTATCCGCAGTCGGAAGACGCGGCCTATGCGCAGTACATCCAGGGTCTCGCCTATACCAAGCAGATCCCGGCGGTGACGCAGGACCAGAAGCCGGCCTTCAAGGCGATCGAAGCCATGCAGGCGGTCGTAGACCGCTACCCGGACTCCGAATATGTCGACGACGCCAAGTCGAAGATCCGCTTTGCCCGCGACCAGCTGGCCGGCAAGGAGATGCAGGTCGGCCGCTACTATCTCGAGCGCAAGGAATACCTTGCCGCCGTGTCGCGTTTCCGCGTCGTCGTCGAGCAGTATCCGAACACCAACCAGGTTGAAGAAGCGCTGGCGCGCCTGACGGAAGCCTATTTCGCGATGGGCGTGACCCAGGAGGCGCAGACCGCTGCCGCCGTTCTCGGTCACAACTACCCGGACAGCCAGTGGTACAACGATAGCTTCAAGCTGCTGCAGTCGGGTGGCCTTGAGCCGCGTGAAAGCGGCAACTCCTGGATTTCGCGCGCCGCCAAGAAACTCGTCGGCGCCTGATATCTATCGGCGCCCTTCAAGGAAGATATAACCCCGGATGCTTGCCCAGCTTTCGATCCGCGATATCGTCCTGATTGAACGGCTCGATCTCAATTTCGACGCCGGGCTCTCGGTGCTGACCGGTGAAACCGGGGCCGGCAAGTCCATCCTTCTCGACAGCCTGTCGCTCGCCCTTGGCGGGCGCGGCGATGGCTCGCTCGTTCGCCACGGTTCCGACAAGGGGCAGGTGACGGCGGTCTTCGACGTGCCGATGGGGCATTCGGCGCGGCTGATGCTCAGGGAAAACGGCATCGACGACGACGGCGACCTGATCTTTCGTCGCGTGCAGTCGGCCGACGGCCGCACCAAGGCCTATGTCAACGACCAGCCGATCAGCGTCCAGCTGATGCGCCAGCTTGGCCAGACGCTGGTCGAAATTCACGGACAGCACGACGACCGCGCGCTCGTCGATATCGATGCGCACCGCACGCTTCTCGACGCCTTCGGTGGCACCGCCGAAGAAGCGGCGCATGTGAGCGAACTCTATCGCGCCTGGAAGGATGCCGAGCGCGGCCTGAAGAAGCACCGCGAGCGGGTCGAGGCGGCCGCGCGCGAGGCGGACTATCTTCGGTCTTCGGTCGAAGAACTGGAGAAGCTCAGCCCCCGCGACGGCGAAGAGGACGAGCTTGCCGAGAACCGGGCGCGGATGATGAAGGCCGAGCGCATCGCCGGCGACATCAACGAGGCCTCGGAGTTTCTGAACGGCAACGCTTCGCCGGTTCCGCTGATCGCCTCGCTCGTGCGCCGTCTCGAGCGCAAGAGCCAGGAGGCGCCGGGCCTGCTCGAAGAAACGGTCGAGTTGCTCGACGGTGCGCTCAACCAGCTTTCGGACGCGCAGATGTCGGTCGAGCGGGCGTTGCGCAACACGGAGTTCGATCCGAAGGAGCTGGAGCGGGTGGAGGAGCGGCTGTTCGCGCTGCGCGCCGCCAGCCGCAAATATTCGGTTCCGGTCACGGAACTGCCGGCACTCGCCGTTCGCATGATTTCCGATCTCGCCGATCTCGATGCCGGCGAGGAAAAGCTGAAGCAGCTCGATGCACAAGTCGGCGTGGCGCGGGTAGCGTTCGACGCTTCGGCGCGCTCGCTCTCCGAAAAGCGTCGCCATACCGCGACCGCGCTTTCCGACGCTGTCATGGCCGAACTGCCGGCGTTGAAGCTCGAGCGGGCACGCTTCATGGTCGAGGTGCAAAGCGATCCGTCGCTGCCGACGGTCGACGGTATCGACCTCGTCGAGTTCCACGTCCAGACCAACCCCGGCACGCGGCCGGGCCCGATCATGAAGGTGGCTTCCGGCGGCGAACTTTCGCGCTTCCTGCTGGCGCTGAAGGTGGCGCTTGCCGATCGCGGCTCGGCGCCGACGCTCGTCTTTGATGAAATCGACACCGGTGTCGGCGGTGCGGTGGCCGATGCCATCGGCCAGCGGCTGAAGCGGCTCTCGGCAACGGTGCAGGTGCTCTCCGTCACCCACGCGCCGCAGGTCGCAGCCCGTGCGGCAACGCATCTTCTGATCTCCAAGGGTCCTTCGACCGAAAAGGCCGAGATGATTTCCACCCGTGTCGCCCGCATGGACGACAAGGCGCGCACCGAGGAAATCGCCCGCATGCTTGCCGGCGCCTCGATCACCGAAGAGGCGAGGGCGGCTGCCGCTCGCCTGCTTTCCGGCAACGGCTAGATCATCCTGGCGCCAAGTGGAACATCGGCGGCTGAGGGATGCGATGTCCTCAGAGTGTTCATCTGAACCCACGGCCTTGGGCTTCCTAGCCTTTTGGTTGAATTGTTGCGCCGCTGCACCCGTGTTCTATTTCCTCTGCGGTTGGGGCACTTCGGGCATGTGGGAGAAACTCGAGCATAGACTGGAGATCCGGTTTGCGCAGATGCGTGCGCATCCGGAACTGATCCTGCTCATCGCGCTCGCCTATGCCGGCCTTATCCTGACGATAAAGGAAGCGAACCAGGAACTGGGCGGCTTCGGGGTGTTCGCGTGCGTTGCGATCGCCGTGACTGCAGCAACTCTCGTCGCAAGGCTGCGACACGCCTCGCAGGTCGGGCTGGCGGAGGAGGAGGCCGATCCTCAGCCGCCGAACGCGGACGAAGTCACGCCATTGGCGCTTGTGGCGCCCTGTGCGCACGGGGACCGTTCCTATCTTGTCCGCGTCCCGGCGCCGACGGCGGTTGCCTATGAGGTGGTCCGCAAGGCACAGGATGTGTTTCGCAGCGGCGCGATCGATCCCGAAGAGGATATGAGAGCGTTCCATTCCGACCCCTACAGCCTGATCTGCCTGCAGGACCTCGACGGCAACATCTTCGGCTTCATCGACTACTACGCCTTCGAGAAGAACCACTTCAAACTGTTCCTGCAGGGGCACTATGCCTTTGGCAACCTGCTGGCGAGCGGGCTGCTTGCCCATCCGCAGGCGCGAAAGGCGAAGGTCGTCTATCTCGCGACCATCCTCAATATGAGCTTCCTGCTCGATTCCATGCGCGCCGAGCGCCGCAGGCAGAACGGCATTCTCGTCTGGGCGACGGTTTCGGCGATCCTCGAACACCACACGTTCCCGCCCGACGGCATCGACATCTACAGCATCGGCTGGGACAAGGGCGGGGCCGCGATCCTGAAGATGTTCGGCCTGCAGCCGGTGAGCCGGGTGATGCGTGGCCAGGCGGAAGGCAAATGGATCTACTGCAAGCGTGGTGTCCAGAAAAAGGATCTCGAGGCCATCCGCTGCCGTTATCAGAGGCGCTATGAACGCTGGTGCGAACTGGATGTCAGGTCGCTTGCCGGGCTCGCGCCGGGGGCCGTCAATGCCACTGGCGCGTGAGCCGACGGCGCCGGACGGTCTTTTCTTTCCCATCAGTTGCTCTACAAAACGACTTCGAATCCGGAGTCGTCGCGCATGTCCCAAGAATTGAAACCCGTCGAGAATCTCAACGAAACGGAAGCGGCCGAAGAGCTTGCCTTTCTCGCGGCCGAGCTTGCGCGCCATGACGCGCTTTATCATGGCCAGGACGCGCCGGAGATTTCGGATGCGGACTATGACGCGCTGAAGCGGCGCAACGACGCGATCGAGCAGCGCTTTCCGGCGCTCATCCGCGAAGACAGCCCCTCGAAGAAGGTGGGTGCTGCACCCTCCGTCACCTTCCAGCCCGTCGTGCACGCCCGGCCGATGCTGTCGCTCGACAACACGTTTTCCGACGAGGACGCGCGCGATTTCGTCGCCTCGGTCTATCGTTTCCTCGGCCAACTGCCGGACAACTCCATCGCCTTTACCGCCGAGCCAAAGATCGACGGGCTCTCCATGTCGCTGCGCTATGAGAACCGCCGGCTGGTGACGGCCGCGACCCGCGGCGACGGTACGACTGGCGAAAACGTCACCGCCAATATCCGCACCATCGGCATGATCCCGCAGACGCTGCCGGCAGGTGCGCCCGATGTCGTCGAGGTACGCGGCGAAATCTATATGGCGAAATCGGACTTTGCCGCGCTCAACGCCGAGATGGCGGCGCTCGGCAAGCCGCTCTATGTCAACCCGCGCAACACCGCTTCGGGCTCGCTGCGCCAGCTCGACGCCAAGGTGACGGCGAGCCGCAAGCTGCGTTTCTTTGCCTATGCCTGGGGCGAGATCTCGGAAATGCCCGCCGACACGCAGATGGGCATGGTCGAGGTGTTCAAGAGCTGGGGCTTCCCGGTCAACCCGCTGATGCAGCGGCTCTCCTCGGCCGACGCGCTGCTGGAGCATTACCACCACATCGAGCGCGAACGGCCGGATCTCGACTACGATATCGACGGCGTCGTCTACAAGGTCGACCGGCTCGACCTGCAGGCCCGCCTCGGCTTCCGTTCGCGCTCGCCGCGCTGGGCAACCGCGCACAAGTTTCCTGCCGAGCAAGCCTTCACCCGGCTGACGGCGATCGACATCCAGGTGGGCCGCACCGGCGCGCTGACGCCGGTGGCACGCCTTGAGCCGATCACAGTCGGTGGCGTCGTCGTCACCAATGCGACGCTGCACAACGAGGATTACATCAAGGGTCTCGGCAATTCGGGCGAGGCGATCCGCGAGGGCCGCGACATCCGCATCGGCGACATGGTGATCGTCCAGCGCGCCGGCGACGTCATTCCACAGATCGTCGACGTGGTCATGGACGAGCGCAAGGAGGGGAGCGAGCCCTATCGCTTCCCGACCACATGCCCGGTCTGCGGCAGCCGTGCGGTGCGCGACATCAACGAGAAGACCGGCAAGGTAGATGCGGTGCGCCGCTGCACCGGCGGTTTCGTCTGCCGCGCGCAGGCCGTCGAGCACCTGAAGCACTTCGTCTCGCGCAACGCCTACGACATCGAGGGCCTCGGTTCGAAGCAGATCGAGTTCTTCTTCGAAAGCGAAGACCCGACGCTGATGATCCGCACGGCGCCGGATATCTTCACGCTGGAGAAACGCCAGGAGGCGTCGTCGCTCACCAAGCTCGAAAACATCGACGGCTTCGGCCGCGTCAGCGTGCGCAAGCTTTACGACGCCATCAATACGCGCCGTTCGATCGCGCTGCAGCGTTTCATCTATGCGCTCGGCATTCGCCATGTGGGCGAGACGACGGCAAAGCTGCTGGCGCGTTCCTATGGCACCTACGAGCACTTCGGCGAAGCGATGCGCGACGCGTCGACGTTTACGGGCGACGCCTGGAATGAACTCAACAGCATCGACGGCATCGGCGAGGTGGTCGCCCGTGCCATCGTCGAGTTCTACAAGGAGCCGCGCAACCTCGAAGTCGTCACCCGGCTGTTGTCGGAGGTGACGCCGGAGGCAGCGGAAGCGCCGGTCGCGAGCGACAGCCCGGTCGCCGGCAAGACGGTCGTCTTCACCGGTTCGCTCGAAAAGATGACGCGCGATGAAGCCAAGGCCAAGGCCGAGAGCCTCGGCGCCAAGGTGGCAGGTTCCGTGTCGAAGAAGACCGATATCGTCGTTGCCGGACCGGGTGCCGGCTCCAAGCTCGACAAGGCCCGCGAACTCGGCGTCGCGACCATGGACGAGGACGAGTGGCTGGCGCTGATCGGCGGGTAATCCCCGCCGGTTGCATGCAATCGGCAGAGCGTCGTTACGCCTGCCTGCTGTCGTACTCTTCGGAGGCGGCTTTCAGGGCGGCAATATCGTCGGCGCAGATGAAACGGCGCAGCGCGTCGAACTTTGACCGTTCCCACTGGTAGATGCCGAGCGCAATCAGCGTCGCAACATCGGTCGCGGGGAAACGCTGGCGCACGGGGCGGGCAGGGTTCCCCGCAACGATGGTGTAGGGCGCAACGTCCTTCGTCACGATGGCACCCGACGCGATGACGGCGCCTTCGCCGAGCGTCACACCCGGCATGATCATGGCGCGCATGCCGATCCAGGCGCCGTCGCCGATGACGGTGTCGCCCTTGCCGACATAGGCTTCGCCGATCACATCGAGGAAGGGATAGAGGCTCACCCAATCGGTGCGATGGGTGTGGTTGCCGCCCATGAGGATCACCGCCTCGGCGCCAATCGCGACATAGTCGCCGATCAGCAGTTGATCGATTGGCCATTGCGGTTCCCAGGCCCTGAGGCTGTAGTCGTCGCCATAGAGGTAGCGAACGACACTTTCCTCGAAGGATCCGGTCCAGGCGTTGCTGTAGTAGCTGTTGCTGCCGCGCACGTGAATGTTCGGGTTGCGCACTGTCTCATGCAAGAGCTCGACCTTGGACCAATGCTTGGCTTCGACCTTCGTGGACATGGGGTTCCTCATTCTCAATGCTTGCAAGCGAAGCTGCGCGTCGCTCGCCATTCGTATCCCGTCCCAACTATCGGATTCACCGGTCGCTTTCTTCTCAAATCGGGCGCCGACCGGAAGCTTTGGCAGGCACTGCGATCATTCCATCACACAAAAAGGCCCGCCGCTTTTGGCGGCAGGCGCAAAGTTCGGGGCACTGCGCGAGATCAGGAGGCCTGCTGCTGGGCGGCTTCCTGGTCCATCCACATGAATTCCCAGACGTGACCGTCGAGGTCCTGGAAGGAAATGCCGTACATGAAGCCGTAGTCGAGAGCCGGCTTCCAGGGCTTGGCGCCGGCAGCGAGCGCCTTGGCGAGCATGTCGTCGCATTCAGCGCGGCTGGACGCGGAAAGGGCGGTAATGACCTCGGTTCCTTTCCGGGCGTCGCTGATCTCGCCGGTGATGAAGTCGCGGAACTTCGGCTCGGTCAGAAGCATGACGAAAATATTGTCCGAGATCACCGTGCAGGCGGCGGTGTCGTCGGAGAACTGCTCGTTGAAGGTGAAGCCGAGGGCGGCGAAGAATGCGCGCGAGGCCTTCAGATCCTTGACCGGCAGGTTTACGAAAATCATGCGCATGAAATGCTCCTTGGAATGGATTTCGTGTTTTACGGATCTGATCACTTCGTTGTTTCGGCGAAACCACGAAGCGATCCAACTCTTTGATTGACGCAACTCCAGACGGAAAACTGCGTCGCACTTTTCCTGGAGTTGCCCTAAGGACGAATGCCGGTCGACGATCCCGACACCGGCTCAAAGATTTTTTGAGCCGGGCTGATGTGGGGTGCAACTACAGGTCTTCAAGCGGAGCGAGACCTGCTTCGATGCTGCAAATAGGATCGACGGTGCTAGCGGCTGCGAGCGGCCCCAAGGGCGCGCGCCGCTGCTCGATGTTATTGTCACTTCACGGTGCACACGCCGTTGGCGCCGCCCTTGCCGGTGTAGGACACGCTCGGCGAGCCGTCGGGATTGATGCTGAGCGAGATGGTGACGCCGGCGCCGTGCGCTTCGTAGTAGTTCTCGTTGAACACCTTGAGCTTGGCTTCCTTGCCGTTGATGTAGATCGGGCCGCCTTCGTCGGCATGGACCTCGATCTTGCCGGGGCAGGTGGCGTTGACCAGCGGGATTTTTGCTTCGGCCGCAGCGGCGAAGGCAAGCGTCGGGACGAGAACGCCGAGAAGGCGCAGGCAGGGTTTCATCTTGCTCTCCAGCGTGGGTTGCAGGTGGCATCGATCGCCAACCGTGACAGGCTGCCGGTGGAAGTCAAGCGCGGCTGAGCGTCACCAAGCTGTCATCTATCCGATTGTTTTTTTGCGCTGCACAAGATAGAGGATTGCAGCCGAATTTTATGCAAATGCCTTTTCGCGGAGCAGGTCGCGGCCATCTGCGAAGGCAGCGCGCCAGCATCCCAAAGGGCAGGGCGCCGGCGCGGATTGGAGGGTCCGGAGATGAAGACTTTCACCACCATCGCCGAGCTGCGTGCAGCGCTTGCCGAGCATAGACGCGCCGGCAAGACGGTCGGCTTCGTGCCGACCATGGGCTACCTGCATGTCGGCCATATGGAGCTGATGCGCCGGGCCCGCGAGGAAAACGACGTCGTCGTCGCCAGCATCTTCGTCAATCCGCTGCAGTTCGGCGCCAACGAGGATCTTTCCAAATATCCGCGCGATCTCGCCCGCGACCAGGCGATGCTCGAAGCGGGCAGCGTCAACTATCTCTTTGCCCCCGGTGTTGCCGACATGTATCCGCGACCGATGGAAACGGTCGTCGACGTGCCGACGCTTGGCAGCGAGCTCGAGGGCTCCGTGCGTCCCGGTCATTTCGCCGGTGTTGCCACCGTCGTCACCAAGCTCTTCAACATCGTTGGGCCCGATCGCGCCTATTTCGGCGAGAAGGATTTCCAGCAGCTGCAGATCATCCGCCGCATGGTGGACGATCTCGCCCAGCCGGTGACCGTGATCGGCGTGCCGACGGTGCGCGAGGCCGACGGGCTCGCCTGCTCGTCGCGCAACGTGTACCTGACGGCCGAAGAGCGGCGTGCCGCGGCGATCGTGCCGAAGGCGTTGGATGAGGCGCAGCACCTCGTCGCCTCCGGCGTCAGCGATGTCGCCGCACTCGAAAAGGCCGTGACCGAGTTTCTGGCGAGCGAGCCCTTGGCGAAGCCCGAGGTCGTAGCGGTGCGCGATCCCGAGACGCTGGAGACGATCGAAACGATCGGCGACCGGCCGGTGCTGCTTCTGCTCTTCGTCCGCTTCGGCACGACGAAGCTGCTCGACAATCGCGTGATCGCCCCGAAATCCGCATCATTTGCAAAGGTTGCCTGACATGAGCGTTCAGACCGCCAAGCGCCGGCTCAGCCCCGCCAACATCGAAGCGCTGAAGGGCGAGCGCCCGATCGTCAGCCTCACGGCCTATACGACGCCGATTGCGCGGCTGCTCGATCCGCATGTGGACTTTCTGCTGGTCGGCGATTCCGTCGGCATGGTGCTCTATGGCCTCGACACGACCGTCGGCGTGACGCTGGAAATGATGATCGCCCATGGCCAGGCGGTCATGCGCGGCTCGCAGCAGGCCTGCGTCGTCATCGACATGCCCTTCGGCTCCTACCAGGAATCGAAGGAGCAGGCGTTCCGCAGTGCGGCGCGTATCCTCAAGGAAACCGGCTGCAGCGCAGTGAAACTCGAGGGCGGGGCGGAGATGGCCGAGACGGTCGAGTTTCTCGTCAGCCGCGGCATTCCGGTGCTCGGCCATGTCGGCTTGATGCCGCAGCTCGTCAACACGACCGGCGGTTATCGCTCGGTCGGCCGCAACGACAAGGAAGTGGCAAAGATCCGCCGCGACGCCAAGGCGATCGACGATGCCGGAGCGTTTGGCATCGTCATCGAGGGCACGGTCGAGCCGGTGGCCCGCGACATTACCGCGGAGCTGCGCTCGCCGACGATCGGCATCGGCGCGTCGCCTGCCTGCGACGGCCAGATCCTCGTCTCCGACGACATGCTCGGCCTCTTCAACGACTTCAAGCCACGCTTCGTCAAGCATTTTGCCGAGTTGGCGCCGGCGATCTCGAAGGCTGCCGAGGAGTATGCGAACGAGGTGAAGGCGCGCACGTTCCCCGGCATCGAGCATACGTTCCAGGTCAAGAAGTAAGGGGCGGCTGGCCCGCGCCGGCGCTTATTCCAAGCGATAAAGCGCATCGTTTTCCTGATCGGTGCGCCTTTTGTTCAAGCCTCGTTCGCCGAGGCATCATAAAATTCAATCATTGTATCAGCGCATTTGAATTGTTGCCGGGGGCGCAAGCGCCTATCAGTCCGGCACCGGCCGCATGGCGCGTCATCGCCTCGGCCGGCGGAGGTTTCCATGAAAAAAGATGAATTCTGGGAAGGGGTCCGCGGCGGCTTTCCCATCATGCTGGCAGCATCGCCCTTCGGTGCGCTGTTCGGGGCGCTTGCGGTCGACAATGGCTTCACCATTGCCGATGCGGTGTTCATGAGCGCGACCGTCTATGCCGGCGCTAGCCAGATGGTCGGCATCGAGCTCTTCGGCAATCACGTCCAGCCCTGGCTGGTGGTGCTCTCCGTCTTTGCGGTCAACTTCCGCCACGTGCTCTATTCGGCCTCGATCGCCAAATATGTCCGGCACTTCACCTTCGGGCAGAAGTTCCTCGCCTTCTTCCTGCTGGTCGATCCGCAATATGCCGAGACCGAAAAGCGCGGCGAGCGCGGCTTGCCGATCACCTTTGCCTGGTATCTCGGCTTCGGTCTCGTGATCTACATCCCGTGGATCATCAACACGCTGGTCGGCGCGATCTTCGGGCAGATGATCGGTGACCCCAAGGCGATCGGCCTTGATGTCCTGCTGCCGGTCTATTTCATGGGGCTCGTCATGGGCTTCCGCAAGCGTGACCGGTTCCTGCCGATCGTCATCGTCTCGGGGCTTGCATCCGTCGCCGGCATGCATTTCGTCGGCTCGCCATGGCATGTCAGCATCGGAGCACTAGCCGGCATCATTCTTGCCGCCTGTCTGCCGCCAAGCGAGCGCGCAGTGGCACCGACGGGTGTCGAGAAGGAGGCGTGAACATGGATCCGCAACACCTCAACCTCATCTACCTGATCATCGCGGCGGCCGTTGCGACCTTCCTGACGCGTGTCGGCGGCTATATCCTGATCACCCAGATGAAAGAGATCCCGCCCCGGCTGGAGGCGGCGCTCAACGCCGTTCCCGCAGCCGTTCTGACGACGCTGGTGGCGCCGGCCTTCGTCTATGGCGGGCTCGACGTGACGATCGCCATGTTCGTCGCCTTTGCCATCGCGCTTGGGCTGAATCTCTCAACACTGCGCATGCTCGTCATCGGCTGGGTGGTGGTCATGGTGATCCGGCATCTGGTGATGTAGGACGCCCGTCCGCGGTGGTGTGCGAAGCCGTGGACGGACGTGTTGCGCCCGTTTCGATTGGCGGCGCGCGCATCCTGGACTATCATCTCTGCCGTTGCCGGAGAGGCAGGACATATCCCCTCTCGTTAGGTGGCGTACGACGTCACCGCAGCATGAAGCCTCCCGGCAGTGGAGGAGCGACCATGTTGACCAGGATCTCTATTGCCCTTTTGCTGGCGCTCGCGCCGGCAACGGCCTTTGCCAATCAATGCCCGACCATGATGAAGGCGATCGATGCGGCCATGCAGACCGCTTCCTTGTCCGATGCCGACATGGCCAAGGTCAAGGAATTGCGCACCAAGGGTGAGGCACAGCACCAGGCTGGCGATCACGCCGCCTCGGAGGCAACGCTTGGCGAAGCGAAGAAGCTTCTGGGCATCTGAACGAGAGACCAGGACGTCCGGAGCCAAGGTCTGGCGGGTGAGGGCGCAGCACGCTATCGGCTGCGCGACGGCTCGTTTTATGGGCTCCCGCGACAGCAGGAGCCCAGCAGAGAGCATGACTCAGCGTGACAGCGCTTCCGTTGCGGCCTTCAGCCAGGCGCGCGTCTCGTCGCTCGCCAGCAGCGGCATCAGCTTTTCGCGCGTCTCGGCGTGATAGGCGTTGAGCCAGGCGAGTTCCTCGTCGGTCAGAAGCGCCGGCAGCACCAGGCGGCGATCGATCGGGCAGTAGGTGATCGTGTCGAAGCCGAGCATCGGCAGGTCGCCGCCATCAACCATCGTTGCCGGCTGCACCACGATGAGGTTCTCGATGCGGATGCCGAAGGCGCCGGGGCGGTAGTAGCCGGGCTCGTTGGAAAGGATCATGCCGGCCAGCAGTTCCTGCGTCGAAAGACGGGCGATGCGCTGCGGGCCTTCATGCACCGAGAGATAGGAGCCGACGCCGTGGCCGGTGCCGTGGGCATAGTCGGCGCCCGCCTTCCAGAGCGCGATGCGCGCCAAGGGGTCGAGATCCACGCCGCGCGAGCCCTTGGGGAAGCGCGCCGTGCTGATCGCAATCATGCCCTTCAGCACCAGGGTGAAGAAGCGTTTCTGCTCTTCAGGCACGGCGCCGACGGCCACCGTGCGGGTGATGTCGGTGGTGCCGTTGATATACTGCGCGCCGGAATCGATCAGGAACATGGTGCCCGCTTCGATTGCCTGGTCGGTGGCCGTGGTGACGCGGTAGTGCATGATCGCCGCGTGCGCGCCGGCGCCGGATATCGTGTCGAAGGAGATGTCCTTCAGCGGGTTCTGCATGCGCTCGCCGACGGTGGCGCGGGCGGCTTCCAGCTGGTTGGTGGCACCGATCTCGGTGACTGTGCCGGGCTGTTGGCTGTCGAGCCAGGCGAGGAACTCGACCATGGCCGCACCATCCTGCAGATGGGCGCGGCTCGAGCCTTCGATCTCGGCCGTGTTCTTCTGGGCGCGGGGCAGGCGGGCGGGATCGACCGCTTCGACGACCTTGCCGCCCTTGGCGCGGATCAGTTCGGAAATGGCGAAGGAGGCGAGATCGGGATCGATCATGACGGAGGCGCCGGCGGTGCCGAGAGCCCGCAGACGGTCGTCGAAGGTCGACGGTGCGACGATGTCGGCGATCTGGGTGAGGTAGGCCTCCTGCTCGATGCCGGTCTTGCGCTTGTCGAGGAAAAGTTCGGCGCGGCCGTCGGCGTGGATGATGGCGCGGGCCAGCGGATGCGGCGTGTGCGGCACGTCGGACCCGCGTATGTTGAATGTCCAGGCGACGGACGAGGGGTCGGTCAGCACGACGGCTTCGGCGCCCGTCTTGGAAAGGCCGGCTGCGATCGTCGCGATCTTGTCCTTGGCAAGCGTGCCCGCATGTTCGATCGGCTGGATCGTCACCTTCCCGAGCGGGGCAGCCGGACGGTTCGTCCAGATCCTGTCGAGCGGGTTGTGATCGAGGAAGACGAGCGAACCGCCGAGGGAAGCGAGCGCCTTTTCCAGCCGGCGCACTTCGGCGCCGGTGTGGACCCAGGGATCGATGCCGAGCTTGAAGCCCTTGGCTCCATGGTTTTCCAACCAGAGATGCGGCGGCTCGCCGATGAGGTCGCCGCCGGTAAAGACGGAGCCGTCGACCTGCTCCTTCAACTGCGTGACGTAGCGGCCATCGACGAAGACGACCGCTTCACGCTGCGTGATGAGGGCGACGCCGGCCGAGCCGGTAAAACCGGTGAGCCAGGACAGGCGCTCGGAGGAGGCCGGCACATACTCGCCCTGGAACTCGTCCGCGCGCGGCACGAGAAAGCCGTCGATGCCGAGGGCTGCGAAGGACGCGCGCAGGGCTTCGGTGCGCTCCTTGCCGAACTGCGGCGTGGAGGTGACTTCAAATGACTGAAACATGAGGGAATTCCGGTAGATTGAGCGGCAAACCGCGGGAAAAGATGGGCTATGTTAGCGGAAATCGCCCTTGCCGGGAAAGAGGCGATATCCTGCATGGTGGCCTGATCCCCGGTCCGCGCAACGCTGCGGTTGCACCCTAATAGGAGGGCAATTGCTCATTTACCATACATATGCGCTCAGCGCATGGCACCCATGCTCAGAAAACTCTTTCTCTATCGGAATAATAGTTTATAAGCCGCCTCAACGAACACGGACGAACATCCGGTGGTTCAAAAAGCTGCGGTTCCGAGAATAGTTGGTCACTCTGTTCTCCTCCTCCCTCAAGGGTGGTCAGCTTCGGAACGGTAGACGCCCGCTCGAGCACTCCTCCTCCTCAGGCTCGCGGGCATGGTTGGCCACAAGCCAACCAGCAGGCGATGCCTCTGGCATCGCCTTAGTTTCGAAAGGCCGCCCGTCATGATGGACGAGGCGGCCTTTTCGTTTTTCCCACTTTGCCTTGCGGCTGACGCGCCGCATTCGCGTGCGTGCGGCGGGGTGATTTAGCTGCACGTCATAATCCGATATTGTGGGAGACGTTCGATTTCCGAACGGGGTGCATCACCCGGAGGAGAGCTGGGAGCGTGGTCAAGAAGCCCATCCACCGTCGCTTGGTTGCGATCCTCGTTGCCGACGTGGTCGGCTACTCCCGCATGATGGAAGCCGACGAGGCCGGAACGTACGAAACGTTGAAGCAACGACGAAACCACGTGCTCGATCCCGTTGTTAAGGCGCACGGAGGACGCATCGTCAAATTGATGGGTGACGGTGTACTGGTTGAGTTCGCCAGCGCGGTGGACGCCGCTGAGGCGGCCATTGAACTCCAGCGAAAGATGAAGGAGGCGAATGCCGGCGTTTCCGAATCTCGCCAGATCTTGCTCCGCATCGGCATCAACATGGGCGATGTGATCGGCGAGGGCTCCGACATCTATGGCGAGGGCGTCAACATCGCCGCTCGGCTGGAGGCGTTGGCCGAGCCCGGTGGCCTCTGCATGTCGGAAAAGGTTCACAATGAGATTCAAGGCAAAATCCCCGTCGTGATGAAGGATCTGGGACTGGTGCAGCTCAAGAACATTGCGGCACCCGTCCGGACCTTCGGGATGGAAACGGCACGTCCGCTCGCGGGGGTGCCGCCTTCCCGCGGCAAGGAATTTACCACCATCGCGGTTCTTCCCCTCACAAACATGTCGGGTAATGCGGACCAGGACTACTTCGCCGACGGCATTACCGAGGACATGATCACCGAGTTGAGTCGATTCCGAAATCTCTCTGTCGTCGCCAGAAACACCACCTCGAGTTACAGGGGGCAATCGGTAAACGCGGCGAACGTGGGGCAAGAACTTGGCGCAGACTTCGTGCTTGAAGGCAGTGTCCGGCTGGCCGGCCAGCGCCTGCGCGCCTCGGTGCAATTGATCGAAGCACAGACCGGTGCACACGTCTTTGCCGAGCGGTTCGATCGCGAAATGGCCGACATCTTTGCGGTTCAGGATGAAATCGTGGAGGCGATCGTCGCGCGGCTGTTCTTCAATCTGCAAGAGGTTGCGGGTGTCGTTCGTGCCAGGAGCGCCAAGACGAACATCTCTGCCTATACATCGTGGCTGCGGGCAGGGGCCGCCTGGCGCAATGGAGACGAACCGGGTGCGCGCGAACACATGCAGCAGGCGATTGTCCTCGACCCGGCCTATGCGCCCGCACTCGCCTCGCTGGCGCTGCTTTATGCCTATTGGCGGTTCAGCGAGCCGAACGCGGCGACGGATGCCAAGCTTGAGGCCGAGTGCCAGGAGTTCGCAGCGCGAGCAATCGCTGCCGACAAGAACGATCCATTCGTGCTTTCCACCGTTGCCGCCTGCTTGCTGTTGGTCGGGAGAGTTGACGACGCCATGCGCTACTCGGGCATCGCGATCTCGATGAGCCCGCGCGATATCAACGGTCTCGTTGCCCGAGGCATGATCGTTTCCTATGCGGGGCTACACGAAGAAGGGTTGGCTCTTGTCGAACGGGGCTGCAAGTTCGAGCCGCTCCTGCCGCCGGCGTTCCTCTCCAGTCTCGGCGATTGCCACTATCTGGTGCGCCGGTTCGATGCGGCGCTGGCAGCCTACGGAAGCCTTATCGATCCGCCGATCTTCTTCAGGCTGAACCAGGCGGCGTGTCTGGCCCAGCTTGGCCGAGCCGAGGAGGCGGCAGCCATAATGCACGCAATGCCGCAAGCGTTTGACACGGAAGTCTATGCTCGAAACACGGCGAAGATGTGCGCCTTGCCTGAAGATGCGGAACTTTGGCTGAGTGGCTTCCGCAAAGCAGGAGCGCTTATCGCTCCGTCCTCCGGTCCGGCAAAGGGGTAGGCCGCGCACCTCGGTGTCGGCAGCTTCTCATTGAAGTCTGCCGTCGATGTGTCACCTCCGTGTGGAGCGGTTTACTTCTCCAGATGAATCGTCACCCAGCCGTTGCGCCAGATGGTGCGCACGTGGCGCAGGTGCTGGCCGTTGTAATGGGCGAGCACTTTCCAGCGCTGTTCGGCAAGGATGCCCGAGAGGATCACCGAGCCGCCGGGGGCGAGGTTGGCGACGAGCTGCGGCGCCATCTTCATCAAGGGGCGGGCGAGGATGTTGGCGATGATTAGATCGAAGGGGCCGTTGGTGCTGAAGGCCGTCGAATGAAAGCCAGGGGCGGTCGCAAAGGTCATGCCGGTAACGACGCCGTTGACCCGGGCGTTTTCTTCGGCGACGCGGGTGGCGATCGGGTCGATGTCGGTGGCAAGGACCGGCACGTGCATCAGTTTCCAGGCGGCGATCGCCAGCACGCCGCTGCCGGTGCCGAGATCGAGCACGTTGCGCACCGTGCGGGTGCGCGCGACGGTCGCCAGCACTTCGAGGCAGCCGGCGGTGGTGCCGTGATGGCCGGTGCCGAAGGCCTGGCCGGCGTCGATCTCGATGGCGATTTCGCCGGTCTTGACCTTGTCGCGGTCATGCGAGCCGTGCACGACGAAGCGGCCGGCGCGCACCGGCGCCAGGCCCTCGAGTGACTTGGCGATCCAGTCGATATCCGGCAGCACTTCGCGCTCGATCGGGAGATGAGCGAAGTTTTCGGAGAGCGCTTCGGTGAGACGTTCGCCCACGCTCTCCTCGTCGACCATCATCATGTAGATCGAGGCTTCCCAGATGTCGCGCTTCTCGTCGACTTCCGTCGTGCCGATGGCATAGTCCTCTTCGCCGAAGACCTCGCTCATGCGGTCGAGCACGGCTTCCGCCTGCTTCTCGGTGGTGGTGACGAAAAGTCTGATCTCGCTCAAGGGTCCGTCCTTCGGCTGGCAAATCCGCCGCCCGCACCAAGCCCTGAAAGGGGTGCGCTCAAGCGTCGGCAATCGTGTGCTGTGCGCTATCACGATTGCCCTACAAAGGCAAAGCGCCGGACGGGGCCGGCGCTTGCATCTTCAGGTCAGGATCGAAGGGCTCAGCCCTTGGTCAGGTTTTCCAGCTTCTTTACCGCCGTCTCCGGGTTTTCCTCGTAGGCGATGGTGCCGGAGAACTTGCCGTTGGCGTCGAGCAGGAACACCGATGCGGTGTGGTCCATGGTGTAGTCGCCGTCGGGCTTTGCGGCGTCGACCGGAACCTTCTTGGCGTAGACGCGGAAGCCCTTGACCATCTCCATGACCTTGTCGGCCGGGCCGGAAATGCCGGTGATGCGCTTGGAGACGTTGGAGACGTACTGGCCGAGGATTTCGGGCGTGTCGCGCTCAGGGTCGACGGTGATGAAATAGGCTTGCAGCTTGTTGCCTTCGGGGTCGACCTTTTCCAGCCAGCCGTTCAGTTCGAACAGTGTCGTCGGGCAGACCTCGGGGCAATGGGTAAAGCCGAAGAAGAGCGCGGTCGGCTTGCCGTTGAAGGCCTTCTCGGTGATTTCCTTGCCGTCCTGGGCAACCAGCGTGAAGGGCACGCCGAACGGGCCGGAGGCGGCCTGCTCTTTCGACTGGGTCATTTCATAGGTCAGCCAGCCCAGGATGCCCGCCATGACGACGACGGCGGCCCAGAGGACGATGCGGATGGTTTTCATGCGTGCTACCGATTTTGTTGGGGCCGAAGACGGCCGTGTCCGGTTGATAGGCCCTTGATACCGCCTTCACGGACCCCGCGCAAATGGGACAATTGCCGCAGGTTGTGACAGCGGGGTGAGCATTTTGTCGGGCGGCTGCCACTCATCCCGCTGCCGCGACCTTCGTCGTGACGGGGAGAAGGGACCGCACGGCCACCTCCCGCTCCGACAATGAGCCTCAGTGCGCCAACACCCACCGCAGAAGAACCGCACGGCGACGTTTCGCTCGCTTTCGTCCCTTCTTCCCGCAAGCAGGGAGAGGGTAAGGGTAAGGGGCAAAACTTAGAAGCGTGTCCGCGCTAAAAACACCAGGAAAGGCCGGACTGGGCGAGTGCCAGGAACATCTCGGCGCCGTTTTCCATCCAGCCGCGGAAGGCAAGCAGCAGCACGACGGCGATCGCGGCCGCAAGGGTTGCGACGAGAGGAAGGCGGATCGAGCGCTCGGTCTTCGTGTTCATGGCGTCATCATAACAGTTCGGGCGGCAAGGGGAAGCGGGCGCGCTGCCGGCGGACCGTGGGTCTGTCTGGGCCTGTCACGAGATCGGTGTCAAAACCGGCACCCGGCGAGCTGATGGATTGTGCCCTCAAATGCCGGGAAAACCGGCGCTTGCAGTAAATATGCGCGATCTCGAAAATAAGGCGCTTTCCCTGGGGATCGGCGAGGCGCCTTAGCGAATGTTTAAGGTCTGTTTGACAGTGTTTTTTCAGCGCGGGGGAGCGTTGTGCTCCGACATGACATGAGGTCATCCGGTTTGATCGAGCCCGGTTTTCCGCATCGATCCTAACGGAGGATCCGGCCCGCGCCGGGTCCGTGAGCATGGAATGTCTATGACCGCCGCATCTTCCCCATTGAAGCGCAATCTTTCCGTAAGCCAGCGGCTGGCAACGCTTGCCGGTGCCGCTTTCGTCGGTTTTGGCTCCGTGCTCGGAGTCGCCTGGTACGAGGGCCGGCAGGCGAACGATGCCCTGCAGGGCGCGCTCGCCGCGCAGAACGGGCTGACCACGGTCGACGAGGTCCGGCTTGCGACCACCAATCTCGTGCTCAATGCGATGGACAGCATCATCGACCGCGAGGAGGGCGCGATCCAGCCGGCGCGCGCCGCCAGCATCGCCGAGATCCTGAAACTGCTTGAGACGAAATCGACCGATATCAAGGCGCTTGCCGGCCTCATTGGCGGCAGCGATGCGCTTTCGACCTTTGACGCCGATGTGGCGGAACTGCGCCAGGCGATCGGAACGGACCTGAAGGCACTGATCGAAGGCAAGGCTTCGGCTGACGACTTCGGCAAGATCGACGACGCGATCGACGGTGCCGGCGAACGGGTCGCCACGGCGCTCGCCGGCCTTTCCGAAGCGGCAACGACGCTGGTTCAGACGCGCGTTGCCGAGGCGCGCGCCACCTCCGACGAGGCGTTCCAGCTTCAGCTCGCCTCCGGCCTCATCGCCATGGCGACGCTGCTTTATCTGCTCTGGTTCCATGGCAGCACGCTCAGGCGCGGCATTCTCTCCCTGCGCGATGGCATGCAGCGGATCCAGAAGGGCGAACTTTCGACCAAGCTGGAAGCGCTCGACCACGGCGACGAAATCGGCGCCATGGCGCGCTCCGTCGACCTCTTCCGCCTGTCGGCAATCGAAAAGCAGTCTCTCGAACAGAGTGCTGCCCACAGCCGCCGCGAGATCGAGAAGGAACGCGAACAGCAGCAGCAGGAGCGCGAGGAGGCGGTGCGCCGCATCCAGGCGGCGATCGACAATCTCGGCCGCGCGCTGACCCAGCTTGCCGAGGGTGACCTTGCCGTTGCCATCGACCGACCGTTCGACGGCAATCTTGACCAGCTCCGGCAGAACTTCAACCAGACGGTCGAGCGGCTGCGCGTGGTGCTTTCGAGCGTCAAGGACAATGCGCTTTCGATCGAATCCAACGGGCGGCAGATGCGCACGGCGGCCGACGACCTGGCGCGCCGCACCGAGCGGCAAGCCGCTTCGCTGGAGCAGACCTCGGCAGCCCTCGACGAAATCACCGTGACGGTCCGCACCGCGACCCAGCGCGCCGAAGAGGCGAGCCAGATGGTCGACCAGACCCGCACCAATGCCGAGGAGTCCGGCCGCATCGTCGGCCAGGCGATCGCCGCCATGGCCCGCATCGAGGGTGCCTCGAACGAAATCGGCAAGATCATCAACGTCATCGACGAGATCGCCTTCCAGACCAACCTTCTGGCGCTCAATGCCGGCGTCGAGGCGGCGCGCGCGGGCGAAGCCGGCAAGGGCTTTGCGGTCGTGGCGCAGGAAGTGCGCGAGCTGGCGCAGCGCGCCGCCGGTGCCGCCAAGGACATCAAGGCGCTCGTCAGCCGCTCCGGCAGCGAGGTCGGCACCGGTGTCAAGCTGGTGCAGGCGACCGGCGAGGCGCTCGGGCGGATCGGCACCGATGTCGCGCGCATCAACGAACTGATGACCGCGATCGTGATGGCGGCGCGCGAACAGTCGACGGGTCTCAACGAGATCAGCACGGCCGTCGGCCAACTCGACCAGATGACGCAGCAGAACGCCGCCATGGTCGAACAGACCAATGCCTCCAGCCACACGCTGGCGCAGGACGCCGAACGCCTGACGGACCTCGTCGGCCAGTTCCGCGAAGGGCACACGATGCAGCGCGCCATGCCGACGGCGGCGCCGGCGCCTGTGACGCCCGCGGCGAGGACCGCTGCGCCGGTGCAGACGAAAACACCTGCGGTTTCAGCCGTTCAGCGGCCGGCAGCCAAGGGCACCAGCGAAGCGGTGCCGCTGCGCAAGATCGGCGCTGCCAAAATGGCCTCGTTTCCAACTCCATCTCCCGCCAAGGCCCTGATGGGCAAGCTTGCGGGCGCATTCGGCAACAAACCGGGCTCGGTGCCGTCGACGACGGCCTCCGGTGAAAACTGGGAAGAATTCTGAACATGAGCAACGCAATCAAGCAGTCCGGCGCCTATCTCGAAATCGTGTCGTTCCACCTCGGCGACCAGGAATTTTGCATCGATATCATGGCGATCCGCGAAATCCGCGGCTGGGCGCCGGTAACGCCGATGCCGCATACGCCGCCCTACGTGCTCGGCCTCATCAACCTGCGCGGCGCGGTGATCCCGGTCATCGACATGGCGGCCCGCCTCGGCATGAAGATGACCGAGCCGTCCGAGCGCTCGGCGATCATCGTCACCGACATCGCCGGCAAGCTCGTTGGCCTCTTGGTCGAGCAGGTCTCGGACATGATGACGATCAAGAGCGAGGCGCTGCAGCCGGCGCCGGAGATCATCCCGGAAGCGCAGCGCGCCTTCTGCCGCGGCATCGTCGCTTTGGAAAAGACCATGGTCTGCTTCCTCAACCTCGATACCGTCATTGCCGACGAGTTGGCCCAGGCCGCCTGACGCAAGCTTGTTCCTTATCTGAGAAAGCCCCGGTGCATCGGCGCCGGGGCTTTCTTGCGTTTCGGCGTGTTTTCAGACCGTTTCCGCACGTACTGGAACGATACGGTCAAGTTAAACTTCGGCAATGAACTTCACGCTTGGGCGATGCCATTGTGACAAAACGTCAAGTGGCTGGGCGGGTTACTTGTACTACTTTACCGGTGTTGCCGGGTGCCCGAACGGAGGCCGGGTGCCTGGTCCCGTCAACAGGAGTTGAACCTATGACAATCTCTCTCAGGAAACTCGCCGCCGTGCTCTCCGTTACGATGGTCATCGCCGGACCGGCCTTGGCCGACAGCTATTACCAGGGCATCGACGTCAACAATCCTCCCGGAACGCAGAACACACACAAGATGATGACGCCAATGAAGCGGCCGAGCGCTTCGGTTGACACGATGTCGACGGGCAGCATCAACAGAATGTCGGCGCCGGCGCCGACGCCGGTCTACCGTGATCGCAACCCCTATGGCGGATACCAGGGCGGTGATGGCGACTACTACCAGGGCATCGTTCCGCCGACGGCCTACTAGATCATCCCGCGTTGAAGTGGAAACGTTGAAAGCGGAAATTCGATTTGGCATGAATGCGCAGGGAGTTCACGTAGGTTCGTGTGAACGCACGGAACGTCAGGTGCTTACAAAAGCGGAACGGGTTGCTCCCAGACTTCTCCCTGTTTCGCACCGAAGAGGTTTCGGAAGCGCCCGCAAAGCGGCGGGCGCTTTCAACCTTTGACCGATCGCCTTGCACGCCGATGCCGGCGGCAGGGACCGCTCCTACTGCGGCTTGCCGTTCTGCCAATTGACCGTCTGGCCGTAGAGCGGAATGGTGGTGATCGACATCTTGGCAGAGCCATCCGTCAATTCGCGCGAATGCGCCAGATAGATCAGCGTATCGTTCCTTCTGTCGTAGATCCGTGTGACGAGCAGGTTCTTCCAGACGAGCGACAAGCCGGCGCGAAACACTTCCTCGCCTTCCTTGGAAAGATCGATGTCGCCGATTTCGATCGGGCCGGTCTGCCGGCAGGCGATCGAATTGTTCGACGGATCCTCGAACCAGTTGCCGTTCTTCAGCCGGTCGATGACGCTGCGGTCGAAATAGGTCACGTGGCAGGTCACACCCTTGATCTTCGGGTCGCTCACGGCATCGATCATGATGTCGTTGCCGAGCCAGTCGACCCCGACTTCGCCGACTGTTTCGGCGCGAGCGGGCAGGGCTGTGGCGGCTATGGCAAGGCCGGCAAAAAAGAGCGCACGAAGCGAACGCGACATGGATGTCCTCCTGCAGCGCCTGACGTCTCACGCAAGGTCGCCGTAGCATTTTGAATTGACGCATGTTTTTGCCGAGGCAATCCCCGGGAAGGCATGCGCTCGGGCAGCCAGGTTCACATAGGTTCGGGAATTGGCTTTACAAGGCGTGCCGGCTCAACCGGTACCGCGAAGAAGCTGCGGCTCGAGGTTTCGGTGGTCGGCAGCGCGCATTTGCGCGGCGGCGGCGGCAAGAGCCCGTGCGCTGGCCTCGGGCTGGAAGCGGCCGGCGATGGTGCAGCGGTCGCGGCCGTCGGCTTTGGCGTCGTAGAGCGCCATGTCGGCGCGGATCATGATGTCGCTGATCGTATCGCCGGGCTCGGCCTCGGCAAGGCCAATGCTCACTGTCAGCCGGATCGGGCGGTCGAAGCGGCCGATCGGCGTATCGCGCACCGTGCGGCCGATCTCCTCGGCCACCGCAAAGGCGGCATCTTCCGAGTGATTGGGCAGGACGATGCCGAACTCTTCGCCGCCGATGCGCCCGAGTGTGCCGCGCCCGCCGAGACAGGCGGCGACCGTGCCGGCGAAGTGGCCGAGCGCCGTGTCGCCGACCGCATGGCCGTAGCGGTCGTTGATCTGCTTGAAATAATCGAGATCGAGCAGCAGGAAGGTGACGGGTCTCTGGCGCGCAAAACCCACTGCCAGCGCCCGCTGTCCGAGGTCGAGCAGCGCGCGGCGCGACAGGGCGCCCGTCAGCTCGTCGCGGGCAATGGCGCTCTTGAGGTCCGTGATCACTCGGTTCTGGATCATCAGGATCACGCCAAGGAACAGCACAGGCAGGTAGAAATATCTAAGCACGACGCAGGCGAAGTCCCAGCTGGCTGACGCAAGCGGGGTTTCGGCGGTCCCGTGGGCGATCGGCGAGAAAATCGTGACCGCAATCAGGGCGGAACAGCCGATGGCGGCGCAGCCGATGACGCAGAGGCGCTCGATCGGCCCGGGCGCTGCGCGACGGTGCTGCGAACAGACGGCGATGATCAGCACGAAGGCGGCGGCGATGCCGACGGCCGACAGTGCGTGCAATGTCGCGCTGTGCGGGCCGAAGGCGGCAATCAGCACCACCACGGCCGAAATCGAGGCGGCAGCGACCAGCGGCGTCGACATCGGCCGGAGGACACCGAGCGCCCGGTGAAAGCCCGAGAGCACGAAAAGACAGGCGCCAATGAGAAAGACGATGCCGATCAGCGACAACGGCCGCAGCGCCGGGATCTCGGATAGCATCAGAAACAGCGTTGCCGCCGCTGCGACGGCGCAGGCGGCTGCGAAATCCGTGCCCCCCTCGACCATGGAGGCGCGCAGGGAAATCAGCACCGGGAGCATCGCCAGAAGAGCGATGATCGATATGGCAGGGAGAAAGCTCATTTCGAAACGGCCTGTCGTGCTAAAATCAACAAAGGCGGCTTGCGTCTCAGCCAGATATGTGACGCCAATTGGTAGCGATGGCGCCTTAACGAAACCCGGCGAAATCCGTTGCAATTTTAGCGATTGGTCGGGATTGGCACGGTTGTTCACAGCGGCGCCCGATCAACCGTGGGGCGGCACGCCGGCAGGCGAAGAGGCGTGCATGAACGGTACCGCCCGCAGCCCCGGGGTGAGGCCCTTCGGGCGGCGCGATCCGAGCCTCCGGCCAGGCATGCGCGCGCCTTGTTTTCAGGGCCCGATACTCACGCAGCAGGACGAACCGGGAGAGGCGACATGTTCACGGCAACGTGGCTCTTCGAGGACAGGGCGGATGCCGGGCGCCAGCTGGCGCGCGCGGTCGAAGACAAGGGTCTTGACGATCCGCTCGTCATGGCGCTGCCGCGCGGAGGCGTTCCGGTCGCCTATGAAATCGCCGTCCATATTGCGGCGCCGCTGGAAATCCTGATCGTGCGCAAGATCGGCGCGCCTGGGCATGAGGAATTCGGTCTGGGCGCTCTGGTCGATGGCGAGGAGCCGGAACTGGTGCTCAACCGTCGGGCGATCCGGCTGGTCCGTCCGCCGAAAGGCTATCTGGAGGCCGAAACGGAGCGCCAGCGCGCCGAGATCCTGCGCCGCCGCACGCTCTATTTCGGCGACCGCGCGCCGGCGTCGCCCCGAGCCCGTGATGTAATCCTCGTCGACGACGGTATCGCCACCGGCGGCACCGTGCGGGCGGCGATCAAGGCGCTGCGGCGAATGGGGGCGGGGCGCCTCGTGCTTGCTGTTCCGGTGGCGCCGAAAAGCGAACTTACCGAACTGCGCAGCCAGGTCGATCGCATCGTCTGCCTCGCCACGCCCTTCGCCTTCCGTGCCGTCGGCCTGTACTACCGCAATTTCGAGCAGACGGCAGACGAAGAGGTGCTGGCGCTGATGGAGAAGGCGCGGCTGCGCAACGAGCGCAATTGATCCATGTTCCGGGCAAGCCGGGCTCCGGTTGCCGCGATTTCCGCCAGGCATCCGAATAGTTGCGCGAGGCGGCCGAAACCGTCTTGCAAGCCTCCTTCTCCCGCGCCACATTCCCGGCGCGCGATGTTGCCGGGAGAGGGCGCCGGAGGAGGCGCCCGGAGGAGATGTCATGGCCGCGAAACTGGAAATCGGAAAGACGCTTGAGGATTTCTGCCGGCCGGAGCGGATGGCGCTCATCGTCTACGACATGCAGGTGGGGATTACCAATCAGGTCAAGAACGGCCCGGCGGTGCTTTCCAAGGTGCTGAAGGTGCTGGACGCTGCGCGGGCCGGCGGGTTTCCGGTGATCTTTCTCCGGCATCTGTCGATGCCGAGGCCGCTGATGGGCGCCTTCCAGCTACGCCAGGCGATGGCCTGGCAGCGGACAGACGATCCGGATGCGGTGCACCCCTGGTTTCTGCGCGGCACGCCGGGCTTCGAGCTGGTGCCAGAACTTGCGCCCCGTGACGACGAGGCGATCCTCGACAAGATCACGTTTTCCGCCTTCGAGGGCACGCCGCTCGCCATGATCCTGCGCGACCTCGGGCTTACTTCCTTCGCCATCTGCGGCATCGCCACGGAAATCGGCATCGACCCGACCGTGCGCCATGCGACCGATCTCGGCCTGGTGCCCGTCGTCGTGCGCGACGCCTGCGGGGCAGGCCACCACGAGGCCGGCGAGCGCGCGATGGAAAACATCGCCTTCATGGGCGATGCGATCATGACCGACGTTCAGGCAATCACCGCCGCGATGACCAAACACTAGGGGCCGCAGTGCCGCTCCATCCAATCGATCACAGGACCGACAAATGACCGACAAGCTTCACATCCGCCCGATAGCCCGGACCGACTACGAACAATGGCTGCCGCTCTGGGACGGCTACAACGCCTTCTACGGCCGCTCCGGCGAAACCGCGCTGGACCCGGCGATCACCGCCATGACCTGGTCGCGCTTTTTCGACGCCTACGAGCCGGTGCATGCGCTGGTGGCGGAGAGCGAAGGGCGGCTGATCGGGCTTACGCACTACCTCTTCCACCGCAGCACGACGATGATCCAGCCGAACTGCTACCTGCAGGACCTCTTCACCAATGCGGAAGCCCGCGGCAAGGGCGTCGGACGAGCGCTGATTGAGGGCGTCTATGATGCGGCACGTGCCGTCGGCGCGCCACGCGTCTACTGGATGACGCACGAGACCAACGAGACGGCGATGACACTTTACGACAAGGTGGCGGAGAAGTCGGGGTTTCTCGTTTATCGCAAGGCGGTCTGAGGGCTCTCCCTGCGGCTGCTTACGTCGCCGTGTGCGCGCGGATGCCAGGGACACATGCATCGGGATCCGGCATCCGCGTGGTCCAGATCTCGGTCGGGCCGAAGCCCTTGATGTCCTCGCGGCCAGAGCAAATGAACAGGAAAGACTCGCCTAGTCGCTGCCTGATTTCTGCGGTGGTGGTGATGCAGCCGGGCTTGCCGATCGCTTCCAGGCGCGCGGCAAGGTTCACGGGTGCACCCCAGATATCATAGGCGTATTTCGCTCGCCCAAGCACGCCAGCCGTTACCGATCCCGAGGCCATGCCAGCGCGCAGCTTGAGGACGACGCCATGGCGTTCGCCGATCTCGCGGGCCGCGGCGATGGCGCCGAAGCCGAACACTGCCGCCGCCTTCTCGGGCGTGGGGTGCCGGGCGGGCACGCCCGCCACCGCAAGATAGGCATCGCCGACGGTCTTGATCTTTTCGACACCGGTTGCTGCGGCCAGGCGATCGAACTCGCTGAAGAGCTCGTTGAGCAGGTTGACCGTCCGTTCCGGCCCCAGGCTGTTTGACAGGGCCACGAACTGGACGATGTCGATCAGGACAACAGTCGCATGCTCGAATTCGTCGATGATCGTTTCACGCTCGTTCCTCAGCAGGCGCGCCACGATCTCGTCCGGCATGATCGACGTCATCAGGCGGGCGAGCCGCCCCTGCGCCTCTCTCGCCATCTGGAAGGCATAGTAGATCGTTGCGAAGCACATGAGCGTGAGGGTGATGATCGACGACGAATGGAGGAGTTGCAGGAAACGGGTGTCGTCATAGACACCCGCCCGCGCCTGAGGAAACGCGATGGATGCGGCGATGACCGTGATTGCAGCCATGGCGCTGAGGACCGTCACCAGTGCGATGTTTTGAAACCCGAGGATCGCGAAGGCGACCGGCGTCACGCCGAGCAGCGTCAGCAGGACGCCGGAGTCCCGGCCGACATAGGAGGCGATCCAGACGAGGACCACCACACAGATACCGAATTCCCAAAGCCCTGACGCGACGCGGCCGAAGCGATGAAAAAGCGGAGTCATGGCTGCCGCGACGGCTAGCGCGAGATTGGCATAGACGAGGGGGATGAGGCTCGGCTCGCCATAGAGTGCGTAGATGAGCGCAAAGCTCGTGGTGGTGACGACGATCACACAGGCCGCGACATTCGCGACGAGGATGCCTTCACGGTCACCCTCCGCAACATTTGCGGCGCCCAGCTCCAGCAGGCTGCGAACAGCGCTCGTCCAGGACATGTCTCCACCCACTTTGCGTCGAGGGAGATCGGTACATGGTTTCGTTCAAACGCGAGAATTGTGCCCGCAATATTATTGCACTTCGCCGGTTGGCGCCATGAGATCGATGGTTGTGCAGTCCATAGGGAGTGCACGTGAGGAGGGCTTCGACCTCCTCACGCCTTCTCCACAAATCCATCCAGCACCCGCTTCTGGCCGGCGCGGTCGAAGTCGATGGTGAGCTTGTTGCCTTCGATGGCGGCGATGTTGCCGTTGCCGAACTTCATGTGGAAGACGCGGTCGCCGACCGAGAAACGCGAGGGTTCGGTGGCCGTCGATTTCGCCACCAGCTCGCCGTCGATCGTGCGGCCGCGCGGGCCGCTTTCGCCGTAGCCGATGCGCTCGACCGCATGGCCGGAGCGGGTGCCCCAGTTGTCGCGGGTGGCGTCGGAGCGGTGCTGCTGGGCGCGCTTCCAGCCGGGCGTGGAGTAGTTGTTCTGGAAGGGATCAGCCTTGTCGAAGCGCGACTGGCCGTAGCCGCCACGACCATAGCCGCCATAGGATTGTTCATTCTCGGCCACGTCCACATGGGCGAGCGGCAGCTCCTCGAGGAAGCGTGACGGCATGGTCGACTGCCAGAGGCCGTGGATGCGGCGGTTGGAGACGAACCAGATGTGGCAGCGATGCTTGGCGCGGGTGATGCCGACATAGGCGAGGCGCCGTTCTTCCTCAAGGCCGGAGCGGCCGCCCTCATCAAGCGCGCGCTGGTGCGGGAACAGGCCTTCCTCCCAGCCGGGCAGGAAGACGGTATCGAACTCCAGGCCCTTGGCCGAGTGCAGCGTCATGATCGAGACGGCATCGAGGTTCTCGTTCTGCTCGGCATCCATGACCAGAGCGACGTGTTCGAGGAAGCCGCGCAGGCTCTCGAAGGCTTCCATCGAGCGGATGAGTTCCTTCAGGTTTTCCAGCCGTCCGGGGGCTTCCGCCGTCTTGTCGTTCTGCCACATGGCCGTATAGCCGCTCTCGTCGAGGATCTGCTCGGCAAGCTCGGTGTGCACGGTCGTTTCAAGCAGGCTCTGCCAGCGGCGGAAATCGGTGACGACGTCGAACAGTGCCTTGCGCGCCTTCGGCTTCAGCTCGTCGGTCTCGATGATCTCGGAGGCCGCCGCCAGCATCGGGATGTCGCGGGCGCGGGCATAGTCGTGCAGCGTGCGCACGGTGGTGTCGCCAAGACCGCGCTTCGGCGTGTTGACGATGCGCTCGAAGGCCAGATCGTCGGCCGGCTGGCAGACGAGGCGGAAATAGGCCATGGCATCGCGGATTTCGAGGCGCTCGTAGAAGCGCGGGCCGCCGATGACGCGGTAGTTGAGGCCGAGCGTGACGAAGCGGTCTTCGAATTCGCGCATCTGGAACGAGGCGCGCACAAGGATCGCCATGTCGTTGAGCTTGTGGCTCTTGCGCTGCAACTGCTCGATCTCTTCGCCGACGGCGCGGGCTTCCTCTTCGGAATCCCAGGCGGCGTGCACCTGCACCTTCTCATCATCCGGATCGGTGCGGTCGGTAAAGAGCGTCTTGCCGAGGCGGCCCTCGTTGTGGGCGATCAGGTGACCGGCAGCGCCCAGAATGTGCTCGGTCGAGCGGTAGTTGCGCTCAAGCTTGATCACCTTGGCGCCCGGGAAATCCTTTTCGAAGCGCAGGATATTGTCCACTTCCGCGCCGCGCCAGCCATAGATCGACTGGTCGTCGTCGCCCACGCAGCAGACGTTCTGCGGTACGCCCTTGGGGCGCTGGGCAAGCAGCCGCAGCCACATGTACTGCGCCGTGTTGGTGTCCTGGTACTCGTCGACGAGAATGTAGCGGAACTTGTCGTGATAGTCCTTCAGCACATCCGCATGCATGCGGAAGATGCGGATCGGGTGCAAAAGAAGATCGCCGAAGTCGCAGGCGTTCAGCGTCAAGAGCCGGTTCTGGTAGGCAGCATAGAGTTCGCGGCCCTTGCCGTTGGCAAAGGCGCGGGCGTCTCCCTCGGGGATCTGGGCGGGATCGAGGCCCTTGTTCTTCCAGCCGTCGATCATGCCGGCAAACTGCTTGGCCGGCCAGCGCTTGTCGTCGATGCCTTCGGCCTGGATGAGCTGCTTGATCAGCCGCACCACGTCATCTGTGTCGAGAATGGTGAAATCGGAACGCAGGCCGACGAGCTCGGCGTGGCGGCGCAGCAGCTTGACGCCGATCGAGTGGAAGGTGCCGAGCCAGGGCATGCCTTCGACCGCATGGCCGACGAGCACGCCGATGCGCTCCTTCATCTCGCGTGCCGCCTTGTTGGTGAAGGTCACCGCCAGGATCTGCGAGGGAAAGGCGCGGTTGGTCGAAAGGATATGGGCGATGCGGGTCGTCAGCACCCGGGTCTTGCCGGTGCCGGCGCCGGCAAGCACGAGCACGGGGCCATCGAGCGTCTCGACCGCTTCGGACTGTTCCGGGTTGAGGCCGGAGAGATAGTCCGGGCGCGGCTGGGCGCGATCGCGCGCCGCCATGGCGCGCGCGGCGATGCCGCCCGTTGCCGGAATACCTGCGGGGGCGGGCTGCTGCTTGCGCGGCGCCGGCTCCTCGTCGAAGAAGGGAATATCGTCGAAACCACTCATCATGCGGCTCAATGTAGTGATTCGGTGGGGAAAGGCCAGAAAGGATGTTCTTCTTTTATTCCGTTTTCTGCGCCAGCCGCACCAAGCCTGTGGAAAGACAGGCGATTTCGAGACCGCTTATTCTTGGTCGCGCGGTCTATTCTTTTGTCTTGTCGAAGGCGGTATCCACAGGCACCTGCAGCGCCGTCGCCAACTGGTTGGTGCGTGCGGCAAGCGAGATCACCCTGAGCAGGTCCGCATGCTCGGCGTCGGTCATGCCTTTCGCCCTTGCCGCCGCCGTATGGGAATGGGCGCAGTAGCCGCAGCCATTGGTGACGGAGACGGCGATATAGAGCATCTCCTTGACCAGCGGATCGAGCGCCGAGGGCGTTGCCATCACCGCCTTCACGTCGCGCCAGGTCTGTTCCAGGAGCTCCGGATCGAAGGCGAGCCACAGCCACATATTGTTGATGAAGTCGGATTTGCGGGTGGTGCGAATGTCGTCGAACACGGCTTTGACACGCGGATCGGCTTCCGGGTTCTGAGGCGGGGATACGGTGCTCATGGGGCTCCTTCGCTGTTGTTCTCGGCGGTTGTGTGCGGGCCGGCCGGTCGCCTGAAGCGGTGACGATAGCCGACGTCGCGGCGATTGCCAGCGCTGCGTTTTGGGGAAGCCGTCGCCGATGCGTTCAGTTGGGGATTTCGTTGCAGGGCTGATTGTTCGAGCCGAAGGGTCCGGTCGTAAACAGCACGCCCTTGCTCGAGCCCTGATAGGCGTTGCCGTTCTGCGTGACGATGAAGACCCTGCGGCCGCAAAAGCCCGTCGGCTGCGCGGCAACCACGCGCGTCTGGCCACTGGCGTCAGTGACGGTCTTGGGGTTGCAGGCGCCATAGGGCGTGTCGGCCATGCGAACGGTTGCCGTCGAGCTGCGGCTGAGCGGCGCGGAACTGCCGGGTGGGTATGTGCCCGAAGCCGTGCCTGCAGCGGCCACGGTCGATTGCGTGATCTGAAAATCTGCCGTGCTGTCGTCGTAGCGGCACCGCTTGATGGCCCAGATCCAGACGGCAATGTCGCGCACACCGCTCTCGGGGTCTTCGGCCGAAGCCGCGATGGTGAGCGGCGCCAGGTCGGGAACACTTCGGCGGCGGTTGCAGCAGCTGCTGTCGTTGAAGACCGGGTCGGGATTGCCATGGTCATCCAGGATGCCGGTGATCTCGAGTTTCGTGGTCGGGCCGGTCTTGTCGTCCGCCTGGACAGTCACGGTCTGACACCCCGCAAGAAGCAGGCCCATGGAGACGAGCGCAAATGTCAGGCAAAATGCATGCGGCCCCATGACGACCCCCGCCATTGTCCGTACCGCTGCCCAAGATACTCCCGAAGACTTTTGCCCGCAAACAAGCGCCTTCCTTTGCCGCGCTCGATCAACCCCGCGGCATCGTTGCCGTCCACAAACGATGCGCGTCCTTCAGCACCTTCCTCTGTCGCTATCGCAACCTCGTCGAACGCTTCGTCAGCACTCAGGCACTTCCGTGCCGTCGTCACCGGCTTCGACAAGCACAGCGAAAACGACCTTGCTCTCGTCAAACTCGCTTCAGCCAAAACCTGGTTGTGCTCTATAGGTCGGTGACCTAGAAGAAGCCTCGAACGCTCGGAGCGGCGTTCAGGCAGGAGCCCGACCATGATCAAGATGAGCGTCTACTATCCGGCCGATGGCGGCTCGAAGTTCGATCACGACTACTACCGCACCCGCCACATGCCACTGATCCAGGAACGGCTCGGCGATGCCTGCCTGCGCTACGAGATCGATAAGGGCCTTGCGGGTCGCGAGCCTGGAAGCGCGCCGGGGTTCGTCGCGGCGTGCCACGTCTACTCGCCGAGCCTCGAGACATTCCAGGAGGCGTTAGGTCCCCACCGCGCCGAGATTGCCGCGGATGTCGCCAACTATACGGACATCGCGCCCATCGTGCAGATCAGCGAAGTCGTTGGAGGGTAGGGTGCTTTGGCGCACCATGATCCATGGTGACGCAGCCAGTGCGGAACTGGTCGACGATCGGGAACATGTGGTTGCCGTCGAAGCGTAAACGACCTTGCTCTCGTCAGGCTCGCTTCAGCCAAAACCTGGTTGTGCTCTATAGGCCGGGGGCCTAGGCCAGCGCGAAGACGCGGGCCGGGCCGCCGGTGCCGCCGCGGTGCTTCGGTGCGCCGAGGATGAGGGTTGCGCCCTTGACCGGCAGCTTGTCGAGATTGGCTGCTGCCTCCAGCCCCCAGCGACCCTCCGGCAGCCAGGCATAATGCGTGGCGAAATCGGGCGAGGGGCCATGGTCGAGCGACAGCGTATCGACGGCGATACCAGCCGCCTTGCTTTCCTCGATCAGATATTTGGCCGCCTCGACGTGGAAGCCGGGGAAATGCAGCTTGCCGCCGCCATCGGCATTGCGGAACTTGTCCGTGCCCAGATGCGCGCCCCAGCCCGACAGCATGGCGACGCAGGCGTTTTCCGGGATCTCGCCATTGGCGGCGACCCAGGCCTTGAGGTCGTCGGGCGTCACCTGCGCATCGGCATCGGCCTCAGCCTTCTTTCTGATATCGACAATCACCAGCGGCACCACCAGCTTGTCGACGGGCAGTTCGGCGACCGAGAGGCCATCGGCGGAGAAGTGCAGGGGCGCGTCGACATGGGTGCCGGTGTGTTCGTTCACCCGGAGCTCGAACATGTTGAACTTGTCTTTGGCGTAGTTGAACTTCTCCTCGCGGAAGAACTGCTGCTGGCCGAAGAAGGTCGGGAAATCTTCGTGCAACTCGTGGGTCAGGTCGGTGACGCTTGAATGCCCCTGCGCCAGCGCCGGCGGGGCCGCGCCCACGCTTGCGGCGGCAAGACCCGCGGTTCCGACCGCGGCGGCTTTGAAGAAGCTGCGGCGCGAGAGCATGCGCTCTTTCACCGTTTCCATGACACAGGCATCGCACATCGACTTCTCTCCCCCAAGAGGCCTGAAGACAGGCGCAAAGCCGGCCGAAACACGCTGCCGGCGGTTGCAGGATAGCGCAGTGTCGGCGGCTGTAAACGGTAATTCTCTAGTGAATTTCTGGACAAAGCTGCGAGGCGTCGAGCGAAGCCCCCGTGCGTCATCATCCCGCCAACAAATTCGCTTTTATTACAATTGCGTAATGATGGTATTCTGTCGTTGCCCCGACACGCGCGAACAGGGATACTCCGCGCACAATCGGAACGAACCGCCGGCCGCGCCGCGCTGGGGCGTGTTTTATGTTTAATTCGGAGACTTGAATGCGGGTTTGGAAACAGCTTGCGGTGAGCGCCGCTGTGCTTCTCGTGGGCGCAGCCGTCTGGGTGCGTTTTGTGCCTGGTGCTGGTGAAACGCTGGCGGCGATTGGTGTTTCGCATCCGCTGATTGATGCCTTGTCCAAGCCCGGCGCCGGTGGCGGCGAGGGCGGCGAACGCGGCAATGGCCGCGGGCAGGGCGGCAACAACGCCATTCTCGTCATGGTCCGGCCTTCGGGCACGTCTGTTGTCAACGACCGGCTGAACGCGATCGGCAACGGCGAGGCGATCCATTCCGTCACCGTGACGCCGACGGCAACCGGCAACCTCACCGAAATCCTCGTGCGCTCCGGCGAAAAGGTGTCGCAGGGTCAGGTCATTGCCAAGCTCGACAGCGACGACCAGAAGATTGCTGCCGACCAGGCGAGGCTGACACGTGACAGCGCACGCGAAAAGGTCGAGCGTTACCGCAACCTGAGCACCGCCCGCGCGGTAACAGCCGTGGACGTGCGTGACGCCGAAATCGCCATGCAGACCGCCGAACTGGCGCTGAAGACCGCAGAGCTCGACCTCAAGCGCCGCGACATCGTGGCGCCGTCGAAGGGCGTCGTCGGCATCATCACCGTCAATGTCGGCGACTACGTCACGACCACGACGCCGATTGCCGTCGTCGACGACCGCTCGGAAATCCTCGTCGATTTCTGGGTGCCCGAGCGCTTCGCCAACAAGATCTTCGTCGGCCAGCCCGTCACCGCCTTCGCCATCGCCCAGCCGGGCAACCAGCTCGACGGTGCGATCCACGCGATCGACAACCGCCTCGATCAGGCGAGCCGGACGCTGCGCGTGCGCGCACGGCTTGAAAACCCCGACGACAAGCTGAGGGCGGGCATGTCCTTCTCGGTCACCGTGGCCTTTGACGGCGACACCTATCCGACGGTCGATCCGCTGGCGATCCAGTGGAGTTCGGAAGGCTCCTATATCTGGCGCGTCTCCAGCGACAAGAGCGAGAAGGTGCCGGTGAAGATCATTCAGCGCAACCCGGACAAGGTGCTGGTGGACGCCGCACTGTCGCAAGGCGACGAGATCGTCACCGAAGGCGTGCAGCGCCTGCGCGACGGCGGCGCCGTGCGCATCGCCGGCCGCGAGAACAAGCAGGAACCGCAGAAGGTTGCGGAGGAAACCAAGTGAGCGGCGGCGACAGTCAGGCAAGCGGCCATGGTGCCGGCCAAGGCAGCGCCGGCGGCCAGATGTCGGCCCGCGAACGCGGCAAGACCGGCTTTACCGCGCTCTTCATCCGCCGGCCGATCTTCGCGCTGGTGGTCAATACGCTGATCGTCGTTGCCGGCCTTGCGGCCTGGAACGGCATCGAGATCCGCGAGCTGCCGCAGGTCGACCAGCCGGTCATCTCGGTGACGACAACGCTCGATGGCGCCGCACCCGAGACCATGGACCGCGAGGTGACCTCGGTGGTCGAAGGGGCCGTGTCGCGCGTGCAGGGCATCCGCGACATTTCCTCGACCTCGTCCTTCGGCCGCAGCCGCGTGACGCTGCAGTTCTCCGACACGACCGATATCGGCCAGGCTTCCAACGACATTCGCGACGCGCTCGGCCGGGTGCGCAACCAGCTTCCCGACAATGTCGACGAGCCGAGCATCGTGAAAGCCGATGCCGACAGCCAGCCGATCATGCGGCTGGCGCTGACCTCCGATACGATGTCGATGGAAGACATGACGCTGCTCGTCGAAAACGAGATCAGCGACCGGCTCGCCGCCGTTGAAGGCGTGGCCGACGTTGCCGTCTATGGCGACCAGGAGAAGATCTTCCGCATCGACCTCGACCAGGCGAAGCTCGCCGGGCGCGGCGTGACGGTCGCAAACCTGCGCACTGCGCTTGCCAATGCCTCCTATGACGTGCCAGCCGGCAAGCTGACGAGCGCCAGCCAGGACATCTCGGTACGCGCCACCGCCGACCTGCAGACGCCGGAGCAGTTCGAAAACCTGATCCTCGTCAACAATGTGCGCCTGCGCGATGTGGCGACCGTCACGCTCGGTCCCGACACCGGCACGACGGCGCTGCGCTCCAACGGCCGCCAGGGCATCGGCCTTGGCATCGTGCGCCAGGCGCAGTCCAACACCGTCGATATCTCCGAGGGCGTGCGCAAGGTCGTCGAGACGATCCAGACGCAGATCCTGCCCGAGGGTACGCAGCTCCGCATTACCAGCGATGACGCCGTCTTCATCAACGGCGCTATCCACGAGGTGGAAATCGCGCTGATCGTTGCGGTCTTCATTGTGACGCTGGTCATCTACATGTTCCTGCTCGACTGGCGGGCGACGCTGATCCCGACGATCTCGATGCCGATCGCGCTGATCGGCACGGTGGCGGCGATCTATCTCGCGGGCTTCTCGATCAACATCCTGACGCTGCTCGCGATCGTGCTTGCGACCGGGCTTGTCGTCGACGACGCCATCGTGGTGCTCGAAAACATCGTGCGAAGGCGCGCCGAGGGGCTTGGACCACGCGCGGCGGCCGTTCACGGCACGCTCGAAGTGTTCTTCGCGGTGCTGGCGACGACCGCGACGCTTGCCGCCGTCTTTGTGCCGCTCTCGTTCCTTCCGGGCCAGACCGGCGGTCTCTTCCGCGAGTTCGGCTTCGTGCTTGCCTTCGCGATCCTCCTGTCCTCCTTCGTGTCGCTGACGCTTTGCCCGATGCTCGCCTCGCGCATGCTGACGAAGGATACGCATACGGTGCCGGGGCCGATGGCGCGGTTCGGTGCGCGGGCGGCCGGGTTCTACCGGGTGACGCTGCGCGCCTGCCTCAACTCGCCGCTGATCGTCTTCGTCGTCGCGGGCTTCTTCACCGCCATGGGGGCTGCCGGCTTCCTGACGCTGAAATCGGAGCTGACGCCGACGGAGGACCGCTCGCAGATCATGATGCGCATCAACGCGCCGCAGGGCGTTTCGCTCGAATACGCCCAGGCACAGATGCGCCGCATCGAGGACGGTTTGCAGCCGTTGGTGAAATCCGGCGAGATCGACAACATCTTCTCGATCTCCGGGCAGGGCGGTTCGGTCAACAGCGGCTTCATGGTGCTGACGCTCGCTCCCTGGGACAAGCGTGACCGCACCCAGCAGGAGATCGTCACCGACATCAACAAGGTGACCGGGCGCATTCCTTCGGTTCGCGTCTTTGCGATGCAGCCGAACAGTCTCGGCATTCGCGGCGCCGGCAGCGGCCTGCAGGTGGCGCTCGTCGGCAACGACTACAACAAGCTCGGTGATGCGGCGGCAAAGCTGGTGCGCCAGATGGAAGACACCGGCCGCTTCGAAAACGTCCGCCTCAACTACGAGGCCAACCAGGCGCAGCTTTCGATCACCATCGACCGCGAGCGCGCCTCCGACATGGGTGTCGATATCGGCGGCCTTGCCTGGGCGCTGCAGGCCATGCTCGACGGCAACAGCGTCGTCGACGTCTATGTCGACGGCGAATCCTATCCGGTGAAGCTTCTGTCCTCGACCAACCCGGTCAACGACCCGACCGATCTGCAGAACATTTTCCTCAAGGCCGGTGACGGCAAGATCGTGCCGATGTCGACGATCGCCAGCGTCGAGGAGATGGCGGTGGCGCCGCAGCTGTCGCGGGAATCGCAGCTTCGCGCCGTTTCGCTTTCGGCCGGCCTCAAGTCCGATCTGGCGCTCGGCGAGGCACTGACCATGGTCGAGCAGATGGCAGAGCCGCTTCTGCCGCCGGGCTCACGGATCATGCCGCTTGCCGAAGCCGCAACGCTCAACGAAAACGCCAACGGCCTCTTCGTCACCTTCGGCTTCGCGCTCGTCATCATCTTCCTGGTGCTGGCGGCCCAGTTCGAAAGCTTCGTCAGCGGCCTGATCATCATGTCGACGGTGCCGCTGGGGCTTGCCTGCGCGGTCTTTGCGATGATCATGACCGGCAACACGCTCAACATCTACAGCCAGATCGGCCTCGTGATGCTTGTCGGTATCATGGCGAAGAACGGCATCCTCATCGTCGAATTCGCCAACCAGCTGCGCGACCGCGGCCAGGACGTGCGCTCGGCGATTGAGAATGCCGCCAACATCCGCCTGCGCCCTGTCATGATGACGATGATCGCCACCATCGTCGGCGCGGTGCCGCTGGTGCTTGCCAGCGGCGCGGGCGCCGAGGCGCGCATCGCGCTGGGCTGGGTGCTCGTCGGCGGTCTTGGTCTTGCGGTGATCGTCACCCTCTACCTGACGCCGGTCGCCTATCTGGTGATCGCGCGCTTCACCAAGCCGCATGCGGACGAGGAGCGCAAGCTGCACGAGGAAATGGACGCGGCGGCAGCGCTGGAGGTGCGCTAGCCGGAACGGCCGTCGCGCGACGGCTTATTATTCTAGCCCGGCGGCAACGAGAAAGATCGCTGCCGCCAGCCCGCCGAGCGCGCTGCGCCCGGCGTGAAGCCTGCCCCAGAGACCGAGGAGATCTCGGCTTTCCGGGCCGGCGTCGTCCGGCCGGACTGCCTCCAGCTGGCGGTTGACCGGCATCACGAAGAGCAGCGTATAGGGCCAGTTCAGGATGATGATCGCGGCCCCCAGCCCCCACAGCACATGGCCGGTCTGTCCCCAGGCACCGGCGCCGAACAGGCCCGAGACGAGCGCGAGCGTCGCCTGCATCTCGAAGCCGCGCCGATAGGACGGCACCCACTGCACGAGTGCGGCGCGATCATCGAGATGCAACCGTGCGGGCTGTTCTGCCCAGGTGATGTAGATGGCGGCGCCGAAGAAAACCGACGCGGTGAGCAAAGCGGTTAGACCCAGCATTTGCCTCTCCTTCCTTCACGCCTCCATCATAATCCAAGGCTCACGAAACGGCAGGTGTTTTCTGCCGTTTCGCTCTCATACGTAGCAGTACCGGAGTTTGGTCGGTCTGAGGCGTGACTTTTGCCAGCAGCAAATGTGGTGCGACGCGGCTTGCCGTTTGCAAGGCCCTCTGTCTACCGGCCCGCCCTATGTGCCGTCACGCCGCACGGCCAGCGCCGTCGCGCAGAGCACGACCTCCACCTCTTCTTCGAGTTCGAGGCAGATCTGCCGGTACTCGTCAGCGAGATCCGGGCGGCCGCCGCCCAACACGAGTGCGTCCCGCATGTTGACCGCGAGTTCATAACTGCAGAACAGCTCAATCATGCAATCTGACGATGCCGACGCGATGCTGCCCCTCAAGTGCGGCAACCGCATCATCAGTCGCTTTCTGCCGATCTCTCCAAGCACGTCACACGTCCTTCCGCTCGGCATTTATACGCAAGGACTTCCCGAGCGGATCACCGCGCGGCGCGGTGTGGAGATGACATTTCGGCAAACGGGGACATATCGTGTCGGCTTTTCAGCGTTGGTGTTTTCCACGCTGTCATACAGTCTTGTGACACTCCGGTCTCACGTCAGGCGTTTTCCTGCGCTACTGTGACCGGGAAGTGCGCGAGCGTCTGGACAAAGTGATTCCGATTTGCACAGTAGCGCCTTGAAATGACTGCGCTTCCCGAACATCGAAAAGGCAGCGTGGCGAATGCAAGAGGAAGGGCGTTTTCCGTGGCATTGAAGGCGATCAGGGCTGGCGCGAGAAACGAGGCGGGGATTGCGGCGGCGAAGGCGGACCTTTCCGCCCGCTTCGGCGACCGGTTCCAGACGGGCGAGGCGATCCGCGCCCAGCATGCTCACACCACCACCTATATTCCGGCACAGCTTCCCGACGGCGTGCTGTTTGCCGAAAGCGCCGGGGACGTGCGCGCGATCGTCCAGATCGCCGCGCGACACAAGGTGCCGCTGATCCCGTTCGGCACCGGCTCCTCGCTCGAAGGGCATATCAACGCCCCCCATGGCGGCATCTCGGTCGATCTCTCGCGTATGAACAAGGTGCTCGAGGTCAATGCCGAGGACCTCGACTGCCGCGTCGAGCCGGGCATCACCCGCGAGGAGCTCAACACCTACCTGCGCGACACCGGCCTGTTCTTCCCGATTGATCCCGGCGCCAACGCCTCGATCGGCGGCATGGCCTCGACGCGGGCGTCGGGCACCAATGCGGTGCGCTACGGCACGATGAAAGACAATGTGCTGGCGCTGACGGTGGTGACCGCTGACGGGCGCGAGATCCGCACGGCGCATCGGGCGCGCAAGTCCTCTGCCGGCTACGACCTGACGCGGCTTTTCGTTGGCGCCGAAGGCACGCTCGGCATCATCACCTCGATCACGCTCAGGCTGCAGGGTATTCCGGAGGTCATTTCCGGCGGCGTCTGCCCGTTCCCGACGATCGAGGACGCCTGCAATGCGGTGATCCTCACCATCCAGTCGGGCATTCCGGTCGCGCGCATCGAACTGCTCGATGCGCTGCAGATGAAGGCCTGCAACGGCTATTCCGGCCTTTCCTATCAGGAGACGCCGACGCTCTTCGTCGAATTCCACGGCAGCCCCGAGAGTGTCGAATTACAGGCGCGCCAGTTTGGCGAGATCGCTTCGGAGTTCGGCGCCAGCGACTTCCTCTGGACCACCAATCCGGAGGAGCGGGCGCGGCTCTGGAAGGCGCGGCACAATGCCTATTGGGCGCAAAAAAGCCTGATCCCGGGCGCGGCGATCCTGTCGACCGATGTCTGCGTCCCGATCTCGCGGCTGGCGGAATGCGTGGCGGCAACGCAGGAAGATAGCGCCGCCCACGGGCTGACGGCGCCGATCGTCGGCCATGCCGGCGACGGAAACTTTCATGTCGGCTTGCTGTTTGACGACAAGGATCCGGCTGACGTTGTGCGCGCCGAGGCCTTTGTCGAGCGGCTGAACGCGCGGGCGCTCGCCATGGACGGCACCTGCACCGGCGAGCACGGCATCGGCCAGGGCAAGATGCCGTTCCTTGAGGCCGAACTCGGCGACGCGCTCGATCTGATGCGCCAGATCAAGCGCTCGCTTGATCCGGACAATATCTTCAACCCGGGCAAGATTTTCGCTTGAGGTGAGACGCGCGACGGGCCGTTTTTTGGGACAATGCGCCGGCGACAAAGTGTGATACTGCATAATTCTCAAAGTCGGAATCGACCCCTAGGGAATTATGCGGCAAATCAAGGATGCTACGGCGCCATCAGCGCCGCTGCAGCCGGGCGCCGGTTTCTGGCGCTTAAATCGATTTGCGGCGCGGATGCGCCGATGAACGGAATGGGAATATAGGCACGGTGCTTTCGCGAATTCTTCTTGCCGTCGGTGGACTTGTGGTCGTTGCGCTCTTTGCGGCGCTGATCGCCCCGTGGTTCATCGACTGGACGGGTTTCCGCAAGGAGTTCGAGCGCGAGGCAAGCCGCATCATGGGCAAGCCCGTCGTCGTACATGGCAGCGTCGATGCGCGGCTGATCCCATTCCCAACCGTGACGCTCAACGACGTGCGCGTCGGCGCCGCCGAGGACGGCGACCCGCTGATCCAGGTGGCGCAGTTCTCGATGAGCGCCGAGCTTGCGCCGTTCCTGAGCGGCGAGGCATTGATCTTCGACATGAAGCTCGATCGTCCGCGGGCCAAGGTGCGCCTGTTGCCCGACGGTACGCTCGACTGGGCGAGGGGCCGCCGGGCCTCGATCCCGGCCAAGACCGTCGTGCTTGAAAACGTCGAGATCACCAATGGCCAGGTCGAATTCGTCGACGAGCAGACCGGCCGCACCCGCCGCGTGAGCGGACTTGCCGCAGACATTTCGGCCCGCACGCTCGCCGGGCCCTGGAAGGTTGAGGGGCGCGCCGCGCTCGATGGCGAAGCCGGCAGTTTCTCCTTTACCAGCAACGAAGTGGACGAGGCGGGTACGCTCAGCCTGAAGGCGCGGGTAACGCCCGACAAGCGTCCCTTCGGCGTCGAGACCGACGGTTCGCTGCGCATCGTCGATTTCAGGCCGGTCTATAGCGGCCGCTTCACGCTGACGGAGAACCGCCCGCAGGCCGAGACGAAGGATGCGGATGGGCGGGCGCCGCTGCGCATAAACGGCAACTTCCAGCTGACCAACGAGAGCATCCGCGTCCCGGAATATCGCTTCGAAATCGGCCCGTCGGATGATCCCTATGTGGTCACCGGCGAGGCAACGCTCGATACCGGCAAGGACCAGAAGTTCCTGCTGATCGCCGACGGCCAGCAGATCGACGTCAGCCGCATCGGCCCGAGCCGCAACAACAAGACCGGCCGCGATCCGGCGATCTCGATGCGCCAGCGGCTCGAAGCCATGCTGGCGATCGCCGCCGAAATTCCCATCCCGCAGGTGCCCGGCCGCGCCAGCCTGAAGCTGCCGGCGATCGTCGTCGGCGATACGACGGTCCGCGACGTGCGGATCGACGTACAGCCCGATGGCGCCGGCTGGGTGATCGACAATGTCGTGGCGCTGCTGCCGGGGCGCACGCAGCTCGAAGCCAAGGGGCGGCTGAACCTCAAGGGACAGCGCACTTTCCGCGGCGACCTTCTGCTGGCCTCCAACCAGCCTTCCGGCCTTGCCAACTGGCTGGCGGGCTCGGTCGATCCGGCGATCCGCAAGCTGAGGACCGCCGGCTTTTCCGCCAAGGTGAACCTCACCGATACATTGCAGCAGTTCGAGAACCTCGAAGTGGCGGCCGACGAGGCGAGCCTCAAGGGGCGGCTGGAGCGACAGTCCTTCGCCGACCAGCAACCGAACCTCTCGCTGCAGCTGAAGGGTAACCGCATCGACTTCGAAGCCTTGCAGGCGCTGACCGGGCTCGTGGCGGGCGACGCTTCCACCGATACCTTGCTGCAGCATGCGATTGCCGCCGATCTTTCGGCTGACGAGTTTTCCGCCTTCGGCGAGCAAGCGCAGGACGTGCAGGCGGTGCTGACGCTGAAGAACGGCCAGCTCCAGGCCGAACGCGTGGCGATCGGCTCGCTCGCCGGCGCACAGCTCGCCTTTTCCGGCCGGGCCAGCGGCGACCTCGAAAAGCCCGTCGTCTCGGCCAAGATGAAGCTTGCCGCCAAGAACCTGACGCCGTTTCTGGAAATGATCGGCCGCCACGCGGTCAATCATCCAGCGCTCCGGCAGTTGATCAAGGCCGGTCCCTATTACAGCGACACGGCCTTCGACGTGACGCTGACGGCCGGCAACAAGGAAGGCAACGCGCCCGCGACCTTCGGCATCTTCGGGACCGCGAACGGTACCAAGATCGCCGCCAGCTACCAGGCGCCCGACATGGCGCAGGCGCTGACCGGCAAGGCCATGCTTTTGGAAGCGACGCTCGAAAATCCGGAGACGCGGCTTCTGCTCGGCCAGACGGGTTTCGATCCCTTGCCCTTCGATGCGGATGCCAACGGCATTCTCTCCGTCAAGCTGCAAAGCACCGACGGACCGACGGCGAACGGCACGGTGACCTTTACGACCGAGAAGACGTCGCTCGCCGCCAAGGGCAGCGTCGATCTTTCCCGCGATCATTTCCTCGAAGGTCAGGCGAAGGTGACGCTGCAGACCCAGGACCTGGAGCCCTATCTTCTGCTCCAGGGCGTGGCCTTGCCGCAGATGGGCAGCGGCCTGCCGCTGACCGTCTCTGCCGATATCGCGACAACGCCCGAAACAATTGCGCTGACCACTGTCGAGGGCAAGGCCGACCACAACGGCTTTACCGGCAATCTGACGATCGACCGCAAGGCACCGGGGGCGGCCAGCGGACAGCTGACGCTCGACACGCTCGATCTCGCCTGGCTCGGCGAGGGCGTCCTCGGACCGATCGAGGATACGAACGGGGCCTTCTCGAAGGGGGCTCTGGCGCAGCCTGCCTGGACCGGGCTCAACGTGGCGCTGGACGTGCAGGCGCAGAAATTCTGGCCGGGCGTCTATGGCGCGGTCACGAGCTTTGCCGGCAAGATGGAATGGAAGGGCGACGAGGTCGCGCTGACCGATGCGGCCGGCGACTGGCTGGGCGGCAAGCTCGCCGGGCGGGTGCAGATCGGCAATGCCAACGGCTCGGGCTTCCTGCGCTCGCGCCTGGACGTCAAGGGCGGCGACCTGGCCCAGGCGGGCTGGGCCCATGCGGGCACGCCGGTCGCGACCGGGACTTTCGATCTTTCGGTAGCACTTGAGGCATCGGGTGCGACGCCCGAGGCGATGGCGCATTCGGCAAGCGGTTCGGGTACCACAACCTTCAACGGCATGACGCTCGCCGGCATCAACAGCGCAGCTCTGCCGCAGCTGATCGCGGCAGCCGATGCGCTGAAGACGCAGATCTCGGCGGACGCGATCAGAAGTGCGGCGGAGGCGACAATCTTCTCGGGTCAATCGCTGGTCGGCGTCGTCAAGGCACCCTTCAGCATCGCCGGCGGGGTGCTCCGGGCGCAGAACGTGACGGCTGGCGACGGCAATGCCGCGATGACCGGCGAGGCTTCGCTGGACCTTGCGGCGGGCCGGATCGACGCCGGCATCGATCTGACCTTCCGGCCGGGTGACGAGGCGCTTGCCGGTGCCGAGCCGCGTGTGCGCATCGGCTATGCCGGCCTGCTGGAAGCACCGGGCGTCGATCTCAACGTTGCCGATCTCGCGAACTTCCTGTCGCTTCGCGCCTTCGAGCGCGAGCGCCGGCGGGTCGAGATCCTGCAGGCGAACGTGCTGGAGAAGCAGCGTCTGCGCCGCGAACTTGCGCTTTACAAGGCGCGGGCGGAGGCAAGAGAACTGGAGCGCAAACGCGCCGTTGCCGAGGAACGCCGGCGCGCAGCCGGCGCTGCCGAGGCCGCCCGCCTCAAGGCGGAAGCAGATGCGCGAGCAGAGGCCGAACGCAAGGCCGAAGCGGAACGACAGGCGGAAGCCGCGCGTCGGGCGGCAGAGGCAGCGCGCAGCGCCGGACAGGGCCAGCCGATCCCGCAGACGGGACCGACCCCCCAGACCGTACCGGACGGTGCCACCGGCACCCCTCCCGGACAGAGGCTCAACTTCGACGTCCTGCCCGACGTTACCGTACAGTAGCCGGTGACTATGCCGGAGCACGACGCTCCCTGGCTTTCTGGGCCGGAGATGTGCTTCGCATCCGGCCATGATCCCATCCTTGGCTTGTGCGCCCTGAAGCGCGTCGCGATCTTTCAGCTTCGCTCTCTGCGCTTTTGATTTTTCGCATGTCGTTATCCCAAGACCGCTGCGCGCTTTTGCGCGACATGCTCTGGCTTCAGATTTTGAACATGCCTTTATCGGGTGGGCATTCTCTTGGTTTCCGGCGCATCGTGGCGCGCGAACGGGATCGGCAGAGTTTTAACGAATTCTGAAGCACATCCTCCACTATTGATCGCTAAATTAGCAATTTGCGTTGGATGGGGCAGGGGGTGCGGCTTGCGGGCCGCGTCTTTAATCGGCGCATGGGAAGGACGACGTCGATCGCTCCGGATTGACCCGAGCGGCGCGTCGCCGTCTGCTGAGGGGGCAACGATCAGAGATGCGCTACAATTTGAGGAAGAGAGCCGCCCGTATCTTTGCGGACGAGCGCGGCAACTTTACCGTTCTGACCGCGCTGATAGCGGTGCCGTTGTTGAGTGCCGCGTCGATCGCCATCAACCTGGCGCGGATCAATCTCGAGGCCGCGAAGATGCAGACGGCGCTCGATGCCGCTGCCTTCTCGGCGGTCAAATCCTACGGCGAGGGCGAGACCGAGGCCAGTGCCAGGGATCTCGCCAACAACGTCTTCTTTGCGAATTTCGGCCAGCCGGAGATCGTCGATCAGCTCGGCCCGGAGAGCGGTGTGGCGGTGGCGGCCACGCCGGTGCAGATCGCCTTCGGCGCCGCCGGCGTCGAGACCACGGCGACCGCGGCCTACGCGCTGAAATACAATCCGCTCTTCTTCGGGCTGCAGCCCTATACGATCGACCGGGAAAGTGTTGCCGCGCGCATGCCCGGGAGAGAGGCCTGCATTCTGGCGCTGCACCCGACGGCGAGCCGGGCCTTCGAGGTCAGCGGCGGGGCGAGCGTCGACACATCCGGCTGTACGATCACGTCGAACTCGACCGACGCGCAGTCGATCTACCTCAGCGGCTCGGCCACGCTCAAGGCCGAGTGTCTCTACGCCGCCGGCAAGGTGTCCGCGACGCTCGCCAACCTGCAGCTTGCCTGTGGCAAGGCGGTAGAGGAGGTGACGCCAATTGCCGACCCCTTCCGGTCGAAGAAGATGCCGACCACGGCAGGCTGGGTGAGCCTTGCTGGCTGCGGGCAGAATTTCGTCGGCGGCGGTGGCGGCAACGGCGACTGCAACGGCACCGGCAAGACGCCGAACAACGCGCCCGACACCTACCGCGTCGAGCTGAAGCCTGGCACCTATGGCGATCTCGAAATCAAGGGCAAGGTTCTTCTGAGACCCGGCAACTACATCATCGACGGCGGTAGCCTGAAGTTCACCAGCCAGTCGGTGGTGAGCGCCGAAGGGGTAACCTTCTTCCTCCTGAACGGCGCCCAGCTCGACATTCACGGCGGGGCGACCTTCCAGGTCAGCGCGCCGACGACCGGCGACTGGGCCGGCTTCTCGATCGTCGCCGGGCGCAACAACACGGCCAGCGCCACCATCAACGGCAACAGCGCCTCGTCGCTCGCCGGCATCATCTACATGCCGGCGTCGCGCGAGATCCAGTATGCTGGCAACGGATCGACCGGCGGTGAATGCGTGCGCATCGTCGCCCAGGAAATCACCATGATCGGCAACAGCAGCTTCAAGCTGGATTGCAAGGCGGTGCTGGCCAACACCACGATCAACAACCCCGGCGCGATCCGGCTGGTGCGATAATGACGGACGCGTCTTGCCTCCGGCCGTTGGGCCGGCGGCGTGATCGCTTGCCGGTGTCCAGGCGCGCCTTGCCTTCAGAAGCGGATGGACAGTCCGAGGATTGGACCTTGCTGGACCACGTCGAAGATGAAGCCGTCATTGTCGTAGTTGACGCCCAGCGCACGATAACCGGCGATCGCCGAGATCGTGTCGTTGAAACGGTAGCCGAGGCCAAGGCCGACGTCCCAGTCGATGTCGGCGCCGCCGGCGCCGACCAGGCCCCAGCCGGTCAGGTAGATCTCCGGGGTGAAGAAGTAGTTGCCGCGCACGCCCACCATGCCGTCGACCCAAGTCTTGCGGTCATCGCGGCTGATACCGTCGAGCGGGCCGCCCTGAAAGGATATGGTGGTGTTGACCGACCAGATCCTGGCGCCGCCGACCACGTCGAGATGCGAGTTCTGATCCTCAAACACCGTGTAACCGACGCCGATGAGGCCGGCGAAGGTCTCCGATTCCACATCGACCGTATCGGTGAAGACGCCGCGCGCTTTGCCGTCGCCGGAGAGCTTCGTATAGATCAAGTCACCAAAGACGCTGAAGCGGTCCTTGCGCGCTTCGACGGTGGCCATGGCGGCGAAGTCGAGATTGCTCCAGATGTCGCTGAAGCTGGAGTCGATGTGAACGGTCGGGAGCCCGAATTGCGCTGTGTCGCCGGAGAGGCCCGCCATCCAGAAATAGGGCGCGAAGGTGAATTGCCAGCCGCTCTCGGTTTCTTCCACGGGGGCCGCGGGCGCCATCAGCGGCGTGATGTCGGCCGCGTGGGTCGGCAGGGCGAACAACAGGCCAAGGCAGGCCGTGAGGCCCAGTCGTGTAGGGATACTCATGAAACGCCTCCCGCTTGAGACAATCCCTGAAACGAGAGACGGGCCCGTCTGGAATTGCGCACTACAGACTCTCGAACACAAGGGCAGCGGAAAGTCGCCGCCTCCCGATGTGGGTATTGTTATATAAGTTTATTCGAATACAACTGTTTTGGCCCGAAACGGCGAAGCGGGACATGCCAAATGCCGCGCGCTGTTGCATCGGCCACACAGTTGCCTTGGATCCGCCAATGCCTGTCGCCCGACACTGTACAGCGCTCGTGCGGCAACGGCGTGAGAACAAGGGCTCAAGGTCTCGCGACTAGCCCTTTGATGTGAAAGGCCTTGGGCGAGTTCTGGCCGCGAATTCTGGCCGTGCTGGCCATCGACGGCGGGAGCTCAGGTCTCGTCGGGCAAGAGCGTCGAGCGTTGCGATTTCAGCCATTCGAGCACATGGACGCGCAGTGCCGAGGAGAGGTTGCTGTCAGGCGTGCGCTGGTCGTCGATTTCGGCGATCAGCTGGGCAAGCGGCACCGCCCGCGTTTCGGCGATCGTCTTCAGTTCCTGCCAGAAGGCGTCTTCGAGCGAGAAGCTGGTGCGGTGGCCGTGGAGCGTTGCGGAATGCTTACGGATCATCGCCCGGCCTTAGAGACTGATTCAAGGAATTGGCATTTCGAGTCCGGAAGCTGCCGCAAGTCCTTGCTCCGGAATCACTTTTGCGGGCTCAGTCCTTGTCGACGTCGCCTTCGGCAGGGCGCTCGATGCGGCCCTGGTCAAGGCGGGTCTCCGCCTTGTCGTTCAGCGCTTTCGTCAGGGATTTCTCGGCCTTGGTGCGGCCGAAGGAGATGCGGTTCTGCTCGGCCTGCTTGTCCTTTTCCGTGCGCTCGCGACGCTTGCGGAACTGGCGCAGATTGACGACGTCTCCGGTCATGAGCCGCGGCTCCTCGGATCAGTTCTTCTTGCGAAAGGAATCGAGCGAGACGACGGAGCCGCCGCCATTCTTCGGCTCGGTGGGCTTGTCGTCCTTGGCCGAGGTCTCGGCATTGTCTTCCGGAACGGGATAGGCGGTGATCTCCGCCGATTCCTGTTCTTCTTCCTCGCCGGCCGCCACGTCGAACTCCAGTTCGAAATTGACCGACGGGTCGTAGAAGCCACGGATGGCGTTGAACGGGATCACCAGCCGTTCGGGCGTGTCGGAGAAGGAGAGGCCGATTTCGAAGCCGATTTCGGTGACTTTCAGCTCCCAGAACTGGTGCTGGACCACGATGGTCATCTGTTCGGGATACTTGGCTTTCAGGTGCTGCGAGATGCGCACGCCCGGCGCGCCGGTCAGAAAGGTGATGAAGAAGTGATGCTCTCCCGGCAAGTGACCGGTGGTGGCAACCTCCGTCAGGACCTTTCGGATGACGCTGCGCAGTGCGTCCTGTGCCAGAATGTCGTAGCGGATGTGGTCCTGGCCCATGAGCGTCCCGTCTTTCCTCGAACTCAATCTACTGTCTGCTGCCGGCTTGGAGGTCAAGCCGTCAGCTTTTCATTGCCCGTCTGAAGCAGACGAGTCAATTATTCAAGCATCTATAGACCATTTCGAAGCGGGGGAGAAGGTGAAGGCTTCTGTTGCCAGGTGCCTTCGGACCCCGCCTTACGGTGCTACCCGGAAGGACTTGATTTGAAGTGTCGCACCGCGATTAAGCAGCGAGACGTGCTTCAGCATAGTTGTCGTTTGCAACTATAAGTTTAGCCCGATAACGGTGGTACAATGCCGAGCAAAAAGTCGATCTTTACGCCCTTGTCGATCCTATTTCGCCCCCATCAAAAGCCGATCGATTCTGATCGGTTTTTGGTGGAGGCGCCGGGTACCGCCCCCGGGTCCAATGGGTTTATTTCATCGCCCGTTTATTGCCATAGCCGCCAGAAGACGGCAGAGTTCATATAGGTCTTTCCGGGCCCCAAGAAAAGGGGGATGTGTCGGATATATGACTTTCTCCCGGACTGCCCGGTGCCGAACCGCCTTGACTTGACCGACATCCATGAAAAACTCCCGCTGCTGCCACGCGGCCGGCAATCTCCGGCCGCAGTTTCGAAAAGCAAAGCAAGCTGGAGGCCTCATGACGGACTACCTCGCAGATGTGCAGAAATACGACAGCGGCGCCGACGAAGCGATCGTGAACAAGCTCGTGCGTCACCTTGGCATTGCGCTTCGCAACCGGGATTCCTCGCTCGTTTCGGCGTCGGATCCGAAAGAGCTCGAGCGGGTCAAGGAGAAATGGTGCGAGAAGAAGCTCGGCATCAGCGGCGCCGATGCGGACAGCGCGATCGACGCCACCGTCAAGGCGATGTCGGCGGACCGGTCGAAATCGCGCGTCACCTTCTATTATCTGGTGGCCAAGAACCTCGGCAAGCTGCAGACCTTGTAGCTCCCCGCCGAATTATCCGGGATAATCGTCCCGTGGTCATTGGTTCGCCGCCGGCTTCGTCCTAAATTTAGCGAAAGTACGAATCGGCGGCGCCAGATCATGCAGCAATATCTCGACCTTCTCGACCATGTGATGACCAACGGATCCGACCGCGGCGACCGGACGGGAACGGGCACGCGCTCGGTCTTCGGCCACCAGATGCGCTTCGACCTCTCCGAGGGCTTCCCGGTGCTGACGACCAAGAAGCTGCACCTGCGCTCCATCATCCATGAACTGCTGTGGTTCCTGAAGGGCGACACCAATATTCGCTATCTCAAGGAAAACGGCGTCACCATCTGGGACGAATGGGCAGACGAGAACGGCGACCTCGGCCCGGTCTATGGCTACCAGTGGCGCTCCTGGCCGGCGCCGGACGGGCGCCATATCGACCAGATTGCCGGCCTCGTCGAGAGCCTGAAGACCAACCCGAATTCCCGCCGCCACATCGTCTCGGCCTGGAACCCGGCGCTCGTTGACGAGATGGCGCTGCCGCCCTGCCATTGCCTTTTCCAGTTCTACGTCTCCGACGGCAAGCTCTCCTGCCAGCTCTACCAGCGCTCGGCCGACATCTTCCTCGGCGTGCCCTTCAACATCGCTTCCTATGCGCTCTTGACGATGATGGTGGCGCAGGTGACGGGCCTGAAGCCGGGTGATTTCGTGCACACGCTTGGTGACGCGCACATCTACCACAACCATTTCGAGCAGGCCCGGCTGCAGCTCACCCGCACGCCGAAGGCGCTGCCGCGGATGGAAATCAATCCAGACGTGAAAGATCTCTTTTCCTTCCGTTTCGAAGACTTTACGCTCGTCGGCTACGAAGCCGATTCATCCATCAAGGCGCCGATCGCCGTCTGACATATCCTGATGCTGCGGGTGGCCGGTCCGCATTTCTGAATTCTTCTCGATGCCGATGCCGCGCCACCCTTCGGGCGAGGCAGGAGCTTCCGTCGCCCGCACGCGCAGGGGCCGGCAATCCAAGGTGAGGGGCGGCCGGGGAGGGCTGTCGTCCAAGGGAGGTATCGATGCTCACACTCGTTCATGCGCCGCTGTCGCGATCCTCGCGCATCGTCTGGCTGCTTGAGGAGCTGGGCGCGGAATACGAGATCCGCTACGTCTCGATCCGCCGCTGGGACGGCTCGGGTGAGCCCGACGACAACAACCCGCATCCGCACAAGCAGGTGCCGGCGCTCATCCATAATGGCGCGGTGATCTGGGAGTCGGCCGCCGTCGTGCAGTATCTCACCGACCTCTATCCCGATTGCAGCCTCGGCCGGCCGCCCGGCCACAAGGAGCGTGGCGCCTATCTCTCCTGGCTTGCCTATTACGCGGGGGTGATCGAGCCGACGGCGCTTGCCCATATCTCCGGCGCCACCATCAACAACCCGGCACAGGCGCGGCTCTACAGCGAAATGTGCGCCCATGTGATCGACGTGCTCACCCGACGGACCTATCTGCTCGGCGAGACGATGAGTGCCGCCGATCTGCTCTTGGCAAGCGCGCTGCAGTGGATGCGCAAGATCCTGCCGGAAAGCACGGTCGTCGATCGCTACATCCGCGTGGTGACGGACCGGGCAGCCTATGACCGCGCCAGAGAAATCGACAGCAAACCGAACGGGTTCCATGACTGAAACGAAGACCACCCACCCGAAGATATCGATCGTCGTCGCCGTTGCCGCAAACGGCGTCATCGGCCGCGACGGCGATCTGCCCTGGCGGCTTTCGACCGATCTCAAGCGCTTCAAGGCGCTGACGATCGGCAAGCCCGTGATCATGGGGCGCAAGACCTGGGCGTCGCTCGGGCGTCCGCTTCCCGGCCGCGCCAACATCGTCATCACCCGCAACGCGGATTTTGTGGCGGAAGGGGCAAGCGTCGTCCCGTCGCTCGATGCGGCGGTAGCGCTTGCCGGCCGAGAGGCGGAGGCCGCGGGCGTGGACGAGATCTGCGTGATCGGTGGCGGCGAGATCTACCGCCAGTCGATCGCGCGTGCCGATATCTTGCATGTGACCGAGGTGCAGGCGACCGTGGATGGCGACACGCGCTTCCCCGATATCGATCCCGGCATTTTCGAGAAGGTCTTCGAAGAGGACCTGCCGCAGGGTGAAAAGGACAGCCACGCCATGCATTTCGTCACCTTTAAGCGGCGTGCGACAGCCTGACGCGGCGGATCGTCAACTATTTTGAACCATTTACGGTGAACTCGGGTCTATCGCGTTGAAAGCGGTGCGGGTGATACCTATAACGGTTTCACATCATGAACGACCGTGCGGTGGCGCGGCCGTTCAGCGTGGGAAGTATTCAAAAGAGAGGTTTTGATGCCCTGGAGCAATCAGAATGGCGGCGGCGGTGGCCCATGGGGCGGCGGCGGTGGCGGCGGCAATCAGGGGGGTCCCTGGGGCCAGGGGCCAAACCGGCCGCGTGGCGGCAAGGGCGGCCCGCCGGATCTGGAAGAGATCATTCGCCGTGGCCAGGACCAGCTCAAGAACGTCGTTCCCGGCGGCTTCAATGGTGGCGTCTTCGCCATTATCGGCCTGCTGATCGTCGGTTTTGTCCTGATCAATTCGATCTACACGGTGCAGCCGGACGAGCGCGGCGTCGAGATGCGCTTCGGCAAGCCGAAGGACGAGATCTCGATGCCTGGCCTGCACTATCATTTCTGGCCATTCGAGACCGTCGAATTCGTCAAGATCACCGAGCAGCAGCAGAACATCGGCGGGCGCTCGAGCGGCCAGTCGAATTCCGGCCTGATGCTCACCGGCGACCAGAACATCGTCAACGTCCAGTTCTCGGTTCTTTACTCGGTCACCGATCCGAAGGCTTACCTCTTCAACGTCGAGAACCCGTCCGACACGCTGCAGCAGGTGGCCGAAAGCGCGATGCGCGAAGTCGTTGGTCGCCGTCCGGCGCAGGACATCTTCCGTGACAACCGTCAGGCGATCGCCGCGGACGTGAAGAGCACGATCCAGGCAACGATGGACACCTACGGCACCGGCGTTTCCGTCAACACGGTCGCCATCGAGGACGCCGCACCGCCGCGCGAAGTGGCCGATGCGTTCGACGAAGTGCAGCGCGCCGAGCAGGACGAGGATCGCTTCGTCGAAGAAGCCAACCAGTATGCCAACCAGGTGCTCGGTAAGGCACGCGGTCAGGGTGCGCAGATCCGCGAAGAAGCGGCCGCCTACAAGGACCGTGTCGTCAAGGAAGCACAGGGTGAGGCGCAGCGCTTCATCTCCGTCTATGACGAGTACTCCAAGGCGCCTGACGTTACCCGCAAGCGTCTCTATCTCGAAACCATGCAGGGCGTTCTCGGCAAGTCGAAGAAGGTCATCATCGACGAGAAGAACGGGCAGGGCGTACTGCCATATCTGCCGCTGAATGAAATCGGTCGTCCGACGACGTCGGGTGCCGCAGCAGTTTCGGGAGCAGGCCAGTGATCAATAATCGTACCTCCGTTATCCTGATCCTGCTCGCCGTCGTCTTCGTCGGCATCTATTCCTCGGTCTTCGTCGTCAACGAGCGTCAGCAGGCGATCGTCGTTCGCTTCGGTCAGATCAAGGACGTCAAGAGCCAGCCGGGCCTCTACTTCAAGCTGCCCTTCGCCTTCATGGATGCCGACCGCGTCCAGTACGTCGAAGACCAGGCACTGCGCTTCGACCTCGACAACATCCGTGTCCAGGTCTCGGGCGGCAAGTTCTATGAAGTTGATGCCTTCGTCGTCTACAAGATCTCCGATCCCCGCCGCTTCCGCGAGACGGTCTCGGGCGATCGCGACTCGGCGGAATCGCGTCTCAGGACCCGTCTCGACGCGTCGCTGCGCCGTGTCTACGGTCTGCGTGGCTTCGAGGCTGCTCTTTCGGACGAGCGTGCGTCGATGATGCGCGAAGTGCGCGCCGACCTCAAAACCGACGCGGAGTCGCTCGGCCTCAACATCGAGGACGTCCGTATCCGTCGCACCGACCTGACGCAGGAGGTCTCGCAACAGACCTACGACCGCATGAAGGCCGAGCGTCTGGCGGAAGCCGAACTGATCCGCGCCCGCGGTAACGAAGAGGGCCAGCGCCGCCGCGCGATTGCCGACCGTCAGGTCGTCGAAATCGTGGCCGAAGCCCAGCGCGATTCGGAAATCCTGCGCGGTGAAGGCGAAGCCGAACGCACAAGGACCTTTGCTGACGCCTTTGCGCGCGATCCGAAGTTCTTCGAGTTCTATCGCTCCATGACCGCTTACACGCAGTCGATCGGTAGCCCGGACACGACGCTGGTGCTTTCGCCGCATTCGGAATTCTTCCGTTACTTCAATAACTCGGAAGGCACTCCGCCGGCCGCGGCACCTCAAGCAGCGACCGGAAACTAGGCGGGCGATGTCAGACTTTCTGACAGGATTCGCTTTCTTCCTGATCATCGAGGGGCTGGTGTACGCACTGGCCCCTTTGGTTTTGGTGGAAATGGCGAAGCGTTTGCCGTATGTCCCCGAACATCAGCTTCGACTGGCGGGGCTCGTTTGCGTGGCTGCCGGGGTCGGACTTGTATGGTTGCTTCGAGGATAATGCGAAATGCCACATAAACTGCTGATCCGGCTGGTCGATGCCGAATACGCCATCACCCGCCTTAATATCGGCTCCAGCATGCCGGAATGGCTGCCGGGGCCGGGCTTCTGGACCGTGTCGAGCTCGCGCGAGGAGATGACGCTGGTCTGCCGGGCCGCCCGCGTGCCGTCCAGCGTCCAGAGTTCGCTCGGCTGGCGCTGCTTCCGTGTCGAGCAGCATTTTGCCTTTGACGTGCCCGGCGTGCTCGCCTCGGTGCTCCGGCCGCTTTCGGATGCCGGCGTCGGCGTCTTTGCCAATTCGACCTTCAGCACCGACTACATCTTCGTTGCCGGCTCCGATCTCGACAAGGCGGTCCAGGCGCTGAAAGACCACGGTCACGAGCTCACCACCTGATCAGCCACGCCCGGCCTCGACGTAAAGGCTTGGCAGGGAACGTCCGTCCTTTCGCACCCTTGCGCGCAAGGATCAGGAAATCGTGTTTGGACCCTTCCGAATTCCGCCTTATCTTCAGAGGAAAGTCGGACGTCGCGGTCTTGCGGCTTGCGTTTGTCAAATCTGCCGCATAAGCCCGGCCGGCGGTTTCGGTCGAGGCGGAATTATGCGAAGAATCAAAGTGCTATGGTGTGCCGGTGTCACCGCACACAGCCAGAGGAGCTGAAGCGAATTGTCCACGCGATCAAAATCCCGAGTACACTCGCTTGGCGCCTCCCTCGGCGTTCTGGCGCTCGCAGGCGCGCTCGCCTTCAGCAGCACCGCGCTCGCCCAGAACACGGCGATCCGGCCGCCGAGCAATGGCCCGGCCTCCGTCGCCGATCTGGCCGCCGGACTGCTGGATGCCGTCGTCAACATCGCGACTTCGCAGAAGGTCAAGAACGACGATGATGCGCCGGCGCCGCAGGTGCCGGAGGGCTCGCCCTACCAGCGCTATTTCGACGAATTCTTCAAGGGCCAGGGCAATCAGGGCGGTAACCGCCAGCGCACGGTCGAATCGCTCGGCTCCGGCTTCGTCATCGATCCCTCTGGCTACATCGTCACCAACAACCACGTGATCGAGGGCGCCGACGACATCGAGATCAACTTCGCCAATGGCAGCAAGCTGAAGGCGAAGCTCGTCGGCAAAGACACACAGACCGATCTCGCGCTGCTGAAGGTCGAGCCGAAGGCGCCGCTGAAGGCCGTGCCTTTCGGGGATTCGCGCAAGATGCGCATCGGCGACTGGGTGATGGCGATCGGCAACCCGTTCGGCCTTGGCGGTTCCGTTTCGGTCGGCATCATCTCGGCGCGCGGCCGCAACATCAACGCCGGCCCCTATGACAATTTCATCCAGACGGACGCTGCGATCAACCGCGGCAATTCCGGCGGGCCGCTGTTCAATATGGCCGGCGAAGTGATCGGCATCAACACGGCGATCATCTCGCCAACGGGCGGCTCGATCGGCATTGGCTTCTCCGTGCCGACCGAACTTGCCGCCAATGTGGTACTTCAGCTCAAGGACTTCGGCGAGACGCGTCGCGGCTGGCTCGGCGTGCGCGTCCAGCCTGTGAACGACGATATCGCCGAGAGCCTGAAGATGGACGCGCCGCGCGGCGCGCTCGTCTCTGGCATCATCGAAGGCGGGCCGATCACGCACGGCGAGATCAAGGCCGGCGACGTCATCGTCAAATTCGACGGCCATGATGTCGGCGAGGTGCGCGACCTGAAGCGCGTGGTCGCCGAAAGCCCCGTCGGTAAGGCGGTCGATGTCGTGGTGATCCGCGACGGCAAGGAACAGACAGTCAAGGTGACCCTCGGACGCCTCGAGGATGGCGCGCTTGCAAGTGCCGACGCGGCAACCGGCGACGAGGGGTCGAAGGCTGACAAGCCGGAGGCTGCGCCGCTTCCAGCGACCGACGTCGTGCTCGGCATGAAGCTTGCGACGCTCAACGAAGAGGCGCGCAAGAAATACGGCATTGCCGAAGACGTGGACGGCGTTGTCATCACCGAGGTCGCGCCGAATTCGGTCGCGGCAGAGCGGCGCGTAGAGGCGGGCGACGTCATCGTCGAGGTCGGTCAGGAGGCGATGGAGACGCCCGCCGACGTGGCCGACCGGGTCGAGGAGCTGAAATCCAGCGGCCGTCGCCACGCCGCCCTTCTGATCTCCAACAAGTCCGGCGAATTGCGCTTCGTCACCGTTCGGGTGGAGTAGGGCGCATCGCGCCTTCCGGCAGTTGCGGTTGCGGCATCGGATCGATGCCGCAGCGCCGCTTTCGGTCGACGCCGATTGTCTGAATCTTTTCAGTGCTATCGCCCCTGGGGCTGAGAGGCTGAATCCACATGCTCAGGTTTTGATTCAACGCTGCGGTCCGGCCGACGGGCCGCAGCGTGCTCATGATGGGCACAGACACGGCCCTTCATCCCGCTGCCGCGACCTTCTCCCCGCTTGCGGGGGAAAAGGTTAGGGTGAGGGGCATTCGAGAAGTGGTGAGGTGCACTTCTTTCAGCAGTCGTCGCTCGCTTGCCTGGGGTGCGGGGACGGCTTGCGCGCCGGCTGGAAGGTCATCAGCCTGAGGGCTTCGAACAGAATTTCGATAATCGTATGCATTGCCGCACCTCCTTTCTTGCAAGCATTTCACTCCACTTGCCGGCACCCCTCAAACGAGTTTACAGTCTCCTTCGGATAACTTGAGGTTATGCATGAAGCGCGGCCGACTGCCCCTGACAGCGTTGCGGAGTTTCGAGGCGGCCGGGCGACTGGAGAGTTTCACACTGGCTGCATCGGAGCTTTTCGTCTCGCAGGCGGCCATCAGCCGGCAGGTGCGCGAGCTCGAAGAGCTGATCGGCCGGCCGCTGTTTGAGAGGCTCCACCGCAGTGTGCGGTTGACGGCCGATGGTCAGGCGCTGCTCGGCACGCTGACGTCTGCCTTCGACATGGTGGGCGAAAGCCTCGACGCGCTCTCGGGGCGGCGGTTGTCGCAGACGCTGAAGGTCAGCGCCGAGCCATCCTTTGCCGGCTGCTGGCTGGTGCCCCATTTGCAGGAATTTCAGGAGGCGCATCCGGAGATCGATCTGGTGATCGATGCGGAGTCGCGGCTCGCCGAGTTTCGAAGCGGCGAGGCCGATATCGCCATCCGCCACAGCTTGACCGCGCGCTCCTGGTCGCGGGTGGAGACGCGGCCTCTTGCCGAGGTGGAGATGGTCCCGGTGATCACGCCTGCGCTTGCCGGCGCCGGGCGGCCGCTCGACCGACCCGAAGACCTGTTGCAGCATCCATTGTTGCATGAGGATAACCGGCAACTCTGGGAACAATGGTTTGCGGCGGCCGGCACCGCGCCGGTGAAGCTTGCACGCGGCGCGATCTTCGCCGATGGCTCGATGGTGCTGCAGGCGACGCTGCGCGGCAGCGGCGTCGGCCTCATCGACCGCGACCATGCCCGCGACGACATCGCCGCCGGCCGGCTGATCCAGCCGTTCGACGCCTCAGTGCCCTATGGCGCGTTCTTTATCGTGGCGCGGCGCTTCGAGGCGCTGTCGGAGGCGGCCAGGGCCTTTGTCGACTGGATCGAACGGAGCTACCCGGGGGCGGGGCGAAAGCGGTGAGGAGGCCCTTATCCTCAGGGCGAGCGCTTGCCCCTCTTCCGCCTGCCGGCACCGTCTCTCCGCACGCGGGGAGACGGAAAGATATGGCGAACGCCCGCCATTCTTCAGAGGTGGTTGGGTAGTGCTAGTGCGGCTGGCGTCTCTCTTCCCGCCTGCGGAGAGAGATGTCCGGCAGACAGAGAGGGCAACTCACGAAGCGGCAGCTTATTTCCCGGCCTTTGAACGATGCGCCCGCCATTCCTCGGCGCTGATCGCATAGAGCACATGCCGAACCAGGGTCGGCTGATCGGTTGGGACGCGGGGGTGGTCGAAGTCGCGGCTTGGGTCGCGGTGCATGCCGATCCGTTGCATGACAGCGGTCGAGCGGGTGTTGGCGGGAACCGCGAAGGAGACGACCTCGCTCAAGCCCTTTTCCTCGAAGCCGTAGCGCAGCAGGGCGTTGGCCGCTTCGGTGACGTAGCCCTTGCCCCAGTAGGGCGGAGCCAGTCGCCAGCCGATTTCGACCGTTCCTTTGGGCAGGTGCGGCTCCAAATCCGTGAGCGCGAGGCCGCAGAAGCCGATTGGCTTGTCGTCGGCCTTGAGCGCCACGGCGAAGAAGCCGAAGCCGGTTTCGGCGATGCCCTTGCCGACGCGATCGAACAGCGCGTCTGATTCCGCGCGGCTGCGGCGGAAGGGAAAGAATTCCATCACCTTGGGATCGCTGTTGATCGCGAAGAAGAGATCGCGATCGCTTTCCTTCCAGGCGCGGATGCGCAGCCGCTCAGTCTCGGCAATGATCATCCGGCGAAATCCGTCTTGCGATAGCCCTGCAGATAGAGAAGGGCGGTGAGGTCGCCGTGGTCGATGCGGACCTTGGCCTGCTCGGCAACGACGGGCTTGGCGTGCAGCGCCACGCCGGTGCCGGCAAGCTGGATCATGCCGAGATCGTTGGCGCCGTCGCCGACAGCAAGGGCATCGTCCGTCGAGATGCCGAGGCGGTCGGCGATCTCGATCAGCGAATCGACCTTGGCCTGCTTGCCGAGGATGGGATTGGCGACTTCGCCAGTGAGGATGCCGTCTTCGGCGATCAGCGTATTGGCGCGGTTCTCGTCAAAGCCGAGCATCTCGGCGATCGGGCCGGTAAAGACGGTGAAACCCCCGGAGACGAGCGCGGTATAGTGGCCCTTGCTCTTCATCGTTGCGATCAGTTGTTTTCCGCCCGGCGTCAGCGTGATGCGCTTGGCGATGACCTCGTCGACGACGCCAAGTGGCAGGCCCTTCAGAAGTCCTACGCGTTCGATCAGCGCCGGCTCGAAGGCGATCTCGCCGTTCATGGCGCGGGCGGTGATCGCCGCCACCTTGTCTTTCAGGCCGACTTCGGCGGCGAGTTCGTCGATGCATTCCTGGCCGATCATGGTCGAGTCCATGTCGGCGATGAGCAGTTTCTTGCGGCGGCTCTCGGCGTCTTGCACGGCGACATCGACCGGTGCATCGCCGATCACGCCGCGCAGCAGGGTTTCGGCGGCATCCGGATCGGTGCCGTCGGTCAGCGCGATATCGCAGGCGATGCCATCGGCGAGCCAATAGAGGCCGGATGCCTTGACGGCGTCAGCGGCTGCTTCCGCCAGTGCTGGCGTCAGAACAGGATTTGACGGATTGGCGATAAGCGTGGCAACGAGAGCCATGGACAACAACCTTGATACCGAGAGCGACGCGATCCTGATAACCGGGCCGACCGCCAGCGGCAAGTCCGCGCTTGCCGTCGAACTGGCGCGCCGACACGGCGGCGTGGTCGTCAATGCCGACAGCATGCAGGTCTATGACACGCTGCGGCTGTTGACGGCGCGGCCGGACGAGGCCGACATGGGCGGCATAGGGCACTGTCTTTACGGCCATGTGCCGGCGGCATCCGCCTATTCCACCGGTGCCTGGGCGCGTGAAGCGCAGGCATTGGTCGCTCAGCTCAAGGGCGAGGGACGCTTGCCGGTTTTTGTCGGCGGCACCGGGCTCTATTTCAAGGCGCTGACCGGTGGTCTCTCGGACATGCCGGAGATCCCGGCGGCGATCCGGGAAAGGCTGCGCGAGCGGCTGAAGGCGGAAGGGGCGGAGGCGCTGCATCGCGACCTCGAAGCCAGGGATCCGGAAACGGCGGTGACACTGAAGCCCGGTGACGGCCAGCGGATCGTGCGGGCGCTCGAAATGGTGGAGGCCACCGGCAAGCCGATCCGCTTCTTCCAACAGCAGACCGGACCCATGATCGTCGACCCGGACCGGGCTACAAAATATGTCGTGCTGCCGGAGCGAAAGCTCCTGCACGACCGCATCAACCGTCGCTTCCAGTTGATGCTTGCCGGCGGCGCGATCGACGAAGTGCGGGCGCTGCTTGCGCTCGAGCTGCCGTCGGAAATGCCCATCATGAAGGCGATCGGCGTCAGCCAGATCGCAGCCCTTTTGAAGGGCGAACTCGACGAGGCCGAAGTGATCGAGATGGGCGCTGCGGCAACGCGACAATATGCCAAGCGGCAGATGACCTGGTTCCGTAACCAGCTCGACGACAGCTGGCAGCGCATTTCGAGCGCCGAGGAGGTGCTTTGACGAGCGCCGTTGCTGCGGATCAGTCGGCGAGGTTCAGCTGCCAGGACACGCCGAAGCGGTCGGTGACCCAGCTGAAGCGCTGGCTGAAGCCGTAATTGTCGAGTGGCATCAGCACTGCCCCGCCTTCGGCGAGCATGCCATAAAGCGTGATGATCTCATCCTCGCTCTGGCATTCCACGAAGAACGAGAACGACGGGGTGAAATCGAAGGCGTGCCGGACCGGGCTGTCGATGCACTTGACCCGCTGCGCGCCGAGCCGGAAAAGCGCCACCTTGACGCTGCCTTCGGGACCTTGCTCATCCGGTCCATAGCGCTCGACTTCCAGCACCTCGGCATTCGGGAACAGCGAGACGTAGAAGGCCATGGCGTCGTCGGCGACGCCATCCTGGAACATCAGAAAGGGCGTGATGCTTGTGACCATGGCGCGCTCCCGTTGTCGTCGGTGTCAACAAAACCGGCTGACTGATCCTACCCCAGGATGTCGCCACGACAACGGTCGGCCCGCGGCAAAGTTCCCTTGCAGGATAGGCGCTGATGCCTTGCTGTGAGCGGGGCGGCCCCGCAGGTTCGGGCGGCGCATGCCATGTCCCGATCATGACAGACGAGCAGAAAACGTCTCCTGACAGCGCGGAAATCCGTCTGTCTCCCGATGAAGCCCTGGTGCTCTTTGAACTTCTGTCGCGTTGGAGCGAGGAGAACGCAGTTCCAACGCCGGACGCCTCCTGTTTCGAAAGCACGGCCGAATGCGCGGTGCTGCTCGCAGTGCTGGCAGACCTTCAAAAGCAGTTGGTCGCACCCTTTCGCGAAGACTACGGCGAAGCGGTGAAAGCGGCACGCCGCCGTCTGGCGCCATCGTGGGATTACCCTGACCTCAGGGGGTGATTTGCCTGCTTGTGCCTACGCTTGATCGGCTCACACCAGCCACGCCAGCAGCGGCCACAGCACCAGTCCGATCCCGATGATGCTGGTCGCAAACAGGGCCGAGCGCAGCACGGGAATGCCGATCGCATAGGCGAGCCAAAAGGCGAGCCGTGCCGAAAGCCAGACGATCGCACCGAGTTCCGTCGTCGTGTTGTTTGCGCCGGTGACTTCGACTGCAAGCAGCGCGGACGCGGCGAAGGGAAAAGTCTCGAGGAAGTTTGCCTGCGCGCGTTTCAGCCGTCCGACGAGGGGCGTTGGCGGCGGCCCGGCCGCTTCGCGCGAAGAGAGCGACCAGGCCAGTCCGTTCTGGCGCGTCTGGAGTTGCGCCGCGACAAAAACCTGGATGATGCCGAAGATGCAGCCGAGCGCCAGCACGGTCATCTCCACGCTCATGGCCGCGCTCCGAAAGCCGTCTCGAACTTTACTGTCGCGTGTGCCTGCGCCATGTCAGCCATCGTGCTTTCCTCCGGCATTGTTTGCTGAAAGCACGCTAACTCTCTGGTACGATATCGTAAATACGGACAAAAAGGATAGTACGGGGGGCGCCGACATGACGGAACAAGCCGTGGCATCGGACCGAGGTGTCGGGCCGAAAGTGTCCAGCCTGACCGGTCTCGACATGAGCCATATCCGGCTCTGCCCCGCCATCGCCTTCAACCAGATCGTCGGCGGGCGCTACAAGCTGCACATCCTCTGCGTGCTCGAAGGCGGGACGCACCGCTATGGCGAAATCGGACGGTCGCTGCTTCGTGGCGGGCTCGGTAAGCCGATCACCCCGCGTATTCTCAGCCGCGAACTGCGGGAACTGGAGGAGCGGGGCCTGATCAGTCGCCGGGACTATCCCGTGGTGCCGCGCAAGGTGGAGTACAGCCTGACCGACCATGGGCGGGCGCTGATGCCGATCCTTGCCGAAATCGTCCGCTGGGGCGCAACGGGCGCGCACGAGCAAATCCTCGGGATATGACTTCCTCCTGCTCGGCCCTTCAAAACGTCGAGAAGGCTGTCGCGCTCACGCTTTCACGGCCGAGAAGAAGAGGAAGCGCGGTTTGGTCGTCAGGCTCCTGTAGGCGTCCGGAAAGAGCGTGCGGGCACGCGGATCGGGCTCCGGTTCGCTCACCGTCTCGGTGGCAAATCCGGCTGATTTGAGCGCATCGAACATGGCGTGCAGCGGGCGGTGCCAGAAGCGCATGTGGATGGTCCTGCCGCCCCGTTCCCAGGTATCGTCGAAGCGATAGGTCTCGAAATAGTTGTCGTGACCGGAAAGGGAATGATCCATGAACGGATGGTGCGTGGAAAACACCAGGCGGCCGCCCTTCTGCAGAACCCGGTTGAATTCGGAAAGCGGGAGCGACCAGTCCTCCAGATAGTGCATGACGAGGGATGCCACGATGAGGTCGAAGGCACCGTCGTCGAACGGCAAGGGTTCGCCCAGATCGGCCCTCAGCAATTGCGCACGCCCGTCGAGGCGTCGACGGGCGATGTCCAGAAGACCGGCGCTGCGATCGATGCCGGTCACCGTGGCGCCGCGCTCGATGAGCGCTGCCGCGTGCGCTCCGCCGCCGCAACCGGCGTCGAGCACCCGAAGCCCGGCGACGTCGCCGGCGAGTGCCAAAGTCGCCGGCCGCTCGTAATAGGCGTTCCAGGCGTTGTTCTCGTTGTCGGCATCATAGGCTGCCGCAAAGGCATCGTAGTCGTTCTCTGGCAAGGTCTTTTCTCCGCTGCCACCGAAAGGCGTGCGCGATCAGATGTCGAAGCGCTTGAAACTTCTATTCTATCGGTCTGCGACGCCATCGGGCAACGCTGCTTGTGCCGTTCTGTTCGGGTGCCCGGAGCCACGGCCGCATTGGGGCGGGCCGAAGCATGCCAATCGCGTTAACGTGGAGCGGCCCCTGGAGGCCCTTCGGTCGCAAGGACGCGTGCGACCACCCAGCGAGCCGCTATTCCACTCCAGAGTTGTTCACGCACTGCGGCCCGCAGCGCATGTCTGGACAAAACGCTTTTACATCTCTGGTTGTCATCGGGCAAATGGGGCGCCCGCAGTTTCACGCGTTCGCTGCCTAGGTCTTGCGGATGATGCTGCCGAGGGGCCGCTTCAACAGGCTTTCGCGCAGCGAGCCCTGGCGCGGCCGCTCGCCGGACGCCGGGTCAGCCGTTTGCGAACGGCGTTGGGCCTGATCGGCCGGGGATGGCTCGTTCAAGAGCTGCTGGCGGATCTGATTGAAGCGCTCCAGCTCCGGATTGACGGGGGCAGGCGCGCGCGGAAGCATGTCCGGACGATAGGGCTCGATCTCGACCTGCGGCTCGCTGAGGCCCGGTTGCGGCTCGGCTTCTGCCGTGGCGCCCAGTTCGGTCTCCCAGCGCTGCTCTTCGCTCACGGTCTGCGCCGCCATGTAGCTCTGCTGGAAGTTCGAAATATCCGGCCCGTTGATGGCGCGCATGCGGCTGACGATCGCGCGCAGGTCAACGGTCGGCGGATGGTCCTCGTCGATCCGGTCGATGATCCCGTGGGCGCGCGGCAGGCGCTCCTCGGCGATGCGAGAAAAGCGCATGCGCATCGGCACGGCCACCGCCTCGCCGAATGCGATAGCCTCGCCATTGCCGATCGAGGAAATGAAGCTGGTCGTCGATGTCGACGAGTTCGGAATGGCCGAGCGGATGATGTCCTGGTCACGGTCGTTGGCAAGCCGCATGGCAAAGACCGTCGAGCACTGCGACAGGATCGTCGGGTCGAGTTCGCCGGGGCGCTGGGTGATGATGCCGAGCGAGACGCCGTATTTGCGGCCTTCCTTGGCGATGCGGGCAATGGCCTGGCGGGTCGGCAGGAAGCCGAGCGACGGATCGGCGGGCACATAGCGGTGTGCTTCCTCGCAGACGACCAGCATATGGATGCCGCCATTGCTCCAGAGCCCGATTTCAAACGCCATGCGGCAAAGCACCGAAGCGACGGAATTAACGACTTCCGAGGGGATGCCGGCCAGCTGGAAGGTGGCGATCGGCCGGCCGTCGCCTGGAATGCGGAAAACCCGGGCGATCGTGTCCTGGATCGTGTCGGTGATGGTGTTCGACGAGAACATGAAATGATAGCGCGGATCGTTGATCGCCGAGACGATCTTGACCTTGAGCGAGCGCAGATGCGGCTTGTCGTTGCGCCCTTCGAGCCGGCCGATGCGCTCGTCGATCAGCGCCAAGAGGTCGGCGATGCGGTAAGGCACCGGCGTGTCGGCGGTGATCGAGCTCTTTTCCGTCTGGCGCCGCACGATGCCGGCGTCGCCGCCGCCGCGGAAGGCCTTCTTCGCCTCGGGGATGATGTCGCGCAGCATGTCGAGCTCGTCCGGCGGCGCCGGGCGGCCGCGGAAGATCACCTCTGCGAACTCCTCCAGTCGGAAGAACCAGAAGGGCAGGTCGAGCGTATCGGTGTCGATGACGACGGCAAGGTCGGGGAAGGCGGCGGCAAATTCGTTGTGCGGGTCGAGGATCAGCACGCGCAGCTTCGGATCGGCAATGATCGCCTTGTTGAGCAGCAGCGTGACGGCGGTCGACTTGCCGACGCCGGTCGTGCCGACGATGGCGAAATGCTTGGCGAGCATCGAGGGCACGTGAATGGTTGCGTCGAGGCTCTCGTCCTGGGTCAGCTTGCCGATGATGCAGCTGTCGTTGCGGCCGGAATCGTAGATGCGCGCAAGGTCGGCGCCGCGGATGCGGTGGGCGATGGCGCCGAGATAGGGATATTGGCTGATACCGGCGGAAAACTCTTCACGACCGTCGGGTCCCCTATGGACCTCGCCCATCAGTTCGACTTCGATGCGGAAGGTGTTGTTGGTCTCTTCGCCCCATTCGCTGGAGGCGGTTTGCATCGAATAGACCAGCGCCACCACGCGGTTCCTGCCGACGGAAATGGAAATCAGCCGGCCGACGGACCAGAGTTCGGTCAGCGACGTCTCGCCGCTCTCTGCGATCGCAGCGATCGTCGCGCGCGCGCCGTTGCAGGCAACCACCCGTCCGAGGAACCGGTTGCCGGGCTTCAGGCCGTCACGGCGATCCTGCTCTCCGGCACGGATCGAGGAATGAAGTTCATTGTTCAGCAACGCGAGAAACCCCGGCAATACGGCGCTTCATGTTAGCCAAGGGGATTTAACAAGTGGTTTCGAGATGTTGCACGCTCGAGCACGCGGGGCACGGGCAGCGGCATGGCGACTTGCGCACTCCGATTTAGTTCCCTGTCAGAGCGATAGCCGGCCGGCCATCCTCCTCGCCGAGCTACCGTACTGCCAGCGCATCATGAAGTACGAGACGGTCAGGAGGAGGGCCATACCGCCTGCGATCACGAGACAGAGAACCATGTCCAGAGACATCAGCAGGGAGACGAACTGCTGCCGGTTGACGTAGTAGGCGATCTCATAGCCTGGGTCGCCAAATACAAACGCCATGACGTAGACCCAAGCAGCAATTGCAACACCCGGCAGAATGCTAATTGCCGTGGCTAAGCCCAAGGAGACGCGGGCCAGTTTCGCTTTCTCTTCTTCCGTCGGGCATCGGCGATGCCTTTGCACGAAACGGCTGGCTGTGGCGGTAGCCGATGACAATGTCTGCGCAAACCAGACGCCGTATGCAGTTCCCTTCGGTATCGGGCCAACAAGGGTCTCGTAGGCGAACATCCCGGCCACGCAGACTCCTGTCAACGCCAGGCAAACGAGGGCGAAGTAGCGGTAATATGGCGTCAGCGACACGGTCGGCGTCATGCGTGGTTCCTGGCGGGCGGTTGTGGCGCCACTTGGCATGATTAGCGCATAACTTGCAAGATTGTGCGCTCTCCCTGAGCAAACTGTCGGGAAAGCTCGCCGACGTTGGCCGGACTGTGTGACGCCTCAGCCCTCCGATGGTTTGATGCCCTGAGCAAACGACCGGAACAGCGCCCGCCCTTCCGGCCAGTCACTCAACCCGCTCTTGCCGTTGATATGGCCGACGGCGCCGGCTTCGGCGAACCGGCTGCCCCATTGCGCCGCCCGCATCTGCGCGTAGCCGATGGTGCCGAAGGGGTCGTTGGAACTCGCGACGATAAGGGAGGGAAAGCGGAAGCGTTCCGTCGGGACCTTGGCGAAGCTGGCAGCCTCCGCCGGGAAGGCCGCAGACGTCGGATCGGGAACCGCCACGAGAAAAGCGCCGGCGATCGGACGGGTGCGGACCGCATGCCAATGGGCGACGAGCAGACAGGCAAGGCTGTGGGCGACGAGAAGGGGCGGCTCGCTTGCTGAGGCAATGGCGCTGTCGAGCGCCTGGATCCAGTCGGCAAGCTGCGGACGATCCCAATCGCCCGGTTGGAAACGGCGCATCTGAGAGTCTGCATACTCCCATCGGGTTTGCCAGTGCGCCTCGCCGGAACCGCCGATGCCGGGCAGGATGATGATATCGTTCATGTCGTCCTCTCATCTTCAACATGGGGGAGACTGCCAGCTTCCCTTGACCATCTGAATGCGCAATCATCGGAAAGTGCGGCCGTTTGCCGATGGATTGAAGGTGAAATATGGCGGTTGACTGTTCTGCCCTCGACCCGACCGATATCGCGATCATCGAGGTATTGCAGGAAGACGGACGCATCGCGATCTCGGAGCTCGGGCGGCGTATGGGTCTGTCGCAGCCGGCGACCTCGGAGCGGGTCAAGCGGCTGGAGGAGCGCGGCATCATTTCCGGTTATGGCGCACGCATCGATGCGGCACGCCTCGGGCTTGGCATGATGGCGGTGATCCGCCTGAAGACGACGCACGAACATATCCGTGCATGCCTCAAGCAGTTTTCCGAGATGCCGCAGGTGATCGAGGTGCTGCGGCTGACCGGCGAGGACTGTTTCCTTCTCAAGGTGCTGGTGCCGACGCCGGGCGAGCTTGAAACGATCGTCGACACGATCGCGCGCTATGGCGCCGTGACGACGTCGCTTGTCTTGAGCGGCGAGCCGGAAAAGCCGATCGGGCGGGCGCTGATCCAGCGGGTCTGAGACTGGGCGCCGGGCACGCTCCGACTTGATGAAAGTCAATGCAGAACGCGAGAGGACGCGGGATAATTCAACCATAGGCCAGGCACGTCCGTTCGGGTGACCGTCAGGGGCGTTGCCGGCCACGGACGCTCGAAGGGCGAGCGGGAAGCGGGCGAGGGGAAGCCATGAGCGATGCAATTGCCTATTTTCGTCGGACACCCATACTCTGGCTGATCGTCTTCGTGCCGATCGCGATCGCCGGCGAGCACATCTGGCCGGACGCCCATACGCTGCTTTTCCTGCTGTCGGTGGCGGCGATCGTGCCGCTGGCGGCGCTCCTGAGCCAGGCGACGGAGGCGGTTGCGGCCCGCACCGGCGACACGGTCGGCGCGCTCTTGAATGCAACGCTCGGCAACCTGACCGAGCTCGTCATCGCCCTGATGGCACTTGCTGCCGGCCAGTATCTGCTGGTCAAGGCCTCGATCGCCGGCGCGATCGTCACCAACACGCTGTTCATGCTGGGTGGTTCGTTTCTGCTCGGCGGGCTCAAGTTTCACCTGCAGGAGTTCAACCGGGTGAATGCGCGCTTTCTGGCGAGCCTCCTGTTCATGGCGACGATCGCCGTGCTCGTGCCTTCGCTGATCGGTGCTGCCGACGGCCAGCCGCAGACGGCTTTCACCCAGCAGCTGAGCGCCGGCCTCTCCGTCCTTCTCATCATCACCTATGGGCTCTGGATGCTGTTTTCGCTGAAGACCCATCGCGAGCTGTTCGTCTCGGCCACTTCCGAGCATGGCGGTGATGAACCGCACTGGCCGCTGGCGACGGGCATCATCGTGCTGCTGGTGGTGACCGTTCTTGTGGCGCTCGTCAGCGAAGTTTTCGTCGGCTCGGTGCAGGTTGCGGCAGAAGAGCTTGGCATGACGCCGGCCTTCGTCGGCTTCGTTGTCGTCGCGCTCGTCGGTGCTGCGGCCGAGATGGCGACGGCTTTCTCCGCTGCGCGCAAGGATCGGCTGGACCTGAGCGTCGGCATAGCGCTCGGCAGCGCCGTGCAGATTGCGCTCTTCGTCGCTCCGCTGCTGGTGCTTCTGAGCTACGTGCTCGGGCCGCAGCCGATGGACCTGCAGTTCTGGCCGGGGGCGATCGTGATGATGCTGGTCGCGACCATGGCCGCGACGCTGCTTTCCAACGGGGGGCGGTCTGCCTGGTACATGGGCGTGCTGGCGCTCACCGTCTACGTGATCTTCGCCATGACGCTGTTCCTGCTGCCGCCGCAGGTGTAGCCCTGCGGTCGGCTGAAATCAGCGCCCGCCGGCCGCAATCAGGCTGCGGGCGCAGTCGAGGATGGTGGCGTTCACCGGCCTCGGCGCAAAGCCAAGCAGGCGCCGGGCTTTGTCGGATGACAGCGCAAACTTGCGACCGAGCAGCGGGGCCAGCGGCTTCAAATCGGCGCTGAGCGGGGCCAGCAGCCGCACGAGCGCGGTCGGCAGCCGTCGCGTCGGCACCTTGCGGCCATCGACGCCGAGGCCCAGGCGCAGCGTGGCGGCGATCTCCTCCATCCATTGGAAGTCGCCGGCGGCGAGAAAGCGTTCGCCTGCGGCCTCAGGCGCGGTCATGGCGGTGACGTGCAGGTCGGCGAGATCGCGTACGTCCACCACCCAGAAACCGAGGCGCGGCAGGAACCGCGGCCGGCCGCCAACGAGGTCCCCGATGATCTTCACCGAGCCGAGATTTTCGCTCGAAAGCACGGGACCGAAGACGGCGCCGGGCAGCACCGTGGCGAACTCCGTTGCCTTGCCCTCCATGAACTTCCAGGCGGCACGTTCGGCGAGGATCTTGGAGACCCGGTAATTGTCGAATTGCGGGTCGTCGGGGTCGGCCCAGCGCGTCTCGTCGCTAGCAAGGCCTGAGTCCAGCGGCGGCCGGGTCGTGGCGGCCGCCGAAGTCATCACCACACGCCGGACGCCGGCATCGACGGCGGCGGAAAGCACCCGCAGCGTGCCTTCGCGAGCCGGCGTAACATAGGCGTCGCGACCGCCGCCGGGAATGCCGCCGAGCGGCGACGCGACGTGCAGGACATAGGTGCAGCCCTCCATCGCCTCGGCCCAGCCGTCATCTCCGGTCAGATCGGCCCTGGCGAAGGACAGTCGGTCTGTCGCGTCGCTGACGGCGGCGATCGAGCGCCTGACGGCGTCGGCCTTTGCGAGATCGCGCAAGGTGGCGCGAACGTGGTATCCGCCTTCGAGCAGAGAGACGATGCACCAGCGGGCGACGAAGCCGGTGCCGCCGGTGACAAGAACACATTCATTCATCGGTTTTCATCTTCTTTCGTTGCGTCAGTCGCAGGTCCTGTGCATGGCCGCGAAGGGCTTGCGCCGGCTGATCCGGTAGACGGAGGCGGGCGGGAAGTTTCTGATGGTGCCGCCGATGCGCCGGGCGCGAAGGCCGAGCCGGTCGAGCAGCGGCCGCGGGATGGGGCAACGCGGACCGTAGGTGAACTGGTAGAGGTGGCCACCCGGCCGCATGTGCAGGAAAATACCGGAAAGGATTGCCATAACCTTGCGGGTGGGCATGGAGAGCAACGGCAGGCCGCTGACCGCAGCGCCGATGCCTGCGGGAATTTCGGAATGACCATCGGCAAGCCGCGCCGCGTCGATCGAAAGAATGGTGGAGGCCGGGAAACGCGCCTTCAGGACGGCAGCAAAGTCAGGGCCGGATTCGACCAGCACAAGGTCTTCCTCGCGCACGCCCCGCTCGATCAACGCGCGCGTGAAGACACCGGTGCCGGGACCGAGTTCGAGCACCGGGCCATAGCGAGGGTCGATCTCGCGCGTGATCAACCGGGCAAGCGACCGGGAGGACGGCGTGACCGAGGCGACGCGCAGTGGATCTGCGAGCCAGGAGCGGAAGAAATGCAGGCTGTCGCCATAGGCGCAAATGCTGGTCACGTGAGGCTCCGTGGATGGAATGAAGGCTGTCTTGCAAGGCGCGTTGCAGCGGCAAGTCTACGTCTGTATACTTCCGATTCATGATCATGTCTACAGGTGTATACTAAGGAGGGGCCATGCCTGCCAAAAAGGGGGCTGCTGAAAAAGGGGGCGCAGAAAAGCGGCCTGCCGAAAAGGACGGGCGCCGCCGCGACGCGAACGCCACGCGCGCCGCAATTCTTGAGTCCGCACGCTCCGCCTTCATCGCCTCGGGATATGAAGGCGCCGGTGTGCGCGAGATCGCTGAAGGGGCCGGGGTTACGGCGATGCTGATCAACCGCTATTTCGGTTCAAAGGAGGGGCTCTTTGCCGAAGTGCTTTCGACCGCCAACCAACGGCCGATCATCGCCACGCCGGAGACGCTCAGCGCACCGGACCGGGCAGCGCGCATCGCAAGCGCGCTTTTGAAGGTGACGGAGCCGGAGGCAACCGCGCTCGACGGCTTCCTCATCATGCTCCGCTCAATCTCCAACGAGCGCGCGGTCGATATCGCGCGACAGGTGGTCGAAAGCCACCACCAGAAGAACGTCACGGAGGCGCTTTCAGGCGCGGATGCAGGTCAGCGCGCGGCGCTGCTGATGTCGCTTGTCGCCGGCGTGCAGATCATGCGCCAGGTGGTGGGGCTGGAAGCGCTGAACAAGGGGCATGACGCCGAGCTCGAGCGCCTGCTCGGTGATCTCGTCGCCAGGCTTGTCGATGAGTAGGGGGGTGCCTCCGTGCGCTCCGGCAGGGATCGCAGGCCTCTCACGGAGGCAGGCTTGGAGCGCGGGGGTCTATTTTGGGGCGTTCATATCGAACACGACCCAACGGAAGAACAGGTAGATCGCGCCGAAACTGAGGAGGAGAGGTGTGAGCACGGAAAGGTCAAGCATCTCATTGCCTTTGTTTTTAAGCTGCATCATGCAGCCAAGCTAATTTGCCACGTCAAGTGTTAATGGCCGGTGCATGCGGACGCGGCCGACCTCCAAAATTGCTCTGGTATCTGCCGCTTGACCTCAACCAAGCTTGAGCTCTTACAAACCTCTCCATCGGCGTTGGGCCGAACGCCATCTTCGGCCCGGATCCGGCCCGAGGAGCCAGCGATACGCGACATGGAGGATGCATGACCGAGCAACTGCTTTTCCGAAACCTGATGAGGATTACTCCCGGCCATCTCGAACCGTTCCGCGAGGCGGTGCGCAGCGCGATCGCCTTCGTCGAAGAGCATGCGCCGCAGTTGATGGTGCGGACGTTCATCGACGAGAAAGAGATGCAGGCGGTGAGCATCCAGCTCTACCGCAATTCTGAGGACGTGCTCCGGCACTGGCAAATGTCGGATGCACACATCAACGACGTCTCCGCCCACTGCACGGTGGAGCGGCTCGAGGTCTATGGCAATCCGAGCAAAGAGGTGGCCGCGGGGCTGGCGCCGTTCATCAACGATGGCCGCGGTTCCATCATGCCGTCGCTTGTCGGGTTCTCGCGGTTCTAGCGACACGGACTGCGACGCGCCGGAGAGCCGGCGCGTCGCGCGCAGATCAGCCTGACGGAGCCGTTGCGGGTCGTTGCCGCGAGGCCTGCCACAACACCAGCAGCGCGACCGCGAGAAGCAGCGCGTCTGCAGTCGGCATGGCGAACCAGATGCCGGGTTCGCCAAAGGTCGACGCGTAGAGTGCGACCAGCGGCATGGTGAAGAGATAGGGCCTGGCAAGCCCCAGGATCGCCGCCCGGCGCGCATCGCCGATCGCCTGGAAATAGCTGCCGAGCATGATCAGCGGTCCGGAGAAGACGTACATCGCGACCATCACCGGCATGATGCGCGCGACGTCGGCGATGACCGCATCGTTGTCGACGAAGGTCGCGCCAATCGGCCTGGCAAAGCCGAGGAGCAGCACCTCGACGGCGAGGCAGTAGAAGAACGCCACAAGCATGCCAAGCCGCAGCATCCTTTCTGCCCGGTCCGCGAGGCCGGCGCCGACATTGTTGCCGACGATCGCCTGCATCGCCTGGCTCAGGCCCAAGAGCGGCAGCAGCGCGAAGGTCATGATGCGGGTGATGATGCCGTAGGCGGCGACCGTGGTGGCGTAGTTTTCGGCCGCCGTCTTCTGCAGCGCCGCCATGATCGTCACCGACACCAGCGCCATGCCGATGAAGCCGAGGCTCTGGGGGCTGCCCAGCGCGATCATGCGGCTCCATCCCGTCAGCGGATTATGCCGGAGGAGGGCGGAGAGCCGCAGTTCCGTGCGTCCGAACAGGCGGAAGAGGGCGATGAGGCCGAGCGCGAGGAGTTGCGCCAGCACGGTGCCGGTCGCGGACCCCGCGACACCCATGTCCAGCAGCGCGATCAGCACATAATTGAGGGCAAGGTTTGCGAGCGAGACCAGCAGGCTGAGGCCGGCCATCAGCCCGGCGCGTCCCTCGCATCGGAGCGCATCCGATTGCACTGCCAGCAGGAACTGGACGGGCGCGCCAAAGATGATGATCGCGATATAGCGCTCGGCCATGCTGGCGAGCGGCCCCGGACCATTGGTGAGCGTCAGCACCAGGCGGTCGCCTAAGGCTGCGAACAGCGCGATCAGTGCAACAGCGATCGTCAGCGCCAGCATGTGGGCGCCGGCGAAGACGCCGCGGGCTTCAGCAAAGCGGCCGGCGCCGAGATGGCGGGCAAGCAGGCTCGCCATGCCGCTGACGACGAGGGTGGCCAGCGCCACGGTGAGAATGAAGATCGGAAACACCGTGGTCACGGCGCCGACGGCTTCGGCGCCGACATAGATGCCGAGCATGATGGCATCGGCCACCGTCAACAGCCCGTTCATGCCCATGACGAAGATGATCGGCAGCGCCGTTTTCAAGAAGATCGCGCCGAGCGGCGCGGTCAAGTAGGCATTCGGCTTGGAGGTGTCCTTGGACATCCCGCACTCCTGTTCTCGCATTTCGATTGGGAAGAGGAGGGGCTCGCATTGCCTGCCACACGAAATGCGATCGGGGCGAGAGGATATCGTCAGAAGTCAGATTTCACCGAGACTGGAAGCCTGCGAGCGGCGGGGATCTGAAGCCCGGAAAGGGAGGTAGCGCCAAGCCGCATCGCCGTCAAGCCGGGGGACGATGACCCTTGCGCGTCATGAGACAAGCGGTGCCTTGCCGTAGTCGCTATGGGCCTGTTCGCGCAGCTTTCTCGGACGGTTTGCGCAACAATGTTCCGAGAAAGCGCCGGATCGTGTAACGAAAAGCCGTTGACGCCTCAGGCATTTGTGTTTATCAACTCGGCCCATGAAAAATTTTGCGGTTATTCTTGTGGTGGGACGGCGCATGGGCAGGATGGTGTAACCATCCGGCGGTAGCCACCCATGCGCTGAACGAGGCTCCTGACGGGGCCTTTTTTTATGCCTTCAAACAAGCTAAGCACCCAACTGGGAAAAGGGACGGAAGCAAGTCAATGAGCGGTACAGAAAACCAGATGACAGGCGCGGAGATCGTTCTCCAGGCACTGAAGGACAATGGCGTCGAGCATATCTTCGGCTATCCCGGTGGCGCCGTGCTTCCGATCTACGACGAAATCCACCAGCAGGACGATATCCAGCACATCCTCGTTCGCCACGAGCAGGGCGCCGGCCACATGGCCGAAGGCTATGCCCGCTCCACCGGCAAGGTCGGCGTCATGCTGGTCACCTCCGGCCCAGGTGCTACCAATGCGGTGACGCCGCTGCAGGACGCGCTGATGGATTCGATCCCGCTCGTCTGCATCTCCGGCCAGGTTCCGACCTCGCTGATCGGCTCCGACGCATTCCAGGAATGCGACACGATCGGCATCACCCGGCCGTGCACCAAGCACAACTGGCTGGTTCGCGACGTCAACGATCTCGCCCGCATCATCCATGAGGCCTTCCGCGTCGCTCAGTCCGGCCGTCCGGGTCCTGTCGTTGTCGATATCCCGAAGGACGTCCAGTTTGCGACCGGCACCTACACGCCGCCGTCTGCCGTCCCGACCCAGAAGAGCTACCAGCCGAAGAAGCAGGGCGATCTGAAGAAGATCGAGGAAGCGGTCGAACTGATGCGCAATGCGCGCCAGCCGATCATCTATTCCGGCGGCGGCGTCATCAATTCCGGCCCCGAAGCCTCGCATCTGCTGCGCGAATTGGTCGAGCTCACCGGTTTCCCGATCACCTCGACGCTGATGGGGCTTGGCGCCTATCCGGCCTCCGGCAAGGCCTGGCTCGGCATGCTCGGCATGCACGGCACCTATGAGGCCAACATGGCGATGCATGACTGCGACGTCATGATCTGCATCGGCGCCCGCTTCGACGACCGCATCACCGGCCGCCTCAACGCGTTCTCGCCGAACTCCAAGAAGATCCACATCGACATCGACCCGTCGTCGATCAACAAGAACGTCCGCGTCGACGTGCCGATCCTCGGCGATGTCGGCACGGTTCTGGAAGACATGGTTCGCCTCTGGCGCGCCGCTTCCAAGTCGACCGACAAGGCACGTCTCTCGGACTGGTGGGAGATGATCACCAAGTGGCGCGCCCGCAATTCGCTCGCCTATGCGCCGAACGACGACGTCATCATGCCGCAATATGCGATTCAGCGGCTCTATGAGCTGAGCAAGGACCGCGACACCTACATCACCACGGAAGTCGGCCAGCATCAGATGTGGGCAGCCCAGTTCTTCGGCTTTGAACAGCCGAACCGCTGGATGACCTCGGGCGGCCTCGGCACCATGGGCTACGGCTTCCCGGCGGCGATCGGCGTGCAGGTCGCGCATCCGAACAGCCTCGTCGTCGACATCGCCGGTGACGCCTCGATCCAGATGTGCATCCAGGAAATGTCCTGCGCGGTCCAGTACGGCCTGCCGGTCAAGATCTTCATCCTCAACAACCAGTACATGGGCATGGTGCGCCAGTGGCAGCAGCTGCTTCACGGCAACCGCCTGTCGCATTCCTACACCGAAGCGATGCCTGACTTCGTCAAGCTGGCGGAAGCCTATGGCGGCGTCGGCATCCGTTGCGACAAGCCGAGCGAGCTCGATGCAGCGATCCGCAAGATGATCGACACGCCGGCGCCGGTTATCTTCGATTGCCGCGTCGCCAACCTCGCCAACTGCTTCCCGATGATCCCCTCGGGCAAGGCCCACAACGAGATGCTGTTGCCCGACGAAGCCACGGACGAAGCGGTCGCCAACGCGATCGACGCCAAGGGCCGTCAGCTGGTCTGAGATAGGTAGAGGAACCACTCACATGAACGCACACCTTCAACCGACCGGCTCCGCCTACTTCATCGCCAAGGAGACCGAAGTCGCCGAAACCCACACGCTTTCGGTTCTCGTCGACAACGAACCGGGCGTCCTTGCCCGCGTCATCGGCCTGTTCTCCGGCCGCGGCTACAACATCGAGAGCCTCACGGTTTCGGAAACGGAACACGAGGCGCACCTGTCGCGCATCACCATCGTGACGCGCGGCACGCCGCACGTGCTCGACCAGATCAAGAACCAGCTGGAACGGCTGGTTCCGGTCCACCGCGTCGTCGACCTGACCGTGCGCGCCGCCAGCCTGGGCCACGACCGGCCGATCGAGCGCGAACTGGCGCTCGTCAAGGTACACGGCTCGGGCGACCACCGCGTCGAGGCTCTGCGCCTTGCCGACGCCTTCCGCGCCTCGGTCATCGACGCCAACATCGATCACTTCGTCTTCGAAATCACCGGCAAGCCGTCGAAGATCGAGCAGTTCATCGCCATCATGAAGCCGCTCGGCCTCATCGAGGTCTGCCGCACCGGCATCGCAGCGATGAACCGCGGCCCGCAGGGCATGTGATTTTGCCGAGGTGAGGGGGCTCGCGTGCATTCTTGCGCGCGAGATTTTCCGAGCGGAATTGCTCCTCGTACTTTGTGCGGAGGCTGCCCCTCACCCCAGCCCTCTCCCCGCAGGCGGGAGAGGGGGCGCTCGCACCGAGCGAGCCGTTTCTTTTCTCCTTCATGATGACCGTCCATCAAAGGCACGCTTCTGCTGAAGATGCTAAGCGCTCGCGACTCAAGGGAACCGGGCGCCCGCTGCACGTTTCCTTCTCCCCGCTTGCGGGGAGAAGGTGGCCGGCAGGCAGGATGAGGGGCCGCCGCAGTTGCAGCCGAAACCTCCCGGCCGGCCGGATGATCGGTGCACGCGCTTGCGACCGAAGCCGCCAGACGTCACGCGCGTGGTTGACTTCGCACGGCATTTCTCGCCGAGTATTCCCTCAGAAGATTTCTCACGATCGCAGGTACCCGATGAATTCTACCAAGATGAAGGCCTTGGTCCTTACGAGATATCGTGGTTCCGATGCCGCGGAGTTGCGCGACGTGCGGCGCCCACGCGCAGCGCGCGGCGAGGTGCTTGTCCGAGTGCATGCCGCCGGCCTCAATCCGGTCGACTACAAGACGCGCGACGGCATGCTGAAAGTCGTCCAGCGCTATCCCTTGCCTGTCGTCATGGGCAACGAACTCTCAGGCGTCGTCGAGGAACTGGGAGAAGGCGTCGCGTCGTTTGCGCCGGGCGACCGGGTCTTTGCGCGCATGCCCAAAGACACCATGGGGGGCCTTGCTGAGTATGCCGTCGTGCCCGAACAATTCCTGGCGAAGATGCCTGCATCGATCGACTTCAACACGGCAGCCGGCGTGCCGCTTGCCGGCCTTACCGCCTTGCAGGCGCTGCGCGACGAGCTTCATGTGGGGCGGGGCAGCCGGATCTTCATCCCCGGTGGCGCCGGCGGTGTCGGCACTTTCGCCATTCAGCTGGCGAAATGGCTGGGCGCGGAGGTCACGACGACCGCATCGCCCCGCGGCCGCGCGCTCGTCGAGGCGCTCGGCGCCGACGTGGTGATCGACTACACGAAGGAGCGCTTCGAGGAGCGCTTGCGCGACATGGACGGCGCCTTCGATCTGCTGGGCGGCGAGACGCTCCTAAAATCCTTCGGCGTCGTCAAGCGCGGCGGCAAGGTGGTTTCCATCGCCGGCATGCCCGAGCCCGAAACCGCGCGAAAGGATCTCGGCCGCGGTCTGTTCTTGAGGGCGCTGTTCTGGCTTGCGTCCTATAAGATACGCGCCGTCGCCCGGAAACACGGAGTCTCCTACCGCTACCTCTTCATGCATCCTGATGGTGCCGAGCTTGCCGAACTCGCAGGCCTCATCGACGCCGGGACGGTCAGGCCGGTGATCGACCGCGTGTTTGCACTGAACAATGTCGCCGAAGCCTTCGCCTATCTGGAATCCGGCCGCGCCAAGGGCAAGGTGGTGGTGGAGATTGCGGGCGTCACTGCGTGATCGACGCTTGCGGTGGCGGTTCTTTGCGATAAACCGCAGCGTGCAGAAGGCCGACGTTTCGTGAGGATGGTCCCTCACTCCCTTTCTCTCAGGGACGGGCAGGTTGCCAACGGCAAATGCGTATTTCCATTTCACCGCAAGTCCGCTGGCCTTAGGCCGTCACAGACCTGGTATGCTCTTGGTTTGGTCGGCGATGAAATCGCAAAATCGCCGAACGCGAAGCGGTATCATCGAGCCGAAGGCGTGCACCACGTTGAGAGGCTGCGGCGGCAGGTCCAGTTCAGTGGAGATATCGATCAGCCGGCCGTCGTTCAACTCGTCCTGAACCACACACTTCATGAGCAGTGCCGCCCCCAGACCGTGGAGTGCCGCTGCCCGCAGTGCCTGCCCGGTATCGCAATCCACGCGGCCCTGCGGTGAAAACTGCTTGCCGCCCGCAAAGACCATCGGGCTCGGATGACCACGCACGATGTACCGGGCGAAGGGAAGAGCCGACGCCTCGTCTGCTGAACGCGGCTTGCCGTGTTTCTCGAGGTAAGCCGGAGACGCGACGATCACCATGTTGACATTCGCTAGCTTTCGTACGCGCAGTTCGCCTTGGCCACTGCCGCCCACGCGGAAGGCCACGTCGTAATCCTCCCGGATCAAATCAACTTGCCGGTCTGCGAGCCCCACCTCCAGCTTGATGGCGGGAAAGGCCGATGCGAAATCTCGAAATATCGGGGTCAAGAAGTAGCGGGCAAGGTCGCTTGGCATGCTGAACCGAATTCTGCCGGCGAGCGTGTCCTCACGGCTGGCGACCTCGTCCGACGTATCAAGCTGGCGCAGGAGAGGAGCAACCTTGTCGAACAAGGATTGCCCTTCGAAGGTTAGAACCAATGCTCGCGTTGACCTCAGAAACAGGCGGGCCCTGACCAAGGTCTCCAACCTTCCGACGCTCCTCGAGACGGCAGACGGCGATGTCCTCAGGATCTTGGCCGCAGCGCTGAACGAACCGCTCTCCACGGTCCTGACGAACGCGATCAAGCCAGGCGTCTCGTTCAGCAGATTGGGCATCTACACCTCGCAGGCACATGTCATGTGCTCATGAACCCGCTAATGCGCCGTCCAAGGCATCTCTATCTCCATGACACCTAACATGGAGACGAAAATGAAGACACTTCAAGGAAAGGTCGCCGTCATTACTGGCGGCAACAGCGGCATCGGAAAGGCGACCGCCAAGCTCTTTGCCGAAGAAGGCGCCCAGGTCATCATCACGGCTCGACGCCAGGACCTTCTAGATCAAGCCGTTCAGGAAATCGGCTTCGGCGCGATCGGCATCCAGGGTGACGTGGCTGATCTCGCCCATCATCGGGCGGTCGCGGGCACAGTTGCGGAACGATTTGGCGCGGTCGATATCTACCTTGCCAACGCGGGCGTGATCGACCTCAAACCGACCGACGCAATCTCCGAAGAAGCCTATGACCGGCATTTTTCCATCAACACCAAGGGCGTCTTCTTCGGCGTTCAAGCCATCGCTCCCATCATGAACGAGGGCGGGAGCATCATCATCACCAGTTCGCTGGCGGCGACCAAGGTTCTCCCGAACCATAGCGTCTATGCCGGTTCCAAAGCTGCCGCAGCGGCGTTCGCGCGCAACTGGGCGATCGAGTTCAAGTCGCGCCGCATTCGCGTGAATGTTCTCAGCCCGGGGCCGACGGACACGGAGATCCTTGGAAAGCTCGGAATTTCCGAGGCTGAACGCGGACCCTTTATCGAGCACATGGCCGAGACGATCCCGGCTGGACGGCTGGGCACGTCCGGGGAGCTTGCCAGTGCGGCACTCTTCCTCGCTTCGGATGCCGGTCGCTTCGTCAACGGCATCGAACTCCACGTCGACGGCGGAATGTTGCTTGTCTGACGGATAGCGGATGTCGCCGAACAGCAGCGAGGGCGTTTGATTGAACCGTCATCGATGTTGCACCGACTGCGCGTCCGGCGCGCAGTCGCGCCGAGCGGCTGAGGGCGCGGTCAACGTTATCGCGAGGCTTCTCTCAAATCATCTCCAGCGACCGCTTGCGCTTCGGCGGCGGGAAGGCGTGGTCGAGGGCGGCGAGGTCTTCGGCGGTCAGGTGGATGTCCATTGCGTCGCGGTTTTCGCGGAGGCGGTCGGCCGAACCGGTCTTGGGGATCGAGATGACGCCGGGGCGGGTCTTGAGGAAGGCAAGGGCGATCTGGGAGGGCGTCGCCTGATGCGCCTTGGCGATGTGAATGAGATCGGGGTGGCGCAAGAGCCGACCCTCGTCGAGCGGAGAATAGGCCATGATGGCGATGCCTTGGCTCTGGCACCAGGGCAAAAGGTCGTATTCGATGCCGCGGCGTGACAGGTTGTAGAGCACCTGGTTGACGGCGACGTTTTTGCCATCCGGCACGTCCAGCAGCTCCTCCATGTCGTCGACATCGAAGTTCGAGACGCCCCAGGCGCCGATCTTGCCTGATTTCTTCAACGCCTCGAAGGCGGCAACCGTTTCCGCCAGCGGGTAGCCGCCGCGCCAGTGCAGGAGGTAGAGATCGATATGGTCGACGCCGAGATGCTTCAGGCTGCGCGCGCAGGCGGCCTCGGTGCCAATGCGGCTGGCGTTGGACGGCAGCACCTTGCTGACGATGAAGGCCTCGTCGCGGCGCCCGCGCACCGCTTCGCCGACCACGCGCTCCGAGGCGCCGTTGCCATACATTTCGGCCGTGTCGATCAGCGTCAGGCCGAGATCGAGGCCGAGCTGCAGGCTCTTCACCTCATCGGTCTTGCGTGCTGCGCTGTCGCCCATGCGCCAGGTGCCTTGGCCGAGAACCGGGATCGAGCGGCCGTCGGGAAGTGTCGTCGTCGGGATCGGATCGTGCATGCTTTTCTCCTCGCGGCCGAAATTGCCCACAGCGGCCGCAGCTTTCAAGATGCGCCTCTCACGCTGTAGCACTTTGACGTGCGCCCTGTTGCTATCCGTAAAAGCGGAAACGCTTTCAGGAAATCGGCGGGTAGCGGGCAATCTAGCGCATCCCGCCGGTCTTTCGAGCCTTCATCCGGCAAGCCGCCCGCGCTCCTTTTCCATGCGCTGCAGGATCTCGACGAAGGCGCGCACGCGCGCCGGGCGGAAATGGGAGGGGGGATAGACGACATGGATACCACCCGAGGGCAGCGACCAGTCGGAAAGCAACCGCACCAGCCGGCCTTCGGCGATGTCGGTTCGCACCTGATAGTCCGGCAGCACGGCAAGCCCGATGCCGGCGACAGCGCAACAATGGGCGGAATCGGTGCTGTCGGCGGTCACCAGCGCCTTGCCGTGGATTGCCGCCCCGTTGCTGGAAGCATGCGTGAAGGTCCATTCCAGCGGCGCCTTCAGCGCGCCGTTGGCGATCCAGTCTGCCTCCATCAATTGATTGGGGTGCGTGATGTCCCCGAGCTTTGCGGCATAGGCGGGCGCTGCGACGAGGTGCTGCTGAAACGTGCCGATGCGTTTTGCCCGTTCGCTGGAATCCACCAGCCAGCCGGCGCGAATGGCGAGATCGAGGCGGTTCTCGATCATGTCGAGAACCGTGTCGTTGAAGTTCAGCTCCACCCGCATGGCGGGATAGGCCGCGAGATAGGCGGCGACGGCGTTGGTTACGACCTTGGCGCCATAGTCGAGCGGTGCCGTCAGGGTCAGCGTGCCGCTCGGGATCTCGGTTTCAGCCGAGACCGCGCCGACGGCTTCGTCCGCGTCGCGCAGGATCAGCGCGCAGCGCTCGTAGAAGCGCTGGCCGGTGGCGGTCGGGCTTAGCCGCCGGGTGGTGCGCACGAGCAGGGTGGTGCCCAGCTCCTTTTCGAGCTGGGCGACCTGATGGCTGACGGCGGCTTTGGCAAGCCCGAGCCGCTCGGCAGCCGCGGTGAAAGAGCCGCACTCGACCACGGCAACAAAATGCGAGAGGCGATTTAAATTTACAGTCATTCGAAATTCTTCGCGATTGTCTGAAGTTGTCAGACAGTCTGTTCGGACTGCCGGGCTTTTTCAAGAGCGCCCATGCCTTCATCCTGCCGGGCACGACAAAAGCCCAAGGAGACCCCATGCAGATCCAGACCCGGCGGACCGCACTCAAGACGTTAGCGGCGGCCGGCGCCGCCATCCTTATTCAGTCGATCGGTGGCCGTCTTGCCAATGCGGCCGCAGTGCTCGAATGGCGCTATTTCCAGGCGGATGATGCCGGCTTCAACCGTACACCGGTGCTGCTGACCGGAAAGAGCGAGGCGATCCTGATCGATGGCGGCTTCACGTTTTCCGACGGCCGGGCGGTGGCCGAGGCAATCAAGGCAACGGGCAAGCGGCTGACGACCATCTATGTCAGCTGCAACGATCCGGATTTCTATTTCAGCCTCAAGCCGATCGTCGAGGCCTTTCCGGATGCGAAGGTCATCGCCGCTTCGGCAACCGTCGAGGCGATCAAGGTCAATGTTGAAGGAAAGCTTGAAACCTGGGGGCCGCAGTTGAAGGACAATGGCCCGCAGACGCTCGCCGATGTGGTGATGCCAACGCCCGACGACCGCACCGCGTTGACGCTCGAAGGCAGCACGATCGAGATCGTCACGATCGAGGGGATGAAGGACCGGCGCTATCTCTTTGTGCCGGAACTGCAGGCGATTTTCGGTGGCGTGCTCGTCTATTCCGGCTCGCATGTCTGGGTGGCCGACGAGGCGACGGCGGAAGGGCGGCAGAAATGGATCGAGGCGCTCGATGCCATGGCGACGCGCAAGCCCGCGATCGTCGTGCCGGCGCACAAGAGCGCGGGCGGACCGGAGGGCGTCGAGGCCATCCGCTTCGCCCGCGATTATCTCGCAGCCTTCAACGAAGCGGCGGCCGCCGCCAAGGACAGCGGCGAGCTGATCGCAGCGATGACAAAGCGCTATCCGGATCTGCCCGGCGTCTCGACGCTCGAGCTCGGCGCCAAGGTCGCCAAGGGCGAGATGAAGTGGGGCTGAGGCCGCGTTCTTGCACAGGCCTGGCGGCGACCGGTCACATGAATGTACGGATGCTGAAAACGGTGCGCACCAAGACCAAGGACACTGTTACTTTAGGAGTTCAAAGGCGCGAACAAATCCCGGAAACGCATTGGTAGCGACGCCCGTCGCGTAGATTTCGGCTGTGCCGTCGCTGCTGCATGTGATGGCGATTGTGCCGTCGATTTGGAGAAATAGAGCGACGGCGCCACCGTCCCACGGCACCAGTTTCCAGTCCCTTCCACCTGTGACGAGGCGCATGACCTCCTGCTGCACCTTCTGACATTCGGTGAAGGATGGCGTTGTCATAGACTGCCTCTCCTCTGATCGCGCCATGGCTGGGGCCGTGAACACGAAAGTGGCGAGAGCGGCAATAATCGTCCTCCTCATTGTGGCCTCCTACCCACGTGTATGACAGCGAGAGTACACACACGGCTGAGGCTGGACAACGACGGGCTTGGGCGCGTTGTCATCGCATTGCCCCCCCCCATCAACCGAGGCCTCTCGGCAGGCCGCTCAATCGACCCGACTGGTCGCTTCCTTGCTCCGACCATCTACCGTTGAGCCGGAGCCCGAGAGGCGTGTAGGGACCCTGATGGCCTCAAGTAAGATTCCGCCAGGCCCATCCCACCGGGGCCCGGCACGACATAACGGGGTCTGAGGGACGCAGGGCCCAGGCGGATACCCTAGCGCTGCCCTAGGTCCAAAGTCGTACGAACGTTAAAGCCAAATTGCTGTATTATAACGGTTTTTTGGCAATTTATCGCCGAGGGGAAACTTGTCACCATGACAAGTTCGCGGCTGATGCCGGCTAATAGGTCAATTATGCTGACCCAATTGACCGGGAGGAAACCATGCAGGCCGATACGCTGCTGGCGCTGTTTTTGTTCGCATTCACCACTTCGATCACGCCGGGGCCGAACAACATGATGCTGTTCGCGTCGGGCGTGAATTTCGGTTTCGTGCGCACCATCCCGCATATGCTGGGCATCGGCGTCGGCTTCTTCCTGCTGCTCATCGCCGTCGGTTTCGGCCTCGGTGCGCTGCTCCATTCCGTGCCGGTCGTTTACACGGCGCTGAAGTTCGCAGGCGGTGCCTATCTCATCTGGATCGCCTGGAAGATCGGCACCTCGCGTTCGCTGTCCGAAGGCAAGGCCAGCACACAGCCGATGACCTTCATCGGGGCTGCCGCCTTCCAATGGGTCAATCCCAAGGCGTGGGTCATGGCGGTGTCAGCGATGGCGACCTATACCAGCAGCGAAAGCTACCTCTTCAGCGTGCTCGTCGTCGGCGTCGTCTTTGCGCTCGTCAACGTGCCGAGCGTTTCCACCTGGGCGGGCTTCGGTTCGGCGCTGCGCCAATGGCTCTCGGAACCCTCGCGGCTGAAATGGTTCAACATCACCATGGCGGTGCTTCTCGTCATCAGCCTCTGGCCGATGCTAAAATAGTGCGAATTGTGGTTTCATCAGCATCAGCCAGAAGATACCGGTGACGGCAAGGAAGGCCGGGAAGCCGCAGGCAAACCAGATGGCATAGAGCCGGTCGAACTCCGGCGGTAGAGGCGCACCGTTGGCCGTTGCAAGCCGGGCGAGATCGCGCAGCCGCAACTGGATCCAAACGACCGGCCGCCAGAAGAGGCCGGTGACGACATAGAGGATCAGCGACAGCGCGATCCATCCTTCCGTCAGCGACCAGCCGATGCTCGTCGCCAGCAGGTAACCGGTGATCGGCTGGAGCAGCACCGCTGTCGCGGTGAAGACCGTGTCGGCGACGACCACCGTTGCGGCGACGTGCGCGATCAGCCGGGCATCGCGCGTGCGCCTGGCCATCAGCATGAAGAAGGCGATACCAGCGCCGGTGCCGAAGAGCACCGCGGCACCGATCACATGGGCAAGGCGCAGCAGATCTTCGAGCATCATCAGCGTTCATCCAGTATGGTCAGCGTCGCCAGCGTGAGAAGCAGCGACGGCAGCACCTTGACGAGCGGCCCGAGCGGATCGGCCCAAAGTTGGGGTTCGACGAGGGTAGCGGAGGCGAGATAGGCGACCGACAGTGCGAGCATGCCTAGATGGCGGACGTGATACATTCGGAGCTGCGTGGCAAATGATCGCCGGCAGCGGTAGCCGGCTTACTCGGTGGCCTGGTACGAACCGCATCGGGCCAGACTTGTTATGGTGACAATTGCGGGTACCCGCGGGCGTTGAAATCGATTTCGAATCCGGGGTTTATGCGCTACGACTTTATGAGGAGGCAGCGCCATCTTTGTGCCTGTGATGGCACGGCGTTGCGAGGAGCCAGGCAATGTCCGAACACCATCACGATCACCACGATCACGACCACCACCACGACAACCATTTCACCGACATGGAAGCGCGGGTGAAGGCGCTGGAGACGGTGCTGACGGAGAAGGGGCTGATCGATCCGGCGGCGATCGATGCCATCGTCGAGACCTACGAGACGAAGATCGGGCCGCGCAACGGCGCGCGCGTGGTGGCAAAGGCCTGGGTGGATCCCGAGTTCGCCGAATGGCTGAAGCGGGATGCGACCGAGGCGATCGCCAGCCTCAGTTACACCGGCCGGCAGGGCGAGCATATGCGCGCCGTATTCAACATCACTGACACCCATAACCTCGTCGTCTGCACGCTCTGTTCCTGTTACCCGTGGTCGGTGCTCGGTCTGCCGCCGGTCTGGTACAAGGCGCCGCCCTATCGTTCGCGCGCCGTCATCGATCCGCGCGGTGTGCTCCAGGAATTCGGCCTGACGCTTCCCGAGACGACGCGCATTCGCGTTTGGGATTCGACGGCGGAACTGCGTTATCTCGTGATCCCCGAGCGCCCGGCAGGGACGGAAGGGTTCAGCGAGGACGAGCTTGCTGCCCTCGTCACCCGCGACGCGATGATCGGCACGGGCCTGGCACTTTCCGCGGAGGTGCTTCGATGAACGGTCCACACGATCTCGGCGGCGCCCACGGCCTCGGCCCGGTGGCGCCTGAAAAGGACGAGCCCTACTTCCATGCGGCGTGGGAAAAGCGGGCGCTCGGCGTCACGCTTTCCTGCGGCGCCTTTGGCGCCTGGACGATCGACGAAAGCCGGCATGCGCGCGAAAACTTGGCCCCGGCGACCTATCTTTCGGCGAGCTATTACGAGATCTGGACGCGGGCGCTCGAAACCCTGTTGAAGCGCCACGGCTTCGTAACCCAGGCCGAACTCGACGGCGGCCACAGGCTGGAACAGGGTGCGGCGCCGAAACGGGTGCTGAAGGCCGACATGGTGGCGGGCGTGCTCGCCAAAGGCGGCCCCTGCGATCGTCCGGTCGAGGGGTGCCCACGCTTTGCCGCCGGCGACCGTGTGCGCACGAAAAACTTCAATCCGGAGACCCATACGCGCCTGCCACGCTATGCCCGTGCCAAGCTCGGCCGGGTCGAGGCGGTGCAGGGCTCTTTCGTCTTTCCTGACGACAACGCCCATGGCCGCGGCGAAAATCCACAATGGGTCTACACGGTCGTTTTCGATGGGCCGGAGATCTGGGGCGAGGGCGCCGACCCGACGCTGACCGTCTCGATCGATGCCTGGGAGAGCTATCTTGAGCACGTGTAAGGTGACATCGCCGCTGATTGCCTCGGCCGAACTGCCGAAGTCACCGGAGGGCGATCCGGTCTTTGCCGAGCCCTGGCAGGCGAACGCCTTCGCCATGACCGTGCGCCTGCACGAAAAGGGTGTGTTCTCCTGGCCCGAATGGGCAGAAGCGCTTTCGGCCGAACTTTACAAACCCGGCCGCAAGGCCGATGCCAGCGACTACTACGACTGCTGGGTGGCCGCACTCTCGCGCCTCGTCACGGAGCTTTCGCTCGCCTCCGGTCGAGAACTGGAAGACCTGACGCTGAGCTGGCAGCGCGCGGCGGAGGCAACGCCGCATGGGCAACCGATCGTGATCGAGAACGATCCGCTGCGGTGAGGCGGCCTGCCGGTTCCATCATATGGCAACTCGGTGCGCTGCAAAGGCATCGCATCATTGCGGTGACTGTGCGGCGCTCTCGGCCCTGCGGGCTTCCAGATCGGTGAAGAGTGAGTAGGCGACATAATATTTGTAGATGTTGCCGACATACTGCACGGTCTCGCGGCCGATCACCTTCGCCGCCCCGTTCTCGACATTGCCGAACCAGATGTTCGGATCGAGCCCCATTTCATTGGTGATACGGCGGATCTTGCGCAGGTTTCCGGGGCCGGCATTGTAGGCGGCGAAAGCAAGCAATGTCCGGTTGACGGGATCGAGGCCCGGCTCATTGAGATAGGTGGTGATCAGATAGCGCATGTATTTGGCGCCGGCTTCGATGTTGCGGTTCGGATCCTTTTCTACGCCGTTAATGCCGACCGACTTGTCGGCGGCCGTTGTCGGCAGCAATTGCATGATGCCAACGGCGCCGCGCGGGCTGCGCTTGCTCTGGTCGAGTTGCGATTCCTGACAGCCCTGCGCGGCAAGCAGCAGCATGTTGAAGTCGTAGGTGGTGGCGTGTGTCTCGAAGAAGCCACGCAGGGTGCGATACTTTTCAAGCTCGGAGCGCTCGTAGGCGGCACGCACCATCTTCTCGCTCTGGTAATAGCGCTTCTTCAGAACGTTGCCGAAGGCGGTACCGACCTTGTGGGTCTTGATGAAGGCATTCAAGGTGGCCGCGAGCTTCGGGCTGTCCCTGCGGATGGCCCAAGCGATCTCGCCTTCCGCAGCAATGGCGATATCCTCATGCAGAACGACGCGATCGAACACGGTTGCCCATATGCGCGCCTTGTGATCATCGACGACGCACCAGGGAAGAAGGCCAGCATTGACCATCTCCATCAGGTCCTCGTCTTCCAGGTTTTCGTCGATCGGCCGGATATCGATCCCGGTATTGCCGGATGCCTTCAGGCGGGCGTTCAGCGCGCCGAGGTGTTCGAAGTAGCTGCTGCTCTGCCGCGCAAACACCGTCTTTCCGCCGAGGTCGTCAAGCGTTGCGATCGACTGGGCCGACGGACCCGTCACTAGTATTTCGTTGACGCCCGTTGCCAGCGGATCGGTAAAGTCGACGACCTCCTTGCGCGAGGACGTGATCGTCAGGTTGGCGGCAACGATGTCGCCGCGTCCCTCGACAAGGGCCGGAAGCAACAGATCCCGGCTGGTTGGCACATAGACGACCTTGATCCTGTCGATCTCCTTTTTCTGGTCCTTGTTGAGTTCCTCTGCGAGCGCATTGCCGGTCTCCACCGCTGTGCCCAATTGCTCGCCGCGGTCGATGAAGTAGATCGTCTTGCTGAAGGGGACGAGAATGCGGATCAGGCGGCGTTGCTGCATGCCGTCGAAATCGCCAGTCCAGGCGCGGTAGCCGGGTGTCTGCTCCTGGGCCCGAGAGTTGCCGGGCGAAAGGCCTGCAAGACCTAGGGCGGAAAGGATAAAAAAGGCGCGCGCCAATTCGACCCGCGCGACGACAGCGAGAAGCGTGAACATTGCCCAGACCCCCAAAGTTGCTCTCTAGTCGGCCACAGCCAAAGTTGCCACGCTCTGGCCCAGACTGGATGAATTGAGATTACGCTCCCTGCAACCGTAAACAAGCAGTTTGGAATATGTGGCATTCGGTGGCTGCAGTCGTGCACGGACACTGTCGCGGCGCGGGAACTGCCGAGACGTCATCGGCAGGGACGTGTTTGTCAGGTGCCGTAGTAGGTTGCCTGATCCAGATCGGTGAGCAGGTCAGGCCCAACAGGTTTCCACCCGAGCAAGGCTCGCGTCCGGGCGCTGGACGCGGCCATGTTGCCGCCGGCCATGCCGGCAAACCAGCCGAAATGCGCGGGCGGGCGGGCTTCGACCGGCAGGCCGAGATTTCGGCCGATGATCTCGGCGATCTGTCGGAACGGGATCTTTTCGTCCGCCACGGCGTGGTAGACGTCCTCGCTCGTGCCGCTTTCGAGCGCAAGCCGATAGACCCGTGCTGCATCATCCCGGTAGACGCCCGACCAACAATTGGCGCCATCATCCAGATACGCCGAAACGCCCGTCTGGCGCGCAAGACGCACGAGGATCGGGACGAAGCCATAATCACCCAGGCCGTGAACCGAAGGCGCGAGCCGGACCGTTGCCGCCCGAATGCCGCGCTCGGAAAGGGCACGGGCAGCGGCTTCGGATTTGCGCGGCACGGCGGCATTGGGCCGATCGGTTTCCGTGGCACCGAGCGGCAGCCCGGCGAGACCCGAGGTTACGAGTAGCGGCCGATCCGATCCGGCGAGACCCTCACCCAGAAGCGCGATGACGCGCTGATCCTCGGCCGCACTTTCCAGGAAACTGGAAAAGTCCTGGTCGAGCGGGCCGTGGACGAAGTCATGCCTGAAGGCCGTGTGAATGACGGCATCGGCTTGCCCTGCGGCCCGCTGCAGGATCGCCGCGGACTCAAGCCCGCCTTCGACGACCGAAGCCCCGGTTGCGGCGAGGGTTGCGGCCTTTTCCCTGGAGCGCGCCAGGCCGGACACCCTGTGCCCCGCCGCGATCAGGTCTTTGACCACGGCCGACCCGACCCAGCCGGTCGCGCCCGTTACGAATACATGCATTGCAGTTCTCCTTGATGTGGTGCCCTTGCGTGGGCGTAAGCGCCGGCGCTCAACCGAAACGATGGCGCCGATCAGGCGAGGCGCATCGTCACTTCGATGTCCTCGGCAAACGGTGTCGACAGGTAGGTGCCGGGGGCCGAACGGATGTAGTCGAGATATTCCGGGCAACTGTCGGCGTCGTCGGCGATGATCAGGGCGCCTGGACGCAGGCGAGGCTCGATCAGCTTGAAGACGTCGAGATAGATCGGTTTTGCCCCGTCGAGCAGCACCAGATCGATCGCGTCGGGAAGGTCGGTGAAAGTCGTCAGCGCGTCACCCTGCCGGATCTCGACGAGATCCTCGAGACCGGCTGCCGTGAGGTTCTGTCCGGACCGCGCCACCTTCGCCGGTTCGAATTCGCTGGTGATCAGCTCGCCGCCGCCGTTGTCGCGCAGCGCCGCTGCGAGAAAGAGCGTCGAAATGCCGAAGGACGTTCCGAACTCGACGATCCGGCGGGCGCGGCTTGCGCAGGCGAGCATGTAGAGGAGGTTGCCGGTCTCACGCGAAACCGGAAGCCACAGATCCTTCAAGAGCCCGTAGAGCTGCAGATATTCGGTCTTGCTGTGCAGCAATCGTTCGCGTTCGCTTGCGGGCAGTTGCGCGACTGCGGGGCTGGTCGCGGCATCGGCCTCGTCGAACAGGCGGTCGAGAAGGCCCTTGAGAGGCTGGCTGGTGAGCGTGGTCATCGGATGTTCCTTCGTTTTCGATGGGCTTGCGTTCACGAGGAAAATACGAATAATTCGTCGCATTCGCTAATCGCATTGCGGACGGTGCCAATGCCCAACAGATCAAGTGCCCGTATTTCTTCACGAAAAGCGCCCAAGCAGGCGCGTTCGAACGAGCTGGTGAAGGCCATTCTCCAGGCTGCTGTTCAGGTTTTGGAGGAGGAGGGAGCGCAGCGATTTACCACTGCCCGCGTCGCGGAACGGGCGGGCGTCAGCGTCGGGTCGCTGTACCAGTATTTTCCCAACAAGGGCGCGATCCTGTTCCGCCTGCAAAGCGACGAATGGCGGCAGACGTCGGGGCTGCTGGCGACGATCCTCAGTGACGGGTCGCGGTCGCCGCTCGATCGGCTGCGGTCGCTGGTTCACGCCTTCCTGCGCTCGGAATGCGAGGAAGCGGCCGTTCGGGTTGCCCTGGGCGACGCGGCACCCCTTTATCGCGATGCGCCCGAAGCCCGGGAAGCCAAGGAGGCCAACGATCCGCTCATCGACCAGTTCATGATCGAGCTTCTTCCGAACGCACCCACCGACCTCAGGGAACTTGCCGGTGACCTGATCATGACGACGATGACGACGGTGGGGAAGGATTTTTCGGGAACGGCGCGCAGCGATGCGGAGATCGAGGCCTATGCGGATGCGATGGCCGACATGTTCTCGGCCTATCTCGTGGCGAAGGGCGCCGGCACCTGATGCATCCCGAAAATTGTGAGCGTCCCGGCGATTTTGAGCGCAGGGCGTCTCGGGTCACGCAGGGTGAGACGAATGTGCGGGCTCGACTGTAACTCTTTGAAATACCTTGCCGACAAAGCCTGATCGGCGTTGACCGGGTTCCCCCTCAGCTCTTCGTCGCCTCGCTCTTTTCGAACTGCCGGTAGCATTCATCCGCCACCTGCTGCAGCAGATCGCGCGGCACCTCGCCGGTGACGGCGTAGCCGAGCGGGCCGTCGATCCAGTAGAAGGTCTCGACGCCGTCGTTCTCGTCGATGCGGAAGCTGGTTTCGCGGTTGTCGTCGTTGCGGCCGAGCAGCACCGTCAGCCGTCGGCCGGTGCCATCCTCATACATGAACATCGCGCCTGCCTTGCCGTTGACCGGCAGCAGCCGGCCGCCGACCAGCGAGAAGCCGAGCGAGGAGAGATCAGGGATCGAGAGCGGATGATCGAGGCGCTTGCCAAGCCAGGTCGCGAGATGGGTCTGGTCGTCGGCGCCGACCTCGACGGCATGGCGCACTTCGCTGGCATAGACCAGGAAGGCCGATTGCGCTTGGCGCGGCAGGCTGTCGGCCGTCTGCGTCGGCCGGGGGCTTTGCTCGGGTGCGAGCAAGGAGGGCGCGTAAAGGCCGGTGAGGCCGCCGGCCGCAAAGAGCACCAGGCCGGCGGCGACGGCGCGGGCGATGCTGGCAAACGATCGGGTGTCCTTGCCGGGATCCGGTTGCGGGCGTTCGCTGCCGTTGCTCAGAAGCAGAGCCCGGTCATCGGCGTCGCTGCGGGCATAGCCGGCAAAGAGCGCGCGCAACTCGACCGCCTGCGCCCGCCATTGCCGGACCTCTTCGGCCTGCGTGGGGTTTTGCTCGAGCCATTGCTCGATCCGCAACCGCTCGCGCGGGCCAAGGGCGCCGTCGACATAGGCGTGCAGGTCGTCTTCGGAGACGGTGTTGTGGCCTTCCGTCATTTCGGTCTCCGCATGCTGATCACATTGTCGTCCTTCATGGCTTCTGCAAGCTGGCGCCGCGCGCGCGACAGGCGCGACATCACGGTGCCGATCGGTATGGCCATCATCTCGGCCACGTCCTGGTAGCGGTATCCTTCGATCACCACGAGCATCAGCACCGAGCGGTTCTCCGTGGAAAGCCCGTTCAGCGCCCGTTCGAGCCGCGAGCGCTCCAGCGGGTCGCTCTCGTGGGTCTCGGCCTCAAGGCCCAGGTCCTCGTCCAGCGCCACCTGCGGGTGCATCGCCACATAGCGGTGCCGGTTGCGGCCGAGATTGGTCATGATGGTGAAGGCCCAGGCGCGCAGGTTCACGCCGCGCCACTGCGCGCGGCGCGAAAGCACCTTCTCCACGCAATCCTGCAACAGGTCTTCGCTATCCGGGTCCGAGCGCACCAGGCTGCGGGCATAGCGCCGCAGTGCCGGCACCAGGGCCAGCACATCCTCTTCGAACCGGTCGGAGGCGGGGGGTGCCCCCGCATCCTCGTTGCCGCCGTTACGGCTTGGCGACATTCCATTCGCCCTTCTTCATGCCGTCGCCGGTCATGTCACCCATCTTCTTGTCCTTGATGAAGAAGTAGAGCGGCATACCGTCCTTGGCCCATTGCTTCTTGCCGTCCTTGCGCTCGACGACCGTATAGGCACCATCTGCCTTGGCGCTGGCTTCCGCGAAGAAGGGCGGCCAGTTCTTGGCGCAATCATCGTAGCACATGGACACGCCGCCATGATCGTCCTTGTAGGTGTAGAGCGTCATGCCGTTTTCTCCGGCCAGCACCTTGCCCTTGGCGGTCTCGACTTCCTTGACCGGCGGCGCGGCGAAAGCCGTAACGCTGGCCGCAAGCAGCATGGCGATCGTCAGTGGAAACGTTCTCATGGCAGTTGTCCTTCCTCAAGATGGTTTTCCTGTCCGGAAACGGGCGAAAAGCCTCCTCGTCCCGTTTCCGCGGGAGCCGCATGGTGCAGATCCAACCGTAAGACACGGCAAGCACAGGATTTATTCCCGGAGAACTGGCGGAAGTTTCGGTTCGGTTCTTGCAGGTCGGCCACAGGACGCATCCGGCCACGCGACGTTCATCGCGCGGCCGACGAGAGGGGGAATAGGGCGCTGACCAGTTGGAGGCGACAGCCGTTCAGGGCAGCAGGACCACGGATCCGGTCGTCCGCCGGGCCTCCAGGTCTTCGTGAGCCCTGCGGGCGTCGTGAAGCGGATAGGTGGTGATGGCTGGGGCACGAACGACACCTGCCTGCATGGCGCCGAACAACTCTCGCGCCGCCGCTTCGTACTCGCCTCGCTCGGCAGTGTAGTGGGCGATCGAGGGACGAGTGACATAGAGCGAGCCCTTGGCCGAGAGCGAGGCGACGTCGAGCGGGGGAACCGGACCGGAGGAGGCGCCGAAGGAAACCAGCGTGCCGCGCGGGCGCAGGCAGTCGAGCGACCTGGCGAAGGTGTCGGCGCCAACGGAATCATAGACGACGCCGACACCCTTGCCGCCGGTGATTTCGCCGACGCGGACCCGGAAATCCTCCTGGCTGTAGAGGATGACATGATGGCAGCCATTGGCCCGGGCGATTTCGGCTTTCTCTGTGGAGCTGACGGTGCCGATGACAGTCGCGCCGATGTGGCTCAGCCACTGGCAGGCAATCGAGCCGACACCGCCGGCCGCCGCATGGAAGAGCACCGTGTCGCCGGGCTTCACCTCGATGCAGCGACGGATCAGGTATTCGACGGTCAGTCCCTTGAAGACGAGGGCTGCGACCTCTCGGCTGTCCAGTTCCTCCGGCAGCGCCAGCGCCCGGGCGGCGGGCAGGTTGCGGTGGGTGGCATAAGCGCCGGGCGGGCCGCCCACATAGGCGACGCGTGCGCCAATCGAAAAGCCTTCGACGCCTTCGCCAAGCGCGGTGATCACGCCGACGCCTTCGACGCCGATCCCGCTCGGCAGGGGCAGGGGTGCCGAACCCCGGCGGTGATAAATGTCGATGTAGTTCACGCCGATGGCGAGATGGCGGATCTGGATTTCGCCGCGCCCGGGCTCGCCCAGCGTCTCGGCCTTGAAGGCGAGCACCGACGGCTCGCCAAATTCGGAAAATCGAACGGTATCGATGTTGGGCGTCATGCTGGTTTCTCTCCGGGTTTCAGAAGAAACTGCTTGATTTCCTGGCTTCGGTCGAGAAACCATTCCGCAATTCTGATTTCCAAAAATGGAAAACAATATGGACTGGAACGATCTCAAATTCTTTCTGGCCGTTGCCAATGCGCGCTCGCTGACTGCGGCCTCCGTCAGGCTTGGTGTCAGCGCATCGACCGTGTCACGCCGGATCGAGGTGCTGGAGGCGGCGTTGCAGGTCAGGCTTTTCCGGCCGCACCGCGACGGTTACGACCTGACGCCGGCGGGCGAGGCGCTTTTGGCGCCGGCCGAGCGGGCCGAGGCGCAGATGCGGGTCTTCGAGCGGACGGCGCGGGAGAAGGACAACGACCTTGCCGGCCCGGTGCGCATCGACGTGCCTGAACTGTTGGGACAGGAGGTCCTGTTGCCGGGCCTCGTCGGTTTCCTGCTGGAGCATCCGGAAATCCGCCTGGAGATGCATTCGAGCGTGCGCCCGGTGCGGCTTGCCGGCGAAGAGGCCGACATCGTTCTGCGCCTGGTGCGGCCGCAGCAGGGCAACTATCGCCAGCGCAGGCTCGGCCAACTCGCCTTCGGCCTTTATGCGATGCCTGGCTACATCGCGCGTCACGGCATGCCGAGCGCACCTGCCGACCTCTACCGCCACCGGCTGGTCGGCTGGAGCGAGGAGCTGAGCTACCTGATTATGGTCGCCTGGCTGGAAACCCTATGCCCCGGCCTGCAGCCGGCGATGCGCTTCTCCTCGCTCGGCGCGCAGATGGCGGCGGTGAAAAACGGGCTCGGCTTTGCCGTGCTTCCTGCCTTTGCGGCCGAGGCGGCAGGATTCACGCCGCTGCTGCCGGAGGCGCCGCCATTGGCCCCGGATCTCTGGTTGCTGGTCCATGAACAATCGGCCGAACTGCCGCGCGTGCGGCTCACCAAGGAGGCGGTCTCCACCGTGATGGCGCGCTTCGCTGCGCGATCGGCGGAAAGCGCCTGAGGATTGCAGACGCTTTCGTGAGGGAGCGGCCGATGGTGCTAGTCGGCCGGTTTCCACGGGGCATCAGAACGGCGAGCGCCCTGGAAACCGGTCTCCACCCGTTGGAGAACCGTCTCGTCGTCCGTGGTGATTTCGTAAAACGTGCTGTCGATGGCGCGAATGACGATCCAGGGGCTGTTCGGGGTGCCGGGCAGGAAACCGGTAAACTCTCCCCAGATGATCTGGAGAACGTCTTGCACAGCGGCGGCCAGGTGCCGGCCCTCGATCATGCTCCCGGACTGGGCCCAACTCTCCAGAACGTCGCCGCCGGGGCCGGTGGCATCGAACCATTGATAACCTGCGTCGACGGCGGAAACTCTCCACGACGCTCTCAGTGTGCGGGGTGCGAGGCGCTGCAGGATGTCGCGCAGGTCGAAGGGAAGCGCGGCTTCCGGAGGTCCATAGATTCTGAGCGTCTTCACGAGCGTTCTCCCGGCAGCGCATTGGAAACGTGCCGGGCCAACATCGTCAAGCCCGGTCGGCGACGAAGCGGGCGAGCGCCGGCCCGATCATGGTGATGATCAGCAGGCGGGCGGTCTGCAGGGCCATGACGAAGGAGAGGTCGACATTGCTCGAGGCGGCAATGACGGCGATCGAGTCGAGGCCGCCGGGGCTGGTGGCGAGATAGGCGGTCAGCGGATCGATGCCGACCACCTTGATCAAAAGCAGGGCAAGCAGGCCGGAGAACGAGATCAGCACGACGATCGAGATGATCGTCGGCACCAGCGCGCGGCGGGCATGGATGAGGATCTGGCGGGTGAAGCCGAGGCCGATGTTCCAGCCGAGCATGGCAAAACAGATCGCCAGCAGCCATTGCGGCAGCGCGGTGGTCATGACGCCTGAGACGTTCAGCACGGCGCCGAGAAGGAAGGGCAGCAGGAAGGCACCGGCGGGCACGCGCAGGAAGCGGCCGGCGAGCGCTGCGCCAAGCCCGACGGCGATTGTCTCGAGGAAAAGCAGGCCGTCGATCGGTGCGAACCAGTGGGTGGTCTGCTCGGCTTCGGCGCCGGTGACCCACATATGCGCGACCACGGTCGCGGTGCTGGCGACGAAGATCACGCGCAGATACTGCATGAAGGCGACGAGGCGTGCATCGGCCCCATAGGCGTCAGCCATCAGCAGCATGGTCGAGGCGGCGCCTGCCGACGATCCCCAGATCGCGGTTGTGCCCGGCAGGATGCGCATGCGGGTGATGACCCAGCCGCAGAGCGTGCTGACGGCGATGACCGAGAGGATGACGGCGAGAAACAGCGGCCAGTTGCCGGAGAAGGTGGCGAGCATGCCCGGCGTCATGGCACCGGCAATCATCATTGCCAGGATGAACTGCACGCAGAAGAACAGCTGGCGCGGCAGGCGTATCGTGCCACCATTCATGCCGACGAGCACGGCGGCCAGCATCGGGCCCATGAGCAGCCCGGCCGGAAGGCCGATGAATTCGAAAAACGAGGCAAGGACGATGGAGACCGCAAGCAGCAGGCTCCATTGCAGCCAGGGCGCGAACCGTCCGATGCCGACCTTGTCCGGGGCGGGCGGCGCAGCTGGCTTGTCGGTTTTCACGGGCACTCTCCGGCATGGCCCGGAAAGGCGGGAACGGCCACCGGGGCCGGCCTTGACGGGCTTCGAGCGATGGTCTTCGCCAGCAGAAGCGCGGGCGCCATCACGTCACGCTCGTTAGCAACAATGCGGCGTTGCATTCAAGGGGCAGAGCAAGAAAGTGCCACAGGATCGACAGCGGGCAATGCGAGCACCGTGCGGGCAGGAGGCGAAATGAGAAAAAAACGTGAACAAATTCCACCGGGCGTAAGCCGCGCCGGAAGGAACCGTCACGAGGCGCGGCCTTGATTTTACGGGGTAATTTTGCGCGCGGCGGTGACGCTCGAGAAGCTGGCGGCTCCTGGTCCTCCGGTGGGGCCGCAATTCCGGGCTTGCGTGTGCGGCCCGAATCCTGACACTCAGCCTCATGCAATTCGCACCGCAACAGGACGAGGCCCTGAAGGCCGTTTCGCAATGGCTGAAAGAGGGCCGCTCGCCGCTCTTTAGGCTGTTCGGCTATGCCGGTACCGGCAAGACGACGCTGGCCCGGCATTTTGCCGAGCATGTCGAGGGCGACGTGCTGTTTGCCGCCTTTACCGGCAAGGCGGCGCAGGTGCTGCGCTCCAAGGGCGCGAGCAACGCCAAGACCATTCACTCGCTGATCTACCGGCCGCGCGGCGAAGAGGAGGTTTCTGACGAGGAAACCGGCAAGACCTCGATCGCGCCGATGTTTGCGATCAACCGCCAGAGCCCGGTCGCCAAGGCGGCGCTGATCATCGTCGACGAATGCTCGATGGTGGACGAGGCACTCGGCAAGGACCTGATGAGCTTCGGCACGCCGATCCTGGTGCTGGGAGACCCCGGCCAGCTGCCGCCGGTTACGGGCGGCGGCTATTTCACCAATCAGGAGCCGGACTACCTGCTGACGGACATTCACCGCCAGGCACGCGACAATCCGATCATCCAGCTCGCCATGCAGGTGCGCGAAGGCAAGGAAATCATGCATGGCGACTATGGCACCACGCATGTGATCGGTCGCTCCCAGGTGAACCAGGAACTGGTGCTCGAAGCCGACCAGGTGCTGGTCGGCACCAACAAGACCCGCCGGCGCTACAACCAGCGCCTGCGCGAACTGAAAGGGTTCACCAGCGAGTATCCGCAATCGGGCGACAAGCTCGTGTGCCTCCGGAACGACCCGGCCAAGGGCCTGCTCAACGGCTCGCTGTGGCAGGTGATGAGCTCGTCGAAGGAAACGGTGAAGCCGGGCATCAACCTGATGATCCGGCCCGAAGACGACGACATGGATCGCGGTGCCGCCAAGATCAAGCTGTTGAAGGCGGCCTTCGAGGATGTCGAGGGCGAGATCCCCTGGACGACGCGCAAGCGCTACGACGAGTTCGACTACGGCTACGCGCTGACGGTGCACAAGGCGCAGGGCTCGCAGTGGAACAATGTCGTGCTGTTCGACGAAAGCTGGGCCTTCCGCGATACCCGCGAGCGCTGGCTCTATACCGCGATTACTCGCGCTGCGGAGCGGCTGACCATCGTTCGTTGAGTGATTGAGCCGGGCGCGACCTGAGGGAAGGGACGTCGTTGCCGATCAACAGGATCATCCTTTACGCGCATGACGTGGAAGCGACCGTTCGCTTCTACGAAAAACACTTCGGCTTTCAGGCATCGCGCGAGGCGGGCGACCGGATCGTCGAGCTGATCCCGCAAGACGGTGGCGCCAGCCTGATGGTCCATCCGACCGCCAAGGGCGCGCGGAAAGGCCAATCCCTCATCAAGCTGGTATTCGATGTCAAGGATGTCGAAGCCTTCAGCCGAGGGTGCGCTCAGGAAGGGCTGGTATTCGGGGCCATCCATCAGGCCGATGGCTATCAGTTCGCCAATGCGAAGGACCCATCAGGCAATCCGATCTCGATATCGAGCCGCGCCTTCCGCAAGATCTGAGGTGCAGCCGTCTTGAGCTGTTACCGCTTCGTTGCCATCCAAATCATATGGCGGGCGCCGCCGCGTTTGCCGTTGGCGCGCACGTTCACCTCGTCGGCGGCAAAGCCGACTTCGCGCAGGCGGCGGGTGAAGGCGCTGTCGGGTGCTGACGACCAGACGGAAAGCACGCCGCCAACCCGAAGGGCGGCTTGCGCGGCGCGAAGGCCGGTGTGGCTGTAGAGGCTGTCGTTGGAGGGACGCGTCAGGCCATCCGGACCATTGTCGACATCGAGCAGGATGGCGTCGTAGGCGGCCTTCTTCGAGCGGATCAGCGCGCCGACATCGCCGACATGGATATCGACGCGGGGATCGTCGAGTGTGCCTTTGTGCAGATCGGCCATGGGGCCGCGCGCCCAGTCGACGACGGCCGGAACCAGTTCGGCGACGGTCACGCGGGCATCGCCTGGCAGCACGGCAAGGGCCGCGCGCAAGGTAAAGCCCATGCCCAGGCCGCCGATCAGCATGCTCAGGTTCTTGCCGCCGGCGATGCGCTCATGGGCGAGTGTCGCCAGCGCTTCTTCCGAGCCGCTCAACCGGCTGTTCATCAGCTCGTTCGAGCCGAGCATGATCGAGAATTCCTGCCCGCGCTGCTTCAGGCGCAGCTCGTCGCCGTCACCGGGAATGGTTGCGCGGTCCAGCTCTATCCAGGGAAGCATCGGGGTCTCTCGTCCGTATTTGTTCAGGCGCCCTCGTAACACGTGCGGGATAATGGCGACACCGCAATGTCTGCCGTTCAAGAGAATTGTGCCGCGTGGACCTGCAAACTGTTCGGCGCGCCTTACTGTGGCAGGCCTGCGGGCAGGGGCTGCAGCAGAGCGTCGTGACCTAGGCGAGGCGCAACGCGACCTCGTCCTCTTCACGCACGAGGATGCGGACGGCAAGGCATCGGGGGCGGCTGCCGTGTTCTCGCTATTCCGGCGAGATCATGCCTGAAAGCACCGCCTTGGCGATCGCCTGGAAGCGGTTGTTGGCGCCGAACTTGCGGATGATGCCGGCTTCAAGGGTAAGCGCTGCCGCCACGTCCATATCCATTAGCCCGGCGATGCGCGCCGCCGGATAGCCGTCGGCCATGAAGGTCAGGCACTCGCTTTCGATCGGCGAGAGATGGACATGGCCGTCCTCATCGGTGGCTTCGCCTCCGTCGGTGGTTTCGAGCAGCTCGGTGATGCGCTGCATCTGCCGGCGCAGGTTTGCCTGCTGGGCGGCAAGCTCACGCCGTCGGGCAAGCAGGGCGTCGCGAAACAGCTTGTCGGCTTCGGCCTGCTCCTCGGTGCCCGCAAGTCCGGTCAGCAGTTCCAGGATGGTCGAGATCGGCATGTCGATCTCGCGGCAGGCGTTGATGACGGCCATGCGGCGAATGTGATCTTCGTTGTAGACCCGCATCGGACCCATGCGGGCGGCGGTCAGGAGCCCCTTCTCCTCGTAGAAGTGCAGCGTGCGATGGGTGACGCCGAAAGCGTCGGCCATGTCGGCGATCGCCAGCGGCGTCGTGGGGTCGTGGTGGGGAAGCGGCAGGTCGGGCAGAAAGCCGACACGATCGGGCGCGGCCAGCACGCCCTCGAATTTCCAGTGGTCTCGCGGCATGTCGAAGGTCCCCGGTCTACAGCCTGCGCGTCTTTCGACGCGCTGTTTCTGCAATTTCCTGAATCGAGACCGACCCAGGGGCGCGCGCAATCCGCGTCCGGAAGCGGTGGCGATCGCCGGGTCTCAAAGGTGCGGACGGATCCGCGCGGTGAGGCACTCGTTGATCGTCAACGACAATACCTGCTGCTCGGTTGGGGCACCTCCGCGCGCAAGGCACGGTTTACTCAGGACAGCGATGCTTGCCTGACGAGCACCCAGGCACCCATTCCCAACGCATGCGTGTACCGTATACGCGAATCGCTAATATGACCAGTCCCAGTATGGCAGGCGAATGTGGCGGACCGGGGGTCGCAGCCGCTTCATGCGGACCGGCCTTTGCCCGCCCCGCCGGGCAGGCTCAGTGTCCGATGACCTTGAGCGGGCTGTTGGCGCTGAGGATGAACAGCGGCTCGTCGCCGCGCAGCGGCGAGAGTTTCTGCTGGCAGGACCAGGCGGTCTCGAAGGTGTCGCGGGTGAGGTGCTTGCGATAGCGCTGGGTGGCGGCCATGCAGCCCATCAGCGGGCTTTCGATCTGCTCTTCGCGGGCGTGATTATAGATCTCGCCATCGAGCGAAAACAGTTCGGCGGCGAGCGACATGCTCTCGAAAAGCAGGTCAGGCTCGGTCTCGAGCCGCTTCCAGGTGATGAAGTCCTGGCGCATCGGCACGTTTTCGCCGTCATGGGAGAGGGTGACGCGAATGCCCTGGGCCGGTGCGTCGTACCAGGTCACCTGCACGGTGAAGGAGAGGGCGGAGTTGCGCGAAACGGGGCGGCCGGTGTCGCCATCGGTGGCGCGCGCCAGCGTCTTGTGACGCTGGGCGGCAAGCCGCAGCGCCGTGGCGAAGGCCTTAGCATCGCTGTTTTCGGCGCCGCTGAGCTTCACGGTAACGGCGGGCAGCACCCGCTCGGTTGCGTGGCGGGCGTTGAAGAGCTTGGCCTGGGCGTCGAGGTCCAGCGTCATTTCCTGCGACGGCATCGGTGCAAAGAGCAACAGCGGCAGGACGCTCAGAACGGAGAGCGGCGAGGAGAGCGGGGCTGGCGGCCAGGCGGGGCGATGCCCGGCAAAGCGCCGCTTGGCCGGCTTCGGTTGACGCGGCGCGGGGGCGGCAGTTTCGGCCACTTCCGTCCGCGCGTGGCGGTATTCCGGAACGTAGGTTCCCTTGGGAATGGCAATGCGCCAATCCTCGTCGGCGCCGTCGCCCTCGTAGAAGGCCTTGAGCAGCTTGCGCAGCTTGCCGGCATGCACGCGCACCAGCGGGTCGCTGTCGGCGTTGAAGGCCTGTGGCCGGTCGAAGACGTCGATGGCGATCGAGTACCCCTTGAGCTGATGGCCTTCGCCGATCATCTCCTTTTCGACGACATAGGCGAGGAACGCCCGCAAGCGCTCGGAGCGCGCGAAAGCCTTGCTTTCGAGGATGCGACGGAGCGTCCGCCGTATCGTCTCATCGCAGGGTCTTTCGACCGTCGTCATCGGTGCTTGCTCCAGGGTCATGTGATCTAAAAATCTATGAAGGCGATCGCGGCGTAGGCCAGGGCCATTCGATCTGATTCGGAAATTTAAGGCCAAAAGAAGTGGTTGTCAGGGGTGATAGACGCCAAATTTGAGTTTTTTCTGAAATAAACGTAAAAATTGCGTCCTCAATCCCTGTGACAGATCGTAGCGGTGCTCGCTCGCCCGGTGCCGGCGTGCCGGCGGCCCGAAGGTCTCGTTCCTGTGATTGAGCTTTCCTGCATATTAGAGAGATCGATTGTCAAGATTTGATCAAGACAAGGCGGGCAAACGCACTGCGCGCCATTGACGCGGATATTGCATTGGTACTCCTTGGAATTGCTGCATAATCCCGACCTCAAACCGTTTCTGCTTTCGTTAAATATGCAGTAGAACATTGCATCCACATTGCCCGCATCGGGCCGTGAGCGGCCCCGCCTCTGGAAAGTTCAGACATGCCTGCAAAACTGTCCGTGAATCTGAATGCCGTCGCAATGCTTCGCAACCGGCGCGATCTACCCTGGCCCTCCGTCACCGCACTCGGGCGCATTGCGCTCGAAGCCGGCGCCGCCGGCCTGACGGTGCATCCCCGGCCGGATCAGCGCCATGTCCGCTTTTCCGACCTGCAGCCGATCCGCGACCTGATCGACGGCGCATTCCCGGAGACGGAATTCAACATGGAAGGCTACCCGAACGAGGAGTTTCTCGGTCTCGTCGAAGCGCACCGGCCGGAACAGGTGACGCTGGTGCCCGACGATCCGGCGCAGGCGACCTCCGACCACGGTTGGGATTTCCGCAAGAACCACAATCTGCTCGGCCATGTGGTCGGCCGGCTGAAGAAGAAGGGTTTTCGCGTTTCGCTGTTTGCCGATGGCGACGAGGACATGGAGGCGCTGCGCATCGCCAAGGAAACGGGTGCGGACCGCATCGAACTCTACACCGGCCCCTATGGCGGCTGCTATGACGATCCGGAAAAGGCCGAGAAGATCGCCGGCGAGCTTGGCCGCACGGCGGCGATGGCGGCCGAGCTCGGTCTCGACGTCAATGCCGGCCACGACCTGACGGTCGCCAACCTGCCACTGCTTGCCAGGCACATTCCGAACCTTGCCGAAGTGTCGATCGGCCACGGCCTGACCGCCGATGCGCTGGAATACGGCATGGCCGAGACCGTGCGCCGCTTCCGTCGCGCCTGCGGGCAGGAGGTCTGAGGCGCCTTCGCCATGAAGGAACTCTTCGTCGTCACCCACACGCAGTCCGTCCACCATGTCGAGGGCAGGGTGGGCGGCTGGTACGATACCGGCCTGACCGAGCGCGGCCGAAAGGATGCGGCGGCCACGGCCGAGCGTCTTGCGACCCTTGTCGGCGGGAGGCAGGTCGAGATCTTCAGCTCCGACCTTTTGCGCACCGCTGAAACGGCGGCGGCGATCGCCGCGCGCCTTGCCGCGCCCGTGACGGAAACCGCCGCTCTTCGCGAAATCAGCTATGGCGTGGCCGGCGGCAGGCCGCAGGCCTGGCTCGACGCGCGCTATACCGCGGCGCCGGACGACAATCGGCTGGATCATGATTGCGGTATCGACGGCGCGGAAACCCGCCGCGACGTGGCGCTTCGGGTCTACCCTTGCGTCGAGGCGATCGTCGCCAGGCCCTGTCCGACGCAGATCATCGTTACCCACGGCTTCACGCTGACGCTGGTGATGGCGGTCTGGATGAAGGTTCCGATCGAGGCCGCCGTCCGGAAGCATCACTCATCTGCGCGAGGATGATTTTTTCAGGAATCGCGCCGTCGTCCGCCTGGCGGATGCCGCGCATCTGGCAAATGAGACGCTGTAACATCCTGAAAATACTCAGGGCAACGCAGGCGCGAACGCAATGCAATCTGCAACGGGGGCTGCTATAGAGTAAGCCCGTCCTCTCGCCCATCTCCGGCCCATGATCATTCAGACCAGTTTTCGCGAGCGCATCGTTCTCTATGCGCTTCTGACATCGCTGACCTCGATCAGCATCGACGCGCTGTTGCCGGGTCTGCGCCAGATCGGCGCCGACGTCGGCGTCGCGCCGCCGCTTTCCACCCAGCATGTGATTTCGCTGTTCATTCTCGGCATGGCGTTCGGCGAACTGCTGCTCGGGCCGCTTTCCGATGCGATGGGGCGGAAGAGGGCGCTGGTCCTGGGCCTTGGCGTCTATGCGCTCGGAACGGTCATCGCCATGGTGGCGAACTCGCTCGAAATGGTCATCCTCGGCCGGTTTCTTCAGGGTGTCGGCGTCTCCGGGCCGAAGATCGCGACGAGGGCGATGATCCGCGACCAGTTCGAGGGTGACGCGATGGCCCGCGTCATGTCGTTCATGTTCACGCTGTTCATTCTGGTGCCGATGCTGGCGCCGACACTGGCGCAGGGGATCATCACTGTAGCCGGCTGGCGCAGCATCTTTGCCGTCTATCTCGCGGCGGCGGGCGTTCTCGGCCTGTGGCTGGTGATGCGGCAGCCGGAAACATTGCCGGCCGACAAACGCATTCCCTTTCGCCTGGGGCTGCTCGTATCGAACGGGCGGCGCATCCTGTCGCATCGGCGGGTGACGTTGCTGATCGTCGCGACCGGGCTCGTCTTCGGCGCGCAGCTTCTCTATCTGAGCACGGCGGCCGACCTCTTCTTCGACGCCTACGGGATCGGTGAGACCTTCCCGCTCTATTTTGCCATGCTGGCGACGGGCATCGGGCTTGCCTCGTTCCTCAATGCCAAGCTCGTGCAGCGCTTCGGCGCGGAGGCGATGGCGCACCGGGGTTTTGTGGGCCTGGCCGCGGCAGGGCTGGCGATGCTTGCGGCATCGCTCTATTGGGGCGGGCGGCCGCCGCTTGCGGTGCTGCTGGTGCTCGGTTTTGCCGCCTTCTTTGCGGTCGGCGTGCTGTTCGGCAATCTCAACGCCATGGCCATGCGTTCGCTCGGGCAGGTGGCCGGGCTCGGCGCATCGCTGATCGCCTCCGGCTCCAGCCTCGTGGCGACGGTGTTTTCGATCGCGGTGGGCGCCTTCTACGATGGCACGACACTTAACCTTTCGGCCGGCTTCTTTCTCGCCGGTGTCGGCGCGCTCGTTCTGGCCGAGCTTGCGCTGAGGGCCGATGCTTCGCCGGTGGAGGCCTTCCGGTAGGCGACGGCAAAAGCTGCCAAGCCCGCGTGCCAGGCATCAGCCTTCCCATGCCGACGAGCGCGGTGCTTGGGATGCCCGGCTACTGTGTCCCGCCAAGGCAGCGATGGGCTAACCGTTGTAGACGACGGAAATCTTGTTTCCGGAGGGATCGCGCATGTAGGCCGCGTACCAGTGCGGCCCATAATGCGGCCGCGGATTGGGGGCGCCCTCATCCGTTCCGCCATTGGCCATGCCTGCCTGGTAGAAGGCATCGACGTCCTGACGGGACTGGACCATGAAGCCGACCATCGAACCATTTCCAGCGCTTGCCGGTTCATTGTTGAAGGGCTTGCAGACCCACAGCACGGGACCATTGCCGGTTCCGCCTTCGGAATAGGCGCGCCAGTCCGGAAAGTCCGTGTGCGCCTTCCAGCCGATCGTCGCCAGGGTGGCATCGTAGAAGGCATTGGACCTGGCGGAATCCAATGCACCGACGGTCAGATAAACGCTCATGATTTCCCCTTTTTTAAGCGGTGAAGCCAGGAGAATTCATAGAGCGAAAACGTGAACAAAGCAAGAACAAATGGCGGTGACGACCATGGCGAAGATTGTCTGGCCGGCAGGGCGGGCAGCTCGTGCCCTCCCGGTGCCGACAGCATGGCAAAGGTCGTTTCGAGAGCCCGACGCAAACGGCCGGGCTCCCGCTGCCTGGCTTACCGCTTAGCTGGCAAGTCGCGCCTTGCTCGCTTCGAGAAAGGCGGCGAGCGTCACCGGCGTCGCGCCGGTCAGCGCGGTGACATCGCCCGTCACCATGTCGATGTGGCCCCCGCGGGTGTTGGCGTCGAAGGAAACGACGATCGGGATCAGGAAGTCCGGCAGGCCGGCGCTCTTCAGGCCGCCTGCGAGCGCCTCGTCGGAGATGTGCACGACGTTGAGGGACTTGCCGGTCGCCTTGGCGACGAGGGCTGCGATCTCGTCCGTCGAGCGCAGCTCGCCGCCCGTCAGCGTATAGGTGTGGCTCTCGCTTGTGGAGGCGGCAAGGGCTGCGGCTGCGGCCTTGGCGGCATCACCGCGGGCGATGTGGGCGAGGCGGCCTTCGCCCGAAGAAGAATACCATTGCCCGGTCTCAAGAGCATGCGGCAGCGCCATGAACAGGTTCTCCATGTACCAGCCGTTGCGCAGGATCGTATAGGGAATGCCGGTCGCCTTGATGGCGTTTTCAGTGCCGAGATGATCGGGTGCGAAGGGAATGACCGAGGTTTCCGGGCTCGGCATCGAGGTGTAGACGATGTGCTTGGCGCCGGCCTTCTTCGCAGCCGCAACGGCGGCCAGATGTTGCTTCAGCCGCTTGCCGGGCTGGTCCAGCGCGTCGGTAGAGATAATCAGGATCCGGTCGGCGCCGGCAAAGGCCTGGTCGAGCGAAGCGGGATCGTCGAAATCGGCGACGCGGGCCTGAACACCCCTGGCGATATAATCGGCGAGCTTCGCCGTATCGCGGCTGGTGGCGATGATCCGGGCCGGTGCGATGCCGGACGCAAGCAACTGGTCGAGCACGAGCTTGCCGAGTTGGCCGGTTGCGCCGGTGACGAGCAATGTATCGGACATGGTCTTTACCTTTTCTGTTTTGGCCGAGACGGAAACGCGCGCAGAACGCCGCGGCGCAGGCCTCGCCGGCTCCTCCTGCCGTTGCCTGGGAGATGCTTCGGCACATGGTCTCTTTTTGAGACTTGCTCTTATCGCGTAATCGCAGTAGGGCTGTAAAGGAGGCAGTTTTTTCTGCTGTGGTTACAAAAAGGGTACCGCCGATGAACAAGCCGACCGGGGACATGAAGGGCAAGCGCGTGGCGATCGTCTGCGGCGTGCCGATGGATATGGAAAACTGCCCGGTCCGCGACGTCATGGACAATATCGGCGGCAAGTGGAACTCGCTGATGATCCTGTCGCTCGCCGACGGCCCCTTGCGCTTCTCGCAGCTCCGCCGGCTGATCCCCGACATCTCCCAGCGCATGTTGACCCAGACGCTGCGGGACCTGCAGCGCGACGGCTACATCCACCGCACCGTCTACCCCACACAGCCGCCGAGCGTCGAATATGCGCTGACCGATCTCGGGCGCTCGCTGCTCGGCCTGCTCAAGCACTTCGTCGACTGGTCTGTGGAAAACCACGGCGCCATTCGGGCCGCGCGCGAGGTGTATGACGCGGAGGGGTAGGGCGTTTCGTAGCGGCGATGATGCCCCTTAGTCGCGGGTTGGTTGCGCTGTGGCGCGCCTGCTATTTTCGTGTCCGGTGATCGTTTCGTGGGGCTTGCCCCTCACCCTAACCCTCTCCCCGCAGACGGGGAGAGGGGACGCGCCCGGTCGGAGCGTTGCCGAGTGGGGCAGCCGTCAGATGAGACCGAAGGCGCGCCGATCGTTCCTACGGTGACGCAACTGGCGGGAGCGACGATGGAACGAGCGGGTGCCACTTCGCCCGCCTGCGGGGAGAGGATGGCCGGCAGGCCGGATGAGGCGCGGCCACTCCTTTGCAGCATGACGCAACGTCATGCGCCACGCGCGACGTCGTGTCCCGGTAGCGTGACCTTGCCCTAGCACTTTGATTTTCCCTATAGTTTCGCCGATCATCCGCATCACCTCGGGGAACCATGAAGACACTTCATATCGGCATAGCAGGCGCCGGCCCGGCGGGGCTGGCAGCGGCACTGATGCTGTCGCGGCGCGGTCATCGGGTGGAGATCCTCGAGCGGTTCGACGCAGCTTCACCTGTCGGTTCCGGGTTGATGCTGCAGCCGACGGGGCTGACGGTCCTGAACACACTCGGCCTGTTGCAGCCGATGCTGGTCCTCGGCAGCCGGATCGATCGGCTCTATGGCGCCGATGCCAGATCCGGGCGCACCGTGCTCGACGTGCGCTATGATGCGCTCGCCGGTGGGCGCTTCGGGCTGGCGGTGCAGCGCGCGGCCCTCTTCAATACGCTTCACGATGCCGTGGCCGCGGCCGGGCTGCCGGTCAAGACCGGCGTCACGCTGACCGAGGTTCGCATGGCTGGCGGCAAGGCGGTGATGCTGGACGCGCAAGGGCATGAGGCGGGCGCCTATGATCTGGTGATCGATGCAAGCGGCGCACGCTCGGCGCTGGCAGCCGGTTCGACCGCCGCGCCCAAGGTGCGCGAGCTTGCCTATGGCGCCTTCTGGGCGACGCTCGACAGCGACGGCCTCAATCATGATGCGCACGCTTTGGTGCAGCGCTACGACCGGGCGAAGGTGATGATCGGCATCCTTCCGGCGGGCCGCGCGCGGATGGGCGAGCGCGACCGCGTCGCCTTCTTCTGGAGCCTCAAGGTAGCGGACGCAGACGTGATACGGCAGGCCGGGCTCGATCGCTGGAAGGCGCGCATTCTCGATTACTGGCCGGATTGTGCGCCGTTGCTGGATCAGATCAGTGACTGGGAGCAACTGACGCTGGCGCGCTATGCGCACCGCACCATGCGCCCGCCGGTCGCCGGCCGCATCGCCTTTGTCGGCGACAGCGCCCATTCGACGAGCCCGCAGCTCGGGCAGGGGGCGAATATGGCGCTGCTCGACGTCGCAGCACTTTCGCATGCGCTGGAGACGGCTGGCGATCTCGATGCCGCACTTGCCGCCTATGCCGCCGCACGCCGCAACCACGTCGCGCTGTTCCAGTTGCTGTCGCTTCTCTTCACGCCCTTCTACCAGTCGGACTCGACGGCTCTCGCCTGGCTGCGCGACAGGCTGGTAGCCACAGTTGCGCGCACCCCGCCGATGCAGGGGCTGCTCGCCTCGATCGTCTCGGGCACGCTGATTGACCCGTTCAAGCCGGCGGGGCTTGCCGAATGCGATTGGCAGGCGGTGCGGGGCGGCGCGGACGGGCGCGGCCAAGCGGCCGCTCCGGCGATTTCCACCTGAGACGGCCGCGAATCCTGTATCAAGGCGATCCGGATGGCGGATGGAGGGGGTGATGGCGGACGGCGTGGCGGCCATTCTGGTGCATGTGGCCGATACGCAGGCGGGTCTTGCCTGGTATCAGCGCGCATTTCCTGACGCTGAACATCGGTTTCTTGCCGCCTTTGATTTTTCCTATCTGCGGATCGGCACCATCGATCTCGAGATCGTCCAGGCCGACGAGAAGGTGGCGAGCGGTGCTGCCGGTTCCGTCGTCTACTGGGCGGTCGCGGACGTCGATCGGGCGCTCGCCCATTTCGAGGCGCTCGGCGCGCATCTCTATCGCGGGCCGATGGCGATCCAGGAGGGGCTGTGGATGTGCCAGGTGCGCGACCCCTGGGGCAATTGTATCGGCCTTCGCGGGCCGCGTCCGGGAGAGGGCGGCATCGACAACGAGGCGGGGCTTTGAATGGCGACGCGGGTGGAAATCGTTGCCTATGATCCCAACTGGCCGCAGCGCTACCGGGAGATCGCGCAGGATCTCAGGCGCATCCTGGATGCGCTGGTCATCGCCGTCGATCATATCGGCAGCACGGCCGTTCCCGGCATGGCGGCAAAGGCCGTCATCGATATCGATGTGACCTTGAGGGGGCTGCCCGACATTGCGGCTGCCAGCGCGCTTCTCGTTGCGGCCGGCTACCAGGCGCGCGGCAACCGGTACGACGACGATGTCTGGGCCTTTATGCTGCAGGGGGTCGAGTCGAAGCGGCGCGTCTATCTCTGCCCGCCGGACAACGAGACCCATCGACGGCGTCTTGTCTTCCGCGACCATCTGCGCAGCCATGCGGACACCGCCTTGGCCTACGCGGCGCTGAAGGCACGCCTCGCCGAGGCCTATCGATATGACGGCGATCGCTACACCGCTGAGAAGACGCGCTTCATCAACGCGATCGTCGACCGCGAAGACCGGATGACAGGAGATCGGTCCGCCATGGTGCAAGCAACAGTCACTTGCGAGATCCGTTACCGGCTGAAACCGGGCCGCCTGGCGGAATTCGAGGCCTATGCGCAAACCTGGATGACGCTGATCGAGCGGCACGGCGGGACGCATCACGGCTATTTCGTGCCGCGCGAAAAACCTGAGGGCGTCGGCGCCAGTTTTCCGGGGGTGGGCGAAGACGGAGCCGGCGACATCGCCGTCGCGCTCTTCACCTTTGCGGACGAGGCGGCGTATCTGCGCTATCGCAGCGATGTGGCCGCGGATCCCGATGGGATGGCAGCGAACGCGCTTTACGCCGACGATCCGCCGTTCGTGAGCTATGAGCGCGTCTTCCTGCAGCCGCTTGCGCGCCGCCGATAGCCGTCTTTGTGGCGGCTGATCGATGTGGCGCGATTGGGCAGCCTAGCCTAGCCCTCGGCTAGCTACGCGGCCCGCTTGAGGCAAACCCCATCCAGTGCGAATTCGACGGCAGCTTCCGCGTGGATCGCGGTGGAATCGAAGCCCGGCAGCGGCAAGGCTCTCGGGTCGAGGGTCAGACAGATTTCGGTGCAGCCGAGGATGACGGCGTCCGCGCCTTCCGCTTCGGCCTTGTCGATCAATTCGATCAGCGCCCGGCGGGACGAGCGCAGCACCTTGCCGGCGCAAAGCTCGTCGAAGATGACATCGTGCACGAGGGTGCGGCCGTCCGCATCCGGCACCAGGATGTCGATGCCGTGGCTTCTCATGCGCTCGGCATAAAAGCCGTGCTCCATGGTGTAGCGGGTGGCAAGCAGCAGCGGCCGGCGGCTGCCTGCGGCCTTCAGGCGCGCTGCCGTCTCGTCGATGATGTTGATGAGGGGGATGTCGATTGCTGCCTGAACCTGATCGGCGATCAGGTGCATGGTGTTGGTGCAGATCAGCACGCAGTCCGCACCGGCCGCTTCGAGGCCCTGGGCGACATCGGCAAGCCGCTTGGCAGCGTCTTCCCAGCGGCCGGCCTTCTGCAGGTCGACGATCGACTGGAAGTCGACGGAATGCAAAAGCACCTCGGCCGAATGCAGCCCGCCCAGGTGGTCGCGAACGGCCTCGTTGACCATGCGATAGTAGACCGCCGAGCTTTCGAAGCTCATGCCGCCGATAAGACCGATCTTGCGCATAACCATTCCTCTCTGTCCGCTACCGCCGCCGTCCGTGGCGACCGTCGTTTGATGGGCTGAACTATGCCGCAGGGTCGGCGGCAATGGTTCGCTTTGATGGGAGCAAAAGCGGCCATGCGCGCGAATGGTTTGCGCATGTTGGAGTGAATGTGCAATTATGTAGCGTATGAATTTCTGATCATGGGAGGGATCGGCGTGCTCGACGATAGAGACAGGAAGCTGCTGGCGCTGCTGCAGCAGGATGCGAGTGTGGCCGTCGGCGAATTGGCGGAGCGGGTGAACCTGTCGCTTTCGGCCTGTTCGCGCCGCATCCAGCGGCTGGAGGAGGCGGGTTACATCGCCAGGCGCATCGTCGTGCTCGACCGCGAGCGCATGGGCGTGCCGACGACCGTGTTTGCCTTGATCAAGACGGCGCACCACTCGGACGAATGGATCGAAACCTTCCGCCGGGCGATCAGCGACATCCCCGAAATCGTCGAGGCCCATCGTCTGACGGGAAATCATGACTATATCGTCAAGGTCGTGCTGCCGCGTGTCGAGCACTACGACGTGGTCTACAAGCAGATCGTGCGCAAGGTCGAACTCTTCGACGTCTCCGCCTCGATCTCGATGGAAATCCTGAAGAGCGGCACGGCGGTGCCGGTCGATTATGCGGTGTGAGGCGAAATGACGAATGACGCTGTGAGCAAGGCGGTCGGTGGCGACGTTGCCGATGCGCTGGTGATTGTCGATGTGCAGCGGGCCTTTATTTCCGGGCCTGAAGCCGTGCCCGGCCATGTCGATCTGCAACGGGCCGTTGGCCTGCTTCTGCAGAAGGCGCGTTCGGCCGGCGTGCCGGTGATCTTCCTGCAGAACGATGGGCCCAAGGGCGCTGTCGACGAACCGGAGACCGATGGCTGGCAGTTGTTCTTTGCCGCCAAGTCAGGCGAGGTGGTCGTGCGCAAACGGCACGACGACGGCTTCGACGGCACCGATCTCGAAGACCAGCTCCGGGCGCGCAAGGTCGAGACGATCGCGATCTGCGGCATGCTTTCGGAAATGTGCCTGGCGGCGACAGCCCGCACGGCCATGGCTAAGGACTTCACCGTGATCCTCGCCAATGACGCACACGCCACCTATGACGTGCCGCCCGGTCCTGGCCGCTCGCCGATGGTGCCTGCGCGTCTCGCCGCACGCGCGGCCGAATGGTCGCTCGGTGACGAGATCGTGCTCACGGATGCGGTGGAAGACATCGCCTTCGCGGCCGCGTCGTCCTCGTAAGCTCTTCCGGGGGCGTCCGTCAGGGCGGGCCGAAGCGTGCCGCATAGTCCGAGGGCGCGATGCCCTTGCGGCGCTGAAAGGCGCGGCGCATGCGCTCGGCGTTGCCGAAGCCGAAGAGAAACGGCGCTTGCGAGACGGGCACGTCCCCGCGCTGGAGCGCCTCGCAGGCCGCATCGACCCGCAGTTCCTCGACGAATTGCGCCGGGCTTGCGCCCACCTCCTGCGTAAACAGGCGGGAGAAATTCCGCTCGCTCATGCGCGCCATGTCCGCAAGCCGCGGCACGGAGAGGTCGGCTGCCAGATCGGAGCGGATCTCGGCCACCAGCGCATCGAAGCGGTCGCCTCGGCTCGTCATCTGCTGGTGCAGGGCGGCGCTGAACTGGCGCTGGCCGCCCGTGCGCTTGACGTAGAGCACCAGGGAGCGCGCGAGCCGCAGGGCCTCGCTGCGGCCGAGGTCCTCTTCGACCATCGCAAGCGCCATGTCGATGCCGGCGGTCACGCCGGCGGAGGTCCAGATGCCGCGATCCTGCTCGTAGATCGAATCCTCGCGCACGTCGATATCTGGGAAATCCTGCTGCAGCTGGGCGCAATCTTCCCAATGGGTCGTTGCGCGCCGCCCATCAAGATGGCCGCCGCGCGCGAGAATGAAGGCGCCGAGGCAGATGGAGCCGAGGCGCCGACATCGGCCGGCCATGGCCGCCAGGAATGCTTGCAGCCCTTCCGAATTCGCCGCTTCGAGCGCGCTTTGCCCGCCCGAGACGAGCAGGGTGTCGGGCGCGGTGCAATCGGAGAACGGACGGGTATCGAGCGCAACGCCTGTGTCCGTTGCGACCGGGCCGCCGAACTCAGAGACCAGCGCGATGGAATAGGCCCGGGAGCCCGACGCGGTGCGGGTGTCGTTGAAGACCTGCAGCGGGCCGGTCACATCGATCAGCTTGGTGCGATCGAAGAGCACGATCGCGACGGTTCGCGCGGCATTCTCGGGGTTGGCATAAAACGAGGGCATATTGTCATTTATGCCAAAGGCTTTTCATGGGAGCAAGCGGGGACATCATCCGCAACCGATGGAGCCGACCATGCTTGAACTCAGACCGAACTGCGAACTGTGCGACCGCGACCTGCCGCCGGCGTCCGCGGACGCGCGCATCTGCTCTTACGAATGCACCTATTGCGCAAGCTGCGTGGAAACGGTGCTTCACAATGTCTGCCCGACCTGCGGCGGCGGATTTGCGCCAAGGCCGATCCGGCCCCAGCAGTCCTTTCGCCCGGAAAAGCGGTTGGGTCTCGGCTTTGATCCCGCCAGCGACGTACGTCGCCATTCACCGTTTACGGCTAAGGATATTGCGGCGCATGTAGCGCGGATCCGGCATCTCGCGCCGAACGAGCGCTGACGGTTGCGGGCTGTTCTTGACTTTTTGCAAGGGTGACATGAGGTGGTTGCGCTTGTCCTTGGCGGTCACAACCCCAATGTTGTGGCATGTCCAACGGAAGGCCGGTCGCAAAGCCGACTGGAAAGAACATGCAGGACAGGCATCACGTGGTCGTTGTCGGCGGCGGGTTTGGCGGATTGCAACTCGTCAAGGGGCTTGCCGGCGCGCCGGTGAGGATCACCCTCATCGACCGGCGCAACCATCATCTCTTCCAGCCCTTGCTCTACCAGGTGGCAACAACGCTGATCGCGACCTCTGAAATCGCCTGGCCGATCCGCAGCCTCTGGCGCGACCGGCCGGAGGTGACGACGCTGCTTGGCGAGGTGAGCGATGTCGACGAAGCCGGAAAGGCCGTGGTGCTCAGGGACGGCAAGCGGATCGGCTACGACACGCTGGTGCTGGCGACCGGGGCGACGCATGCCTATTTCGGCCATGACGAATGGGAGCCCTTTGCCCCCGGCTTGAAGACGCTGGAAGACGCGACGACGATCCGGCGGCGGGTGCTGCTGGCCTTCGAGCGCGCCGAGCTCGAAGAGGATCCTGATCTCCGTGCCGCCCTCCTGACCTTCACCGTCATCGGTGCCGGCCCGACCGGCGTCGAGCTTGCCGGCATCATCGCCGAGATGGCGCACCGCACGCTTCCCGACGAATTTCGCCGCATCGACACGCGGCAGGCCCGTGTGATCCTGGTGGAAGCGGGGCCGCGCATTCTCGCCGCCTTCAGCGAGGATCTTTCGGCCTATGCGGTCAAGGAGCTGGAGCGGCTCGGCGTCGAGGTTCGCACCGGTACACCCGTGACATCCTGCACGGAAGAGGGCGTTGTCATCGGCGACCAGTTCGTCGGCAGCCGTACGCTCGTCTGGGCCGCCGGTGTGCAGGCCTCGCCCGCTGCCCGCTGGCTGGATATCCCGGCCGACCGCGCCGGCCGGGCGATCGTCGGCGCTGACCTCACGGCTCCCGGCCATCCCGACGTTTTCGTCATCGGCGACACGGCTGCCGTCACCTATGACGGCGGCAAGCCGGTGCCGGGCATTGCGCCCGCCGCCAAGCAGCAGGGCGCCTATGTGGCCGACGTCATCCGCGCGCGGCTTTCAGGCGACAAGCCGCCCGGAGACTTCCGCTATCGCCACCAGGGCAGCCTTGCCACCATCGGTCGGCGCGCGGCGATCATCGATTTCGGCCGCTTCAAGCTCAAGGGCGCGCTTGCCTGGTGGATCTGGGGCATCGCCCACATCTACTTCCTGATCGGCACGCGCAGCCGCTTCGCCGTCGCCTGGAGCTGGTTCTGGACCTATCTGAGCGGACAGCACAGTGCCCGGCTGATCACCCAGAAGGAGACGCTGAAGGAGAAGGGGTAAGGGCGAGAGGCGGCCAATGTAACGGCCGCCGTCGTCGCTTACTTCTGCACCTTCACGATCAGGATCATCGGCCGGTCCATCTCTTCGGCCAGTGCCGGGAGCTCGGCGATCTGCTCTTGCGTCGGCCGCCACTCCTCGACGTGGCGGATGGCGAAGCCTGCGCCAATCAGCGTGTTCAGCGTCGTGCCGATGGTGCGGTGGTGCTTGATCACGCCCTTGGCCAGCCAGTTCGTCGTGCGCGGGCCTTCGGCGGAGTAGTGATCAACGGGCCAGGTGCGCTCGCCATCGGTGATGCGCCAGCCGGGATTGTGCGAGGCCATGTAGATCGGGTGCTCGATGGTGAAGACGAAATGGGCGCCGGGTACCAGCGCCTTGTGGATGGTCGCGACCAGCCGGCCGAAATCCTCGACATAGTGGAAGGCAAGCGAGCTGTAGGCGAAGTCGAAGCTCGTTTCGGGCAGGTCGAGCTGGTCGAGATCGGCAATCTTGTAGTCGATTGCTGGATCTGATGTGTCGGCCTTGGCGCGGGCGATCATCTTCTCGGAGAGATCGAGTCCGAGCACATGGGCGGCACCGGCCTCGCGGGCGTAGCGCGAAAACCAGCCATAGCCGCAGCCGAGATCGACGACGCGGCTTCCGGAAAGATCCGGTAGGAGCGCGCGAATCGCCGGCCATTCCGCGGCCCCGGCAAGACCATGCACCGAGCGCCCGAGCTGGCTGTAGCCCTCGAAAAACTCCTGACGATCATAGATGTTCTGGGCCATGGCGGTCTCTCCTTCTGGCTCTACTTGTGCCGGCACGCGCCGCGAAAGGGGCGCGGGCGTCTGCGCGCGTTAGGGCGAGTGGGCATCCGGTGCCGTTACCGCGGGAACAGCATGTGCCTTTCGATCCTGCTCGAAACCGGCGGCGCTTCGAAGTGCCGGCGCGTCGATTGATAGGGCGCGTGTTGCCGCAAGGTCAAGTTGCGGCTGAAGTGCAAGCTTCTATTTCGTTTTTTTTGAGGGGTGCTAATGTTCGATTCTCGTGGTCCAGTCCGATTTGCGGAGGCGTAATGTCCGAAGCCATCCATCCTGCAGCCATCCATCACCTGCCGGGCTTTATTACAGCCCCGGGCCAGTCCGACTGGCTTTTGAATGCGGTTGCCGTTTTTCTGATCGTGGCGATTTTCGCGCTCGGAACACTCTATCTCAGGCTGCATTCGCTGCCGGAGGTCATGGCGCACAAGACCAACAAGATCCAGCTGGAGCTGGTGGCGGTCCTGGCGCTCCTGTCGCTGCTCACCCATAACAACCTCCTGTGGGGCGCAGCTCTGCTTTTGGCCTTGATCGACCTTCCCGATTTCTCCTCGCCGCTTTCATCGATCGCCGGTTCGCTGGAGCGGATTGCCGGCAAGGTGGACCAGCCGACCGTGCCGGAGGCGAGGGACGTGGAGGCCGAGCCTGCAGCAAGCCACCCACAGCCGCACGCGTTGCCCGGCCACGGCCACGCATCGCCCGCTCAGCCATCGACGGAAGGGAAGGCATAAGCCATGTTCGAGTTTATCCTTTGCTCGATGCTGACCATCCTGCCCGACTATCTCTTCCGCCGTTACGGCCAGGGAAAACGCATCGGGCGCGAGATCACTATCTATTCGGTCTGGTTCGAGCTGCGCTGGGGTATTACCGCCTGCATCGTTCTGACCATCTCCCTGATCACGCTGATTTTCTACTTCCACCCGTCGACGAAGAACGTAACCGCGGCTTTCCGTACGGTCGCCGTGCTGCCGGAGACCAACGGGCGCGTCACCGAGATCTATGCCACGCGCTTTGAGAAGGTGAAGGCCGGCCAGCCGCTGTTCAAGCTCGACAGTTCGGAGGAGGAAGCGGCCGCCGAAGTCGCCCGCCGCCAGATCGCCGAGGTTGACGCCGAATTGGCTGTCGGTCGCACCGAGCTTGTTGCCGCTGATGGCGCGATCGTCCAGGCACAGGCCGACGTGAAGCAGGCCGAGGACGAATACAACACACAGGTGGAGCTTAACCGGCTCAACCCGAACGTCGTTGCCCGCCGCGAAATCGAGCGCAAGCAGGTGCTTCTCGAAGGGCGCAAGGGCGCGCTGACCGCTGTGCTTTCCAACAAGCAGACGCTGGAGACGAAGCTGCAATCGCTGCTGCCGTCGCAGAAGGCCAGCGCCGAAGCGGCGCTGAAGCAGGCGGAGGTCGATATTACCAAGACCACCGTGCGCGCCGGCGTGTCCGGCACGCTGCAGCAGTTCACGCTTCGGGTCGGCGAAATCGTCAACCCGCTGCTGAGGCCAGCGGGCGTGCTCGTGCCGGAAGACGCGGGCCGGGCCCGGCTGGTGGCCGGCTTCGGGCAGATCGAGGCTCAGGTGATGAAGCCCGGCATGATCGGCGAGGCGACCTGCGTCGGCAAGCCGTTCACCATCATTCCGCTCGTCGTCACAGAGGTGCAGGACGTGATTGCCTCCGGCCAGGTGCGCGCCAGCGACCAGCTGATCGACGTTACGCAGATCTCGCAACCCGGCACGCTGACCGTGGTCATGGAGCCGCTTTATCCCGGCGTGCTCGACGACGTTCCGCCCGGCAGCAGTTGCATCGCCAATGCCTACACCAGCAACCACGACGAACTGGACAAGCCGGGGATCAGCACGCTGCAGTGGGCCTATCTGCACGGTGTCGATGCCGTTGGCCTCGTGCATGCGGCGATCCTGCGCATTCAGGCGCTGATGCTGCCGGTGCAGACGCTGGTGCTCGGCGGGCATTAAGCACGAAGACACGCGGCCGGGGTTTCCGATCCCGGCCGGCGCCTGCCGCCTGCAGATATTCCCCTTCAGGCGGGCCACCGCTTCCTTCAGCCTCGTCCGATCGGCCTGCAAACGTTGAACGCCCTCCTTGCAGGCGGGTCCCATCTTCCAGCGCCAAAGCCCGCGCGGGGTCCTCGCGGTTGAAGCGGTCGCGTGTGCCGTCGAATTGCGATGCGAGACAGCGCATCTTCGCCCGGCAAGATCGCCTCGGCTGCATCTTCGATCTTGCCGGGATCGATGGTTTCAAGGGCGTGGAATTCAACGGACAGCTTCCCACCTGAAAGGCCGCAATGTTTGCGGGATCGATCTATGCGGCGCTATCTTCCGTTGCGTCGATGCCTTGCCTCCTTCTCTGGAAGGCCCCGAGAGCGCCGGGCCGTCACGGAGGGAAAAGGGGTGTCCAAAAATGATTGAGCCCCCGTGGGGACGGAGGCTCAAGCGCGCAATAAAATTAATAAAGCAACTGCACTGCAATATAACCACAAGCATGCATACTCTTCCGGGGATTGCATACTTCCGGGGCGCAATCGCAAGTACAGTGTGGCAAAAGCGTGATCTGAAAGCAATGGATTTTAAGGGGATTTTAATAGTCAATTTGGGTTACGGGAAAATCCCCAGCTTTTTCACCCAATCGGGTCAGGATTTTCCTGACGGTAGCCCGCATGGACAAAGACAAATCCCCCACACTCCCTTTTAGGTCTCGTCGGTCCCGATCGGCAGCGTCCAGGGCTCCCATATCGCATCGTGTATCGCGCCCTGGCGCAGGTAGAAGCGCTTGGCATTTTCGTTGCTCGCAAGCACCGACCATTCGATGCGCGGCGCCCCGATCGCTGCGGCATGACGTTTCAAGGCGTCGATCAGCGCCGCGCCGGCCCCCAGGGAACGTGCTGTTTCATCGACGAAAAGTTCCTTCAGCACCAGCGTCGGCTTCAGATCGTAGGTCCAGGGGATGACGTAATGCACAGCGATGCCGATGACACGGCCGCCAAACTCCGCGACCAGCACGCCAAAGCGTGGGTTGTCGCCAAGCCCATGCTCGATCAGATCGCTCTCGGTCACGCGGAACGCGTCAGTATAAGCTTCGAAGACTGCAAGGCCGCGCATCAGCCGCAGCACGCAGGCGACGTCATCTCGTTTAAATGGGCGGACGATAACGGGTGACGCGGGCATCGCGATATCTCGTGCAAAGGGGTTAGCTGGCCGGGGCGGGTTACCGAGGGCCGGTGGAAGGCCGAACTTGCGGCATCATTTGCCGCAATCGCGATCGATTTCAGGCTGAAATCGATCGCGATCCAAAATGCTGCAGTGCCGCGCATCCGGCAAGGCGTGCGGCGCTGCAAAGGGCGTTTGGCGCCGGCTTAAGCGGCGAGCAGAGCCTGCGCTTCGCCGGGGGTAGCGCCGGTCGCAAAGGCGAGGCCTTCGTCTTCCCAGCCGGTGATGCCGCCGATCATGATCTTCACCGGCCGGCCGAGCCTGGCGAGCTTGAGTGCGGCCTGGTCGGCGCCGTTGCAATGGGGGCCGGCGCAATAGGCGACGAAGAGGGTATCGGCCGGCCACTCGGCCAAACGCTCCGCAGTGATCTGCCGGTGGGGCAGGTGGATCGCGCCCGGCACGTGGCGGCGCGCATAGGCCGCATCCGAGCCGACGACGTGCAGAAGCACGAAGTCCTGCTCGCCGCTCTTCAGCGCCTGGGCGACGTCGGAGCAATCGGTCTCGACACTGAGCCGCCCGGCAAAATGGGCAATGGCGATCTCAGGCGATGCGGCGGGAATTTCGGTGACGGTGCTCATCGGGGTTCTCCTTGGCTCGGTGCGCGTTGACGAGGATATGTGTAGCAGCGCTGGATCAGGGCTGGCAGTTGGCAACATTGCCATATATGCTCAAGATCATGCCAAAGTCGTTTTCCGTTGCCGCACCACTCACAAACCCGCTCGTCGTGGCGCTCGCCTATGACGGGCTCTGTACCTTCGAGTTCGGCGTCGCCGTCGAGATGTTCGGCCTGCCGCGGCCGGAAATGGGCGAGGGCTGGTACCGTTTTGCCGTCGCCTCGGTCGATCCGGGTGAGCTTAGGGCGACCGGCGGCGTTCGCTTTGTCGCCGACGGCGGCATCGAGCTTTTGGGCCAGGCCGGCACGATCATCGTGCCCGGCTGGCGCGGCGCCGATCAGCCCGTGCCCGAGGCGGTGTGCCAGGCGCTGAGGGACGCCTGCGCGCGGGGCGCGCGCGTGCTTTCCATCTGCTCCGGCGTCTTCGTGCTGGCGGCTGCCGGGCTGCTATCGGGCCGGCGGGCGACGACCCACTGGCGCTATACCGACAAGCTGAAAGCGCTTTATCCAGACATCGAGGTGGTGCCGGATGTGCTCTATGTCGATGGCGGCGAGGTTCTGACCTCGGCTGGCAGTGCGGCCGGCATCGATCTCTGCCTGCACCTGATCCGCCGCGATTTCGGCAGCGAGGCGGCCAACCGCGTCGCCCGCCGTCTCGTCGTGCCGCCGCATCGCGATGGCGGCCAGGCGCAGTTCATCGAGCGGGCGGTGCCCGACGTGCATGAGAGCGCCCGGCTCGGGCCGCTGCTTGACCGTATGCGCGAACGGCTCGGTGAGGACTTTTCGATTGCGGCGCTGGCAAAGGCTGCGGGCATGAGCGAGCGCACCTTCCTGCGCCGCTTCGAGGCGGCGACCGGCACGACGCCGGCGCGCTGGCTTTTGTCCGAGCGGCTGTCGCGCGCCCGGCAATTGCTGGAGGAGACCGCGCTCGGCATGGAGCAGGTGGCGGAAGCCTCCGGCTTCGGCTCCACCCAGACGCTGCGTCATCACTTCCGCCAGCAGCTTTCGACGACACCCGCCGCCTACCGTGCCGCCTTCGGACGGATGGCGATTTCTGAAGGCGGGCTTGGGCGGGTCGCTGCGGAATAGGCCGCATCGTCGGTGCCGCATCCCACCTCAAACAACGGCCCCCACCGATTTCGATGGGGGCCGCCAGTCACGGTCTAGAATGTCAGCCGGGTATGCTAGCCTACTTGGGATCGCCGCCGCCGCCGATCCCGAGGCCGATGTCCTTCTTCGGATATTTGACGAAGGTCGCTGCGTGCTGGGTCTGCAGCTGCAGGATGGGGCCGTAGAGCCATTCATAGTCGCCATTGCTGCGGGTGATGCGCTCCTTGGGATCACGATAGATATCGAAGATCCAGGGGGCGACGCCGACCGGCGAGAATGTCGACATGCTGATGTTGGAAAACGGCTGGTCGTACTGCATGACCTTGAAATAGCCCTTGAAGTTTTCCCAGCGGATGGCCGAGAACTCGGCCTGGTTATAGGAGAAGACCGCCTGGCGGGACGTCTGACCGTCGTCGGCCAGCAGGAAGCTGCTCTGGTCGACACCGTCGATATAGCGCTCGGTCGGGATCTTGTCCTTGATGCCGGCAAGCGCCAGCGACGTGTTGAACAGGTCCATGAGATCAAACAGGCCGTCGCTGATGCGCCCCGCCTTGATCATGCCGGGCCAGTAGGCGATGCCCGGCACGCGCACGCCACCTTCCCAGGTCGTGCCCTTGCCGGAGCGGAACGGGGTGAAGCCGGAGTCCGGGTAGCTGTCTTCCTCCGGGCCGTTGTCGGAGGTGAAGAACACGAAGGTGTTGTCGGCCTGGCCGGCGTCTTGAAGGGTCTTCGTCAGCCGCCCGACGATGTCGTCGACCTCGACCACGGCGTCGCGGTAGGGCAGCTTGGCGGGGCTGCGCCCCTCGTAGCCATCAGCGGCATAGTTGTCGAAATGGACCTTGGCAAAGGCGTGGATCAGGTAGAACGGCTTGTTGTCCTTGGCCGCGCGCTTGATGAAATCCACCGACCAGTTGGCAAAATCCTGGTCGACATTTCCCATCTGCTTCTGCGTCTCCAGCGGATAGACGATCTTCAGGTCGCCGCCCTTCTTGCCTTCGACCACGCCGTTATACTCGCTGAGGCTCTTGAACGTCTCCAGCCGCTGCGGATCGAGCATCAGCTGCGAATATTTCCGGCTGTCCATGTACTGCGTGTATTCGCTGACGACCGACAGGAAACCATGGAATTCGTCATAGCCGACGTCCTGGGGCTGCATGCCCTTGGCTTCGCCGATGTGCCACTTGCCCGAGAGGCCGGTGACATAGCCGTTGTCGCTCAGGAGCTTTGCCGCCGAGACCTCGTCGGCCCAGGGGTTCTTGGTGGGGTGGTCGCTCGCAAGCAGGGGACGCGTAAGGCCGCTTCGCGCCGGAATACGACCCGTCATCAGGGCCGCGCGCGAGGGCGTGCACACCGGCGTCGCATAGGCCGATGTCAGCTTCAGGCCCTCGGTTGCCAGCTTGTCGATGTTCGGTGTCGGAGCCCCGAGCATCGCGCCGCCGCCGAACGCACCCAGGTCGCCATATCCAAGGTCATCGACGAGCAGGATCAGGATGTTGGGTTTGCGACCGGTCCTCGTCTCAAACTCGCGAAGCCGGTCCGCGGCCGTCTGCTCCTGAGCGGGGCGCGGAATGGCCGGCTCCAGATAGTCCGCGGTTCTGACCGTACGGTCCCACCCCTTTGCCTCCTGGGCGTGCGACGTGGTGGCGAGCAACGTGAACGAAGCTGCAAGGGAACAAGAGAGAAGATAGTTGAAGGCCTTCATCAATCGTACTCCTCATTGGGATATGGGATTGTCGATGATCTTTCAGTCGGTCTGGATCCGTCTCTGGCTCCAGCCACGTGCAGTCCTGAAAGCAATGGCCGAACTGGTGCGCACCTGCCGGTCCTTGCGACCGGACTTGGCGGCTCTGGTTTCAGGCATGGCCGAACTGCATTTCCGACACTGCGTTGTGCGTGCCGGAGCAAGACAGAAAAGCGGCAAGCCCGTAAGTACGTAACAGGTAAAAAATCCAGGGGCATGCTAGAACGATGGGTGCTCGCCCCAAGGCGTGCGCCCGGTAGCGCACGCCCAATTTCGTCGGGTGAACCAGGGCTTCAATGTGACAGGGCGGCGTTCGCCGCCCTGTCACACGGTCATCCGTTGAGCTCGGCCTGAGGGGACGCAAGGTTGAAGTCGTCCTTGCGGAAGAACGACCGGAAGAACACGGCGTCGGGCGCGGAGGCGACAATCCGGGCGACGATGGCCGTGGCGACGATGGCAAAGACCAGCCGGCCGAAGAAGACGCTGGTGAAATCCGCCCCCAGCGCCACGACCACCAGCGTGTCCTCGATGAGGCTATGGCCAAAGCCCATGAAGACGCAGGCGAGGAACACCTGGCGCGGCTCGACCTTGGCCTCGCGCGCCTCGCGGATCAGAAGCGCGCCACCATAGGAAATGCCAAGCAGCACGCCCACGGCGGCAAAGGGCACGGTCTCGGTCTTGACGCCCGCAAGGCGAAAGAGCGGCGCCATGCCCCGGTTCAGCCATGCGAGGATGCCGACGAGCTTGAGGATCTCGATCGTCCAACTGAGCACGAGCAGCACGACGAGCATGGTCAGAAGCGTCTTCAGCGTGCCGAAGGTGAAGGCGACCCAGCCGGAGCCCTCGTTGGCCGGGATCCAGGTGGGGGCGAGCGGGGTTGCAAGCCATCCGGTGACGGCGAAGAGCTGATGCAGGAGGGCTGCGAAGATGAGGCCGCCGCCGATCCTTATCGCGGCGGTGACGAGGAAGTTTGGGCCCGCCTTCTGGATGATGCGCTGTTCGATCGGGATGGCATGGGCCACCAGCATCAGCGCCGAAAACACCGTCATGTCGGCAGTCGTCAGTTCCGAGACCGGCACCAGCGCGAAGACCACAACGACGGCGCCCCAGATGCCGACGAGCAGGCCGGTGAGCCACGCGAAGGCAAACTCGGGCGGCAGGCCGATCACCGTCATTACCGGCTCGAAGGCGGGTGCGACCGCGCGGATCACGCCGAGTTCCTGCAGCACATGGGTGACGATGGTGACGGGCACGATGATGCGCACCAGATCGAAGTAGACTTCGAGGGTAGCAAGGGTCTTGCGGTAGAGGATGATCAGGACGGTCATGGCTGTCTCTCCTTGGGATGTTGTCCAAGGACTAACGCCAGGCCGTTCGCAGTTGTGGTCAAAATATGCACCTTTGTGCAATAAAATTGCAAATGACCGCAACAGGGGGACGGACGGGGATGGACAAGATCGACAGCAAGCTCTTGAGGCTCTTGCAGGTGGATGCCTCTCGCACCAATGCCGAGCTTGCGGAAGAGGTTGGCCTTTCGCCATCGAGTTGCCTGCGTCGCATCAGGCGGCTACACGAGACCGGCGTCATCGACCGGATCGTCGCGGTGCTTAATCCGGCAAAGGCTGGTCGCACCATGAAGGCGATCATCACAGTCGAGCTCGAGCGCCACGGCGAGCAATATATCCGCCGCTTCCTCGACATGGCGGAAAAGGAGCCGGCAGTGATCCAGGCCTACAGCGTCAGCGGCGAGACCGACGCCATTTTGATGCTGCGGCTGAAAGACATGGACGAGCTCGACGCGCTGACCGAGCGGCTGTTTCGCGAGGAAACCAATGTCGCGCGCTACTACACCGCCTTCGTGATCCGTACCGGCAAGGAGACGACGGAGATACCGGTGTGAGAAGACACCGAACCACGGGGGACGACCCGAAACGACAGGCGCTGGCGGGCCGGCGGTCCCGACGGGATCCCGATCAAGTGTTTTCGACGAGATAATCGCGCAATCTACTCTTCAAACTCTCGACGACTTCAGGGTGTTTCAGGAAGTCAGCGATCGACATCATTGCCCACTGCTGGCCCTCGTCGCCAAACCTTACAGGCCCGAAACCCTCTTCGAGCTTGCCAACAAGGAAGTAACTTCCAGGGGCGATCGTATTCTGCGCCGGATAATACCGCGTCCACACGATCCACGCCGGATCGACCGCGATATCGAACTCCTCGCGGGTCTCCCTGATTGCGCACTCGACCGGGCTCTCATCATCCTCTCGTCCGCCCCCCGGAAGATCCCACATGCCGGGGAAGGGGATTTCCGGCTTCTGATCACGCTGGTAGGCAATCAAAAGCCCCTGAAAGAGCAATGCGATTTTTGCACCCTTGAAGGGGATGAAGGCCATTTGCGAAACCCTGCGCTTGCTGAGCGAAGCTCAACTCTCGTCTTCGATGAATCCCGATTTTTTGCAAAGCCGAAGATCTTGCAATTTGGCAACGCTCGCAATGATTGTTTCTGGTGTGACACAACCCGGCGTTTTCCGGCTATACCATTCTGACAGGCGTCGTCTTATCTGGACCGAAAAGGCCGGTTGACCGGGAGCATGACTGGAAATCTGCCCCCGGCGCTTGAGCTGCCGTTACTTCACCGCAGCGTTCCCTCCATCGGCAAAGAGCGCCGCACCGGAGACGAAGCTTGCCATCGGGCCTGAGAGGAAGAGGGCGGCCTGGGCGATTTCTTCCGGCTGGGCGATGCGCTTCATGGCGTGCAGGCCGGCCGCCCATTCCTTGTTTTCCTTGCTGCCGGCCGCCGGCGTGTCGACGCCGCCGGGCAGGAGCGCATTGGCGCGAATGCCCTTTGCGCCATAGTCGGCAGTGATGCCCTTGACGAGGCCCATCAGGCCGGCCTTTGCCGCGCCATAGGCGGCCATGCCGGGAATACCGACGCTGGTGCCGACGAAGGTGGACGTGAAGACCAGCGAGCCGCCGTCACGCGCGAGCATTGCCGGGATCTGGTGGCGGGCGCCGAGGAAGGCGGAGGTGAGGTTGGTGGCAAGCGATTGCTGCCATTCCTTGAACGTGATCTCGGCGACCGGCTTCATGACGTTGACCGCGCCGGCATTGTTGACGGCGATGTCGAGGCCGCCGAAATGCTTGAGCGCCGCTTCCACCAGCCGGATATGGGTTTCTTCCGCGGTGACGTCGCCGCCAACCGCGATCGCTTCGCCGCCGTCCTCGCGGATCGCTTCGACGACGGCGTCAAGCTGCTCTTCGCCGCGGGCGTTGGCGACGATCTTCGCACCCTCGGCGGCAAAGAGCCTGGCGACCGCACGGCCGATGCCGGAGGAGGCGCCGGTGACGATCACGATCTTGTCTTGCAGCATGGTCATGGACTTTTCCCTTCTCTTGATTGATGCGCCCTGACTACTGCCGGCGGGCATCAGCGCCCACCCGATTTCCGATCGGTGATTGTGACGGCGCAGATTCTCAATCGCCCCGATGGCATAGTCCGGGCCGACAACGAGGGCAGGGAAGAAGGGATGCTGAGGACCTATGGCGGCAGCCGCCATTGCGGCGCGGCGCGGATCGAGACGGACCTCGACTTCAGCGTCGGCACGGAGAATGCAACGGCACGGCCTGCATGAAGAGGCGGCTCTGGTCGATGGTGGCGAAGCCTGACGCCTTCCGGCTGATCTCCGCGGAGGCGGCACTGACCGACTATCGCGGCCGCGACCCGGCCGCCCAGTCTTCGTCATCCGTGCACACGACGTCCGAGGCGTTCGCCGGCGTGGTCAGACATAATGGTGCAGATGCTGCCGGCGTCCGGGCTATGGTCGATACAGCCAACCAGAAACCCGAGATCGCCAGAGTGCAGATCGCCCATGCCTGCGGCACCTGCCAGCTTCTATTCGCTTAGTCTTTATCCGGCGCAGTTGACATATCGCGCAAGACTGCCTCAGCCGCGACTTCGGCATTGCGTCTTGAGCCCGAGATGGTTCCGGATTTTATGAGCTGCTTGCCATCAAGCAGTAGCTGCCAGTTCCATGTGTTCAGGCCGCGTCCCTGGATGCGGAGTTTCAATCTGTCGGGATCGTACTTCGTCACTGCTTGCTCCTTTGACTGCACTTTGACAGATCAATGGCCAAACCAAAACTAAGCGATGAGGTCAAGACCTACATCGTAAAGGCTCTGGCATGGTTCGACAGCCCGCCCGTCGTCGCTGCGGCGCCTTTAGCGGCCCTGCGTCCGGCCCTCGGGCGTATCTGGTCCAGTCGCCGTTGTCTTCAGCGCGGCGAGCGTTTCGCGCAGCGCCCGGTCCAGTCGCTTGTCGCTTCGAAGCACCAGGGCGAAGCGGCGGAAGAGCGTTGGGGTGACGGGCCGCACCACCAGCCGCTCCCGGTCGCCGGGGCGAAGGGCGATTTCCGGAACGAGGGCTGAGCCGAGGCCGACGGCGACCATCTCCTTGATCGCGTCGACGCTGCCGAGCGCCATCACCGGCTTGACGGTCGTGCCTGTGGTGGCCAGCCATTCGTCGGTGATCCTTCGCGTGTTGGCGCCGGGCTCGTAGAGGATCAGCGGCCGTTCAGCCAGGATCGCGGGCGTGACGGTATCGGGCAGGGCAGTTCCGAGCGGCGCAATCGCCACGAAGCGCTCGTCGAAGAGCGGCGTGATTTCGAAGATGCGGCCTGAAACGGGCAGGCTGACGAGGCCGATGTCGATGAGGTTCTCGTCGACCGCGCGGACGATGTCGGCGCTGTTGCCGGTTGTCACGGTGATGTCTAGATCGGGAAAGCGGCGCTTGAGATCGGCCAGAAGCGGCGGCAGCAGGAAGGCACACGGGGTGGCGCCGGTGCCGAGCCGGACGCGCCCGAGAACGCCTTTGGCGTGGCGGGCGACGGCCTCGATCGCCCGGCTGGTGGCAGCCTCGATGCTGCCGGCATGGGCCAGCAGCTCCTCGCCGGCCGCACTCGGCCGCGCTCTGCGGCCGACCCGCTCGACGAGGCGCACGCCGAGCTGCTTCTCCAGCACCCGCACCTGCAGGCTGACCGCCGGCTGGGTCAGGCCCAAGCGCTCGGCGGCGGCCGAGAAGCTGCCGAGTTCGGCGACAAGCGCGAAGGTTTTGAGATAATCGAGGTCAAGCGCACTCATGCCCAGGTTTCTCTTATTTCCAAAGTTTCTCTTATGCGTGGAATAGGAATGCTAAGCTTCTTTTAGGAGATGTCGAGGCGCAGACTGTGTCCATGGTTGGAAAAGAAACATGGATGTTCGACATGATCCGGGAACTCGGTCTTTATCTCGTCGCTTCGCCGCGCTCGCGGTACTGGCAATTGCAGCAACTGCGCGAACTGGATGCTGAGCATCTGGCGGATATCGGCCTGACGGAGGCGGAAGCTCAGCTTGGAAGGCGCAAGGTTGCGCCGGTTCCGGCGCGCGAAGGGGCCGTCGTCGTTCGGCATGCGGAGGCCGCACGGGCGGGCGCGATGTGATGTTTCGGCGCGCGTGCCGTTCCCGACCACAACTGGTGGGGCCGCAGTGACAGGGGCGTCTCGTCTCAAGCCGGCCTCACGTCCCACCTTTCGATCGCAAGGCCCGGCCAAAGGGCGCGCCACCGTTCCACTTTGCGCTCGTAGATGGCGCGGGTGATCTGGCTCTTGTTGGCCCGAACGATCGGTGCGAGCAGGTCCTCAAGGCCGAAAGGGGCGCAGATCTCCAGTCCGCCCTGGGACGGGCGAAGGCCGATAGCGGTCGCTGTCGTCGGAAATGTCGCGATCGCCTCTTCCGCCGATAGATAGGGCCTGATCGGCGTGCCGAATTTTTCCTCGTACCAGAGGTGAACGCGTGCCTCGTTCTTGACGTCGATCCGCACGGGCAGATCCGCAAACAGGCCTTCGATCCGCTTCGCATGCGTGGCCTCCGCCTCTTGCGAGAGGTCGTCACCGTCGAAATAGACGATGTCGATATCGCTGATGCCGTGCGTCGGCGGCAGGGCGAAGGCATGGTTCCAGACGGTCTGCGCTATCGCGCCGGCCGCCAGCCAGCCATCGGGCAGGGCAATCCGGTCCCAGCGATCGAGGATCGGAGCCAAGAGCGGGCTCTTCAGGATGTTAGTCTGCAGGTCCGTCATCAAATCTGCATCGGCATGAAGCCTTGAAGCATGCTTTCCGCCGGTGCTCGCGCGGCTCCCGCCGAGATCCATAGAGGATCTCCAAGACACTCGATCCGCCCGTCTGCAACGACGATGCCGTCGCCGTCGTTGCAGGCAAGGATCGGTCGCGGCGTCGACAGGCTGTAGCGCAAGAGAGCGGGCAGGTAGCTCTTGTCGTCGCTCAGGTGCGGGAAGAACTCGAAGGGCACGAGATCAAGCGCATCGCCGTCGGTGATTTCCTCCGGCTCCAGCCCGATGAAGAGCGCATCGGTCGCGATCGTCGGCGCCATGAGAATGGCGCCGGCGCTGACGCCGATGAGGATGCCGCCGGACTGTGCCCAGTCGCGAAGCGGCCCGAGCATGCCGCTTCGCTTCAGCCGTTCGAGAAAGCCGCCGGTGTGACCGCCTGCAAGGTGAATGGCGTCTGAGGCGAAGAGCGCTGCAATGTCGTCTGCCGAATGCGGTTCGTCGAGATCGAAGAACAGCGCGAGATCGAGACCCAGCCTGCCGTAATAGGCCTGCCCGGCAAGGAAGAAGCCGCGGTCCCGTTCCGGACCGGAGGCGACATAGGCGATGCGTTTTCCAGCGCCGCCTGCCGCCAACATCTCCACAAGCCTGAGGTCGATCGCCGAGCAGGCGGAGACGATCTGGTCGCTGTAGAGGACGAGGTTGAGCATGTCTTTCCTGTCGTGACGAAGGGCTATAGCCCGGTTCGCTCGGGCTAGCCCGCGATCGCCTTCACCCGGCGGCCGTAACGCCAGATCCCGAGCCAGCTGAAATAGTTGACGAGAAGCGACAGGCAAAGCCAGAGCAGAGTGGTGAGGTCGTCACCGCCTTCGAACTGACCGGCAAATCGCACGACGCTGATCAGCGACAGGCCGCCGAGAAGGATGCCGAGCAGCCAGCTGTAGGGCCGCCAGAACCCGAACGGCGGGACCTGCAGGTTAAAGGCGTAAGCGACGAGACCGATCGCCGTTGCCAGCGCCATGACCAGGCTGACGCCGCCGAGGATCTTGATCCCGTATGCCATCTCGTCCCAAAAGCTCAGGAGCAGCGTCGCGCCTATGACCAGGCCGAAAGCAAGGCTGAGCACGTAGAAAATTGCAAATGCCTTCCACATCGCGAATCATCCTGTATCTGCGTTGGTGGCAGCTTCGGCGGTGATGGGCGCCTTGTCTATCGTTCGGCGGGCGAGGTTGTCGCAAGGCCTTGCGCCTCAAACGGCCTGCATGCCGCCCGCTCTCTCATTCTTTCACCGGAGTGCTTGGCGCGCTGACGTTCCGCTGTCAGCCCATGGCGGCCGGCTGCTGCTCTATGCGGCGGCCATAGCGCCAGACGCCGAGCCAGCCGAAATAGCTGAGAAGGAGCAGGAACAGCAAACCGAGGGAGGCCGACAGCAGGCCTTCGTCTCCGGGCTGGGGGCTGGAAATGAGCGTGACGAGATCCCAGGCATCGGCCATCAACGTGTAGAGACACCAGCAGGCGAGAACCCAGCTGAATGGCCGCCAAAATGACAAGGGCGGGACCCTCAGGCCGAAGGCATAGGCAAAGACGCCTATCATGGCAGCAAATTCCACGGCCAGGCCCGCATAGAACAGGGCTCGGTCGGCGGACGACAGCTGCACCGCGATTTCAGGGGGTAGCGTGACGAAAGCCGATGACAGCATGAAAATGAAAAGCAGCCCATAGAGAACTGCAAACGCCTTCCACATCGCGACGCCTATCTCCCAACCAGAATGCTTCGTCCGTCCTCAGAAGAAACGGGGTTTTGCCGCAGGATCCGCACCAGCCTGGAATAGATCCTGCAACGCTTGCCTCTACCGCGCTTGCGCCGGTTGCTGTGCCATGCGCCGTCCATAGCGCCAGACGCCGAGCCAGCTGAAATAGTTGAGAGCCAGGCCGAGCACCAGCCAGATGAGGTTCGTGACGCCCACGTCGCTTCCGGCCGGGATGGTGGCGAACATCTGTGCGAACCGCACGACGCTGAGCAGCGACACCAGCAACTGATAGACGCCGATGAGCCAGCCCAGCGGCCGCCAGAGCCCATAGGGTGGGGCATTCAGGTTGAAGGCGTAGGCGACGAGCCCGACGGCGGTCAACAACGCCATCACGAAGGCCACGGAAGCCAGGCCAAGGCCGATAGTCGACATCGGCACTGACCGGCCCGCCATGATGTAGCCGCCAAGCAGGACGCCGAACGTCGCCAACAGGCAGTAAAAAACAGCAAACGCCTTCCACATCGCAAATCATCCCCCAAGCATGCAATGCCTGCCATCTTGGGTCGTGTCGCGACACTTGTCATCGTCTGGCGGGCAGGAGCGTGGCTTTTGCCTAATCCGCGCTCAGCGCCACCGCCGGCTGCAGGCGCGAGGCGTTGCGGGCGGGCAGGAAGCCGAAGACGAGGCCGGTCAGGAAGGCGCAGGCAAAGGCGAGCGCCACCGGGCCGAGGGTGAAGGAAACGGGCATGCCGAACTGGCCGGCAAGCGCGCCGGTGCCAAGCCCGAGCGCCACACCGAGCGTGCCGCCGATCGCCGAGACGACCAGCGCCTCGATGATGAACTGCAACAGGATATCGCGCTGGCGGGCGCCGGTCGCCATGCGCACGCCGATTTCGCGGGTACGCTCGCTGACAGAAACCAGCATGATGTTCATGACCCCGATGCCGCCAACGAGCAGCGAGATCGCGGCGACCGAGGCGAGGAACAGTTTCAGCGTGTTCGAGGTCTCGGTGAAGGCCTCGCGCACGGAGGACATGTTGGTGATCTGCGTGTCCTGGCGCTTGTGGCGCTGGTCGAGCAGCGCCTGGATCGTCTGCTGCGTGATGTCGATCGCCGAACCGTCCTTCACCTGAACGGTGATGGTTCGGATGTTGCGCTGGCCGAAGAGGCGGATGCTGCCGGTCGAAAGCGGCACCAGCACCACGTCGTCCTGGTCGTTGCCGAAGGAGGTAGCGCCCATTTCCGCCATCACGCCGATCACCTGGAAGGGGATCTTGTTGACCAGCACGTATTGCCCGATCGGGTTGTCGCCGTCGGGAAAGAGCGTTTTCACGACCGTCTGGCCGAGTACGGCCACAGGTGCGTAGGTGTCCATGTCGTTCTGGTTGATGAACTCGCCCTTTGCCATCTTCCAGGATTTGGCGGTGGTAAACTGCGGTACGGTGCCGTTGGCGGTGGTCTGATAGTCGACATTGCCGCGGCGAAGCGTGACGGAGCTCGTCATCTCCGGCACGGCGAAGGCGACGTTCGGAACGTCGAGGATTGCGTCGGCATCCGCGGGCACCAGCGTCACGTTGCTGCCGCCGGCGCTGCCGCGGAAATTCGCCATGCTCGGCCGCACCACCAGCAGATCCGAGCCCATCGACGAGATGCGGCTCAAAACGGAATCCTGCGCGCCGGTACCGATCGCGAGCATCGCGACCACCGAGCCGACGCCGATGACGATGCCGAGCAGGGTCAGGATGGTGCGGAACAGATTGGCCTTCAGCGCCCGGAACGCCATCTTCACCGCTTCGGTGACGTCGGCGATCGCGGCCGAGCCTTCGCTGACATGGCGGGCGAGCGCGGCCGCCCCTTCGGCGTTGACGCGGGCTTTCTTGGCGCGGTCGGCGACGATGCGGCCGTCATGGATCTCGATCAGCCGGTCGGCCTGTTCGGCGACCTCGCGCGAGTGGGTGATGACGATGACCGTGTGGCCCTGCTCGTTCATGTCGCGCAACAGCGCCATCACGTCGGAGCCGCTCTGGCTGTCGAGCGCGCCGGTCGGCTCGTCGGCCAGGATCACCCGGCCGCCGTTCATCAGCGCGCGGGCGATGGAGACGCGTTGCTGCTGGCCGCCCGACAGCTGGCCCGGCCGGTGGTCGAGGCGCTCGCCGAGCTTCAGCGCTTCAAGCAGCGCCTCGGCGCGGTCGTGCCGGTCGCGGGCGGACATGCCGGCGTAGACGGCCGGTACCTCGACATTTTCTTTGGCGCTTGCTGTCGGGATGAGGTTGTAGCTTTGGAAGACGAAGCCGAAGGTGCGGCGGCGAAGGGCCGCGAGCTCGTCACTGTCGAGGGTAGCGACGCTCTCGCCATCGATCAGGTAGTCGCCGCCGGTCGGCTGGTCGAGGCAGCCGAGTATGTTCATCAGCGTCGACTTGCCGGAACCCGACTGGCCGACGATCGCCACGAACTCGCCCGCCTCGATATCGAGCGACAGGCCGTGCAGGACCTCGACGGCGAGGTCGCCGTTGAAATAGGTCTTGCTGACGTGCCTGAGTGAGAGAAGCGGGGTCATGGCCACTATCGAGCTTGGATCAGAACATCGGCGGCATGCGCATGCCGCGCTGGTTTCGGTTGTCGCGGGCGTTGCCGCTCGCTGTCGATCCGGTGCTGACGACCACCTTCTCGCCCTCCTGGAGGCCGCTTCTGATCTCGGCGCTGACGCGGTTGCGAATGCCGACTTCGACGTCGCGGGTTTCGAGCGCGCCGGAAGCCGCAACCACGGTCACCTGCGCCTTGTGGGGCTCGCTTCCGGTTCCGTTTCTCTGGCCGTCACGCCGGCCGTTACCTTGGCCGGCGGCATCGCCGCTGCCCTTACCCGGATGGCTCAAGGCGCCGCTCGGCACGATCAGTACATTCTTGGCGGCGGCTTGCACGAAGAACACCTGGGCGCTCATCGACATCATCAGTTCGCCTTCGGGATTGGGCACGTCGAACAGTGCGTAATAGAGCACGACGTTGTTGGCCGTGTCCGGCATCGGCTGGATCTGGCGAAGCTTGCCGGCAAAATGTTTGCCGGGCTGGCCGAGCAGGGTGAAATAGGCATCCATGCCGACCTTCAGCCGGGTGACGTCTGCTTCCGACACCTGCGCCTTGACGGTCATGGTCGAGAGGTCAGCGATGGTGACGATGGTCGGCGTCGTCTGGTTGGCGTTCAGCGTCTGGCCGGCCTTGGCCGGGTTGGCGACGATGGTGCCCGAGATCGGAGCGTATATCTTGGTGTAGCCGAGATCGACCTTGTCGCCGGCAAGGGTCGCCTGCTGCTTGCGGATCTGCGCCTCGATGGCGTTGACGTCGGCCTCGGCGGCGGCGAGATCGGCAATCGCCTGGTCGAGCGTCGATTGCGCCACGCTCCGGGTTTCGACGAGATTGCGCTGGCGGTCGATATTGGCCTGCTTGAGAACCAGCTGCGCCCTCTTGGAAATGAGCTGGGCCTGAAGGTTGGCAAGCTCCGCCTGGTCGATCTCGATGCGGTTCTCGATGGTGGCCGGATCGATTTCGGCGACGAGCTGGTCTTGCGTAACCGTGTCGCCGATCGCCACATGCAGCGCCTTCAACTGGCCGGAGACCTGGGCGCCGGCATCGACGGAATTGACCGCGTCGAGCGTACCGACGGCGGTCACGCTGTTTTCGATGTCGCCGCGGGTCACCACCTCGGTCACCATTGCGGTCGAGGCCGGGTTCTCTCCATAGCGCGTCCAGCCGTAATACCCGGCGCCGGCGACGGCGAGGATGACGGGCAGCCACAGCCAGGCTCGCGAGCGGCGCCTGCGCTTCACCGTCTTCACCGCACCGGGAATGAAGGTGACGTTGGGCGCCGCATCGTCGCGGGGCGTGGTGTCGGCTCGCGCCGTCTTGGCTGTCTTGTTCATCGCTTGCGCCTAACCGGCATCGCCGATGCCAAAATGGATAGGTTCAAAAATAGAAGCGAATGGACCCGGCGAAAAGCATTGAGATCATTATATTTTCGTAATCTTCGCCATCTGCATGGCAAGAGAAAGGCGCCCGCGGCTGCGGACGCCCGTTTTCGAAGGGAACGACGGGTCTCTCAGCTGCGTGCCGCAATCAGCGCGGCGACATTGACGACCGCGCCGTGGTGGTCGGCAAGGCCGGCAAGTTCGGCCTCATGCAGGGCACGGGCGGAGATGGTGCCGCTTGCCGATGGCAGGTCGCGTGTGGTGCAGGCATCGGCTGCGATGGTGATGCCGTAGCCGAGATCCTTGGCGGCGCGGGCCGTCGACGACACGCAATTGTGGGTCATGAAGCCGGCGAAGATCACCGGCGTGCCGGCCGGCCCAATGATTTCGGCAAGGTTGGTGTCCGAAAAGCCGTTGGGCCGGATCTTCTCGACCACCGCTTCGCCGGCGATTGGCGTCAGCGCATCGACGATCGCGCCGCGGTGCGCCCCCCGGTCGAACATGCCGCCGGCGGCCCCCTTATGAGCGACGTGGATGATCTTCGCGCCGGCGGCGCGAGCGGCGACCAGCAACTGCCGCGCCTTTTCGATCGCCGCTTCCGGCTCGACCAGGCGCACGGGGCCGGCCAGATATTCGTTCTGGTAGTCGATCAGCACCAGCGTCGCTTCGCCAAGCGGCGGCGGGGCGAGCGTGACGCCGGCAAGTGTGAAAAGGGTTGCTGCGGGCGCGGAATCGGACATGGGAAGGCTCCTTGTTTGTGCGGACGGCGCAGGGGGGGGCGGTGGAAGGCAGCCCTGGCCGGGCGGTGGTTTCGGGGCCGTAGCCCTGGCGTTGGTTCGTCGAAGCGGTCGGTCTATGGGCTTGATCTTAGCGGCTGCGTTGACGCAGAGTGATCCGAATTTTTCGGAGGACTATCTGCATGAATGCAGGGGGATGGGCGGATCTCGAACTGCTCGATCATCTGGTGCGCGGTGCGACGCTCAGCCAGGCGGCGCGCTCGCTTGGTGTCGACCAGACCACGGTGTCGCGCCGGCTTGCGGCGCTGGAGCGGCGGGTGGGGGCGGCGCTCTTCGACCGCATCGACGGCCGGCTGACGCCGACGCCGGTGCTTTCCCCCGTCGTCGAGCGGCTTCGGACGATCTCGGAGGAGGCGTCGCTGTCGCTGGCGACGCTGCTGCGGCGCACGGCGGAACTGCAGGGCCAGGTACGGGTGACCAGCATCGACTTCGTCTTGAGCGCCATCCTGGCGCCGGCGCTTTCCCGCCTCGAACAGCGCCATCCGGGCCTCACCCTCGATCTCGTTGCCGACAACCAGATGCTGAGCATCGAGCGGCGCGAGGCCGACATCGCCATCCGCATGGCCCGCACCGGCGAAGACAGTGTGCGGGTGAAGAGCCTCGGCACGCTGCGTTTCCGCCTGTTCCGGCCGAGGGGGCAGGGAGAAGGCCCATGCCCGGTCGTGCGCTACGGCCCGGCACTCGCCCATGTGCCGGAGATGCAGGCGCTTGACCGGCTCAGACCGGATGCCCGCGTGGCGCTGACGGCCGACAAGCTGGAGATCCTGATGGAGGCGGCCCTTTCGCTCGGCGCCGAACTGATGCTGCCGGAGGTTTCGGCCTCACGCGATCCGCGTTTCGAGGCGGTGGACGAACCGGGGGCGGCCGCCGAGCGCCCGGTCTATCTGATGATGCACCCGGAACGGGCGCGCGTGCCGAGCGTGGCGGCGGTCGCGGCTTTCATCGAAGAGGCGGTTCGGGGGTGGAAGTAGGTGTTGGTTGAGGCGCGGTGTTCGCGTGTCCAGAGGCATTGCCCCGCTCATCGGGTTTAACCCGAGGAATAACCATCTCCCCGCGGGCGGGGATAGGGGACGTGCCATGCTGCCGGCACCGCGAACGGGGTCCGCGATTAGCGGGAAATCGGGCGGGCCTTGTTGGGCGAGTGGGTGCCGCCAGGCGGAAGAAGGGCCCCTTCTGAGCCACACCATCGTAGTGACGGCGCAGGCGATCATAACATTGCCAGCGGTCACCGAACGGACTATTGAAGGGCTCCAATCTCGAGGTTTGCCATGAACATGGTTCCGAAAATTGCAGAACGACGACGCTGAAGCTCTCAACGCTTTTGCGCTCCTTTTCATGCAATTTCAGGAAATGATCCATGTCCGTCAAATCGGCAGCACTCGCAGCCCTTGCTCGCGCCTATGAACTGAACGGCCTTAAAGCCGAACCCTCCATCGCCCGGTCGACACGGCCCGAGTTCGGCGATCTCCAATGCAACGACATGATGCGGCTGGCAAAATCCGCCGGCCGGAATCCGCGCGAACTTGCCGCTGACGTTGCCGAGGCGGCGCGCGGCGAAGAATTCGCGGAAGTGTCCGTCGCCGGTCCGGGTTTCATCAACGTCCGGCTGACGGATGCGGCGGTTGCCGCGGAGGCGACGGCGATGCTGGCCGATGGATCGCTTGCCGCCGAGAAGGTGCAGCCGCTGCGCACCATCATCGATTTCGGCGGACCCAACGTCGCCAAGGCGTTGCATGTCGGGCACCTGCGTTCCTTCGTCATCGGCGAAAGCCTGCGGCGCATCCTGCTTGAGATCGGCCACGACGTGCTGTCCGATATCCATCTCGGCGACTGGGGCCTGCAGATGGGCAAGCTTCTGTTAGGTGCGGCCCTGGCCGCCGGATGGAAAGCCGGCGACCCCGCGCCCTTCATCGATCCCCGCGCATTCGATGCCATGACCGTCGATGAACTTGGCCTTCTCTACAGGTCGGGCAATGCGGCCTGCGAGGACGAGACGTCGCTTGCGCGGGCGCGGATGCTGACCACGAGACTGCAGGACGGAGATCCACTCCTGACCGCGGCCTGGGGGCGCATGCGGGCCATTTCCCTGGTCGCGATCTCGGCTACAGCACAAGTGCTAGGGGCGCATTTCGACCTGTTCAAAGGGGAAAGCGATGCGCATGCAGAAGTCGTGCCCATGCTTGCCGACCTCGTTGCCCGCAAGCTCGCTCGGGAGAGCGACGGTGCTCTTGTCATCGATGTCGCCGGTGACGGACTTCCAGACAATGCACCACCTCTGCTTCTTCAGAAGAGCGACGGCGCTGCGCTTTACGGCACGACGGATCTCGCGACGCTGCGCCAGCGGGTGCGCGATCTCGGTGCAGAGCAGATCGTCTATTGCACCGACGACCGGCAGGCGCTGCATATTGCCAGCGTGTTTTCGGCGGCGCGGACGGCAGGTTATGCCGATGGCGTCGAACTGCGGCACGCGACCTTCGGCACCGTTCGTGGCAGCGACGGCAAGCCCTTCAAGACCCGCGACGGGTCGGCCGCCTCGCTCGGCGACATGATCAATCTGGCGCTTGCCAAGTCGTCGGAAAAGGTGACTGAAGGCGAGGCGGCCACGGCCGTCGGTCTCGGCGCCCTGAAGTTTACCGACCTCTCCACGCCGCGAAACACAGGTTATGTTTTTGACATCGACAGGATGACCTCCTTCGAGGGGCGGACGGGTCCGTATCTTCAATATGCCTACGCCCGGATCTCATCGATCCTGGACAAGGCCGAGGAGGCGGGCATGGTGCCAGCCGAGATGGTCTCCATCAGCCATCCGTCCGAGCGGGCCGTGCTGATGGAATGCCTCTGGTATCCGCATGCGCTTTCGCAGGCGGCGCAACAGCTCGAATCCTTCGAGATCGCCGACCGGGCCTACCAGGTGGCAGATGCGTTCAGCCGCTTCTACGCGGATTGCCCGGTGCTGAAGGCAGACGATCCGTCGGGTCGGCTTGCCACATGCAGGCTGGTCGCAAGGGTCATCGGGAAGTGCCTCGAGCTTCTTGGAATGGAGCCGGTGCGGCGTATGTAACGTTCGGTTGGCCGACCTCGGTGATCAGGCCGCCGAAAACTCTTTCACCAAGGCGTCGATCGCCCCGGGCGCCGCGCCATCGATACACCGGATGTCGGCGGCTCCGGCAGCCTCCAGCATCTCTCTGTTTTCGCGGATCGAGCGCTCGATGAACTTGTCGATGATCGCGGCCTTCGTCCCGTCCACATCTGCGCGCCGAGATTCTTCCAGCATGCGCCGGCGCAGGAAAGCGTCATCCGCGTAGAGAAACAGGGGGAGGATGTCCTCTTGTTCGAATTGAGCCATATACTCCGGCCGGAGCGCGGCACCTTCAAGCACGAAGGGTTGAGCGTGTTTTAGGCGGCTTTCGATGATCTGGCGGATGCGCGGCCACATGTTTTCGTGGTGCACCTTCAGGAACCAATGGATGGTCTCGTCGGTCAGGCTTGCATAGTACTCGGCGACCTGAGGACGGACCGACGGCCAGGGCCTGCCGGGATGGCGGCCCAGATCGTCCGTCGAGATCAGCTCCCGCCCGAGCGAACTTGCGAGAGCCCTGGCGAGTGTCGACTTCCCGACATGCGAGCTTCCTCCAATCAGGATCCCGAGGGCCGGCTGCTGCATGCGTTGGACTCCATTCCATCGATCGCGTGATCGACCGCGCCACGATCAAACACCTACGTCTGACGAGGGCAGGTCGACCTCCATTCCGTCGGTTCGCACCCTATGGCGCTGCTTCTGCGCCGTCACCGTCGAAATTTCGCCCCTTTGCAAGAATCGTCTTGACGCTCTGGAGAGGCTTCACTAGAAGAATGCGAACCGTACCGTACGGTACTGATCGAGGGCGAGGCAGCGTGCAGATGACTGTGGCGATGAGAGAGGCGAATGCCGGGGAAGGGCTGACGGAACGTCAGGGCGCCGTTCTCGAGCAGGCATTGCGACTTCTCGTCGACGGCGGCGAAAAGGCGCTGACGACGGCCGGCATCGCGCGTGCTGCCAATTGCTCCAAGGAAAGCCTCTACAAGTGGTTCGGCGATCGTGACGGGCTGATTTCGGCGATGATCGGCTTCCAGGCGAGCAAGGTGCGCACGCAGGACGTTGCCGCCCGCGCGCTCGATGCCGAGAGCCTGCAGCGGCATCTGATCGTTTTTGCCAAGGATCTGCTTGAGGTTCTCGCCGGTGACGTGTCGCTGGCGCTCAATCGGCTGGCGATCGGCCAGGCGAGCCGCGACGGCTCCAAGCTCGGCCACATGCTGCAGGAACGCGGGCGTCGGCAGATCGGCCGCCGGGCCGCAGCGCTGCTCGAAGCCGGCCGCAAGGCAGGCCTCTTGACGTTCGACGATGCCGACGAGGCCTATGGCGCGCTTTATGGGCTGATCGTCTCCGACTGGCATCTGAAGATGCTGCTCGGCGAAGAGGCCGGCGAGATGAGACAAAGTTTTGGCCGCAAGGCGGAGCAGGCGGTATCCGCCTTCCTTTCGCTTTACGGCACGAAAAGGTAACGGCCCGCAGCGCCGCGCTTCGAAAGAAGCGCAAAGGTCGCTGCGGCACCAGGAATTGCTGCAGGGCCCGGAGCTCCCGGGTAATGCAGCGGAAGCAACTGACAAACAACGGGAAGGACCACAACAATGCGCGTCTATTACGATCGTGATGCCGATATCAACCTGATCAAGTCGAAGAAGGTCGCCATCGTCGGCTACGGCAGCCAGGGCCGCGCCCATGCGCTGAACCTCAAGGATTCCGGCGCCAAGGAAATCCGCATCGCTCTGAAGCCGGGTTCGGCAACGGCTGCCAAGGTCGAGGCCGACGGTCTCCAGGTTCTCTCGGTAGCAGAAGCCGCCAAGTGGGCCGACCTCATCATGATGGCGACCCCGGACGAACTCCAGGCCGAAATCTACAAGGCCGAAATCGCCGGCAACATCCGTGACGGCGCTGCGATCGCTTTCGCCCACGGCCTCAACGTTCACTTCGGCCTGATCGAGCCGAAGGCTTCGCTCGACGTCGTCATGATCGCGCCGAAGGGCCCGGGCCACACGGTTCGCGGCGAATACCAGAAGGGCGGCGGCGTTCCCTGCCTCGTTGCCGTTCACCAGGACGCTTCGGGCAACGCCCTTGACCTCGCTCTCTCCTACGCCTGCGGCGTCGGCGGCGGCCGTTCGGGCATCATCGAGACCAACTTCAAGGAAGAGTGCGAAACCGACCTCTTCGGCGAACAGGTCGTTCTGTGCGGTGGTCTCGTCGAGCTCATCCGCGCCGGCTTCGAAACGCTGGTCGAAGGCGGCTACGCCCCGGAAATGGCCTATTTCGAGTGCCTGCACGAAGTAAAGCTGATCGTCGACCTGATCTATGAAGGCGGCATCGCCAACATGAACTACTCGATCTCGAACACGGCCGAGTGGGGCGAATACGTCACGGGTCCGCGCATCATCACCGAAGAAACCAAGGCCGAGATGAAGCGCGTCCTCAAGGACATCCAGACCGGCAAGTTCACCTCCGAGTGGATGCAGGAATACAAGTCGGGTGCGGCTCGCTTCAAGGGCATCCGCCGCGTCAACGACAGCCACCAGATCGAAGAAGTCGGCGCCAAGCTCCGCGGCATGATGCCCTGGATCGGCAAGAACAAGCTGGTCGACAAGGCGAAGAACTAAGCCTTATCGAACGGTTGAATGAGAAAGCCGGGGCGCATGCTCCGGCTTTTTTCGTTTGGCATACATCTCCCGGATAGCTTCACGCTTTTCCTGGAATTGGGTCAGACTAATCCCAGAGAAGCCGAAAGACGCCCAGAAAGACCCTTCCGAACAGCTCAAGACATATTTCGGGGAACAGGGCGGCAAAGGCCGCGCCAGCGGTGAAACCAACCAGACCGAAGCCGATTGCGCCGTCCAAGCCGTAACCCTGCCAGCCGTAAAGGGTGCCGAAAGTGGTCGCCGTGCCGACGATCGTCATCCACCAGAGAACCCGGAGGGTGGTCGTCGCATGGCGAATGAACGTATCAAGCGTCTGCCTTCCCTGCCGCGAGCCGGAACACGCTGTGGTTACGTACCGGACATAAGTTCGCGCAGAGGTGATTTCCAGATCGACCTGATATCAATGGCCGGGAGCCCGGGCGCTTGGTTCAAAACTCCTGCCAGGCCTGCAGCCGCTCGACTGTGGTCGTCGCGCCGCCGCAGACGATCATCAGGATGCGCTCGAAGCGCGCCAGCCGGTCGGCGTGGGCGTAGGCGACGGCGAGGGCGGCGCCGCAGGCGGGCTCGACCAGCACGCGGTGGTCGTCGAGGAAGCGGATGCAGGCTTGCGCGGCGTCCGTGTCGCTGACGACGACGCTCTCGACCGGGCGCGTCTGGCTCAGCTCGAAGGCGCGCTCGCTGACCTTGCGGGCGGCGAGCGACGTTGCGATGCCGCTGACGGAGGGGAGTTCCGTCAGCGAGCCCGCGTCCATCGAGGCGGCCAGCGAAGCGGTGCCTTCGGTCTCGACGGCAAGGATCGGCACGTGGTCAAGCCCGTTGCGCGCGAGCCCCTCGGCAACGCCTGCAAACAGTCCGCCGCCGCCGACCGACAGCACCACGGCATCGAAGGCGAGGCCGGATCGCGCGACCTCGTCGATCATCGTCGCGTGACCGGTCCACAGCAGCGGGTCGTCGAAGGGATGGATGAAGGCGGTGTCGGCATCGAGGGAGGCGAGGGCGGCGGCATTCGCCTCATCCCAGGCGGCGCCGTGCACGATGACGTCGGCGCCCTGCTGGCGGATCAGGCCCTTCGCGCGCTCGGTCGTCGTTTCGGGAACGAAGACGGATACAGGGATCGAAAGCATGCGCCCGGCATAGGCGACCGCCATGCCGGCATTGCCGCCGGAGGAGGAGACGAAGCGCCGCTTGCCGGCGCGCGCGTGGTGCTCGCAGGCAGCGCCGACGCCGCGGATCTTGAACGAACCCGGTGGCTGCAGCGCGTCCATCTTCAGAAAGATTGAGCGGCCCGAGGCAAGCCCCAGCGGCAGGGATTCGATCAGCGGAGTTTCGAGGTGAAGTGGCATGAGATGTTCCGTTGCGGGCGCGATGCCGATGGGTGCCCCGGTGTGACGGAGCTCAGGGAGAATCGTGAGGCAATTTGCCCCCGATCGCCACGTCGGCGCAATATGGGGAAGCACTCCGCCGCGGATGGCTGCGTGTCATCTCACGGAACATCATGGATTTGCGGCGGCCGTCACCACAAGAGGCCGCTCAGCGTCACGAACGCGACGAAGAGCAGGGACAGGACGAGCGACGCCTTGATTGCCGCCAGGGTATAGTCGTATCGGCGAAGTCTGTGTGTCAGCGTGTGGAACATGGGTTCGTCCAATCGTGAGTAAGCGGTGGCTCGTCGCCGTTCGTTCGAGCGAAATGCCGTGCCCGCAATTCGGCAGTGACGACAATGGCTACCCAGCCCGCGAAATTGGCCAGACGGCGGCTCGCCTTGGCGCGAACGCGCGCATGCGCTGCTGTCGATAAAGGAGGATATGGCGGCTCGAGAGCCCCTCACACCGCGATAAGCCAAGTCGGCCCGTGTCGATCGTCAAACCATGCGCCTCAAAAGTGTCCGGCACAAGGAAGATCCCCTTGGCGGCACCCTTTTGCGTTCCAGCACACAAGCCTCATCCCGATTTGGGGCCTTTGCGAGCAACCGAGGCAAGGTCCCGGGGCGGCACGGCCTCCGGCCAGGGGAGGCGTCGGGCGCCGGTGTAGCGGGTAACGGCGCTGCGCCTCTGCGGCGCGCCGCCATCGTTCTCCCACTGTTCGAGATTTGCGGTTTCAATCTGACGCGGAGTGCGCTGCCCGCTCCGGCCCTGAAGCTCGCAAAGCAGGGCATCGGCGGTGATAACGCCCGCCTGGAACCTGCCGATCAGAAAGACGGCGGCAAGACGGAGGCTTTCCTGGTCATCAAGGTCGACATGTTGGTGAAAGCCCGCGCGCCGCAGCACGCCGTCGAGCATGGCAAGGTCCGAGGGAATCAGTGGATGCTGCTCTGCGGATGACATAGGCCCCTCCTGTTGATGGGAACTGTCGTTTGCGTGGCGCATGCGTGCGAGCGCGCAAGGCGCTCTTCCAGGAACTCTACCCCCGGAGCGTTTTTCCGTCTCGGGTGGACCGTGCTGGGGTGACCTCAGGGTGACGCCCGTTGCCGGCGGCCAGGAGGGTGTGGTTTCTGTGTCAGTCAGGACCGGCGCGATTTCCGGGTCGGCTTGCTTGCGGACACCTCCGCGGCCGGTTCGGCGGCGGCGCGCTCAAGGCGTTGCGCCTTGAGCTTTTCGGTCTTCTTGTCGCGGGCGATCTTTTCAGCCGCAACGATGGCTCTCGCCGTATGATCGGTTGCGGCCGCCTTGTCGCTCGCGGAGGTCTTGGCCGGCTTGAATGCTGCGTTAGCGTTGGGCGTCATGACCTGTCTCCTGAAACGGGCGGGTGCTGCCGACCCAGAGGGGTCAGCGCGTGCGCGCCGCCTTCTTGGGGCTGGGCAGCAGGCCTTCGCGCTGCAGCTTCTTGCGCGCCAGCTTGCGCTGGCGTCGGACGGCTTCCGCCTTTTCCCGCACGCGCTTTTCCGACGGCTTTTCATAGCTGCTGCGGGCCTTGAACTCGCGGAAAAGCCCTTCGCGCTGCATCTTCTTCTTCAGAATGCGCAAAGCCTGGTCGATGTTGTTGTCTCTAACGAGTACCTGCAAAACATGTTCTCCTGTTGTCGATTGCAGCGCGGGCGAGGCGCATGCGCCTATCTGCCGCGCTTGGCGCTCAGTTTCTTGAGCCAGGGGCCGGTAGCTTCCGCCTGAGCGGGGTCCGGTGTGGCGGTCTCGGCGTGTTCGATGTCGGTCGCAAGGACCGAGCGTTCAAATGTCTCACCGTCGACCCGTACGCGAAAGCGGTGCTCGCCGCGATCTTCCGTGGGCAAAAGGCCGACGATGACGCCGAAGGGGCTGACCAAGGCCGACTGTGTGGCGGATGCCCTCAGTTTGACCCTGTCGCCGATCTCGCAGGCCGTGCGGCTCATGACGAGCTCCATATCGGAAGTGAAGGGGCCAAAGATGCAAAAAGGCCGGGTTGTTCCCCGACCTCTTCCCGTCATTCAAGCCTTTCCTGCCAGTACATCCGTGGTCAGAGAAGGGCGAATGACAAATTATTCGGCGCGCAGATTGTCGGCCGAGCTCTTGCCCGACTTGCGGTCGGCGACGACGTCGAAGGTCACCTTCTGACCGTCGGCGAGCGAGCGCAGACCAGCGCGTTCTACTGCGGAGATATGGACAAACACGTCGGTGCTGCCGTCATCCGGTTGAATAAAGCCGAAGCCCTTGGTGCTGTTGAACCACTTTACAGTGCCCGAAGCCATGACGATTTCCTTTCAATCGTGGAGTTTGCCAGAAAATATTTCTCTGGCGGTGATCGATATTTGAGAGGAGATCTGGCCGCGCATAAGCGCTGTGTCAAAGGTCACAAGCAATATTCGATGAGTTGATATATAGACGATACTTTTTGAAACTCAATGAAAATATTAAATTATCTATTTTCCCGTCCTTGTATAAGCCTTGTCAAAGGCCTGAAAATGCGGGTTTTCGTGCCGCTATTTTTCTTTCTATTGAACGCTCGGTCCCTGCCAATGGAGACTGAATATGGCGCATGGGTCAGCCGACAGCGCGACCGCTTTGGAGGCGGTGCATTTGTGTGATTGCTGTCGGGAGAAGTCTGGCTTGGCCTTCCGCATCGCGCCCGACAGCGCCGGGCGTCTTGTCAGACGGGCGAAGGTCGCTGCAGAACTTTGAAATCCTGCATGCTTTTGTCCTTTAATCGGCTACGGGGTAAAGGAAACACGCCGGACAGCGGTGGCAGGGGAGGTCAGGCGGCGGTACGCGTATCTGTCGCGCACCGCCCCCGCTTTTCAGGTGAAGGTCTGCGGCGAGACCTGCAGTGCGGCGGCGATGCGCTGCAGCTTGGCGGGATCGGTATCGGCGCCGAGCTCGATCTTGGATATTTCAATTTCCGTCAGGCCTGTCGTGACCGACAGATCGTCAACCGAATAACCGGCGGTTTCACGCGAACGCTTGATGGCGGCTCCGATTTTGACGCGGGACAGAGATGCGCCTGGAGCCTTGGTTAGGTCTTTCTTAAAGGACATGAAGTGTCTCCTTCGTTGGTCCACCGGCAAAGAACGCTGCCGGTTGAAGGGGGCCCAAAACTGAAATGCGACTCAAGGCAGATGAGTGCGAACCTAGGGCGTCGCTAATATAAGCGAGAAGTCCGCAGGCGCAAGTTTGCGCCCGAATCTTTGTAAAAATCATATTTATATCAATATCTTACCCTGTGATTATCGGGTGCTGGACGGTCCTTTTCCAGGCGATCCGGGGTACCGCGGCTGCTCGCCAATCGCCGTCCCAAGGACTGCGAAAACGGCGCCGAAACTCACGCCAGGCGCGCCTCGATCAGGAACGGTCCGCGCCGCGACAGCGCTGCGGAAAAGAGCGCGGCGAAGGCCTCGCAGGAAGTGGCAACGGCAGCTTCGACGCCAAGGCCGCGGGCAAGCGACACCCAGTCGAGCGCGGGGTTGTCGAGGTTCAGCATCTGCCGCGCATTGGTGCCGATCTCCCCGACGCCGACATTGCGCATCTCGGCATGCAGGATGGCATAGGTGCGGTTGGAGAAGATGACGGTGACGATGTCGAGGTTTTCGCGCGCCTGGGTCCACAAGCCTTGAATGTTGTACATTGCGCTGCCGTCGGCCTGCAGGCAGATCACTTTCCGATCGGGGCAGGCGATGGCCGCGCCGGTCGCAAGCGGGATACCGTCGCCGATCGCGCCGCCGGTTTGCATGATGAGGTCGTGCGGTGCGGAGAAGGCGGACAGGGCAAAGAAGCGCCGCGCCGAGGTGACCCCTTCGTCGCAGACGATTGCGTCCTCCGGCACCTTGTGCGCGACGATGACGGCGATCGCGTCTTCGGTGAGCGGGCCCGAGGGCTCGCCGGTGTCGGTGGGGGTGCCTGCCGTTGGCAGCGGCCCGGTCGGGCTGACGCCGAGTTCGTCGCCAAGCGCCTCCAGCGTCGCCTTCAGGTCTTCGCCATGGCGGGCAAGGGTTGCGACCGTGCAGCCCTCCGGCACCAGCCGGCCCGGCATGCCGGGATAGGCGAAGAAGGCGACCGGCTCGGGCGCGCCGACAAGGATGAGAACGCGGACGTCCTTGAGCGTGGCGAGCGCCATGTCGATCGGGTAGGGGATGCGCGCCGGCGCGACCCGTCCGCGGCCGCGCTGGGTGTGGGCGACCAGAACCTCGTTGAAAAGCTGGATGCCGCACGCAGCCGCGATCCGCCCGGCAACGGCAAGGCCATCGGCCTGCGCCGCAGCGCCGCTGACGACCATGGCGACCCCTTGAGGATTCGAACGTATCAGGCGGGCCACTTCGCCCACCGTCTCGGCGCTGGCCGGCCGCGGCGCTTCGATGGGCGCCTTTTGTGGCGCGGTGGCAAGGGCAAGCGTTCCCCAGGCGGCGTCGGCGGGCAGGATCATGGTGGCGACACCCGGCGGCGTCAGCGCGGCCTGAACGGCGGCGGCAACGGTGGGGCCGACGTCAGCCGGATCCTTCACGCGCCGGACCCAGTTCGACATCGGCGCGGCCAAGCTCTCTATGTCGGTCGTCAGCGGTGCGTCGAGCGGGAGGTGATGGGAGGCGTGGTCGCCAACGATGTTGACGACAGCCGCCCGGGCGCGGCGGGCGTTGTGCAGGTTGGCAAGGCCGTTGGAAAGGCCAGGGCCGGTGTGCAGAAGGGTCGCTGCCGGGCGCCCGGTCATGCGCGCATAGCCATCGGCGGCGCCGGTCACGAGGCCTTCGCTGAGGCCGAGGATGCAGCGCAGCTCCGGCTTGCGGTCGAGTGCCGCGACGAAGTGCATTTCCGAGGTGCCGGGATTGGCGAAACAGACGTCGACGCCGTTTGCAAGCAGCGTATCGACAAGCACATCCGCGCCGGTGGTGCGAAATCCCTGGCCGCCTTCTCCCATGCGCGTATCCCTCGATGGCCCTCAAGGGCATGATAGCGGCAACTTGCGCCGGTGCAACCGGGGCATGGCGAGCCACCCGTCGCAGCACCAGTCGGCCAGCGCCAATCGGCTGGCGCTGCGCCGGCTCATCGGTCGGGCATCAGGTCCGCTGCCAGGCGAGGTGGGCGCCAAGCCCGATCAGCACTGTGCCGCCGGCGCGCTGCATCAGGCGCTGCGCCCTGCCGGAGCGGCGCATCCGTGAGACGACGGCGCCGGCGAGGAACACGCAGACGATATCGGCCGAGGAGAACATCAGGTTGGCGAGGGCGCCGAGCAGCAGGAACTGCACCCAGATCGGGAAGGCGGCAGACGCATCGGTGAACTGCGGAAGGAAGGCGACGAAAAAGATCGCGGTCTTCGGGTTCAGTACTTCGACAGTGATGCTCTCGAAGAAGGCGCGGCGCGCCGATTTCGCCTCGGTCAGGGGCAGGCTGCCGTCGCCCGTCGCCTTGGTGCGCATCAGCGTGAAGCCGAGCCAGACGAGATAGGCGGCCCCGGCAAGCTTCACTGCCAGATACAGCGTCGGCACCGCATGAAACAGGATCGAAAGGCCGGCAGCCGCCGCAATGACGTGCACGTAACAGCCGAGATGAATGCCGAGCGAGGCCATCATTCCGGCAGAGCGGCCGCGCGCCACGGTTTGGGCGGCGGCGTAGAGCATGGCCGGGCCCGGGATATAGGCGAAGATCGCCGTGGTGACGAAGAAGGTGAGGAGAATGTCGAGCGATGGCATGCGGTTATACCTCGTCTGCTGCTGCGTGGGCTCTTGCGGGAGTCGTTGTAAGGGCTTGCGCGGGAAAGTTGAAGGAAAATCACAAGTGCTCGGGCCGGCGGGTCAGCCGCCGGCGGTCCGTTCGTCCGTGGTCAGACCGGTATTTCCTCAGCGACGAGGCGATCCTCGCGGCGGGCGCTGGCGGCAAGCCCTGCCGCGACGCCGGTGCGGTCCTCGGCACTGCGGTTCTGGCTCATCTTGCGCTTGCCGTCGAGACGCTCGATCGGCAGCCTGAGGCCGATGATGCCGCGAAGCTGCGCCTTGACGAAGGCGGCGGGCGCGTCGCTGACCTGCCAGGGCTCGGCTCGTCCGGCCTCATGCCGGTTGGTCAGCCGCGTGACGATGTCGAGCAGCCGGTCCTCGTCGGTGAAGAATTCGGCCGCGCCATAGGCGTGCACGGCGACATAGTTCCAGGTCGGCACGACCTTGCCGTGTTCGCGCTTGGAGGCATACCAGGAGGGCGTGACATAGGCGTCCGGCCCCATGAAGGTCGCCATAGCCGCGCCGATGACCGGTGTCGTTCCTTGCGGGTTGGCGCGGGCGACGTGGCCGTAGAGCGTGCCGTTCGGCCCCTCGTTGCGATCAAGCAGCAGCGGCAGCGGGGTCGCAAGCAGACCATCGGCCGTGGCGGTGACGAGGGTCGAAAGCGAAGCCGCCTCGATGATGTCGTGCAACACGCTCAGCGTTTCTTCCTTGAAGGCAGGCGGTGTGTACATGATCTCGCTCCTTGTGCTCGTCCCGTCATAGAGGCAAACTGGACGGCCAAGAATATCCAGTTTCCGTATAAATGCGTGGGCCAGTTTGTGACGATGAAAGAAGAGTCGACGGTCGGGACCGCCCGGCGGATCTATGAGGCGCTGAAGGCACAGGTCCTTGACGGCACCTATGGCGCCGAGGCGCTGCTGCCGTCGACGCGGGCGCTCGCCGCCGAGCTTGGCGTTTCGCGCACGACGGTGACGGCCGCCTATGAGCAGCTTCTGTCCGAGGGGTATCTGGAAAGCCGGCAGGGCGCGCGCTCGCGGGTCGCGTTGCTTGCGGCCCGGCAGGGTCCCGGCTCGGTGGCCGCGCCCGGGCGTCCAGCGAGCCAGAAGCATCGGGACAAGGGTGCGGCGGCGGTTCGCCTGTCACGCCTGGGGGCTGCCCTTTGCGACGGGCCGATCTGGACGCCGCCGGTTTCTGCTCGGCTGATTGCCGACTTTCGTTACGGCGACCTGTCGGCCGCGGATTTTCCGGAGGAGGCGTGGCGGCAGTCGGTCAACGCGGCGCTCCGCCGGCGAAGGTCGCGGCTTGCCTATGATCACCCCGCCGGTTCGTCTGCCCTGCGCATGGCCCTGCAGGCCTATCTCTGGCGCGCGCGGGGGCTCAGTTGCGATCCGGATCAGATCGTCGTCGTCAACGGCTCGCAGCAGGGGCTGGACCTTGCGGCGCGCGTGCTCGTCGATGCTGGCGACCGGGTGGCGATGGAGGATCCGGGCTATGTGATGGCGCGCCGGGTCTTTGCCGCCGCCGGCGCCGCGGTGGTTCCCCTCGCGGTCGACGCGGAAGGGCTGAGGACCGACATCCTCGAACAATTGGAGGATGCCAGGCTCGCCTATGTCACGCCCTCGCATCAGTTCCCGCTCGGCAGCGTGCTTTCGGCCCGGCGGCGGCAGGAGCTTCTGGCCTGGTCCAGGCGAACCGGGGCCTATGTGCTCGAAGATGATTACGACGGCGAATATCGATACGACATCCGGCCGATCCCGCCGCTCCAGACCATGGGGCAGGCGGAAAACGTGCTTTATCTCGGCACGATTTCCAAGAGCCTCTCGCCGATGCTCCGGCTCGGCTATCTCGTCGTGCCGCCGCCGCTTGTCCCGGCCTTTGCCGCCGCCAAACAACTGATCGACCGCCATTCGCCGAGCCTCGAGCAGGAAGCACTGGCGGCGATGATTGCAAGCGGCGCCTATGAGCGCCACATCCGCCGCAGCCGGCGCAACAATGGCCGCCGGCGGGAGGCCCTGTTGACGGCGCTCAAGGCGGAGCTCGGCGACGCGGTGACCATATCCGGCGCCGATGCCGGCCTGCATGTGGTCGTCTGGTTCGAGCAGTTGGAAAAGGCGCAGGAAGACGCGCTGATCGCGCGAGCGCGGGCGGCTGGCGTCGGCCTCTATCCGGTTTCGCCGCTCTATGCGGCAGGTGATGCCGGCCATCGGCCGGACCGGGCCGGCATCGTCATGGGCTATGCGAGCCTCGAGGCGGCCGAGATCGGCAAGGGCGTGGCAGCACTTGCGCAGGTGTTGCGGTCCTGGGGCGACGAGAAGGCGGAGGCGAAGCCGTCTTAGGTCGGGAGCGGGCGGAGCGGAGCCCGTGCGCGGCTGGGCATCCCGGCGGCACGTTACGGTTAGCCGCTTGCGCCCGGCCAACGTCCCTTCATAGTGGCGGCCATTCCGCGTTTGCCCAGGCGACCTCCATGAGATCTCTTCGCATCCATCCCCACCTGCACGACGTTTTCGGTGAAGAGCAACCACTCGCCTATCTCGCCGCCATACTCCTGTTCGGAGCCGGCGTTGCCGTCGTCTTCGCGCTGCCTGCGGGGTCGATGCTTGCCGATCTTGCCTGGTGGCGGACGGCGCTGGCGCTTGTTCTCGTGCTCGACATCGCCGCGGGCTGCGTCGCCAATTTCACGCCGTCGACCAATGATTTCTACGCAGCCCGGCCGTGCAACCGCTGGATCTTCATCGCCATCCATTTCCACATCGTCCTAGTCGCGCTGCTTCTTGGCAGCGGGATCGCGGCCGCGGTTGTCGTCTGGGCCTATACGATCGCAGCGGCCGCGCTCGTCAACCGGCTGGCGGGGCGGGAGGCGCAGACCTTCGTCGGCGGGCTGCTCACAGCGATTGGCCTTGCCGGCCTGCCGCTTCTGCCCGGTCTGACGCCGGCGATGATGGCGGTCTCAGGCCTCTTCATGCTCAAGGTGCTCTTCAGCTTCGCCGTCGACCATTACCGCACGGTCCCGCCCCAAGATGGGCAGGCGTCCAAAAATGGGGGACACGGCTGACGTCCTTGCCTTGCATGGCGGTCTTTACTAGCCTCCGGAAAGCAGGCTCAGGGGAGAGACTCGATGGCAGTTTCAGCGGCGGACGAGGCATTGCGCATTCCGACATTCGACGACGTGCAGATGGCCCGAAACCGGATCGCCGGGATCGCGCACCGAACGCCGGTCCTGACCTCGCGCACGGCCGATGCCGCCACCGGCGCCCGGCTGTTCTTCAAGGCGGAAAACTTCCAGCGCGGCGGCGCCTTCAAGTTCCGCGGCGCCTATAACGCCATCGCCGCGCTCAGGGAAAAGGGATCGAGGCAGGGCGTGGTCGCCTTTTCCTCCGGCAATCATGCCCAGGCGATCGCCTATGCCGCGCGCCTGCAGGGCGTCGCAGCGACGATCGTCATGCCCGCCGATGCGCCCGACATGAAGGTGGCGGCAACGCGCGGCTATGGCGCCGACGTCGTGTTCTACGACCGCTACAAGGAAGACCGCTCGGCAATCAGCGCCCGGTTGGCGGCCGAGCGCGGCGCCGTGCTGATCCCTCCCTTCGACCATGCGGACGTGATCGCGGGCCAGGGGACGGCAATTCTTGAGCTGATCGAGGAGGTGGGTGAGCTCGACCTGATCGTCACGCCGCTCGGCGGCGGCGGGCTGCTTGGCGGCACCGCGCTCGCCGCCAGGGAGCGCTCGCCCGGCGCGACCATCGTCGGCGTCGAGCCCGAGGCCGGCAATGACGGCCAGCAGTCGCTGCGCCAGGGCCGGATCGTCGAAATCGCCATCCCGAAGTCGATCGCCGACGGCGCGCTCACCCCCAGCATCGGCGCCCACAATTTTCCGATCATCCAGCGCGCGGTCGCCGACATCGTCACGGTGAGCGACGCACAGCTGGTCGAAACCATGCGTTTCTTCGGCGAGCGCATGAAGATCGTGGTCGAGCCGACCGGCTGCCTTGCGGCGGCCGCCGTGCTCGAGGGGGTGCTTGCCTGCGCCGGCAAGCGCGTCGGCATCGTCCTGAGCGGCGGCAATGCCGATCTGGCGACCTACGGCGCGCTGCTGCAGGCGACGTGAACTTTAACCGGACCGCCGTCCTGGTGCCCGCCATTTCGTCGAAGCCTTGCAGACCGGGCGCATGGCTCTCGACGTTCATCGAACAGATCAGGCGGCTTGAAGAAGGGGACATCACATGACAGACGCACCTTGGCAGGCCGATCCACTTACCTGGGGCACCGGTCCGCACCTCTTCGAGGTCTTTCTGGAACCGACGGATCCTTACTCGGCCAAGGCATTCGGCAAGCTCGATGCCCTTCTCGCCCGCGCCGGCGCGGACAGGATCACCATCAAGATCCGGCTGCAGTCGCAGCCCTGGCACATGTATTCCGGCGTCGTCGTTCGCTGTATTCTTGCGGCCTCGACGCTGGCGGGCGGCAAGGAGACCGCAAAGACCGTCATCGCGGCCGTCGCTGCGCATCGGGAGGAGTTCGAGTTCACCCACCACGCCGGTGGGCCCAACATGGACGTGACCCCCAACACGATCATCGAGCGACTGGAAGGTTATAGCGGCGTGCAACTGAAGGCGGCCTTTGCGATCCCCGATCTCGATCGGGAGATCAAATGGCATTGCCGGTACGCCCGCCAGAACGGCATCCACGTCTCCCCGACCTTCATGATCGACGGGATCGTGCGGCCGGACGTGAGCAGCGGCGATGATGTTTCGGCCTGGGCGGCGAAGTTGCTCGCCTGACGAAGGTTGCAAGGGACGCTTCCGGCGGGCAGCGGCCAGGCCCCCGTTGCGGGCATTTTCCCGGGGCTCGACCGGGCCGTTGGCGACGCCCGTCTTTCCAGTTGCCTTAACCGGCAAAAGTGGCACACTGAGCCTCGCGCGACGGCGCCAAGCGTCTGAATGACAGGGCGGAGGCCACTGTAATATTTTGTTTTTCTAAAGGATTTCTCTCCGGCCGATTTCCGTCGGAAAACACGTGTTGGAAAAAGCCAGAGGAATACAGCGGGCTTTTTGAGCGCCTTTTCGGACGCCGCGTTGCCAAAAATCTAAGCGCTGCCACCGCTCCGGATGGGCGCGGTGCATACACAACTGGAGGGTATCGTGACGCTTGCAATCAATGACCTCGCACCGGACTTCGAGGTCGGGACAACCGACGGCACGATCCGGTTTCACGACTGGATCGGCGACTCCTGGGCGGTGCTGTTTTCGCACCCGAAGGACTTTACGCCCGTCTGCACCACCGAGCTCGGCTACATGGCGCGCATCAAGCCGGAATTCGACCGGCGCGGCGTCAAGATCATCGGCCTTTCGGTCGATCCGCTCGACCGCCATGCCGGCTGGGCCGCCGATATCGAGGAGACACAGGGCCATGCGCCGAACTTCCCGATGATCGCCGATGTCGACTACACCGTCTCGAAGCTCTACGGCATGCTGCCGGCGCCGGTTTCCGGCGATCCGACCAAGCGCACGCCCGCTGACAACCAGACGGTGCGCAACGTCTTCGTCGTCGGCCCGGACAAGAAGATCAAGCTGATTCTCATCTATCCGATGACGACAGGCCGCAACTTCGACGAGGTGCTGCGCGTCATCGACTCGCTGCAACTGACGGCCAAGCACAAGGTGGCAACGCCGGTGAACTGGCAGCAGGGCGACGACGTGATCATCGCCGGCTCCGTCACGGATGAGGATGCCCGCAAGGTCTATCCGGAGGGCTGGCGCGCGCCGAAGCCCTATATCCGCATCGTGCCGCAGCCGAAGGGCTGAGGCGGGGCTGACATTTCGCCAGGGCGCGGAAGCGCCCGCGTTACGGGTTCGTCCTTCGTTGCTGGGGGTGAGGGTTTATCCGCATTCCGCGACGAGGGGGCTGCCCCTCATCTTGCGGTGAGGGAGCTGACCCTCACCCGCCTGCCGGCGCCTTCTCCCCGCATGCGGGGAGAAGGGACGTTGGCGTGCCTTCCGCGTTTCCTTTTCCCCGCCTCTGGGGGGGCGGCGGATAGGCCGTTTAGCTTCCATTCCCACGACCCATGGTTGCCGGAGCGGCGAACCCCGCGCCGGAAGCCTGCTTCCTCTGCGACAGAATCCCTCCTTTATCTGAGCACGCCCGCGCCTATAGTGCCGCTGTTTGCGACCGCCGCCGGAGCGCGCCGCACGCTGACTGGATGACCCGCCCCATGACCGCAGCAAGCCGCCCCGACCTGACAGACATTCACCGCGGCGACTGGGTGGATCGCCGGTTGCCGCGGGCGGTGCGGCCCTATACCCGTCTTGCGCGGCTCGACAGGCCGGTCGGTATCTGGCTGACGCTCTTTCCCTGTTGGGCGGCGCTTTTCCAGGCGGCGCATGGCCTTCCCGAGATCCGGGATATTCTGGTTTTCACGCTCGGCGCATTTCTGATGCGCAGTGCCGGCTCCACCATCAATGACATGGCCGACCGCAATTTCGACGGGCATGTCGAGCGCACGCGGTTTCGTCCGCTTGCAAATGGTGAGATCGGTATGTCCCGGGCCGTTGTCTTCCTGATTGCGCAACTTGCGCTCGCCGCTTCGCTCCTTGTATTCTTGAGCCCCGCGACCCGTGTGCTTGCGGTGTGCGTCGTGCCGCTCGTGTTCCTCTACCCCTTCTGCAAGAGGTTCACCCATTGGCCGCAAGCGGTCTTGGGCGCTGCCTTCAACTGGGGCATGCTGATGGCCTGGTCGCAGGTTGCCGGACATGTTCCGGCGGGCGCTGTGCTGATGTGGGCCGGCGCCGTTGCGTGGCAGATCGGCTATGATACGGCCTACGCCTATGTCGATGTGCGAGACGACACGCGTCTCGGTCTCAAGTCGACGGCGATCCTGTTCGGCTCCCGCGGCAAGGCCTGCATCGCCCTGTTCTACGGCCTGACGCTGGCCGCCTGGTCTGTCGGCGGCTGGATGCTCGGCATGTCGAGCCTGTATGCCATCGGCATGGTGGTGATCGCGGCCCATCTCGCGTGGCAGGCCCGGCGCTTCGACCTCGATCGCCCCGAAATCAGCTATCGACTGTTTCTGACGAATATCCTGACCGGCGTGCTGCTGGCTGCCGCCGCTCTCGCCGGAAGTTTTTGAGGGACGCCGAACGTCCGGCCTGCCGCCTGGAATACGGCCGACAGGCGGGCGACGCATTGACGCCCGGCGCGAGCGCTCCATGTCATATCCAGATGTCATATCCAGGCGTTCAGCGCAGTCAAACGGGCAGGGGCAGGCCATGCAAAGGTTCTTCGTCAGCGTCGCCAAGGAATTCGAGGCCGATAGCGCCGAGGAGGCGGCCCTTTTGATGTACCAGTATCTGACCCGCGAGCCGGCGCCGCTTTCCTACGCCGTCACCGACGAGGCGAAGAACATTACCAGGCTGACGCTCGAGCGCGACAAGGCGGACGAATTCGCGAGCGTCGACCACACGGCAGATCCGGGCAACTGGTAACGTCCGCTGGCAGCGATGCCTGTGGGTGGAAGCCATCAAAGCGACAAGTTCGGTTGCAAATCCTCGGCGTTCGCGTCAAGACTGCGCCTGTTGGGCGCGGGTTTCGCCGCGCTTCGGGAGGAAACCTGCTTGTTCATTGCACATCTGCCGGCCGGGTATCTGCTGTGCCGCCCGTTTGCGCGCCGCAACCCGTCGCAGGCCCGCGCCATCTTCGGTGTCGGGCTTGTCTGTTCCGTCCTGCCGGATTTCGATCTCGCCTATTTCTACCTGATCGACCAGCGCCGCACGCCGCATCACGACTACTGGGTGCACACGCCGATCTTCTGGCTGGTGCTGGCGGCGACGGTTGCGCTTGTTCTCATCGCCACCGGGCGGCGCAAACAGCTCGTCCTTGTCGGTGTCGGGCTTTCGAGCGTGCTCCTGCATCTGGTGATGGATTCTGTCGCGGCTGATATCCGCTGGTTCTTTCCTTTTGTGGATCTCAGGGTGAACCTTGTGCATGTGCAGGCGGTCTACAAACCCTGGTACCTGAACTTCCTCTTGCACTGGACCTTTGCGCTCGAAGTTTTGATCTGGCTGCTTGCCGGCCATTTCGCTTTGCACGATTTGAGAGCGCGGCGCACGATCGGGACCGAGGCCGCATGAGAGCAAAAGCAGGGCAATTCTAGGGGGCGCGAAAAGAATCGCTTAAGAAATTTATCATACGAATAGCTACAATTCGCATGTATCCCTTTTCGATTTGTTAGCTATAGGTCCCGCCCTCATGACTGGCCTGCCGTTTCTTTTTTCGTCCGATGCCAAAGCCATGCTCGATGCGATCAACCGGTCGCAGGCGATCATCGAATTCGATCTTTCCGGCACGATCCTGACCGCCAACGGGAATTTCTGCCGCGCGATGGGTTACGATCTCCACGAGATTGTCGGCCGGCATCACCGCATGTTCGTGCAGCCGGAGGAGGCGGCGTCCGCTGCCTATGCCGACTTTTGGGCACGCCTTGCCCGCGGCGAATATGACAGCCAGCAGTACCGGCGCATCGGTAAGGGCGGGCGGGAGATCTGGATCGAGGCTTCCTATAATCCGGTGTTTCGCGGCCGCAAGCCCTACAAGGTGGTGAAGTTCGCGACGGACATCACCGCGTCGAAGGCAAAGAGCACCGACGATCAGGGCAAGATCGACGCCCTGTCGCGGGCCCAGGCGATCATCGAATTCACGCCTTCGGGCGAGATCATCACCGCCAACGAAAACTTCCTTTCGGCGATGGGCTACGCGCTTCCCGAGATCGTCGGCCGGCACCATTCCATGTTCTGCGAGCCGGACGATGTCCATTCGCCCGCCTATGCCGGCTTCTGGCGCGACCTTGCGGCCGGGCGCTTCGTCACCGACCAGTTCAAGCGTATCGGCAAGGGTGGCAAGACGGTCTTCATCCAGGCGTCCTACAATCCGATCCTCGACGATGCCGGTCGCGTGTCGAAGGTGGTGAAATTCGCCGTCGACGTTTCCGACCGCGTGCTTGCGGTCCAGGAGATCGGCGCCGGGCTCGGCCGCCTAGCCGAGTGCAACATCCGCATGACGCTGGACGAGCCCTTCGTCGGTGAGCTCGAAATCCTACGGCGCGACTTCAACACCTCGATCGGCATGTTCCAGGAAACGCTGTCGGCCGTGCTCAGCCAGACCCGCGACCTCAACAGCAACAGCCACGAGATGAAGGATGCCGCCGAGCATCTTGCCGACCGCACGCGCCAGCAGGCGGCAGCCCTGGAGCAGACCTCGGCGGCGCTGGAACAGGCGACGGCGACGGTGCGCACCTCAACCGAGAACACCCAGCAGACCCGCGCACTGGTGCAAAATGCGCGGCAATCGGCGCACAGCTCTTCCGGCGTCGTGCGCGATGCGGTGACGGCGATGCAACGCATCAAGGCGGCCTCCGAGGAGATCAGCCAGATCATCGGCGTGATCGACGAGATCGCTTTCCAGACCAACCTTTTGGCGCTCAACGCCGGGGTCGAGGCGGCGCGCGCCGGCGATGCCGGCAAGGGCTTTGCGGTCGTTGCCTCGGAGGTGCGCGAGCTCGCCCAGCGCTCGGCCAAGGCCGCCAAGGAGATCAAGGCGCTGATCCAGAATTCGGTCGCCGAAGTCGCCGAAGGCGTGCGCCTCGTCGGCGATACCGGCAGCGCGCTGAAGGAAATCGAGGACTTCGTCGCGGCGATCGACACGCGGATCGCGGCGATCGCGACGGCTGCGACCGAGCAGACGGCGGGCCTCGGCGAAATCAATGCTGCGGTCAACGACATCGACGTCATGACGCAGAAGAATGCGGGCATGGTGGAGCGCACCGCCGACGTCAGCGTCCGGCTGGCCGAAGGCGCGCAGCGGCTGACGGAACTGGTCAACCGCTTCCAGCTCAACCGCCGTGCCGAGCGGCGCGAGGCGGGCACGGCAGCGGCAACGGGCGGCATGGGTGACCGTCGCCGCGCGGCCGACGCGCGGGCCGCCTGAGGGAACAAAGCGGGACGTGCGGGGCGATCATGCCCTGCCGTTCCGCGGGCGGGCGGGCCGGGGGTGCGGCCCGCCTCATCCCCTCCAAGGCAACCTTCGTGCGTTGGAGAGCCTTACCGCAGCAACGAAATTGTGACCGCACCGTCTCCGAGGTCTCCCGTGGCATTGGCGCGTGATAGACGATCGGCAGACGTGTCCGTGCAACGTGTGGTATCGCTGATACGTTGACGAAGCCCACGGTTCTATGCATTCTGCCGGCCAACGAACGAAGATGCCGGATACGGCACGGGAAGAGCAGGGCCAAAGGCCCAAGGCATTGATAAGCTTCGCATTCGCCAACGGCGCCCGTGCGTCTCGCCAGGTCGCCATGGCATTCTGAAGAGCTGCAGGGTCTCGCGATCAAGGGAAACCTGCAGAGTTGCGACGCGCTTTGGCGTCGCTTGAGCACGACATACGCATTCACGACGTCATTCGCATCGATTGCTCGAGGCCGGAGGGGATTGTGAAGGAAAAGTCGAGGTTTCTGCCAGCGGTGCTGGCTGCCATGCTGGCCGCATCCGTGGCGCTGCCTGCCACTGCCGCCGATCTGGTGATCGCCATGCCGAACTGGCCGTCGGGCCAGGCGACGGCCAATATCCTGAAAGTGGGCATCGCCAAGAAATTCGGGCTCGATGCCGAGGTCAAGGAACTCGGTACGCTCAATGCCTTCGTCGGTTTCGAGGCGGGCACGGTCGACATTCAGCCTGAGGTCTGGCGACCGAACTTCGAAGACGTCGTGCGCAAATACGTGACCGAAAAGGGGGTCGGACAGCTGACCGAACGCAGCGTGCCGGCCTGGCAGGGCCTTTGCGCCACGCCGGAAGCGGCCAAGACGATCAAGTCCGCCGCCGATCTCAGCGACCCCGAAAAGACCAAGGTCCTCGACACCGACGGCGACGGCAAGGGCGAGATGTGGATCGGCGCCGCCACCTGGCTTTCGACCGGCATCGAGCGGGCGCGGGCGGCCGGCTACGGCTACGACAAGACGCTGACGCTGTTCGAGGCGGAAGAGGAGGTGGCGATGGCTGCCGTCGATGCGGCCGTCGCGACCGAGAGGCCGATGGTGTTCTACTGCTACGCGCCGCATCACGTGTTCGAGCTGCACCCGATCGCACGGCTCGAAGAGCCGCCGCACGATGCCGCCAAGTGGAAGATCCTGCCGCCGAGCGACCCGCTCTGGGTGTCGAAATCCAGCGCCTCGACCGCCTGGGAAGCGGCACATTTCCAGATTGCCTATGCCACTGCCTTCGGCAAGAAACACCCCGATGTCGCGAAGTTCCTGGAGAAGGTGGATTTCTCGCCGGAGGAAGTGACGAAGATGAGCTACGCGCTGGAGGTCGAGCGGCAGGCGCCGGCCGATTACGCGAAGAAATGGGCCGAGGACAACGCGGCGCGCATCGACGGGTGGGCCAAGCCATGAGCGGACGTTCTGACGACAATCGCCTTGCCGGCACGGACCGGCCCCTGTGGACGCGGCGCAGGCTCGGTGTCGCGGTGCTTGCCGCCGCCCTTACGCTCGGGCCGCTCGCCGCCTGGGCGCAGACCCAGATCTACGATGCCCGCACCAAGAAATGGGTGAACTACGACAAGAAGAAAGCGCGGCAGTATTTCGCCCGCAACAATCAGCTGCCAGAGGCGTTCCGCCGCCAGGTGGTGACCTTCCGAACGGCGGAACAGCCGGGCACGATCATCATCGACGGCAACCAGCACTTCCTCTACCTGGTGCAACCCGGCGGCCAGGCGATCCGCTACGGCATCGGCGTCGGGCGGGAGGGCTTCGGCTGGGCCGGCATCGTGCGCGTCGGGCGTACGGCCGAATGGCCGACCTGGACGCCGCCGGCCGAGATGGTGGCGCGCGACCCGAATGCGGCGAAATGGGCGGCCGGCATGCCCGGCGGGCCGGACAATCCGCTCGGCGCCCGCGCGCTCTATCTCTACGAGGGCGACCAGGACACGATCTACCGCATCCACGGCACGGTGGAGCCCTGGACGATTGGGCTCGACGTTTCCTCCGGCTGCATCCGCATGAACAATGACGACGTCATCGACCTGCATTCGCGCATCGAGATCGGCGCCAAGGTGATCGTGCTGATGCAGGGGGCAGCGCTCTACAAGGGCGTTTGAGGCAGTATAGGCAAGACGGGTCGCTTGAGAGCGGCGCGTCGGCGCAGGCACCTTGCGGGCGCCAGGAAAGAACCGATCGGCCGCCGGGGACACGGGTGGTCGATCGCGCGAAGAAACAGGGACAGAAGATGCGAAGGGGAGGATACGTGGTGAGCGAGGGGATATTGCGTATGAAAGGCCTTGTTCTGGCGCTGGCGGCCACGGCCGCGATCAGCGGTTGCCAGTCCGCGCCCAAGCCCGAGGATATGGCGCGCACCAGCCTGCAGACGGCGCCGGCTGATCTGCAGCTCCTGTGTGCCCATGCGGCCGCCGGTGCTGCCCAGGTCGACAGCGCCAAGGTCTTGCCGACCAGTTCGCGGGCGCTCGATGCCGCCTCCTACAGCGTCGACCTCGACGCCGCCGGCCGCAAGTTCACCTGCATCGTCGACACCGCCGGCAGCGTGAAGTCGGTCACGCCGGTCTAGCAGACAACCCGGCCGCGGCCATGCTGCCGGCCGTCAATCACCAATATTGAACAGCGTCGAAGGATCGGCAACGACGGGCGCTGCGTAGAAGGTCAGGCGCGCCGCGTCCATCAGCAGCAGCGGCTGGTCCATCTCGACCGCAAGGCTGGTGATCCAGTCCTGGAAGTCGCGCACGCGGTCGGCGTAATCGGCCGAAACATCGTGTGCCTCGGACGGGTCGGCGCCAAGATCGAAGAGTTCGACCTTTTGCGGCAGCGTCGCCTTCCAGACGAGCTTCCAGTTGTCCCGGCGCACGGCGCCGCCCATGGGGTCGACGTTGTAGACAACCTCGGTGCGCGGCGTCGGCTTGCCCTCGCTCAAAGAGGGCCAGAGGTTGATGCCGTCGAGCGGCTGGTTCTTGTCGAGCGTCGCGCCGACGATCGCTGCCAGCGTCGGATACATGTCGACCACATGGACCATGCCTGCGACCTTGCCGGGCTTGATCTTCTTCGGCCAGTTGGCAAGCGCGACCACGCGGGTGCCGCCCTCGTAGAGTGTGCCCTTGCCGTCGCGATAGGGGCCGTTGTCGGCCGGCAGCCCGCCGCTCACCTTGCTGTCGCCGGCAAAGAGCGAACTCGTCACACCGCCATTGTCGCTGTGAAAGACGATCATCGTGTTGTCGCGCATGCCGCGTTTTTCAAGCGACGCCAGCAGCTTGCCGATGCCGTCGTCGAGCACGGAGATCATCGCCGCATAGGCACGGCGGTTCTTGTCGGCGATGTGCTTGTAGCGCTCGAGATAGTCATCGGGCGCCTGGAAGGGCGTGTGCGGCGCCGTGAAGGCGAGGTAGAGGAAGAGCGGGCTTGCGGGATCGTGGCTTTCGACCACCCGGGCTGCCTCGTCGCCGATCAGCGTGTTGTCGAAGCCGGTCTCCTCGAGCGGCCTGTTGCCACGGTACCAGTCCTTCACCCCATGGGAGGCGTGCTTGAAGTGGTCGATCTCGCCGACCAGCGCGCCATAGAAGGTGTCGAAGCCGCGCTGCTTGGGCCAATATTCCGGCTTGGCATGGCCGAGATGCCACTTGCCGACCAGCGCGGTTCTGTAGCCGGCATCCTTCATGACCTGGGAAAGCAGGTATTCGTCGAGCGCCAGCCCGTAGGAGCCGGACGAGGGGATCACGCCCGTCTGCAGGCCATAGCGCAGCGGGTAGCGGCCGGTGAGGAAGGCTGCGCGCGTCGGCGTGCACATCGGCTGGGTGTAGAACTGGTCGAAGGTTACGCCGGTCGCCGCCAGCCTGTCGAGATTGGGTGTGCTGATGTCCGAGCCGCGGAAGCCGACATCGCCCCAACCGAGATCGTCGGCGATGATGTAGACGATGTTCGGCGCCGTCGCGCCGGCTGCTTGCGCCGCATTCGGGGCAAGAGCCGCAAGGCTCGCCGGCAGCCCGGCGGCAACGGCGATCGCCGCACTGCTCATGAGAATGTCGCGCCGGGTCAGGCCGGCTTCCGGATCCGCCCCAGCCGTCTTGCCGCCGCATGCGTTTGCACGGGCGTTGTTCGCTTGCAGTTCAGACATGCGCACCCCCTGGAAATGCGACCCGACCGGACGGCGGATCTTTTATTCGATATTTCTAATATCTGCACCGTCCGGTAGCGCCGTCAATTAACATTGTCGTGGTGGCAAAGGGGCGAAATGGCGCGTCGTTGACCGCCTATCGACGGCTGTATCGTTGAGCTATCGCGGCACTGTCACCGATAATTTTCATGGAATTAAGCTTTGTGCAGTGCAAATAAATAATGCTGCAGTGCAGATAGTATTTTGGAGAATTGCGTTGTTTGGTCAGTATATTTTCCAGAACTTCTTCCAAGTTTGGAAAATCTATGCTCTCATAGGTTTAGTTGGAAGGAGGACATGCCATGCTCTCGTTCTTCGAGCACTTTGCGCTTTTCGACGCCTTGATCGTTGCGGCAATCTGCACGCTTCTGATCCTGAGTTACTTCAGCCGCGAGGCCTGAGGGCGCGGGGAAGCAAAACGGGGTCCGTGGACGACCCGGAGGGGTTCCGCAATGGCGCGCGGGCGCTTCAAGCTTGCCGTCGCTGAACCGCGACAACACGTGGCGTCGTGCACTTCGATCTGCATGGCTTTACGGTCGTAGCGCTGAACCGGTTCAAGCCGTGCGCCTTGCCGAGACATGCAGCCAGCGGGTCGGTTCGCCGTCATAGCCGCTTCCATCGGCCTCGCTGATGTCAGGCTCGGGCCAGCCGGCGTCTTCGAAGCAGGCGCGCAGCCAGTCGGCTGAGGGGTAGTTGAAGTAGCGGCCGAAGCGGTCGTGGCCTTCCGTCTCGCCGGCCTTGAAACTCGCCTGCAGAAGACCGCCCGGCTTCAGCGTCCGGCGAATGCGTGTGAGCACGTCGGCAAGCTCCGTGCGCGGCACATGCAGAAGCGAGGCCTCGGCCCAGATGCCGTCGAACCGTCCTTCCCAAACGATCTCCTGAAACGTGATGACCTCGACCTTGCGGCCGATGCGCACTTCGGCTTCCCGCGCCAGTTCCGCCGAACCGTCGCAGGCGCTGACGTCGAAGCCATGGTCCAGCAGAACAAGGCTGTCATGCCCGCCGCCGCAGCCGAGATCGAGCACCGAGGCGCCGGGGGCGAGACGGGCCATGAAGGCCGCGAGACGGGTTGCCGGCGGCTTGCGTTCGCGCGCCGCATAGGTGGCGGCGTTGTCGCGATAGAAGGCGAGGGTGTCGTCGTCGGGTTTTGTCATCGATGCTTTCTGGGCGTTGGCGCCGGCGTGGGAAGGGCGATTGCCTTGGGCTGCGAAAATCCGTTCCGTCAGCGTTTCGTCATGGATCGTTTTTCTCCGTTCGAAGCCCGAGAGCAGACTAGACGAAGATGGCGGCAGGCGGAGCAAAAAATATCGGCATGCTGCGGGTAAAGCGGGCTGATCGACAGGCCTGACGCTTCCGGATAAGCATGTGGCAGTTGTCCTCAGCCGGAACCTTCAATGGTCGATCTTCCCATTTTCCTGACCTTCGTTGCTGCACTCTTCGTTCTGGAGATCACGCCCGGTCCGGACATGATGCTGGTGCTCGCCCGCGGGATCGGGCAGGGGCGCCGGGTGGCGCTGCTGACGGTGGTCGGCATGATCTTCGTCGCCGGCGTCGTGCAGGTAGGCCTGCTGGTCCTCGGCGTCGCCTCGCTGCTGAAGGCCTATCCCGCCGGTCTCATTTTTCTGCAGTGGGTGGGGGCCGCCTACATGCTCTATCTCGGCGCGCGCATGGTCTGGTCGAGTTTCGGCGATGCGGCTGAAAGCAAGCGGCTGGCGGCGACCGAGGTGTCCGACTGGCGCGCGGTCCGCGAGGGAACGATCAACAGCCTGACGAACCCGAAGTCGCTGCTCTTCATGTTCGCCTTCCTGCCGCAGTTCGTGGACCCGACCGCCGGCCCCGTTTGGCTGCAGCTTGCCGTGCTCGGCACCGTGCAGAAGCTTGCCGGCATCCTTTCGCTCGGTTCGGTAGCGCTTGCCTCGGGAACGGTCGGGCAGGCGCTTTATCGTTTTCCGCGGCTGCTCGTCTGGCAGCAGCGTTTTACCGGCGCCGTCATGCTGGGGCTTGGCTTCCGGCTCCTGTTTGCAGGCAACGCCAGCGCGCCGGCGGTCAAAACGTGAGGCGGTGCTGTCCCCGCTGGGCGGGGACAGCACTTGAAAGACGTTGCTTGATGGCAGAGGGCCTAGGTCATCTGCCGCGTCGTGTCGATTGGCCGGGTCTGGAGCCGGCAATGCCTACCGTCTCACTTGGCCGCCTGGGTCGTGCCGAGCACGTAGTCTCCGTCCCAGTGCCAGATCTGCTTGTCGTCAACCGTGACCTTCACGATCGCCTGGAAGCCCGCGAGCGTGCCGCTGCCGGCGTGGAACGCACAGGTGCCGAGCGGCGGCTTGGCCGTATCGTAGACGACGCAGTATCCGAGCGCCGAGTCGCCGTTTCCGACAGCGATGACGGCGGTGCTGCTGGAGAAGAGGGGATTGGCGACCACCGGTCCATAGTAGAGGATTTTGCTGCCAGCCGGGATCGCTTCGAGGTTCGATTCCGTAATGGTGCAGAAGCTCGGGGTGTCGCCGGTGAACTGGCTGCACTCCTTGGCGATCTTGAGGGGGTGCGTCTCCGGCGCTGCGGGTGCCGCCGACGCCGCTTGTGCCAGCGCCAGGGCGGCGCCAGCCGACAGGATAAACAGTCTGCTCATGGCCTAGTCCCTCCGGTCGAATTGAGGGGAGAAATTTTACGCTTCGCCTCCTTCTCCGGCAATTTGCCACTTTGGGTTATCAGGCGCCGGGTGCCGCTGCCGGCGCAAGGACAAGCGGACGACGGGCGTCTGTGCGATTGGGGCCAAGCGGCGCGAGCGTAGCGGTTGAGCGGATGGCTTGCTTTACCTCATGGCGCGTGGCATTCGGCTCAAGTTGACGTAACGTCAGGTCCTGGACGTTGCGTGCGCGGAGCCCCAAAAGCCCGAAAAGCGCACGGAATTAGGTCAATAATATTGACATAAATTGGTCGTCATGGTCCTGTCGCTTCACCGTCCAGAGCATCCTTCCTTCCAGGGGGATCGCCCGAAGCGGAAAGATGCTCTAAACAAAAAACCAGAGCGTGCTTTGTGCGTTCATGCGAACGCACGGCGCTCTAGAATGACGCGGGAGGAAGCGGAGAACCGCTTTCCGCTTATAATCTCTGAGGAAACACCCCATGCTGGATTGGGAACATATCTTCGCGACGCGCTCGAACCGGATGCGCGCTTCGGAAATCCGCGAACTGTTGAAGCTGCTCGATCGCCCCGACATCATCTCGTTTGCCGGCGGCATTCCCGATCCCGCGCTGTTTCCGGATGCGGAATTCAAGGACGCCTATGCGGAGATCTTTTCCGGCCCGGCCGTGAGTGCCGCACTGCAGTATTCGGTCAGCGAAGGCTACAAGCCGCTGCGCGAATGGCTTGCCAAGCAGATGGCCGATCTCGGCATTCCCGCCGGCGCCGACAACATCTTCATCACGTCCGGTTCGCAGCAGGGCCTCGACTATCTCGGCAAGCTGTTCCTGTCGCCGAACGATACCGCACTTGTCACCTGGCCGACCTATCTCGGCGCGTTGCAGGCCTTCAACGCCTATGAGCCGACCTACGACCAGCTGAACCCCAACGGCAACCGCACGCCGGAAGCCTACCGTCAGGCGGCGGGCGAGGCGGGCGGCCGCGTCAAGTTTGCCTATCTCTCGGCCGACTTCGCCAACCCGACCGGCGAGACCGTCGACCGGGCCGGCCGCGAGCGCGTGCTGACGCTTGCCGAAGAGCTCGACATTGCCGTCATCGAAGACGCGGCCTACCAGTCGCTGCGCTATGACGGCGAGCCGGTGCCGCCGATCCTGGCGCTCGAAATCGCCAAGAAGGGCGACATCAACAATACCCGCACGATCTATTGCGGCTCGTTCTCGAAGACGCTCGCTCCCGGCCTTCGCGTCGGCTGGGTCTGCGCCTCGGAAAAGGTGATCCGCAAGCTCGTGCTCTTGAAGCAGGCAGCCGATCTGCATTCCTCGACCATCAACCAGATGGCGATCTGCACCGTTGCCGAGCGCGGCTTCGATGAGCAGGTGGCGAAGATCCACCGGGTCTACAAGCAGCGCCGCAACGCCATGCTCGCAGCGCTTGAAAAGTACATGCCCGAGGGCGTGTCCTGGACGAAGCCGGAAGGCGGGATGTTCGTCTGGGTGACGCTGCCAAAGGGCATGGACGGCGCCGCACTGCTTGCAAAATCGATCGAGACCGCCAAGGTCGCCTTCGTTCCCGGTCGCGCCTTCTTTGCCGATGGCTCGGGCGAAAACACCCTGCGCGTTTCCTTCTCCTGCGCCAACGATCAAATGATCGACGAGGGCATCCGCCGGCTCGGCGACCTCATCCGTGGCGAAGTTGCGGCTCTGGCGGCTTAAGGCTTCGTCAGACCTTCTTCATTTTGAGAAACGCGCTTGCTCCTGCGGGCGCGTTTTTCTTTTGGCTGGTAAAACCTTCGTGTTTTAGTCAAGATGACGCATTGATCGAAGCGGGGCCTTCCGATAGTTAGAACGTGACATGACCGGGCCACCCCCGGCCACGTAAGCGTTAACGTCACTCAACGCGTATGATCGAACGGCCAGAAGCGGCTTCGATCTGCGCGACTGTGTCCTGCGGATCGAGCTTTTCGAGGCCCTCCAAAGGATGCAAATGGACAATTCTCCCAACTATTCCCATCTCCCGACGCCGCGCATCGAGCGTGTTCGCCATGAGCTGAAGCGCCGCTCGCTCGTCGTTTCCGGCATCGAGCGGGTGACGCCGGGCATGCTCCGGATCACGCTTTCCGGTGAGGATCTCGCCGACTTCGTCAGCCTCGGGGCGGATGACCACATCAAGATCTTCGTTCCCGGCGCAAACGGCACCGAAGAGCGCCGGGACTATACGCCACGGCGCTACGACACAGACGCGCGCGTTCTGGCGCTCGATTTCGCGTTGCACGAGGCGGGCCCCGTGACCGCCTGGGCAATGGCGGCCTCCGTGGGGGACAAGCTCGAGATCGGCGGGCCGCGTGGTTCGGCGGTCGTGTCTGGAGATTTCACGCGATGGCTGCTGATCGGCGACGAGACGGCGCTGCCGGCGATCGGGCGGCGGATCGAGGAGACGCCGGCGGGGCATCAGATCAGCAGCGTCGCCGCGGTCACCGGGCTGGACGAGCGGCAGAAATTCCGCACCAAGGCGGCGCTCACCACCCATTGGGCCTATCGCCCGCTCGATCAAGCGCACGATCCGTCAGCGCTGCTTGCCGTCGTGCGTCAAGTGGCGCTCGAGCCCGGCACCTTCGTCTGGATCGCGGCCGAAGCCGCAGTCACCCGGGCGATCCGCACCCATCTCGTCGAGGAGCGCGGCTTGCCGCTCAGCTGGCTGAAAGCCTCCGGCTACTGGGTGAAGGGCAAGGCCGACAGCACCGAGAAGTTCGAATAGACATCACGCTTTCCGGTGCCTTTGCTCGGGCATCACGACGGGAACGCTCGGCCGGCGGATCAAAAGATCCGCGCAGGCCCTGCTGCGGTTACCTCAGGCGCGCCTCTCTTGAGGGGCGCCCGCCGCCCTCATGCCGGCGGAACAAGGCCGGGAAAACACGTCGTGGGCTCGGGTGCGCAATTGCCTTGTCGTGGAGAGTCAGGTCATTTCGCATCTTTGGGCGACGTCGATCCGATCACGCGGATCGACTGGTGCCATCAATGGTTCAATTCGAGGGCAGGGCAGGCTTGGACCTCATCGACGATCAAGCGCAATCCGATCAACCGACGCCGCGCATGTATGCCTGGGCGCGCAATTCAGCGGCCTATCGGCTGGCGCGGCAGATGCTGACGGAAAAGCAGCTCTTCGACGCCATCTCGCGCAAGGCGCGGGAGAAGTTCGAGGATATCAGCGTGAACCAGGTGGAGCTGCTGGCGGCTGCGGCCGTGACCTTTGCCTATGACAATGGCGCGCTCAACGACAAAGCTTATGCCGAGATCAAGACCCGCTCGGCCATGCGCGGCGGCAAGTCGAAGCGGGCGATCGCCCAGAAGCTGTCGGAAAAGGGCGTCGCGCGGGACGCCGTCGCTGCGGCGGTGGCGGAAGCCGACGATCTCTATGCGGCCGTCGTCTTGGCGCGAAAGCGCGCCTTCGGGCCGTTCCGCAAGGCGGCGCTCGACGAGAAGCGTACGGCCAAGGAGCTCTCCGCCTTTGCCCGGGGCGGTTTCAGCTTCGAACTGGGCAAGCGGGTCTTTGCGATGTCGGTCGACGAGGCCGAGGAGATTTTGTTTGCAGGCCGCTCGCTCTGACCCAAGGGGGCAGGTCGTGTTGTCTGATTGCTCTTCCTGTTCGCCTGGGTCACGCCTCAGGCGATCGGCAAGGACCTTGCCGCCGCGGGGGCGGGCATGCTGGCGCTCGCCCTGATCTCCGGCATCGTCCAGTACGCGCTTGCCTTCTGGCTCTACCTGATCGGCCTCAAGCGCCTGCCGGCGAGCACGGCTGCGCTGTTCCTGACCCTGACGCCCGTCTTCGGCATCGGGCGTAAAGGCCGCGGCAATTACCCGCGCTTCAGCGCCGGATCGTCCATCGCCGGATTGTAGAACAGCGAAAGCGTCAGGCTGCGGGCGATGCGTTCGGCCGTGGCCATGAACCAGGCCTTGGCCTCGCCGTTCGGGGCGATGTCGTCGAGCGTCGTGGAAAAGAGATCAAGCCATTTCGGAAAGAGATCCGGCGTCATGTTGGCGACGCCGACATGCGCCTGCACCGGCTTGCCGCCATAGGCGCCGTTGCGGAAGGCGACGGCCGACCAGAAGCTCTTCATCTTGTCCATGTGCTCCGGCCAGCGGCTGGAAAGCCTGGCGTCGAAGGCGGGGCCGAGTTCGGGATGGGCGAGCACGCGGGCGTAGAAGGTCTCGACGAGACGATCGATGAAGGCCGCATCGATGCCGATCGCCTTCATCTCGGCTTCCGCTCGTTCGCGGATTGCTGCGACATGAGCGGCGCGGCCCTGCAAGTCGTTGTCGTCCATCCCGATGTCCCTGTCTCAATGCCCATGTCTCGATGCCCATGTCTCAGGCCCAGGCCCTTATCTTTGGCGTCTTGCATATAGGCATGCGGGGGCGTCGCGCCAGAGGCCAAAGGGGCGATTGCGTCAATCTGTCAGAGGTTACGCTGGGTGAGTTTTGCCAGTGCTGTTCTACCCGGCCTTGCAACGGATTGCCCGCGTCGCGCGTCGCAGTAACGGTTGCGAGCCGGCACATCGTAACTGTTACGTACTTGGACACCCACCCCCGCACGCGCATCATCCGCCCGGTCCTCGACAGCAGTGCATTTCCGATCGCCTTAACTAGGAGAGTACGATGAGCATGCATGACGATAACAAGGCTGCGCCAGCGATGGCCGAGAATGGGGTAACGGATGTCAGCCGCCGCGATCTCCTTCTCAGTGGAACAATTTTTGCAGCCGCGTCGCTGGTGGCAGGCGCTGCTTCGGTAAGCCCGGCCAAGGCGCAATCCTCTTCTTCCGCGAGCGGCAAGCCGCCGAACATCCTCGTCATCTTCGGCGACGATATCGGCATTCCGCAGATCAGCGCCTACACGATGGGGCTGATGGGCTATCGCACGCCCAACATCGACCGTATCGCCGCCGAAGGCGCGATCTTTACCGACAGCTACGGCCAGAACAGTTGTACGGCGGGCCGCGCCTCCTTCATCCTCGGCCAGGAGCCTTTCCGCACCGGGCTCTTGACGATCGGCATGCCGGGCGACCCGCACGGCATCCAGGACTGGATGCCGACAATCGCCGACGTGTTGAAGACCAAGGGCTATTCGACCGGCCAGTTCGGCAAGAACCACCTCGGCGACCGCGACGAGCATCTGCCGACCAAACACGGCTTCGACGAGTTCTTCGGCAACCTCTACCACCTCAACGCCGAGGAAGAGCCGGAAGGCTACTTCTATCCGAAGGACCCGGAGTTCAAGAAGAAGTTCGGCCCGCGCGGCGTCATCAAGTCGAGCGCCGACGGCAAGATCGAGGACACCGGCGCGCTCAACACCAAGCGCATGGAAACGATCGACGAGGAATTCCTGACGGCTGCCAAGGATTACATCGACCGGCAGGTGAAGGCCGACAAACCGTTCTTCTGCTGGTTCAACTCGACCCGCATGCATGTCTTCACCCACCTGAAGCCGGACTCGCTCGGCAAGACCGGCAAGGGCATCCATGCCGACGGCATGGTGGAGCATGACGGTCACGTCGGCCAGCTCCTGAAACAGCTCGACGATCTCGGCATCGCCGACAACACCATCGTGCTCTACACCACCGACAACGGCGCGGAACTGGCGCTGTGGCCGGACGGCGCGCAGACGATGTTCCACGGCGAGAAAGGCACGACCTGGGAAGGCGGTTTCCGCATTCCGATGATGGTGCGTTGGCCGGGCGTGGTAAAGCCGGGCACGCAGATCAACGACCCGGTGACGCTGATGGACTGGCTGCCGACCTTTGCGACCGCCGCCGGCATCGCCGACGTCAAGGAAGAGATGAAGAAGGGCTTCAAGGGCACGTCGAAGACCTTCAAGGTGCATCTCGACGGCTACGACCTGACGGGGCTGTTGAAGGGCGAGGCGAAGGAGCCGCCGCGTGACTCGGTCTACTACTTCGACCAGGGCGGCAACCTCAACGCTATCCGCTGGAACGACTGGAAGCTGAGCTTCGCCCAGGCGAGCCACGGCAACATCGCCACCGCCACCCGTGAGGTGCCGAGCTGGGCCGTAATCGCCAACCTGCGCATGGACCCCTACGAGCGCGGCATGGAAGACGGCGGCGGGGCGATCGAGTTCCTCGCCCGCAACATGTGGCTGCTGGTGCCGATCCAGGGCAAGATCAAGGAGTTCTTCGCCGACTTCAACGATTATCCGTACCAGGCCGGCAGCACGCTGAACGCCAGCGGCATCAACTATGGCTGGCTTGCGCAGCAGGCAGCGATGAAGCGGCTGGGCGAACTGGAAAGCCTGGCGCCGCGGTAAAGAGCGGAAAGACTCCGCCGCCGGCGACCGCTGGCGGCGGGACGCAAAGCGCCGGCGGCTTGTAAAAAGGCCGCCACCTCTTGCCGCGGGTCAAGGTCCGGCGGCATCCCTTGCGTAATTCCTTGCGTTCGATCGCAAAAAGGAGCGTGCGATGTGCCTGCGGAGTCTGCGTGCCCTTGCCCTACACACGGCGATCCTGGTGGCGTTGCCGACAGTGGCGCCGGCACAATCGGTGCTGACTCAGGCCATACGCACGAGCGAGGCGCAGGAGCCAGCGCTGATCCATGCCGACCAGCAGTCCGCGGCGCAACAGAAGCTCGATACGCTTTATGCCAGGCTGGGCAAGAGGCCGAACATCGTCTGGCTCGTGGTTGATGACATGGGCTATGGCGATCCCGGCGCCTATGGCGGAGGTGCTGCGATCGGCGCTGCGACACCTAACATGGACAGGTTGGCGCGCGAGGGCCTGAGGCTCACCTCGGCCTATTCGCAACCCACCTGCACCCCGACGCGCTCGGCGATCCTGACGGGCCGGTTGCCGGTTCGCACCGGCCTGACGCGGCCGATCCTTGCCGGCGACAAGATCACCAAGAACCCCTGGGCCGACGAGATTTCCCTGCCGACGCTGCTTGGTGGGGCAGGGTACAAGACCGTGCTCTCGGGCAAGTGGCATGTGGGCGAAAGCGAAGGCATGCGGCCGCACGAGGTCGGGTTTGATGAATTCTACGGCTTCTACGAGGCCGAGAAGGAAATCACCCAAGGGGTCGACAAGCGGCGTTACCCCGATCTGGTGCTGAACCCCGAGCGGCTGGCGATGCTGAGGAAGACCGGATCGAGCACGGCGCTGGTACAGGCGGTAAAGGGCGGGCCAGTCAGCCAAGTCGAAGAGATCGACAGCATCGAGAAGATGGCCGAAGGCGATCGGATGCTCAAGGAATTCACGGTGAAGAAGATCAAGGAGCTTGCGTCGGGAACGGCGCCGTTCTTCCTCGAACACTGCTTCATGAAAGTGCACGCCGACAATTTCGCCTCCAAGGCCTTCGAAGGCAAGAGCGGCAGCAAGTACCCCTACAAGGACGACGTGGTGGAGGTGGATGCCTATATCGGCGAGATCGTCGACGCGCTCGATCAGGCCGGCGTCCTGGACAATACCTTCATCTTCGTCACCTCCGACAACGGCCCGCAGCTCGATAGCTGGCCGGACAGCGGCTATACGCCGTTTCGCGGCGCCAAGGGATCGGCCTGGGAGGGCGGCATCCGCATCCCGGCGATCGCCTACTGGAAGGGCATGATCAAGCCCGGCCGCGAAAGCGACGAGCTCTTCGACCTGATGGACCTCTTCAACACGTCGCTGAGCCTTGGCGGCATCAGAGACAACGTGCCGGTCGACCGCTACATCGACGGCATCGACCAGACCTCGTTCCTGCTTGCCGACGACGGCCGTTCGAACCGCGAGAAGGTGTTCGTCTGGAACGAGCAGAACCTGATGGCGATGCGCATGTACGAGTACAAGATCCACGTGAAGGTGGTGGAAACCAAGGCCCAGTGGCTGAACATCGACATGACGACGGTGAGCGACGTCGGCCTCGCGCCCTGGCTGTTCAATCTCTACATCGATCCGAAGGAGGAATATCCCGTCGGCCACCGGATGAACGCCTTCCTCGCCTCGATGCTGGCCGAGATGAAGGCGCATGCCGCCACCTTCAAAAAATATCCGCCGAAGAACATCGGGCTCGGGCAGTGAGCGATCCGGTACATAACAGGGGACGTCGTGGATTTTCAGTGGACGCGGCGGGGATTTTCAGACACCGCGCCGTCGCCTTGAGGTCCGGTGGCAACTTCGTCTTGCCGCCGTGAGAGGGGCAGTTGAGATAGCGCTTTCGCGATTGCGCCCAGCGACACCACATCCTAGTTTCCCGCCAAATCTGCCGGGAGCTGAACCATGCGAATTCGACCTGCGGTCAAGGACGACCATCCGGCGCTTTGCGCGATCGACAGCGTTGCGGCCGACGATCTGAAGCGACGCGCCGACATTGCCGACTGGATCCAGCAGGGCTGCTGCCATCTCATCGAGATCGAGGGGGAGGCTGCCGCCTATGGCGTGCTGACCCACCACTTCTTTGGCCAGGCCTTCATCGAAATGCTGATGGTGGGGACGTCCTGGCGCCGGCGTGGTCTGGCTGGGACGCTGATCGCTCACTTTCAATCCATGTCGTCGGGCGCGAAACTCTTCAGCTCGACCAACATGTCGAACCGTCCGATGCAGGACCTGTTGGTCAAGGCCGGGTTCCGGCCGAGCGGCTACATCGACAATCTCGACGAGAACGATCCGGAGATCGTGTTCTACAGCCCCCCAAGCCGAGCGTGACCTGAGGGGGCCGGATAGCGTGGGGCTCAGGCGGCCGCGCCGAGCTCGGCGAGGTGGCCGGCGAGGTCGGTGCCCCGACCGGCGGCGTTGATCGTGTCGAAATATTCGTGCCAGCCGGATTGGGCGATGCCGGCGACGAGGGCTTCGAGTGCTGTCGCGTCCGGGCAGCGCCAGACGGCGAAGAAGGTCTGCGATGCCGCATGCAGCTTCGACTGGTCGACCTTGCCGAAGGTGATGAGCTCGACGCCGAGCGCCGACAGGCCCGGCATGGCGGAGCCGATCGCGGCCAGGAACTGCTGGCGCCCCTGACGGGGAAGGGCGAGCCACGCCGGCTTGGCGCTGTAAAGTTCGGTCAGGTAGTGAGGCATAGTCTGCTTTCTTGTTGTCAGTCTGAGGTTATGCCATTCCGGGCGCTCTCAAGCGTTTCCGGAACTGGATCTGGTGGGGATGGATCGAAGCGCGCGGCGACAGATGCGCGATGTCGCGGGTCCTGAGCTTTCGGCGGACCAGCGTGCCGCCAGCGCCTGGACCCACTCGGGCCGATCCTTGGCCGCATCGTTCAGCCAGTTGCCGACCGAATCCTGCACGTAAGGTGAGGGATCGGCGCGCAACGGCTCGAGCACGGGCAGCGCGCGTTCGGGCTCCTGCTTGAGCGCGGTGATGTGGGCGCACCAGACGCCGCGCGGGCGGATGGATTCCGAGGCGAAACGGCGGATGCGTTCGGATGGATCTGATGTCCACTCGGCCGCCAGCAGGGCGATCGCTTGATCCAGATCGGCCGCGAGATGCGGGCGAACGGCGATCCAGGCCCATTCGCGAACACCGAAATGGCTATCGTCGGCCAGCGGCCGGATCGCGGCCAGCCGCTCGGCGAGGGTCATGTTTTCTCCGGCCGCCACCACGAAACAGGCCCAGCCGCGCACCGTGTCCGAGGAATGCTGCTTGAGCGTCTCGAAAGTCGAGGGGCCGAGGCGCTCTCCGATCAGCCGGGCGGCAAGCGGCATGCGCCGGGAGATGCCGGCCGACGCGGCCGATGTCATCTCGGCAAGGGCATCGTCGTCGATGCCGGGCACGATGTTGCCCATCAGCGCTGCGAAGTCGACCGCGAGGCATTCGGTCAAGGTGATGGCTTGCGCTCCGGCGTTCAGCTGCGCCAGGCGCTCGGCGCCAATGCCGCTGGCGCCGCGTTTCTTGGTCTTGCTCTCGCTCACGCCTGTGTTTCCGGCGTGTTCTTGGGCGTGGCGCCAGTCTCCAGATTTTGCCAGATGCGCTTGAGCAGCCGGTGGAACGTCTGGTGTTCATCGGCGCTGAAACCGGCAAACAGCGAGGCGATCCAGGCGCTGTGTTCGCCCAGCAGATCGCGGGCAGTCCTGCGGCCGGTTTCGGTGAGCATTACCGCGATCTTGCGCCGGTCATTAAGGCCCGAGCGGCGCTCGACGAAGCGATCGCGCTCCAGGCCGTCGAGGAGCCCGGTGATGGTGGCGCGCGTCACGCCCGCGCGATCGGCAAGCTCATGCGGCGACAGGCCCTCGGGTTGATCGTTGAGCAGGAAGAGGATAACGAACTTGCCTTCCGACAGCCGGTGGGGCGCCAGTCTTGCGGCGCAATCCCGGTCGATCGCGCCTGACAGCGCCAGCAGTTCGAAGCAGGCGCGCATGTTGCCGGTCTCGGCGACCGCACGACGCTCGGCTTCCTGCAACATGGCCCGGTGTTTTTGTTCCAGCATTGTCATAAGGCGACAGATAATAAGGCGCCTAATTAGAGTCAACGGCTTCTTCGTTGTCGGCTGTGGATGGGGCGGCAGACCTGCCCTACCGCCCGATCATCCGCTCCTGCATTTCTTCGCCGATGAAGCAATTGTAGCCCTCACCGAACCGGGCTGCGCGCACCGTTTCGGGCGACAGGCGGCTTATCTCCAGGCCGGAGATTTCGATGATCAGCTTGCGCAGGATGGCGCGGGCGAACTCGCCGCTGTCCGTCACCTTCACCAGAAAGGCGCCGTCGCCGCCGATCACGCATTCGCGGTAATAGGCGTCGAGATCGGGGATCGCGGCGGAGTCCCAGGCGACGTGGGTCTTCAGCATGATCGGCAGGCCGTCGATGGTGATGCCGCGGGCAACGGTGGAATTGCGGGCGACAGGGGCGGGGACGCCGGAATTGTTGGGACCGTCGCCCGAGATGTCGATGACGCGGCGGCTGCCCTCAAAGGGGCTGTAGTCGAACAGCCGTCGGGTGAAGGCCAGCGTGTTGGAGATCGAGGTGAAGGCGATCCGCCGGATCGGCTGCCGCCGCAGCAGCTCGGAATATTGCGAGGCCGTGCCGCGGCCGTCGATCAGCGTCCAGGGCGTGACCTGCACCGCCGAGCCGCCCCATTCGACATAGGTGACGGCGATGCGGCCGACGGGACCATTCTCGATCGCCTCGATGAGGGCGGGCTCCAGGAAGGCCGCGACATAGCCCTGCCGCTGCAGCCGCTGCTCGTCGAGTTCCATGGAATAGGAAACGTCGACGGCGAGCACCAGTTCGAGATCGACCCGGAGCGGTTCGGCGGAAGCACTCCCGCAGAAAAGGCAGACGTAGGCAAGAAGGATCGATCCGAGCTTCATGGCAGCCGATACCGAAGGCGAGCGGGATATCCATGCTACGCCCAAACCGACCTAGCGCAATGCGGGGTCCGCCGCCGATGGATTGGCCGGCTGAGCCCCCTGCGGTTAGGCAAACCTGCCGGCAGGCTCTGGTCAGGTCAGCGGCGCAGCTTCTGCAAAAGCGGTTCCAGCGCCTCGATCAGCGGTTCGGGCGAAACCGGATCGCCGCCTTCCTCCCAAACATTCTGAAACTCGGCGATTTCAAGCCCGACGACTTCGCTCCTGGCAAGGACCGCACAGGCTGCACGCAGGTCATCGAGCGACAGCCCGTTTTCATGCTGGTAGTCGGTGGGCACGATGCCGGGGTTCAGCACGTCGCAGTCGAGGTGGATATAGACCGGACGGCCGGCGACGGCTTCGGCCAGCCTTTGCGGGAGATTGGCACCGGGACGAATATGCGGAATGCGCTTCGCCTCGATGAGTTCGGCCTCGAAGGGATCGAGGTCCCGCTGGCCGACGAGCACGATATTTTCGATGGAAAGCCCGCCGCCCAGACCGGACTGCCAGAGGCCGCAGGGCCCGGACAGCGCCAGCCCGCCGAGATAGCCGGTGCTGCTGGCCTCGGGCGTATTGAGGTCGCCATGGGCGTCGAACCAGACGACGACCGCATTGCCGTGGTGCCTCGCAAGGGCAGGCAGGGTTGCGAGCGAGACGGCACAGCGGCTGGTCGCTGCCAGCGAAAACGATCCCTCGGCGTAGATCACATCGAAGCGATCTCGCATGCGCTTCAGAGCCGGCGTCGCGGCTTCGAGCTCGACCGTCCAGTGGCCGTTCAGCGCCGGTTCCGGATCTCCGACCGTGACCGTTTCGAGGCCGAGTTTTCGGGCGAGATGGGCGGCAACGGACTTCGCGCCGGGAATGCCGAGGTCGTTGTGATCGCCGGCGCGACCCTGAAAGCAGGTGAGGGCAATGGGCATCGATGGCGGCTCCAACTCGCGTTTGCAGCGAACGAAGCACAGAGGCCGTCGATTTGGCAAGGCTGGAAGCCGAACGGCGCAAAGCGGTTGCGTCCGTCCGGTATTCCTTCATGCCAGCGTCCTTGCTCGGTGTGCCTTCTATCCGAACACCAGCGAGCGGTGCAGTTGCGCGCCGGCCCAGGCGCCGTCGCCGACGGCAAGCGAGACGGAGTGGGGAACGCGGCCGACGTCGCCGCAGGCATAGGCGCCGGGAATGGTGGTTTCCTTGGCGGCCGTCGCCCGGATCTGCAGGCCCATCGGGGTCTCCTCGATCTCGCAGCCGAAGCGCTCGGCGATGTCGCATGAGGGCGTGGTGCGGGTGGCGACGAAAAGGCCTGCGAAGGGCAGGCGGCGGCCATCCGTCAGCACCACGTCGGCATGGCCTTCGAGCCGTGCGACCGGGGTTTCGTCGATGGTTACGCCGCGCCTGACGAGATCGGCACGGCCTTCGGCGTCGAGGGTGATGGCGCCATTGGTGAAGAAGGTCACCTTGCCCCATTCCGGAATGAGCTGCGCCTGGTGGATCGACATGGGGCTTGCCGCGATTACGGCGATCTCGCCCTGGTTCAGCTCGTAGCCGTGGCAATAGGGGCAATGGAAGGCGCTCTTGCCCCAGCGCTCGGTCAGCCCCTCGATCTGCGGCAGGCCGTCCTTGACGCCGGTTGCAAAGAGCAGGCGCCGGCCTTCGAAGGAGGCGCCGTCAGCGGGGGTAACGACGAAGGCATCCTGCTTGCCGCTGGCTTTCTCGGCACGGCCGTCGATCCAGGTGAGCGTGGGGTATTTGGAGAGCTGCGCCCGCGCGGTTGCGGCAATCTCTGACGGGTCGATGCCGTCCTGACCGAGGAAGCCATGGGAATGGCTGGCAAAACGGTTGCGGCGAATGCCCTCGTCGATGATCGTCACGCGCCGGCGGGCGCGCAGGAGCTGGAGGGCGGCGGCCATGCCGGCATAACTGCCGCCGATGATGATGACGTCCTGTTGCATGGGTCTTCCTTTCGGTTGGGCGCAGGCCAGCCCACCGGTTTCTTGAACCAGTGTCTCGACCCGGGCTTTGGGCAATAGGGTTCCGGCCGGAAACCGCTTATGCGGTCCCGGTGTAATCGGATGTGTCGGGATCGATCACGTCAGGACGGATCGATTGGCTGCTGTCAGTGCGATCGGAGCCGGTGCCGCCGGGCAAAGTCCTCGGCTAGGTCGGCAAGGGTCACGTGGGCGAAGCGGTCGAGCAGCAGCGCCTCGGCCTCCGCAAAGGCGGTATCGAGGGCGGCGTTGACCGCCTGTTCGACGAGGCATTCCGGCATTTCCTGCCGGTTGCCGATGGCAAAGATCGCGGGTTCGCCGAGTGTTTCGTGCAACTGCCTGAGCGTCACGGTCTTGAGATCGGCAGTGATCGCCCAGCCGCCCGCATGGCCGCGGGCGGAGGAAACGATGCCGGCATCGCGCAGGAAACCCATGGTGCGGCGTACGACCACCGGATTGGTGCGCATGCACATGGCAAGCTCGTCCGAGGTCAAGGGCTCGCCGCGCTCGGCCATGTGCAGGAGCGCGTGCAGGACGGAGGAAAGGCGGCTGTCTTTTTTCATGTAACTTCAATTATTACGAATCGAAGTACGATGCAAGCGGTACCTCTAGCTCACGCCTAAAAGTGCCAAGCGACAGAGGCTTGCCTGACGAGGTGCCACTCCTGTTGTCAGCGCATTCGGCTAAGATCGCCGGTATGCCCACCACCGCTCTTCGACTGGGGTCTTCGGTCCGCCGGGAGCTTGTACCGTGAAGACAGACGTTATCGTTTCATAGCTGAAATCCGCGACCACCTCAGTTGCAACAACTTCACAACGTTCTCGATCTTCATCGTCAAAAGCTACTAAGAACTCGAGGACGATATTGTCGTTGTTCCAGCCGCACGTTACGGCCGATATCGTCGGCGGGACTGTTCCGAGCATGGCGCGTTGCACGCTGAGGAGCAGTCGTTTCTCGCGATCTGACGCTGGCATAAGTACCTTCATTGCTGGGGCGGTTCGAATCTATGACGCCAGATGGATGGCCCCAAAGGGATTGTACTTGAACTCGTCCTCGTCATAGGCGTCGACGGGCAGCAATTGGGCGCCGCGGTGCTTCAGCACCGTCTCGACGCCGTCGCTGAAGACTTCGTCGGCAACGGTGTCGATCAACGCGCTCAAGGCCAGTTCGTCGTCGGAGAGGGTTTTCGGCGCGTAGACTTCGGGTATCCCGACCAGATGGAAGCCGATGCTGTAGAGATGTTCGTCGGTGCCGATCGGCCGCTTGGCAAAGGCGAGGCGGCAGGGGCGGGCAAGTGCAGCGCCTGTTTGGCCTTCGGCGTCGCGAGCAAGCTCTTTCCACCTCTCAACGCCGTGGGCGACGCCGGCGCTCTCGCCCTTGGCGGCGACGATGCCGTTATCGAGGGTGTGGGCGACCAGCCGAAGTGCGATGGCTGAATGTTTGACCGCATCGTCTGCCGTCATCGGCGGGCCGAGCACATAGATGACCGAGCGATGGTCGCTGACGGCCTCTTCGTCGGCTTCGGTCCAGGCACCCTTCTTGACGCGATCCCGGCAGACCTCGAAGGACATCGGCATTCGGTCGTCCGGGGCGTCCTCGGAAAAGGTGTCGTCGATCTCGAAGCCTGGCGCGAGACTCTCGATCGCCGACTGGATCATCTCGCAAAGCATGGAGAAGGGGCGTTCTCCGCCGAGCAGGCAGAGCACGTGACGTGGTTTGACTTCGGAAAAGCTCATGGTCGCTGTCCCCCGGTGGTTTGGGCGAAGCTGTCGCAGACACCACCACAAGATGCAAGCGGTCAGTGGATGGCTTTCCTAGACGTGCTCCGGACTTTGCCCCCGGGCCGGCTGCCGTGCCCTCGCGACGATGACGATGCCGATGAGCGAGACGACGAGGCCGGCGGCCATGGCCCAGGAGAGGGGCTCGCCGAACATGATAAAGGCCCAGATCATCGTCACGGGCGGGCTCAAATAGAGGATGACGGTGACGCGGGCGGGCGAGGATTTTTTCAGCGCCAGATAATAGAGGCTCCAGGCGCCGAAGGTGGCGACGAAAACGAGCCAGAGGATACCGCCGACAAAGCCCGGATCGAGCACCGGCAGAACGCTGCCCTCATGCCAGGCAAAGAGCGCGAAGATCGCTGCCGCCGACAGGCACTGGATCGAGAGGCTTTGATGCACCGGCATGGCGCCCGCCGGGCTGCGCTTCTGCAGCAGGGTCGCCAGCGCCAGCGACAGGGTGCCGAGAACCGGCAGGCCATAGGCCCAGAGCGGAACGTTGCCGATATCGAGCGACCAGCCGGAGGCGATCAAGACACCGGTCAGCCCGATTAAGGAGCCGAGCCATTGGCGGGCGGTCAAGGCCTGGCCGAGGACCGGCCAGGAGAGGATGGCGACGGCAAGCGGCAGCATGTCGGTGATCAGCGCCACGAGGCCAGTGGGCACGCCATAGGAGATCGCCAGCGCAAAGCCCGCGAGATAGCCGGACATGGCAAGCGCGCCGAAGAGCATCTGCGGCACGGCGTCCTGCAACCGGATCTTTGGCCCGACCGTCAGGGCGAAGGGCAGCAGTATGAGACCGGAGACGAGGCTGCGCCAGAAGAGGATCAGGAAGAGCGGCGCGTGATCGATGGCGAAGCGGATGCCGACGAAGCCGGCGCTCCAGGAGATCACCAGCGCGGCCTCGAGCAGGATCAGGATGACGACGGCCCACATCCGGTTTGGCTGGCGGGAAGGCAGCGCAGCGACGTCGCTCATATCAAGGGTTCCGGCTCTAGCGGCTGGGGAGGGCCGCGTCGATGGCGGCGGCGGATCGCGGGCGTTCGGCGCGGCGGCGCCGGCCCGGCATCGGCAGGGTAAGGATGAAGAGCGAGCCGACGATCAGCCCGATGCCCGCCCAGCCCTCGGCCGGCAGGCGCTCGCCGACGATGACGACGGCCAGCACGGCGGCGATGACCGGTTCAAGCAGCGACAGCGTGGTCGCCATGGTGGCCGACACGCGCGCGAGGCCATAGGCGAAGAGCACGTAAGCGACCAGCACCGGCACCAGCGCCATGTAGATACCGACGGCGACATTGGTCCACGACGCTAAAAGCGGCGCGCCGGTGAAGGCGAGCACCGGCAACAGCAGAGTGCCGCCGACACCGAAGATCGAGCCCATGGCGGCGCGTGGCGGAATGCCCGCCTGCATCAGCCGCCGCGCGACCCAGGAATAGAGCGCGTAGAGCAGGCCGGAGACGAGGCCGAGCAGGATGCCGTAGAGGACGGCCGTCGCGTCGGCAGCACCGGCGCTGCCGTGGCTTTCCGAAAAGGTGAGAAGCACGGCGCCGCCAAGGCCGGCGGCGGCACCCAGCAACCAGCGAGTGGTGAGCTTCTGACCGTCGAAGATGCGCTCGATCAGCGAAGCGGCGAGTGGCGCCGAGCCGATGGAGATGACGGTGCCAATGGCGACGCCGGCGAGATGCATGGAAGAGTAGAAGGCGAGCGGATAGATCGCGACCGAGAGCGAGCCGAGGATCAGCATCGGCCACTGCGCGGCGATCTTCGCCCTGCTTTTGACGATCGAATGCAGCGCCGTCAGCGCCAGGAGCAGGCCGCCGAGGCCCATGGCGACGGCGCCGATGCCAAGCGGGCTGACCCCTGAAGCAAAGGTGGCGGTGGTGCCGGTCGTGCCCCAGAGCGCGGAGGCGGTGAGCACGCAGGCAAAGCCGACGAGAGAAGCGGAATTTCGGGAGGTCATAGCTGGTCCATGATCGAGATGGCGATCCGGCGCGCGGTCTTCAGCCGTGCGTCATGTCCGTCGAGCCCGGCACGCGACATCGCGCCCTCGAGCAGGAAGGAGAGGTGCTCCGCCGTCTCGTCGATGGCGGCACCCGCGTCGGGCTTCATCTCGGCGAGATATTGCTTGAAGAGCGTTTCCACCTCGTCCTTCTGCGAGGCGACGATGTCGCGGGCGGGATCGCCGACCGAAAGCTCGGCTGCGGCATTCAGGAGCCCGCAGCCGCGGAAGCCCCAGGAATAGGCCATTTCAGCGTGGTCGACATAGCTGTCGAATATCGCCAGTACACGGTCTCTCGGCGTTGCCGCATGGGCCAGGCGCTCGCGGTAAAGCTCCTGCCATTCCCGGTGGCGCGCCTCGATATAGGCGTTCACCAGATCGGTCTTGGACGAGAAGTTGTTGTAGAGGCTCATCTTGGCGACGCCCGCATGCGCGGTGATCGCATCGATGCCCGTGGCGCCGACCCCATCCCGGTAGAACAGTTCGGCTGCCGCCTTCAAAAGCCGCTCGCGCGCCGGCGCCTTGTCGCTCATCGCTTTCTCCAATCTATTAGGTAGACCGATCTACCTATTTTGGTCCGATGTCAAGTGACGCGGTGTTTTTCGAAGGGGATGAGGATGCGGTGATGCGCCGGCCGATCGCCGCCGTTTGTGTTTGCGGCTGTAACCGTAACGTACTTCCGCGCGTCGCACGCAACGGGTCTACTGCTCGGCATGCATTCGCACTAAATTTCGCATTGGTGGCCCGCAATGGAGTTTGCGAGGCAGCGGCGGTCGAGAGATTTCAAGGCCGCCGGCCGCGGCGTATGAGGGAGATTCGGCATGCTGCGATTTATACTCACAGGCGTGGTGCTTCTGGCCGGCGCGACGAACGTCGCGGCGCAGGATATGTTGCCGGCCGAACTCCGGGACCGCGCGATCGCCCGCCGGGCGACGGAGGCGGTGATCTGGGGCATGCCGGCGGTCAATGCCGACCTGATGCTGCAGACGATGCTTTCGACGACGAAGGCCAGGGTCAACGAAGTCGTCTACTGGTCTCGCCCGGTCAACTGGAAGAACCAGACGCTGACGCCGAACCCGGATTCGATCTATTTCATGTCCTTCTGGAACGTGAAGGACGGGCCCATCGTCATCGAGATCCCACCGGCCGAGGGCGGATCGATCGCCGGCAACATCGTCAACGCCTGGCAGATGCCGCTCGAAGATGCCGGCCCGCATGGCGCCGACGAGGGCAAGGGCGGCAAGTACCTGATCCTGCCGCCGGATTACATGGGCGAGGTGCCGGAGGGCTTCATTCCGCTTCGCTCGGACACCTTTACCGGATTTGCGCTGCTGCGTTCCAACCTGAAGAGCCATGCCGACGCCGATATCGAAAAATCGGTGGCCTATGGCAAGAAGATCAAGATCTACCCGATGCCGGTGACCGACAAGCCGCCGGAAACCGTCTTTACCGACGCCTATGACGTGCTGTTCGACAGCACCATCCGCTTCGACGCCAGCTTCTTCGACAATCTGAACCGGGTCGTCCAGACCGAGCCGTGGCTTGAGCGCGACCGGGTGATGATCGACCAGCTGAAGACGCTCGGCATCGAGAAGGGCAAGCCCTTCCAGCCAAGCGCCGAAACCAAGGCGCTGCTCGACAAGGCGGCGGCCGAAGCCAGAGCCGAGCTTTCGGCGCGCTATGACGCCGGCTTTCCTGTCATCAACGAGGGCATCCGCTGGTTCCCCGCCGGGCTGCCGGACATGGTGAAGGCCGCCTCGGAGGCCTATGCCGATCCCGGTCTCTATCCGGTCGATGCCCGAGGCGTGACCTATACGCTCGGCTTCACCGGCATCAAGCGGCTGGGCACGGCGCAGTTCTACCTGATGGCCAACAAGGACAAGGACGGCAATTCCTTCAACGGCGGCGCTAACTACCGCCTCGTCGTGCCGAAGGATGCGCCGGTCGAGCAGTACTGGTCGGTGACCGCCTACGACCGCGAGACCCATGCGCTGATCCGCAACATGGACAAGGCGAGCGTCGCCTCGATCGGCGAGGGGGTGAAGAAAAATGCCGACGGCTCGGTCGACGTCTATTTCGGCGCCAAGGCGCCTGCGGGCAAGGAGGCGAACTTCGTGCCCGTCGACCCCGCCCGCAAGTTCGAACTGCTTTTCAGGCTCTACGGCCCGGAAAAGCCGCTGTTCGAGAAAAGCTGGAAGCTGCCCGACGTGGAGAAGATGCCGTAGCGCTTGCAAATGCCGTACTTGCAAAGTGACGGTGTTGACGCATTCCGGCGGAGCCATAGCTATGCATGCAGCCGCGGGCGGAAGGAGCCACCATGTGCGGACGCGTCTATCTGAAGACCAATCTGGAGGGGTTGCTGCGCGCCTTCGGCTTTGCCGAGCGTGGCGGCGTCGAGACGATCGCCAACCAGTTTCCGCGCTATAACGGTGCGCCGACGCTCACCTATCCGATCATCATCCGCGACGTGATCCGCGATCCCGATCTCTTCGGTCCGGTCTTCGTCTCGGCCCGCTGGGGCCTGATCCCGAGCTGGACCAAGGACCCGAAAGCGGGCAGGCCGCTCGTCAACGTGCGTTCCGACACGATCGCCAGCAAGTTCCGCTCGTCCTATCAGCGCCGGCGCTGCCTGGTGCCGATCGACGGTTTCTTCGAATGGAAGGACATTCACGGGACCGGCAAGGACAAGCAGCCCTATGCAATCGCCATGAAAACGGGCGAGCCGTTCTGCCTTGCCGGCATCTGGGAGAGCTGGCGGAACCCCGATACCGACGAGGATATCCGCACCTTTGCGATCGTCACCACCGACGCCAACGCGATGATGGCCGACATCCACGACCGCATGCCTGTCATCCTGCATCCCGACGATTACGAGCGCTGGCTTTCGCCGGAGCCGGAAGCCCCTGACCTGATGAAGCCGTTTCCGCCTGAGCTCATGACGATGTGGAAGATCGGCAGCAAGGTCGGCTCGCCGAAGAACGATACGCCGGATATCTTGGATCCGGTGGATTGAAGGGGAAGCGCTTCACTTTGTCCATTGAGCCCAAAGCAATGACGGCACGATCGCAAGTGCCATAACCACCTGAAACACGATGTACGCGATGATGATAAAGGCGATATCGTGAACGATTGTTTTGGCAACCTTCACGATCCTCCCGCTGCAGCTTTGCCGTCTCAAATCGGTGCCTTTACGTCATCGCCGTAGGTGTAGGTCAGACGGCGCTCAGAGATGTTATCGAGAGGCAGCGCCCTGAAATGGGATTTTAGCGGCAACCCGGTTTCCTTGGAAATCCACATTTCGACACGGACATTATAGTCCTTTTGGATCTGTCGCTCATATCGATAGACCGTAGCAGCGATACCCGCGACGTCTTCATGGCGGAGAAGCGCACAGTTCGCCGCTATTTCCGGCTCAGCGGACGCCGGAAGAGGCACGCTGGAGCTTGCGCCCAATGTGAGCAGCTAACGTCCATATGTACCGTTGCGACATCGATGCCTTCCTTGATTGCGGCTGAAACTGAACACGATCCTTTGTGTTGTGCGAGAGGGGTGGCCTGGAAAAGCGTCGTATCGCCTGACGGGAGCGCAAGCTCAGTGCTCGACATTGTCTTGGCGACCTGATCTAGCTGCCTGCGCCAGCCACAGGCTCATGGAAAGGCCAGCTCTTGATCTATCTTCTCCGCCATGGCGAAACCGTCTGGAACACGCTCGGTCGGTTCCAGGGGCAGCTGGATTCGCCGCTGACGAGGCTTGGCGTCGAGCAGGCAGATGCTGTCGCCAACCTCCTTCGCGCCGAGATTGGTGATGAGGTGCCGTCGTTCGAGATGCATGTCAGCCCGCTCGGACGGACCCGCGAAACCGCCGAAAGGGTGCAGCGGGTGCTGCCGCTTGCGAGCCGCGAGGATGCGCGGTTGATGGAGGTTTCGGTCGGCTGCTGGGATGGCATGACCAAGTTCGAGATCGACATGGAGTATCCGGGCAAACTCGATGGTTCCGATGTCTTCGACTGGTATTTCCGTTCGCCGGATGGGGAGAGTTTCGATGCCGCCTGTGCGCGGGCGGAAAGCTGGCTTGCGGATATCCGGCGGCCGACGGTCGCGATTTCCCATGGGCTGTTCGGCCGGTTGCTGCGCGGCGTCTATGCCGGCCTCTCCAGGCGGGAAATGCTGGAGCTGCCGGTGCCGCAGGATGGATTTTATCGTCTCGGCGAAGGGACGTTCAGCCTCGTCACCGGTATATCGACCGGCCGACAACTGGCGTCCGCTACCGAGTGAAAGCACCAGCGCGGCACCTCGGTCGGCTCCCGGGCTTTTCCAGTGGCCGCCGCGGTGGATCGACGTTTCTTCGCGGTTGGAGGGCTATCGGCCAAAGGCAGGCGCGGACTGCGCAAGCATCACGTTTGCATCACCTGCTCCAGAGCGCTCAGCAACGCCCGCGTATCCGCCGGCTTGCCGACATTGACTACCCCCGCCAGAACCTCTCCGCCGACCTGCTCCGGCTTTTCATAGGCGCTGGCAAGCACGAAGGGCACGCTCTGCGCCCGAAGCGCCTCCGCCACCGGCGTCACGGTGCCGTCTTTCAGGGTAACGTCCAGAATGGCCACCGCCGGCTCGGCGCTTCACAAGAGCTGCAGGGCTTGCTTTACCGTCGCGGCGGGTCCCAAGACATGCCAGCCGTGCCTTTCCAGCAGCAGCTCGAGGTCCATGGCGATCAGGAACTCATCCTCGACGAGAAGCACGGACTTGGACATGAAACCAGTCTCTGTCTTTGGAGACCGGTGACAGGGGCGTAGCGATCTCTACTGCCAAACCCTTTGGTGCATAGTTCAGTTCCACGCGCGCGCCCAATTCGCTTCTCACGGAGAATTCGATAAGCCTGGTGCCGAAACCCGACGTGGTCGGGGGGCGTGACCGACGGACCGCCGCTTTCCTGCGAGGCCAGCGGAAGACGCCCCTTAAAGGCCTTCTCGATCTTCCAGCGGATGGCGTGCCTGCCGTTCCTACAGATCCCGCGCGAAAATCTGGCCGGTGAGATCCTTGCCGAAGCTGTGGTGTTGTTCTTCCTCGATCAGCGCGAAGCCGGCCTTCTCATAGATGTGGCGGGCGGCGTCGAGGCCGGCATTGGTCCACAGGATCATGCGGTGGTAGCCCAGAAGGCGGGCGTGGCGCATGCATTCCTCGACCAGCCGACGGCCGATGCCGAGGCCCCGGGCGCTGGGCTCGACATAGAGCAGGCGCAGCTTCGCCGTCGTTTCATCGTGGCGGACGAGAAATACCGAGCCGACGACCTTGCCGTCTTTTTCGGCGATCCAGCAGCGATCCGACTTCGGATCGTAGTCGTGCATGTATTTGACGACGATCTCGGCGACCAGCGCTTCGAACGCGGTGGTCCAGCCATATTCCTGCGCATAGAGCGCGCCCTGCCGGTGGATCACCCAGCCCATGTCGCCCGGCTGCGGATCGCGCAGGATGAAGCCCGGCGTGCGCTCCTCGGCAAGCAGGCTTTCGATCTCGCCCATGGCGCCCACCAGCTGCTTCTGTTCCGGCACCGAAAGCTTTTCCAGCATGGCGACGACTTCGCGCTGTGACGCATCCTCCAGGGGCTGGAAGATCGCGCGCCCCGCGTCCGTCAGCTCGAGTTGCGTGACCCGGCCGTCGGCCGGCGAACGGGTCTTTTCGATCAGCCCCTTCTTCTCGAAGCCGGTAATGACGCGGCTGAGATATCCCGCATCGAGGCCGAGTTCGCGGCAGAGGTCGCTCGCCGTCAGACCGGAGCGATGCGCCAACTCATAGAGAATGCGGACTTCGGTCAGCGAGAAGGCGCTGGCGAGCAGATGCTCGTGCAGCAGGCCCATCAGTCGGGTGTAAAAGCGGTTGAAGCGCCGCACCGTCTGGGCGCGGTCATCGATTTGCTGCGGAGACATGGGATGCCTTTATGAATTTGCCTTGATCAGATAATTAGTTGCCTAAGGCAAGTATTGTCAAGCAGGAATGCGCCAAGGCCCGCGGGACCGCCCGTTGCCGAGCGCCGGCGCATGTGCGTCCCCTTTTGGTTTTTGCATTTGCTAATTTAGGTAGGAGATCGTTTCAGGCTGCGATAATATCGGATCGGATATCTCTTAGGTCCGGAAATCCGGAACGGGCCGCTTTTCAACGTGTTTGGCAAGCCCATGGAGCAGAGATTAGCCGCAGTGCTGGCGGCCGATATGGCCGGCTACTCCAGGCTGATGGAGGCCGACGAAGCGGGCACGCTTGCGCGGCTCCGCACCCACCGCATCGAGCTCATCGATCCCGCGATCGCCAAGAACAAGGGGCGGCTGATCAAGACCACCGGCGACGGGCTGCTGGTGGAATTCCAGAGCGTGACCGATGCGGTCAAATGCGCGGTCGAGATCCAGCAGCGCATGAAGAGGCGGAACTCCGATGTGCCGGAGGACCGGCGGATCGAATTCCGCATCGGCATCAATCTTGGCGACATCATCTTCGAGGACGACGACATCTTCGGCGACGGCGTCAACATTGCCGCGCGCGCCGAGCAGCTGGCCGAAGTCGGCGGCATCTGCGTGACAGCAGCAGTGGCGACACAAGTGGCTGACCGGCTGGAATTGCCGATCGAAGATCTCGGAGAGAAGACGCTGAAGAACATCAGCCGGCCGGTGCGCCTCTACCGCGTCGGTCTCGAGGGTCTGGACCTTCCGGCCTCGACGGGGGGGGGCGAAGCGAAAAAGGGCGTCTGCAAACCGACGATCGTTGTCTTGCCCTTCGACAATATGAGCGGCGATCCCGACCAGGAGTTCTTCGCCGACGGGCTGACCGAGGACATCATTACCGAGCTTTCGCGAAGGCATGAGCTCTTCGTCATCTCGCGCAACTCCTCCTTTGTCTACAAGAACCAGTCGGTCAACGTGCGCGAGGTGGCCGCCAGCCTCGGGGCGCAATATCTGGTGGAAGGCAGCGTGCGCAAGATCGGCGAGCGGGTGCGCGTCACCGTCCAGTTGATCGACGCGGTCAACGACGCACAAATCTGGGCCGACAAATACGACCGGCAGCTCGATGACATCTTCGCCATTCAGGACGAGGTGACGGCGGCGATCGCCGCGACCGTGCCCGGTCGGCTGGAGGCAGCCCAGCGCGACCAGCTTTCGCGCACCAAGCCGGCCAACATGGCGGCCTACGAATGTGCGCTTGCCGCCAAGGTGCTGCATCACCGCAGCAGTGCCGACGACAACAGGCAGGCGCAGGCGTTGATCGACCGTGCCGTTTCGCTCGATCCCGGCTATGCCCACGCGCATGCCTGGCGGGCCTGCATCCTCGGGCAATCCTGGGTCTACGGCTGGTGTGCCGACAAGGAGGCGACCTGGGCCGAGGTCAATGCCGAGCTCGAACGGGCGCTTGCGCTCGACGACAACGACGCCGACGTGCATCGCATCCTTGCCGCCGTCAACGTCAACACCAACGAACTGACGACGGCGCGCTATCACCAGGAGCGGGCGCTGTTCCTCAACCCCAATTACGACCTCGTCGTGGTGCAGCAGGGCGAACTCTTGACCTGGCTCGGCCGGCCGGAGGAGGGAGCGGAATGGATCCTGAAGGCGATGCGCCTCAACCCGCACCACCCGGAACGCTTCTGGAGCCACCTCGGCAAGGCGCATTTCGCCGCGCGCCGATATGGCGAGGCGATCGAGGCCTTCATGCACCTGACCTCGATGGACGAGACCCAGCACGCCTTCGTCGCCGCCTGCCACGGCTGGCGCGGTGACGCGATTGCGGCGGGCGCGCATATCGGCAAGGTCAAGGCGCTGGCGCCGAGCTTCGAGATCGAGACCTTTCTGGCGACCATGCACTATGCGCAGGAGGAGGACCTGCAGCATCTGCGCGAGGGGCTGGTGAAGGCGGGGGCGGGGTGAAAAGCGGGCCCGCGCGCTCAAGGCCTGCGCGTGGACGCGAGCACGGATCCGGAGGCGAGGAGGATGCGTTTCCGCCCCTGACAACGCAATTGCGGAGCCTGCTGCACCGTCGGGAGAGGTGGCTATGGAAGCAGTTCGCGCAGAACGGCGGCTGGTGGCCATTCTTGCCGTCGACGTTGTCGGCTACTCGCGGCTGATGGAGGCCGACGAGGCCCGTACGCTCGCAGCCATCAAGGCGTGGCGTTGCGACATCTTCGATCCCCTCATGCAGGACTACCACGGCCGCATCGTCAAACTGATGGGCGACGGTGCGATCGTCGAATTCGGCTCCGTCGTCGATGCCGTCGCCTGTGCGGTCGCGTCGCAAAACAGGGTTGCGGCGCGCCAGGCGGATATCCCGCGCGAGCATCGGCTGCTGCTGCGCATGGGCATCAACCTCGGCGATGTCGTCGTCGAGGGGGATGATCTGCTCGGCGACGGCGTCAACGTCGCAGCCCGCCTCGAGCAGATGTGCGAGCCAGGGGGCCTGTTCGTCTCCGGCACCGCCTTCGACCACCTGCAGGGCAAGTTCGAACTGCCGCTGGAGTTCATTGGCGAGCATCACGTGAAGAACATCCAGCGGCCCGTCCGCGTCTACCGGGTGCAGTTCGACGGAGATCTCAAGAGTCGGCGCTTCACCTTCGAGACCCTTCGCGGCTGGCGCATTGCCGCTGCGCTGGCCGTGATCGTTGCGACCGGCCTTGCCGCGACGTGGCTGGTGCAGAGGCGCGCGAGCGTCGAGCCCGCGTCCGTTGCGCGGAGCGCCTTGCCGCTGCCGCAGACGCCCTCGATCGCGGTGCTGCCTTTCGAAAATCTCAGCTCCGATTCAGCGCAAAGCTACTTCGCCGACGGCATGACCGACGACCTGATCACCGAACTGTCGAAACTGTCGGGCATCTTCGTCATCGCGCGCAACTCGACCTTTGCCTACAAGGGCAAGCCCACCAAGGCGCAGCAGGTGGGGGCGGAACTGGGCGTCCACTATATCCTTGAGGGCAGCGTCCGTCGGGAGGGAAACCAGGTTCGGGTCAATGCCCAATTGATCGACGCGATCGACGGGCACCACCTGTGGGCCGAGCGCTATGATGGGGAAATGAGCGGCGTGTTCGGGCTGCAGGACAAGGTGATAGGACAGATCGTCTCGACGCTCTCCGTGAAGCTGACGAGTGCCGAAAAGAACGTGGCGGCGGTGCCGGAAACGACGAACCCGAAGGCCTACGATACCCTGTTGCGCGGCTGGGAGCATCTTCGCCGCGACAGCGAAGCGGAAACGGTCGCAGCTTCCGCATTTTTCCAGAAGGCGATCGTGCTCGACCCGCACTATAGCCGCGCCTACGCGTCGCTGGCGGCGGCAAACTGGCGGGCGAGCATCCTCTCCTGGGATTATTCCCGTAGGGAGGCCGCGTCCAGGAACCTCGCCAGAAATCTCGCAAAGGCGATGGAGAGGCCGACGCCGCTTGCCTATGCCGTCTCGGCGCAGGTGCTTGCGCAGCAGGGGCGTTACGACGAAGCCTTCGCCGCCATCGACCGAGCGATGATGCTAGCACCCAACGATCCCGACAACCATGTCGGCATGGCGCGGATCCTCAACGCGACGGGACGCGCGACGGAGGCGGAACAGGAGGCGCGCCTGGCGATGCGGTTCGATCCTCACCCGACGCGGGCAACGCTGCGCATGCTCGCCGTCTCGCTGTTTTCTCAAGGCAAATACGACGAGGCCGCCGCCACTTACGAGCGGGTGCTCGAGAAAAGCTCCGAACTCTTGGGGGATTACGCCACGCTGACTTCGAGCTATGGACATCTCGGCCGCACGGGCGACATTCAGAGGCTGGTCGACCAGTACAACAAGCTGGCGGCGTCCTCGCTGGGAGATCCGCTCACCGTCCAGGAAAGCGCCTATGACTGGTATGGCAGCGCCTTCAGCTACCACAGGCCCTATATCGCGCGGCTGCAGGAGGGACTTCGCAAGGCCGGATTGCCGGAAGGGGCCGGCACGGACCTTGCCTTCGACGACTATGCCAAGTTCATTTCGCTGACGAAGGCCGAGCTCAGCGTCGAGCGAACGATAAAGGTCGACGTTGCGGAAGTGAAAGCGCTGCTTGCGCGCGGCGTCGCCTTCATCGATGTGCGGGCGCCGCTCACCTATGACATTGGCCATCTCCCCAAGGCGGTCAATCTGTCGCTGCTGACCGCGCTATCGAAGGAAAGCCTCGCCAAGGTGGTGGGAAAGGCAGACGAGGTCGCTTTCTATTGTCAGGGCCGAAACTGCACCCATGCCGCCTATGCGTCGGCCAAGGCGATCGCCTGGGGCTACACCCGCGTCTACTATTTCGCCGGCGGATTTCTGGAGTGGGATGACGAGGGCTACCCGCTCGTGATCGAGGTCGGCAAGTAGCAAGCGGCCGAACCCTCGGGCGCCTTGAGCACCGTTGCGTCCATCAGCCGACAGTGCCTGTCCGGTCCCCGTTCGATCGAAGCCGACTGCCCGTCTCCTCAAATCGCGCTCGACTTTAGGACAAAGACAGGCAGCAATTTAAAGATCGCTGCGGGGCAGCTTAACCTCAAGAGGACGTAGCTCGAAGCGCCTCTGTCATTCCGCCAGGCGTTGGCTGCGCCGTCACGTCATTCGCTGCCAAAGGTCACCAAGGCGGCCTACACGCCCGTGCGTTGCGTGCAGCGGTCACTGGACAACCGGTTATGCGCGCGCCAATGATTGCGGTATGGACGAGACAATCATTCAGGCGCACAAGCATTGCGCCAACCATCGAGCGGAAATCGAAGCGAGCCCGTCCTGCGGATGCTTCTATTGTTGCGAGATCTTTCCGGCGGCCGAGATAAACGAATGGATCGACGATGACACAACGGCGATCTGTCCCCGTTGCGGCATCGATTCCGTCATCGGCAGTGGCTCAGGCTTTCCCGTGACGACGGTCGAATTCCTGGCGCGGATGAGACGCTATTGGTTTTGAGCGTCGCGCCGTCCGCCCTGAAGCGGGGGCGCAACGCGACGTAGACTTCAGCCTGTCGCCATCAAGGCCCAACTCGTTTGCCGGGCATCGATGGCGGCTCCTTGCCGCGATCTTGGTCGGATCAGGCCTCAGGCTCGTGGCAGACAGCCTCGATGTTGTGGCCATCCGGATCGAAAACGAAGGCGGCGTAATAGTTGGCGTGGTAGCGCGGGCGCAGGCCCGGCGCGCCGTTGTCCCTGCCGCCGGCCGCAAGGGCTGCGCTGTAGAAGGCGTCGACCTGCTCACGGGTCGTGGCCATGAAGGCGAGGTGAAGGTGCGCCGGCGATTCCTCGGTCTGGTAGAGGCACAGCGACGACTTGCCGTCCGTACTCATCTCCACGCCATGCGCGCCATGATCGACCACCGAAACGCCGAGCGGTTCGAGCGTCTTCAGGTAGAAGTCGAGGCTTGCCGCATAGTCGCGGACACCGAATTTGACGTGGTCGAACATCGCGTTCTCCTGTGTGCGGGTTTGAGGTGCGCTGGCGAGGCGGCGCATTTGCGGCCGGGATTGGGCTGATACCCCGATGGCCTGTTGCAGGCAACCGTAGGTCCTTGGGGGCGCATCGGTATGCGCTCGGGGCCTGGCCTCTTGCCGCGCGGCGCGTCACACGGCGCAGACCTCCCGCACGCATCCCCTTAGCCACCTGTGCGCCGGATCGGCGTCGAGGCGGGGGTGCCAGAGCAACGAAATGGTGATTTCGGGCAGGCTGACGGGCAGGGGGAAGGTGACGAGGTTTTCGCGCAGGCTTCCGGTGTAGCGCTCGGGCACGCTGGCGACGAGGTCGGTGGCGCGGACAAGCGCCAGGGCCTCGGAGAAGCTGCCGACGGAAGCGGTGATCTTGCGGCTAAGGCCGAGGGCCTGGAGGGCAGTGTCGATCGGGCCGACGTCGTTGCCGCGGCGCGAGACATGGATGTGGTGGCCTTCGGCGTAGCGGGCGGGCGTCACTTCGCCTGATGTCAGCGGATGGCCCGGGCGGACCACGGCGACGAAACGGTCGTGGAAGAGGGCCTGGGCGCGAAGCTCCGGGCCCGTCATGTCGCCGACAACGGCAGTTTCGAGATCGACGGTTCCTTCGCGAAGCGGGCTGCTTTCCCGGTCGAGCTTCTGCACGAAGCGCAGACGCACGCCGGGCGCCTCTCGCTCGACACGGGCAATCAGTGCAGCGCCGAAGTTTTCGACGAAACCCTCGCGGTTCCTGAGCGTGAAGGTGCGGGAAAGCGTCTTCAGGTCCAGGCTCTCGGCCGGGCGAAGGCAGGCTTCGGCCGCATCGACGATGGGGCCGATGCGATCGCGCAGTTCCAGCGCCCTCGGCGTCGGAACGAGGCCGCGGCCGGCGCGCACCAGCAGCGGATCGCCGGTCGCCTCGCGCAGCCTTGCCAGCGCCCGGCTCATGGCCGAGGGGCTGAGCCGCAGGCGCCTGGCGGCGCGGGCGACGCTGCCTTCCGCAAGCAGCACGTCGAGGGTCACGAGCAGGTTGAGATCCGGTCTGGTCATGCCCATCCATAACACAGTTGGCTCATGATGTGGCGTCAAACGCACGAATAAAGTGCAAATGCTGCGTCTTCCGCCACATGAAGCCGAGGTCTATTTTTTCGGAGAACTGACCTTGGAGGGTTTTTCGATGATCTCATGCCCACTAATGCCCGCCCCCTCCCTGTCTGATCGGAAGTCGTTGCCGCATATTTTGAATCATGAAGGCGCGCTACCGCCTTGTTTTCCCGCGATTTCCCGCGCCGCAAATGATCGGCGCGAAACCTCGCGTGCAGCATGTGGCCGATGAGCGCGACGAAGACTGCAAACGCTCCCGCCTCCGCCTCGGTTCGCTGCGTGCTCACCAGCCTGTCGCTGTCGATGCTGCTCTCTTCGCTTGGCACCAGCAGCGCCAATGTGGCGCTTCCGGCGCTGGCGGACGCTTTTGGTGTCTCGTTCCAGGCGGTGCAATGGGTGGTGCTTGCCTATCTGCTTGCCATCACCACGCTGATCGTCAGCGTCGGGCGGCTTGGCGATATCGTCGGCCGGCGGCGGCTGCTGCTTGCCGGCATCGCGCTCTTTATCGCAGCCTCGGTGCTTTGCGGCCTGACGCCCGCTTTCCCGCTGCTCGTCGCGGCGCGAGCGATGCAGGGCATCGGGGCTGCGATCATGATGGCGCTGACCATGGCTTTTGTCGGCGAGACGGTGGCGAAGGAGAAGACCGGCAGCGCCATGGGCTTGCTCGGCACCATGTCGGCCATCGGCACAGCGCTCGGGCCGTCGCTCGGCGGCGCGCTGATTGCCGGGCCCGGTTGGCGGGCGATCTTTCTCGTCAACGTGCCGTTGGGGCTTCTGGCGCTCGTGCTCGCCCATCGGTATCTGCCGGCGGACAAGGGGTATGAGGGCAGGGAACGCCCACGCTTCGACGTCGCCGGCACCTTGCTGCTTGCGCTTTCGCTGGGCGCCTATGCATTGGCGATGACGGTGGGCCGCGGCAGTTTCGGCATGCTCAATGTCGCGCTGCTTTCGGCCGCCGTTTTGGGTCTTGCACTGTTCCTGCGGGTCGAGACCAAGGTAGCCTCGCCGCTGATCCGGCCGGCGATGTTGCGTGATCCGGTTTTCAGCCGCGGGCTTTCGACCAATGCGCTGGTCTCGACCGTGATGATGGCGACGCTGGTGGTCGGGCCGTTTTATCTGTCGCGCGGGCTGGGGCTCGATGCGGCGATGGTCGGGCTCGTCCTGTCGGTCGGTCCCGTCATCTCGGCCTTCGGTGGCGTGGTCGCCGGCCGTATCGTCGATCGCCTGGGCGCGGGCTTCGTAGTCACGATCGGTCTTGCCGCGATGGTTGCGGGCTGCGCGGCGCTTGTGCTGCTGCCCGGGCTTTTTGGCGTTGCCGGTTATGTCGCGGCGATCGCGCTTTTGACGCCCGGCTACCAGCTGTTCCAGGCGGCCAACAATACGGCGGTCATGGCGGATGTGAGCGCGGACCGGCGCGGCGTCGTTTCCGGCCTGCTCTACCTTTCGCGCAATCTCGGCCTCGTCACCGGCGCATCGGTCATGGGCGCGGTCTTTGCCTCAGCCGTGGTGGCAAGCGACATGGCCGGGGCGGCGCCAGCCTTGGTCGCCAGGGGCATGCAGGTGACCTTTGCTGTGGCTGGGCTGTTGACCGTGACCGCGCTGGCGATTGCCGTTGCGGGCAGGGCGTTCAGGCGCGCACAACGGGCCGTCGCCGCGGAGCCAGCTGGAGAGTGATGATCCCGCAAAAGACGGACCGCACCGACACGCCGCCGCTCAGCGATCGGCACCCGACCGATTGCGCCACGCCTCTGACGCGAGGCTGTAGCTCTGGTGGAGGATCTCTTCGCCCCTCGAGCGGGAGGCCTTCCGCATGGTTTTCTCAGGGCGAAAGCCGAGCTTGAGCAGGACCTTGCCGGAGGCCGGATTGTCGGCCGCGTGGCCTGATTTCAGCCTCGCGAGCCCGAGCTGCTCGAAGGCGAAGGACACCACTGCCTGCGCTGCCTCGAAGGCATAGCCCTGGCCCCAGCTTGGCTTCTCCAGCCAGTAGCCGAGTTCGCCTTCTTCGCCGTCGATCTCGTCGAGATCGACCAGGCCGATCATGTGGCCTTTGCGCTCGATGGCAAATCGAAAGGCCGTGCCGGCGATCCATTCCTGCCGGTGCACACCGAACCAGACGGTCATGTCGTCGGGATCGGGTGGAAACTGCGCCATGCGTAGCATGCGCGTGACGTCCCAATCCGACTGGATCTCAAAGGCGCGCTGCGCATCGGCGGGCGTTGTCGGGCGCAGCGCGAGTCGATCGGTCGTCAGCGTGACCGCGGGGCGATTTCCAGTGTTCGCTGCGGATGGGCGCATTGTCACGGGTCTCCCCATCGATCCGCACTGATCGTCAGACACTACCGCGTTCAGGCGGTCGGCAAACGCTCGAGCCGGGCGCGAAGCGTTTCGAAATCCGGCACGAACCAGATCGAATCACCCTTGTTCGTTTCGCGCACGAAATCGGTCAGCGCCTTGCTGGCTTCGAGCCTGGTGCTGATATCGCCGACGATGGCGAGCCGCATGCGGTAGTTGACGAATTTCTGGAACACCTCGCCGGCGACGCGGGTCGAAAGATCGAGGAAATGGGGACCCAGCCGTTCGACCGGGACTGCCAGCAAGTCGGCCTCATGCGCCCAGCCGTCGCCGAGAAAATCATTGGCGTCGCCCGGTGCCGCAAGCAGAGGGCCATCGACAGCGCATTGCAGCACGCGCGCGGTTCCGATTTCGATCAGCTGTGTCATGCGCCAAGAAGTAGGCTGCAAAGCCCAGGGTTGCAAGGGCTGTTGCCTCGGGTTCTGCCGTCGGGGCAGGTTGCGCTCGCCGCCGGCAGGATTGGTCCCGTATCCGCATGTCCGGTCGGTTCGGCCGAGCGGGCATGAGGCGATGTATTTCTAGAAATATATCGATATTCGCAAAAACTGATTGGCGTCCGCAAGTTATGCCGGAACGACGCGTGAGAATTTCTCGGGAATTCCGGTGCCAGTTTTCTGTCAATTTGACACAGATCAATGACCCCTTCTGTTCGGCATTTACTCTGAGGCACGGTGAAAAGCTGTCATCGGCCGGTCACGGGATTGATTTTTATTTCCGGTGGCGCATCTTACCTTGGATTGTGTTGGGGGACGCAGGAATGCCGGAAGTCGTTCAGGCACAGCCGATCGAAAAGCCGCCGCGCTCGCGACGCGCGGAGCTGATTACCTTCTTCGTGCTCGCCTTCGGCATCTGGCCGATCGTCGCCGTCGGCATTGTCGGCGGCTATGGTTTCCTCGTCTGGATGCTGCAGATCATCTTTGGCCCGCCGGGCCCGCCCGGGCATTGAGGTCGAGCCATGAAGGTCGAACCTCTCTCACGCCGTGAATTTTTTACCGGCCGCGCTGCCGCAAAGCCCGTCCGCATCCGCCCGCCGGGCGTTTCGGAGCTCAGCCTTGCCGCCTGCACCGGTTGCGGCGCCTGTGCGGAGCGATGTCCCACCGCCATAATCCGTCTTTCTGACGGTCTTCCCTTCGTCGACTTTTCGGGCGGCGAATGCACCTTCTGTGGTGCCTGCGAGGAAGCCTGTCCCGAGCCGGTATTCACCGAGAAGGCCGTGCGCCGTTTCCCGCATGTCGCCGCGGTCACCGATACCTGTCTCGCGCGCCGATACATTGCCTGCCAGTCCTGCGGCGAAAGCTGTCCGGAGCAGGCGATCCGTTTTCGCCCGCGTATCGGCGGGCCGTTTCTGCCTGAGATCAACGAAGACCGATGCACCGGCTGCGGCGCCTGCCTCAGTGGCTGCCCGGTGAGTGCGATTGCAGTGAAGGCATTGGAAGTGGAGGTGGCGCATGTCTGAGGCCGCAGCGGCAAAGGCGGGTACGCCCTATCACATTTCGAGCGCCGTGGTCGCCACGATGCCGCAGAGCACCGAAGCGATCCTGGCGACGCTCGCGGGAGTGGAAAACGTCGAAATCCATGGCCATGGCGGCGGCAAGATCGTCGTCGTCATCGAAGGCAGAAGCACGGGCGCGCTCGGCGAACGGCTGACTCAGATCTCGCTGCTCGACGGGGTGATCTCGGCCAACATGGTTTTCGAGCATGTGGAAATGGAAGAGGAAGGGCAGGAGCCATGAGCGGAGAACTGACGCGGCGTGACATTCTGAAGGCCCATGCGGCCGGCATCGCCGCCGCCACGGCCGGCATTGCGCTGCCTGCCGCCGCACAGCCGGTGCCGGGCGGCGTCAACGCGCTGGAAATCAAGTGGTCCAAGGCGCCGTGTCGCTTCTGCGGCACGGGCTGCGGCGTGATGGTGGGCGTGAAGGAAGGCCAGGTTGTCGCCACCCACGGCGACATGCAGGCCGAGGTCAACCGCGGCCTCAACTGCATCAAGGGCTATTTCCTTTCCAAGATCATGTACGGCAACGACCGCCTGACGACGCCGCTCTTAAGGAAGCGCGGCGGCACTTACGCCAAGGACGGCGAGTTCGAGCCCGTCAGCTGGGACGAGGCCTTCAACGTCATGGCCGAGCAGGCAAAGAAGGTGCTGAAGGAGAAAGGCCCGACGGCCGTCGGCATGTTCGGCTCCGGTCAATGGACGATCTTCGAGGGTTATGCGGCGACCAAGCTGATGCGGGCGGGTTTCCGCTCCAACAATCTCGATCCCAATGCCCGCCACTGCATGGCGTCCGCCGCCGTCGCCTTCATGCGCACCTTCGGCATGGACGAGCCGATGGGCTGCTACGACGACTTCGAGAACGCCGATGCCTTCGTGCTCTGGGGCTCGAACATGGCGGAGATGCACCCGATCCTCTGGACCCGTGTCGCCGACCGGCGTCTCGGCCAGCCGCATGTGCGCGTCGCGGTGCTTTCGACCTTCACCCATCGCAGCATGGACCTGGCCGATATCCCGATCGTCTTCAAGCCAGGCACCGACCTCGTCATCCTCAACTACATCGCCAACCACATCATCACGACCGGCAAGGTCAACGAGGACTTCGTCAACAAGCACACGAAGTTTGCTCGCGGGGTCACCGACATCGGCTATGGTCTCCGGCCCGACAATCCGGTCGAGGTGAATGCCGCAAACTCCAAGGACCCCGGCAAGACCGAGCCGATGGATTTCGAGGCGTTCAAGGAGTTCGTTTCCGAATATACGCTGAAGAAGACCGCCGAGATGACCGGCGTCGATCCGGAGTTCCTGGAGCAGCTGGCCGAGCTTTATGCCGACCCGAGCCGCAAGGTCATGTCGCTCTGGACCATGGGCTTCAACCAGCATGTGCGCGGTGTGTGGGCCAACCAGATGGTCTACAATCTGCATCTTCTGACCGGAAAGATCTCCGAGCCCGGCAACAGCCCGTTCTCGCTGACCGGACAGCCGTCTGCCTGCGGCACGGCGCGCGAGGTCGGCACCTTCGCCCATCGCCTGCCTGCCGACATGGTGGTGACCAATCCCGAGCACCGGAAGCACGCCGAAGAAATCTGGCGCATTCCGCACGGTATCATTCCGGAAAAGCCCGGCTACCACGCCGTGCAGCAGGACCGGATGCTGAAGGACGGCAAGCTCAATTTCTACTGGGTGCAGGTCAACAACAACGTCCAGGCGGGGCCGAACACCGCCAACGAGACCTGGCAGGGCTATCGCAACCCGGACAATTTCATCGTCGTTTCCGATGCCTATCCGACGATCACGGCGATGAGCGCCGACCTGATCCTGCCCGCCGCCATGTGGGTGGAGAAGGAAGGGGCCTACGGCAATGCCGAGCGGCGCACCCATGTCTGGCACCAGCTGGTGCAAGCGGGCGGCGAAGCGCGCTCGGACCTCTGGCAGATGGTGGAGTTTTCCAAGCGCTTCACCACCGACGAGGTGTGGCCGAAGGAGATCCTCGACGCCAGCCCCGAATATCGCGGCAAGACGCTGTTCGAGGTTCTGTTCAAGAACGGCGAAGTCGATCGTTTCCCGCTGACCGATGTCAGCGCCGAATACGACAACAACGAAGCCAAGGATTTCGGCTTCTACATCCAGAAGGGGCTGTTCGAGGAATATGCCACTTTCGGACGCGGCCATGGTCATGATCTGGCGCCCTACGACACCTATCACGAGGTGCGCGGGCTGCGCTGGCCTGTGGTCAACGGCCAGGAGACGCGCTGGCGCTACCGCGAGGGCTTCGACCCCTATGTGAAGCCGGGCGAGGGCGTGAAGTTCTATGGCAACAAGGACGGCAAGGCGATCATCCTTGCGGTGCCCTACGAGCCGCCGGCCGAATCTCCCGACGACGAATACGATACCTGGCTGGTGACCGGCCGCGTGCTGGAACACTGGCACTCGGGCTCGATGACCATGCGGGTGCCGGAACTCTACAAGGCGTTTCCGGGCGCGCGCGTCTTCATGAACGCGGAGGATGCCCGCAAGCGCGGCATCAACCAGGGCATGGAAGTGCGCATCGTCTCGCGCCGCGGCGAGATCCGCTCACGCGTCGACATCCGCGGCCGCAACCGCATGCCGCCCGGCGTCGTCTTCGTTCCCTGGTTCGACGCCAGCCAGCTGATCAACAAGGTTACCCTCGACGCCACCGATCCCATCTCCAAACAGACGGATTTCAAAAAATGCGCGGTCAAGATTCTTCCCGTCACCCTCTAGGGTGGTCACGGCTGGTTCGGGCCGTTGCCAAACGGCCCGCATGGATGGCCCTTGCGGCTGGCCTTCTGATGTTCGTCACGACGGCGGCCGTCGCCCAAGTGGCGGAAAAACTGGTGCCGCAGCTCGAAGGGCCGACGCCGCAGATGGCGACGGAAGCGGCGGCACCGCTGCCGAAATGGGTGGTCGACGACAAGCGCAAGATGCGCGCCTATCCCGATCAGCCGCCGGTCATTCCGCATTCGATCGAGGGCTACGAGCTTTCGGTCAATGCCAACCGGTGCCTGTCCTGTCACAAGCGCGAGTTCACGCAGGATTCGGGTGCGCCGATGATCAGCGTCACCCACTACATGACGCGCGACGGGCAGATGATCGCCGACGTTTCGCCCCGGCGTTACTTCTGCACCGCCTGCCACGTGCCGCAGGCCGATACCAGCCCGCTGGTGCCGAGCAATTTCAAGGACATGAGCGAACTGGGCTTCAAGCCGGCCGGAAGCGAGTGACGACATGATCGCATGGATCAGGAAAATCATCCTTTGGGCCTGGGGCATCATGAAGACGCCGGCCGGCACGCTCGGCCTTGGCTTCCTCACGCTCGGCGGCTTCATCGGCGGCGTCATGTTCTGGGGTGCATTCAACACGGCGCTGGAACTCACCAACACCGAAAAGTTCTGCACCTCGTGCCATGAGATGCACGACAACGTCTATCAGGAGCTGACGCGCACCATCCACTTCTCCAACCGCTCGGGCGTGCGCGCCAGTTGCCCGGACTGCCACGTGCCGCATGAATGGACCGACAAGATCGCCCGCAAGATGCAGGCTTCGAAGGAAGTCTGGGGCAAGATCTTTGGCACGATCAATACCAGGCCGAAATTCCTCGAGAAGCGGCTGGAACTGGCGCAGCACGAATGGGCGCGCATGAAGGCCAATGACAGCCTGGAATGCCGCAACTGCCATTCCTCCGTCGCCATGGACCTGCAGAAGCAGACGCAGCGGGCGGCCGAGATCCACACCCGCTATCTGCTCTCGGGCAAGGCCACCTGCATCGATTGCCATAAGGGCATCGCCCACGAGCTGCCCAACATGGAAGGCATCGATCCAGGCTGGAAGATGCCGCCGGAACTGGAGGGCAAGAAGATGGCCAATCAGACGCCGATCGATGATCTGAGGCAGGCGATGGCGGATCTGCATATGCAGGCGCAGTAAGACGCGCCGGCCCACCTGAGCCGCATTGAATTCTCCAGGGCCATGCCGGTGCGGTGTGGCCCTCTTTTTTACGGTTCTTGGGCAGTGCGTCCTTCATTCCTGTGCTTGTCACAGGAATTCAGCCGCGTCGCGTCGGCGGCGCGAGGGACCTGGTTCCCAAGAGGCGTCGTGCCAAGACCGTACTTCCCACCGTGCCGACGCACGGCTGCTGGATCTCTGTGACGAGCACAGAGATGAGGGTGGGTGGGGGCCGGCCTCGTGCCAAGCCGCCAGATGAGGGGAGTGGCTTGGGGGTTCTTGAGCCAACGGCGCACGTTCGGATCTGCGGCGATGGACTTGTCGAGCAGCGCTTTTCTCTCTTCATTTCCCCCCGCCAATCTTATTTCGGAAAAAAAACGACACCGCTGTCGGCGCCGCCATTTCCCGTTCGTCATTTAGGCAGGGAGGCAATCTGGCTTCCTCCACCGGAGCGGGATAGGAAAAAAATCCGCGCGGGTCTTTCGCCCGCAGCCTGCTCTCACTATTTGGGTTTCACCACGCCGGCACCCCCAGAGGTCACGAGGACCGGGACTGGCGTGACAGAGGAGAATGGACAATGCGCGTAGTGGTTTTCGTAAAGGCGACCAAGGACAGCGAAGCGGGCAACATGCCCTCGACCGAGCTGCTGGAAGCCATGGGCAAGTACAACGAGGAACTGGTCAATGCCGGCATCATGCAGGCGGGCGAGGGGCTGCATCCCTCGTCGCGTGGCGCCCGCGTCGCCTTCGACGGCGCCGACCGCATGGTCATCGATGGCCCCTTTGCCGAGACCAAGGAACTGGTCGCGGGCTTCTGGATCTGGACCGTCAAGGACATGGCCGAGGCAATCGCCTGGGTGAAGCGCTGCCCGAACCCGATGCCGGGCCCGAGCGAAATCGAAATCCGCCCGGTCTTCGAGATGGAAGATTTCGGCGACTTGGTGACGCCGGAGATCGCCGCCCAGGACGAGCGCCTGCGCGAGAAGATCGCCAACCAGTAAGGGCTGTTAGCCGAACCTTGGGGTGGCCTTGCCCATCTCCCCAGGTTTAACCCGGGAGCAACTCTGCTTGCCCCTCACCCTAACCCTCTCCCCGCAGGCGGGGAGAGGGTACGAGCCCGGTTCTCGGTGATTTCGAACGCAGCGCCGTCACGGTCAAATGTGTTTGGTCGGGGGGCCGGATTGCGGTGCTTGTCGCCGAGGGAGTGAGTGCCACGCATGTCCTTCTCCCCGCCAAGCGGGGAGAAGGTGCCGGCAGGATGAGGGGCAAGTCGTCACCGGGCGGATGAGGAGTTAGTCCTCACCGGGCGGATGAGGAGTAAGTCCTCACCGCGGGATGAGGGGCAGCCGCCGGTTTTGCGCGGTGACAAGGTGTTGTGCGGCGAGCGGGACGAAGGCCGTTCGCGGGATGAACGGCTGCCACGGTGTCCGGATCGTGTCGATGTTGGCAGGACGTCTGCTCTGCTTCCCGTAGAGATTGTATTAACCGTGTTCGTTTACCTTATTTCCGGGGTTTGAACCGGAGTGGGGCAATGGTCAGGACGAGCAGTTTCGTCATTTTTCTTCTTTCAAGTGTTTCGATCGCGGCGGCTGCCGATATCGATGGTCCGTTGGTGGGGCCGCAGGACGCCTATGAGGTGCCGGTGGAGCAGGCGTCGGGCGGCATCGTCGGCTACGTCGAGACGTCCTACGGCGCGGCCGTGGACTCGCCCGGCGATATCGATGCGGATGCATGGGACCTGCGCGGTGCGGTGAACTTCGACGCCGGCGCCGGCTTCAACCTGCAGGTCGATCTCGGCTACACGCGCGCCTCCTTTGAGGATATCGACACGAACAGCTATGACGGCGCGCTGCACGGCTACTACCGTAATGATCTCTTTGCGGCAGGCGTCTTCGTGCAAGGCGCACGCCTCGACCCGGGCATCGGCCTCGACCTCAACGATTACATGGGTGGCGTCGAAGCGGCCTACTTCCTTGATACCTGGACGCTGCATGGCGCGATCGGCTACGGCCAGGCGAGTGTGGAAGACTTCGACGACATCGATGCCGATCATTACATGGGCTCGCTCGGCGCGCGCATCTACGCGACCGACAACCTGCGCTTCGACGTCGACGGCTCGCTGCATCGCATGAGCGAAAACGACCTGGATTACGACCTGCGCAGCGTAAAGCTGACGGCCAACTACCGGCTGGACGCTTTCCCCGTCACGCTCTTTGCCGGCTACAAATACACCAACGAAGAGCTTTCAGGGCTGAGCGCTTCGGTTTCCGGCGACACCAGCACCCTCTTCGGCGGCCTGCGCTTCTCCTACGGTTCGACGACGCTCAAGGAAGAAGAGCGCCTCGGCCCGGTCTGGTCCAGCAATCGCCTGGCGTTCTGATCGGCTTGGCAGGCGGCAGCATTTTGCGCCGCTGCCAGCCAGGTACAATCATCAAGCAAGAGCATGGTGGCACCGCGCGTCTGAAGAGGCGCGCGGTGTTCTTATGTTATCGCAGGCTCCGGAGATAATTGGCCCGATCGAACGGGTTCGCGCCCAACCGGGGCCGGGAAGGCTGCGTGCCTGCGATCGGCGCGTAGTGATCGAAGCTGTTTTCGAGCACGCCGGCGCCGCTGGTGAGCCCCGGCAACTGCCGCTGGACGCCCTGGACGTTGGCCGATGCGATCGTTCCGGCAAGCCGGGCGACGCCGCCTTCGATGATCGAATCCGTCGTCGACGCGCCTGACTTGGCGAGCAGCGTGTGAATGGCCGTCAGGACGGACGCGGGCGCTTCAAGGCGGAAGCTGTCGATCGGCTCGCAGACGACCGTTCCGGCCGAAGACAACGCCTCGGCGAGCACCAGCGGCGTCAGCCGGCGAAAATCGACGGCGGTGCTGGCCGGCGAGGTCTGGCGCGCCGCTGTCATGGCGACGTGGCAATCGATCACCTGCCAGCCGAAGAGCCCGGCCTTCAGCGTTTCGGCAACGGCCTCTTCGACCGCCCGGTAAAAGCTCGCAGGCATCTGGCCGACATCCACTTCGAGGGCAAAACTGTTGCCCGCTGCCGCCGGCCGCGGTTCGATCCTGAGGCCGACGGTCGCAAGGAAGGGGTTCGGCTCGCGGAAGATGATCTCGATGCCGGTTCCGGTGCCAAGGGGCCGTTCGACGCAGATGACCGTGCTTTCCTCGAAATGCGCCTCCAGCCCGAAATCGGCCGACAGGGTGGCCTCGATCACCTCCTTCTGCACCTCACCATAGAGCGAAACGAACATCTCGCTGGCATCGTCGCTGGTGCGCAGGTTGATGAACGGGTCCTGTTCGGCCAGTTGCTGAAGGGCAAGCCACAGCGCCGTGTTGTCCGAAGGGCGCCTCGGCCGCACGAGGGTTTCGAGCGTCGGCGGGGCGAAATGAAACGCTCCGGCACGCGTTCCGTCGACGCCGACCCAATCACCGATGCGGGCATGGGCAAGCCCGCCCACCTTGGCGATGCGGCCGGCTGTCACCCGGTCCACCTTTTCCAGCCGACCCTGGTCGAAGAGCTGGATGCTGGTCACCTTCGCCGCGCCGCCGGAAAGGACGAGATAGTCGCGCGTGGCGACAGTGCCGGACGTCAGGTTGAGAAAGGCGAGCTTTTCACCGCCCCAGCCGCGCTCGATCTTGAAGATCCGGCCTTCGACCGGTGCATCCGGGGCGGGCGCCTTCGCCGGCAACAGCGTCTCGATCGCGGTGATCAGGCCCGGCACGCCGACGCCGGTCATGGCGATGCCGCAATAGACCGGGTGCAGAAGGCCTTCGGCAAGCTGCGTCGCCAAGGCCTTCCGCAGCCGCTCGACAGTCAGACGCTCCGGTGCCAGCACATAATCGTCGAGCAAGGCTTCATCATTGGCGGCAAGCGCCTCCGAAAGTGCCGAAAAATGCGGTTCCTGCGCAAAGTCGATCGGCTCGGTTCTCGCGTGTCGGCTGCCGACCTCGACCGCCGCCGACATGATGACGGGGCGTACCGAGAGTTGGCTGGCGATCTCTTCGACCACTTCGGCGGGACGCGCCCCGAGGCGATCGATCTTGTTGACGAAGAACAGGAAGGGGACGCCGAGGCGGCGCAAGGCGCGCACCAGCACGCGGGTCTGCGCCTGCACGCCTTCCACCGCCGAGACGACCACGACGGCGGCATCGAGCGATTGCAGCACGCGCTCGACCTCGGCGATGAAGTCCGGATGCCCGGGGGTGTCGATGAGGTTTACGACCAGATCGCCAAGCCTGAACGACACGACGGAGGCGGCAATGGTGATGCCACGCTGCCGTTCGAGTTCAAGGCTGTCGGTCTGGGTATTGCCGCTATCGACGCTGCCGAGCCTGTCGATCGCACCGGTGTCAAAAAGGAGTCTTTCCGTAAGGCTAGTCTTGCCTGCATCCACGTGGGCGAGGATGCCCAGATTCAATGTGCGCATATCCCATCAGCTGCTCAAAAATTCGGATCTGGGTTTCTTGAGAAGTGACTCGGCGCATCGGGGCCTCCAGACTTGAGCTTCTTGCGGATCGCGCAACCCACGGCAGGCGAGGGTGCTCGTGAAATCTAAGGACGCCAAAGGAAGGGCGTCAAGCGCCGCCTGACAACTCCGACGCGGTGTTGCAGATTTGCTGGTGTGGTCGGGGCCATCGAAAAATGGCGATGCTCCCTTCAGGCGGTTACGCGAGGACAGGCCGAACACAATGTCTGGTCGTACTTATTAGTATATGCTAACTTCCTCCCGCCAAAGAAAAAGGGGGAGGCAAACATGGACATGACCCGTCGCGTCGTCGCTTTGGGCGGCGCCGGCCTGCTTGCATCAGCATCGTTCTTACCTGCGAACGCGCTGGAATCGCCGCTTTTCGATCCGGTCGAGGCTGCCGATGATTTCTGGCTGGCGGTGGAAGCCTATATCTACGGCTACCCACTGGTGACGACGGAAATGACCCGCCGGGTGGTGACCAATGTGGCCAAGCCCGAAGGCAGCAAGGGGCCGATGGGCCACGTCATCAAGCTGCGTGAATATCCGAACGCATCCTTCAAGGATGTCACCGCGCCGAATGCCGATACGCTGTACACGACAGCCTTCGTCGATGTGGGCAAGGAGCCGTGGGTGCTGTCGATCCCCGACATGAAGGATCGCTTCTTCCTGTTTCCGATGCTCGACGGCTGGACGACGGTGTTTCAGGTGCCGGGCAAGCGCACGACCGGCGGCGGGGCGCAGGCCTATGCCATTACCGGGCCGGGCTGGCAGGGAAGCCTTCCCGACGGCGTGACCGAATACAAATCGTCAACCGGCATCGTCTGGATCCTCGGGCGCATCTATTGCGATGGCACGCCGGAGGACTATGCGGCGGTGCATGCACTTCAGGACGAGTGCAAGCTTTGTCCGCTCAGCGCCTATGGAAAGGACTGGACGCCGCCGGTCGGCAAGGTCGATCCGTCGATCGACATGAAGACGGCGGTGCGCGAGCAGGTCAATCGCATGGATGCGGTCGAATATTTCACGCTTCTTTGCGAGTTGATGAAGACCAATCCGCCGACGGCGGCGGATGGCGAGGCGATCGCCAAATTTGCCGAAATCGGCATCGTGCCGGGCCAGGACTTCGACAAGAGCAAGCTCGATGCCGCCTTCGTGTCGCGCATCCCCGTCATGGCGTTCCATCGCATCATGCTGCACTTCAAGTTCAGCGATGGTGACATCCAGAACGTCAACGGCTGGGGCTTCACCACCAAGACCGGCATCTACGGCACCAACTATCTGCAGCGGGCGCTGATCACGGCGATCGGGCTTGGCGCCAATCGTCCGCAGGATGCGATCTATCCGACGTCGCTGAAGTCCAGGGACGGTCTGGTTTCCCGCGCCTATCACGGCTCCAACAAATACGTCGTCACCTTCCCCAAGGGGCAATTGCCGCCGGTGCGGGGCTTCTGGTCGATCACCATGTACGACGAGAACTATTTCTTCGTCGACAATCCGCTCAACCGCTATTCGATCAGCGCGCGCGTCAGCCCCAAGGCCAATGCCGACGGTTCGACGGAGATCTACATCCAGAATGAATCACCCGGCAAGGACAAGGAAAACAACTGGTTGCCGGCGCCGAAGGGCAAGTTCATCCTGATGATGCGGCTCTATTGGCCCGACGACAGCCCGCCTTCCATTCTCGACGGGTCGTGGCTCATCCCGCCGGTGAAGAAGGCAGGATGACAGAGGCGAAAGAGTCCCTGCGTCTTCGCGTGAAGGCGCAGGGCGTGGCGATCAGGCGGCGGCTCAGCGCTTAGGCAGCACGAGATCGCCGACCGTATAGATGTGAAACTCGCTGCGGGAGACTTCGTCCAGCTTGCGGAACTTCTCCGCGAACACCGGATCGGAGAAGAACTCATCGACATTTCCGGTGCCCTGGATCGCCTCGACATTGACGACGGTCTCGCCGTCGGTGCTCTTCGACAGCGTGCTCCACAGAAAACCTTCCTTCCGTTCGGCAACGTAGTGCACGACGTCCTGGATGACGGCGAAGGCTTCTTCCTGCTTGCCCGGATGGGCGTGGATGACGTTGACGACGAAGGTCGTCGGAACGGGGGACGCCGAGAAAGTGGGGGTAGGGATCGTTGTCATGCTTCTCTCCATTTAAACGCCGCGGCGTATCGACCGCGACGGCATCTGGATATCGGGAGAGAAATAGCGGATAAACGAGCGCGTATTCTCATCACTTCGGAAAAACATTCCGTAATCGGTGCGCGATGGACAAGCTCGGAACGCTCAGCATTTTCATTCAGGTGGCAGAGGCGGGCAGCTTCGTGGCCGCCGGGCATCGCCTAGGGCTTTCAGGTTCGGCCGTCGGCAAGGCGATCGCGCGGCTCGAAGACGAGATGGGCGTGCGCCTCTTCAACCGGTCGACGAGAAGCATGGCGCTGACCGAGGACGGCAGCTTCTTTCTCGACACCTGCCGCCGCATCCAGTCCGAATTCGAAACGGCCCAGGCGCAACTGTCACGCTCGCATGCGACGCCGCGCGGGCAATTGCGCGTCAGCCTGCCGCTCGCCGGCATGCTGCTGATGCCGACCATATCGGACTTCATGCGCGCCTATCCGCTGATCAATCTTGATCTCGATTTCACCGATCGGCTGGTCGATGTGATCGAGGAGGGCTTCGATGCGGTCATCCGCACCGGCGACGTGAAGGATACACGCCTGATGAGCCGCAAGCTCGGGACGTTCCGGCACCGGATCGTCGCTTCGCCGGAATATCTCGCGGCTCATGGGCGGCCGGAGGTGCCGGAGGACCTGCTTGGGCACCGCTGCCTTCATCACCGCTACGCCAATTCCGGCCGCCTCGAACCCTGGCCGCTCGTTCGTGACGGGCGTGAGGTGAAGCTGGACCTGCCTGTGACCACGGTGGCGAGTACGCTCGACCCCTTGATCTTTCTTGCGGAGCGTTCCTTCGGCATCACCTGCCTGCCGCCCTTTGCCGTGTCGCCTGAACTGGCGGAAGGCAAGCTGGTCTCGCTGCTGGAAGATTACCTTCGCGAAACCGGCACGTTCCGCGTGCTTTGGCCGACCAATCGCTATCTTTCGCCAAAGGTGCGTGCCTTCGTCGATTTCATGGCGGAGAACCTGTTTGCCGCGTGACGGCCGGGCGGCACGGAACGTTCCCCCGGCGTCGATCCAGCCGTTGCTAAAGTGCTGCAAATGTCCGAAGCTTCGCTGACGCCATCGGGTCATGCGAGCCGGAGCAGATGCGCACCATGACAGACGCCTCTTCCATTCAGCCTGCCGCCAGCCATGACGCCCGCATCTGCCGGGGATGCTGGGACCAGATGCATGTGCCGATCCCGATCCGCGGGCCCTTGGCGCTGCCGTTCCGTGCCTTCGGTATTACCCGCAGCAAGATGAACCCGAACATCTGTACGATCTGCGAGCGCTCCTTCCGTTACGTGAAGAAGCAGAGTCACGTTGCGGCAAGCGCCACAATCCTGTTTGCCGACATCCGCGGATTCACGCATCTTTCGGAGCGGATCGAGCGGGTGCGCTTGAGCCAGATCGTCAGCCTGTTCCAGGATCGCTGCGCCCAGGCGATCTGGGCGCATGACGGCATCGTCAACAAGCAGATGGGCGACGGGCTGATGGCGATCTTCAACTTTCCGATCATCCGGAAAGACCATGCGCAAGCGGCGATCATGGCAGCACGCGATATCCAGCGTCTCTGCGCCGATGCACTCGGCCGCCTCGACCTCGACGACCTCGGCGAACGGCCGCTCGGCGTGGGCGTCGGCATTCATTCGGGCGAGGTCGAGATCGGCGAGTTCTCGACATTCCGCAGCGATTTCACCGCGATCGGCGGCACGGTCAACCTGGCCTCGAGGCTCGAATCCCAGGCCGAGGCGGGCGAGATTCTGCTTTCCCCGGAGACGGCCGCTCAGGCGGAAACGCTGACGGCGGGCGCCGGCACCCGGCTGCTGGTCCTGAAAGGCATCGACCAGCCGGTCGAGGCGAGGGTGCTCGCGACACATTGATCGACGTGAAGCGTTTGCTGATTTCCCTAGTGTCGAGGTGAGCCGCTTCAGCTTACTCAGTGGAAACTTGCCTGATAGCTGGTCGCGATGAGCGAGACATGAGCGTCAAGAGGCGGTCGCAGTTCGAAGGCCTGTGGATGGCGTGAGAAATCATAGAGACGGAGGAGGCACCACTCCTCGCGTCGCGTCTGGGCCACCTCAAGTTCGTTGCGCGAAATATGGAATGGCGTTCGTTCCCAACCGTTGGTGGTCTTTACCTCGATCAAACGCACGCGCCCATCCGGCGTGAAGCTTGCTATGTCATAGCCCGCGCCATCGCCATCTTCCTGCGCCACCCACCGAATCTGGCGGGCCAGATCCTGACGACCGCTCTGTAGTAGCTGCGCGCGTTCGTGCTGGAGTACGCGCTCTTCTCCAGCGCGGCCGAGTGCACGGTTGCGTTCGTCCCGCCCGGCCACATCGAAACGCCGTGCGACCGTCTGCATCTGTGTCAATTCGTCGGGGGGTGGGGCATTGTGGAGAGTGGGCGGGACACCGATGAAGAGCGCCAGTGGCTCGGCCATGCCGAATGCCGGACCGGAACCAAGGACACTGTCCCATTGCGGATGCTGCGCTAACCAACGGGATATTGCCTCGGCCAAGGACATCTGAAAATTGAACCGCGGCTGGTAACCGCTGAGGGTGGGAAGACCAAACCCTCTCGCAGCAGCCGAAATGTTGCAATGTTTGAATTCTATCGAGCCGCGACTTCTTCCGAGCGCTTCTTGCAGAACCCGGTTGTGCAAGGCCTTGTTGTAGGATTGACCAGAAAGTTCGTCGCGAAGCATGGAAAAATAGGCCGCGACGATCGCGTCATTTTCCGTATCTGTCCAATTCCCCAAGCCCATGCTCTCCAGGCTACGCAGCACACCGGAATAAGTCATCCGGAAAAGCAGCGCCTCGCCATGCTTCGTATACCCTCATCCCCGGATATTGAGTATCAGTTCGCCTCAACCGATGCTTGTGTTCACTGGTCACGCCCACAGATCGCGCACGCAGCGGCCGTCCGGTGCCAGGTCCTCGAAGGTATCGAAGCCGTCGAAATGGTCGATCGGGAGATGGGCGACCCGGTCCAGCGCGGCCAGTCTGACATTGACGGCGATGCGCCGGCGGCCCTGTGCGTCGAGGTTGAGGCTGCGCCAGGCGACGACGCCGGCGCAGGTCGGGCAGAAGAGGATTTCGAGCGTCGGGTCCTTCTCGTCGGCGCGGGTATAGGCGGTGAGTTCGCCGCTGACTGCGATGCGCTCGCCTTCGTAGTCATAGGCCCAGAGCGTGCCGTAGCGATGGCAGAGCGTGCAGTTGCAGGCGGTGATCGGGCCGGGGTCGCCTTTGAGCGTCCACTTCGCATTGCCGCAGTGACATGAGCCGTCAAGCATGAGCCGCTCCCGCTATTGTACCGAGGCGGCATAGTGCCCCGATGGCGGGATGTCCGCAATCGGGGCCGGATATCAATCTCGCTCGCGCTTGTGCGCCAAGACAGCGTCGATGAAGGGAGCCTTCGAGGCGAGGTACTCGCCGATGCCATGCTGGTTCGTGGCTTCGAGGTGCAGCTTCAGCGCCTGATAGCGGGCGCTGAGGTCCGGATCCTGCCGCAGAAGATCGCGAAACCGCAGCATTCTTTCAATCTGCCAATGTCCTGACCGGCACACATGGACCTTGTGGGTTCGAACGCCATTGACGTCGCGCCGATAGAAGTGGTGGTCCTGCGAAAGGTCCGTGCCGCGAACATATCCAAGCGATTTCATACGCTCCGTCACATCGCCCACGTCGCGATGCTCGGACACCTCGCCCAGAAGGTCGATTTCCGGCTTCGCGGCGAGACCGGGGACGGCGGTGCTGCCGACATGGTGGATCGTGACGAGCGCATTTGCGAATACGCTGCGGATGCGCTGCTGCTCGGAGAGAAACAGATCGGGCCATCGCGGATCATAGACTGAAATCTGGCTGGTCAGCGGCACGGCGGCTTGCTCCGGGTTCTTGACGGTGGTGTCATGGTAGCACCCGGAACGAATTCATGGACCTTCCCCCGCCTGGACGGAGGAAGGTTGTTTGGTCGGATCGTGCCACCGCCTAGTTGCGGTCGAGCCGCATGACCTTTTCATCGCCGAGGACCATGCCGGTCTCGCGGAAACCGAAGCGGTGGTAGAGGGCGTGGGCGCGGGTGTTTTCCGGGTAGACGCCGAGATAGATGTCGCCGCATTCAGGGATCTTGGCCATGTGGTCCAGGAGGGCTGCGAGCGCCTTGGCGCCATAGCCCTTGCCCTGGTGGCGGGCATCGATCATCAGTCGGTAGATCCAGTGGTTGCCGTCATCGGGGTCGAGCGCATACATGGCGAAACCCACCGGCGCCCCTTCGGCCATCACGGCAAAACCGACGCATTCGGGGCGTTCGCCGAGTTCTTCGAGAGATTCGTCGTTGCTGGCGATGAAATCCATCTGGTTTTCGTGAACGTCGAGCCTTCGGATGACATCGGCATCGACGGTATCGACGGGCAGGAGTGTAATCGTCATTCGGTCCTCGTGGTCGACGCTGTGGCCTGGGAGGCAGTCTCTGTCTAATCCCTTCTGCGGTCACCTTCTCCCCGCGGGGCGAGCGGGGAGAAGGGACCTTGCAGCGCTCTCGGCGTCCACATCCTGCGCCTGGGCGCGAGCGGTTCCCTCTGCGGGGCGGGCAGGGGAGCCGAAGGGTAGGCGGAGCCGGGCCGCTGCCGTTCCCTTTCCCGATCAGCGGGCGAGGGAGTTGGGGGCAAGGAACCGGAGGGACGGGGACACGCGTCCAGCCTGGCAAAGCGTCAATAACAATCTGATTTATACGTTTTCAGTTTCTGCCGTGCCGGCCGGGCCGCTCGAGGCGCCGAAATCCGGAAAGCGAGCCCTTCTCCAACGGGCGCATTACCGCAACATTGCGATGGCAAGAAAGAAACGGCCTTCGCGCCAGCCGCTCAGGTTTCCTCGACGATGCGTGGCTCTGCTTTGCCCGTCCATTCAAAGGTGATGGTGTGGCCCTGGCGGACGTTCTGGATGACCGAGGGGCGGAAGACGGCGAGGCACGTGCCCTCGGGATCACGGGCCGACGGATAGATCAGGCCGTTGCCGCCTTCTGCAAGAATGGTGGCGGCGAGCGCCTGACCGGCGGGGTAGGCGACGGCGGTGTCGGGGGAGAGATAGGCGGCGTCCACTTCGCCGCGCACGTCATGGAAGCGGCAGGTGAAGCCGGCGATCAGTTCGCGGTAGCGACCGATGTCGTGAAAGCTGCCGGCCTCGCGAAGCGCCCGGGTGCGGTGATAGACGATTTCCGCCTGGCAGGTCTGGAGTGCGCGCGGGCCGAAGGCACAATACCAGGCGCCGCGCTCCTCGCCGTTGAAGCGGTTGCCTGGAGGCCGGGCATGGCAGAAGGCGGCATTGATCAGCGACCAGCCGTAGCCGAAGGTCTCGTTCAGGAGTTCGGCAGGATCGACGCCGATGGGCAGAGCGAGCGGGCTCAGCCGCGCCGAGGTCATCGCCTCCAGCCGGTTGAGGATCTCGATCTCGTCGTCATCGTCGGCGAGCGGCTTGACCGCGGGCTCGTCGATATAGGCGGTCGAGATCAGCCGGACGGTTGCCGGCTCGTTGAAGTCGATTTCCGGCAGCGCGATCATAGGCCGCCGCGCAACCCGTCGAGATAGCGCCTGACCTTCATCATCACGGGAATGCCGCCCTCGATCATCAGGTCGACCGGCGAGCGGCCGGAAAACAGCGGGCCGGTGTTGACCGCCTTCGGCCATTGATAGGTAAGCGGCCCGTTGAAGAACAGCCGCAGGCCCTTGAAGATGCCGACGATCAGGCTCGCGCGCATGCGCTTGTCCTGGTCGAGCCTGCCTTTGAAGTCGCCGGCCTTCATGCGGTTCCAGGTGGCGATCGGCACGTCGAAGAGCTGGGCCGCCTCCCTATTGGTGAGGTTCCAGAGGTCGCAGGCTTTCACCACCGCCTTTACGATCACAGCTTCTTCCTGCCGAGCGGGTGCGAAAGCCGGTTGCGCCAGCGCCATGAATGTCTCCTATGCGGTGACTGAGTGTATCATATGATATGAAATGGCGATGTTGGGCGGAAAGTCAAGGGTTAGCCGGCTGATGCCTGTTTGCACTGCCGAGCGAACGCGCCCGGCTCTGCCCCTCACCCTAACGCTCTGCCCGCCACGCGGGGAGAGGGGACATGGACGACGGGGGCACCGTCACTCGGCGGCTGATCTCACAAACCTAAGGTAGGCCAGGTTTCTGTGGGGGGAGCGGGTGACCACGTCTCCTTCTCGCCGTCGTGACGGGGAGAAGGTCCCGGCAGGGGGTGAGGGGCAGCGCTTCTGCTGCAAAAGGGCCATCCTCAAACCTGTCGAGGCTCTCGGCGCTTGGATCGCCCTTCACCTGACGTGGCGCAGAGGTCGCCGCGCGCGTTGCGTCGCCATCCGTTGAGATGGCGCGGTCTCCATCACGGCAATTCGATTTTACTCGGTTGGCGGCGGCCGATAGGCTTTTCGGCACAGTTGATGGGAGAGAGAGCCATGAAGCGCGCATTAGCAGCAATCGCATTCGCCTTGGCCTGTTCCGGCGCGGCCTATGCGCAGGACACCAGCATGAGTTTCTTCGTCACCAGCGTGAACCCCGGAAAGGGCGGCGATCTGGGCGGCCTCACCGGGGCGGACGCCTATTGCGATACGCTCGCCAAGGCAGCGGGGGCGACGGGCAAGAGCTGGAAGGCCTATCTTTCCACCGACGCTGAGAACGCCAAGGACCGGATCGGCGCAGGCCCCTGGTACAACGCCAAGGGCGAGAAGATCGCCGATGATGTCGCATCGCTCCACAGCGACAAGAACAACCTGACGAAGCAGACGGCGCTCAATGAAAAGGGCGAGGTGATCAACGGGCGCGGCGATACGCCCAACCGCCACGACATTCTGACGGGCTCGAAAGCCGATGGCACGGCGGCACCGGACACCTGCGGCAACTGGACGATGGGCGGCGCCGACGGCGCGGCGATCGTCGGCCACAGCGACCGCACGGGATTGAACGATTCCGCCGAGGCCAAATCCTGGAACTCTTCGCACGCAACGCGGGGCGGCTGCACCGTCGAGGCCTTCAAGGGCACCGGCGGCGAGGGGCTGTTCTATTGCTTCGCTGCGAAATAGGTCGTGTTGAAAAAGTAGTTTTCGGCCCGTGGTCGCGCGGTTGGCGAGCTACGACTACTTTTCTGCGTCCCCCAGAAAAGGATCGATGCTGACTTGGTGGAGCCTTTTACGCGCTTCCACAGAGGCCTGCCTGACGTCGGGATTTTCTTCTACCGCTCTTCCATACCAATATTTTGCGGCATGCAGGTCGCCAAGGTTCTCGTAGCACTCCCCCAGTCGCTCGCCGAGATATCCGGCATCCAGCGACTGGTCGCCATCTGCCATGAAAAGATAAATCTTGATGGCGTCCGCTGCATTCCCGCTTGCGATCAATTCTTTTGCTCGGCGCTCTAAATGATTGAAGTCATACACGACTTTGTCTCCAGCAACGCAACTTGGGTGCGGTTTTCCTAAAAAGCACTGTTGAAACATGCCCGAGCCGGTTTGCGAAGCCACTCTGTCAACACGGCCTAGGGCGCTTTCAGCTTATCGTAACGCGCAAGGGACACGCCTTGGTTTCATCCTAACGGCCCGGACACTCGGCCCGGGTCGCAGGTCCGTTCCCACGTGCGTCAGACATGCGGCCCGAGCAGCGACAGGTCGGCCTCGCCGAGCCGGTCCTTGGCGGTCCAGAGCTGATGCCAGTAAGGGTAGATCACCGGCGGCAGGCTGACGGCGTCGAGCAGTTCCTTCTCCTCATCGGTGAGCTTCAGGTTTGCGGCAGCGAGATTGTCGCTGAACTGCGCCTCGGTGCGGCCGCCGATGATGACGGATGTGACGCCCTTGCGGCCGATCAGCCAGGCGAGCGCAACTTGCGCCGGCGACACGCCGCGCTCGGCGGCGATGGCAACGAGCATGTCGACGATCTTCCAGAGCCGCTCCTCGTCGCGGATCGGCGGCTCCTTCCAGCCGGCAAGCTGGCGGGTGCCTTCCGGTGTCTCGTTTCGCCGGTGCCTGCCGGAGAGAAGTCCGCCGGCAAGCGGGCTCCAGACGAGCACGCCGAGCCCCTGGTCGATGGCGATCGGCATCAGCTCGTATTCAGCCTCGCGGGCCTCGAGCGTGTAGTGGATTTGCTGGCTGATGAAGCGCTGGCGGCCTTCAAGCGCGCTGACGCCGAGCGCCTTCATGATGTGCCAGCCGGAATAGTTGGAGCAGCCGATATAGCGGACCTTGCCGCTGCGAACGAGGCTGTCGAGCGCCTCCATCGTTTCTTCGAGCGGTGTTAGGCCGTCCCATTCATGCACCTGGTAGAGATCTATGACGTCGGTGTTCAGCCGCTTCAGGCTCGCCTCGCAAGCGGCAATCAGGTGCTGGCGCGAGAGCCCGCCGTCGTTCGGCCCCGGCCCCATCGAAAAGCGCGCCTTGGTGGCGACGAGCACACCGGCTTTGCGCTGGCCGCCGAGGACCTCGCCGATGATCTCCTCGCAATGGCCGGTCGAATAGATGTCGGCCGTGTCGATCAGGTTGACGCCGGCATCGAGGCAGAGGTCGACATAGCGGCGCGCCTCCTTCAGCCCGACATTGCCGACCTCGGCGAACTTGCCGCGGCCGCCGATCGTCATTGTGCCCATGGTGATGACAGAGATTTTCAGGCCGGAACGGCCGAGCAGCCGGTATTCCATGGTCTCTGGTCCTTTGCTGGTGGGGAAACGGGAACGCAAGCTCCACCGGATGAAAGCCGAAGGCGACAGCGGCGGTCAAGTGGCGGTCAAAGAGGCCGCGTCCGCGGCGCGGGCCCAGTGTGTAGGCCTGCAACACTCTGCAATCGGATGTTGCGGTGGTTGCAGCTCCGGTTTCTTAGGGCTGGCTTGAACACGGCAAAATGCTATCGTTTCGTCGAGAGATTAAGGGGAATCACTCGATGAGCGTTGTAAAGCGTCTGTTGTCCGCATCGGCAACCGTTGCGGGTCTGTGGTGCGTTGCGGCGCCCTTGACGGCGAACGCCTCGGTCAACGTGCCGATCGGCGACTACCAGAAGGGGCAGCTCGCCAATCTCTCGTTCAACCGCTGGGCTGGCGACTTCACGCTCGCCGGCACTTGGTTCAACCCGGAAACGGGCTTCGACATCTCGGGCGCCGCGGGCTTCACCTTCAACGGCGAGAACCCGGCGACGGACTACCGCACAGGTACGGAATTCCACGCGGAATGGGCCGTTACCAAGCACTTCGGGCAGGAGTTCTCCGCCGGCGTTGCAGGCTACTTCTACCAGCAGGTGACCGGCGACAGTGGCGCCGGCGCAAGGCTCGGCCCGTTCAAGGGCCGTATTGCCGCGATCGGCGGCACCATGGGCTACAATTTCAAGATGGCCGAGACGCCGGTATCGCTGACGCTCAAGGTCTTCCAGGAATTTGGCGCCAAGAACCGGCCGGAAGGCACGGCCGGTTTCGTCACCATCGCCTTCCCGATCGGCACGCCGCCGGCCCAGGTGAAGTAGGCTTGAGCCAAGCCTCGCATGCCCCGCCGGCGCCGTTTTCGACCGGCGGAGGCATGGATGACGCGTGACCTTCGTGCCGGTCTGGAAACGACCGATCGCGGCAGGGTTCGCGTGCGGCGACGTTGCTTTATCTCCCGATCGGCGCATACTGCCGCCTTCGCTGGGCAGGATGCGGCTCCGGCGGCTGTAAGATCGTTCGCGTTTTCGACCCGATACGGGCGGTCGCGGAATGTCTCGGACGGCCAGGCCACAGGCGCTTCTCCTGCACGCCATGGACCGGATCGATCAGGCCTTCGCCGAGATCGGGTGTCCGTGCAACGGCGATTGGGCGGAAGCAAGTGCCACGCGTCACTTCCGCCGCAGCCGGCGGGCATTCGTAAGAGCGTCCGCCCTGAAAGGCACAATTGGTTTCGACCCGCGGTTGGCGGCGTACGCGGATAGCGGCGCGCCGGCCCTTGGCAGCCAGGAGGTTTCAATGCAGGAGTTTGCACGCGAACCGGACGGCCCGATCGGCCCCGACGATCTTGATATGCTGCAACGCACCTTCGACCGGGTCTGCATCTGGTGCGACATCCCGCGTTACGGCAAACGTGCCGACCGGCTGGCCCGCCACATCACGGGCCAGTTCCGCAGGGGCATTGCCGACGAGCGCGTGCTCTTCGAAAACGCCATGTGGCTGGAGCAGCAGGGTGGTTCAACGCGGCATCGCGCCGACAATTGACGCCGGCGGCGCCTGAAGCACATCGCGATTTTCAGATTGAGCTGTCTATCGCAACCCGCTGCGCCCTTTTGCGCGACATTCTCTACATCTCGAAGAACCGCTCCGGCATCAGGTTCCGGTAGGGGAACATATGGAAATACGGACGCGCCTCGGCGAGCACCCGGCGGACGGACGCGCGTTCGAGCAGCCGTTCGAAATAGACCGCAAGATGCGGATGGGTCTCATCGAAGGGCTCGACGATGCCGCCATAAAAGAGAGCCGGAGTGGCGGCGCAATCGGCAAGGCTGAACGTATCGCCCGCGGCAAATTCATGCGTGGCGAAGTGCGCGTCGGCCATGCCATAGGCCAAGCCAAGCGCGGCGCGGGCATCGGCAACGCCGCGGTGGTCGCTTTCACCTGGCGCCCGCAGCGTGTCAGTGACGATCTTCTGCATCGGCACGTGGATGTAGTTGTCGAAGAAGCGATCCCAGAGCCGGGCTTTCAGAGCCATGTCGGGGTCATCGGGGATCAGCCGCTGGCGTCCGGGATAATGGCGGTCGAGATATTCGATGATGATCGACGTCTCCGGCATCACCACGTCGCGAGCGCTGTCCGTCAAGACCGGCATCTTGCCGACCGGCCACAGCGCCGCGAAGCGGGCCGCTTCTTCCGGGTCGAGCAGGTCGACTAGGCTGCTTTTGAACGGGGTCTCGTTTTCGTAAAGCGCGATGAGCACCTTGTGGCAGAAGGAAGCGAGTGGATGCTGGTAAAGCGTGAGGGACATGCGCGTATTCTCCAGTGCGGAAGGGACGCTTGCGGATCGGTCGTCAGGTCTTTACGTGCCCGTTTATCGCAAAACCGGTCCTGTTTCGCAATCGGTTTTCGGGGTTCAGGGCCAAAAGATCGGGGCCCGTGGCGCAGAACGGCGGCAGCCGCGCCGGATACGCGCCGATTTTTTGGGGACGCCATGCTGATCGATTCCAAGCGGTTAGCGCCGGAAAAGGACGCGCACGCGTAAAGACTTGCCGCCATCGTGCCCGGCTACCATTGAAAGCGCAAAAGCTGCCCTAGAATTAATAGAACAAGGGCGTCGCAACGCTCGGCGCCCGTCGTCATCGCGACAGGGGAGGATTGCCGATGCGCTGCTTCACGGTACTTGGGCCCTCGCAGACCGGAAAGACCACGCTGGCAGACAAGCTGGCCGGTCTGGAGGGGGCCTCCAGAAAAGCTGCTTCACCCTACGGATTGAACCTCACGGAATTCGAATTTGGCGGCGAAGCCTGGTGCGCGCTCGACGCACCCGGCGGCACCGAGGCGCTGGGCCACGCCCAGCACGCGCTGATCGCCAGCGACGCCTGCGTGCTCTGCGTTTCGCCGGTGCCGGAGGAGGCGGTGCTGGCCGCGCCCTATCTGAAGGCGATCGAGGCGTCGGGCACGCCCTGCATTCTCTTCATCAACCGCATGGACGAGCCGCAGGGGCGGCTGCGCGACGTGATCGCCGCGCTTCAGGACTATTCCGGCCACATGCTGCTCCTGCGCCAGGTGCCGATCCGCGAAGGCGACAAGATCGTCGGCACCTGCGACCTGATCTCCGAGCGCGCCTGGCGCTACCGCGAGGGACAGACCTCGGCGCTGATCGAAATCCCCGACACGGTGATGGATCGGGAAAAGGAGGCGCGGGCCGAGCTACTCGAGCATTTCTCGGAATTCGACGACTGGCTGCTCGAAGAGCTGATCGAGGACCGGGCGCCGGCCAACGACACGATCTATGCGATCTCCACGCGGCTCTTGAAGGAAAACCGCATCATCCCGGTGCTGGTGGGCGCTGCAAGCCACGCCAACGGCATTCTGCGGCTGATGAAGGCGCTGCGCCACGAGGCGCCTCAGGTCGACGCGCTTCGAAAGAGACTGGCTGAGGCCGGACCGATCGCCGAGACGGCGCTTTCGGCCGTCAGCTTCCACGCCTATCACAAGGCGAATGTCGGCAAGACCGTGCTGGTCAGGGCGCTGACATCCGGTATCAAGCAGGGCGCGACACTCGGCGGCGGCAGCCTCGGCTCGCTGCAGGACCCGGCGACCGGCAAGCCGCTGCCGAATGCCACGCCGGAGGCGGGCGCGATCTTTGCCGCTGTCAAGGCCGACCATCTACCGGTGCCGGCGCTGCTCGCCGCCAGCAGCACCGCCGAGGCGCCGGACTGGACGCTGCCGCCGACGCCGATGCTGGTGCGCATATTGGTGCCCGACAGCGAGCGCGACGAGACCAAGCTCTCGGGCACGCTTGCCAAGCTCGCCGAGACCGACCGCGGGCTCGCGGTCATGCAGGAGGAAGGCAGCGGCGCGCAGCTCGTCTGCGTGCAGGGGCCGATGCACCTGCGCGATCTCTGCAAGACGCTGGCCGACGTCTTCCATGTCGGCGTCACCGACAGGCCGCCGAGCCCAACCTATCGCGAGACCGTGCTGAAACCCTCCGACGTGCACTACCGCCACCGCAAGCAGACGGGCGGTGCCGGGCAGTTCGCCGACGTCAAGCTCAGCGTGCACCCGAACGAGCGCGGCGCCGGCTTCTCTTTCGCCGAGACGGTGAAGGGCGGGGCGGTGCCGCGCAACTTCATCCCGGCGATCGAGGCCGGCGCGCGCGAAGCGATGGAGAAGGGGCCGCTCGGCTTTCAGGTGATCGATGTCGGCGTGACCCTGACGGACGGTCAGCACCATGCGGTCGACAGCAACGACTTCGCCTTCCGCGCGGCCGCCAAGATGGGCGTGCGCCAGGCGCTGTCGCAGGCCTCGGCGGTTCTGATGCAGCCGGTCATCCGCGTCGAGATCCACATCCCCTCGATCTATTCCGGCAGCCTGGTGCCGATCGTCTCCACCTACAAGGGCCAGGTGCTCGGCTTCGACCGTGACGAGACGGCCAAGGGCTGGGACATCTTTCGCGCCCTGGTGCCGGGATCGGCGCTCGACGATCTCGCCCGGACACTAAGGGCCGCGACGCAAGGCATCGGTTACTTCTCCAAGAGCTTCGACCATTTCGAGGAGCTCTACGGCAAGGAGGCGGATGCGGTAATCCACGCGCATGGGACGCAGCAGGCGGGGTGATCGTCTATGAGAGCAGCGGCTTGGCGCGATACACCATGACCGCGCCGAGCAATTTTAGTCGCGCATCAACGTCTCTTCGGTGGCGAATTCATTGCCGCGCAATCACGGAGAGTATTTGTTGTCGCGATAGGTCTCGCCGATTCCCCGGACCGCCGACGGGCAAGGTCAAGTGCGCGGGTCGCCTTCCGTGAGGTTGCTTTCAAGGCCCCAACCCGGCATCGCCGTTCTGCGGATACAGTCTCCGACATCACGCTCTCTCGACTTCGTGTAGAGGCGGATCGGCGCGGTAGTCCGCGAGCAACCAATGATCGGGCTGGGGTTCGGCTGCGTTTTCACAGCTTCGAGAATGATGTGCTGGTCATCGAAGATCAGGTCCTGGCGCTGCGCGCAAGGGCGGGGCCGGAGGAGGCGATCCAGAGCTTTCTAAGGGATCCGACGCGCTTGACAAAGGCGCCGATAGATTATTTATAACCATCCGGTCGGAAATAAATCGGATGGAGCCATGGGCCGGAAACGCGCAATTGATCAACAGCAGGTGCTGGATGCCGCCGAACGGGTCGTCGGTCGTGATGGCGCTGCCAACCTGACTGTCGATGCCGTCGCCAGGGAAGCCGGCGTCAGCAAGGCGAGTGTGCTTTATGACTATAAGTCCAAGCAGGCGCTGATCGAGGCCGTCGTCGACCGGGCGTTTGAGCGCGACAACGCACACCATGCGCAGGTCGAGCAGAAGATCGGAGACATTCAGGATCGAGCGGTCAGGGGGCGCATCGTTGCTGCGGCCGAACCGCCGCCCGAGGAATTCCGGGCGGTGGCACTGAACCTGAGCGCGGCGCTTACGCTCGATGCCGGTTTGCGCCGGAAGATGCAGGCAAGCCAGGATACGACGATCGCGAGAATTCTTCAGAACTCCCAGTCGCCGCGCGGGGCGTTGCTTGCCTATCTCGCGCTCGAGGGTCTCAAGTTCCTCGAATATCTCGACTTTCACCATTTTGCGCGTGCGGACCGCGACGAGGTGCTGCGCGAAATCAACTGGCTCGTGACTGCAACCCCGCAGGCAGCCGATCTTCCGGACGAGCGCTAAGCGTCCAAACCTCATAGGTGCAGTGAAATGAACCAAGCATGCGATGCCACATCCGCCGTGGCCACGGGCGAACGCGCCCCGTTCCGGCGCATCTTCATCACCGGTGGCAGCGGCTATGTCGGCCGCAACCTCATCCGCCATTTCGTCACGACGGGCGTTTCTGTTGTCGCTCTGGCGCGCAGCCAGAAGGCGGCCGACCGCGTCCGCCAACTCGGTGCGACGGCCTTTATGGGCGACCTGCTCAGTCCAGACATCGCCGCGGGAATGGCGGGCTGCGACGCGCTTGTCCATGCGGCGGCCGATACCGATCATGGACCAGGCACGCCGCAGCAGCGCCGGGTGAACGAGGATGGCACACGGATCGTCATGGAGGCGGCCCGCGCCGCCGGTATCCGCAAAGCGATCCATATCAGCACCGAATCCGTGCTTGCCGATGGGCACCCGCTGGTGCAGGTGGACGAGACGGCGCCGTTTCCGCGCCGCCCGGCCGGCAGCTATTCGCGCAGCAAGGCGGCGGCCGAGCGTGTAGCCCTTGCGGCCAGCAGTCCGGCTTTCCCGGTCGTTGCCCTTCGGCCGCGCTTCGTCTGGGGGCGTGACGATACCACGGCGTTGCCGGCACTGGTCGAGGCTGCCCGCTCCGGCAAGCTCGCCTGGATCGCGGGAGGCACCTACCTGACCTCGACCACGCATATCGCCAACCTGTGCCAGGCCGTGGCGCTTGCGCTTGCAAACGGGCGGGGCGGGGAGGTCTATTTCATCACCGATGGCGATGCCGTGCCGTTCAGGACGTTCGTCTCGCAGCTTCTGGAAACGCAAGGGATCGTCCCGCCGGAAAAATCCGTTCCCCGCGCCGTCGTCAGAGCCGTTGCCTGGGGCGGCGATGTGCTCGCTGCCCTCTCCAGGGGGAGGATCAGCGTTCCGCTGACATCACAGGCCTATGCGACGTCGGCCGTCGAGATCTCGCTTGATATCGGCAAGGCAAAGCGGGCGCTGGGCTATGTTCCTGTCATCTCGCGGGAGCAGGGGCTGGACGAGCTTCGGACCGTCAGCACCGGTAGTCCTCCAGTTGCGGCGCCGTGTCCGGCTTGCCTGCCTTGATCCAGTCCACCTTGCCGCGCAGGAACGAGAGAGCCGCGTCCAGCGCGGCCTTCCGCTCTTCTAGTCGCGCGATCTGCGTTTGCAGGATCTCGACCGTTCGTGCGGGCGAACTTTCGCCGGCGCGATAGGCGTCATTGAGGGCCTGAATCTCCCGCAGCGAGTAACCCAGCGTCTGTTGCAGCCGGATCATCCGCGCGGCGGTAACGTCTTCCTGGCTGAACAGCTGATAGGGATTAGAGCCGCCCTTGGCGCTGCGCTCCGGCTTCAGCAGCCCCTTGGAAATGTAAAAGCGGATCGTATCGACCGGCAGTTCCGTGGCCTTCGCAAATTCCGAAATCAGCATGCAGCAAACCCTTGACCATAGAGTATGGTCAATACTTATAAGAGCTGCTTGTCTGGAATTGGAGACCCATGATGACAAGCAAGGAAAAGATTCTACACCGCGTCCAACTCGGCTCGGATGGCCCGCTGATCGGAGCCCAGGGCCTCGGCTGCATGGGCATGAGCGAGTTCTACGGCACGACGGACGAGGCCGAATCTCGCGCCACTCTGGAACGGGCGCTCGAACTCGGCGTCACCCTGTTCGACACGGCGGACATGTACGGTATCGGCGCCAACGAGGCCTTTCTTGCGTCCTTCGTCAGGACGCATCGTGAAGCGGTCCTGATCGCCACCAAGTTCGGCTATGCGCGCACGCCGCAAAGCCCAGAGGACTGGAGCATAGACAACCGGCCCGAGTTCATTCGTGCTGCCGCTGACCGCTCTCTGAAGCGCCTGGGTGTCGATGTCATCGACCTCTATTACATGCATCGCCGCACCGATGCCGTACCACTCGAAGAATCCATTGGCGCGATGGCCGATCTGGTCGCGGCCGGAAAGGTCCGTTGGCTCGGCCTCTCGGCGGTGACCGCGGCGGAGCTGCGGGCCGCGCATGCCATCCATCCGATTGCAGCGCTGCAGTCGGAATGGTCTGTTTTCACGCGTGAGATCGAGGAAGATGTCGTTCCCGCTGCATTCGAACTCGGCGTGACGCTCGTGCCTTACTCTCCGCTCGGACGTGGCATGCTGACCGGCCAGGCCTTTGCCCAATCCCTGACGGAGGGAGATGCACGCAGGAATTTCCCGCGCTTTGCATCGCAGCACCACCAGGCGAACATGCAGGTGGTGGCAAAGGTCGAGGAAGCCGCGCGTGGCCTCGGCATTACCTCGGCCCAGCTGGCACTAGCCTGGCTGCACATGCAGGGCCGCAAGTTGAATGCGAAGGTGGTGCCAATCCCCGGAACACGCAGGCGCAGCCGCCTTGAGGAGAACGTCGCGGCGGCGTCCATCATCCTCCCCGATGATGTAACGGCCATGCTCGATCCGCTCGCCGGGGCTGTGCAAGGAGCTGCCGTCTAAGGGTGCGACCGCCGTGCGCGACGGGCGTGCGGCGGCCGGTTCTTGTGTTGGGTGGGGAGGAGGGACGCTCGCCGGCCGCCGACGGCTAGCTTGTGCCAGATGTTTGCACTGCCTCTGCGCTCTGCCGCTCGCGCTCCTCGATCTCGGCGATCAGCCAGTTGAGAAAGGCCTTTGTTACCGGCTTGGTGCGCAGGAGGTCTTCCTGGCAGACGAACTGGTAGGTTTCGGGCGGCTCGTAGAAATGGTCGTGGGCCAGGCGAATCTGACCGGATTTGAGTTCGTGTTCGACCATGGTGCGGTCGATCAACGCCACGCCCTGGCCTTCTCTCACCGCTTCGAGAATGATGTGCTGGTCGTCGAAGATCAGGTCCTGGCGGCTGCGCGGAAGGGCGAGGCCGGAGGAGGCGATCCAGCTTTGCCACTCCTGAAGGCCGCGATAGTGCAGCCGGTTGCCGGAAAGCAGTGCCTGCCTGTCGCCCTGCCAGAGGTCGCGGCCGCAGACGGGCACCAGGCGCTCGCGCAAGAGCTTGCGGGTGAAGCGTCCGGGTGGCGGCTGCAGGCAATAGGCGATCGTGACGTCGGCCGGGCCGGTGCCGGCGGTGATCGTTTCGAGGTGGGAGAGGTGGATCTGCACGCCGGGATTGGCGGCGAGAAACTCGGAGATGCGCGGCGCGATCACTTTCATCGAAAAGAACGGGCCGACCCGGACGCGCAGGATCTTGTCGCTCGTGCGTGGGCGGATGTGCTGGACCACGCCTTCGAGATCGTCGAAGGCGCGCTGGCAGGAGGCATAGAGCAGCCCGCCCTCCGGCGTCAGTTCGACACCGTGCTGTTTTCTGACGAAGACCCGAAGGCCGAGATTGAGTTCCAGATTCCGGATCTGGTGGCTGATCGCACCCTGGCCGATGCAGAGCTCGTCGGCGGCGGCCGTCAGGCTGCCGTTGCGCGCGGCCGCCTCGAAGGCGCGCAAGGATTTGAGGCTCGGCAGGTCACGCATCCGTTGCTCCGGGTCTGGATCGGTTGCAGCCTACATGAATTTTTTCGATAGCTGGAATGATTTCTTTCACATTGCGAAGGCTGGAGACCTCCCGCATTGTCGAAGCATAATAAAGCAAAACGAAAACTGAAATCGGCCGAAAATCCAGATAGTTTCAAGCAAGTTGCTCCTTTGGTCAGGCCAATGGTCACGCTTGCGACCGGAACTTCGTGGGTGGCCGACAGGAAGGACAGAGGGAACGAGATGAAAAGGAAGTTCATGACCGCATCGGTCATCGCCGCGCTGTTTGCGGCCGGCACCGCCAATGCCGAGACGCTGGCGATCGGCACCGAGGGCGATTACGCGCCATTCAACTATGTGACCGCAGCCGGCGAAATCAAAGGCTTCGACTACGATATCGGCCAGGCGGTCTGCGCCGAAATCAAGGTAGACTGTGTCTGGAGCACCAATGAGTGGGCGGGCATCATCCCGGCCCTGCAGGCCAAGAAGTTCGACGTGATGATCGCCTCGATGGCGATCAATCCGGATCGCAAGACGCAGGTCGACTTCACAACCCCTTACTATTTCAACGCCATGCGCTTCGTCGCCCGCAAGGATCTCGGCCTCAAGGACATCTCGCCCGAGGCGCTGAAGGGCAAGGTGATCGGCACGCAGTCCGGCTCAGTCGCGGTCGAGGCGCTGCAGGAGTTTTTTCCCGATAGCGAAGTGAAGCTCTATCCGACGATGAGCGAAGTGTTTCTCGACATGGAAAACGGCCGGCTGGACCTGATCCTCGAAGGGCAGATGGCCTTTACGGAGTGGCTGGCCAAGGAAGAAAGCGGCTGCTGCGCCTTTGTCGGCGAGAGCTTCGTGCTCGACACGGCCGAGGGCAACGCCATGGCGGTACGCAAGGGCGACGAGGCGCTGCTCTCCAAGCTCAATGCCGGCCTGAAGACGATCATGGAAAACGGCACCTACGACAAGATCCGCAAGCAGTATTTCGATTTCGACATCATGGCAAAGCCGAAGACCACGAGCGAGTATTTCCGCTGAGGTTTGTGGCTCTATCCCTCATCCGGCCCGCCGGCCACCTTCTCCCCGCCTGCGGGGAGAAGGTTAGGGTGAGGGGCAACTCCTCGGAAGATGCGCGAGGGCGTCTCTTCTAAGCTGCCGAGAGGGGCCGCCGCGGATCCAAGGTTCAACTCCAACCATCCAGAATTCGCCTGTCGCGCCCTGCGTTCAACGCATCGCGCGGCAGGAGAACAGGCGCGGCGTCGGGGTTTCGCGTTTTCCCCGGCGCCCGTCTTCTCGATTTTTCCAGTCAGCAAAATGAAAGTGCATAGGATGAGCTTCCGGGTCGCCGTTCTCGAATTCAACCAGGAAACCAACACGTTTTCGAAGCTCAAGACCGGGTTCAGGGACTTCGAGGCCTGCCACTATTTCGTTGGCGCCGAGATAGAAACCCATTGCCGCGGCACCAATTCGGAGATCGGCGGCTTCATCGATTGTTGCGACACGTACGGCTGGCAGCCGGTCTATACCGTGGCGGCGCGGGCCGAACCCGGCGGCAGGATCGAGGAAGCGATGCGGCAGCGCTTCGTCGCGGATCTCCAAAGCGCGCTCGACGGCGAAAGGCTCGACGGCGTGTTTATCGTCTTCCATGGGGCTATGTGCACGGAAACGGCTGACGATGCGCAGATCCAGCTTCTGGAGGTGGTGCGTGGCATCGTCGGTTCGGAACTTCCCATCGCCGCGACCTTCGACCTGCACGCCAATTCGGCGCCCGAAATGGCCGGCCTGCTCGATATTGCCGTCTCGTTCCGCACCTATCCGCATGTGGACATGGCCGAATGCGCCCACAAGGCGGGCGCGCTGCTCGAGCGCGCCATGCGCGGCGAAATCCGGCCGGCGCTCGCCATCCGCCAGCCGCCGATGCTGAACGGCTGCAACGACGGGCGCACGACCCATGCCTGCGCCATGACCGAGCTGCTCGAAATTGCCGACGGGATCGCGGCGCGCGACGGCATGCTGGCGACCTCGATCAATGCCGGCTTCTACGATGCCGATATCTTCAATACCGGCCCATCGGCGGTTATCTGCTACGACCGCAACCGGGTGGCGGCCGAAGACGCGGAAGCCGAGGCCGAGCGTCTCTGCCGCGAGATCTGGGACCGGCGCGAGCACCAGGATGTGCAGCTGCCGCTCGACGCGCTGCCCGGCATCGTCGCGGCGCATCTTGCGAAAGATGGGGCCGGGCCGCTGGTCATTGCCGACTTCTCCGACAATCCCGGCTGCGGTGCCTATAGCGATTCCACCTGCGTGCTCGCCAGGCTGCTCGATACCGGCGTCCGAAACGCGGCTTTCGGCGCGCTCTGCGATCCGGAAGTCGTGGCCGAGTTGATCGCTGCCGGCATCGGTGCGACACGCGAGGTTACGCTCGGCTGCAAGATCGACCCTGAAGTCGGCGGCGGGCCGATCACGATCAAGGGCAGGGTGGAGGCGATTTCGGACGGCAGGATCGTCTTCGAGGGGCCGATGTTTCAAGGGCTGCCGGCGACGATGGGGCCGAGCGTGCGCTTTCATGTCGAAGGCATCGACATCCTCATTTGCAGCGAACGCCAGCAGATGCTCGATCGCAACCTCTTCCGCGCCGTCGGCATCGAGCCGTCCGACTATCAGATCGTCGTCGTCAAGTCGCAGCAGCACTTCCGCGCCGCCTTCGGTCCGATCGCGTCCGAGATCGTCGAGATCGACGGCACGGGCCTCAGCAGTGCCAATATCGGCGCGCGCAAGTTCCAGCGGGTGCGGCGGCCGGTCTATCCGCTGGATCACGGCGAACTCGGCTGAGGCGGGCTGCCGTTCGCGGGCCAAGGTTCATGCCTGCGCCCTCTAAAGGGGCAGCCGTATGGCGCGGTAACCGTTACGTACTTCCGCAGTGCCCGGCTTTGGGTCTAGCGTCCCCGTCGTGAAGGGGAGCGCAACTTCATGAGTTTTATCGATCTCTTCGCCTGGATCGTGCTGATCGTGCTCGTGGTGAGCACGGTCGCCGTGCTGATCTTTCTCGCCATGCTGCCGGGGTCGATCGCAAAAAGGCGCAATCATCCCTGGAGCGAGGCGGTCAATGTGGCGGGCTGGGTGACGCTGTTCTTCGGCTTCGCGCTGTGGCCGATCGCGCTCATCTGGGCCTATGTCGACGTGCCGCGCCCGAGCGGCGCGCATCCGGCGGCGACCCCTGCAGGCGAGGTTCATCCGAGCGAGGCGGGCCAGCCATGATCGTCTTTCTCTTCAATGTCTATCTGGCGATCCTCTTCTGCCTGGTGAAATTCAGGATCGTGCCTTTCAACCTGTTCTGGAAGATTTCGCCGGCGATCGTGTTCCTGCTGCTTCTCGTCGGTCTGTTCATCCCGATGAACTGGGGCGCGCCGCAGGGCAAGGCGCTGGTGGTGCGCAATTCGGTGGCGATCGTGCCCGATGTCGCCGGCGAGGTCACGGAGGTGCCGGTCGCCTCCAACAGCCCGCTGAAAGCCGGCGACGTGCTCTTCCGCATCGACCCCGTGCCCTACCAGGCGAAGGTGGACGCGCTGCAGGCGCAGCTTTCGCTGCAGGAGCTGCGGCTTGCGCAGATGACGAAGCTGCAGTCGCGCGATGCGGCAACCGAATTCGACGTGCAGCAACGCCAGGCGGACGTCGACAATCTGAGAGCCCAGATCAGCAATGCCGAGTGGGAACTCGGCAAGACGACGGTGCGGGCGCCGGCCGATGGCTACGTGACCAACCTTGCGCTGCGCAAGGGCGCGCGCGTGACGACGCTGCCGCTGTCGCCGGCCATGGCCTTTATCGACACCTCCGAGACGATCATCGGGGTCGAGATCAACCAGATCGATGCGCGCTATATAGAGCCCGGCCAGATGGTGGAGGCGACCTTCAAGTTTGCGCCCGGCGAGACCTATACCGGTGAGGTCGAGGGCGTGCTGCAGGCGATCGCCTCCGGGCAAGCCCGGGTGTCCGGCACGGCGGTGACCCCGGAGGCAGTCTCCGCCGCGCCCTTCATCGTGCGGGTGAAACTCGACGACCAGGCTTTCGCCGCACGGCTGCCGGCCGGCGCCACGGGGGACGCGGCCATCTTCACCGACCGGGTGAAGGTGGCGCATGTGATCCGCCGGGTGCTTTTGCGCCAGATCGCGATCACCAACTACGTCAATCCGTTCTGATCGGCTGCGCGGCGGGGTGCCACCGGCTGCCCCGCCCGCTGGAAGACGGGCGAGGATAGGACGGTTTCTCGCAATTCCGGACGGAAAACCGCTGCGCACTTGTCCTGGAATTGCTTGGCCAAATGTCGCAAGTCCTAGCGGAAAACCGTTTCACACTTTTCCTGGGATTGCTTGGCCAAACGACGCAATTCCGGACGAAAAACCGCTGCGCACTTTTCCTGGAATTGCTTGGCCAAACGACGCAATTCCGGACGGAAAACCGCCGCACACTTTTCCTGGAATTGCTTAGCCGGCAATCGGTAGCGGCGCCTCCGGGTTGACGAGACCGGCTGCCCTCAAGTCCCGCCAGAAGTCGGCCGGCACGGCCTCGTTCAGGGCGGCACGGTCTTCGGCGATGCGGCTCGGCTGGCTGGCGCCGGGGATGACGGCGGCAACCGCGGGGTTGGCGAGCGAGAACTGCAGGCCGGCCGCCTTCATCGAGATGCCGTGACGGTCGGCGATCGCCTTGATACGCGCGACCTTGTCGAGAATTGCCGGCGTGGCCGGGGCATACTCGAAGTTCGGGCCACCGACGAGCGCGCCGGAGCTATAGGGGCCGCCGACGACAATGCCGAGGCCGCGCTTGGTGACCTCGGGCATGACGCGCTGGAGTGCGCGGTCATGGTCAAGCAGGGTATAGCGGCCGGCAAGCAGGAAGCCATCGGGACGCGGACCCTCGAGCGCGAGCAGCAGTTCGATCGGCTCCACCCGGTTGACGCCGAGCCCCCAGGCCTTGATCACGCCTTCGTCGCGCAGCCGGTCGAGCGCGCTGAAGGCGCCCTTGCGCGCCGTCTCGAAAACGTCGAGCCATTCGTCGCCGTAGAAATCCTGGGCAACGTCGTGAACGAAGGCGATCTCGATCCGGTCGGTCTTCAGGCGCTTGAGGCTGTCCTCGATCGACCGCAGGGTGGCGTCATGGGAGTAGTCGTTGACGATCTTGTTGGGGCGGCCATAGCGGAAGACGTCGCCCTTTTCCCCAAGGTCGCGGGCGCTGACGTCCTCGATCTCGTCGAGGATGACCCGGCCGACCTTGGTGCTGATGACGTATTCGTCACGCGGGCGACCGCCGAGCGCTTCGCCCATGCGGATCTCGGCAAGGCCGGCGCCGTAGAACGGGGCGTTGTCGAAATAGCGGATGCCGTCGTTCCAGGCGGCCTCGACGGTGGCAAGCGCTTCTTTTTCGGGTATTTCGCGGAACATGTTGCCGAGCGGGGCCGCGCCGAAACCGAGCTTGCCGGGCAGAATATCCTTGAGTGTCATGTGTCCTGTCCTTTGCTGATCGATGGGGCAGGTGATGCGGTGCATCGCCGTTGTTTGGAAAAATAGGTCAGGGAGCGGAGTCCCGGTAGCGGGGTACGCTTCGCAGGATATGGGAAACGAATTCACAGATGCGATGTTCGGAGCCGGATAACTGGTGAAGTGTTCCGGGGAAGCCATCGGGCAGACCGTCTGCGACGGATCGGATGGAGAACACCGGTCGTAAACTTCTCGCGTCTCGGGTCTGGTTTGCGTATATTAGACTAGCCTAAATCGGTGGAGATTCAACGATCTGCAATAGGGGTGTTCGCCATGACCATTGGCCAGAGCATGCTTGCGGGTGCAGCCTTCTTCGCGCTTGGTTTTACGTCCGCATGGGCACAGCAGGTTTCAGGGACGCTCGGCGCCCCGGGAGCGACGACAACAATTACGGGTAAGCAGCTTCCGTCACCAAGTCCGGCTTTTGGCGGTGTAATCAAGGAAAAGGCCTCGGAATCGACGCCCTGGTGGGCTCCGCGGGTCGTGCCGCCGAAAGGCGCGCCCAATGTGCTGCTGATCATGACGGACGATCAAGGCTTCGGTGCGCCCAGCACCTTTGGCGGCGTCATTCCGACACCGGCCATGGACCGCATCGCCAAGGAGGGGTTGCGCTTCACGAACTTCCACTCGACATCGCTCTGCTCGCCGTCTCGTGCGGCGCTGATCACCGGGCGCAATCACCATTCGGTTGGCTACGGGGTCGTCGGGGAGATCGCGACCGGATATCCGGGCTACGATTCGATCATCCCGATCGAGAAAGGAACGATCGGCACGATCCTCAAGGAAAATGGCTACGCCACCGCGTGGTTCGGCAAGAACCACAACACGCCGTCCTATCAATCAAGCCAGGCGGGGCCCTTCAACCAGTGGCCGACGGGCATGGGCTTCGATTATTTCTATGGCTTCGTCGGCGGCGATGCGAGCCAGTGGCAGCCGAACCTGTTCCGCAACACCACGGCCATCTATCCGTTTGAAGGCAATCCCAAGTGGAACCTGGAAACGGCCATGGCCGACGAAGCGATCCAGCACATCAGGCAGTTGAGCGAGATCGCCCCGGGCAAGCCCTGGCTCGTCTATTACGTGCCCGGTGCCACCCATGCACCGCACCACCCGACGCCCGAATGGATCAAGAAGATCAGCGACATGCACCTCTTCGACGAGGGCTGGAACAAGGTGCGCGAGACGATCTTCGCCAATCAGAAGCGGCTCGGCATCATGCCTGAGAACGCGAAGCTCACGCCGTGGCCGGAGGGGTTGCCGCAATGGGATTCCCTCAGTTTGGAGGCGAAGAAACTGTTCATCAGGCAGGCCGATGTGTACGCCGCCTACCTTGCCTATGCCGACAACGAGATCGGGCGCGTCATCCAGGCGGTGGAAGATATCGGCGAGCTCGACAACACCCTGATCATCTACATCGGCGGCGACAACGGCGCGAGCGCCGAGGGCATGCTCAACGGCACGCCGAATGAGTTCACCACATTCAACGGCGTCGACGTTCCGGTGAAGGACCAGTTTCTCTGGTATCCGTTCTGGGGTTCGGAGCGGACATTCCCGCATTTCGCAGCCGGCTGGGCCTGGGCGATGGGGACACCGTTCAAGTGGGTCAAGCAGGTGCCATCGCACTTCGGCGGGACGGCGCAGGGCATGGTCATGTCGTGGCCCGGCCATATCAACGACGCTGGCGGTGTCCGCGCGCAGTTTCACCACTTCATCGACATCGTGCCGACGATCCTGGAGGCGACAGGCATCCCGCAACCGGAGACGATCAACGGCATCAAACAGGAGCCGATCGAAGGCGTCAGCATGGCCTACACATGGGACAAGGCGAATGCCGCTGCGCCGACCGAACACAAGACCCAGTACTTCGAGATGCTGGGAAACCGCGCGATCTACCACGACGGATGGGTCGCCGCGACGACGCCCGCGACATTGCCGTGGGAACTCAGCACCAAGACGCCGCCCGACGTGATCACCGGCTACAACTGGGAACTCTACAACGTCGATGAAGACCCGACGCAATTCACCGATCTTGCCGCCAAAATGCCTGACAAACTCAAGGAATTGCAGGACCTCTTCTATGCCGAGGCGAAGAAGTACAACGTGCTGCCGCTCGACAATTCGACGCTCGCACGCTGGAATGCCCCGCGGCCGAACCTGACGGCCGGCCGTACGGAATTCACCTATCGCGGCGAACTGAGTGGTGTGCCGGCCAGCGCTGCGCCGAGCACCTTGAACAAGTCCTATACGATTACGGCCGATGTCGAGATACCCGACGGCGGTGCGCAAGGCATGATCGTCACCGAGGGTGGCCGCTTTGGCGGTTACGGCCTCTTCCTCAGCCAGGGCGACTTCGGTGTCGGCAGTGGGAAGGTCGTGTTCCTCTACAATCTCCTCGACCTCAAGCGCACCCTGTGGGAAGGACCGGAACTCGAACCCGGCAAACACAGGATCGTCTTCGACTTCAAGTCGGATGGAAAGGGACTTGGCGCCGGGGGCACCGGCGTTCTGTCGGTGGACGGCAAGGAGGTCGCCAGGAACAGCATCGATCATGGCATCCCGGTCACTTTCCCCGAGGATGAGACCTTCGACGTCGGTCTCGACACGCGCACCGGCGTCGCCCTTTTGGAACACCGCTACGACACGCCCTTCCGCTTTACGGGCAAGATCGACAAACTGACTTTCGAATTGAAGCCAAACGCAACGCCCTAGAGCGCCGTGCGTTCACGTGAACGCACATGGGACGCTCTGGCGACCTTGCATCGCAAGGCCCGGACACAAACGACTGGCAGAGGTGCGTTCCGATGATACGCGTGCTTGATCTCGCCGCCTTCGGGGAGATGGCAACAGGGCTCGCACTGGTGGTGGCGCCTTCGCTCGTGGGGCAGGTGCTGCTTGGCGAGCTACTCACCGGGCCTGCGATCCCGACGGCCCGGGTGGCGGGAATTGCCCTGATCGCCCTGGGCGTTGCCTGCTGGAAGAACTCAAGCCTCATCGGCATGCTGATCTACAGTGCGGCCGTCACGCTCTATCTGGCCTGGTTCGGACTGACGGACGGCTCCACCGGCGTCCTTCTGTGGCCTGCGATCGCAGTTCATGCGGTGCTGTCGGTCTTGCTCTGGCGCGGACGTCACACGCCCGGCACCGGCTAGAGTCGCGGTCGATTTTGTCTCGGTCTCTGTCGGCAAACGCAGCATTCGTGCGTCTTCAGGATGTGCACACGGAGGACCAAGCCGCATGAAGCTTTATTTCAGCCGCAACCCCAATCCGCGCCTGGCGGTCGCCACGGCCCGATTTCTGAAGGCAGAGGTCGCGTTCGAATATGCCGAGCCGCTGGCGCCGGGGCAGGCGGACCGCTATCGGCCGCTCAATCCCAACCTGCTTTTGCCGATCCTGGAGCGTCCCGGCCGGGCGCTGTGGGAGGCGGATGCGATCGCCTGCTTTCTCTCTCGCCAGGTCGGCTCCAACCTCTGGCGAAGGGATGACGACGAGCCGGAGATGGTCCGCTGGATCAGCTGGAGCAAGGAGAACTTCGTGAAGGCCTGTGACATGGTGCATTGGGAGCGCGGCACCAAGCTGCGCTACGGCATCGGCACTTGTGACGAGGCCATGGTGGAGGAGGGGATGAAGGCGTTCCACAAGGCGGCCCGGCTGCTCGATGCCGAACTCTCCGGTCACGCCTGGCTGGTCGGCGAGGCGGTCTCCTACGCCGATTTTCGCATGGCGACATTCCTGCCCTACAATGATGTGGCAAGGCTGCCGCTCGCGGACTATCCGGCACTTGCGCGCTGGGCCGGGCAGCTCGAGGCGATCGACGCCTGGCGCGATCCGTTCCGCGGGCTTGATGCGCCCGCGTTGCCTCCGATATCAGGCTGAGCGGCGGCCTTTGCCTGCCGTCGAGCGGCGGCGACGGCCGGTGGTTGTCGCCGCGCATTCGCAGGTTGCGTGATTGTTCTCGCCATCCATTTTCTCCTCTGCTAATACAGTCGCGCTAGCATGCGAACAGCCTCTTCTTGCTCAGAAGGAATTCGTCCGATGCGTTTCACAGTCGCAATCGCAGCAGCAGCATTGATGTCCCTTCCGACACCAACCCTTGCCAAATCGCCGGCCGATATCGCCGATCTCGTCGGCGCACGCGCGCCTGGCGCCGAGAGCGAGATGCAGTCCAGGGGCTATGTCGACGTCGGCGGCAACAATACCTGGTGGAATGCCGGCACCAAGACCTGCGTCCGGGTGCATGTTTCCCAGGGACACTACTCGGCGATCTCGCAGATCAAGCCCTCGGCTTGCGGCCAAGGGAGCGGCAAGAGCTCGCCATGCCCGCCGGATCTGTCGCAGGCCGATCTCTACAAGCATCCGGGCTGCAGCCTCTAGGGGGCCGTCGCGTCCAACGGGTGCCGGGCTGGAACTTTCGCAGTGAAGGCAACGGTGACACGGGCGGTGCCGGCGGCCGCCTCGGCTTCATTGTGCCCCTTCGATCGGCGGGGAAAGCGGTACGAGAGCGCCGCGACCATTGCGCAATGCGATGATCTCTGCTCTCCTTTGAATGGCCTATCGGTGGAGCAGATTGCCCCTGGCGATCGGATTTTGCGGTTGAAAGCGTCGGAAACCGCTTAAAAAAGGCCGATTGCGGCAGATATTCCCGCCCCAACCATTCCCGCCCAAAACCCGAAAGGTGTTTCGCCTTTTTTAGGAAAGCGAGATTTGCCTACCTTCAGTACCCTTTTGGTTGTCCCGCTGGAGACGGGACATATCGCGAAGGTATGGAGGAGATACCCTTGGCAAGCATTTCAGAGGACACTACGCATACCCAGAATCCGGCGCAAAATCCGGAAGACGAACGGCTGAGCATTGGTGCCAATCTGGCCTATGGCCTGCAGCACGTCTTGACCATGTATGGCGGCATCGTCGCCGTTCCGCTGATCCTCGGCCAGGCGGCGGGCTTGAATTCCAGCGATGTCGGCCTGCTCGTCACCGCCTCGCTTTTCGCCGGTGGCCTCGCCACTATCCTGCAGACGATCGGCGTGCCGTTCTTCGGCAGCCGCCTGCCGCTGGTGCAGGGCGTCTCGTTCTCGGGTGTCGCCACGATGATCGCCATTTCCGGCAATGGCGGCATTCCGGCGATCCTTGGTGCGGTCATCGCGGCCTCATTGATCGGCCTTCTGATCACGCCGGTGTTTTCGCGCATCACCCGCTTCTTCCCGCCGCTCGTCACCGGCATCGTCATTACCACCATCGGCCTGACGCTGATGCCGGTTGCGGCATTCTGGGCGATGGGCGGCAACAAGGCGGCGCCGGACTTCGGCAGTACCGCCAATATCCAGCTTGCGGCGGTCACGCTCATCATCGTGCTGCTCTTGAGCAAACTCGGCAACGCTTCGATCTCCAGGCTTTCGATCCTGCTGTCGATCGTTATCGGTACCGGCATTGCCTATGTCGCCGGCATGACCGATTTCTCGCAAGTTGCAAACGGCCCGGTCTTCGCATTGCCGAGGATCTTCCATTTCGGCTATCCGACCTTCGAGCTTGCGGCTGTTATCTCGATGCTGATCGTCATCATGGTGACGCTGGTCGAGACCTCGGCCGACATTCTCGCCGTCGGTGAGATCGTCGAAACCAAGGTGGATTCGCGCCGGCTTGGTGACGGCCTTCGTGCCGACATGCTGTCGAGCATTCTCGCGCCGGTCGTCGGCTCCTTCACCCAGAGCGCCTTTGCCCAGAATGTCGGCCTCGTGGCGGTGACGGGCGTGAAGAGCCGTTACGTGGTGGCAACGGGCGGCCTGTTCCTGGTAACGCTCGGCCTCTTGCCGATCATGGGTCGCGTCGTCGCCTCGGTGCCGACCTCGGTGCTTGGTGGCGCCGGCATCGTGCTCTTCGGCACGGTTGCGGCAAGCGGCATCCGCACGCTGTCCAAGGTCGAGTACAACAACAACATGAACCTGGTGATCGTTGCGACCTCGATCGGCTTCGGCATGATCCCGATTGCGGCACCCGGCTTCTACGAGCATTTCCCGGCCTGGGTCGCCACGATCTTCCATTCGGGCATCTCGTCGGCGGCCGTCATGGCGATCCTGCTCAACCTCCTGTTCAATCACTTCACCGCAGGCAATTCCGACCAGCAGTCGGTCTTCGTGGCTGCAACCGAACGCACGATCCGCTACCAGGACATCGCAAGGCTGCACGACGGCGACTACTTCCTCAACGGCAAGCTCTACGATGCCAAGGGCACCGAGGTGCCGCTGATTGCGGCGGAGGCGCACTGAACCGGCAAGCTCCCTGAAATGATGCAATCCCAGACTGCTTTCCCTGGGGTTGCTTTGAATTACGCAATCCCGGACGAAAAACCGCTTCGCACTTTTTCTGGGATTGTTTTGAGACACGCAACTCCGGACGAAAAACCGCTTCGCACTTTTTCTGGAGTTGCTTGTGAAACCCGCCATTCCGGGCAGGAAGCCGCTTCCTGTTTTTCCTGGCGTTGATTGAAAAACCCAACAAAAGGACATTGGGAATGACACGTGAGACCGACAATTACGCGCTGCTCGATGCACTGCTTCACACGATGGAGAAGGGCATCATTCCGGCAACGGAAGCGGGCGTTGCCGCCGGCAACAAGATCTTCGGCGCGGCGCTGATGCGCAAATCCGATCTTTCGACCGTGCTTGTCGAAACCAACAACGAGACGGAAAACCCGCTCTGGCACGGCGAAGTGCACACGCTGAAGCGGTTCTACGAGATCGAGGGCGAGAAGCGGCCGGACAGCCGCGACCTCATCTTCCTCTCGACGCATGAGCCGTGCTCGATGTGCCTTTCGGCGATCACCTGGGCGGGTTTCGATAATTTCTTCTACTTCTTCAGCCACGAGGATTCCCGCGACAGTTTCTCCATTCCGCATGACCTGAAGATCCTGAAGGAGGTCTTCACGCTGGAGCCGGGCGGCTACAACCGCACCAATGCCTTCTGGAAGGGCCAGTCGATCCACGCGCTGATCGACGCTCTGCCCGAGCCGCAACGCCAGGAACTCAAGGCCCGCGCCGAGGCGATCCGGGCGAAATACGACGATCTCTCCTCCGTCTATCAGGACAGCAAGGACGGCAACGCCATTCCGCTGAACTGACGCTCGAAAACCGTCACCTGTACCGGGCCATTTCATTCTCTCATCAGAGATTGAAATGGCCTATTTCTTTGAAAGAATATGCATTCCTCCTCGCCAGGGCAGGTGCTAGGGTCGCCTCCATACAGTCGCGTTTCGGGGGAATTGCGTGAACTGGTCCAGGCCTCTCAGGGTGCATCTCAGCGTGCTCGTCGTGGCGCTGCTCATCTTAACGGCGACGCCGATCATCTGGATGGCGTTCAGCCAGGGGCGGCAGGCGGCGATCCTTGCCGGCGAAAAGCACATGCGCGAGATGAGCCTGAGGCTGATCGAGGGCTACAGGAATGCGCTCGAGGGCGGCCACGAGGCGGTCGCGCTTGCGTCCACCGTGCCGCAGTTGGCCGTCGCGCCGCCGGGCGACCTGCAGCCGAAGGAGCAGTTCTTCCTGGAGGTGCTCAGAAGCGTTTCCAACGCGACGAGCGTCTACGCCGGCTATCCTGATGGATCCTACCTGCAGGTGATCAACACGGGGCGGGACTATGTTCGCCAAAGTCTGGCGGCACCGGCAGGCACCGCCTTTGCCGTTCGATTGCTTGCGCATGCCAAGGACGCGGGCACCGTCTCGACCCTTCGGTTCCTCGACGCTGCGGCGCAGACGATCGGGGAGCGTCCGTTCGAGCGCACCAATTTCGACCCGCGGCAGAGCCCCTGGTATCAGACGGCGTTGCGAGCCGGCGGTCCGGTTTCCGTCGGGCCCTATGTCACCGGAACGCTGAAGGTTCCGACGCTGGCGCTCGCCGTTCCGCTGAAGGGCAAGGAGGGGATCGTGGTCGGCACCAACATCCACCTTCAGACCATCAGCCGCCTTCTCGATGCGCGCGAGATCTCACCGCGGGCCCGGTCCTATGTCATCGGCAGCGACAACAACCTCGTCGCCCATTCCGATCCCGCGGTCATGAGCACAATCCTCGGCGCCTGGTCGGGTGGTGGCGGCGCCGGCATGCGCAGCCTGGATCCCAGCCTCGACGTCGTCGCCGGGCTGCGCAAGGATCCCGCCTATGCGGGCGGTGGTCTTGCCGAAGCCGATTTTGCCGGCGAGCGCTATCTGGTCCAGATGGCACCCGTCAGCGTATCCGGCCTCTTCAAGGGCAGCTCGGTCGCGATCGTCGTGCCGCTGCAGGATCTGGTGGTGCAGGCAAACCGGCTCCTGGTGCGCAACCTCATGATTGCCGCAGCCGTGCTGGTGGCCGGCGTGGTCGGCTCGCTCATGCTGTCCCGCGTGATCAGCCGCAAGCTCTATCACCTCGCCGACGAGGCGCGGCGGATCGGTGACCTGAACTTTGCCGGCACGGACGCCCCGCATTCCTGGATCACCGAGATCAATACGCTTGGCGGCGCGCTTTCCGCCAGCCGGCGCGCTATCGTCCAGTTTGCGCTCTATGTTCCGCGCGAGGTGGTGCGCCGGATCATTGACCCCGAAGGCGGGGCGGCGGTCCGGGGCAGGCGGCAGGAGGTGACGGCGCTTTTCACCGACGTGCGCGACTTCACCACCATCTCCGAACAGCATTCGCCGGAAGAAGTCGTCGATATCCTCTCGGCCTATTTCGAGATGCTGAACACGGTGGCCGAGCAGTACCACGGGACCGTGATCCAGTATCTGGGCGACAGCATCTTCGTCATCTGGAACGCGCCGGTTGCCGATCCGCAGCACATCGAGAATGGCTGTCATTGCGCGCTGGCGATGAAGGCGGCGGTCGATCGCCTGAACGAGACCAACCGCAAAGGCGGCCGGCCGGAGCTGTTCACGCGCTTTGGCGTGCATACGGGGCCGGCGGTCGTCGGCAGCTTCGGCGCGATCGCGCGGCAGCAATACACGGCCATGGGCGACACGATCAACGTCGCCTCGCGGCTCGAGGGGCTGAACAAGGAGTTCAACACGTCGATCCTGGTGAGCGGGGCGGTGCAGTCTGCGGTTGCCGACCTCTTCGACTTCCGCGCGATGGGGATGGTGCACGTGAAGGGGCGCTCGGGAGGCATCGACCTCTGGGAGTTGGTGGGCGCGAACGCCCGTTAGTCCTTGCCGCCGCGACGACCGCCCAACGGGGCGGATCAGCGCTCCGCCAGCAGGCCGGTGGCCATGGCGCGGAAGGCGTCGATCGCCTTCGGCAAGACCGCTTTCGGCTCGTCGCTGGCGGCGACCCAGAGGGCAGCGTTGAGGGCGGCACCGCTCAAGAGCCGCGCGGCCGCTTCCGGATCGACCGGCTTCAGCACGCCCTTGTCCAGCAGTTGCTCTACCGATCGCTTCGTCGCCAGCAGGCAACTGTTCTGGCTCGGCCATTTCGAGGGGTCGCCGAGCACGGCCGGGCCATCGAGCAGAACGATGCGCTGGACTTCGGGATCGAGCGCCATCTCGATATAGGCCGCCCCTTCGGCAAGCATCGCCTGCCAGTGGTCACCGGCTGCCGCATCTGCCCCGATCGCCTTGGCGCGGGCGGCCATCTCGCCGTCGATCTGCGTTACGACCGCGGCCAGGAGCCCGCGCTTGTCGCCGAAATTGTGATAGAGCGCGCCGCGCGTCAGCCCGACATCGGCGGTCAACTCATCCATCGAGGCCGCCGCATAGCCCTTTTCGGCAAAGGCCTTTCGGCCGGCCGAAATCAGCTTCGCGCGGTTTTCCTCCATCGTTTCCTGGCGGCTTCTGGCCATCATTGACCTCAAATTCAGATACGGCGCGTATATGGATTTGACATACGCGTCGTATTTCGCTATTTCAGATACGTTCCGTATATCAAATGAAGCGGGTTTTGTGAAGTTCTGCCTGAAACGGCAGCGCGCGCCCGTTTGCGCGCCCTCAATTTACGAGAAGGATCAGACCGATGACCAAACGCAACGCAATCTTTCCGGCAAATCGTCATGCGCTCTACGAGGCGCACGGCTACTCCGCGGCCATCCGGTCACAGGACCTGCTGTTCGTCTCGGGGCAGGTGGGGAGCCGTGAGGATGGCACCCCGGAGCCGGATTTCGAACGCCAGGTCGAACGCGCCTTCGACAATCTCGAAGCGACGCTCGCGGCAGCCGGCTGCAGCTTCGACGACATCGTCGATGTGACGACCTTCCACACCGACCCCGAACACCAGTTCGAGACGATCATGGCCGTCAAGAACCGGATCTTCAGCGAAAAGCCCTATCCCAACTGGACCGCCATCGGCGTCAACTGGCTCGCCGGTTTCGATTTCGAGATCAAGGTGATCGCGCGGATTCCGGCCGGCCAACTGGCCGCGTAGGTCATTGGGAACGTGGCAACCCGGGTTCTAGTGCAAATGCACCAGCTTGTCCGGGTTGCGCACGACGTAGATCGCCACGACCTTGCCGTTCTCGATCTCCAGCGCAGTCGTCTGCAGTTCGCCATCGGCCTCCCGGGTGACAAAGCCGGGCAGGCCGTTGATGAAGCCGGCGCGCACGAGCGTCGAGCCGTACTTGGCAAAGAGGGCGGCCAGTTGCGCGTGCACCTTCATCACAGCGTCGAAGCCGAGGATCGGCTGCAGGGCGGCCGGGCGCTTGCCGCCGCCGTCGGAATGTACGCTGACATCGGCTGCGAGCATGGAGCCAAGCGTTTTCATATCGCCGTGGCGGGAGGCGGCAAAGAAGGCGTTGGCGAGTTCCAGGCCGCGCTGCTGCTCGATCTGGAAGCGGGGGCGTTCCTCGCGCACATGGGTGCGGGCCCGGGCCGCAAGCTGGCGGCAAGCGGCGGCGTCGCGCTCGATCGTTGCCGCTACCTCATCGAAGCTCTGGCCGAAGACGTCGTGCAGCAGGAAGGCGGCACGCTCAAGCGGCGACAGCCGCTCGAGCGCCAGCATCAGGGGCAGGGTGACGTCGTCCTCCGGCTCCTCCTCGACGACCGGATCGGGAAGCCAGGGGCCGACATAGGTCTCGCGCTTCAGCCGCGCGGATTTCAATTGGTCGAGGCAGAGCCGCGTGACGGTGCGACGCAGGAACGCCTCCGGCTCGCGCACGGATGTGCGGTCGGCCCCCATCCAGCGGATGAAGGCCTCCTGCACCATGTCCTCCGCATCGGCGACCGAGCCGAGCATGCGGTAGGCGACCCGGACGAGCTTCGGACGCAGCGGGTCGAAAACCGCCGCTGCGTCCTCATAGGCGCTGTCCACCATCAGGCGGCAGCCTGGGCGGCGGCCTTGGCGGCGGCCGGATCGACCCAGAGGCCGAAGCCGACGGCCAGACGGTTCCAGCCGTTGATGACGTTGATCATCAGCGTGAGCTTCACCTGTTCCTCCTCGGTGAAATGGTCCTTCAGCGCCTGATAGGCCGCTTCATGGCCGTGGCCTTCCGAAAGCCGCGTCAGCGATTCTGTCCAGCCTAGCGCGGCGCGCTCGCGATCGGAATAGCAGGGCGCTTCGCGCCAGGCGGAAAGCAGGTAGATGCGCTGTTCCGTCTCGCCCTTTTCGCGGGCTTCCTGGGTGTGCATGTTGATGCAGTTGGCGCAGCCGTTGATCTGCGAGGCGCGGATTTTCACGAGTTCGATAATAGTGGCGTCAAGGCTCGCGGCAACGGCCATCGAGACACTGGTCCAGCTCTTCATCAGTTGCGGGGCAGCGGCGAAAAGGTCGATCTTGGCAGTCATGGTTCCGTTTCCTTTCGTTGGTTCCGATACCATGACGAGCGAGCGACGGCCGGTGTGACATGGCCGCGAATTTTTTTTGAAAACTCCAGTGTGGATTGTTTTGTGCGGAGCCGGCGCATGCCGCGCCGCACTAACCCGTTTGGATGACTATGCCGCATTCGGCCGATATGTGAGTGTAGCCTGGGGGATCCTTTATTGCAGGTGGTGGTGCCGAGTGCTTCGGGAGGTACTCAATGGCAGACGAATTCAATGCCGCACTCGATATTCCGTATGTCTTCGAGATCACCATTAACGACTTTGCGGCGCTGTGGCGGAAGCTGGAGAGGCGAAGCTTTGCGCTGAAGGCGCTTTTGCCTAACTGGTATGGCCAGCTCCAGGGAGAATTCGCAGCAAGCTTCGGCGCGCTCGATGCCTATGTCGGCCACGGCAGCGCGGTCATTCCCCGAAACGGCATGGAAAAGGCCGCTGTCGAGGCGGTAATCGCGACAATGCTGATGGGCCGACTCGGCATGGCCATTCGCGAGCTGGCCGTCGAGGCGGGCCAGGCCGCGACCCAAGAGGGCGCTCCCATCAAGGGCCGGCTTCACTATGGCAAGGACAACCGGATTATCGGTGTGGACAACGAGTATCTGCGCCGGGTGCTCGATCCGGCCGAGGACTATCAGGCCGCCGGCTGCGTCTTCGAGGTGCTCGGCTATTCGCCGAGCAGTCCCTTTTCCATGACGTCGAGGATCGCCTCGATGATGCTGCTCTTCAACCGTGGCATGGCGCCCTTGAGCGGCCGGCCGGTCGAGTACAACGTCATCCTGAAGACGATGCACGCCTTCATCGCTGCGGAGAACCTCGGCTATGTCATGACCTTCGAGCACCGCAACACCAATGACGACCTGTCGATCTTCACCACCAACGAATTCAACAAGCTGACCATCCAGTCGGCGGAGGGCGACCTTCGCCTCATTCAGAAATACCTGAAGGCCATCGGCTTCTATTTTGGCGATGTCGACAATGCGCTCGGACCGGAGTTCGAGGTCGCTGCCCGAAATTTCGCGCGCGTCTACAGGCTGGACCACTATGCGCACTACAGTGACCGCGAGTTCCTCTACACACTGGCCAATGCCTATGTGCTCCACCGCAGCCAGATGTCGACGGGCGCGCGCTAAAGCTCATCGCGTGAAGCACGTCGTCGCCGCAAAACCGTTGCACACATTTGCGCGACCTGCATCGGGGGCCACAGATCGCGCGTCCCCCGGTTCTGTCATACCCCTGTAAAAGGGTGGCCCTATCCCTCGGCGCCAGTTTCAACACGAGGGTGTATCCATGAAATCGTTTGTCTCCGTCCTTGCCGGCGCTGTTGTCGCAGGCCTGCTTTCGACCGCGGCCTATGCCGAGAGCCTGGTGCTCTATACCAGCCAGCCGAACGAGGATGCGCAGGCGACGGTCGACGCGTTCCAGGCCGCCAATCCCGGCATCGAGGTGGAATGGGTGCGCGAGGGCACGACCAAGATCATGGCCAAGCTGATGGCAGAGATCGAGGCCGGCAATCCGGTGGCCGACGTGCTGCTCATCGCCGACACCGTGACCATGCAGCGGCTGAAGGAAGCAGGCCATCTCGCCGACTACAAGTCGCCTGAAGCGGCAAACTACGACGCGGCACTCTATGATGCGGACGGCGCCTATTACTCCACCAAGATGATCACGACCGGCATCGTCTATAACACCTCCGCCGCCATGAAGCCTGAAGGCTGGCAGGATCTCAGCAAGCCGGAGGCCAAGGGCCTCGTCACCATGCCGAGCCCGCTGACCTCGGGTGCGGCTCTCATTCACGCTCAGACCCTGACCGGCATTGATGGCCTCGGCTGGGACTATTACAAGGCGCTCGCCGAGAACGGTGCTACGGCTGCCGGCGGCAATGGCGGCGTCTTGAAGGCGGTTGCGACCGGCGAGAAGGCCTATGGCATGCTCGTCGATTTCATGGCGATCCGCGAGAAGGCCAAGGGCGCGCCGGTGGAATTCGTCTTCCCGGCCGAGGGCGTGTCTGCCGTGACCGAGCCCGTCGGCATCCTGAAGACCGCCAAGAACGTCGAGGCGGCGAAGAAGTTCGTCGACTTCCTGCTGTCCGAGGAAGGCCAGAAGACGGCGGTGAAGATGGGCTATATCCCGGCCCGCAACGGCGTGGCGCTGCCTGCGGGCTATCCGGCCCGCGAGACGATCAAGGTGCTGCCGGTCAATGCGGCCGAGGCCGTGAAGAACTCCGACGCGGATCTCAAAACCTTCTCCGGCATCTTCGGTACGAACTGATCCCGGGAATGCTTGAACGCAACGATGCGCGCAGCCGGCCCCGCTGGCTGCGCCTTTCCTTTCACGGCCGGACGATGGGCGCGCCCAAGGTGCGGGCAGGGGCGAGCCCCGCCGCCGAGCCGCGCTGGCTGGTGCCCTTCGTTCTCGGCTGCCTGTTTCTCCTCTGCCTGCTGCCGCTCTTCAGCCTGGCGAAGGCCGGCTTTGCCGGGCTTATTTCGGGCCGGTCGATTGGCGTGCTCACGGAACCTGCAACCTTTGCCGCCATCCGCAACACGCTGATAACCGCGACCGGCGGCATGGTCGTCTCCGTTGTCATCGGCGCGCTCTTCGCCTTCTCGGTGGCGCTGACGGATGTGCGCGGCAAGCTTGCGCTCAGCTTTGCCTTCATGCTGCCGATGATGATCCCGCCGCAGGTGACGGCGCTTGCCTGGGTGGAGATGACCGGGCCGGCGAGCCCGCTGTTAAAGACGCTCGGGATTGCGCCGCCGCTCGGCAGCCCGCAGCCGCTCTATTCGCTGGCAGGCATTTCGCTGCTTCTCGGCGTCCAGCATGCGCCGCTGGTTTTCCTGGCGCTGAAAGCCGGGCTTTCCGCCACGCCGCGCGACGGGGTGGAGGCGGCACGGCTTGCCGGGGCCACGCCATTCCGTGTCTTTCGCGACATCGTCGCGCCGCTGTCGCTGCCGGGACTGATTGCCGGTGCGGCGATCGCCTTCGTCTCCGGCGTCGGCAATTTTGGCATTCCGGCGATCCTCGGCATTCCCGCGGGCATCGAGGTGCTGCCGACCCTGATCTATACGCGGCTCGCCAGCTTCGGCGCCGGCACCTTCGGCGAGATCGCGCTGCTCTCCAGCCTCATCGCCATGATCGCGGCTGCCGGGCTGATCCTGCAGCAGAAGGCGCTTGTCGGCAGGGATTACCGCATCATCGGCCTTTCCGGGTCGAATGCCGCCTTTTCGCTCGGCCGCTTCCGCCCGGTCGTCGAGCTGGTCCTCGTGGCGATCCTGCTTCTCGTGCTGGTCGCACCGCTCGCCGCTCTTGTCGCGAGCTCGCTGGTGCCGGCCTATGGCGTGCCGCTCAACCTTCAGACGGTGTCGCTGCGCGCTTACGAAGAAATTCTCTTCCGCCAGTCGATGACGCTGAAGGCGCTTGGCAATTCGATGTTCCTTGCAGCAACGGCCGCATTCGGCCTGCTCGCCGTCTCGGTGCCCGCGGCCTATCTCATGACGCGGCGCAAGGGGTGGCTTGCCAATACGCTCGGCATCCTCATCGAGATCCCCTATGCGCTGCCGGGCATCGTGTTGGCCGTCGCCTTCATCCTTACCTTTGCCGCACCTCTGCCGATCCTCAAGGTCTCGCTCTATGGCACCATCTGGATCATCCTGGTTGCCTACTTCTCCTCGTTCCTCGCCGTCAGCCTCAAGCCGGTGATGAGTGCTTTCCTGCAGATGGACCCATCGCTGGAAGAGGCGGCGCGTCTCGCCGGTGCTGGCTTCTTCAGGCGGATGTCCGACGTGATCCTGCCCTTGGTAGCGCCGGCCGCGGGTGCGGCGATCATCCTCGTCTTCCTGATTGCCGCCAATGAGCTGACGGTCTCGGCGCTGCTCTGGTCGGCCGGCACCCAGACACTCGGTGTCGCCATCTTCAATCTCGACGACAGCGGCTCGTCGGACCTGGCCGCAGCCCTTTCCGTGCTCGTGGTCGTCATGGTCGTCATGCTGATGGCCGCGCTCGAGGCTCTCGCAAACTATCTCCCGGAAGGCGTGCTGCCGTGGCGCAACTGATCCTCAATCACGTCACCAAGCATTTCGGCGGCGGCCGGCCGGCGGTTTCCGATGTGTCGCTGACCGTGCGGGAAGGCGGCTTCCTGGCGCTGCTCGGGCCTTCCGGCTGCGGCAAGACGACGGTGCTGCGCATGATCGCCGGCTTCGAGCAGCCCAGCGATGGATCGATCGATTTTGGCGAAAGACGGCTTTCGGATGCTGCACGGGCGCTGCCGCCGGAGCGACGCAACATGGCGATGGTGTTCCAGTCCTATGCGCTCTGGCCGCATATGACGGTGGCCGAAAATGTCGGCTATCCGCTGAAGGTCCGCGGCATTTCAGGCTCGGCGTGGCAAAGGAGCGTCGCCGATGCTCTGGCGTTGGTAAAGCTCACCGACTATGCCGACCGCCGGCCGGCAGCCCTTTCCGGCGGCCAGCGCCAGCGCGTGGCGCTCGCCCGCTGCCTGGTGACCTCACCGGATGTCGTGCTGCTCGACGAGCCGCTCGCCAATCTCGACCAGCACTTACGCAAGTCGATGGAGGAGACCTTCCGCATCTTCCACGAGCGCTCGGGCGCGACGATGATCTATGTGACGCACGACCAGGCGGAAGCCATGGCGCTCGCAACCGATGTCGCCGTCATGCACGAGGGGCGGCTGATGCAGATGGCGCAGCCGGCCGAGATCTACGCAAGACCCGAAGGCGCCGTCGTCGGCGGCCTGATCGGCCGTGGCTCGGTGCTCAAGCTCGCCGTGCCGGAGGGCATGCCGCGGGCGATGGATTGGCCAACGCTGCGGTCAGCGCTTGCCGGCGTCGGCATGGAAGGCGCAGGCGATGGCGCCGTGCGCGACGTCCTCGTGCGCCCGGAACATGTGCGCCACGACGGCGAGGGCATGGCGCTCCGCGTCGTCTCCTGCGTGTTCGAAGGCGAGCGTTTTGCCCTGACCTTGGCTTTGCCGGACGGTCAGTCATTGAAGGCCTATGGCGACAGGGCGATCATGCCGGGAGACACGGCGCGCTTCGTGATGAGCCAGGGGTGGCGGCTCTAGGCCGGGTTGGCGTCAGTCGCAATCGGGTTTGTCGAGTTCGACCTCGAACTGGCGCGGGCCGACAACGCCAGGCTTTGCCGGCAGACCGACGATCCTTGCGATCACCGTGCATTTGCCGGCGACGACGGCATAACGGTCGCGGCCCTGGCTGATGACCTTGTCGATCGGGTGTTTGGGAACGGCGACGGCGACCGCGTTGATGACCGCGTTCAGTTCGCGGGCACGCTGAAAATTCGGCGCAAGGGCGGCATTGGCCTGACCAGTGGCAAGGACGAGGACGAGGCAGGCGACGGCGGATCGGGCGAACATGGCAAGCTCCTGTTTGGAAGAGGCAAGCATGATCGCCCGGCAGATTCAAGGACAGCGATCGGCCGGGCCGTCGATGGGAACGGTTCGTTGACAGGGGGTGATCCGAAGACGATCCTCGGCCAGCTTCGCCTCCAGCCTCTCGAACGGTCCGATGACATCCGAAACGCCGATACAGGAAACGCCGCTTGCGGGCGGGAACGTCAATGCCGGCGTCGTGCGCGTGGGCGATACGGTGCGCCGCGCCACGCGCCCTGAGAGCGCGACCGTTCACCGGCTGCTCCTCCGTCTCGAGGCAAAGGGCTTTGCGGGATCGCCTCGGTTCCTGGGCCTCGACGGCCAGGGGCGAGAGATGCTGAGCTTTATTGAAGGCGATGCCGGTGTCTCTTCCGACATCTGGCTTTGCGAGGATGCGCTGATTGCCGCAGGGCGGCTGCTTCGCGCCTATCATGACGCGACGGCCGAATTCGGCTTCGGCGCGGCGGATCGCTGGGCCTTTAGATATCCGGATCGGCGTCGATGGGAGGTCATTTGCCACAATGATTTTGCGCCGTACAATCTCGTTTTTCGGGCCGGCGAACCGGTGGGGATCATCGACTTCGATCTCGCCGGTCCCGGGCCGCGGCTGCGAGACCTTGCCTATCTCGCCTATTGGACCGTGCCGCTTTCCTTCCATTCCGATGACTTGAAGGCCGCGGCGCTGGCGGATCTCGATGATGGCAGCCGGCGGCTGAAACGGCTGTGCGCGACCTACGGTCTTGCCTCGGACGATGCGTTGCTTGGGATGGTCGCCGATGTGCTCGGGCATATGGGCGACGAGGCGGCGATGCTGGCAATGATCGGCGCGGCCGCGACCGAGCGGCTGAAACGGGACGGGCATCTCGATCACTGGCGGCGAGAGCGGGACGCCTTCGAGCGCTATAGGACACTATTGTCCCGAAACCTTGTCTGACGACCGGCGAAGCGGCAGGGCAAGCCGATAGCGCTCGCGAAAAAGAATTCTTGCCTACCGAAATAAACCATTGAGTTAAATGAAACTGGTTGTTATAAACAACCGGTGTTCCGCTTTTATGCGGTTGAGGAGGAACGGGGCGGTCGCCTCATCGACAGGAGGATAAGATGAAGCTTTATCAGGGCATGGGACCGAATTCGTATCGCGTGCGCATCTTCATGGCGGAGAAGGGGATCTCGCTGCCGATGGTGGATGTCGATTTCGCCAAGGGCGAGCACAAGGCGCCGGAGTTTCTCGCGGTCAATTCGCTCGGTCAGATCCCGGTGCTGGAACTCGACGACGGCACTGTTATCACCGAGAGCGTCGCGATCTGCCGCTATCTCGAGGAGACCACGCGCGAGCCGCAGCTCTTCGGCCATGACGCCGTCAGCCGCGCCAAGGTGGAGATGTGGAACCGGCGCGCCGAACTGGTGATCCTCGGCACCGTCGGCAATGTGGCGCTGCATTCGGACGCGTTCTTTGCCGAGCGGCTGACGCAGTTTCCGGCCTTTGCCGAGACCGAGCGGGCGGCGGTGCCGCAGAAATGGGGCTGGCTCGACGATGAGCTCTCGGATGGAAGGCCGTTCCTGGCAGGCGACGAATTCTCGATCGCCGACATCACCGCAGGGGTCACCGCCTGGCTCTGCGAGGTCTTCGGCATGGAAATCCCGGCTTCCGCAAAAAACGTCCAGCGCTGGCTGGAGCGGGTACGTTCGCGGCCGAGTTTTGAGGCCTAAGGGACAGCCTGTGGCAGGGGCGGTTTCGCGCAGTCTTAGGGTGGCGAGATCGGCCCCTCATGCGGCCTGCCGGCCACCTTCTCCCCGTTGTCGCGGGGAGAAGGTGGGACGTGGCGCCCGCTCGTTCCTTCGGCCAATGTGGCAGCCGCGTTGAGCGTCGGCAGGTCTCGACGTGGGGGCCAGCCGTCATCCGCGTTCCCTCTCCCCGCAGGCGGGGAGAGGGTCAGGGTGAGGGGATGGCATGCGCTATAGCATTGATTATTTTGTAGATTTCTCCATTCTGCCGACGAAACCCAACGGCCGGATTCTCGCCTCTGCGCCCCCGCTAAAATTCATATGTGGATAGGCGCGTCGCCCTTTTTGCTTGCCTTCTCCATGGCTTTTTTCAATTCCTAAAATACAAGCTGCCCGATTCGCCGCTGCCGGGCGCCTGCAAGGCGCTGGCTCTAGGAGACAAGCCATGACCGATTTCAAGAAGCCCACGATCACCGAAATGCGCCCGAAGATCACCGTGATCGGGGTCGGCGGCGGTGGCGGCAACGCCATCAACAACATGATCAACGAAGGGCTTCAGGGCGTCGATTTCGTGGTCGCCAACACCGACGCGCAGGCGCTCGCCATGTCGAAGTCGTCGCGCATCATCCAGCTCGGCGCCGCCGTGACCGAAGGCCTCGGCGCGGGCTCCCTGCCGGATGTCGGCCGGGCGGCGGCGGAAGAATCGATCGACGAGATCATGGATCACCTCGGCGGCACGCATATGTGCTTCGTCACCGCCGGCATGGGCGGCGGTACCGGCACGGGCGCGGCCCCAGTAATTGCGGCGGCGGCACGCAAGGCCGGCATCCTTACGGTCGGCGTCGTCACCAAGCCCTTCAGCTTCGAAGGCAAGCGCCGCATGGAAACGGCCGAGCAGGGCATCGAGCGGCTGCGCGAGGCGGCCGATACCGTCATTGTCATCCCCAACCAGAACCTCTTCCGCATCGCTGACGCCAAGACCACCTTTGCCGATGCCTTCGTGATCGCCGACCGGGTGCTCTATTCGGGCGTTGGCTGCATCACCGACCTGATCGTCAAGGAAGGCCTGATCAACCTCGACTTCGCCGACGTGAAATCTGTCATGAAGGGCATGGGCCGGGCGATGATGGGCACCGGCGAGGCGACCGGCGAGGGCCGCGCGCTGAAGGCGGCCGAAGCTGCGATCGCCAACCCGCTGCTCGACGAAGTGTCGATGCGCGGCGCCCGCGGCGTGCTGATCTCGATCTCCGGCGGCATGGACATGACGCTGTTCGAGGTGGACGAAGCCGCGACCCGCATCCGCGAAGAGGTCTATGACGAAGCCGACATCGTCGTCGGTTCGATCTTCGACCGTACGCTCGACGGTACCTTCCGCGTGTCCGTCGTTGCGACCGGCCTCGACGGCGCGCGCTCATCCGCCAACCCGGCCGGTGCCGCCGTCGGCCAGCCGGCGGCAGAACCTGCACCGACCCGCACGCTGCAATAGCATACGCATCCATCGCCTGCTTCAAGGACCCTCCCGATGTGATGACGCCATATCGGGAGGGTCCTTGCGTTTGGAGGCTCGAATGAGCGACGAGGGTGTGCCCGCCGATGAGGCGGCAAAGCACGCGCCAGCGGCACCAGGCCGTGCGGCGAGAGCGGTGATGGCGGCTGAGGCGGTGCTCGCGGAACGCTTTCCGCAGGCGATCTTTGCGATCGTCGCGGGCTCGATCCTGCGCGGCGAGGGTACGCAGACCTCGGATATCGACCTGGTGGTGCTGCACGAGGCCCTGCCGGCCGCCTGGCGGGAAAGCTTCCATTTCGACGATTTTCCGATCGAGGCCTTCGTGCACGACTTCGAGACGCTCAACTGGTTTGTCGACCAGGATATGGCGGGCGGTTGCCCGGTGCTTGCGGACATGGTGGCGGGCGGCGTTGCTATCGGGCCTGAGCGGGCGCGTGCCGAAGCGCTTCAGGCCGGGGCGCAACAGCGCCTGGAACGAGGGCCGGCGCCGCTGACGCCTGAGATACGCGACGGACTACGCTACCAGATCACCGATCTGGTGGATGATCTGCGCGATGCACGCCCGGCCGCCGAGATCCGCGCCATTGCCGCCGAACTGACGAAGCCGCTCGCCGATCTGATGCTGCTTGGCCGCGGGCGATGGTCTGGGCGCGGCAAATGGCTGCCGCGGTTGCTCGTCCGGGCGGACGCGTCGCTTGCCGAACGCTTCGACACGGCATTGCGCCACGCGGGCGCAGGACAGGCAGCAGAGCTGATCCGGCTTGCCGAACTGGAACTGGCGCCGCATGGCGGGCCGTTGTTTGCCGGCGACCGCCGAACCGCGCCGCCGGATGCCCGGCGTTCGGGTCTTCTCGCGCAGTGAATGCGCCGGCTCGTGGGATGGCCGCCTCCGATGCCTTGGGCGCGGATGGGGACATGATCTGTTTGCGAGGAACCGCCGGGACGCTTCAACACGAGCGCCGGCGCCCGCAGGGCTGACGGCCAAGTTCTGGGTGAGCCAACAGCTACGGCGAGTGCAGAGGCGAGGCCTTTGGCCTTCACTTGCTGCGCGGAGGGCGTGGCTCCCGGCGCTCAGCCTCCTCGACCACGGAGAATGGAAGCTCCTCGTACATCGAGCGGTTGAATTCGGCGCAGGTTAGCCTGCCATCGATGAACACTTTGAAGTAGCGCCGGCAGACGTCCTCCGCCATTTCTTTCCGGCTGGAATAGGGCGTTCCCTCAAGCGCATTGTCCTTCAGGTCGGGCAGGTACTCCGATACGCATGCCTCTACATATTGCCGCTGCGCGCCCGGGCGCTTGCGCAACGCGGAGATCGTCCACTCATATTTGGAATAGCTCATATATTGCTCGGTTCGCGGCGCGAACAGGACGATGGCGATTGCGCACAGCAGAGCGACAAACATGCCGCCGGCGACGAGACGAAAGTCCATCTATTCAATCGTATAAATTGTTGCCCATGCCTATGTAAGACAACTTTAGCGGTTAGCAAGAGGCGCGCTTACGCGTCGAGTGGTTTCACGAAATGTTCCTCCCCCATTTGGGGGAGGAGGCTACGGGAAAACCACTTTCGTGCTTGGACCGTTCTCCCATCGTTCGGTGTCTATTAGAGGTTGCGAAATTGGGCGCTCCCAATTGCGCCCTCGGCCGGAGCGGGGACGGGCGGGCAGGGCACGATCGGTGGCGGGGCTATGTCGCTGCGCCTGCGGGGCAGCTGCCAGAGACGCCTGGGATGGAAACGGTAACGGTCGGCGGGTCACGACCGATGTCCTTCGCGCCGACTGGACAAAGGCAATCCCTGTGGTGGCGCTTCGAGCGCGAGTGCCGTCTTCAGCCAGAGATGGGGAGAATGGAGAGGTGTCGCGCCGGGCCGGAGCATCGTTCTGCTACCGGCAGCGCGATCAGCGGGAGGTTCTTAAAGGGCGGCCAGCTGTTCGGCTGTTGCAACGATCTGCGTGTTGCCAAGCGAATGATCGGCATATTTGAACACCAGGATGCTCATGACTGAGGCGACAAGGGCTACCAGGATGATGCGCATGGCGTTGCTCCGACTTCCTTCTTGCCTGGCCTTGATCCTTCGTTGCGCCGGGCGGTGATCGATCCGGAAGCCCTGTGCTTTCCGGTCAAAGGCCTTCCGGCCTTTTGTTGAACCTGTTCTAGCAAATGGGCGGGGCCGACTATTGTTCCCGTGGGGACAGCGGGAAATCGCGGAGGCATGCAGCTTTTCGGTGTGCTCCAGCCCGTCCTGGGCCGGAGATTTCCCCGGGGAGCTACACGCCGTGTTGAAGCGGTAGCGCGAGAACGACGGATCGGAGTTGCGGCCGGCCACCGAGAAGTTCAACGGGCGGCTGAAGCGGCGCAGCCGTGTGAATTCGGACGCGTGAGGAGCGCTTCGCATCTCCTCGGGCTTCTGGACCTTCGATGTCGATTTGAAGAGATGGCCGCCGAACGGCTCTACAGGCCGAGGATCCAGAAGACGACGCCGAACAGCACGATGAATGCGCCGACGGCCAGCAGGAAGCGGGCCATGCCGGTGTTGGTATCCTTCGTGCCGACGAGACAGTACCAGAGGTGATCGTTATCCATTCCTGACGCTCCATCGAAAGGCGCTGCTGCCGCGCCCGCGCGACCCACCATACACGCAAAGGTCGTCGCGGCGCGTGGAATGATTGCGTGTCTTCGCCGCCGGACCGAGATCGGTGGAGGACGCGTGCCGTTGGCGGACGTTGTCACGTCCCAGCTCGGTTGCTCAAGGACAGGGTGGGGCAGGTTGCGTCTCGCGGCAGCTACGGCATGTCCATGCCGCTGTCGCCATCGACTGCCTGCTTATCCCTCCGCCTCCGCCGTTTCGGCCGCTGCCGGCTTTTTCGCCAGCGCCAGGTTGGCGGCGGCCGCTTCCGCCTCGGCTGCACCGGCAGCGCCGGAGCGCACGGTGACGGCGTTGGAGGCGAGGTCGAGGCCGGCTTCGCGCAGCGCCGGCAGCAGGCGCTTCATCGACTCGCGCTGCAGGATGCTGGGGTTGCCGGGGCGGGCGGTGAACTTGAGGCGCACGACGAGCGAGTTTTCGGTGACGTCCTGGATGCCTTGCATCTTCAAGGGCACCAGGAATTCGCCGCCGATCTCGGGATCCTCCAGCATGGCAAGGCCGACCTTCTTGATGGTCTTGCGGATTTTCTCGGGGTCGGCATCGCGCTCGAATTTCAACTCGAACTTCACCGTGCTCCAGTCGCGGCTGAAATTGGTGACCGCCTGAAGCTGGCCATAGGGGATCGTGTGGATCTGGCCGTTCTGGTGGCGCAGCCGGAGCGAGCGCAGCGAGATGCGCTCGACCGTGCCCTTGAGCTTGCCGGTATCGACATATTCGCCGACGCGGAAGGCATCGTCGGCGATGAAGAAGATGCCGGAGACGACGTCCTTCACCAGCGTCTGCGAGCCGAAGGAAAGGGCGAGACCCAGCACGCCGAAGCCGGCGATCAGCGGCGCAATATTGATGCCGAGTGCGGAAAGGATGACAAGGCTGGTGACGGCGAAGATACCGCCGAAGATGAGGTTGCGGACGAGCGGCAGGATGGTCGAAATCCGGCTTTGCTGGTGGACCACCGTATCGTCCTCGCTGTCGCCGGGCAAAGCGAGGCGGGCGGTGGGCGCGAAGGCCTCGAAGCTCTTCCAGAGGAAACTGCAGATCACCCAGCTCGCGACCACCGCAAGGCTGATGCGCTCGAGGATGACGATCCAGCCGATGGCACCGGCCGTATCATGCTGGACGAGCACCGGGCGCCAGAGCGTGATGATCAGATGCAGGCCGATCAGCCAGATGGCGCCGGCAAGCGCCGTCTGGACGCTGCCCGAAATCGCCGCGTGCAGCGCGTGGGAGGCCGGCGTGCGCCGGCGCTCGGCGGCAGCCCCCGCCAGCGAATGGATGCCGAAGGCAAGGATCGGAAGCGCGAGCAGAATGATCTGTGTCGTGCCGCCGGCAAAGCTCCAGGCGGCGCTGTTCGGGCTGCCGGCAACGATGACGCTCATCAGCCAGAGCACGATGGCGCTTGCCGCATAGAATTCGGGCACGCCGAAGGCGATGGCGCGGCGCACCGGGCCTGGGTTTTCACCGGCAAACACCGTGCGGATATCGCCGGCGCCGGCGATGAACCAATAGAGTTTCAACAGCGTCAACAGGGTCACGCCGATCAACAGCCAGCCATCGGTCGCAGCGTTCTCCAGTCCGCGCTGGTGGGCAAAGCGCAGGCTGGCGCCGAGGATGGCGCCGATCGCCCCATAGGCGGTCAGCATGTTGGCGTGGAAGCGCGGGTGGGCGATATCGAGCAGGCGGATCTCGGGCCGCGTCGGCGCAAACAGGAAGCGGGCGCCGACCGCATACACCACGGAGGCGAGGGCGATGGTGATGAGGGCGTGGGCGAGTTCGGCAGAGGCAGTGGCCGGCGTCAGGAACAGGCGGGCAACGGCATGAGCGGCCACGGCGAAGATCGCCAGATAGGCGATGTCGAAGCCAAGCCGGATCAGCGAGGCGCGCATGCGGTGGAGCAGATCGACCACTTCGAACGAGGCGCCGAACAGCCGGTGGATGAGGAGCCGGCTGGCAAAGGCGGCGGCAAGGCCGGCTGCGACGGCGAGCAGGGCCACGGCTGTTACCGAAACCACCGACCAGCCCTCGGCGCGGATGCCTGCCGCAACGTCAGCCATCACCCCGGCGATGCCGGACATACCGGCAACGCCCATCTGCAAGCCATTGACAAAACGAGCGGAAAGCGTGTCGAGCGTGTCCGGCTGATCGGGCGAGGACGTTGGTTCAGGCGTCGTGGTTGCGGGTGCAGCCTGATGCGTGGCCGCACCCCCCGACGCGGGCGCCGGTGCCGCGACGCCAGCGCCAGCGGGCGTCGGCGTTTCGCCCGAGGCCTGCGCCGCAGCGTCGCGCCACTCGACGGTCACCGACCCGCCGGCCTTGGCGGCGGCGCGCAAGGTCTCCTCGATCTCGGCAGCACTCTGGCCGGGTGTGAGGATCACGGTGACCGGCGGAGGCGTCGTCTCGGCGAGTGCAGGCAGGGCGAGGGTCAGGACGAGAACGAGGCCCGCCAGCAGATGGCGGCAGAGGAGGTGGAAACGCAGCATGAAATTCATCCATCAAAATCGGTTGTCCGCCCTGCGGCCTTGCCCATCACATTACATAACGTTCTAAAATTCCAATCGAATTTTGTGGGGCGGGATGGGGACAGGGCCGCCGCTCACCAAGGGTTGCCCTGCGCCGAAGCTGCCCCCTCACTGTCTTGCCGGACATCTCTCCCCGCCAAGCGGGGAGAGAGACGCTGGGCGGACGCTCCGGTGCCAGGTCCTCCGGCCTACTTCGTCGTGTAGCCGCCATTCACCAGGATCGTCTGGCCGGTCATCCACCAGCCGTCGGAGACGAGGAAGCGGATGTAGGGGACGATGTCCTCGATGTCGGTGAGGCCGGTCCTGGAGAAGGCCGAAAGGGCCGATGCGGTTTTGTGATAGGCGACGGCGTCGGCGCCTTCGGCCGGGTAGAAGAAGGGCGTATCCATCGGGCCGGGTCCAATCGCGGTCACGGAGATGCCGCGCGCGCCGAACTCCTTGGCTGCTGCCCGGGTGAAGTGCTCCACCGGCGCCTTGGTGCCGGCATAGGCCGCATAGAAGGGCGTGAAGGCGCCGAGCAGCGAGGTGACCAGCGTGCAGACCTTGCCGTTGTCGCTGACGTGCCTGCCGGCCTCGCGCAGGAAGAAGAATGCGGACTTCGAATTGACCGCGCTCATCTCGTCGTATTCGGCCTCGGTGATCTCGACGAAGGGCTTTTTCAGCACCTTGCCGACGGTGTTGACGGCGATGTCGATGCTGCCGAGCGCCGCCTTGGCGTCGGCAAAGAGCTTTTCGACATTGGCGGCGCTGGTGAGATCGCCGGAGAAGGCGTGGGCCGCGGCACCGGTCGCCTTGATCGCCGCCACGGTTTCATCGGCTGCCGCCTTCGTCGCCGCGCTGTTGTAATGGATCGCGACGCCACGGGCGCCGTGTGCGGCAAGATCGCGTGCGAGCAGGCCGCCGAGGTTCTTCGCGCCGCCGGCGATGAGGGCGGTTTTGCCGTTGATGCTGTGGTCTGCCATGGGTTTCTCCTGTTGTGCGCCTGATGGCGGATGCTTTCGTTCGGCGGGCGGGGCTACGCATTTGCCCGAAATCGCCCCGCTCTCCGGTACGGGCCGCCTGTGCGACCGCCGCTCGTTGCGGACGTCGTGTCTCTTGCTTCATGGGGTGCGGGCCTTATCGCCGCCGACGTGAGCGGTCGGTGATGCGACCGGCATCGCGACCAGGAGAATATCGTCGGCGCTGCTGGCATAAAGTCCCCGAACGTGACATGACTTGTCAGGAATGACGAACAATGGGGGTGAGGCGTCGCGCGCCGGCATGGACAGGATCGAGCTTTTCCGCATCTTCACCCGTGTCGTCGAAAGCGCGAGTTTTACCCGCGCGGCCGACACGCTGGGCCTGCCGCGCTCCTCGGTTTCGGCGGCGGTGCAGACGCTCGAAACACGGCTCGGCACGCGACTTCTCCATCGTACCACGCGCAAGGTTGCGCCGACGCAGGATGGGGCAGCCTTCTACGAGCGCTGCCTGCGGCTGATTTCCGATATGGACGAGGCGGAGAACCTGTTTCGCCGCGACACCTCCGGCCCGACCGGACGGTTGCGGGTCGACCTGCCGAGCCGCATCGGCCGGCTGATCGTGGCGCCGGCGCTGCCGGAGTTCCTGGCGCGGTACCCCGGCATCGACATCGATCTCGGCATGACCGACCGGGCGGTGCACCTGATCGAGGAAAGCGTCGACTGCGCGCTGCGTGTCGGACCGCGCGAGGATTCGAGCCTGATTGCCCGGCCGTTCGGCACACTCAGGCTGATCAATGTCGCAAGCCCCGACTATCTCGAGCGCCACGGCACGCCGGAGACGCCCAACGATCTCAGCGCCCACGTCGCGGTCAACTACGCTTCACCCTCGAGCGGCCGGGTGGAGGACTGGGAATGGATGGAGAACGGCGAGGCGCGCACGGTTTCGGTTGCCGGCCGGGTCAGCGTCAACAGCGCCGAAGGCAGCATCGCCTGCTGCCTCGCCGGCCTCGGCCTTATCCAGATCCCGGCCTATGACGTGATCGATCACATCAGAGCGGGCCAGCTGGTCGAGGTGATGCCGCATCACGTCGCCGCGCCGATGCCGATGGCTTTGCTCTACCCGCACCGCCAGCATCTGTCGCGCCGGCTCAAGGTGTTTGCCGACTGGCTGGAGGGGCTGATGCGGGCGGTGATTGCGGCGTGAGGCGGCGATGCGGTTTGGGCTCGCTTTGTTGGCGCGCTCTAGCTGATCGTCTGATGACACCGCCGGCCGTTCCACGGCAGGAACTCGGATCCGCCGGCATTCCACCTGCCGTCGAATTCGGAGAAATCCGGCGTGAAGGTGACGATCAACTGGCCGTAGCCGTATTTGTCGCGCCACATGAAGCTTCGGGTGAGATCGCTGCCGTCGCCATCGTCGCCGGTTTCGGCGAGTTCACCGTCGACGGACTGGCCCTGATCGGAGAACACGTATTTGCCGACGACCGTGCCATCGGCAGCGGTTTCGAAATGCGTCTCGGCGTCCGAGAGCACGCCGGCGGAGGAAAGCTGGCCGCAATAGGTGCCCGAGGGCGCGGTGCTCGTCTCGCCTGCCATCGCCGCAGAGGCGGATGCGGCCGCAAGCAGCAGCGCGGCGGTGAAGGAAAGGCTTGCAGTCAACGCGGCACCTTTGGCGTTTCGGGATGTCGCGGTCTCTCGTGATCGCCTGGCAGCAGCGAGTCGCGACGGTTGTCGCCATGGACAGTCATTCGGGATGCAAAATCAAGATGCTCATGCGTCCAGCGCCGGCGCGGTGCTGACGCTGGCGTCGCCGAACAGGCGTCCCTTCTCGGCGACGAGGAAGCAGGCGAGTATCGGAGCGCGATGTGCTTCCACATCGCGCTCCGAGGCATGTCGTCAGGTCAATCAGCTTGCATCAAAGCCCGCGTGGAAGCTGACGCGCCCTGACGGTACCGGACCTTCGAACGCCTTTGCCATGAAGTATTCGGCCGGTACGCCTTCAAGGCGCAGGCCGGCGTGGTTCTCGAAGCCGAAGCGTTTGTAGTAGTCGGGCTCGCCGAGAACGACGCAGCCCTTGGCGCCGGTCTTTGCAAGGCGCGCAAGGCCTTCGCGGATCAGCCTGCCGCCGGTACCGCTCTTCTGGTGGTCGGGCCTGACGGAGACGGGGCCGAGACCGAACCAGCCCTTGTCCTCCCCGTCGATCGTGACCGGGGAGAAGGCGACGTGACCGATGATTTCGCCCTGGTCGAGGGCGACCAGCGAGATCGTCAAGGCGCCGGCGTTGCGCAGCGCGTCGATGATTTCGGCCTCCGTCTGGCTGCTATAGGCCATCGGCGCAAAAGCGGCCTTGGTGATCTGCCGGATGGTTGCGATGTCAGTCGCTCGTTCGGAGCGTATGTCGATGGTGGTCATTGTCAAAAACCTGTTCTTGAAACCCTTCAGTCGCGCGCTGTCGACCGCGAACGACGGGTATCGTTCGCCGGTGGCGCGGTTTCGCGTCTCGACCGGTCGAGACGCTCAGTGGGTGAGAACAAGCTCCAGCATCGACAATTCCTCTGCTCAGTTCAGGCGAGCAGGTTCGGTATAGGGCGAGGCCTTTGCCATGGTCAACAGGCGGCTCTGGCAGCGCAACGCGTTCACGCGGCGGCCGGTTGAGGTCCGTTCCCGCTTCGTCGTTCGCGTCTGTTGCCTGCGTCCTTAGTTTTCCTGAACCGAAACGCCGTCCTGGCCGATCTTGATCTCGACGCCCGGCTTCGTCTCTTCCTGGTAGACATAGATGCCGAGGCCGACGACGGCGACGGCAAGCAGGGCGATGACGAGATAGAGGCCGTTTCGGTTCATGCGGAACTCCTTTTTCGCGGTTTCGTCAGGGAAATAGGAGCTTCTCAAGGAAAGACAACGGGATAGCGACGAACATGCGCACAGAGGGTGGCCCGGCGAAGCGACTGAGGGGGCCGACTTGACCACTATGCTGGCGTCTGTGTGGCCGCGCAGGGGAACCTCAGCGCGCCCGCAGCGCCTTCTATTCCTGTGGCGTACAAAGGTTGATTTGCCTGCATTGGTTGATTTTCGCTAATTGAGGCAAATAGATTGAACGACGCGAATGACCGAATGCGGATGGTGGCCGGAACAATGGTGCTTGGAAGTTTCTACCGAAAAACCTTCGACATGGACCATTCGGACACGAGCGCCGCGGCGTTCTTCTCACGCGTGATCAAGCTCGTGCTCTCCTTCTGGGCGGCCGAGTTCTTCATGACCGGCGGGCTCTGGGTGGTGCTGGGCGTCAATCCGGTCGACTACGCGCCGATCAAGCTCGTGGTGTCGCTGGTTTGCGTGCTGATCACGCTGATGATTTCGCACATCGTGGCGATGATGCGCGCGCGGAACATCGCAGCCCAGGTTTTCGTGTCGGCCGTCCTGTCCATTCTGGCGTCGACGGTTGCAACCACCATCGACTATCACCTGTTCACCTATGTGAAGCCCGCAGTCGGTGTCGACTATACGATCGAGAACTTCTGCTACACGCTGTTTTACGGCGTCTCGCTGTTCTTCGGCTGGTCCTGCTTCTTCATCGCCTACATGTACAATCTGAAGGTCCGGGCGCAGGAGCGCCGGCTGGCGATCTCGCGCGAAGAGGCGCTGACCGCGAAGATGCAGGCGCTCTACTACCAGATCAATCCGCACTTCCTGTTCAACACGCTGAACTCGATCGTCGGTCTGATCGAGGAGGGCGCCTCCTCTCAGGCGAGCCGCGTGGTGCTTTCGCTGTCGTCGTTTCTGCGAAAGACGCTGGAGATGGATCCTCTGCGGGATCTGGCGCTTTCGGAGGAACTGGCGCTGCAATCGGAATATCTGGCGATCGAGAAAGAGCGGTTCTCCGATCGCATCAGCGTCACGCTCGACATTCCGCAGGAGCTGAGAACGGCGCTGGTGCCGAGCCTGATCCTGCAGCCGCTCGTCGAGAATGCCGTGAAGCATGGGCTCGGGCGCTCGTCCGGCGATCTGAAGATCACGATCAGCGCGTCGCAGGAGGAGGACCGGCTGCAGCTTTCGGTCGACAACGTGTCCGATGCCGGCGAAGTCCTGCCGATGGTCAAGCGATCCGGGCTCGGTGTGGGGCTTGCGAATGTCGAAGAGCGTGTCAAGGCGCGCTTCCCCGAGGGCGGTTCGCTCATCGCCGGACCGGTCTCCCCGGCCCATTTCCGCGTGACCCTGACGTTGCCGTTGAGGGCACCCGCCGCCGATCGGCTTGCCGATGCTGCCATCAACGCCGCGCCGGCCGTGACGGCCTGAGCGGGGTACGACAATGGCTGGCGCGCGCCCCTGAGAGGCGCGCGACGGGAGTAAAAGGGGTGGCTCGCGTTCAGACCGAACGCGTCAGGCCGCCATCCACCTTCAGGTTCTGGCCGGTGATGTAGGCGGCACCATCAGAGGCGAGAAAGGCGACGGTGGCGGCGATCTCGGCGCTGGTGCCGTAGCGCTTCATCGGCACTGCATCGCGGCGCTCTTCGGTCGCCGGCAGGCTGTCGATCCAGCCGGGCAAAACGTTGTTCATGCGCACATTGTCGGCCGCATAGGTGTCGGCGAAGATCTTGGTGTAGGAGGCAAGACCGGCGCGGAAGACGGCGGAGGTCGGGAACATCGGCGAGGGCTCGAAGGCCCAGGCGGTGGAGATGTTGATGATCGCGCCCGCCTTCTGCTTCTGCATGATCGGCGTGACGAGGCGGACCGGGCGGATGACGTTCATCAGGTAGACGTCGAGGCCGGTGTGCCACTGCTCGTCGGTGATTTCGAGGATCTGGGCGCGCGGGCCATGGCCGGCGCTGTTGACCAGCACGTCGATCCGGCCCCATTTTTCCATGGCCGCATCGACAAGACGCTTCAGGTCGTCGTTCGACTGGTTGGAGCCGGTGATACCGATGCCGCCGAGCTCGGCGGCGAGCGCCTCGCCCTTGCCGGAGGAGGAGAGGATCGCAACCTTGTAGCCATCGGCTGCCAGACGCCTGGCGCTCTCGGCACCCATGCCTGAGCCGCCGGCGGTGATTACGGCCACTTTTTCTACTGCCATTTTACCAATCTCCTCATCCATATTCGTGGAATGCCGCTTTCGCGGGTGCTGCCATTGAAATACCATCTCCTCCATGCGACGACGAAGCAATTTCGCTTTCATATGGCAGTAGAAAAACTATCCGATGAGTGATGCACCGGGAAAGCTCCCTTCGCTGAATGGGGTGAAAGTGTTCGAGGTGGCCGCGCGTCACCTGAACTTTCGCCTCGCAGCCGAGGAGCTGGGCGTGACGCAAGGGGCCGTCGCCCAGCAGATCCGCGGGCTCGAGGCCGAGCTTGGGGTCAAACTCTTCGAGCGGTTGCCGCGCGCGCTGGCGCTGACCGGCGAGGGACGCGCCTATATCGCCGATGTCAGGCGGGCGCTGGAGATCATCGCGCGGGCGACCGACGGGCTGAAGCCCCAGCCGGTGCGGCTGACGATCAGCACCACCCCGTCCTTCGCGTCGCGATGGCTGATCCCGCGCCTGCCCGATTTCACCGCGCGGCATCCGGATCTCGACCTGCATATTCTGGCGACCGACCGCATGTCGAGCTTCCAGGCCGATGGCGTTGATCTCGCCGTGCGCTATGGGCGGCCACCCTTCGGGCCGGGGCTTGCGGTGGAACTGCTTTTCGAGCAGGAGATCGTCGCGGTCTGCAGCCCGATGCTGCTTGCCGGGCGGCCGGCGCCGAAAACCGCCGAGGAACTGGCCGGCTACACGCTGCTGCACGACGCCCATAATTTCTGGCCGGAGTTCATCGAGCGGCATTTCGGTGGCAGCCGGCAGGCCTCGTTCAAGGGCATCAGCTTCAACCAGACCTCGCACGCGATCGAGGCGGCGACGGCAGGCCAGGGGATCGTTCTTGCCAACCGCGATTTCGTCGCGCGCGATCTCGCCGAAGGGCGGCTCATCCGGCTGTTCGAGGGCTCGATGACCGGGCCCTCGGACTTCTATCTGGTCTGGCCGCGCTACCGAAAGTCGCCCAGCCTTCAAACCGTGATCGCCTGGCTCAGTGACGAGGCGAAAAAGGAGCGGGGAGGCCCGACGGATCGGGATCCTGCAAATGGGTGGCGGAGCGAGGGTTCCTGATCCGCGATCAGCGACGCAGCGCCGTGTCGAGCCGGTAGAGCAGGGCGTGAAAGGCGCCTTTGCTGGGCTTTCGTCCCGGCAACTTGCCGACGATGCCTCGGATTTCCGTCGATGCGAGCGCGATCAGCTGCCGGAGTTCCGTTTCGGTGGCGGCTGCCTCGTCGGCTGTTCCGATCGACAGCGCCTGGATGGCGTAGGCGGCGGGGCCGAGCACATGGTTGATCTGGTGCGGCGTCTCGATCGGGTGGGTGTAGGGCGCACCGGCCGCAGCAATGGCCGCGCGGGCGGCAGCCTTGGCAGCGGGATCGTCAACCGCGCGCGCCGCTGCCTGGGCGCCCCAGGCGGCTTTGCGCAAGACGGCCGTGCGCGGACCGCCCTCGGCAAAGGCGACAGCCGCGGCGATCGCCTCGCGCGGCCGGGTATCGCCCGGTACCGCCGCCTCGAAGACCGGCAGGGCGCGGGCGGCGCAGAGGATCGCCCAGCGGGTGATGTGGCGCAGGTCGTCTTCGGTCAGGAGCGGTGGTGGGGCTTCGTCGGTCATGGGGTGCTCATGGTGAACAGGCCGAATGCATATCATGCGGTCGCCACGTGACAAGCCGACCGGTTGTATGGAGGGCGCAGGTTGCATCCCTTCACAAACGCCATATCTTTCACCGCCGAGCCATTTGCAGCCGCAAGCTCAGGAAAAGGGAGGCTCCATGCCGGCCGTCGGTTCCGATTATGGCGATGTCGTTGCCTGGCGGCGCGACATTCATGCCCATCCGGAGTTGCAGTTCGACGTCCACAGGACGGCGGAGCTCGTGCGTTCCAAACTCGCCGCGTTCGGATGCGACGAGGTCGTGACCGGCATCGGTCGGACGGGCGTCGTGGGCGTTATCCACGGCCAGAAGCGGTCGAGCGGCAGGGTGATTGGCCAGCGGGCGGATATGGATGCCTTGCCAATCGAGGAGGCGACAGGGGCCGCCTGGTCGTCAAGGACAACGGGCGTCATGCACGCCTGCGGTCATGACGGCCACACGGCGATGTTGCTGGGGGCCGCGCGGGAATTGGCCGAGGCGCGAGCATTTGACGGCACGGCCGTGGTCGTCTTTCAGCCGGCCGAAGAGGGCGGCGGCGGTGGCAAGGCCATGATCGACGATGGCCTTATGGAGCGTTTCGGAATCAACGAGATCTATGCCATGCACACGGAGCCCGGTTTGCCGATCGGGCAGTTTGCCACCGCTTGTGGACCTCTGGCCGCTTCGGCCGATGGCTTCAGGATCAGGATCGACGGCAAGGGCGCACATGGCGCTTCCCCGCACGTCAGCGTCGATCCGCTGGTGGTCGGCGCCAACATACTTCTGGCCTTGCAGACGATCGTTTCCCGCAACGTCCATCCGCGTCAGTGTGCCGTGGTCACGGTCGGCTGGATGGCAGGAGGCAAGGCCGGCAACGTCATCCCCCAATCGGCCGAGATGGGCGGGACGGCCAGGACCTACGATCCCGGCACGAGAGACCTGATAGAGGCGCGCGTTACCTCCATCGCGCAACGGATTGCCGAGGCCTACGGAGCCAGCGCCACGGTCACCTACAAACGCATGTTTCCGCCGACCGTGAACCATGGCAGCGAGACCGCCTTTGCCGTCAGCGTGGCGCGATCCCTGGTCGGAGACGCGCACGTCAACGACGCTCTGGAGCCGCTGATGGGCTCGGAGGACTTTGCCTTCATGCTCGAAGCGCGCCCAGGCAACATCATGCTGATCGGCAATGGCGACAGCGCGTCGGTGCATGATGCGCGGTTCGATTTCAATGACGATGCCATTCCTTTCGGCGTGGCCTATTTCAGGGCCATCGTGGAGGGCAGAATGCCGCTCTGAGCGGTCGGCCGGATGTCCATCGCGCTGCGGCTGCAGCGACGACATCAACGAGGTTTCCTGCCCTCAACGCTCCCAGCCCTCGGTAAACGGAAAGCGTTCCGCCCAGAGCGTCGCGAGCTTCGGATCGGTATCGACGCGGCGGACGATGTCGGCAAGGGTCGGGGCGACCTCGTAGAAGCGGCGGCGGCCGGGTGACCAGCGCGAGGCAGTGGCGACGTAGAGGTCGAGGACCGACAGTTCATCGCCGAGAAGGTATTTGCCCGGTTGCAGTTCCGCGCCCATTCGCTGCCAGCAATGGGCGACGCGGTCGAACACGCGGGCCTTGACGGTTGCGTGGTCCTCTTCCCGTTCGGCGATGCGGGACGGGTTGTCGGTGATCCAATAGAGCGCGTAGATGGCGGCGGATACGAAGGTCATCCATCGGAGAAACGCCGGCCGTTTTGGGTCGGTTATCGCCGGGGCCAGACGGCTCTGAGGGTGTGCGTCGGCAAGCCAGAGCAGGATCGCGGCACTTTCGGTCATCAGTTCGCCGGTCGGGAGTGCGAGGGCCGGAACCTGGCGCAGGGGATTGATGCGCGCCAGCCTGTCCGCCTCCTGCTTTCCTTCCCAGGGGGCGTGTTCCTCGACGCGGTAGGGCACGCCGATGAGGCTCAAAACCGCCTCGATCGGAACCGATCCTGAGCCTGCGGCTCCGTAGACGACAAACGGCTCGGCCAACTGTTTTTCTCCTCCTGATCGTGCCGCGACGAATCCGGCCGAAGCCTGGTCGCCCTGCGTCGAGACTGGGGCGGGGCGGCTTTTTCGCGTTGCAGCCGCATAGATCCCCGCTTTCGCGATACAATCAAGGCCCTGAGGTGCAATTGGACGTTTCGCCGCAAATCTCGGTTGCAGCGGGCAGGCGGGCCGTTTCCGCTTTCCGCGGCAAGGGGCTCCGGTTCCATCTGCCGGAGCGACGGTTCGTCCGCATGCCAACGTTTTGACCGTGCCCGGTTTGCAGTTGGCGCGGTTCCAGGCTGAAGCAGGACACGAGGATTGATCCGATGTCGCCAGTCACCGTCGCGTCTCCGACGCTCGATCGCGACCTTCTGCTGAAGGCGGCACAGGAGCGTCTGCTGCGCTCGGAATGGTCGCGGGAGCTGTTGCGATCGTTTCAAGGCGGCGCGCTGCAATCCGCCCTGAAGCATGCGGTCAGTGCGTCACCCTACTATCGCGAAACCATTGGCGACCGCTTGGCGCAGGGGGCCGCACTCAAGGATCTGCCCGTGCTGACGAAGCGGGCGCTTATGGAGAATTTCGACCGGATCGTTACCGACCCGAGGCTGAGCCGGCAACTGGTCGAGGGGCATCTCGGCGGACAGTCTTCCGGCTCGCTTCTGCTTGGTGAATACAGAGCCGTTGCCACGGGCGGCACGACCGGCGAGCGTGGGGTCGCGGTCTTCGATCCCGCAGCCTGGCTATCGGCCATCGCCAACATGGTGCGTTTCCAGGCGATCGTCGGCATCGACGAGACGACGCGCAGTGTTGCCATATTCGCCTCGTCGCCGGTCCATATTTCCTACCATATCGGCGTGGAGCTTCGGGCGTTGAGGCCGCCGGCGCCCCGGTTCAACGTGCTGATGCCGATCGAGGAGATCGTGGAGGGCCTCAACCTGAACCAGCCCGAGGTGATCTCGACCTATCCGTCCTTCGTGCGTGTCCTGGTGGGCGAGCAGCAGGCGGGGCGGCTGAGGATCAGGCCGCGGCTTTTGCGAACCAGCGCCGAGACGCTGACGGAGGAGGTGCGCGACCTTGCGGCCGAGACCTGGCAGGCGGCCATCGCCGACAGCTATGTCTGCACCGAGGCGGGACCCATGGGCCACGAATGCTTGCTTGGCGACGGGCTGCATCTCGCCGAAGACAGCTTCGTCTTCGAGGTGGTGGACGGAGACGACCGCCCGGTACCCGACGGCGTGGAGGGCGCGAAGCTGCTGGTGACGACCCTTGCCAATCGCGCGCTGCCGCTGGTGCGCTACGAGATCTCCGACATCGTGGCGATGGCGACCGAGCCGTGCCGCTGCGGCCTGCCGTTCTGGCGGATCGGGTCGATTGCCGGACGAAGAGAAGAGACGCTGCGGCTGCCCAGGCGCGGTGGCGGAATGGTCAATGTGCACGCCCACCGGCTTCGCTCGCCGCTGACGGGTGCGGCCGGGGTGCGGCAATTCCAGTTCGTGCAACTGCCGGATGGTCTGGAAATCGCGATCGCCGTGTTTGAAGGCGCCGATGCGGCCGCCGTCCACGCTGCCGTCGAACTGGGCGTGCGTGCGGCACTCGAGGCGGTGGAAGCTGAACCCGCGGAGTTCCGTGTGCGGGTGGTGGACGCGATTGCGCGTTCGGGCGGCGGCGCCAAGCAAAAGCTGGTGGTCTCCGGCGGCGACTAGGAGAGGGCAGGATGTACGCGTGGTGCAATCGCGGCCCGGCTTCGGCCACGCGGCAGGAGATGGACATTCCGGTGGCCGGCGGGCGGGCAAGCGGCTTATAGTGTTGATAGGCCGGTCCGGGGCCGATATGAAGCCGGCCTCTTGCCCGCGATACGGAGTTTTGAAGATTGAGCGTTGCCTTCACCAAGGAAGAAAGTGCCGAAACCGCCGCCGAGACATTGCTGCCGGACCGGGCGGTTTCGCCGCATCCGAACCTGGTGACAAAGGCGGGGCTGACGGCGCTGGAGGCGCAGATGCAGGAGGCGCGGGTCGCCTATGAAGCGGCAGCCACGATCGACGACGTGAACGAAAAGCGGCGGCAGCAGGCGGGACCCTTGCGGGACGTGCGCTATCTCTCCGAACGGCTGCGCACCGCACAGCTGATGCCCGAACCTGCCTCCAACGAGATCGTCGCCTTTGGCAGCACGGTGACCTTCAGCCGGGACGACGGGCGGGTACAAAAATACCGGATCGTCGGCGAGGACGAGGCAGACCCCAAGGCGGGATCGATCTCCTATGTCTCGCCGGTGGCACGCATCCTCATGGGCAAGGCAGTGGGCGACCTCGTCACGGTCGGCGACCAGGAGCTCGAGGTCGTGGCGATTTCCTGACCTTTAGCGTATCGGCTTGATCGCGTGGATTCGTGGGCATTATTATCGTATCCGATTTAATTGTGCCATCTTGACATTCCGCTGTTGCTCGGTATTTATATCGCGTCCGATCTAATTTGGGGGTGCCGGATGATCGGAGGCGCTTGCCGGAGGCAGGCGGCCAAGAGGTTTGCTCGGTTCGTCGGTACGGAGAATGGACATGCACAACACTGGTGACGCTACGCCCGTTCGCGCCTATCGCGAGTTTTCCCGCGTGCTCGATCCCGATGTCTACGAGCCGCTGCCGGACGACTGGCTGATCGGCATCACCGACGTCGTGAGTTCCACCGGCGCGATCCGGGCCGGGCGCTACGAGGACGTCAACTATGTCGGCGCTTCGGCGATTGCCGCCATCGGCAATGCGCGCGGCGATTTCGATTTTCCCTTCGTGTTTCGCGGCGATGGCGCGGCCATTGCGCTGGCGCCCGGTGGCGCGGCAATGGCAGCTTCGGCGCTGCGGCAGCTCGCCGCCTTCGCAAGGGACCGGTTTGGTCTCGATTTGCGCGTTGGCCTGCTGACGGTCCGGGATATCAGGGACCATGGCCAGGATGTGCGCATCGCCCGCTATGCCGCATCGGAAAACGCGACCTATGCGATGTTTGCCGGCGGTGGGCTTAAATGGGCGGAGCGGCAGTTGAAAGAGGGGCGCTACCTGCTTTCGCCGGAAAGCCATGGTGCCGAACCGGATCTGACCGGCCTTGCCTGCGAATGGCGGCCGTTTCCAAGCCGGCAGGGGCAGATCCTGTCGCTGCTGGCCGAACCCGCCGACGACGTGACGCCCGAGCGCTTTGCCGCCGTGGCGCGCGCGGTGATCGCTGTCTTCGATCAAGGGCCGCGGCAGTCGCATCCTCTGCCGGAGGAAATGGGTGTGCCGAAGGACGCGCGGGTGCGGGTTGCGCCCGAGCGCTGGGCGGGAGTGGCCGCCAGTTCCGATTTTCGCAAATATGACGACGGCCTGCGCCTGACGGTGGATTGCACGACGGAGCAGATCGACCGCATCGAGGCGATCCTTGCGGCCGCCAAGGCGCGGGGCGAGGTGATCTTCGGGCTGCATCGGCAGAGCCACGCGCTGATGACCTGCCTTGTGCCGTCGGCGCGACCGGATGCGCACTTACATTTTCTCGACGGCATGGACGGCGGTTACGCCAAAGCGGCGGAAATGATGGTGCCGCGTGAGCGCTTGAGTGCCTGATCCGGCCAAGCGGCAAGGACGGCGGAGAGCCGCCCTTGCGCGTGATGCTGGCCCCTCCAATCGCCGTGCCGGCCTTTGCGCGAGCGATAGTCGCGGCAGCGGCAGGCGGGCGTTTCAGCGACCTTCACTATTTCCGGTTTCCGGGCAGACCAGCGCCTAGCAGGTTGTCGCGCAGCTTTGCCACCGACCGCTGCACCGTCTCAAAGTCGTCACCGAGGCCGATCACGTCGGTCAGCGCAGCACCCGGCTCGGCATCCACCACCGCCTGGCCGGCCGGCGTCAGCGTCAGCCGCACCTGGCGTTCGTCTGCGGGATCGCGGCGACGCTGAAGGTAACCGTCAGCCTCGAGCTTCTTCAGGATCGGCGTCAGCGTGTTCGATTCCAGAAAGAGCTTTTCACCAAGCGTGCTCACCGTCTGGTCGTCCTCTTCCGACAGCGCCACGAGAGTCACGTATTGGGTATAGGTGAGGCCCAGCTTGTCGAGCAGGGGCTTGTAGGCGCGGCCGAAGGCAAGATTTGCCGAGTAGATCGCAAAGCACAGGAAGTTCGAAAGCTTCTTGCCGCCCTTGGCCGATGCAGTGCCAGGGTCCTTGGCAGTCTTGGACGTGGACATGGGAATCTTTTTTCCTTTTCGTTGTCTGCACTTAATATAAATCGTATCCGATTAAATCGCAATGGTGTTGACGATGCCTCACGCTTCATCTATAAACATCGCATCCGATTAAAGCGGATCCGATAAAAAATCAAACAGAGAGGAAATGACATGACCGAGAAGCTTCTTTTCACCGGCAAGACCCACAACACCAGCGGCCGCGACGGCGGCACCATCAGCCAAGACGGCACTTTGGAACTCAAGCTCACCCAGCCGCATCCGGCCGCGGAAAACCTGTTCGGCGCCGCCTGGTCGGCCTGTTACCTGGGCGCGATCGAGCTCGCAGCGCTGCAGCGCAAGGTGAAGCTCCCGGCCGGGCCGCAGGTCGATACCGAGATCGATCTCAACGTCAACGACGGCTCCTATTTCCTGCGTGCCCGCCTGAACGTTCGCCTGGATGGTCTCGACCGCGACGTTGCGCACGACATCATCCACGCCGCCCATGATATCTGCCCTTACTCCAAGGCAGTGCGCGGCAACATCGACGTCGAGACCAATCTCCTCTGATTTCCGCTTAAAAAAACCTATTGATATCATCGGGATGTGCCTGAGCTGGTCACCAGCCGCGGCGCATCCCGATTTCGTTTCAGCAGCGCTCGTTCCTCTACGCATGGCGTCCGGCGGCGGTGGCGGAGGGATTTTCCCGACGGGACCTCACAAGAATGTAATTTGGCCGATCGTCCGCCTTGTTGGTATTTTCGCGCCTTCGCATGTACAGGGGAGCGGCCCTGAGGGGCCGATGGTCGCATGCCTTACAACCTCACGGTCAATGGAAAGAGCTATGCCGTCGATGTGGACGGCGATATCCCTCTGCTCTGGGTCCTGCGCGACACGATAGGGCTTACCGGAACCAAATTCGGCTGCGGCATCGCCATGTGCGGCGCCTGCACGGTGCATGTCGACGGGCAGGCGGCGCGCTCCTGCGTGATGCCGGTGTCCGAGGCGGCGGAGAAACCGATCACCACGATCGAGGCCATCGGCGACACGCCCGAGGGCAAACGGGTGCAGCAGGCCTGGCTCGACATCGACGTGGTGCAGTGCGGCTACTGTCAATCCGGGCAGATCATGTCGGCGACCGCGCTCATTGCCGCCAATCCCACGCCGACCGACGACGACATCGATGCCGTCATGGCCGGAAACATCTGTCGTTGCGGCACCTATCCGCGCATTCGTGCAGCCATCAAGCTTGCGGCGCGGGGGTGATGCCATGTCCATCTTCGACAGAACGAACCTTTCCTTATCGCGCCGCCAGCTTCTGATCGGCGCATCGCTGACCGGCGCGGGGCTGGTGATCGGGTTCAGGCCGCAGGCGGCCGTCGCAGCGGGCGAGCCCTTTTCGCCGAACGCCTTCATCCGCATTCCCCAGGAAGGCAAGATCACCTTCGTCATGCCCTCGGTGGAAATGGGGCAGGGCATCTATACGGCGGTCGCGATGATGCTTGCCGAAGAGCTGGAGGTCGGGCTCGACCAGGTGGTGCTGGAACATGCGCCGGCCGACCCCAAGCAATATGCCAATCCGCTGCTGGGCGACCAGATCACCGGCGGTTCCTTTGCGATCCGCGGTGTCTACGAGCAGATGCGCAAGGCGGGTGCGGCGGCCCGCATCATGCTCATCGGTGCTGCGGCGCGCGACTGGGGCGTTTCGCCCGACGCCTGCAAGGCCGAGGCGGGACATGTGGTCGAGACCGCCGGCAGCCGGCGCGCCGCCTATGGCAGCCTGATTGCGGCTGCGGCCTCTGAAGTCGTGCCGCAGGAGGTGCCGCTGAAGCCGGCGTCCAGCTACCGGGTGATCGGCAAGCCGGTGCATCGTCTCGACAGCCCGGAGAAGGTGAACGGCACGGCGAAATTCGGCATCGATGCCCGCCCGGATGGCGTCTCCTATGCGGCGATCGCGATCTGTCCGCACTTCAACGGCAAGCTGCGCTCAGTCGACGAGGCCCCGGCCATGGCGATCAAGGGCGTCAGTCAGGTGGTCCGCATCGAGGAGGCCGTCGCGGTCGTCGCCAACAATACCGGCGCTGCGCGGAAGGGGCTCGCGGCCCTTTCGATCGAATGGGATCCGGGGCCGAGCGCCTCGGTTTCGCAAGCCGAACTCGAGCACCTCATGGATGCGGCGATCGACGGCAAGGCCCTGCCGCATGTCAGCGAAGGCGATGTCGCCAAGGCCGAGGCCGAGCATGGGCCGGTGCACGAATTCGTCTACCGCATGCCGATCCTGACCCATTCCGCCATGGAGCCGATGAATTGCACCGTGCATGTGCGCCCCGATGGCTGCGAGGTCTGGGTGGGGACGCAGATCATGAGCCGGGCACGGCAGGCGGCGGCCGACGTTACCGGCCTGCCGGTCGAAAAGGTGGTGGTGCACAACCACTTGCTCGGCGGCGGCTTTGGCCGCAGGCTCGATGTCGACGGCGTGATCCTCGCGACGAAGATCGCCAAGCAGGTGAAGGGCCCGGTGAAAGTGACCTGGAGCCGGGAGGAGGACATCCGTCACGACTGCTATCGTTACCTCAACTACAGCAAGGTGACGGCGACGCTCGGGGCCGACGGCATGCCGGTCTCCTGGCGGCACCGGGTCATCGGCCCGTCGGTCATGGCGCGCTGGTTCCCGGGCTTTACCAAGGACGGTGTCGACCTCGACCAGATGGCGGGGGCCGAAACGCCCTATGCGATCGAAAACAGGCAGACCGATTTTGCCCGCCAGGAGGCGCCGGATGGCATGCTCACCGGTAACTGGCGTGGTGTCGGCGCCACCCGCAACATTCCCCCGGTCGAATGCGGAATCGACGAACTGGCGGAACTGGCGGGCATCGATCCGCTCGAATACCGGCGGCGGCTGCTGCAGCACAAGCCGCGGCTGCTCGGCGCGCTCGACCTTGCAGCCGAGAAGGCCGGCTGGTCGACCCCGCTTGCCAAGGGCAGGGGGCGGGGTATCGCGGTTGCCGAGGATTTCGGCAGCTTCGCGGCGATGGTCGCCGAAGTCAGCCTGGACGGGAACGGCAGGTTCAAGACCGAGCGTATCGTCTGCGCGGTCGATTGCGGCCAGGTGATCAACCCGGACACGGTCGAAGCGCAGATCCAGAGCGGCGTCGTCTACGGCCTGAGTGCGGCACTTTACGGGCGCATCACCGTCGAAAACGGCGCGGTGGTCGAAGGTAATTTCGACGATGCGCCTGTCCTGCGCATTCACGAGACGCCGCCGATCGAGGTGCATATCGTGCCGAGCGCCGAGGCGCCCGGCGGCATCGGCGAGGTGGGCACGCCCGGCGTGGCGCCGGCGCTTCTGAACGCGATCTTCATGGCGACCGGCAAGCGGCTCAGAACCCTGCCGATCGACCAGGGCGACCTGAGGAGGGTGTGACCATGAACAGGCCCGCTCTTGCTCTCTCGCTTGCATCCGCGCTCGTGGCCGCAGGTCTCATCGCCACTTTCGAGCCGGTCAACGGTTTTGCCGAAACCGCCAGCGGCGGCGCCTTGAAAGGCGCGGCCGACTTTGCCTCGATCACCGACGCGCGCCACCGCTCGAAGGCGATCTTTGCCGAGGCGAGCCGGGTGCTCACCCATCCGCGCTGCATCAACTGTCACCCGGCAACGCGCAGCCCGACGCAGGGCGAGGACATGCACCCGCATGTGCCACTGATGATCGCCGCCGACAGTTCGATGGGGCCGGCCGGCCTTGCCTGCAGCACCTGCCACGGCGCGGAGAACCGGGCGATCGTCGGCAGCCGGCTGAAATCCATCCCCGGCAACGCCCATTGGCAGCTGGCGCCCGAAAGCATGGCCTGGCAGGGCCTCACCGTTCGCGAGATCTGCGAACAGGTGAAGGACACCGAGCGTAACGGCAACCGCTCCCATGCCGATCTCATCAAGCACATGGGCGAGGATCACCTGGTCGGCTGGGCCTGGCATCCGGGTGAGGGCCGCAGCGCGCCGCCCGGTTCGCAACCGGAGTTCGCCGCGCTGATCACGGCCTGGGTGGAGACCGGCGCGGAATGTCCGGACTGAGCGGAAGCTCACGTCCGGACTGAGCGGAAGCTCAAGTTTGGGCTAAGCGGGTTGGATTGCCGGCGAGCGCTGTATCAGCCTGTCGAAGCGCGTGCCGCGCACGGCGTCATGCAATCTTCAGCAGCCTTCGCCAGGCCTGCTGCAAGATTGGATTTGATGCGGCCAAGTAACTGTAAACAACTGAAAATTGCAAGATCGAGGCGTTGCTGCGACGATCGGGGAGCGCAGGCACGTCGTCGCTAGGAGCGGGTCCTCCTTGACAATGCAGCCGGACTGTTCGACCTTCGCGCCCATGACCTGCCGCCTCGCCAAACTGACGACTGCGAAAAAAGCCCCGCACCCGGGGCTGTCGGTCGTTGCGCGCAGAGCATAGCAAGCACAAGGACCAGATCGACCCCGCCGGTTCGGACGGGGTTTTCGCTTGCGCTCCCCGTCTCCGGTTTTTTCAAGGAGATGGAATTTCATGGAAAGCACAGCTTCAACGCAATCGCCGGGCCTTGGCGGCCTCTGGCTGCCGCTGATCACGCCCTTTCGCGATGGTGAACTGGACGAGCGCTCACTCCGACGGCTGGTCGTCCACTATGCGGCCGAGCCGATCGATGGCTTCATTCTCGGCGCGACCACGGGCGAGGGCATGGCGCTCGACGAGGCGGAGTGCGAGCGGGTGGTTGCGATCACCAATCAGGCCCTGGCTGGATCCGGCCGGCGCATTCCGGTCTATTTCGGGCTTTCCGGCAGCGATACGCGGAAGTCGGTGAAGGCGCTGGAGCGGATGGCCGCTTGGGGCGTCGATGGCTATCTGATTGCCTGCCCCTATTACACGCGGCCGTCGCAGCGGGGGCTGTTTGCGCATTTCTCGGCCCTTGCTGATGCCACGGACCGGCCGATCCTGATCTACAACATTCCCTACCGGACGGGCGTCAACCTCGGCAACGAGACGATGCTGCAACTGGCGGAACGGAGAAACATCGTCGGCGTCAAGGATTGTTCGGCGGATGCGACGCAATCCTTCGATCTGCTGCGCCACAAGCCGCGCGATTTCGCCGTACTGACCGGCGAGGACCCGTTGTTCTACACGGCGCTGACGCAAGGGGCCGAAGGCGGGATCACGGCGTCCGCCCATGTGCAGACGGCAGCCTTCGCCGATGTTCGCAACAGGCTGCTTGCCGGCGACCAGGCGGGGGCGCTTTCCGCATGGCAGCGCCTTGCCGACCTGCCGCGGCTGCTCTTTGCCGAGCCGAGCCCCGGACCGATCAAGCACTGGCTGTGGCGCGCGGGGCTGATCGACAGCCCGGAGATGCGCCTACCGATGGTGCCGGTGAGTGATGACCTGGCGCTGAGGATCGAAAGGGCGATGGCGGCGCAGGACGGCCGCCGCTGAGCCTGCGACGGTTCCTCAAGGCGGGGCGATCGGTGAAAGGAAGATCGCCCTGCTTTGCGTGGTCGTTTGCATCGTATTTTAACAGTTACGTACTTTCGCCGAACGGCTTGTTTCGGCAGGATAGCGGTCCTCACGCGCGGTGTCCGACGGCCCTGTGCGGACCCGTGCTGCTGGGCATTGAAATGCCGCAGTTGAGGAAAAAAAACAGAGAACCATTCTTGCGAGCGATCCGTGTCCTGAACCGTCACGGGTGAGGGCGAAAGGCCGGTTTTCCGGCGCGAGGACGAAGCCGGGCGAGATGGACGGTGTGCCAAAAACGGGGCGCCTGTGCGGGTGCCTTTCGAAAGCTGATTGATCAGGACGCCTGGAGACGATGATGAAAACATCCGGCAGCAATCTTGAAATCACTCGACGCGACATGATGAAAGGCGGGATCGGAGCAGCCTCGCTTGCCGCGATCGGTGCCGGCGCGGCCGTTCCGGCGGCTTTGACCGCCGCCTCGGTCGTTACCTCGGCCACGCCCGCCGAGGCGCAGCAAGCGCTCGGGCCGGGAGCGCCGACGCTGCCGGTGACCGGCGTTGCCATGCATCCAGGCTATGCCCGTACGATCGGGCAGATGGCCTATATCTGGGGCTGGCCGATCGTCAACATGCTGAACCGCAGGGCCAAGGTCACCCAGGCGCCCTATGCGGGTCTGCTCGGTGGCCTTTCGCCGGTGGCCCCGCGCGGCCAGGTGGGCATGCTGCACGACTATATCGAGCCGTCGGAAACCTTCGTCACATGCCCCAACCAGGACGTCGTCTATGGCCTCGGTTTCTTCGAGCTCGACGATGAGCCCGTCGTCGCGCAGGTGCCCGACTTCGGCGACCGCTTCTGGCTCTATTCGCTCTACGATGCCCGCACCGATCAGTTCGGCCAGCTCGGCAAGCCCTATGGCACGCGGCCCGGCTTCTATCTTCTTGTCGGCCCCGACTGGGACGGGCTGAAGCCCGCCGGCATCACCGACATCATCCGCTCCCCGACATCGCTTGCGAGCGCCATTCCCCGCATCTTCCAGACCGATGTGAGCGACGACAACCAGGCGGTCCAGCCGCTGATCAACCAGGTGGTTTTCTATCCGCTGAAAGAGTTTACCGGCGAGGCGAAGACGATCGAATGGGCAAAGCTGACCGACATTCCGGCTCCGCCCTTAAACGGCGGCGCGACCGACGCCGAAACCAAATGGGTGACGCCGGAGACGTTCTTCGACCAGTTCGGCGACGCCATCGCCGCGGTCGATCCGCTGCCGGGGGAGGAGGCGCTTTTTGCCCAGTTCCGCCTGTTGCTCGACGCGGCCGAGCGGGATCCCGAGCTTCGGGGCATGCTCGTCGACACCGCGATCGAGACCGAGAACAAGGTCATCCACCCCTTCTTGGAATGGCAGCGCAACGGGCTGCCGGCCGGCAATGGCTGGAACCGCTCGGTCAACAATGCGCAATGGGGGATCGACTACTTCAACCGGACCGGCACCGCCAAGTCGAACATGTTCAACAACCGGCCGAGCGAGACGCAGTATTTCTATACCGACTTCGACGGCGCCGGCGACCAGCTGACCGGCGTGAAACTCTACGAGATCACCTTTGCGCCCGGCCAGGAACCGCCGGTCAACGGCTTCTGGTCGCTGACCCTTTATGACGACAAGCACCTCTTCCACACCAACGACTTCAAGCGCTATTCGCTGGGCACCAAGAGCGACAGGCTGAAGCGCAATGCCGACGGCTCGCTGACGCTTTATGTGAGCGCCGAGCGCCCCGGCGGGGAGAAGGACAGCAACTGGCTGCCGGCGCCGCACGGAATCTTCTCGCTCTACATTCGCGCCTATTGGGGCAAGGACGCGATCCTCGACGGCACCTGGCAGCCGCCGAAGATCACGGTTGCGGCATGAGGGTGGCCAAGGTGCCGGGATAAACCGACGTCGGTTTGCCCGGCATGCTCAACGCCAGAAGCGCTTGACGTCGATCACGTCGTCGAGCGCAGCCTGCGCGCGGTCGATGAGCTTGTCCTTGTTGGCCTGAACGACGAGCGTTCCGGCGTCCGGGTGATCTTCGAGGCCGATCTCGCCGAGCACATTCGGCGCCGAAACCAGATCGTTGAGCGTGCCGAGTTCATCCTGCAGTGCGGCCATTGCGGCCGTGAAGCGCTTGTGGCGCCTGGCGCCACGCTTGTCGTCGAACAGTGTCGCAAAGAATTCGGCGGCATAGCGCAGCTTCTTGGCGTCCTTGCGGGCCTCGTGCCGCTCCTCGTCGTTGATCTTGGCGAGCGCGCGGCCGTGCTTCTTCAGCTTCCGGCGCTCGCGGTCGAGCACGGCCTCGGCAAAATCGGTCACGGGCCGATCGTGAAGTTCGGCGGGCGGCGATGAAAGATAGGCGCCGCAGTGCAGCCACTGGTGGAGATCGAGCATGAGGGCGCGGCCGCGTCCGTCATCGAGCGCCGCGAACACCTCCCGATAGCGGGCGGCGCGGGCCGTCTTCAGCCACTCGACAAGTTCCGGCTGGGATGCGCGGGCCAGGAGAACGTCGACGTCGCGGGCCTTGCCGAAGACGCCCGCCAGCCACTTCAGCTCGCCTTTCAGGCGCGTACTTTCGTCGTCCTGAAGCAAATCCCTGTAGAGCGAGAAGGCCGATCGCAGGCGCCGAAGGGCAACGCGAGCCTGGTGCAGGGCCTCCGGGTTCTGGCGCACGCGCAGCACGTCTTCGTTCAGGCGGTGGTGGCGAAGACAGGCAAGGGCGACCGTGCGGAAGCTCTTTGCCACCCGCATCTCGCGGTCGAGTTCGACCGGCTCGGCCTTGAAGACCATCTGCTCGGCATCGATGAGACGGAAGCCGCGCTCCGCCTTGGACATGACGCCGAAGCGGATGGGAACGATCGCCTCGATACGGCGGGCGAGCGTGAAGAGCGCCTCGGGCGCGCCGTCCTTGAGCTCAAGTTCGATCTCGCCGATCGCGGTCTGGCGGGTGCCCGCGGTGATCAGGCCGCGGTCGAGCACGACCTCGACGTCGGCGCCATCCTGTTTCACTTTCCAGGTGGTGCGCTCGACATCGACGGCAAAATGCGCCTGCAGATCGCCTGGCTCGAGGTCGAACTGGGCGGCAAGCGGCGTGGTGTGGTCGACCACCGGCTCGTCGCTGTCCAGCGGCTGCTCCCATTCCGGCCGGGCGAAAACCGAGGCGCTCGCTCCCGTCGCCTTGATCGTCTGGGTGCGGGCAGAACCGACCGTGCGGATGCGCAGCGTGAAACCCGACTGGAACAGGTCGCGGGCGCGCGTATCGAAATAGACGGACCGCTGGCTTTCGACGCGCGCCGGCTCACCCAGAAGCCCGGATGCGGCGAAGCGATCGAGATCTTCAGGGAGAAGCTCGAGCTTGATTTCGATTTCCGTGTTCAACCCCATCCTCCAACAAGTGCAAGAGACAACGCGATAATGCCATATGAGCACATTGGTTCGTGTTCTGGATGACATGGATCATATTTGCGGCGGCGGTCCCACGCGATAGGTCGCGCTCGAAGCTGGAGGCCGCCGGTGTGTACGGGATTTCAATGGATTCCGGACGGAAAACCGCTTCGCACTTTTCCTCGAATTGCTTTTGAGGCGACGCAATTCCGAACGGACAAGCGCTTCACACTTTTCCTGGAATTGCTTTTGAGGCGACGCAATTCCGAACGGACAAGCGCTTCACACTTTTCCTGGAATTGCTTTTTGAGATGGCGCGATTCCGGACGGAAAACCGCTTCGCACTTTTCCTGGAATTGCTTTTTGAGATGGCGCGATTCCGGACGGAAAACCGCTTCGCACTTTTCCTGGAATTGCTTTTTGAGATGACGCAATTCCGAACGGAAAACCGTTTCACACTTTTCCTGGAATTGCTTAAGCTCCCCGCATTTCATGCCACGGAATTGATAAATGTCGCTTCGCCTTGCCACCTTCAACATCGAAAACCTTTTGAGCCGCTTCGATTTTTCCGGCTTTCGCAACCAGCTGAAACAGGACCGCGTGCTCCGGCTCTTCGACGTGAAGACGGAAGCCGAGTACCAGCGGCTGGAGGAGGCGCGCACGATTGCGCATACGGACGATACGCGGCAGATGTCGGCGCTCGCGATTGCCGATTGCGATGCCGATATCCTCTGCCTGCAGGAAGCCGACAACATGGCCTCGCTGCAGGCCTTCGAATACAACTACCTTTTTCGCATGGTCGGCAACGGCTATCGCCAGAAGTACCTGATAGAGGGCAATGATTCGCGCGGGATCGACGTCGCCGTGCTGATGCGCGAGGAGACGCGCGACGGCCAGCCGATCGAATGCCTCGACGTGAAGAGCCATGCGGGGCTGACCTATGAGGACCTCGACCTCTTCAACGACAGAATAGCGCTTACCAACCGTCCGGCCGACCGGATCTTCAAGCGCGACTGCCTGGAGCTGGACTTAAGGATCGGCGGGCGGCCGCTGACGCTCTACGTGGTGCATTTCAAGTCGATGGGGCCGGCGCGCGAAGGGCTCGACGGCCGGCAGGCGACGATGCCGCTGCGCGTGGCCGAAGCCTCGGCCGTGCGCCACATCATCGAAAGCCGCTTCGGCCGCGGGAAGACGGCCGATAAGATGTTCGCGATCTGCGGCGACATGAACGATTACCAGGAGAAGGTGAACATCCTCGGCGACCGGCGCACCGGCTACCAGTTCGTGCCGCATGAGGAGGAGACGAGTTCGCTCGACGTCTTTACCCGCGACGGCTTTGTCGAGAACCCGATGCTGCGCCGTCCGGTGATGGATCGCTGGACGCTGTTCCACAGCCGCGGGCCGCAGGAGCGGCATCTCTGCCAGCTCGACTATATCTGGCTTTCGCCGGCGCTTGCCAAGCGCAACGCGCACCAGGTGCCCGAGGTCATTCGCGGCGGCCAGCCGTTCCGCACGATCTTTCCGCCTGATCTGGAGGTGGAGCGCTATCCGCGCACCGGCTGGGACCGGCCGAAGGCGTCCGACCATTGCCCCGTGGCCATCACCCTGGATGTGTGAGCATGAGCGCGCTTGAAAGTAACACGGACGCCTGGCCGGATGAAGGCGTCATCATCCCGATCGATGCGGTGGATGTCCGCGTTACCGGCGCGGCGCATCCGTTTCACCAGGAGGAGGTGGAGCGCGCGCAGGAAAACTGGCAACGGGAGATTGCCGCCAACCCGCACCTCTTCGACGGGCGGATGGTGTTGCTCAGGGCGCTTCGCATCGCGGACGGCCGGCTGCGAGGCGAGGGGCATGTGGTGCCCTATTCGACCTTTCTCTGGTGGCGGAAGACGCGGGCAAAGAGTGCCTTTCATCTCTTTGCCATGCCGGCGATCCTTTCTTCCGATGGTGCGCTGATCCTCGTGCGCATGGGCGGGCACACCGCCAATCCGGGCCGGGTCTACAGCCCCTCCGGTTCGCTCGAGCCCGAGGATATCGTCGATGGCGGCTGCGACATCGACGGCAATATCCGCCGCGAGGCGATGGAAGAAACCGGCATCGACCTTTCGCTCGCGACCGTGGAGCCCGGCTATCACCTGCTGCATATGGGCCGCGCCGTGACGCTCATCCGCGTCTATCGCTATCCGGAGACGGCGGCAGCGCTGGTTGCGCGCGTGGCGGAGCACATTGCCGCGGACCCGGAGCCGGAGATTGACGAGGCGATCGCGGTTTTCGGCCCGGATCCCGTGGCGCACAACTATCCGCCCTTCATACCGCCGATCCTCGACTGGCTGTTTCGGCGCGAGAAGCCGCTCTGATTTCGAATCAACGGGACGTCGCATCTCCTTGTATTTGTGCGTTTTAGCGGGGGTCGCCACGCGGCCGCGCGGCGGCGGATGCGCGCCGGTTGCGGCCGGGAGGGTTTTTGGCCGCGTGAGCGGCGTAGCGTGCTGCCGGAGCCGGAGCTAAAGAAAACGTGATCCGCGCCGAGCTGTGTACCGGCGCTTTTAAGCCTTGCCGCCCGCGTCCCGACGCTGCAAAGTTCGCGCATATTCGCAAGGGGACATGAATGGCGCTCAGCTACGCGATCTACGACGTCTTCACCGACAGGCGACTGGAAGGCAATCCGCTGGCCGTGGTCTTCGGTGCCGACTGGCTCGACGATGAAGCGATGCAGGCGATCGCGCAGGAATTCAACCTGTCGGAGACGGTGTTTATCCGCAGGCCCGGCGGTGCGGCGCACACGGCGAAGCTCCGGATCTTCACGCCTGCCCAGGAACTGCCCTTTGCCGGCCATCCGACCGTCGGTGCGGCAATTGCGATCGCCGAGGCCCAGCGTGGCGCGATCGAGGAAGGTTTCGACCTCGTGCAGGTGCTGGAGGAGAAGGTAGGGCCGGTGCGCTGCGCCGTGCGGCTCAAGCCCGGGCAGGCGAGCTTTGCCGAATTCGACCTGCCGCGAAAATCGGTCAGGCTCGACGCACGCTTCGACCGGCAGGCGATCGCCGATGCGCTAAGCCTGAAACTCTCGCAGATCGGTTTCGAGAATCACGTTCCGTCGTTCTGGAGCGCGGGCGCACCCTTCGTCATGGTGCCGGTGCATGATGTGGCGGCGGCTTCGTCGATCGAGTTCGATTCGCTGCGCTGGGAGCAACTGACGCCGATGGCCGAGGGACGGCTGGCCGCGGCTTACGTCTATTGTCGCGGCGGCGTGAACCACACGGCGCGCTTTCACGCCCGCAAGTTCGGCCCTGGTGCCGGCAATCTGGAGGATCCGGCAACCGGCTCGGCCGTTGCCGCCCTTTCCGGCGCGATCCACTATTTCGACCAGTTCGTCGACGGCCATCATCCGGTGCTGGTCGAGCAGGGCATGGAAATGGGACGGCCGTCCTTCATCCATCTGCATCTCGACATCTCGGGCGGCGAGATCAGCAACGCCCGCATCGGCGGCCATGCGGTGAAGATTGCGGCCGGCGAACTCTACGTCTGAGGCGTCGGCATAAGACTTGGAAAATTCAGCTTAATCAGCGTCTTAAGAGAAGTTTTGGTGGGTGATCACGGGCTCGAACCGTGGACCCGCTGATTAAGAGTCAGCTGCTCTACCAACTGAGCTAATCACCCATCCGCGACCGCTGCGGTGTGTCCCGCTGCTGTCGTGAGGGGGCGTATAAAGGCGTTCGGTTTGGTTGTCCAGCGCCTTTGTGAAAATCTTTTGAAAAATCTCGTGAGGCTAGAGCAACCCCTGTGGAGAACTCGCCCGCTATCAACCGGGCGCGTTCCGGCCACCCCTCGCGCATCCCTGCGGATACAGGCCACAGGGGAAACGCGACAAAAGACCCGTTTGACGCGAGGCGCATGGTCGGCATACTGCAGCGAGCCGGGCACACGAAACGAGCGATGATTGGAGAGGTATCCCCATGCGCAGCACGATCGCCGCAGGAATGCTCGTCGGTATCCTTGCCGGCTTCGCCACCGAGGCGAAGGCCGAAGTGCCGTTCTTCAACGCCACCTGCCCCGGCCGTATCGAGGTCCACGCCGATCAGGGCGGTCCCGTCTTCATCAATGGCAGCCAGGCCCGTCTGAAGCGGTTCAGCAGCGATTATTACGAGGCGAGCCAAGGACGAACCACGATCTCGATCAGCGTCAACCGCGATGGTTCGCCTTCAATCAGCTATACGCGCCGGGGCGTCGGCAACGGCGTCTGCCGTGTCACGTCTGCCGGCGGCAACACACGGCCACGCCCGGAACGCCCGCCGCAATACGACGACACGCAGCAGCCGGATCGTGTCGACGCAAGGATGATGCCGCGCTTCTGCCAGGGCGAAGCGTCTGCCGCCTTCGGCGTGCGTCCCAACCGGATCACCGTCAATATGGCCTTCCGAAGCGGCCGCTACTATTGGGTGCAGGGCAACTACGATGGCGGCCGCGGCGTCACCTTCTTCAACTGCCGCTTCGACCTCAGGGGCAACTTCATCGACGTGCGCTGACGACGGGGATGATTGAAGGCAAGAATCTAGCCGTCTCCGACCGCTCCGGCGGAAACGGCTGTGAGTTTATCATTGCGAGATGCAAATACCCTCTTGAGTGTGATGAGGTCGTGCGCTAAAGCGACGCCACGGATGGGTGATTAGCTCAGTTGGTAGAGCAGCTGACTCTTAATCAGCGGGTCCACGGTTCGAGCCCGTGATCACCCACCAAAACTTCTTCTAAAGCGCTGATTAGATTACAATTCCTATACTTAGGCCGATCGCATGTGTCCGGGCTTCTGGGCAAAAGTCACGGCCCGTTTCCGTTGCAAAATATACCGATTCGATGTTGCGCCCCCAGTGGGCGGCGCGCATTCCGCTGACCCGTGGGACGGGCGGCGGATGAGGATCGCAAAGACAGAGCTGGGCCAGCGTAATTGGTCTTCCGGCAATCAGTCGCCAAGCACGCGCGACGGCCGGGCCGCCGTCGCGCCGTGTCTTGCAGGGCTCGTGAATCACTTGGCCGGAAAATATCGCAGGGTTCCGGCGAGCCGGGGGCCGGTTGAGCCCTTGGTGTCCATCGGATGATTGATGCCGTCGTTGACCGGCAATTCTTCAAAATCAAAGGGGCTCACGCCCTCCAGGCAGGCTGCGTTAACGCCGTAGAAATCGGGGTTGGAGCGCGGCTTGTGAAAGGTGTAGATGCCGCATTTCGAGCAAAAGAAGTGCTCTGCTGCATTTGTGTTGAACTGATACTTGGTCAGCGCCTCGCCGCCCGAAAGCACAGTCACGCCGTCTTTGGCCGCCGAGACGGCAACCGCGCCCTTCAGCTGGCAGTATGAGCAGGTGCAGCGGCGGGCCGTATGAAGACCATTCTTCAGCCGAACATTGAAGCGAACCGTTTTGCAGTGGCAGGCGCCGTTTAGGTCCTGAACGTCGAAATTCATGGAAACATCCGTCTGGTCTGAGCCGAATTGATGTCTGTTCCATAAGGGCTGGATCACGGATCCTCAAGTGCGGGCCACCGGCGTCGCGGCCGGCGCGACCGACCCTCGGCCAGTTGTGCCGCCGGCACCGTTCGGCGTCGGTCGCCCCTATGTTTTCGAGATCAGCAGGCTCCGTTCAATTGGCGGTGCAATTGGGATCGTTTCCGTTGATGACGGTCACGCCCGAACCAGGGGCGGTCGAAAGGCTCACAAAGCCCGCAGCATTGCTGGTGTTGCAGTCATGCAACAGGCGCATCTTCAATCCTGCGTCTGCAGATTGTCCTCTTGCCGACAAAGTAATCCTGTGTAATTTTCGCCAAATCGGAGCTCAAACTAGAGGAGGCATACGATGAATATCAATTTTGTTCAGATGCGCGCCTCTGGTGGAATGGTTCACCCGTCACGACGAGTGTGCCGTAATCCTGTGTATTACTTCGGCGCATAACTGCGTCCTGAGTTCCGCCTTTTCGTATCTTCCATTTTGACTTGATGTGACCGGCTTCCGGAACGTAGTTCCGTATCCGCGCGCATCCATAATCTAGAGGACCCGACCGCTTTGCGCGGCGGGAAAAATCATGCGCGAATTGCAACTGACCACCGCTGGCGCCTTGCCGGCGATCATGGACGACCTTTTTCGAACGTTCGGCTTCCGCCGCACGGTCGGCGCTTTCCTGCTTGCTGCCTGGAGGCGTCAGCGGACGCTCAACCAGCTCAGCCACCTCTCCGACCGTATGCTGCGCGATATCGGCGCAGAGACGGGAGAGGGCGTGAAGAAGCCGGAGATCGCCGACATCTCGCTCTGGCAGATGCCGGTCGGCTATCCGGTGACGAGACACAACTGAGGCCCGCGTCAAGCGGGCCTCTTTTCCCGCAGCAACCGGTGGCCGATGAACAACGGCTCAGAGGGCAATCGGCTCACTGGGGGACTGGCGCGGCGAGCTTGGCCGCGCAGTCATGCTTGATCATCGCCGCGGCAAGGTTTTCCCGCCCCTTGCCGGTCGCCTTCGCCCTTGCCGCCGCCATCTCCCTGCACCAGCCGGCGTCGAGAACGTCCTCCGGGATGTGCGGTATGCAGGAGGACAGAAGCAGCAGCGAAGAGAGGAAGACGACGCGCATTCAGGGGCTCCGTGGGTGGGTTCCGAATTGATAGCATTGGCGGGCGATAGGGGAACAGACGGCAATGGCTTGGCCGAAAAGGTCGAGCGGCTTTGGAATTGTCGATCGGTGCGCCGCGTCCCCCGGCGTTTCCGAGCTCGGTGGGACATCGAAGTAGAACCTTGCGGCTGCGATGTGTATATCGCCGGCATTCAATTAGTGCGGGCGTGGCGGATGCGATTTGCAAGGGTCAGAAGAATATTGCTCTCCACGGTCCCGCTTGCTCGATTGGACTATCTGCTTGGCATCGCGCTGTGCGCCTTGCTCGTGGCAGCCCTGTTTCCGTTCGCGGCGGCTGACGAAGTAGGGTGGCCAGCGAAATCGGCGTTGATTTTCGGCTGCGGCTATGCGGTTTTCCTGACGTTGCGACGACTGGTCGATCTCGGCGTTGCCAATTCAGGGCTCGCCTTCCTGTTTCTCTATGCATATTCGGTCGCAGCCGGCGGACTTGGCAGGGCACTTGGCGCCTGGGGAGCAGTCGCCCCTGTGGCGCTGGCGTTGTTTTTGTTTCTAAGCCCGACGACTGCTGGTCGCGTGCCTGCGCAAGATCAGCCAGATTCGGTGGGCTGACTTCCGATGTTTCGCGCGATCGACCTGAAGTCGGCCATCGCCTTCGGCCTGCTACCGGGCGCCTGGACGGAGTTCGACTTCGATTGCGATGAAGGACCCGAGGCGACTTCGCCAGACGACGTGAAGTTCACGCTGGAGCTGGAGATCGGCACGAAGGAGGAAAGCTGGGCGGAGAGTTTTTCCGTTCTGGTGGTCACCCCCAACACCAGGCCCGGCCGGACCCCGCACACGCGATTTCTGGCGTTGCCACGCTACAGCCACGCGGTTCTCAAGGGGCACTTGGTCAAGGCGCTCGCCGCCAGTCAGCGCGACAGTTGGGAAGAAAGCCTCTTGGAACTGCGCAAGCGGTTTTTCTGGGAGTGGGAAAGTACCTGATCTCGCCCGGACTTCTGGGTGGTCGACTGGTGAACGCCGCCTCTCGCCGGCCGCACGGGCCGGTTTTCCCTGATTATATCGACGAGCGCGCTTGCCCGGTTTGCTCAATTAGCTATGACGGTGACGAGGTCGGGACATCCGGCATTTGAAACCGCGGGTGGAAGTGCAGTAGCGATGACGGACACCAGGAATATTATTGACGCGCGTGCGTGCAGCGACGAGGCCCTGCAGGCGATCGGTTCCGATGTGCTGATTGTTGGGTCGGGGGCTGCGGCCTGCGCCATGGCGACGCGGCTCTTGGCGGAGGGCTTGAAGGTCACGTTGCTTGAAACCGGCGACAACCTCGTCAACTCCGACAGCTCGCCCTTCTTCGAGATCGCCAACCAGGAGCCGTTCGGGCTTTCGTTCCAGATCGGCGGCGCGACCAATCTTTGGTCCGGGCGTGTCGCGCCGCTGGAAGATGTCGACCTGACGTCCGGCAACGACTGGCCGCTGGAGCGCGCTGAACTCGATGGATATTACCAGCAGGCGATCGAACTCCTGCAGCTGAAGCCGATCGGCGCTATCGACCAGGTGCCAGCCTATGACGGCGGCTCGGCGCCTTGGCGGGATTTCGTCTCCGACCCGGCCGTCTCGGTCAAGCGGTTCCAGTGGAGCCGTCCGGCCTTCAACGGTCAGGATTATCTGAAGGCGCTTGCGGGCAAGAACCCTGATCTCACCATCGTCTATAATTGCCGCGTGCTGCAGGTGATCCCGACCGCCGCCAGCGATCGCGTCGGCGCGGTGCGGGCGGCGATCGGCGAGGGGCGAACCGTGGAGCTTTCCGCCCCGGAATTCGTGCTTTGCGCCGGCGGGCTCGAAAACCCGCGCATCATGCTGAACAGCCGCCAAGGCGGGTTTTTGGCAAACGACAATATCGGCCGCTTCTTTTCCACCCATCCGAAGGCGAATGTCGGGCGCATTCACCTGTTCAAGACGGTGAAGACGGCAGGGCCGCTGTTCAGCGATCACAAGAGCGGCAGCAGCTCGCTGCGCTTCGGTGTCGGCGTGCGCAAGGGTCAGAAGAGAGACCAGCTGAACCATTATGTTCAGTTTTCGCCGCGCTTTGAATCGATCGGGCTCAAGCTTCTCGAACATGCGCAGCACGTGGTGGCTGCCGGCGAGGGCGGCGATCGCCCGCAATCGACCTTGCGTCGTCGCCTGACCTCGGCTCTGGCGGTTGTCGGCCAGGTCGCCTTCAACGTCATCGGCAAGATGGGGTTGCTCGGGCCGGGCGGCTCGATCCTCGTGGTGCGCGGCTTCTTCGACCAACATCCCAATGCCGAGCACAGGGTCGAGTTGAGCGAGGCGCGCGATCCCCATGGGCTGCCGAAGGGCGTCGTGCGCTGGTCGCTGACAGAAGATGACCAGGCGTCGATCCGCGAGTTTCTGGACGAGCTTTCCGGGCTGCTGCTGCGCCACAATATCGGCAAGCTGATCTCGACGCTGCCGCCGGCAGGCAAGCCCTGGGACATCACCGGCATCCATTCCCATTTCATGGGCACGACGCGTATGGGCCGCTCGGCCGACATGTCCGTCATCGATCGCGATGGCCGGGTGCACGGGGTCGACAATCTCTATGCGGCAGGCGCGTCGGTCTTCACCTCCTACGGCTACGCCAATCCAGTACTGACAGTCATGGCGCTTGCAATGCTTACCGCCGATAAGATATGCCAGCGCCACAAAACAAAGGCGGGTAATCCATGACGGAAATGACTTCCCCGGAACTTAGCGGCAAGGAACAGCGGGCGAAACGCACGCGCTGGCAAAAGCTCTCGCGAAAGAACTACTTCGGGGGCAAGCTTTCGACGAAGAACCTGGTCCGGCTATGCCAGGAAAATGCTTCCAACAAGCGCACGATCATCGTTCACACCGAAGACGTTGACTATACTGAGTTTTTCCCGAACTCGTTCCTGGTCTCGAAGTCCGATCGCAAGAAGGCCGATCTCGTCGTCGACACGCATTACCATCTCGATGCCATCGAAAGCGAAAGCTACGACATCGTGCTCTGCACCGGCCTGCTCGAACATGTTCCCGATCCGCAGCGGCTGATCGACGACATGCGCCGCATCCTGAAGCCGAACGGCAAGCTGATCATCTCCGCCTCGGCGGTGTTCTCCTTCCACGAGGGGCCCGAGAACTATTTCCACTTCACGCCCTTCTCCTTCAAGATGCTGTTCAAGGACTGGAGCGAGATCGAGGACCTGCGCGGCTCGAGCATGCCGTTCGAAACGATCGGCATTCTGATGCAGCGCATTCTGCTGCAGTGCGACGTGTTTCCGCTGGCGCGCCCGTTCATCGAACTCATGGCGCGCTCGGCCCGGTTCTTCGACGTCTTCATTACCCAGCAGTACGATACGACGTGGAAATACACCGACGATCACAAGATCGATTCGATGATGCCTTCCAACATTCAAGCCGTGGTGAGGAAATAGCACCGATGTCTCTGGATTCGCTTTCAATACAAGAGTTTGACGGCTGCCGTTTCTTTTGTGGGGACAACAACAAGATCGAGCGCGAGTTGAAGAAGGGACGCAATTTCTTCGGCGAGTACCACTACGACTTTACCAATTTCGCCGTCGTTAAACGCTTGGTTGCGCTCGGCCATATCTGTCTCGACATCGGAGCCAATATTGGCGTCTATTCGAACGTGTTTGCGCATCTTTCCGGCGATGCAAGCAATGTGCATGCGTTCGAGCCGGTCAGGCATATCCGCCACAAGTTGCTCGCCAACGCCAAGCTCAACGGTCATTCGGGCCTCAACGTCAACGACTTCGCCCTCGGTGACGCCGAAACCAATATGACAATGTTTCAGATTAAGCAGGGCCACATCCGCGGCGGGGTGAGTTCGCTGTTGCAGAACGACACCTACAAGCAGCTAGGCGCCGAAAACTACGATGAGGTCGAGGTCGTGGTCACGTTGCTCGACAGCTACGTGGAAAATCGCAATCTGCGCTCGGTCGACTTCATGAAGATTGACGTCGAAGGCTTTGAAATGAATGTGCTTCGCGGCGGCCGCAAGACTGTCGAGCGCCACCGACCCTTTGTGCTTCTGGAGCTGGATTTCGAGCGCCACGGCGCGGCCGTTGGCAAGGAGATGAAGGACTACTTCTTCTCGCTCGGCTACCAGGCCTTCGAGCCGGAGACGACAAAGACGAGCCCCTTCACTCACCGCAAGCTGTCCTTTGTCCCCTATGATTTCAGCGACAGCCCACGCCGGCGCAATATCCTCCTAGTACCCTGAGCGCTTGCCGCGACCGTTACACGTTCGGCAGGACAAAAAGCGCTATAAAACAATCACCCACGGGCGACGCCCGTGGGTGATTGCGTTTTTGGCGCCGGGTGCTCGCGGGCTTTACGGGGTCGTCGCGGGCTGCGTGGTGGTCGGCTGCGTGGTTGTTGCTGGCGGCGTAGCCGACTGGTCTGTCGTTGCGGGCTGCTGGGTCGTCGCTGGCTGCTCGGTCGTTGCCGGCTGTGTCGTCGTCGTTGTCGGCGCTGTCTCGGTTGCCTGCTGGTTCGCCCCCGGTTTCAGGAACATCACAGCAAGTACAATGAGCACGACCACAACCACGATACCGATGATGGTGTTTCGATTCATCAAGGCTTCTCCTCAGGTTAAGTGCCTTGAAGCTGTAAATGGAGCGGTTGGTCGAATTATCAACGGGCCGGTTCGCGGGTCGGTTGAAAAACACATGCCAAACGTGGCGTGGGGCGGCTGCGACCGCCCGACGTGTGCGGCTGTCCCTGAAGTATAAACATGAGCCGGGTGGTTTTCCCCATCGACAGCCGGCTAAGCGAAAGCGCGAACCGACAAACCCGCCTTAGCGGGTGCCTTCGTCGGCAGCCTTCGGGACCGCGGTAATGAAGCCGAGCCGCAGCAGTTGCTTCGATCCGTCGAACTTCATCGAAGACTCGGAAAAGAGCTGCAGGGCGCCAGTGCTGGAGAGTGCATCCGTCATCTTCGCGTAGGCCGCCGAGCCGTCGAAATATTGCCCATCGGCCACCGCGTCGTTGATGACCTTCTGGTAGTCGGCAAAGAACTTGAAGTGCAGCAGCGTGCCAAGAATAGACGAAAAGTTGCGCTGATAGGGGAGCGGCTGGTGGATGCTAGGGCCGAAGCGACAGTCTTCGTCCCAATAGATCAGCGGGTACTTGATCATTTCCAGGTCCGAGTCGAACTCGCGGTGGCGAGCGCCGCCCTTGATGGTGATCGCCCGCTTCGTCGTCGTCAGCGTGTAGCCGCGGCTGTCGAAATGATCGGCGACTTCCCAGGGGGCACTTGTCTGCAACTGGTCGATGTCGGCGGCCCCGAGATCGACCGGATACATGTCCAGCATCGGTGCCGGGAGGCGCGAGATCTTCAGGCCCTCGAGCGCGTGGATGACCGACCAGAGCGTGCGGTTTTCGCAATCGTCATAGATCAGGAATTCGTCGGAATCGACGTTCACGTACCAGCGTTCGCCACCATACAGTGCGAACAGCGACTCTCTCCAGGCGCGTCCGCGCCGCGCATCCTTGTAGCGGACCGAGGATGCCCACAGGTCGACATCCGGCTGACAGAGCAGATATTCGCGGGTGCCGTCGGTCGAGGCATCGTCGACGCAGATGAAGCGGGTGATCCCGAGTGACCGGTAATGGGCGAGGAAGCCCGGCATGAGCTTGGCGTCGTTGCGGGTCAGGAAGATCAGCGGCAGGTCATCGGGATAGAGCGACGTCTGCCCCTGGGGGCTGACGCAGCGCAGATCGACCGCGTGGTTCATCCTGCGCTCGCGCCGCTCGACCTTGGTGGTCTCGTACCAGGTCGCGATGCGATCAAACAAGCTTCGATCCGTGATCGACTCGGCATCGGATCGATTCTTGAAGGGATACGCGATATCCGTCATGCTCATTCCGACATTTGTCATAAACAATATGAACCCGGACTAAATCAAAAGCACAGGCGTGGCAATCCATACGATCGCACGGATATGGGGAGCGAAAATCGCTGTGTCGAGTGGCTCGCACACGTGGAGTGCGCCCGGCTGCTACAGTTTCTGCGGGTATCCTTCAATCGCAAAAGGCGGCATTCAAGCGGGCCGGCACTGGTGCGCAGCCTGACGTCAAAGCGTTTTCTGCGAAACTTTTTGGCCGCTATCCTGTTTCTCCTTCATCCACGTTCGCGCTGATGCGCCAAGAAGTGGAGGAGGCAGACATGACAAGCGTGATGAGCAAGCTATTGATGGCGGCCCTGGTGGCCGCGGGATCGGTCACCGCAATGCCGGCCGTCTCGCCGGCGCAATCACTCGACCTCTATATCGGCCGGGACCGGGATTATTACGGCGACGACTTCCGTCGCGAGCGGCGCTATGACGACGAAGATTACGTTCGCCCGCGCGGCTGCAGCACCGGTCAGGCGTTGCGCCGGGCCTATCGCGCCGGGCTGCGCGATCCAGAAATTGCCGCCATGAGCCGCAACCGGATCGTCGTTGAAGGCGAAACCCGGCGCGGCCAATATGCCCGGATCTATCTGGCGAACCGCAGCGGCTGTCCGCGCATCGGATAACGGCTGGGCGGTCGCATGACGATCGCGATCGTTCTCTCACATAGGCCGGCGCCGGCAATCGTTCGGCGTCGGCGGTCAGGTAACGTCGAAGTTTTGCGGGTTTCCTTGCGGCCGGGCACGGTGATAGACCTCGCCGCATGACCGCACTTTCCGATTTCAGCGCCACCCCGCTCGCCGAGCGCGCCTGCGGCACCTGTACGCTCTGCTGCCGCCTGCCGGATATCGATGCGCTGGAGAAGCCGGCCAATGCCTGGTGTCGGCATTGCACGGGTGCGGGATGCCGGATCTATGAGGACCGGCCGCAGCTTTGCCGTGACTTTCTCTGTCTCTGGCGTACGGACGAAACCTTGGGCGAGGCGTGGGATCCGGCGCGTTCGCATATGATGATCTATCGCCAGGGACCGCAGGTCACGGTTCTCGTCGATCCGGACCATCCGGACGCATGGAAGCGCGCACCCTATGCAGCGGTGCTGCAGGGCTGGGCGCGCGAGGGTGAGGGCGGGCAATATGTCATCGTCTTCGTCGGCGACGCAGTGTTCAAGGTTGATTGAGACCGGTTGGTAACGACCCGGCAGGCCCCCAGAAAGAAAGAGCCCCGCACGAGGGCGGGGCAAGCAGGCACCCAAAATGGCTCGGGGTGCGGGGAAGCGCAGTCCAGAAAGAACGTACTGCGCGGTACGGAAGCTAACGTGCATCCGCCGAAGCGGGAAAGGCCGGATTCGCTGATTCTGGTACGGTTGCCAAAATAAAGTGGCCCGCGCACGGGCGGGCAGGCGCGCCCCTGTGGTCGCTTCACTGGTCGCTTTTCAAGGCTATCGATTGACTTTGTCGGTCGGCGCTTCATTTCCGATTGGAGGAAAAGACGGAGACGATCATGTCAAAGGCGATGCTGACGTTCCTGTGCCTGGCGGTGCTTATGCTTTCGGCTTGCGCCAACACGGCGCGCGGCTTTCGGCAGGACGGTGTCGAAACCGGCCACGCGCTGGACGATGCGACCCATCGCGTGCTGAAATCGACATCGAAGTGACGCGAGACGAGGTGCCCCGGGCTGCAGCGGCCCACCTACCGCGATGGGGCGGTGCTGGCGCGCGCGGGACTTTCAGCGCTGCTGAAGATCACCGCGGCAAACAGCAGCACGCCGAGGAAGGCGACGATAGACGCGGCGGCAACGATGGGCTCGATCTCGGGCCTGCCTGTCGTCATCAGATAGAGCGAGGGCACGAGCACCGCGACGCCTGACGTGTAGACATAATACTGGATCAGTGCGAGCCGCCGCTCGGCCTTGGCCGGGTTGAGCGCGTAATAGATGCCGAAGATCGCCATCGTCACCCAGCCGAGCAGGTTCGTATGGGCATGGGCCGGCGTTGCTGCATGGTCCTGGCTGATCGCCATGTGCAGGCCCATGCAGAGGCCGATGATCAGGAAGATGATTGCGGTCTTGAAATAGAGTTGCGCAAGCCTTGGCATGGACTGTCTCCTCCGCGATGCCTTTGCTGTCTATTAGCATGTTCGCAAATGATTGGAGATTGCCAATATTGGGCGTGTGGGGGCGTCCGGGCAGGCGAAGGTCAGGCGGGCCGGGCGGTGGCGGCGGCGAGCGCGGCGCGTTTGCGCGTCGCCATGCCGTCGAAGGTGGTGAGCCCCTGGTGCTGCAGGTAAGCCGAAATCGCCGCCTCGATGCCGCGATCGTTGCCGCCTTCGGTTTCCCAGAAGGCTTCGATGGCTGCAAAGAGGGCGGATCTGTCGAGCGTGACGGTCATCGCAAGCTGGTTCCGAACTGCTGGCGGTGGTTGAGGGTGCCGTGGGCGGTTTGGCCGAAAGGCGCGCACTGCGCGCTGAAATCGGCGCACCAGCGTTCCCATGCCTGCGACGTTCGCACGAAAGCGGGCAGTCTGTGTTCCTGCTCGGGGCTCTGGTCGAAACCGTTCAGCCAGGCATCGGCGACGGTCTCGGTAACATCTTCGCCGTGAAGCGCGTCGAGATCGAAGCGGATTAGCCGCTCCACATGCTCGCCGTCATGCACATCGAGCCAGTCGGCTGCGGTTCGGTAGGTGGTGCCCGTCGTGTCGGTCTCGTCGCAGAAGGTGCCGGCACCGAGCGTCATCATGGCGAGAATGATTTCTCGGCGCTTTAGAAAGGGTGCTGCGCTCATCGCCGTTGCGGCGCCCACGGAGATCGCATCCGACATCGTTCACCTCGTCTGTTCGAGGTGCGCACTGGAACACCCTTCGCGGGTTTCCTGTCGGCCCCTCCGGCTGTGTTTCTGATGTAGATATAGGAAAAATCCTATCATTCAGTCAATAGGAAAAACACTGCCGGCAGGAATTGCCTTGTTCAAGTTGTCGATGACGCACTGTTTGTTCTTGTTTTGTTCGGGTGATTGCGCCACTGTGGGGCCGCCATTCCAGGTGGCGGAAAAGGAGCATGGGATGATCACCTACTTCGTCGTTCAGAGCTTCACACTGGGGAGCCGCGGCGCATTTCTCGCCGACGATCCGGTGCAGGCGACCGGACCCGAGCATGCCCAGCGGCTGGCCGAAAGGCTCGCGGCGACCAAGGTGGGGGTGATCGCCTTCAGCCGCTCGGGCGACCTGGCGACCGGTGAGTTCGAGGATGCCAGGGTGCTCTTTACGATCGGCGACCTGCCCACGGAGATCGAGGAGGCGATGGCGGCGTGACGGCTGTCGCCGGGCAGGGGTGGCCCGTAACGGTCACATCCGTGAGCGGTCGAAGAAGGCGCTCACCGCTTGGGAGCCACTCAATGTTCATTGGTTACGAGCCGGGCGCGCCGTGGTAATGTCGTCGCGCAATGTTGGGAGGCGTGAAATGATGTCCGTCGACAGTCGTGCAAGCGGCGAGCCGTCTACCGGTCAATATTGGTCTTCGCCCATTCCGGTTGACGAGGCCGAGTTGAGCCCCGTTCTCCTGCGACAGATCAATTTTTGCGACGACAGGCGCGGATTTCGGGCCTATGTCGTGCAGGTGTTTGCCGATCCTGCCGGGCCTCCAGAGGCCATGTTCGAGCTTGCGTACAATCGCAGGAGCAAGCGCGCCTGCGCCATTTTCGAGGCGGTTCGGGCGGCTGACCTTGGTGGTTCCGGTGATAGGGTCGTCGCTGCGGCCGATCCGATCTGGGTGGTCGCAAACAGCCCTCGGACAGCGGTTGACGCTGCTTTTCAGGCCTTGGTCGATCGGTGTTCCGACTAAGGCAACTCGCTTATTTGTGCTGTTTGCGGCGGCGATGGGCGAGAAATCAAAGACTTAAAGCGCGACGAGCGGGCTGAAAAATTGCGGCGTACCTAAGCGGCGGCTGCTCGGCGATCCCGACCGGATTGCCGCTCAATCTCTTTAAAATCCTGTGATTGTTTGTGGTGCTCGCCCCGTTTACCGCGCGCTGTATTTGCCGACGACCCGGTGGCAGAAGGACCATTCGACCCGGCTTTCGGTGAACTCCAGGGAGGGGTTGTATTGCCTCAGCGTCCATTCGCGGTCGTTGAACGAGACGAGCCGCTTGATGATTGCCTCGGCATCGTTGGCGGGGGGGACGTGGTAGAGCACCACGTCCTTGTCGCGCGTGGGTGGCAGGTGCGGGTGGACGAGCGCCATGTCGCCCGGCTCATAGGCCGGGATCATCGAGCTGCCGGTGAGGTAGATGCCGTAGGCGCCCTTGACGCCCTCGAGCACGGACGGGCGCTTGACATATTCGACCGCATCGAAGGTGACGATCACATGGCCGTCGCCGCCTTGCGCGGCCGCAAAGATCGGCAGGTCGCGATGGCCGACGAGTTGCTCGCCGGGCACGATCTGCGGCGCAAAACCCGGCGCGCGTCTGGGCGCGGCTTCGCCGGCGGCGGCAGCGCCCTGGATCAGCTCGACGATCGCGCGGGCGTCGCGCTCGCGCAGTTCCCGCGGCGTCTCCCGCTCCACGAACTGCTGGATATAGGCATGGTTCTTCCCGATCGCGATCGACAGATCCTTGTAGGTCGTCTTCTTCGCGTCGACTGCTTCCCGGATGAGGTGGCGCAATTCGTCCATGGCACTGGCATCCCAGATTTCGTTTCCGTCGTCCAATAGGATTTTTCCTCTTGATGGCAATAAGAAATCCTACTATGAATAGGATGTCAACGGAAATGAGCGGCAGAAACCGCTGCAGCAACCGTCACGGCGCCCAGTGGGCCAGCAAGCGGACTGGATGCGGATGATCGATCCGTTTCAGCCGATGCCGACCAGGGGGCGCATTCAGCATCGATCGCCGCATCTTGTGCGGTGGTCCAGGTGAGAGGCCGTCGTTTCCTCCCCGGCGACCTCTCGCTTTTCCAATCGATGCCGGCGCGCCGGCGCATGGTTGCCACGCGGGCCGATGACGGTCCGTGGTCGGTGACGTGCGCCACGTCGGTGGAGAGCAGCCGGCGCGCAGCCAGTGCGTGCCGGCGGCGCCAAGGTCACGGGTTTCGGCCGTTGCAGTGCCTCCTTCGGCGGAGGCGTGGCCCCCCTGACACCGGGAGGGGACAGCGAAGGCGATCGGCTGCTTGCCTGACGGTGGGCGGCAAGGCGACCGGCCGGTGACGGGAAGAACAATCGGAAGCGGGCGCGCGGCAGGCGCGACGAATGGCCGTGCCAATGGGCACGGCCAAAGGGGAAAGCATGGGAAGCGGCATGGCTGACAATGATTTGACAGGGAAGGCGCCGGGAGGGCGCGGGGTTTTGCCGACGTGTGAAACTCCGGGGCGGCTGGCGACCGGGGACGTCGGTTCCAAGGCCGGGCTTCGTCGTCCAAGCCGGGTGGCGGGCGTCTTCTCCCGCCAGGTGGTGCGCCCTCCTTTCCGCCGGCCGGCGAGGGCTTGAGCGCATGCGCATTACCGCAATCGTCGAAGCCCTGGTTCAATCGGGCGCGTCGCCCGAGATGATCCTTTCTGCCGTGCGCGCTGCCGAGGCGGGGCACGTATCCGAGATCGAGCGCCGCCGGGCGGGCGACCGCGAAAGGCAGCAGCGCCGTCGGGCCCGCGTGACGTCACGCGATGTCACGGTGACGGCCGACGGTGCCCTCTCTGATAAAGAAAGCTCCCCCACACCCCCTAAAGAAACTAACTCTCCCGACCCGAATCCGGGTGGGGACGCCGACCGGCCGGTTCCGGCTGCAGCCGTTCCGGATGCGGCAGGCTCGCGGCGCAACGGGAGCGGCCGGGCGATGCGGCTGCCTGAAGATTTCGAGCCCGACTGGGGCTTCGCCGCCGGCCTCGGCTTCGGCCGGGCCGAGGCCGGCGTCGAGTTCGACAAGTTCCGCGACTACTGGCGCGCCAAATCCGGACGCGATGCGACCAAGCTCGACTGGGCCGCCGCCTGGCGAAACTGGATGCGCAATGCCGGCGGCCGCGGGTTGCGCGGTGGCGGACAGGCCCGTCGCGGCCATCACCCCCAGGCGCCGCCACACGAGACCGCCTTTGCCCGCCATCAGCGGGAATGCAGGCAGACAATCGAAAACCAACTGAACGGAAACGAGAACAATGACCTATTCAGAGATGATGATTTCGCCGGCGGAGGCCCGGCTTTCGACCTTGGGCCGGGAGATTACCGCGCTCACTGAGCGGCTGGCCTGCGTCAACGAGGCGGCGGTGCTGCGCAGCCTCGATGCGATGCAGACGGCCGGACTACGCGCTTTCGGGCGTGCCGGCCTCGGGGCTTTCGGCGGCGACGCAGAAACTGATCCGCGGCGACTATGCCGCCAATCCCAACGTGCTTCTCGGCACGATACCCAAGCCGCCGGTGCTGGCAGCGCTCGCCAAGGCGGAGGCGCTGGGTCTCAGGGCGGATCTTGCCCGCAAACGCGAGATGGTTGCGGCGCTGACGCCGCGCCCGGCCGACGATCGGCGATCGCCGGCAAGCCGCAGCCGGGTGCGGGCGATGGTCGAAAGCTTCCGTCAGGCGCATGCGGCAGCGAAGGCCGGGCGGGATGCAGTTTCCTCCGACGGGCGGGCGCAAGGCGCGAACGTCCCGACCGAAAGCGCAGCTGATAGGCAGCCGGATGATACGGCCCCGCAAAATCCGGCGGCGCGGAATGCGTTTCGCGACTGGCTCGTGTCCGGCGTCGAGCGTGCAAATCTCAATCCAGCCGTTTCGAGGGAGGCTTTCCATGCGGTCTGAAGGCACTGAATTGACGACAGGACAGGCACCGGGCCACGCAGCGGCAGGGTCGGCGGAAAGGATGCTCTCGGGGGACGAAGCGGGGAGCGCCGCTGCAAAACCGGCGACGCTCGACGATCTCGTCGGCATCGTCGCCGTTCAGGTGCGGGCGCAGGCGAGCCGGATCCAGGAGTTGGAACTGGCGCTCGCCGATGCCGAGGCGCGCATCCTCTCGCAGGCGCGGCTGATCTGCGGTGCCACGGCCGCGGCAAACAGCGATTTGTTCAACCGCCGGCCGGTGCGGGCGATCATCGAGGAGGCGCTTGGCGCCTATCCTGGGATCAGCTTCGAGGACATCATCGGGGTTGGCCGCGAGCGACGGCTGGTCGAGCCGCGGCACCGCTGCATGACCGCCGTTTACGACGAGCGCCCGGATCTATCGCTGCCGGCGCTCGGGCGGATCTTTCGGCGCGACCACACCTCGGTGCTGCACGCCGTCAACAAGCGCGAGCCCGGCAATGCGCGGCGGCGCGGACGGACCCAGCAGCCGGGCCGCTTGCCCGCGAATGCCGGTGCCGACGGGATCGGCGCGCCGGCATTTTGATTTTCCGACGAATTTCAGTCCCGCCCGCGGCCGCAGACACATGCAGCGGGCGAGGGCACATGCAGATTGCAAAAGGAGAAGAGACCATGACATCCAAGGCAGAGCGCATCCGCATCAAGCGCGCCAGCCGGGCGGGCCGGCCGCGCAAGGCCAATGTGGCGCGCTATCCGGGCGGGCAGATCAAGCATGGCGAAAGCGAGCGCGAGGTCTGCTCCGTGGCGCTGGACGCGCGCCGGCGCATGCATTTTTCCGGCAGGCGCGATGCCGATGTTGCCAGCCCCTTTGCCGGCTACACGCTCGGTCGCATGTTCCTCGACGGCAAGCTGACGGCGCATGAGCGCGAGGCGGGCGACGAATACAGCCGGCAGATGGCGCGCTACTACAGCCTCACCGGCATTCCTTTCCCGAGCGTGCGGGCCCAATCGCTGTTCGACGTGAAGGGTTTTGCCGGCGAGACGAGCGCCGAGCGCGCCCGCGGCGCCCGCCAGGCGGCGAACCGGATGATGGAGCTGGAAGGCGTGCTCTTGAAACTGCCGGACGGGCCGCAGGTGAAGACCACTGTCTTCAACGTCTGCATCATGGACTACGAGATGCTGCGCACCATGCCGGAACCGCAGCTCGCCTGGCTGAAGCGCGGACTGATGGAGCTGCACTGGCAGCTGGGGCTTTCGCGGGAGAAGGAAGGGGCGTGAAAGCGAGCGCGAGGATCGGCCGCTGCCAGTGGCGCGGTTTCAAGCCCGGCTCGCGCTTCGCCGCGCCGCTTGCCGCGATGGCGGGTTCGAATGCCCTCGCGTCAGCGCGGCTGCGCACCGCGACGAGCGTCGCATGTTCGGCTGAACACGCGACGCTCGAACCGGCCTGAGGGGGCGGCGGACGCGACCGGAACCGTGTGGATGGGGCGCGCGCCGGTCTCTCAGGCACGGTAACGATTATCCCCGGAAGGCTCTTCCCTCGGTCGTGGTGGCCACCTCCGGTTCGTCGGAAAACATCATGCAGGTGAGCGCTGAACGTTTCGCCGTTCGCAATTGCCGTGTCGCGTTACACTTTTGACCACGAATGTACTGGCACTGGTGTAAGAGCGATGATGAGGAAGCTCGGTGCGATTTCGCCCCGGGCTTTTTTGTTGACCGCATGCGAGACTTTCGCGTCATTGATGCGGCCGATTGCTTTGTCAGCGGTCGCCAGCCGCCTGCGCCCGGGTATCCAGGCCACGAAGGGTCTGCCTCATCTTGGCCTTGAATAGACCTCAATTGACGCGCACCCTGATTAAATCGATTTAAGCCTGCTTGGCTTCTCGCGGCGTCAGAACCTCGACCCGCCATTTCCCCCTTAGATCGCCGCGTCGTAGCGCTGCCGCACGCAGCGGTATCAAACGAGATCGCGTGCCGGCGGCTGCCGGTATCGGGAGGAGATGTCATGTTCGACCGAACGATTCACCGGACAATCCATTTCGACCGACCGTTCAGATTGCCGGGCGTCGATGAGACGATCGTCGCCGGCGCCTACGAAATCGATGACGACGAGGTGCCGATCGAAGGGCTTTCCTGGCTCGCCTACCGCCGTGTTGCCACCTTCATCAAGTTGCCCGCGACAGTCGAGAACCACTACCGCATGCGGTTGATACAAATCGAACCCGACGAGTTGGCGCGTTTGGTCGCGCTCAGCGGCGCCGAGATATCAGATGCGCCCGGACAGTGAGGATAAAACCATGTCCCAACATCGCTATCCCGTCGGACTGTCCGTTCGCCTGCGAGACCGTCATCATCTCTCACCGAGAACCGCCGAAACCTATCGCATCACCGCAAAGATGCCGCCACGCGACAACGCCCCTCAATATCGAATTCGCAACGATGAACTCGGACAGGAGCGGGTCAGCGCTGAAAGCAATCTGGAACCGATCGACTGGGGAATGACCCGCAGCCACTGAGGAATGCCATGCGCTATGTCGAAACATTGAAGCGACTATTCCGGGTTAAACCTGAAATCCGTCACCGTGGTCTTGTACTGACAGTCGCAAAGCCGGCCAGTCAAAAGGCACGCGACAGGCCACAGGAGCGTCATGACAGCTCCGGCATATTGAAGCGCAGCCGGGATACGCAGGAGCGCCACCGGCTTTTGTAGAGCAACTGATCTGCGTCAAGACAAGGAGATAGACGCCAATGAAACCGCTCCATCGCACACATCAGATTGGCCTTACGCTTTGGCTGCGAAACGGTGGGGCAACCGGCAACACGGGCGAACTCGATCAATATGGCAGGCGTGTGGAACGTGACGGGTCCTGGACGGGAGCGCGGTTGTATATCGGCTCCTGGACTATGGCCGGCCTCGACCAGCAATTTGGCCTCCGCTGTGCTTCTCAACGCACCACAGCGGGCCTGAAGAAGACGAGGTAAACGCCCGTGTCTGACGCGAATGGAAATGTCTTGATGAGCGTCGCGGAAATCGAGCTGCTGCGGTGTGTGTTCGAGGCGACCTGCGCGGAGCACCAGATACCGCGGGAGGGAAGCTGCGCCGAACATCTTGCCCGGTTTCTTATGTTCGAGTTCAATTTGTCTACCTCAACCGAAAGCTCTCTCCTGGCAGCCGTCGATGAGGTCTATCTCCGACGCGCTCCGCCCCACGAGGAAAGCTAAGCAACGCGCAGCCGGCCGAATAACATCGCCTATCCTACCCTACGAGGCTCCTCGCAACCTTCCGTTCGCGCAGGATGCGAGCGTCGAGTTCCTTCAGCCGGTGCGTGAGGGCGGGATCGCCGGGCAGGAGGGCGAGAGCCTTCGCCAGCATATTGCGTGCGGTGACGAGATCGCCGTCGCCGATGTGGCGATTGGCGCGGTGATAAAGGAAGTTGACCCGCTCCGTTGGCGCAAAACGGTCGCCGAAGCGGGCGTCGAGCGCGTCGGACCAGGCGGGATGCCGGGCCATGGCGGCGACGGCGACCTGATAGGGACGCATGGGCGCATCGACCCGGGCGGCGCGGGCAAGACCCCGTAGGCGCGAAACGTCATGGGTTCTGCAGGCGGCGATCAGCGAAAGGGCACGCTCGGTGCCGGTAAAGACACGGACGGTGCCGTGGCCGGTCATGTGAACGCGCACGAGATGCGTTTCGGCCTGAAGTGCTGCGATGCGCTCGGCGTGGCGGCGATCTATCGCGTGGAAGGGATCATAAAAAATGAAGGCGCGGCCGGCGGCCTGATCGGCCGAAATGCCCATATTGGCGTGCAGATCGGGCGAAAAATGCCGGAGGAAGCGATTGTCGTAGGGGACGGATTTCGGGTCGATCGAGACCTGCGGGCAAAAGGCGATGGCCGCGGTGGCATTGAAGCGCCGGCGATAGCGAAGCGCCGCATAACCACCCTGCGAATGGCCGTACAGAATGCGCTCGGGAGCTGCATTCAGAATGGGTGCTGCGGCTTCGACCGCCTTGACCACGCTTGCCGCCGGAAACCAGTTGGGCCGCCTACTGATGAAGCCGAGGGCTGAGATGTCGGCCTTCTCGCAAAAGCGCTGGCCCCAGTAGCGGCTGCCGTTTGCCTGGATCTCCATCTCGTTGAAGGTCACCAGCAGATAGGGGGATGAACCCGGTCGATGGATGACTTCAAGATTTTCGTCCGAGTAGATCAGCACGGTTACTCCAAAACAATTTCAATTCTTGCAGCAATATTATTTGAAAGTTCGAGAATGATTTGCGGTCACCTCGGATTTCTTCAGTATTGCGTATTTGTATCAGATTTCCAGTGCCTGGATCTTTCTGCAAGGCAAATCCAAGAATGAGGTCCATTCGCGGCTCAAGGGAGGCTCGTTTCCGGTCGATTTCGGCCCGATGCGGTCACTGCGCCACCGGTTGAGCGCCCACGTTTATGGCGTTCGTTACAGTTACGTACTTGATTGCCCGCGCGAAAGGAGCAGCATGCCCGCGCAGACGGCAACGGCCTTTCGCAATCGGTCGTGAGTTGCCGTTTTGGCAGCCGAAATTTGTTTGAAAATTCAGGCATGGCTTTGCGCGTCGAACCTCAATGGAGACGTGCTTCTTCCCAGATCAGTTTTTCGCGCGATGGCTCATCGCAGGAAGGAACCTGACAATGATAAAGGCATCTGATCATTCAAATTCGTCCCGCTGCGTGTCGAGGACTTTTCCGATGAAACTTCTGGCGTCGTGCGTGGCAGGGCTGAGCATTGTCGCTGGCCTGTCAACCCCGGCGCGTGCGCAGCAAGCAACACCAAAACCCAACATCCTTCTGATCGTTTCCGATGACACCGGCTACGGAGACCTCGGCCCCTATGGCGGCGGTGAAGGACGAGGCATGCCGACACCCAACATCGACAAGCTGGCCGAACAGGGCATGCTGTTTTATGATTTCTATGCCCAGCCGAGCTGCACGCCGGGTCGCGCCGCCATGATCACCGGGCGTATTCCCAACCGCAGCGGCATGACGACGGTTGCATTCCAGGGGGAAGGCGGCGGTCTTCCGGCGGCCGAATGGACGCTCGCCTCCGTGTTGAAGCTCGGCGGGTACCAGACCTATTTCACCGGCAAATGGCATTTGGGCGAGGCGGACTATGCCTTGCCGAACGCCCATGGCTTCGACGTCATGAAGTATTGCGGCCTTTACCACCTCAACGCCTACACCTACGCCGACCCGACCTGGTTCCCGGATATGGACCCCAAGCTCAGGGCCATGTTCCAGAAGGTCACCAAGGGCGCGCTCTCCGGTAAGGCCGGCGAAACGGCGGTCGAGGACTTCAAGATCAACGGCCAGTATATCGACACGCCCACGGTCAATGGCGCGGCAGGGGTCGTCGGCATCCCCTATTTCGACAGCTACGTCGAAAAGGCGGCCATCGAGTTTCTCGACGACGCGGCGAAATCCGACAAGCCGTTCTTCATCGACGTCAACTTCATGAAGGTGCACCAGCCGAACATGCCGGCGCCCGAGTTCGAGCATAAATCGCTGTCGAAGTCGAAATATGCCGACAGCATCGTCGAGCTGGACACCCGCATCGGCCGCATCATGGACAAGCTGCGCGAGACCGGCCTCGACAAGAATACGCTGGTCTTCTACACGACCGACAATGGCGCCTGGCAGGATGTCTATCCCGACGCCGGCTATACGCCGTTTCGTGGCACCAAGGGCACGGTGCGCGAGGGTGGCAACCGCGTTCCCGCCATCGCCGTCTGGCCGGGCAAGATCAAGGCCGGCTCCAAGAACCATGACATCGTCGGCGGCCTCGACCTGATGGCGACATTTGCTTCGGTTGCCGGTGTCGCTCTGCCGGACAAGGACCGCGAGGGCCAGCCGATCATCTTCGACAGCTTCGACATGTCGCCGGTCCTGCTTGGAACCGGCAAGTCGGAACGGAACTCATGGTTCTATTTCACCGAGAACGAACTGTCTCCCGGCGCTGCCCGCGTCGGCAACTACAAGGCGGTGTTCAACCTGCGTGGCGACAATGGACAGGCGACCGGCGGCCTTGCCGTCGACAGCAATCAGGGCTGGAAGGGTCCGAACAAATATGTGGCGACGGTGCCGCAGATCTTCGACCTCTGGCAGGACCCGCAGGAGCGCTACGACATCTTCATGAACAACTACACCGAGCGCACCTGGACGATGGTGACCATCAGCGACTCCATCAAGCAATTGATGATGACCTACGTGAAATATCCACCGCGCAAGCTTCAAAGCGGGACCTATACCGGTCCGATCGAAATCTCGAAGTATCAGCAGTTCCAGTGGCTGCGCGATGAGCTCGGCAAGGAAGGCTTCAGTCTGCCGATGCCGACCGGCAACTGAACCGGAAAATGAGAAGCGGCGCTGTCTGATCATGGCAGCGCCGCTCGATCGTCGGGCTTTCGAGGCGCCGGTCAGATCCGCTCGAGGAAGGCAAGTACCCGTTTCATCGCCAGCGCAGTTGCCGCCGCGTCATAGGAGGGCAGCGAGCTGTCGGCGAAGTAGTGCTGGTCGCCCGGATAGAGGAACAGTTCGGCGTCCTCTGCCTTCTCGACGATCTCGCGGGCGGCGTCGACATCGCCTTCGCCGACGAAGATCGGGTCGTTGTCCATGCCGTGGATTTGAACGGGTACGCCGGCCGGCCAGGGCCCGAAGGACCACTGGCCACTGATCGGGATGCAGGAGTAAAAGAGCAGGGCGCCGCGGGCGCCGGGGCGGGTCTGGGCGAGTTTCTGAGCCGGCAGGACACCGAAGGAGAAGCCGGCATAGACGAGGTTTTCGGGGAGGGCATCGGCGAGGCGCACGCCGCGCTCGCGCATCTCTTCAAAGCCGACCGCCTCGATATGGGCAACGCCCTCCTCGATGCTCGCGAATGTACGTCCTTCGAAGAGATCGGGCAGGTGGACGACGTGCCCGGCCGCGCGCAGGTCGTCGGCAAAGGCGTGCATGCCGGGTGTCAGCCCCTGGGCATGGTGGAATACGAGGACCTCGGCCATCGGCAGCTTCTCCTTCAAACCAGTGTTCGCGCATCAATTGTATTTCGTTCGGTGGAATTCAAGCGGCAAGGCTGCCCTTAAGGAAAATATTCCTCCCGCGCTGATGCCGCGTCTCTCGACCTTTTCTTGCCATCTTCGCTCGCTTGGTTGCGCACGATGCACCACGATTCTGGAGGGAAAAGGATCATGACAGGTAAGTTGCGCATTGCCGTGCTGTTCGGTGGCCGGTCGGCGGAGCATGAGGTTTCGCTGATGTCGGCGCGCAACGCCGTCGCGGCGCTCGATCGGACGCGCTACGAGATCGTGCCGATCGGGATCGCCAGGGATGGCCGCTGGATGCTGGTCGATCTCGAAGACGGGGAACTGCCGAAGGCGATCCCCGTGTCGGGAACGCAGGTGGCGCTAATCCCCGGCGGACGGGGGCGGGCGGTCACCATCGCGGCCGACGGCCGCCAAGGGTTGCTGCCGGCGATCGACCTGATCTTTCCGGTTTTGCATGGTCCCTTCGGCGAAGACGGGACGGTGCAAGGCTATGCGGAAACTGCCGATGTCGCCTATGTCGGCTGCGGTGTCGCGGCTTCGGCAGTCGCCATGGACAAGGCGCTCGCCAAGCGCCTGCTGGTGGCCGAAGGCATTGCCGTTGCGCGGGCGATCGGCCTTCATGCGGGCGACGCCTATTCAAGCGAGACCATCCTCGAAAGCCTGGGACTGCCGGTTTTCGTCAAGCCGGCGCGGCAGGGATCTTCCGTCGGCGTCAGCCGCGTCGACAGTCTGGACGCGCTTCAGGCGGCGCTTAACGAGGCGTTCCGGCACGACGACAAGGTGCTGATCGAGGAGTTCGTCCAGGCCCGCGAGATCGAGTGCTCGGTGCTGGAGGATGCGAAGGGACAGCTCACCGTCTCGCGACCGGGCGAAATCATTCCGGCTGCGAGCCACGGTTTCTACAGCTACGACGCCAAATATGTCGATGCCGGCGGCGCAGTCGTCGAGGCGCCCGCCAAACTCTCCGAAGAGGTGATCGCCGAGGCCAAGGACATGGCCGCGCGGGCATTCCGGGCGCTTGACTGCGCGGGGATGGCGCGGGTGGACTTCTTCCTGCGCGCCGATGGAAGCCTCATGATCAACGAAATCAACACCATTCCCGGCTTCACCAATATCAGCATGTATGCCAAGGCGCTGGCAGCCGACGGCATCGCCTACGGCCAGGTGGTGGAGACGCTGATCGCCCATGCGCTGAAGCTGCGCGGCAAGGCGGGCGCGCGCACCTGAGGGGATGACAGGGGCAACCCGGGTATGGCAGGCCATCGCCGGGGATGGCGGGCTTGCCGGGCGGCAGTGTCACCCTGGAGTATTGCGATGCTACCTATGAGTTGCGGTCCATATTAGGATTGTCGCATTCATTGTGGGTTCACGTCGCCCCGGCCAAAACTCGCACCTGTTACAAACGGACAGGTGATGAAATGAAGAAGATTGGCATCGTCGTGCTTGCGGCGATAACGGCTCTTTCGGGCATCACGCCGGCAAACGCCCTGCCGGCTGTTGCCATCGAGCGGGTGCAGAAGAGCGACGTTCAACTGGTGCAGCACCGGGAATGGAACGGCGGTCACCATCGCCGGCGTCCGCCGGGCTGGCACGGCGACTATCGCCCGCGCCCCGGCTGGGATGGCGGTTACCGCCCGCGGCCAGGCTGGCATGGCGGCTATCGTCCGCGTCCGGGTTGGGACGGCGGCTACCGCTATGGCTACTATAACGGCCACCGCGGCTATCGTTACGAGCGCTACGGCTATCGCCGCCACAATGACGGCTGGTGGTATCCGCTGGCGGCCTTCGGCACCGGAGTCATCATCGGCGGCGCGATTGCCGCTCCGCCGGCGCGTCGCTACGAGACTGGCGTCAACCCGCGCCATGCCGACTGGTGCTATGCGCGCTATCGCTCCTACCGTGCCTGGGACAACTCGTTCCAGCCCTATGGTGGCCCGCGCCAGCAGTGCTATTCGCCCTACTTCTGAGGCGAGCGTGTTTTAAGGAGGCCCGCCGGTCGCTGACCGGCGGGCCTCTTTTTGTTTTCTGGCATTCACATGCGCTGAGGGAAAGCGGCCCGGCATGGGTGGGAACGCAGCCTCTATCGACTGCTGCGCGGCATCTCCTCGTCGAAGCGGATTTTCTCGCGCCCCGGATCATCCTCGAGGATCTTCTCTTCGCGGTCGTCAGGCAGTGCATCGTCCGGATCGACATTGGCTTCGTCGCGGCTCGGAACGGGCGGCACGCGACCCTGGTCGACCGGCGTCGGATCGTCTCCCGCGGGAAGCTGATCGACGGGGAGCGGCGGGATCTTACCGATCGGCACTGCGCGTGTTTCGCCAGATGGGGGCACGTCTTCCGATGTCTCTCGGTCGCGGGATTTCGGGTTTGCCTTGTTCATCGTCGCATCTCCTTGCTGGCGGTTTGCCAGGAATAAGCCGAGGCGAGCGGAAAAGGTTCTGGTCTGGGCGTTCAAGATCTCAAGATTGAAGGTGGATCAATGAGGGGGCGTGGCCGTGCGGATTGGGGGACATCGCATCCGGCTCTTGTCGTTTTCCAAGTCTTGGTCCGCGATGCAATCGGCATCCCAAGCACGCGCTATCGAGCCAGACATCCTGTCGATGATATCGGGGCGAACTCTGCCGCGTCGCGCGTTTGCAGGGGAGGCGTCTGCTAGGAATCGCTCATTGCGGCAACCCCGCGAAGAGGCAGACAAGCGGAGCGGCCGCGGACCGGCGAGGTCGGAAAAGCCCGGTCTTCTAGAACTTCAACGTCTTCTAGAACTTCAACCGGGCGTCGTCATGTTCGGGAGGGCGGTGCGCGTCCTTGCGACGAAACCCGTAGGCGAGCGCGAGCCCCAGAATTGCGGAGCCGACGACGATGGCGGCGAGTGCGAAGAAATTCTCCATGGCATTTTCCTCCCGAGGGGAAGCTTAACACAGAATGCGCGCAAACAAATGGCGCGGCAGCGAGAATGCGCGTCATGGTTACTCAACGCATGTCGGCCCAAGATGTTCAATCCGATTGGCTTCGGTGCGCGGTGCGTTCGGCCGAGGCTTTGCACGGGAGCGACACTGCGGGCGGGCGATCTGGACCAACGTCGAGCCCCGCCAGCTTCGCCGTCTACGAAGCATCAGCGACCTCAATAACCGCCAGCACCGCCGCCGCCCTGACTCATGCCCTGGACGCCTTGCATGCCCTGGTAACTGGGGCTCGGAGCAGGAGTGCTGGTGCGGCTCGCCTGGTCGGTGGTGCAGCCGGCAGCCGCAAGAAGCGCCGCGCAAAGAGCGGCGATCAGGTATTGTCGTGTCATGGGTACCTCCCGTGGTCGTGGGAGCGGCATCAACCGCTTCCGCATCGAAACGGATCAACCATGCCGCCGCCGGCCCCGGATCCGTTGAGGAAGGAGACATGGCGCCAGCGGCCTTGCATGACGCACGCGATTGTACCACCGATCGCGCAAATGGGCTGGCAAAGAGGCGGGGCGGGGGGTAAAGGAAAAAAACGAACAAAACGGAAACAAATTTTGGCAAAGGGGCTTGCCAAGTGACCGGAAGCGGGCTAAGGATATTACAAGCTGGCCGTTTCGTCATTGAAGCGGCCTTTTTGATTCCGGCGGATTGGCGCGGCCTTGCCTGGGCGCTGATGCCGATATCCAAAAAACTCAAATCCGCGCCGGCGCCGGCTGCGACCGCTGAGAAGCGGGTGACGACGGCCGCTACGGCGTCACGGCGCTTCGCGATTTTTCGGATCCGCACTTGGGCTTCACGTCCTCGGCGCCCGCATGCTGCTGTCGCAAGATCGCTGCATGTTCCGGTGCGAAAGCCCTAAAGCTGGTCGCGTGGAAAGGGCTCACGCGACAGGCTTTAAGATCTTGTTTTTATGCATGTCGTTGCGGCAATACCGCTGCCCACTTTTACGCGAAAAGCCTTAGGCTTCCTGCTTGGCGATCTTGCCGGTGACAGAGGCGCCGGTCTCATGTCGCGGGCGGGGCTGCCCGATGCTGCGCAGCCAGCGCGAGGCTTCCTTCGGATCGCGCTCGACGCCGAGGCCTCTCTGATAGATGGTCACGAGGCGGGCCTGGGCAGCCGGATGACCCTGGCGGGCGGCCTGGCGGTTCCAATGAAGCGAGGCGGCATAGTGTTCTGCGCCGCCATCGTTGAAATAGATTTCGGCGAGTTTCGCCTGGGCATCGACATTTCCTGACGTCGCCAGTTCAAGCAACCTGGGCGAGATATTCGTTGCGGACGGCCGCGGGGTGAAAATGGTCTTCAACTTGCTGAACGTGTTGCGGATCATCTGGCACCTGTTGCATTCATTGCATGGTTCCCGCGGCTGGACTGCTAGGCTGAAAAACTGCTTAAAATCTTGAACTAATTTGACTTTTCCCTGGCCACTGCCGGTAGAGCAGGAGCGCTTGCGATGCATTGCGCCAGAAGCACCCGATGTGGGGCAACCCGGTGAGCGGTATTGATGACCGAATGCAACCTGAAGTCAAGGTTGCAAGCGTGACATCCGGCGTGACACACGCATTTTTCTGTGACCGGCTGTCACGCTTGCTAGCTTGAACAGCCGCGGCGACACGATGGTGTCTCCCGCAGGCATTGGCGTTCCCAGCTTGGGCGCCGAGACCTTCGGAGATGTCGGCTCGTCGACTTCGGCCAGGGCCGGAGCCGGCCTCGCGAACATGCCAAGCAGTTTCGTCCACAAACGCCGGATCACCTGCGATCGCCTCCAAATCCCGCCGCTATCGGTCGGTTTTGATGGCAGAATGCAACTTTTGGTCAAGCGGCGGCCGATCCTACGTGCGCAGGAGGAGCAATCGCCTCGTGCCCCGGAGCAAATCCCATGACAGTGAAACCCGAAAAGGACCCGAAGACCGGGCGCTTTCTGTCGCGCGCCGGAGGGGGTGGGGCCGCCCCCCGGGCGCGCACGCGCAAGGCGGTCCGCACCAAGCTCGGCGAACTCTTTCTCGAAGACATGCTTTCGGCCTGGGAGAGCCGAGGGGCGGCCGCGATCCACGCGCTGATCGAGAAGAACCCAAACGACTTCCTGAAGACGATAGCGGCGCTGATGCCGAAGGACGTGACCATCAATCCAAACCAGATGGGCGAGATGACGGATGGAGACGCAGAGCGCGCGCCAATGCGTGTGGCGTTCGAAAAGCCGGTCTATGCCTCGGGCTTCACGCTGACCGGATACATTCAGCGGCGAGTCAATGTTGCAGGCGACATCAAACTGAGATGGGGTTTTCAAACACCGGTCAATGCGAGCAGGATCGAAAGCACTGCCGAGGGGCGCACAGGAAGCGTTCGTGTGTCCGGCAAAGGGTGGTTACTCGACTTGGAGACCGACGAAACCGGCTACACACCATCTCCGGATCTCGAGTTTGATGAGGGATTCTTGGGCTGCACGACGCTGCTCGCATCAGGCGTGGAACCGCCGAAATCCGGTGACCTCTTTTTGAAATAAGACACGGGGGGCGAAGAACGGCAATAGGCTCTTCGGCCAACGCATTGCGCGTCTCGCGCGGGTCAGGTAGCGCCAATGGCGGCTACAATCCGACGACGGGCCTGACCGTGGCGCCGACCGACGGCACACAGCGCCCCTTCACCAAGCAAGGACCACCTGCGTGATGAGTGGAACAATGACGTCGGACGGCAGATAGGACGCTACGCCAAGGAGCGCGATCTTGGCGAAGCGGATGTTATGGGGCTGGTGGATTATGCCCGGCGGAACGGGGACTTGATCCGTTCGATCAGCGACAAAGTGCCTGACCCACGTCTCCAGAGCTATTCGGAGTCGTCCGAGCGTCCGTCCTGGTCCGGACCACCCCCGCGCGACTTGCCAGCTTTGGAGGCACTGCACGAAAAGCGGGACCTGCAAAGAATGCAGACCAATGCAGACAACTGGCAGTCGAAGCCCCCGCTACAGGAAGAAGGGTTCTGGAACGGGCTGTTTCCCGGTCGCGGTACGCTCAAGCAAATGTTGAGGTCGTGGAGTGAATAACCTTCCGCATAAGCTGTAGAATGAGTGCGATCTCAACCTTGCGCGTGTTCATGAAATGTTCTAACTGGACTGACGTCGAAGTAATCTCTGCAAGTGAGGAGGCGGTATGAAGAAGTGGCTAAAGGTAATGGTCTACACTGTTGTCACTCTCTTCGGGCTGTTCGTCGTGCTGGTCGGGCTGGTGTTGGCGACAATCGATCCATATTCGTTTGAAGACATGAGCCGCGGCTGAATCTGCGAGAGGAGCGGTGATGTAGCGCCGGAATGCGCAATGCCGCCGGAGAGCGCCGAGAAGGTGCTGGCTGCGTTGTTCGCTTGCGACGCCCAATTCTTCAAAACCCTCGACGAGGAGAAGGCTGTTTTCAAGAGGGCGAACATCGTGGCGCACCCATATAACCTTCTCGATACGGGCGAGCCGCGGACTTCCGTCGTCCCGTTCTCTGAGCCCGTCGAGGCGTACGGACTTCACCTCACCGGTTACGCGCAACAGGCCGTGCCGGGAAAGAGCGACTACGCTTGGGGGTTTTATGCGTCGGAACAGCCTGACGAAGTCGGGCGCGCGCTGGAAACGGCCCGCAGCGACACGTTGGGAGCGAACCCACGTGACGGCGCGTTCGCGATAACGGCGTCCGACAGCCCCGATTTCCCCGGAACACGGCTTGGTTGCCGTGTTGCAGGCGCTTCCGGCGTTGAGGACTTGCCTTCGATTTACGACCTGTTCCTGTCTCGAGACATCAGTACGGCACTCTCCGACAAGTTCGATCTCTTCGTTGCGTCTGCGATGAAGACCGTCTCGGATTTTGGGCGATAGAAGGCGCCTGTCGACGATCGTCGAGGCATGCGTGGTCATGTCGTCACCTTAGCCGTAGTTGTTTAGATCAGTTTTGGCGACCTGCTGCGCGGGGCGGCGGCAATGTTGCGTCGGCACTGGGAGCAGGACCTCCCAGCTGAACGGCGGTATCTGGTTGCTGCCCGTGCACCTGAGCACGTCAGGGCCCGGCGGGGGCGCTGCCAATATTGATGGATGACACCAGACCCCCGATGCGGGCGCCTGACCCGCGCCCGATCCTCTTCCTGAAGAACAACCCTTGCCAAGGCGGCTCTCCGGAGCCGCCTTTTTTCATGGAGATTTTTATGTCCGAAGCAAAGAAACCCGTTCCGGTCCGTCTCGTCTACGACGTCTGGTTCCAGGAAGGGGAACGCACGGCCGCCGGTGCGATCGTATGCGTGAGCCTGGAGGAAGCCAAGGCGTTGATCGCCGCTGGCAAGGCCGAGCGGGCCGACCCGCTGCCGGGGGAGTGAGCCATGGTGATCCGCGACGGCGCCTGGACGCTCTACGATCATGACCGGATGACGGGTCGCTCGGTCTGGCACCATTTCGACGGGGAGAAGGACGTCTACCGCGTCGATTATCCCGTCGACAATCTCTTGAGCGAGAACCGGGATGTGCGCAACAGCGCCGAAAGGGCCTGGCGGGGCGACTGGCATCGCGTCGCCTCGGTTCCGCTTAACGTCGCGCATGCCTCGGGCCTGGTGAAGGCCCATTCGGAAGGCGACGACCGCTTCGTCAAACGCTTCCTCAACGATGGCGACAACCGCGCCTGGCGCACCAAGGAGGGCTGGCTATGAGCAGCATTGCCGACTACGCCGCATTGCTGATCGACGCGGGTGAGTACAGCGGGCGCAACGATATCGCCCATCTGTTTCCACGGTTTGTCGGCCTTGCGGAACTGAAGCTCAACCGGATGCTGCGCGTCAGCGACATGGAGGCGACGACGGCGATCTCTGCCGTCGAGGGCGATGCGCCGCTGCCTGCGGATTTCCTTGAGGCGCGGCAGGTTTTGACCGCAAGCGGCCGGCCGATCCGCGCCATGGCATTGCAGCAGCTCGCTGCGAGCGTCCCCGCCGGCGCCAGCGCGCCGCTCGGTTACGCGGTTGTTGGCAACCGGATCAGAGCGTTTCCGCCCGGCAGCTACGGCTTGACGCTGACCTATTACACCCGAATTGTGCTCTAAAGGGTTTCGCCCGTCGATGATCACACGGCCGGTATCGGATTTGCCGGAGCGCCCAAAGTGCGGACGCTCTCCGAAACCGAGAAGCGAAGACGATACTCCTTCGGTGAGAGACCCAGGATCTTGCGGAAGATCTTGCGATAGGCGTTGGTGTCGTCATAGCCGCTTTGCCAGGCAACCTGCTCGATCGAGAGATGTGAGCGCTCCAGCAGATCGCGGGATTTGGCGATCCGTAGCCGCTGGCAATATTCGGTCGGATTGAAGCCGGTCGCCTTCTGGAAACGGCGCAGGAAGGTGCGGTCGCCGAGACCGGCGCGGTCGGCCATCATCTGCAGCGTCACGCCCTTGGTGTTGGCGCCGTGCAGCCAGTGCTGGATCTTCAGGATGATCGTGTCGCCGTGATCGAGCTTCGGGGCGAAGACGCTGTAATAGCTCTGCTCGCGCGCGCCGGGGTCGATGATCATGTAGCGTGCGGTTGCCAGCATGACGTCGGTTCCGAGGAACCGGTCGACGAGTTTCAGGCCGAGGTCGATCCAGGCCATCATGCCGCCGGCGGTGATGATGTCGCCTTCGTCGATCAGCAGCCTGTCGGTGTCGACGCGGATGTCGCTGTAGCGGTTGGAGATCAGGTCCTGATGCGACCAGTGGGTGGTGATGGTGCGGCCGGCGGCGAGGCCGGACTCTGCCAGCAGATAGGCGCCGCCGCAGACGGAGCAGATCGTCGCGCCGCGTTGATGCTGTTCGCGCACGAAGGCGGGCAGGGCACCGATGCGATCGCCGACCGGCAGATCGGAGAGCGTCGGCGGCAGGATCAGGGCCACAAGGCCCGAGGAGGGGCCTTCGTGGGTGTCGCGCGATTTCGATACCGAGCCATCTTCCTGAAGTTTCCAGTGGCTGATGCGGATTTGCGGCGCGTCTCTGCCGCTTTGCTCGACCGACTGCATGCTCGCCACCTGGAACATGTCGGTCAGCCCATGGATCGCCGACATCAGGGCGCGGGGATAGACGACGATGCCGATCTCCGCCGGCTCGTTTTCGGGTCGTTTTGTCACTTCTGCCCCCATCGTTGTCAGCTTTGCCGGTCGAGAGGTTAGGCCCACCGATTTATCAATTCAACCATCGCTTCCGCCGAATGGAAGCCCGAGCAACAGAGATCAAAGAGGTGAGGACAATGACACAGGCAAAAGCAGTTTCCGCAAGCGTTTCCAACGGCATCTCCCGCCGCAGCATTCTCTCGGCCGCCTTTGGCGCTGCCGCGACGGCAGCCGCGGTCAATGCCATGAACACGTCGGCCAAGGCCGCATCCACCACCGCAACAACCGCCGGCGCGTCCGGCACTAAGGGAGCAAACACCATGGGCAGCCGCATCATCACCCGCGATGGCGTCGAGATCTATTACAAGGACTGGGGTCCGAAGGATGGCCCGGTCGTCGTGCTCAGCCACGGCTGGCCGCTGTCGTCCGACAGCTGGGAGGCGCAGGCCTTCCACCTTGCCGCCAACGGCTTCCGCGTCGTCACCCATGACCGCCGCGGCCACGGCCGCTCGTCGCAGCCCTGGGACGGCAACGACATGGACCACTATGCCGACGACCTCGCGGATCTGATCAACGCGCTCGATCTCAAGGGTGTCTTCCTTGCCGGGTTTTCGACCGGCGGCGGCGAAATCAGCCGCTATATCGGCCGCCACGGCACCAGCCGGATCGCCAGGGCCGGTTTGATCTCGGCCGTGCCGCCGCTGATGGTCAAGACCGACAGGAACCCCGGCGGCCTGCCGAAGGAAGTCTTCGACGGCCTGCAGGCGGCAAGCCTGAAGGATCGCTCGAAGCTCTACCGCGACATCGCGTCCGGTCCGTTCTTCGGCTTCAACCGCCCGGGCGCGGTCGCCTCTCAGGGCATGATCGACAGCTTCTGGCTGCAGGGCATGATGGGGGGACACAAGAACACCTATGACTCGATCGTCGCCTTCTCGCAGACCGACTTTACCGAGGACCTGAAGAAGTTCGACGTGCCGACGCTGATCATCCATGGCGACGACGACCAGATCGTGCCGATCGATGCGGCGGCACGGGCCTCGAAGACGCTGGTGCCGCATGCGGACCTCAAGGTCTATGTCGGCGCACCGCACGGCATCACCGACACCCACAAGGACCAGCTCAACGCCGACCTGCTCGCCTTCGCCAAGGCCTGATGGTTGTTCGCCGGCGCCGCCTCGCAGGTGGCGCCGGCACCCTATGTCAAACGCTTCAGCCAAGGATCAGAGCCATGACCTCTTCCCACAATCCCACCGACGTCTCCGGCCCCGGCCGTCGTGAATTCCTTGCAGGCACCGGTGCGCTTGCAGCCTCCGCCCTGCTGCTGAAAGGTGCCCATGCCGCAGATATCAAACGTTTCCGGCATGGCGGCTTCGATATTTCCGTCGTCAGCGACGGCTTCATCATGCTGCCGGTCAGCATCGTGCTGCCGGATGCAACGGCGGAAGAGCGGCCGGAGATCATGCGCCGGCTTGGCGGCACTCCCGAAAAGGCGCCGTTTCACACCAATATTCCGGTCATTCGCACTGGCGACGATCTGATCGTGGTCGACGACGGCTCGGGCACACGTTTCCAGGAGAGCGCCGGCAAGCTTCACGCCAATCTGCTTGCGGCCGGCATCGACCCGAGTGCGGTGACGAAGGTGGTGCTGACGCATGCCCATCCTGACCATGCGGGCGGCACCGTTGGCGCCGACGGCACGCTCGCCTTTCCGAATGCGCAGTACTTCGTTTCGGAGGGGGAATGGCGGTTCTGGACCGATCCCAACTTCGAAAAGACCATGCCGCAGGTGCTTCATGGCTTTGCCAAGGGTGCGCAGCGCGATCTCTTTGCGGTCAAGGACCGGCTGACCCTGGTGAAGCCCGGCGACGAAATCGTCAGCGGCATGCAGGTGCTCGACACGCGGGGCCACACACCCGGTCATATCTCGCTTCAGCTTTCCGGCGGTGACGGCGCCGGACATGAGGGCTTGGTGATCACGGGCGATGCGGTCACCAGCAACATCGTCTTCTTTGAGCACCCCGACTGGCATTTCGGCTTCGACACAGATGCGGAGCTGGCCTTGAAGAATCGCAAGGCCCTGATCGACCGGGCCGCGTCGGAGCGGCTGGCGCTGCTTGGCTATCATTGGGCCTATCCGGGGATCGGGCGGGCGGAGCGCAACGGGGCGGCCTATCGCTTCGTGGCGGCGGGGTGACCGCCTGGAGCCGGCAATCACTAGGACAGTTGACGGGCGCGCCTCCTGCGGGGCGCGCCCGTTTCTCTACATTCAGAGAGCCAGTTCGCTGTCCTTGATATCGCTGATCGGCGCAAGGAACGGCAGGTCGAACGGACGCAGAGCGGTGCGTTTCGCGGTGAGCTGTGGCCAGTCGGGATTGACGAGCGCGCCGCGGCCAAGCGCGATCATGTCGGCACCGGCTTCCATCACCTCCTCGGCGCGGGCGAGATCGTGCAGGCTGCCGTTGGCGATGATGAACAGGCGCGGCGCGTGGCGGCGGGCGAGGGAAACGAGCGAGGCGTCGCCGCCCTCGAAGGCCGGCTTCCAGGCTTCGAACTCGGTCACGTGCACGAAGTCTGCCGGGCTTTCGGCGAGCGCCTCGAACACGCGGGCTGCACCTTGTTCGCGTTCTGCCCATTTGTGCCTGAAGTCGTTGACCTTACCCTGGGAGAGCCGCAGCCCCAGCGGGACGTCGGGGCCGATCGCCACGCGCACTGCCTTCAGCACTTCGAGCGACAGGCCCAGCCGCTCAACGATATCTCCACCCCAACGATCCGCCCGCCGGTTCGAAAAGTCGGTGAAGAACTGATCGAGCAGATAGCCGTTGGCGCCGTGGATCTCGATGCCGTCGAAACCGGCAACCTCGATTGCAAACCGGGCGGCACTGGCGAAGCCTTCGATCGCCTCGGCGATTTCGGAATCGCTGATCTCGCGCGGCAGGGCATAGGGGCCGTCGCCGTGATAACCGGTCAACTGGCTGCCCTTCGGCCGGACGGCGGAGGGGCCTACCGTCTCGGGCCTGTGCGGGTTGCCCTGCGCCAGCGCGCCGCCGTGCATCAGTTGTGCGAAGATTCGCCCGCCCTCCGCATGGACCGTCTCGACGATCGGCCGCCAGGCGAGAGCCTGTTCCCGGTCGGTCAGGCCTGGCTGGTCCTTGTAGGTTTGGGAATAGGCCTTGTCGGTGTAGATGCCCTCGGTCGTGATCAGGCTGAAGCCGCCGCGGGCGAAGCGCTGGTAATAGTGCTGCATGCGCTCGCTGGGCGCGCCGGCTGCCGTGGCGCTGATGCGGGTCATCGGCGCCACGGACAGGCGATTGGCGAAATCAAGCCGCTTGAGACGGGTGCCGGTGAAGGCGGGGGACGCGATGCCAAACGGTGCGTTCATGTCACTTGCCTCCATCGAGCGCGATCGCTTCGATCTCGATCAGCGCGTCCGGTGAATAGAGCGAGGAGACCTCGATGATGCTGTCGGCGGGATAGGGGGCGGAAAACCACGTGCGGCGCAGCTCGATGATCTTGGCGAAATTCTCCATGGAGCGCAGGAAGATCGTGACCTTGACGATCTTGTCTAACCCAGAGTCCGCCGCCTTGAGCGCCCGGTCGAGATTGCGGAACGCCTGTTCGGCCTGGCGGTCGAAGTCGCCGACGCCGACGAGCTTGCCGTCGTCGCCGATTGCCGCCTGACCGGAGACGAAGACGAAGCCATTGGCCTTGATCGCCTGGGAAAGCAGGAAGGGCGCGTAGGGATCCGGCTGGGTGACGACCTGTTCGAGAGACATAAGATGTCCTTTCATGCTTGAGATTTTCTCATCTTGGCGCTGTTGCCTTGGCTGTTGATCCTAATATGCTGGGGCATTCGGCGGCTGACAAAGAGTGATTTCTCAGCCGACAGATGAGCTGAGTTCATCCATTGAGGAAATCATGAGGAAGTTGCCGCCGCTCGGCGCACTCAGGGTCTTTGAAGCGGCCGCCCGGCGGATGAGCTTCAAGCTGGCGGCCGAGGAACTGAACGTCTCGGCCACTGCCGTCAGCCACCAGATCCGCCAGCTGGAGGAGATGCTGGAGACCAAGCTCTTCGAACGAGGGACGCGGCAGGTCCGGCTGACCACTGCGGGACAGGTGCTCTTTCCGGTGCTGCGTGATGGCCTCGACCGTTTCGAGCAGGCGATCGCCGACATGCGCCGGCAGGAGGCGAGCAAGGTGGCGCGGTTGACGTCCACCGTCGCCTTCGTCGCCAAGCGCCTGGCGCCGCTTGCCGGTTCCTTCCGCGAAGCCTATCCCGAGTGGACGCTGAGGCTGGACGCCTCCCACCGGATGGTCGATCTGGAGGTGGATGCGGATGCAGCGATCCGCCTTGGCGGCGGTGATTATCCGGGCCTCGTCACCGAACCGCTGTTCGCCGATCGTTTCGCCCCGGTTTGCGTGCCGCGACTGGCGCCGGCCAGTGCCGCGGACCTCAAGCACGCGACGCTCATCCACTACGATTGGGGCACGCTGCGCCGCCACGATGCGCGCGCGCCGGTCTGGCGGCAATGGCTGGAACGGGCTGGCGCCACCGATGTCGAGGCCGGCGCGGGGCTTTCCTTTACCGACGAGATCCATGCCGTGCAGTCGGCCATCGCCGGGCAGGGCATTGCCCTCTTGAGCCTCACGCTGGTCGCCGAGGAGCTTGCCTCCGGCATTCTCGTCCAGCCGTTCGACCTGACGCTGGAAAGCGACCGATACGACTTGGTCTACAGTCCGCGCATGGCGGACCGGCCAGCGACCCGCGTGCTTCGCGATTGGGTGCACGCGCAGTTCAGCGGCGATGCCTGATCCGTGAGATGATCTCGTTCAGTCGTCGAAGCCGAGGAAGTCCGGCGCCCAACGGCGACTGGTGAGGCGCAACGAACGGTCGGGCTCGATGATATAGGTCTCGTAGACCTTGCGGCCGTAGGAATCGATGAACTGGTGCGGGACGATGCTGCCGACGGGTGCCTTCTTCAGCTTGGTACGCGGTTGCCCGCCATAGGTGATGCTGCCAGGAATCGGTTGCATGTTCGGCGAGTAACCGTAGCTGATGTCGGGGCCGGTGGTCGCCGTGCAGCCACTGAGAAGCAGCACGACGGAGAGGGCGGCAAAAGCGTGTTTCATGTCGGCGATCCTCAGAATGGCTGAGCCTGGCCCACACGGCGTCAAGCGTCAGGCGGAAACGCCTTGGACGATCGTTGCCGGTGCGGTCCAGCACTCTCTTCTAAAGTGTAGCGCTTAAACGGAAATTTCCAAGTTCTGTCATGCGAATTCCAGCAAGCAATGCTTGCAAATGTTCACGGCTTGTCCCAGTTGTGGAGTGCCTGATCGCGACAGCTGCGGCGGGCTTGCGCGCAACCTAGCGTTCGGGTGCGTTCCGAGCTTTTTTGGACGCGCCTTTGGGGGCGAAATGGCAGCGTGGCACTATGTGATCGGGTCGAGCGACACGGGCCCGTGAGCGACAACATTTTGCTGGTGATGATCGCGCGGGACGAGCTTTCACCTGCTGGTTTGGCGGCAGGGACACGGGGAGCGGATCCCGGCCTGCGACATGGCCTAAATCAAAGCGGCCTCCGCCGCGCGACGCCAGGACCCGGACCGTCCGCCGACGTGCCGCCGCCAGTGCCCGGATATCCGCTTGCCCGGCCATGGCCCCGTTTTCTGGCGCGCATTTTCGACATGCTGCTGCTTTACATACCGGCTGCCTTGGTGGCCCGCCGCCCCCGATGCAGACCTTCGTCAAACCGGTGATAAGCTGGCAGACGACGTTCGAGGCCGCCTGGCACGTCGAGGATCCCGGGCGCGACAACATGCTCTTCGCGATCAGCGCGGACCAAGCAAGCGGCGGGCACGAGCAGGTCCCGGCAACGATGAACGAACGGCCATATGCCGAGGTGCTCGCCGAACTGCAGGCGAGGGCGAGATACGAGGCGAGCGCGGACTGGACGCCGGTTATGATCAACGGCCAAGGGGCGCCTGGCGATGAAGTCGCTCAAGGAACCGGACGCCACCGCCGAGATAACCATTGCGCTGCGCGGGCGAGACGCCTGGCGGATGGTTAGATTTCTGATGAAGGGCAAGAAGCGGGACGAGGCGATCGATACGCTGGAGACGGCCGTATTCGGGACCATCGAGTAGCGGGCGGCAGGGGCTGTCGCCTCGCCGCCGGGCGCGGCCGGCGGTCCATGCGCTTCGCACTCATGCCCAGATTTGTCGCTGAGATGAATTCCGATTTGCCGAAACATGGGTTACGTCTTGTGTGAACTTCTGCGCGGATTGCGCGTTTCGGCTTGTGTCGGCCGCACGTTCCGTCCCGCCCAGTCTCTTCGCTGAACCCGGATATTGCATGACCGCCGAACAGTCTCTCGCGTTTCTCGTCATCGGCGCCATGATGGTCTTCTTTATCTGGGGGCGGTTTCGATACGACGTGATCGCCTGTTCGGCGCTGATGCTGGCGGTCGCCGTCGGCATCGTGCCTTACGATCATGCCTTCGATGGTTTCAGCGACGACATCGTCATCATCGTCGGCAGCGCCCTGATCGTCAGCGCCGGGGTGGCGCGCTCGGGGATCGTCGACGCCGCCATCCAGCGGTTCCTGCCGAACATCTCATCGGTCCGGGCCCAGCTCGCACTGCTGGTCATCACGGTGACAGTGCTTTCCGCCTTCATCAAGAACATCGGGGCGCTGGCAATCATGCTGCCGGTCGCCTTCCAGTTTGCCCGGCGGTCGAATGTCCAGCCTTCGGTTTTCCTGATGCCGATGGCCTTCGGCTCGCTGATCGGTGGGCTGATGACCCAGGTCGGCACGTCGCCGAACATCGTCGTCTCACGCGTGCGCCAGGAGCTGACCGGCGAGAGCTTCACGATGTTCGACTTCACGCCCGTCGGCGCGACGCTGGCGCTGGTCGGCTGCATCTTCCTGCTCTTTGCCTACAAGCTGGTGCCGCAGCGCTCCAGCAGCCATGTCTCCGTCCATTCGGCGATCGAGATCACCGATTATACGTCCGAGGCGGTTGTTGCCGCCGGTTCGCCGGCGATCGGCAAGGCGCTCAGCAATCTGGTGAAACTGGGCGACGGCGGCGCTGTCGTCATCGCCATCTTTCGCCGCGGCCTGCATCTGGCGCCGCTTCCCGACGTTACCCTCGAAGCCGAGGACATCCTGATTTTTGAAGGCGGTCCGGGAGCGCTCGATCGCATCGTCTCGCAAGGCAAGCTGAAGATTGCCGGCGACCGCGCGCCGCATGGGCGGGAAAAGGCCGGGGACGAGATCGAGGCGATCGAAGCTGTCGTCGGCAGCGGTTCGCCGCTCGAGGGCATGTCGGCACAGCGCCTGGCGCTGTTCAACACCCACAACATCAACCTGCTCGCCGTCAGCCGCCAGGGCGAGAGGCTGAAGCAGCGACTCGGCAGCATTCGCTTGAGGGCAGGCGACATCATCGTGCTGCAGGGCGCGCGGCGCGAACTGACGCTCTTCCTGCAGGAGTTCGGCTGCCTGCCGCTGGCGCAGCGCGAGATCCTGCTTGGCACGACGCGAAAGGCACCGCTGCCGCTTCTGGTTCTGGCGGCCGCGATGGGCTCAACGGCAGTTGGACTTGTGCCGGTGCCGATCGCCTTTTTCGCGGCAGCCCTCGCCATGGTCGTCTTCCGCATCATCCCCTTGCGCGATTTTTATCGCTCGGTCGATGGGCCGATCCTGGTGATGCTGGCGGCGCTGATCCCGGTGAGCGATTCCTTGCGCACGACCGGGGGCACCGATGTCATTGCGGCCTGGCTCGGCACGGTTGCCGCAGGCCTGCCGCCGGCCGGCGCGCTGACGATCATCCTGCTCGCCGCCATGGCGGTGACGCCTTTCCTCAACAATGCCGCCACCGTGCTCGTTATGGCGCCAATCGCCGCGAGTTTCGCCGGCGCGCTCGGCTACAAGCCGGAAGCCTTCCTGATGGCAGTTGCCATCGGCGCCGGCTGCGATTTCCTCACCCCCATCGGCCACCAGTGCAACACGCTGGTCATGGGGCCGGGCGGCTACAAGTTCAGCGACTATCCGCGCCTCGGCCTTCCGCTGTCGGTGGTGATCGTGATCGTCAGCATCCCGACACTGATGCTGGTGTGGCCGCTGCGCTAGGTGTGGTGCGACTGGCGCCTCGCCGGCAGGGATGCTCGCATAAATAGCCGCTACCGTGTACAGGTAGACGCGCGGTAGCGCCCGCCGCAGATTTGCCTATCCGTGCAGGGAGAAGATGGCATGAGCCCCAAGCCCACCGGCCACGTCAGTGGCAATGACCTGATCCTGACGCGCACGTTTCATGCACCCATCGCCGACGTTTGGACGAGCGTGACAAAGTCCGAGAGCACCGCGCTCTGGTTCGGCCGCTGGGAAGGCGAAGCGGGGCCCGGCAAGACCGTGCGGCTGCAACTGCTCCATGAGAAAAGCCAGCCATGGACGGATGTCCTGATCGAGGAGTGCGCCGCGCCGCACCGCCTGGTCGTGGTGATGAAGGATGACGCCGGCGAGTGGCGCATCGCGTTGACGTTTACGCAGACGGGGGGCACGACGGAGCTGCGCCTGGTTCAACATTTGAGCGACCCGAAACTCGCAGGCGACGTCGGGCCGGGCTGGGAATATTACCTCGATATGCTGGTCGCCGCGCGCGCCGGCAAGGCTTTGCCGTCATTTTCGGACTATTATCCGGCGCAGAAAGCGCACTTTCTGGAAGGCGTCTAGCCCCTGGAGGTCGGCAGTCGGACGGGCGCGTTCGACACAATTTGCGGGCGCTGCAGCTTTGGGCCCCGCGTTCTTGTGTCGTAACGAGAGGGCGCGCCGCGGCGGGGTTGTCCGGTCGGCTGGCCCCCTCGCAACCGCACCTTCTCGCAGTTCGACACCGAGCGGAGCCTCGCTGCGCTACGCCAGAACGGTGACGAGAACCGCGCCCCAGAGCGCCAGCAGCACGTTGCCGATCGCGTAGCCGAGACCGTAGCCGAGTGTCGGGACCTTGCTTCCGGCCGCCTCCTGCACGGCGGCAAGCGCCGGGGCTGAGGTTCCGGCGCCACAGCAGGTGCCGGCGAGCACGCCTTCGTTCATGCCGAAGACCCAGCGGCCGAGCGCAAGTGCGGCCAGATGCGAGATCAGGCAGATCAGCAGGCTGGCGATGACCAGCGCCGGGCCGGACTGGACGAGGCCGGCGACAAAGCTCGGGCCGGCCGAGATTCCGACGCAGGCGATGAAGGCGCACAGCCCGACGCTGTCGAAGAACCAGAGGGTTGCCTCCGGCACGAAACCGAAGGTGCGCCGGACCGAGCGCAGCCAGCCGGCGCAAAGGCCCGCGATCAGCACGCCGACGGCGACGCCGAGGCCGATTTCGAGCGCGCCGAGTTTCAGGGCAGGGATGCCGATGAGGCCGCCGAGAAAGATGAAGACGCCGACAAAGACCATGTCGGTTGCGGTGGTCTCACGGTCGGCATAGCCGAGCAGCTTCGCCACCTCCTCGACATGGCGTCTGGCGCCGGCAATCGACATCACGTCGCCACGGCGGACGGTGAGGCCAGGAAAGATCGGGATCGGCTGGCCGGCGCGCAGGATGCCGCGCAGGAACACCGAGCGCGCTTCCGGCTGCTGCCTCAGCTGCCACAGGCGTTTTCCCGCAACCTCCTTGTTCGTCACCACGATATCGAGCACTTCAACCGGGATATCGAGCAGCGTGCGGTCGTCGATCTCGGTGCCGATCCGACTGGAATATTCGACGAGGAAGCCGCGAAGACCGGCAACGGCGATGATGTCTCCAGCCTGCAGGCGCTCCTTGGGCGTTGGGGTGATGATCTCCTCGCCCCGGCGGATCTGCTCGATATAGGCCTTCTGGTTTTCGGGAACGCGCGCTTCGGCTTCCGCGACCGTCAGCCCCACGAGGGCGTCGGCGATGACGAAGGCGCGCGCCTCGATTTCGCGCCGTGCGGTGTCGCCGCTCGTCTGCGGCGCGATCTTCAGTTCGGCTTCTAGCTCGGCGCAGGCCTCCTTGAGGCTGCGGCCAAACATCCGCGGCGCCAGTTGCGACTGGACGAGGATGGCGGTCACGACACCGACGAGATAGGCGACGGCAAAGCCGGTCGCCACGGCGGATTCGAACTGGCTCGCCGCTTCCGGCGTCGGTGCCGTCTTGCGGAAGGCGTCGATCGCCACGCCGACGGTCGCCGATTCCGTCGCGCCGCCGGCGAGCACCCCGGCTGCCGTTCCAAGATCGAAGCCGAAGAGCATCGACAGCACGATCGCAACGGCAAGCGCGACGACGCAGAGCGTGACGGTGACGGCGATCTGCGGCAGCGCGTCGGCGTTGAGGCTCTGGAAGAATTGCGGGCCGGTGCGGTAGCCGATGGCAAAGAGGAAGAGCAGGAAGAACGCCTGCTTGACGTCGTTGGAGAGCACAGCACCGGTCTGGCCGATCAGCACGCCCGCCAGCAGGCAGCCGGTGACGGCGCCGATGGTGACGCCGAAGATGGTGATCTTGCCGACCGCGTAGCCGATGCCGAGCGCGAGGAACAGGGCAAGCTCCGGATGCGCCCGCAGGATGCTGAACAGGTGGTCGATCACGCGGCGGTTCCTCCCGGTGCCAAGCCGAAGAAAGCCGCTTCAGCTGGATGATGCGCTGGTCGCTGAGCCGGCGGAAAGAAAGTCGCCAGCCGGAGATGCGGGGATGCTTGTCGGCCGAGGGAAACACTGGCCAGGCGTTGGGGAAGGGCGGCCGGCATGGCTGCCGGCCGCCCGATCGGCTAGCTGATCTTCAGGCCTTTGGCGGCCTGGTAGGTCTGGACGTAACCGCGCGCCACCGAGCGCACGGCGCGGCCGATCTGCGAATAGGCTTCGTCATTGAGGTTGGCGAAGGAGACGCGTGCCGACCAGCTCGGCGCATCGAAACCCGAGCCGTTGAGCAGCACGATGCCGTGGTCCTCGGCAAGCCGGAAGGGAATGTCGAGCGGGTGGATGTTGTCCTTCACCCAGGTGACGACATCCTCGCCGACATATTTGCGCAGCCAGAACTCGAAGTCGATGATACCGTAATAGTGGTCGAAATAGATGCCCGGATTGGACTCGACCCCCATGCCCTCGATCAGGTTCCAGAAGCGCTTGGTGCAGATGGCGATGCAGGCCTTCTGGTAAGCCTTCTCGACGTCCATCAGCTCGACCAGGCCGAAGAGCGTCATCATCACCTGCTGGGGCAGCGACAGGCCGGCGGTGTGGTTCAGGGCCACGTCGCGGCTGTCGGCGACGATGCGGTCGATGAACTTCACCTCGCGCGGCTTCGGCGTCATCGCCTTGTAGCGTTTTTCAAGGAGCTTCTGGATCGGTTCGCCATGGGCCTTGATCTTCTCGTCGAAGATGTTGTCCTCGGCGACGGCAATGACGCCGAGGCGCCAGCCGGTGCAGCCGAAGTACTTCGAATAGGAGTAGACGCCGATCGTGTTGCGCGGCAGATGCCCAAGCAGCGACTGGAAGCCCGGAACGAAGGTGCCGTAGACGTCGTCCGTCAGCACGATCAGGTCGGGGCGCTTCTTGTTGACGAGATCGACAAGGCGCTTGATCGAATCCGGATCCATCGCCACGGCGGACGGGTTGCCGGGGTTGACCAGGAACAACGCCTTCACCTTGGGGTTCTCCAGCGCCTTGATGTCTTCGTCGGTGAACTGGAACCGGTCCTCCTGCTCGGCGCTGACGTTGATGGTCTTGAGATCGTAGTCCTCCAGCTCCGGCATTTCGAGATAGGGCGTGAAGATCGGCGTTCCGAGCGCGATCGTGTCGCCGGCGTTAAGCAGGCGGGCGTTCTTCAGTGCCTTGAAGATGTAGCACATGGCGGCGGTGCCGCCTTCGACCGGGTAAAGGTCGAACTTTGCCTTCGGTCGGTGGCCGGCGCACATTGCCCACATCAGGTATTCGTGGGTGATGATCTCGTTGTGGTGCAGCGCCCGATCGGGAACCGGATAGTTGTCGCCGATGATCGAGTCCGTGAGCTCGTGCACGAAGGCGTCCGCATCGAAGCGGAAGGTGGTGATGGTGTAGTTGACGGCGTCGGAAAGCGTCTTTGCCGGCGGGATGCCTTCATCCTCTTCGTCCCAGTCGGCCGTGTTTTGCAGCAGCTTCTTCGTCCACTTTTCGAACCGCGCGTGGGCGCCGTCCTTCGGCGGCATGCCGGCCACGCCGGCCTTCGGGTCGTAATAGGCGCGCTTGGCTTCCGTCAGCGCAAACTGGCCGAGCAGGAAGAAGGCCTCGCGAGCGCGTGTCGCCGTCCAGTTCGGGTTGCCGCGGCCGGCATTGAGGAAAGCCTTGGCGGATTTCTGTGAGCTCGACTTGGCGAGCTTGATCAGTTCGTCCTTGATTTCGAACGGGCTGAGATCGGAAAGGCTGTCGTAGAAATTTCTGTCCAACATGGTCCACACTCCCTGTGATCTATGCATTTTGAACGATGGTCGGCTTCGCCCGTTCGCCTCAGGCGAGCATGATGACGATGACGAGGCCGAAGATGGTCAGCAGCGTGTTTCCGATGGCGTAGGGCATGCCGTAGCCGAGCGCCGGCACCTTGCTCTTGGCCGCCTCCTGGATCATGCCGAGCGCTGCCGTCGTCGTTCGCACACCGGCGCAGGCGCCAAACAGGATCGCCGGGTGGAACTTGAAGACATAGTGGCCGAGGAGCACCGAGGCGATCATCGGGATCGACGTGGCGACCACGCCCCAGATGAACAGCGAAATGCCGACCTCCTGCAGGCCCGCGACAAAGCCCGGGCCGGCGCCGATCCCGACGACGGCGATGAAGATGTTGAGGCCGAGCGTGTTCATCAGCCACAGCGCCGGTGACGGGATGCGGCCGAAGGCGGGGTAGGTGGTGCGCAGCCAGCCGAGCACGAGGCCGGCCAGAAGCGCGCCGCCGGAGGTCGAAAGGCCGATCGGGATACCGCCGATCGTGATCGTCAGCGCACCGATCATCGCGCCGATGAAAAGCCCCCAGCCGAGAAAGGCGATGTCGGTCGTCTCGACAGGCCGGTCGGCAAAGCCGAGCGCCTTGATCGCCGCTTCGACATGGCGTTTCGCGCCACCGATGGTGACGATGTCGCCGCGCTCGACCGTCGTCCCGGGCAGCACCGGGATCTCGACCAGCGAGCGGATGATCTTGCGGGCATAGACGCCGCGCGCCCAATCCATGGTGCTGACTTCCGCCAGCGTCTTGCCGGCGAGCGCCTTGCTGGTCACGTAGACATCGAGGACTTCGGCTTCCGCGTTGAGCAGCTCCTTGTCCTCGACCTCGAGCAGCTTGTTGTCGAGGTTTTCGACGAGCAGCGAACGCCGGCCCGAAAAGGCGACGACGTCGCCCGGCTGCAGCACGGTGTTGCCATCGGCCTCGATGATCTGGTCGCCGCGCCGCAGGCGCTCGACGAAGACGCGGATCCCGGGAAGGATGTCCTTGACCGGTTTTCCGGTGAGCCCGCTTGCCGCGTCGACGCGATAGGCGCGGAGGCCGAAGTCGTGATAGGCGCGGGTAATGCCGGGCTCGCTACTTTCGCTGCCACCGCCGAGCTTGGCCTCGTATTCGCGGCAGGCCGCCGGAAGGTCGATGCCGAGAAGCTTGGGACCGAGCTGGGCGAGGATGATCGCCGAGCCGATCGTGCCCCAGATATAGGTCACCGCATAGGCGATCGGGATCTGGTCGGCAAAGGTCTTGGCCTGCTCCGGCGTCAGCCCGAGCGAATTGATCTGGTCGGTCGCAACCCCGATTGCAGCCGAGATCGTCTGCGAGCCGGCATACATGCCGGCGCCATAGCCGAGCGGCAGCCCGGCAATCAGCGCGCAGAGATAGGGAACGACGAGGCACAGCACCAGCACGGAGAGCGCAAAGGCGATCTGTTTCGGTCCATCGGTGCTCAAGCCCCGCACGAATTGCGGCCCGACGCCGTAGCCGACGGCGAAGAGGAAAATCAAAAACAGGGTGGATTTCAGGTCGCCGGAAACCTGGATACCCAGCTGTCCGATGAGAACGCCCGCAAGCAGCGTGGCGGTGACATTTCCAAGGTTGAACCCCGCGACCTTGATCGGACCGATGAGGAAGCCGATGCCGAGGGCGAGGAAGACGGCGACAGGCGGATAGGTCCGAAGCGTGTCGACGAAGAAATCAATGGGATTCACTGATGCTATTCCCTTCAGAAAGTTGAGTTGCCGTCACTTCATTTCGGGATCTGCGCGGCTAAGTTGAGCTTGTTTCCGAGGCTTGTCGATGCCCAATCTTAATCCCGGCAATTGTCGCTTCGGTCGTCGAAATTCTCAACGGGCATAGGGTTACGTGAGCGTAACGTATGTTACATTTCAGCGTTTTTACTTGGGGTTGGGGATCGAGGCCGCCGCGATGTGTCGGTCGCATTCGATCGCAAGACCGCGGCACTGGCCCGGATCGCGATGGCACTTCAACTCTGGTGTTGTAATTCGTAACGTTATCTCCCAACGTGAGGCATGAGGCGTTTTCTCTTGGTTATGCTTGGAAAAGTTGCTGGGCACGGAACGGCGCGTCTTGCTGCTTGCGATAGGGGCGGCAGAACTTCGAGGGCTTGAGAAAAAAGCGGTGTCGTCTCCGCAAGGCGGCCGGTTCGTAAGGTGACGAGGAGGGGAAGCAATGATGGACGAGGTTATCCGAAGGCTCGGCGCACTTGGCGTTCAGCTCCCGACGCCGCCGAGGCCGCTCGGCGCCTACCGCGCGGTGATCGAGGCGGGTGAGATGCTTCATGTTTCGATGCAGGGGCCATTGCTGGACGGGCGCTTCGTGCATACGGGGCTGCTCGGGCGCGATGTGACCATCGACGAGGGGCGCAAGGCCGCAGAGTTGGCAGTGCTCAACGCGCTGGCGCAGATCCATGAGCATCTCGGCCGTTTCGAGCGTATTCGCCAGATCGTCCGGCTGGAGGGATATGTCGCCTGCACTGAGGATTTCCTGGAGCACCCGAAGGTACTCGACGGTGCTTCCGAGCTTCTGGCGGCCGCCTTTGGCGAAAGGGCCGGCCATGTTCGCTCCGTCTGCGGCGTGCGCAACCTGCCGGGCAACGCCTCTGTCGCGGTGACGCTGACGGCCGAACTCTTGCCGCCGGAGTTCTGAGGCAGCACGGCACGTCTTTTAGCGTGGTCGCTATCGCGGGCGTCGGATTGTGTCCGGCGCCCAATTTTCGACTTGCGCTACGTAATGTTATTTTATAACAAACCTCGCATGACGAAACGCCGCATGTTGATAGATCCCTCCCGCCTGTGTCGTGCGGTTGTCTCATCCGCCGATTCATGCGAGGAAGGCGTTGATGGTGCTGCGTCCGCGACAATGCGGAAGCGGCTGAAAAGGGAACACGGAACGGACGACCCTGATGGGGCCGAGACCGTGGCTGCCCCCGCAACTGTGAGCGGAAAGCGCATTCACACCATGTCACTGGTCGAAGACCGGGAAGACGTGGATGCGCCACGACCCGCGAGCCAGGAGACCTGCCATCGAACCGATCAACCACAACGGACGGGGTGTTCCGATGGAAAAGAACTGGCTTTCATACGACGGTTTTCCGTCCTCTTGCCGTTTCGCCATCTCTTGCCGTCAGTCCGGCGGAGGGCAGGAATGGCTGAGCCGAATTTCCGACAGCACAAGATAACGGTCTGCACCGATTGCCGCTTCACCGGCGGCCCATGCGTGCCCGGTGCCGAGCTGATCAAGCGGCTCAACCTGAGCATCGCAGCGCTCGGCGCACCGCTCGATCGCGACTTCTCGATCGCCGGCACGGTCTGCATGGCGGCCTGCACGCGGCCCTGCACCATCGCCTTCCAGGCGACGGGGAAGGCGACCTATCTCTTCGGCGACGTCTCGCCGGAAGAGGACATCGACGATCTCGTGCGCTTTGCCACAACCTATGCCGAGCGTGGCGATGGCATGACGCGGGCGGCGGAACGGCCGCGCGGGCTGAAAGGCAAGACGCTTGCCCGCATTCCCGCGGCGATGCTCGTCTCCGAAGATCTCGGCGGGCACTTCCAATGAGGTCGCGCAGAGGAACGAACCCATGAGCTGCAACGCAACGGGTGCAGCCCTCACGGTCGAGGGCCTTCGCTGGGGGCCGCGTTCGGGCCTGACGCTGGTCAACGACATCGGCTTTGCGATCGCGGCCGGCAGCCGGCTTGCGATCCTCGGGCCGAATGGCGCCGGCAAGACCTCGCTTCTGCGCTGCCTCTACCGGGCGGTGCAGCCGAATGCCGGCCGTGTTTCGGTCGATGGCGTCGATCTCTGGTCGATCTCGGCGCGCGAGGCGGCAAGGACAATCGCCGTCGTCTTGCAGGAGATGCCCGGCGATTTTCCCTTCAGCGTGCGCGACGTCGTGATGATGGGACGCATTCCGCGGCGGGAGGGCTTGAGCGGCTGGAACGATTTCGACCGCGAGCGGGTGCAGCATGCGCTCGCGCATCTCGATCTCGCCCATCTTGCCGGCCGCCAGTTCGCCACACTTTCGGGCGGTGAGAAGCAGCGGGTGCTGATCGCCCGCGCGCTGGCACAGGAACCGCGCATCATCATCCTCGACGAGCCGACGAACCATCTCGACATCCGCCACCAGCTCGAAATCCTCGAGCTCTTGCAGACGCTGAAGCTGACGATCGTCTCGACGCTGCACGACATCAATCTCGCCGCCGAGTTTGCGACAGATGTCGCGATCTTGACCGCCGGGCGGCTGACGGCCTTCGGCCCGCCCGAAGAGGTGCTCAGCCCCGGCGAGCTTTCGGCCGCCTTCGGCGTCACCGCCACCGTTCACAATGCCGCTGCCGGCGGCGCCCGCTTTTCCTTTTCACTTCCTCGACAGGGATCGATTTCATGAAGATCAATATTGCCCCATTTTCCCTTCTTTTCGTGCTTGCCGCCGCCACGCCGGCGCTCGCCTATCCGGTCACCGTCAAGAGCTGCAACCGCGAGGTGACCTTCGACGCGGCGCCGAAGCGGGCGATCGCCAACGACGTCAACCTGGTGGAGATGATGCTGGCGCTGAGGCTCCAGGACCGCATGGTCGGCTATACCGGCGTTTCCGGCTGGAAGACGCTGGACGAGAAGCTGCGCGAAGGCGTCAAGGAACTGCCGGAGCTTTCGGAGAAATATCCGACCAAGGAAGTGCTGCTCAACGCCGATGCCGATTTCCTCTTTGCCGGCTGGAACTACGGCATGAAGGTCGGCGGCGAGGTCACGCCCGAGACATTGGCGCCCTTCAAGATCGGCGTCTACGAGCTGACCGAATCCTGCATCCACGTGATGGCCAAGCAGAAGCCTGATATGAACGACATGTTCGTCGATCTTCTCAATCTCGGCCGCATCTTCGGCGTCGAGGATCGCGCCGAGACGCTGGTTGACGGCTATCGCCGCCAGCTTGCCGAGATCACCAAGGCGAACGCCGGCAAGGCTAACCCGACGCGGGTCTTCGTCTATGATTCCGGCGAAGAGAAGCCGTTTACTTCCGGCCGCTTCGGCATTCCGACGGCGATGATCGAGGCCGCCGGCGGCGCCAACATCATGGACGACGTGGAAAAGAGCTGGGTGGAAATCTCCTGGGAACCGGTGATCGAGCGCAACCCGGAAGTGGTGGTCATCGTCAACTACGGCGAGGTGAAGGCCGAGGACAAGATCGCCTTCATGAAGAACAATGCAGCCTTCAAGAATGTCGATGCCGTCAAGAACGATCGCTTCGTCGTGCTCGATTATGTCGAAGCGACGCCAGGCCCGCGCAACATCGACGCCATTGCCAGGCTTGCCAAGGCCTTTCAGGGCGAGGGCCTGTAAGCGATGCTGGCTGAGGATGCGTCGCCTGGTCCCGTCGCCGTTTCACGCCTAGCGCCGGCACGGGCGCTGAAGGCGGGTGCCGGTCTCATGACGGCGCTTTTGCTGCTGGCCTTGACCGTCACGGCCGGCGTATCGCTCGGCTCGGCGCCGATCCCGGTTGCGACCGTCTGGTCGATCATCGCCAGCAAGATTTCTCCGGGCAGCGTCGAGGCTTTCTGGTCGGCGGGGCGCGAGAGCATCGTCTGGGACGTGCGCCTGCCGCGCGTCATGCTGGCGGGCCTCGTCGGCGCCGGGCTGGGGCTGACTGGCGCCGTGCTGCAGGCGGTCACGCGCAATCCACTTGCCGATCCGCATCTGCTCGGCGTTTCCTCCGGCGGCGCGCTCGGCGCGATCGTGGCGCTGCTGCACACCGGCATGATCCTCGGTCTTGCCACGGTGCCGCTCTTTGCCTTTGCCGGCGCGCTGCTCGCAACCGTGCTCGTCGCCTTCGTCTCCCGCGTGCTCGGGAGCAGCGCCGACCGTCTCGTGCTGGCCGGCGTCGCGGTCGCCTTCGTCTTGACATCCGTCGGCAACCTCATGATTTTCCTTGGGGACCCGAGGGCGACCCATACGGTCATCTTCTGGATGCTCGGCGGTCTTGGCCTGGCGCAATGGTCGCAGCTCGTCTATCCCGGCGTGGTGCTTTTCGCCTCCCTCGGCTGGCTGATGATCCGGGCGCGCGAAATCAATGCGCTCGCCATGGGCGACGAAACCGCGATGACGCTCGGCATTCCCGTGCGCCGCTTCCGGCTGACGCTGTTCGTCGTCACCGCACTTCTGACCGGGGTGATGGTCGCCTTTTCCGGCGCGATCGGTTTCGTCGGGCTGATGGTGCCGCATTTCGTGCGGCTTCTGGCCGGCAGCGACAACGTGCGGGTCATTCCGCTCTCGGCCTTCTTCGGGGCGCTGACGCTCATCCTTGCGGATCTGGCGGCCCGCGTCATCATGGCGCCGGAGGACATGCCGATCGGCGTCGTCACCGGGCTCGTCGGCGGCATCGCCTTCATTGCCATCCTGAAGCGACGCGCGTAAGGCGGGTAGGAACACGTTATGGACAAGGGCCGGTTCCGGCCTATGTGTTAGCGCAGCCGAGGGATCGGCGATTGGCCCGCATGTGAGGAGCATATGGCGAACGAAGCTGACATCTGCACGCCGCAGGACGTTCTGAATTTCTGGTTTGGCGAACTCACCTATGACGACTGGTTCGGGACGAGCCACGAACTCGACCAGGCCTGTATCAGCCGCTTCCAGGCGTCGCACCTGGCGCTGGCCCGTGGTGTCGACGAGATCTGGCGCGCGAGCCCGGAAAACCGGCTGGCGGCGATCGTGCTTTTGGACCAGATGCCGCGCAACATGTTTCGCGGCACGCCGCTCGCCTTTGCCACCGATTGCCTGGCACTGCACGAGGCCAAGCTCGCCGTTGGCGCCGGTGCCGACATGGCGATCAAGCCGGAATGGCGCGCCTTCGTCTATCTGCCCTTCGAGCATTCGGAAAACCTTACCGACCAGACCATGTCGGTGAAGCTCTTTACCGAGCTCGGCGATGCCGATTATCTCGACTATGCCATCCGGCACCGCGAGGTGATCGAGCAGTTCGGTCGTTTCCCGCATCGCAACGCCTTCCTGGCGCGGCCCTCGACGGAGGCCGAACTTGCCTATCTGGCGCAGCCCGGCGCCGGTTTTTAACGGGAAAGCGGGCGCTGACGGGGATTTATCGCCGTTCTTTGCATCTTTCCGCCGTCTTTCGTATTCACATCGAAACGTGAAGACGGCCGGAGCGATTCCGGACCACGGTCTCAATCTGCAAGGATCATGAAATTGCGTTCTGTCGGAAAACTGCCCGCCATTCTCGTCTGCCTGCTGGCGCTTGCCGTGGGCGGCCCGGTCATGGCCCAGAAGGCGGCGCAGCCGACAGCGCAACAAACCGCACAGGCAAACGGGCAGGCGGGCCAGAAATCGACACAGCCGGCGCAATCGCCGCAAGGGGCACAATCGTCCCAGACCGCCGCCCAGCCTGCTGCCGGCAAGCCGGCGCAGGAGGCGCAGCCAGCGGAGAACGGGGCGACCCCCGGTGCCACGGAACCTGCGGCGACAACCACACAGCCTGCCCAGAATGCCCAGCCGGCGGCCGATGCCTTGCCGGCGGATGCGACGCCGCCGGCCCAGAGCCAGGCGGCCGAGCAGCTGACCAAGGCCGACGAGGAACTGAAGGGACTGACCGAACGGGTCGAGAAAGCCAAGGACGACGACATCGTGCTTGCCGACCTCAAGGTTCAGGTCGACGCGCTCGCCAAACAGATCATCGGCGTTTCGGTTTCGACCCGCCCGCGCCTCGACGAAATCAAGGCGCGGCTGACCGAACTTGGCGATCCGCCGGCCGAGGGGCAACCGCCCGAAGCCGACATTGTGACGGCCGAGCGCAAGCGGCTGATGGCCGAACGTGGTGCCATCAATGCGCTGACCGGCGAGGCGGAAGGCCTGTCGGTGCAGGCGACGAAGCTGTCCAACGCCATTACCGCGACAAGGCGCGCGCTGTTTTCCAATACGCTCCTGAAGAACACCGAAGTGTCGACCGGAATGTTCGACGACGCGCTGACGGCGACGGCGGACGAGACCCGGGTGCTGTCGCGCAGCGTCGGGAGCTGGCTGAGCTTTGCCTGGAACTACAAGCGCGTGCCGCTCCTGACGGCGCTGTTCCTGTCGCTGCTGGCGGCGCTCGTGTTCCTTTCCGGCAGCCGCAGGCTCTTTCGCCCGCTGATCGAGCATGACATTACCGATGAGGAGCCGAGCTACTTCCGGCGGCTCTCCGTCGCATTCTGGTCGACACTGATCCCGACCATCGCGTCGGCAGCCTTCGCGGTCTCGAGCTTCCTGTTCCTGCGCGGCTTCAACGTGCTGCGTTCCGATATCGCACCGATCATTGCAATCACGCTCGGGGTCGCCGTCGTCGTCTTCTTCGTGACGAGGCTCGCTCAGGCCGTGTTGTCGCCGCGCGATTCGCGCTGGCGGCTCGTCCGGGTTTCCGATCGCGGCGCGCGGATGCTGATGATCGCGATCTTCGCCATGGCGCTGGTCAACGGCCTCGACTACCTCTTCGGCGGCGTCAGCGAGGCGCTCGGTTCGCCTGTCGTCCTGACCGTCGTCAAGAGCTACATTGCCTCCATCGTCATCGGCCTGATCATCATGGCTTCGGCCTGGATCAAGCCGACGCTCAGGAAGGATGAATCCTTCGACGCCCATGGCCGCGCCTGGCCGCGGGTGGTGTCTTTCGCGCTGCTCGCGACCGGCGCCTTGCTCATCATTGCCGCTGTGTCGGGCTATGTCGGTCTTGCCCGCTTCATCGCCACGCAGATCATCATTACGGGCGCGATCCTCGTCACGATGTATATCGGCATCCTCACCGGCCGGGCGGTTGCCAAGCAGGGCGCCTTTGCCGAGACCGCCGCCGGGCGTTATCTCGAGCGGCGCTATAATCTCGAACAGGTGGCGCTCGACCAGATCGGCCTTGCCGCGGGCCTCAGCATCTACGCGCTGGTCGTGATGTTCTTCATCCCGCTGATCCTCTTGCAGTGGGGCTTCCAGGTCGCCGACATCGAGTCCTGGGCCTACCGGATGGTGACCGAGATCAAGATCGGCTCGATCACGATTTCGCTGGTTGGCATCCTCGCCGGCATCCTGTTCTTCGCGCTCGGCTACGCCGTCACCCGTTTCGTGCAGCGCTGGATCGACGGCAACATCATGGCACGCAGCCGGGTCGATGCGGGCGTGCGCAATTCGATCCGCACCGGCATCGGCTATACCGGCGTCGGGCTTGCGGGGCTGATCGGCCTGTCGGCGGCCGGCATCGACCTCTCCAACCTCGCGCTCGTTGCCGGTGCTCTCTCGCTCGGTGTCGGTTTCGGCCTGCAGAACATTGTCTCGAACTTCGTTTCGGGGCTCATCCTGCTCGTCGAGCGCCCGTTCAAGGTGGGGGACTGGATCGTCAGCGGCACGACGGAAGGTTTCGTCAAGCGCATCTCTGTCCGCGCGACCGAGATCGAGACCTTCCAGCACCAGTCGATCATGATGCCGAACTCGCTGCTCATCAACGCCTCGGTCGGCAACTGGACGCACCGCAACAAGCTCGGCCGCTCCGAAATCGCCATCACCGTCACCTATGCCAGCGAGCCGCGCCGGATCATGGAGCTGCTCGCCGAGATCGCGGCCGCCCATCCCATGGTCTTGAAGAACCCGTCGCCGAGCGTTGGCTTCACCGCCTTTGGCGATGACCGCATGACCTTCGAATTGCGCATCTACGTGGCCGACGTCCTGACCGGCGGCGGCGTGCGCAACGACCTGCGTGTCTCGATCTACGAACGCTTCCGCGACGAGGGCATCGGCGCGCCGTTCCCGGTCAAGATCGAGGACGTGCCGGTCGAGGACCAGACCGGCATCGAAAGCCACCACCCGGAAGAGGTCGGCGAGCCGAAGGGCGCCACCTCCGCCGAGGAAAGGGCCGCAGCCAAGTCTGCCGCTTCGGACAAGAAAACTGCCGCTGCGGCGCCGCTCGACGAGGAGCGCGAAGTGGAGGGGGCAAGCAGCCGCCGGAGCGCCAGCCGCCGGGCAAACCCAAACCGCTGATAAACGGACCGTTCAGCCACTATTCAGCCGGCCTGCCATAAAAAGCATGCAATTCTTCTGGTGACCGACTACGCTGGTCATCGGCTGAAGAGGTGGCCGGCGCAGCGTCGCGTAACCGACGGGGCGGCCGGCTCGGCAAGAGGGCGGCGCGTCTGGCGTCGATGGGCGATGAAGAAATTTGTGATTGCTTTGCTTTCCGGTTTGCTGATGGCCGGCGCGCCGATGGCCGGTGCTGCCAGTGCCGCGACTGTCACGAACAAGGACAGCGAGACCGCCGTTCTGATCGTCGTCGAGGGTGAAAGCCGTGTGGAAGTGGCGATCGCATCCGGAGCGACCGAAATGATCTGCCCCAGCGGCTGTTTCGTCACCGCGCCGAGCGGTGACCGCATCGGCCTGCAGGGCGATGAGAACGTCGAGATCGTCAACGGCAACGTCGTCGTCAAGTAACCTTTCATTCCGCGACAGCGGTGCGGCAGGCGCGCCGCTGTCGGGCGGCACTCCATTCGCTCGATAGGTCGGCAGGTGCCGTCGCTGATGGCGCCGGCAGCCCCTTTAGTAGCGGTCGCGGTGCTCTCTTCGCTCGAAGCCTAATCCCAAGGGATGGGCGAGGGCGCCGAAGCTCTCATTCGTTCGGGCGGGCAAGCCCGCGTCGGGCCTGCCGGACACTCTCCTTGCATTGACAGGCTGCATTGCCGGTAGCACGCTTGGGCGTTGGGGTGACGCGCGTGGTCGCGATCATCCGCGCATTGCCGGGGGGAGCCATGCCATTCCTTCGCATCGCCTTGTCCGTTCTGCTGGTGCTTTTCGCATCGGAGGCGCTGGCCGAAAAGCGGGTGGCGCTGGTCATCGGCAATTCCGCCTATCAGCATGTGGCCACCTTGCCCAATCCCGGCAATGACGCGCACGACATGGCGGCAAAGCTCGAAGGGCTGGGCTTCGAGGTGGTGACGGGCGCTGATCTCGACCTTTCGGGTGTGCGCCGTGCGGTGCGGGACTTCGTCGGCCGGCTCGACGGCGCCGACCTCGCGTTGTTCTTCTATGCCGGCCACGGCCTGCAGGTGAACGGCGAAAACTATCTCGCCCCCGTCGATGCCACGCTCGCTTCCTCTGTCGATCTCGAATTCGAGGCGGTGCCGATGAACCTGATCCTGTCGGCGATGGAGCGCAGTACACGGGTCAATATCATCCTGCTCGACGCCTGCCGCGACAATCCGCTAGCGGTCAATCTCGCCCGCTCGATGGGCACGCGCTCCGCCTCGGTCGGCCGCGGCCTTGCCAAGGTCGGCACCGGCATCGGCACGCTGATCGCTTTCTCCACCCAGCCCGGCAATGTTGCCCTCGACGGATCGGGGCGCAATTCGCCGTTCACATCGGCGCTCTTGAAACATCTCGGCCGGCCGGGGCGCGACATTACCCGCGAACTGATCGACGTGCGCCGCGACGTGCTGGCGGCAACCGGCGGCAAGCAGGTGCCCTGGGACAATTCCTCGCTGACCGGCGAAGTGGTGCTGAAGCCCGCCGTTGACGGCAAGCCGGCGCCGGCCGAGGCGCCTGCGACGGGTCAGGCCGCCGAGCTTGCCTATTGGGAAACGATCAAGGATGCGACCGACCGCGACCTCTTCGACGCCTATCTGCAGCAATATCCCGACGGTGCGTTCGCATCGCTCGCCAAGGCAAAGATCAAGATCATCGAGCGGGCTTCAGTGCCTACATCCGAAGGCGTGCCCGGCGGATCGGGTGGCCAGGCCGTGGCGGCCATCGATCCGGCGCTGGCCGCGCCCAATGCCGACGACACGACATTGGCCCGTTCCGTACAGGTGGAGCTCAACCGGCTGGGCTGTCGCGCCGGCAGCGAGGATGGCGTCTGGGGTGCCGGCAGCCGCAAGGCGCTCGAAGCCTTCGGCAAGTTCGCAAAGGTCGACCTTGCGACGCTCGAACCCTCCAGCGACGTGCTCGGTCGCCTGAAGTCGGAGAAGGTGCGGATCTGCCCGCTTGCTTGCGGCCGTAACGAAGAGGCGAAGGATGGGCGCTGCGTCACAATCCGGCGCGAGGCGAAGCTGCCGCAACCAGGCGAGACGCAAGGCACGATCAAGGCACCGCAGAAAAACACCGGCACCCGTGCGATCAGCCCACCGGCCGAACTGCAGAAAAAGAGCTTTGCCAATTGCCCCGCAAATGCCGATGTCGCGTTCCGGCAGATGTTTGCCCGCGGCTCGGGCCGGGGCCGCATGACGATTTCCGCCACCCATTCCTGCGGCCGGGCCTTTGCCTGTCATCGCACCGCAAGGGGCCAGCCGTGGGATTGCGGCTGGCGGTGAAGCGGACAGCGCATGCTGGCGCCATCGAACGGGGTTGGCGTGAAGGGCGGCGGCGTTTCTCAACCCTCGCGCGTCATTTCAGGGCTTGATTTCGCTGCCGCATGCGCAAGGATCGCCGCGATGGTCAAGGCCGGTTCCGGCAAGGGAGGACACCCCATGAAGCTCCAGCTTATCCGCAATGCGACACTCAAGCTCGACTATGCCGGTCACACGGTGCTGATCGATCCCTTTCTCGGGCCGAAGGACAGCCTGCCGTCCTTTGCGGGGCGGGCGCCCAATCCGCTGGTCGGGCTGCCGTTCGACACCGATACCATTCTTGCCGGGGTCGAACTCGTCATTATCTCGCATCTGCACGAGGACCACTTCGACGACACCGCCAAGCATCGCTTGCCGAAGGGGCTGCCGATCTTCTGCCAGCCGGGCGACGAGGAGGCGATCCGTGGCGCTGGTTTTCGCGACGTCACGCCCCTTCTCGGCAAGGCGCAGTGGCAGGGCCTGAAGCTCACCCGACGTGACGGCAGCCACGGCCTTGGTCCTGTCGTTCAGGACATGGGGCCGGTCATGGGTTTCAGCCTTGAGGCCAAGGGCGAGCCGACGGTTTACTGGGCCGGCGACACGGTGCTCTATCCGGCCATCGAAAAGACCATCCACGATACGAAGCCGGATGTGATCGTCACCCATTCCTGCGGCGCACGCTGGGACGGCGCCCTGATCGTGATGGATGCGGCGCAGACGATCGCGGTCTGCGAGGCCTCCAAGAAGAGCATCGTGGTTGCAACGCACATGGAGGCGCTCGACCATGCGCCGGTCAGCCGAGGTGATCTCCGCGCCGCTGCCAGCGCCCACGGCATCGCCTTGCCCAGGCTGCTCATTCCGGATGATGGCGACGTGTTGACCCTGATACCGCCCGTGGTCTAGGCGGCCGACAGGTCGCAGCAGGCAAGCTGTTGTGCGGCACGGCTGCCGGGGGCGCCTTCTTGACCGGCTGCGGTCTTGATCCGCTCTCGCTTGCCACAGGTATCTGTGAATATTCGAAAATTCGCGCATATTAAACACAACGAAATCCTCCGCCGCAGGAGCGGTCACCGTTGTGGATCGAAAGCTCGCAGCCATCCTGGCGGCCGATGTCGCCGGCTTCAGTCGCCTCGCAGCGCTCGACGAAGAGAACACGCTTCGCGCGCTCGACCTTTGCCGGGGGCGGATTGCCGAATTGGTGGATGACCATGGCGGCCGCATCTTCGGCAGTGCCGGCGATGGTCTCGTCGCCGAGTTTCCAAGCGCTGTTCAGGCCGTCCGCTGCGCGGTGGAAATCCAGCGCGGTCTTCTCGATGCGCAGGAACTGCCCCCCGAACGCCACCTGCAGTTTCGCATCGGTGTCAATCTCGGCGACATCGTCGTGTCGGGAGACGATCTGCTTGGCGACGGAGTCAATATCGCCGCGCGCCTGCAGGAGATCGCCGTCCCGTCGGGCATCTGTATTTCCGGGGCGGTGCGCGAACATCTCGACGGCAAGGTGCCCTTCGCGCTGACCAGCCTCGGCGAGCGGACCTTGAAGAACATCCCCCGGCCCATTCTGGTTTTCCGGGTCGACTGGCAAGACGAGATCGCTGTCGGAGGTGGCGTCCTCGACGGGGCGCCGCTGGCCGGTCGCAGCAAGGACCAGCCGTCGCTCGTCGTCATGCCCTTCGACAATCTGAGCGGTCCAGGCGACGAGTACTTCGTCGACGGTGTCGTGGAGGAGATCACTGCGGCGCTCTCGCGCGTCCGGGATTTCTTCGTCATCGCGCGCCAGTCCGCCTTCACCTACAAGGGGCGCTTCGTCGACGTGCGTGACGTCGGCAGGGAGCTCCGTGTCACCTATGTGGTTGAAGGCACCGTGCGCCGCGGTGGCGACCGGCTGCGCATTTCCGTGCAACTGGTCGACGCCGAGACGCGGACCCAATCCTGGTCGGATCGCTACGAGGGCGCAATCGAGGATATTTTCGAGTTCCAGGATCGGATCGCCGCGCAGGTGGCAGGCGCCATTCATCCGGCCATCCGCGATGCCGAGATCGAGCTTGCCAAGCGCAAGCCGCCGGCCAGTCTGCGCGCCTATGATTTCGTCATGCGCGCCTTCCCCAAACTCTGGGGGCGCCGCAGGGATAGCAACAACCAGGCGATCGAACTGCTTCGGCAGGCGATCCTGGTCGATCCCGGCTACGGCCGCGCGCATGCGCTTCTGGCGTGGTGCCATGCCTCGAGCGCCTCCTACCTCTGGACCGACCGGCCGGAGCAGGAACTGGATCAGGCGCGTTCAGCGATCGAAGGTGCAGGCTCGATCAGCGACGATCCGACCGCTTTGACTGCGGCTGGCGCGGCAATGAGCATCTGCGGCGATCAGGATCGCGCCGCCACCTTTATCGAAAAGGCGCTGGCGCTTGATCCGAACAATGCCTGGGCATGGGCTCGGCTCGGCTGGATCGCGATCTTCACGGACGATCCCGCACGCGCAACGGAGCGGTTCCGGCGTGGGATGACGCTGAGCCCGAGAGACCCGCTCGCATTCAACATGAAACTGGGGATGGCTTTTTCCATGGCCATGCAAGGGGCTCTCTCCGAAGCCATCGCGATCGCCCAGGACGTCGTCAACAACTATCCTGACGTGACCTGGTCCTATCGCCACCTCGCGGCCTGGTCGGCGATGACCGGGGACATGGAGACCGCCCGATGGGCGGCGCAGAAGCTGCTGGCAGCAGAGCCGGGGTTCACGATCGAACGTTATCGGGCACTGCCCTGGTTTGAGAGGATACCGCAGTGGCAGCATCAGATGGCCGAGGCGCTACGGCAAGCCGGCTTGCCCGAACGCTGATCGCCGCTCGCGGGATATGGGCGTTCCGTTCCCGGCCAGCCTCACGGGATCGAGAAAATGCTGATCTCGTTCGTGATGCCTCTGAGCGCGACATTGTGCGATTGCGGGTTGAGGCCGCGATCGCTGAGCAGGCTCGAGGCGCGCGGATCGTCGAGCACCGAACCGGTCGCAAAGATTTCGCGCGAGCTGGCGAGGTGTTGGACCCGAGAGGCGATGTTGACCGTCTGGCCGAAATAGTCCTGCCGCTCGTTGAGGCTGACGGCGATGCACGGTCCCTCGTGAATGCCGATTTTCAGCAGCAGGTCTTCCGAGCCGCGGTCCTCGTTCAGCTGTCGCATGGCGTCGCGCATGCGCATGGCGGCCGCAACCGCCCGGTCCGGCGTCGGGAAGGTGGCCATGACGGCGTCGCCGATCGTCTTGACCACCGCGCCGGCTTCCGCCGCAACGATCTCGTTGACGACGCTGAAATGGGTCTTCACCAGATCGAAGGCGGCGAGGTCGCCGACCCGCTCGTAAAGCTCGGTCGAGCCGCGCAGGTCGGAGAAGAGAAAGGTGAGGCTGGTGATCTTCAGCCGCTGGTCTACGTCGATCGTGTCGGTGCGGTAGATGTCGCGGAAGGTCTGGTTGGAGAGCAGCCGCTTGGCGGTCAGGAACGGCCGGCGGCGGCCGAGGATATCGTGCAGCGCGTCGTTGGCGATGCAGACCGAGGGCAGGGTGCGGACATCCGTGTGGTTTTCCACTTGGATGCGCAAGGGACCGGGCTGCATGGTCAGCGCTTCGTCGTGGCGATGGCCGCGGTCGAAGACGAGCGACAGCGTGCGCCGCTCCTTGGTCGGCTCGCCCTTGACGTCGATGAACTGCGCGGCATGGGTCACCGGCTCGAAGATGATGATGAATTCCGCCGGCATCTGCAGCGAGATCACCGCCTTTTCGCCGGGCGGCAATTCCAGCGCCTCGATCATGAAATCGTCGACCTGGGCCTCGTAGCCCTCCTCGGGCAGCTCGATGCCGGAGCCCCAGTAGATCTGCCGGAAATATTCGAGCGGCGTCAGTTCGTGCGGGCTGTGGGCCTCGATGTGGCGTATGCGCGGGTTCACGGTGAAGGTCACCTCCACCATCTCGTCCAGCGTCGGCTCATAGCCGGCGGCACAGAGCGAGCAGGTATAGGTGTCGCTCTGCACGGTTTTCAGCGATGTGTTGGCATCGAGTACGCCGCCGCAGCCGGGGCAAAGCACATTCCAGGAAAGCTCGAAAAGGCCGAGGCGGGAAGCATGCAGGAAGGCGGCGATCGCCTTCTCCTCGTCGAGGCCGTGCTCGGCGGCAAAGGCGAGTGCGTTGATGCGGCCGAGTTTGCGGTCCGGCGCTTCCCGGACAAATCGCTCCAATACGCCGGCGATTTCAGGCTGCACGGTCTGGCGCAGCATATCGAACAGAGGCTGGGCTTCACTCATGCCGGCATCCTACACCGAAAACGGGCGCCGGGGCAGACGGTTTATCGGTGAGGATTGGTCGAGGGGAAAGCGGCCGACCGCCTTCCCGTCATTCGCTACGCTCCACCTCGCCAGCACTCCTCAGGCTACCTTGCGGTCGCGACCGAAGGGATCGCCAAGCACTGACTCCGTGTGCAGGCAGGCCTGCCAACCGCTGTTCTCGCGTATCCAGGTGGTGGCGTCGGCGGCTTTCAGTGTCAAAGGCTGCCCGTCCACATCCATCTCTTCCGTTACCGTATAGGCGATGACGGCGACGTCCTCGCGCGGAAAGACCACGCTGACGTCGTCGAGGCGGAACGATTTGAGCTTCCAGGAACGCTCGGCCTGTTCTGCCATTCTGCGATAGTCGTCCGGCGTGAGCACCGCTGCGCCTTGCGCGCCGACGACGATCGAGCGTTCGGGCAGCATGGCCACGGATGCCTCGGTGTCCTTCTCCAGAATGGTTCGCCAGAATTCCTGTTCGAGGTCGATAATCTCCTGTTCGTCGGCATGTGCCATGGTTCGTACCTCCGTTTGGCATACCGGCAGAAGACGTCAAACGGCGAAAGGTTCCGCCAAGACAGTCGGGTTCAGGCGATCTCAGAGCGCATCTTGATGCCGGCAACAAGCGCGGGAACCGAACAACCGACCACGTCGTTTCCCTGGTCTGGCATCAGTGGTTGCGACAGGGGGTAGGAACATGACGGCGCTATCGGGAAAATGCCTTTGCGGTCGGGTCGCGCTCTCGGTGCGCGGCGAACCGATCCGGGTCGGCATCTGCCATTGCATGGACTGCCGCAAGGAGAGCGGATCCGCCTTCACCTTCTATGGCATCTGGCCCGCGGAACAGTTTGAATATTCCGGCGAAATTTCGGATTTCCAGGGCCGGTGCTTCTGTTCGCATTGCGGCTCGCGCGTCTTTTCGGTCGACGCGCGCGAGGCGGAGGTAAGCTCGGCATCCTGTCCCAGGCGCCGACGCCGCTGAAGCCGAGCTACGAACTCTGGGTCAAGCGCCGGGAGCCTTGGCTGCGGCCAGTGGAGGGTGCCGTGCAGTACCAGGAAGATCGCGAACGCACTGGCGACGAGGGGCCGGCCGACACCCGCTACTAGGCCCGTTTCGCTACAAATTCGAATCCCCTTAAATGAGCATCGATTCATGCAGTGAATTGTGCTTTAGATCAAAGCGTTGCCGCCCCCGTCCGGCCGAGGCGTCGTCGGCGAGCGGACGCTGGGGGAGTGAATGTCGGCACGGCCTTCCTTACGAATTTCCACGCCGCTCAACGGACTGCTGGCAGCGCTCGGCCTTGCCGCCGTCGCGGCGCTGACCACGCGCAATTTCGGCGCGACGGCGCGGTTGTCGCTGGAGGTGGTGCTTGGCGGCCTCTGGCTTTTCTATGTGCTGCAGCTGGCCGATACGCTCGCCGCCTGGCCCACGGCGGATCGTCGCGCGCTGATGCCGCATCTCGTGATCGATATGGTGGCCGTCGTCGTTCCGCTGGCCGCCTTCCTGTTCGCCGATCCGCGCGACCAGAGCCTTTATTGCGGAGTCTGGCTCTTGAAGCCCTTGCGCCATTCCACCTTCTTCCGGCTGCTCGGCCGGGTGGTGGCGCGCGCCGCGCCCAATCTCGTCGGCGTCACCTCGCTCTTCGGCATCGTGCTCTTCGGCGCATCGCTGGTCGCCTATCTGATCGAGCGCGACATCCAGCCGGACAAGTTCGGCAGCATTCCGCAGGCCATGTGGTGGGCGGTGGTGACGCTGTCGACCACCGGCTATGGCGACGAGATCCCGCAGACACTGGCCGGCCGGGTGCTTGCCGGTCTGGTGATGATGAGCGGTATCGGCATCTTTGCGCTCTGGGCGGGCATTCTCGCCACCGGGTTTTTCGAAGAAGTGCGCCGCCAGGATTTCGTGCGCAACTGGCAGCTGGTCGCGGCGGTGCCGCTGTTCGAAAAGCTCGGCTCGGCCGCCTTCGTCGAGATCGTCAGGGCATTGCGGCCGCGGGCGGTGCCGGCAGGTAGCATCATCTGCCGCAAGGGCGAGCCGGGCGACCAGATGTACTTCATCGTCGAGGGGCGCGTGACGATTGCAACGCCGTCACCGACGCCGGTCGAGCTCGGCCCCGGCAGTTTCTTCGGCGAGATGGCGCTGATATCGGGTGAGCCGCGCTCTGCGACCGTCACGGCTGCCACAGAGGTCTCTTTGCTGTCGCTCTATTCGGAGGATTTCCAGATGCTGTCGAGCAGCAATCCGGAGATCGCCGAGGTCATCCGCCGGACCGCCGAGACGCGGCGTGGCCGACCCCCGGAGGCATGAGAAAAGCCGGCGGCACGGCGGCCGGACGTCTCAAGCCGGCACGCCGGTCTCGTTAATTCGCCGGCCGCTTATTAACACCGAAGAAAGCCTTTCTCCTCTAGCATGGCGCCTGCAAGTTACAGCGACTAGGCGGGCATGAAGAACGCGCGGAGCTGTAGGGGGACACTCTTTCACATAGGCGTTCAATGTCATTTTTTGGCGTTTCCGGAATGTATTATTCCGGTGAATCCCTTGCCGAGCACCGCATCGTGCTTGCCGAGGACTCCAACCTCTTTTCCTCGATGGTCTCGAAGCGGCTGAAAGAGCTGTTCGACATCGATGTCATCGTCTGCCGCGACTATGACGATCTGCAGTTCGCCGTCGAAAACGCGACATTCCCGGCCTCGCTCGCCATCTCCAACATCAACCTGCCGGGGGCGGAAAACGGCGAGGCGCTCAACTACCTGATCGAGATGAGCGTGCCGACCGTCGTCTTCACCGGCTCGTTCCAGGAATCAACGCGCGAGAAGATCCTGGCCAAGGAGATCGTCGACTACGTCATCAAGGACAGCGTCTTTGCTGTCGACATGCTGGCAGAATCGGTCTGCCGGTTCCTCACCAACCACAAGCACCATGTGCTGATCGTCGACGACAGCCCGACCGCACGCGCGCTGCTGACGACGCAGCTCAAGCGCTACAACTTCCGCACCAGCTCGGCCGAAAACGGCGCGATGGCGCTGGAGCTCCTCAAGAACAATCCGGATATCGGCCTCGTCATCACCGACTACAACATGCCTGATATCGACGGCTTCGAGCTGACGCGGCGCATTCGCAGTTCCTACGGGCCGCACCAGCTGCGCATCATCGGTGTTTCGTCGTCGACCAACCGCCTTCTGTCGGCGCGCTTCCTCAAGGCCGGCGGCAACGACTTCGTCGTTCGTCCCTTCGTCAACGAGGAATTCTACTGCCGCGTCAACCAGAACCTGGATACGCTGACCAAGATCCGCACACTCAGTGAAAAAGTTAGGGTTCCTGCTTAACCATCAAAGCAGGATGGGTAAAAACCCCTAAGAATTATTGGGTGAGTGCATCAAAAACGCCGCGCACAGGTTGCCGTATTAACGAAATTGCAATCCGAACGGTCTTCAATCCGCCGCAGCAGGAGCGGGGAACCCGGTCACACGGATCACGCCGGCCGAAAGGTCAGGCGCGGCAAGTGGCCGGGTTGAAGATTTCGGGAGCCAGCGTCACCCCTTGAGGGAAGCACGCCTGTGGCTCGAGAGGGGTTGCAGGGACGTGAGATTGCGCCGCACGCCAGGCCGGGTGAATTCTGTGCAGAAGCACAGTGACAAGCGCATGCTGCTTGTCGAAGATTCCCGGATGTTTGCGACGGCGCTGAAGTACGGGCTTGAGTCCGTCCACGGCATTCGCGTTACCCATTGCAACTCGCTGGCGGCGCTGAAGGAAGCGCTGGAGCAGTCGCCGGAGAGCTTCTCGCTCGCCGTTCTCGATCTCAACCTGCCGGATGCGCCCAATTGCGAGGCGCTCGAATTCATCCTCGACAACCAGGTGCCGGCCGTCGTCTTCACCGCGGCCTTCAACGACCATACGCGCGAGGAGATCCTCAGGCGCGGCGCGCTCGATTGTGTCATCAAGCACCAGCCGGAATCGATCAATCTCTTGATTGGCGCCGTCGATCGGGCGCTGACCAACGGCAAGACGACAGTGTTGCTTGCTGATTCCGATGCCGCCTCGCGCAGCGAACTGGCCGGCATCTTGAGGCGCAAGCGGATTTCCGTCTGCGAGGTCGCATCTGCCGCCGATGCGCTGCAGGTGCTTGACAGCGGCGAGGCCGTCGATCTCGTCGTCACCGACCTTGATCTCTCCGACATGTCCGGCGCAGCGCTGCTTGCCGAGGTGGAACGGCGGCGGGGCGACGGCGCGGTGCCGGTCATCGGTCTCTCCGACAGCGGCGACCGGCGTGCCGGTGCCCGCTTCCTCGAAGCGGGCGGTACGGATTTCATTCAGAAGCCCTTCCTCGAAGCGGAGTTCAATGGGCGCATTGCGCAGGCGGCCGGTGTGCAGAAGCGGCTGCAGACGCTGCAGCGGCAGGCGGCCAGCGACTACCTCACCGACCTCTACAACCGCCGTCACTTCTTCGTGGCGGGGCCGCGGCTGGTCGAGCAGTGCCTCAGGCGCGGCGAGCCGACGGCGATCGCCGTGCTTGATATCGATCATTTCAAGCGCCTCAACGACACATATGGCCACGAGATCGGCGACATCGTGCTGAAGCATGTGGCCAAGCGCCTCTCCGTGCTCGTTGGCGAGGACCATCTGCTCGCCCGCCTCGGCGGCGAGGAGTTCGGCATCCTCTTCAACGGCTGCGACGTGCGGCGCGCCTTCGCCTTTTGCGACGCGCTGCGCCTGGAACTCGCAAAATCCCGCATCGTCGCCGACGACGAGGAGCTGACGATTACCGTGTCGATCGGGCTTGCCACGATCGAGACCTCGGAGGCCTTCGAGAACTACCTGCACGCCGCCGACCAGTTTCTCTACATGGCCAAGCATGCCGGCCGGAACCGCGTGATTTCCGAGTTGGCGCTGCTCGACGCGCTGGCCTCGTAAACTGCCGGGCCAGACCGGCAGGCCCACCCTCGGAAATAATGATCCGTCACCTGTCGGCTTGGAACGAAGTCGATCGTCCTTCGGTTACCGCACATGAGCAGGCGGCACGAGGAGGACCAAATCATGACCAATGTCGTTTCCAATCTCTGGTTTGCGAAGGAGGCGCGCCAGGCCGTCGACTTCTATGTTTCGCTCGTTCCCAATTCGGCAATCATCCGCGTCACCACCTTGCCGGCGGAAAGCCCGAGCGGACCGCCCGGCAGCGTGACGACCATCGAGTTCACGCTCGGCAACCAGGAATTCCTGGCGCTCGAAGCCGGGCCCCTCGATCCGTTCAACCATTCCTTCTCGATCATGATCCAGTGCGATACCCAGGAGGAGATCGACCGGATTTGGAACGCGATCAGCGAAAACGGTGGACAGATCGAACAATGCGGCTGGATCCGCGACCGCTGGGGGTTGTGCTGGCAGATCGTGCCAAGGGTGCTCGGCGACATGGTCGCCCATTCCGACCGTGCGCGCGCCAAGCGCGTCACGGAGGCGATGCTCGGTATGATCAAGCTCGATATCGCCGAACTGGAGCGGGCGTTTCACGGCTAGAAGCCGGTTGTCTCGTGGGTGCAGGACCCGCAAGTTATGGAAGCGGCAGGCGGGCCATGCCCCGCCTCCAGCGACGCTCGAGATGCCAGGCACAAGGCCGCCTGCCTGTGCAACCATGGGGCGCTTTTTGGCGCGAAGACATCTACCCGTTTATGAGGGAACCTTTTATAGGATGACAAGGCTGGCCGGCGCGGGGGCACTTGGAAGCGCACTGGCTGTTGGGGGGAGACGACGTGAATTTACAGATGTTTACGAGTGTTGATGGCCGTATCGGACGTCAGGCCTGGTGGTTGACGCAGATCGTTATTTGCATTGCGGCGATAGCCGCGATGTTCGCCGGCGGGGCGTTGTTGGCGCTTTCGGGCGTGGAAAATTATGCCGCGGGCTTCAGCCTTATGCATATGCTTGTCATCTTCATCATCACCGCGAGTTTCTATTTCGGCTTCACGGTCAACACCAAGCGCTGGCACGACCATGGCCGTTCCGGGTGGTGGAACCTTGCGCTGTTCGTCCCGGTCGTCGGGCCGCTCTTGGGCCTCGTCATGTTGGGCTTCCTCGCGGGCGAGGAGGGTGACAACCGCTTTGGTCCGCCGGTCCTACGCTTCGTCGGAGGCGGTGCCGCGTGCTTCGGCCGCGCCGGTCAGTGACGCCGGGCTGTAAGTCAAAGGGCTACGGCGACGTTTGTGTGCGTCCGACAGAACGCGTGTCGCCTTCGGCGTTCATTTTTCGCCCCTGCACGTGCCAAGCGCGTGCCGGTGGCGATGCCGGGCATGATCAAGCCGAATATTGCCAAGATTGAGCGTGCAAACAGCTTTGGGCCCCCGACCGTCGGGCGTCGAGCCTTGCCGGTGCCGGATCGGTCTCGGGCTATGCCGGTCCGCCAGGACGAAGGCCGACCTTTCGGTCGTGCCCCGCAATCGCTTTACTTGCTCTTCTGCGGATAGATCGTTTCGCCGCGCTTCAGCATCTCGACGAAGGTCTCGATCTTCTTTTTGCGCCCGGCTTCGGTCTTCATGTTGTGGGTGCGGAAGGCGAGCGCGAAGCGGTTCTGTGCGCTGAGCTTGCCAAGCATTTCGCGGGCTTCGGGCTCAGCGTCGATCGCCGCCTGCAGGTCGTCGGGGATCTGCATGTCCTTGCCGCTGGCATAGGCGCGGTCCCAGCGGCCGTCGGCCTTGGCGGCATCGACCTGTTTGAGCCCGTGCTCGGTCATACGGCCCTCGGCAATCAGGCGCGCGACATTGTCGACATTGATCTGGCTCCAGATGCTCTTCTTGCCGCGCGGCGAATAGCGCTGGAGGAAACTCCTGTCGTCGTGCCCCTTGCGCACGCCGTCGATCCAACCCCAGCAGAGCACGGCGTCGATCGCCTCCTTGGGCGTGACCGAGGCGAGGCCGGAGCTGACCTTGTGGGTCTTGATCCACACTTCGGTTTCGCTCTGGTGGTGAGCGGCGAGCCAGTCGTAGAAGCTCTGGAAGTCCTTGAATTCGTGAACCTTGGCGGGATCGATCTCCACGGGGGCCATCGTTCGTTGTGCTCCTCGCTCTCCTGAAACGCCGACCATTCAATCCAAAAAAGCGGCGCGTGCAAGCGCCATGACGGCACAAGCGGAAAGTGTCACCAACGAAAAAGGGCGGAGAAGCTCCGCCCTTGTCTGGTCCGTCTGATCTGCCGCTTATCGCGCCATCTGCAGCGTCAGCTTGCGGTCGGCGCGCTCCTGCTGCGGCGAGCGGTTGTAGAGTTCGCGATAACACTTGGAGAAGTGCGAGGCGGAGACGAAGCCGCAGGCTACGGCCACTTCGACCACCGGCATCGACGACTGGATCAAGAGGTGCCTTGCGCGATCGAGGCGGATTTCGAGATAGTAGCGCGCAGGCGAGCGGCCCATTTCCTGGCGGAAGAGACGCTCGATCTGGCGGCGGGAGAGATCGGCGCCCTCAGCGATTTCGAGCAGCGAAAGCGGCTCGGCGAGGTTTGCCTCCATCAGTTCGATGATGGACAGCACCTTGGCGTTCTGCACGCCGAGACGGGCGCGCAGCGGCAGGCGCTGGCGGTCATGGGGCCCGCGCACGCGATCGGTCAGCGCCTGTTCGCAGACGCGGTTGACGAGGCTCTCGCCGAAATCCTGGTCGATCAGGTTCAGCATCATGTCGAGCGAGGCGGTGCCGCCGGCGCAGGTGTAGATGTTGCTGTCGATTTCGTAGAGGTCGGCATAGACGTCGACCTGCGGGAAGCTTTCGGAAAAGCCCGGCAGGTTTTCCCAGTGGATGGCGCAGCGCTTGCCGGTCAGAAGACCGGCCGACGCCAGCACATGGGCGCCGGTACAGAGGCTGCCGACGGCGACGCCGCGGTTATAGACCTCGCGCAGCCAGGCATTGACCGACTTGTTGTTGAAGTCCTCGACATAGATGCCGGAACAGACCAGCACCATCGAGGGGCGGTTTTCGCCGCCGAGAAACTTGCGCTCGTCTGCAAGCGACGAGTTGACCTCGAGCGCGATACCGCTCGACGACAGGACCTTTTCGCCGTCGGACGATGCGAGGCGCCAGGAATAGGCCTCGTAGCCGAGCATGCGGTTGGCGATGCGGAGCGTTTCGATCGCCGCCGAAAAGGGCAGCATGGAAAAGTTCGGCACCAGGAAGAAGACGAGAGAACGCTTTTTGGTCAGTGGCTTGTTCATGAGGCTTCCCATGCTTGGCGATGCGGTATATTCGTCGCTTGGAAGATACTCTTCGGCTTGTCTGTTTGCGACATTCGCATGGATAGCAGCGACCGCAAAGAGATTTCGCATTGCGACATCGCGCGGTGAAAGGCGGCTCGGCCCCGCTTTCAGGCTTTTGTAAGGAAAGCGACAGTTTTTACAGCGCTGTTGACGCTATCGGACAAGAACTGCTAGAGATACGCAACATTCGCAAAGCGCTCTCCAAGGTTGTGTTTGCCGATTGCGACGCTTCACACGGCTGGCGCGGGTGTCGGTAAAAGACAAGTGGACCTCGTGCGATCGCTCGCTAGCCTGATTAACGGCACCGCGAGTAGCGGTACGAGCCAAATCGGCCGATGATCACACGCCATTGGCGGCGCGTGCTTTCGACACTACCTGCGATGCGGCGGTCTCTTTGGAAGGGTACGTTGCGTGGGGCGGAATCAGCCGACAACTCTGAGGCGCGCCGTTTCGCTGCTGAAGGCCCTTTGGACTGTTTCGGTCATCGTCGCGACAACCGCCATCGGTGCCCACGCCGGATGGTTGGGCCACGGCATCGTGGGGTCGTTGGCGCTCGGGTTCGTGGGGCTTGTCGCCGGCTGTTTCCTCAGTCGGCCGTCGCTTCTCGCAGATTGCTGACCTAGGCCGCATTGCGTTTCGGATTGCGCGACGACACGTTCGAACGCAAAGGAAAAGGGCACCGCCTTGTCGGCGATGCCCTTCGATTGATCCGGATTGTGACGCCCTCAGAAGGGACAGATCACGCCGTCATTCATTGTTCGGTCTTATGCACCGCATCGTCCACCGACGGGAAGCCGATGTCCTTCAGCGTGTCATAGGACAGGTTCTCGAGGGCCCGTTCCTGGCGATAACGCTTCCATACTGCCCAGGCACGAACCTGCAGATTGAAGAGACCCGGAAGGGACGAGTGGGAGGATGCCCGTTCCGAGGCCGATGAAAACTGAGTGTTGGACATTTCATGGCTCCTTCTGAGTGTCTCAGCCGGTCGCGACCATGATGGTATTTATGGCCTAACCTGACTTATCATTCCAACGAATATGTTTGATGCCTTTCATCAAACATGGTGATTGATTAGCGGGTCCGCAAACATCACGTCGTCACGGACTCTCTGTGGCAGTTTGGCGAGTTCGCGCCGGGCTTCCACCCGATTCCGCGCGATCTGTTTTTCGCGTCGTTGCCTTGCAACACCGTCGAGGACGGCAATCATTTGATTGAGGGCGTTGAGGACCATGTCGTTGCTCCTGCTATGCTCTTTTTTTACCACTGCCTGCGGCAGGCGGCTGTTACGGAGGGAACTCTTCGAAGCGGCGATAACAAGGGCTGCGGTGGACATGCGTTTCTCCTTCCTTCGTCGTCCTTGAGCTTGACTATCGGCCATTGCTGATGTTCAATCAAACGAAATGAAGTGAAGCTATCTTTCAGTTTTTTTGAATGAGGTTGACGCCATGAACATGCTGATGCGCCATGCGCTTCCGCTTCTCGAAATGGACGTGCTGAAGACTTTCATCGCGATTGCCGAGACCGGCAACTTCACCACCGCCGCCGAAACCGTGTACCGCACGCCGTCGGCTGTCTCGATGCAGATCAAGAAGCTCGAGGAGATGCTCGGCTGTACGCTGTTCCTGCGAGACGCCCGCTCGGTCACCTTGACGCCGAAGGGCGAGTTGCTGCTCGGCTTTGCCCGCCGCCTGCTGTCGCTCAACAACGAAACGGTTTCCCGCTTTCTCTTGCCGGATATGAACGGCGTAGTGCGCGTCGGCGCGCCTGAGGACGTTGGCGAGCGCATCCTGCCTGAGGTGCTGAAGCGTTTCGCCGAATCCTATCCGAACGTCACGGTCGATGTGTCGATCGGCATGAGCAACGCCATGCGCAAGAAGGTGGACGAGCACCGGCTCGATATCGCCATCTTCAACAGCCTGACCGAGGGAACGCCCCGCAATGGCGAAATTCTGATGCAGGAAAAGCTGGTCTGGGCCGGCGCAAAGTGCGGCAGCGCGCATCTGAAGGATCCGCTGCCGGTGTCGATGTGGGAGGACGGCTGCGTCTGGCGGGCGGATGCGGTAGAAAAACTCGCGCGCGCCGGCCGCAAGTTCCGCATTGCGTTCCTCAGCGCCTATACCACCGGGCAGCGCGCCGCCGTGCGTGCCGGTCTCGCGATCGCGCCGCTGCCGCGTTACCTCGTCCAGGGGGAAATGGTGCAACTCGGCGAGCGCGACGGCCTGCCGGATCTCGGCCACTACAATATCGGCCTGCAGGTGATCAGCGATGCGCCGGCGCCTGTACTGGCGGTCGCCGACCATGTGCGCGACGCCTTCGCCGATCTGCAGGTCCAGTAAGGGGAGATATCGCGGTTGCGCTCTTCCCGGTCGCTGCCCGCCGCCTTCCTGTCGTCCTGGCCACTTTCGTCGGGTGCCCGGCCATGAGTGAACGGTCGCGCGTCCTCGATCCGATCGACCGCCTGTCGGAGATCATCTTCGGCCTCTTGATGGCGCTGTCCTTCACGGGAACCATGAGCACGGTCACGGCCGGCGAGGGCGGCGTCAATGCCGTGCTCGTCGCCGCCCTCGGCTGCAACATCGCCTGGGGCATCGTCGACGGCGTCATGTATGTGCTGACGACGGTGGTGGAGCGTGTGCGACGGCGCGGTTTTCTCGACAGGCTCAGGTCTGAGCGGCTCGATCGCGCCCGCGAACTGTTTCTCGAAAGCCTGCCGGACGATGTGCGCCGCGTCTCTTCGCCCAAGGAAACGGAAGCGCTGCTTGTCCGGGTGAGGGCGCTCTCCGCCGACCCCCGGCACCGGGTTGTGACCGCACACGACCTTAAGGCAGCCGTCGCGATCTTTCTGCTGGTCGTCGCCTCGACGTTGCCGCCAAGCATTCCCTTCCTGCTGACGGACAATGTCGCGCTCGCCATGCGCGCCTCCAACGCCATTGCGCTCGTCATGCTCTTCGTCATCGGCGCGCGCCTCGGCCGCTACATGGGCCGAAGCCCCTGGCCGATGGCCCTTGCGATGGCTGCGATCGGCGCGGTTCTGGTGGCGGTGACGATCCTCTTTGGCGGATAACTTTCGCCCTTGAGCGACGAGGGTTCGCTCACACCTTGATCGGTGCCTGGCGGATGTGGATTTCGATCAGCCGTTTCAGTTCGGGCAGATCCCGGGCTTCCAGCGCGTCGACCATCAGGTGGTGCTCGCGGGCCGATTGCTCGATGCGGGCGCGGGTGCGCCATTGCGATACCGGGGCCGATACGGTGCGCTGGCGGATTTCGGCAACGACGTCGACGAGTTCGGAATTGCCCGAGAGCATGAGAAGGGCGCGGTGGAAGGCGAGGTTGGCGTCATAGTGCTCCATGATGGAGCCGCGAAACGACATCTCGTCGAACTGCCGGGCGAGTTGCCTCAGTTCGGCGATGGTGGCGGGCGTTGCATTGGCAACCATGCGGTCGGCGACGCCGGTTTCGAGAATCACGCGGATATCGCTGATTTCCTGCGTGCGCTGGTCGTCGAGTTCATAGACCTGGTAGCCGCGGTTGGGATTGTGCTGCACCAGCCTGCGCTGCGACAGCCGGTCGAGCGCCCGGCGCACCTCCGGCCGCGTGCAGTCGTAGCGGCGCTCCAGGTCGATCTGCTTCAGCCAGGCGCCGGCCGGCAGGGTCCCGGTCAGGATGTCGTGCAGCAGGAGGTCGGTAACGTCCTTCTTGTCCTCGGGCTTTTCCTCGGGCGCCAGCATTTCCGTCAGATCGTCGCTCATTCCTGCCTTACACTCTCTTTCCGCCTGTCACCGGCCTCTGACGCACGTTGCTGGTGCATGTCCCAGGTCCCCGGCGCGTGCCTCGCGTCGCCCGCCGCAGCGGAATTGGCTCCATTTTTGGAGAAACTATGATGCCGTCCTGAACAATTCAATGCGGGACAGCGGCGTTGCCTGCCTGCCTCTCGCCGTTGTGCACATCGCTCGAAATGTTTCAGGACCCTCTTGTGTATCCAAAAATGTTATCATAAATTGGCGCCAATTCTGGTTACTATTGTTGCGGAAGTCAAGAAACGATGAAAAATGCCGATGCCGTCTGGGAACTCCTCGAAGCCAAGCGCGAACGGTTCTTCGTGCTCAGCGACCGGGTCTGGGATACGCCGGAAACCAACTACGAGGAGTTTTCCTCGTCGGCCGAACACGCCGCACTGCTGGAGGCCGAGGGCTTTCGCGTATCGCGCGGTATCGCCGGCATGCCGACGGCGGTGATGGGCGAGGCGGGCGAGGGCGGACCGGTTATCGCCATTCTCGGCGAGTTCGATGCGCTGCCGGGCCTCAGCCAGGAGGCCGGCATTGCCGAGGAGCGGCCTCTGGTCGACGGCGGCAATGGCCATGGCTGCGGCCACAATCTGCTCGGCGCCGGCGCGATGATGGCGGCGACCGCCGTCAAGGATTACCTCACGGCCAGCGGCATCAAGGGGCGGGTGCGCTATTACGGGTGCCCGGCGGAAGAGGGCGGCTCGTCCAAGGGCTTCATGGTGCGCGCTGGCGTGTTCGACGATGTCGATATCGCGATTTCCTGGCACCCCGCACCCTTTGCCGGCGTCAACAACCCCATTTCGCTTGCCTGCAACGAGCTCGACTTCCGCTTCAGCGGCCGGGCATCCCATGCATCGGCTGCTCCCCATCTCGGCCGCAGCGCGCTCGATGCGCTCGAACTGATGAATGTCGGCGTCAACTATCTTCGCGAACACATGCCATCGTCGGCGCGCATCCACTATGCGGTGACGGACACCGGCGGCAACGCGCCGAACGTGGTGCAGGCCCGCGCCAAGGCGCGCTATCTCGTGCGCGCCCGCAGCCTGCCGGAACTGCTCGATCTCGTGGAACGTGTCCGCAGCGTTGCCAAGGGCGCGGCGCTGATGACGGGCACCACGGTCACGGACGAGATCGTCAGCGGCGACGCCAACCTCGTCGGAAACACCCCGCTCGAAGCGCTGATGCACCGCCAGCTTGAGCATCTGGGACCGCCGCAGTTCGACGAGGATGATCGGCGGACGGCGGCAAAGTTCCAGGAGACCTTTACCGGCGAGGATATCGCCTCTGCCTTCGAGCGTTTCGGGCTCAAGCTGCGACGGGGCGTTTCGCTCTGCGACACGATCTTTCCGCCGGAAAACGGCGCCGGCACGCTTGTCGGCTCCACCGATGTCGGAACGGTGAGCTGGGTGGTGCCGACTGTGCAGATGCGCGGCGCGACCTACGCGATCGGCACGCCCGGCCATTCCTGGCAGCTGGTCGCGCAAGGCAAGCTGCCGGCTGCCCACAAGGGCATGGAGCACGCGGCCAAGGTGATGGCGAGCACGGCGGTGGAGCTCATCCTCGATCCCGCGCTCATTGCCGCCGCCAAGGCCGACCATGCCTCGCGGCTCGAGGGCACGCCCTTCGTCAATCCCATTCCTGACGATGTCGACCCGCCGATCCCCGGGGTGAGCCATGGTTAAGTCATCGATCGACAAGCGAAGGGAGGCGCTGCGATGACTGAGCCCGGTTTCCTCGACATCATCAGCTTCGGGCCGGACGGCTGGGGGCCGGCGCTTGCCGCCGGCGCCTGGATGACGATCCTGATCGCGATTGCCGGTTTTGCGATCGGCGGCCTCATCGGCACCTTCGGCGCCTGGGCGAAGATCTCCGGCGGCCCGGTCGTCCGTGGATGCGCCGAGGCCTACACGACGGTCCTTCGCGGCATTCCCGACCTCCTGGTCATCTATCTCTTTTATTTCGGCGGCAGCGCCGTGGTGACGGCCGTCGGCCAATTGTTCGGTGCGGAGGGTTTCGTCAGCTTCCCCGGTTTCATCGCCGGTGCACTTGCGGTCGGCATCACCTCAGGCGCCCAGCAGACCGAGGTCTATCGCGGCGCCTTCCGCGCCGTGCATCCGGGCGAGTTGGAGGCGGCAACCGCCTGCGGCATGGGCCGGCTCCTCAAGTTTCGCCGCATCATTGCACCCTTGACGCTGCGTTATGCGCTGCCCGGTCTCGGCAATGTCTGGCAGGTGGTGTTGAAGGAGTCCGCACTGGTGTCGGTCACGGGTGTAGTCGAACTCTTGCGTCAGGCGCAGATCGGCGCCGGATCGACCAGCCGTCCCTTCGACTTCTTCTTCATCGCAGCCATGATCTATCTCGCGATTTCGACCGTGTCGGGCCTCGTTCTTCAGGTTACCGAGCGCCGGTTCTCGCGCGGCGTCAGGAGGGGCTGATGGATATCAAATTTGCCCTCGAAACCTTCTGGAGCTTGGCGACGGCGCTGCCGCTGACGCTGGAGCTTGCCGCGACATCGATCGCGCTTGGTTCGGTGCTGGCTCTTGGGCTGGCGCTCTCCCGTCTGTCGGGCATTCTTGCGCTCGATCTCTTTGCCCGCACTTACGTGTTCCTGTTTCGCGGAACGCCGCTGCTCGTGCAGATCTTCCTGATCTATTACGGCCTCAGCCAGTTTCCCGCCGTCCGCCACAGCATCTTCTGGCCGCTTCTGCGCGAACCCTACTGGTGCGCCGTGCTGGCGCTGATGCTGAACACGGCCGCCTATGCGAGCGAAATCATCCGCGGCGGCCTCCTTTCGGTTCCGCACGGCCAGGTCGAGGCAGCGCGGGCCTGCGGCATGGGGCGCGTCATGATCTTTCGCCGCATCGTCATGCCGCAGGCGCTGCGCCAGGCGCTACCCGGTTACGGCAACGAGATGATCTCCATGGTCAAGGCGACCTCGCTCGCCTCGATCATCACGCTGATGGAAATCACCGGCGTCGCCGCCAAGCTGATCTCGGAGAGCTACCGGGTGATCGAGGTCTTCGTCGTCGCCGGTCTCATCTATCTCGCCATAAACTTCGCGCTGACCCGGCTCGTTGCGTTTGCCGAACACCGGTTTAACCCGCAGCTGCGCGCGCCATTGCCGATCTCCGCCGAACTCAAGGGAGAAGCCCATTGAACATGTCCGCCGCCGTCACCGCACCGGTCGCGATCCGCGTGCACGACCTTCACAAGAGTTTCGGCCCGGTCGAGGTGCTGAAAGGCGTCTCGCTCGACGCGCGCGAGGGTGAGGTGATTTCCATCCTCGGATCCTCCGGCTCCGGCAAGTCGACGCTGCTTCGCTGCATCAACATGCTGGAGGTTCCGAATTCGGGCACGATCGAGGTCGCCGGCGAGGCGATCCGGCTGAAGACATCGAACGATGGGCGCAGCCGCCCGGCCGACCCGAAACAGGTGGACCGCATCCGCTCCGAACTCGGCATGGTGTTTCAGAGCTTCAATCTCTGGTCCCACAAGACCGTGCTTGAAAACGTCATCGAGGCGCCGGTGCATGTGCTGAAGCGCCCGCGCGTCGAGGCGATCGAGGAGGCCGAAGCCCTGCTTGCCAAGGTCGGCATCGCCGACAAGCGCAACCATTATCCCTCGCATCTCTCCGGCGGCCAGCAGCAGCGCGCCGCGATCGCCCGTGCGCTTGCCATGCGCCCGAAGGCGATGCTCTTCGACGAACCGACCTCGGCGCTCGACCCGGAACTGGTCGGCGAGGTGCTGCGCGTCATGCGCGGCCTGGCGGAGGAGGGGCGCACCATGCTGGTCGTCACCCACGAGATGGGCTTTGCCCGCGACGTCTCGAGCCGCGTCGTCTTCGTGCACAAGGGCACGATCGAGGAGGAGGGGCCGCCGCACGAGGTCTTCACCCATTCGAAGTCCGAACGCTTCCGCCAGTTCATCAAGAGTTGACGCCTGTCGTGATCGGCGGGCCGAAAAACAAGGCAATCAACATCCACAAAAGGGGAATGCTGCAATGAAAAAGACCACCGCAATCATGGCATCGGCGCTTGCCGTTGCCGCGGGGCTGATGTCCATGCCGGCGCAGGCCGAAGACAAGAAGTGGACGAAGGTGACGATCGCCACCGAAGGTGCCTTTCCGCCCTATAACCTGACCAAGGCGGACGGCACGCTCGACGGCTACGAGATCGAGCTCAGCAAGATCCTCTGCGACCACATGAAGGTCGAATGCACCGTCATCGCGCAGTCCTTCGATGGCATGATCCCAGCGCTCAACGCCGGCAAGTTCGACGCGATCATGGCCGGCATGTCGGCCACCGAGAAGCGCAAGGAAGTCATCGACTTCTCGATGTCCTACGGTAGCACCGGCCAGGCCTTCGCGACGCTGAAGGGCGGTGATCTCGAAACCCTGCCGATGAAGGGCGAGCTCTTCTCGCTTGCCTCCAACGAGGCCGGCGCGCGCAAGGCGGTCGACGAGCTGAAGCCGCTGATCGAAGGCAAGACCATCGGCGTCCAGACCGCCTCGATCGCGGCGCGCTTCATCGACGAATATCTGAAGGACGTCGTCGAGGTGCGCGAATACAAGACGACCGAGCAGCACGATCTCGATCTCGTCGCCGGCCGCGTCGATTTCGTCATGGCGTCCATGGGCTACCTGAAGACGACCGTCGAAAAGCCCGCCAACAGCGACATGGTCATCACCGGCCCCCGCTTCCAGGGCGGCTTCCTCGGCGCCGGCAGCTCCGTCGGCCTGCGCAAGAGCGACCCCGAATTGAAGGCGCTGTTCGACGACGCAATTGCCGCTGCCAAGGCCGATGGTACCATCAAGCGCCTGTCGGAGAAGTGGTTCGGCTTCGACCTGACGCCGCAGTAATCCGGGTCGGTTCGCCCTCTCAACCAAAGCACCGCGCGTTCCGTCGAACGCGCGGTGTTTTCTGTGACTGGAATGCCCGGCGCTTCCTCGCGCGCTTGCAAGGCGCCAGGGCTGTTTATTTAATAGCGACGCGCAGCGCGTGTGGACATCTTTCGAACACAATCGCTTCGTATAAGCCCATCTGTCGACATTTGCTTATGAGCGCTGAATGTGTTCGCCGCTCGCAACTGTCGCGTCGCTTTAGACTTTTGACCACGGATGTACTGGCACTGGTGTAAGAGCGATGATGAGGAAGGTCGGTGCGGTTTCGCCCCGGCCTTTTTTATTGCCGGATGATCACTTCAGCGTTTTCGACGCGAGCACAAAGTCGATCAGGTCGCCGACCGTGACGAGCTTTTCGACAGAGTCGTCGGTCAGATAGATCTCGAACTCTTCCTCCACCAACATCGCCAATTGAGACACTTCGAGCGAGTCGGCGCCCAGATCCTCTTCGATCTCGGCATCGTCTTTCACTTCGGAAGCCTTCACGCCGAGCAGCTCGACGAGGATCGCCTTTACGCGTTCGGAAACATCGGATCGTGTGGGTGCCATGGATCTACTCCCTCCCTTAAAGCATAACACAAAGGGCGGTGAACGGCCGTCTAGGCCTATAGGATCATTCGCTGATTTCGTCATGATCCAAATGGGTTAGGCCATTTCGGTGAGGGAGAGCCCCTGGGTGTTTGCCAGTGCCAGACCTCGGCACCTCGGCGAACTCCTGCGATATATCGGCGAACGCGTCGATCAGGGTGCCGCCGAGCGATATGAAACCCTGAAGATCGACTACAGGCCGCGCTATACGCCCCTGTTGCGCGCGCTTGCCGCCGGCGCCGAGACCGTCACCGAGATCACCAGCAACAGCAGTCTCACCCAGGGCGCGATCAGCCAGACGGTCAGCCTGATGCTGAAGGGCGGGCTCCTTGCCCGGCGCGGCCTCGACGACGGCAGAAAGACCGGCCTGCGGTTGACGAAAAAGGGCGTCGCCCTCCTGACAACTCTGGAGCCGCACCGGCAGATGACATTCCTGGCGATCCGGTGCCTCGAGCTGGAATCGGATATCCGGTTCTTGAGGTGCTACAGGCGCTCGGGGCGGCGCTGGAGCGGGAAGGGTTCGCGAGCCGCCTGAAGGCCGCCCCCCATCGTCAGGAGAAGGAGGCTTCCGGTGGCCGCTGAAGTCGGGACCAGAAACTGGTTCGATGCCGCAGCCACCGCCTATGCCCTGTTCCGGCCGGACTATGGTCGGTTCATGGAACGGCTTAAGGAAAAGCCTTCCTCGATCCAGCCTTGAGGGAGGCGCGGCAGCCACCGCGCCAAGCCCAATCCGGCGCGGCAAAGCCGCCCCGGTCACCTTCCAACGATGCCCTATTTCGTCGGAGCAGGCGTCGGCCGCACCAGCGAGACGACGCGCGGCTTCGAGGGGGCGTCCAGCCACTCGATCCACTTGTCCCGTTCCTCGGTCGTGTCGAAGAACCGCCAGAGCTTGTAGTCTTCTTCGGTGGTCTGCAGCATTTCGCCGATCGAAACGAGCTCCATCGGCAATTCCACCTCGTTGCCGTCGTAGCGAATGAAGTAGATCCCCTCGGCGGCAAGCCGGATGATCTGACCGGTGCCATAGGTGCCATCGGGATCGTCGACTGTGAAGTACATGCCGGTCAGGGTATCGAGAATTTTGTCGTTCATGGGTTCTGGATGCCAGTTTAAGGAATAGGTTTCATCAGACCGTCGCCCGCCGCCGGAATTAAGGCAAGCTGAAATCTCCAGTGTCCACATTCACCAAACAGCATAATAGCCCGATGCGCGACCAAACGAGGACTTTCGCTTGTGCGGTCGGCCGCCACGTTCATGGCGAGAGGGCGGCTGGTGCCGCCCTTCGTTTGCGTCAACCAAAGTACGATGTTTTGCCGCGCGTGAGGTTGGACCTGCCCGTGCCCGGCGTCGTGTTGGGTTTCCCGCTACCGCCCGCCAACTCGATTGCTTCAATGGCTTTGGCAGCCGGCTGATTTTCAGAGGCCCCCAGCGAACTCGCTGCGAAGGCGGAGCCGGCAAATGCAAGCGATGCCGCGACTGCGATGATGATTTTCATTGGTCTCTCCTTGGTTCAAAAGCACGCGCAAAAGCGCGCCAACCTCGGCGTAGACCTGCTGTGAGAACGAAGACATACGGCGGTTGTCGTATTTCGACACGGCAGAGACTTGCGAAAACTCGGAATGGTTACCGGACTACTCCCGGCTCCTCCTCCGCCGCCTTCCGCCGCCTTCACCGTCATCGCTACTCACCTTGCGCTCCGGCAAGGTGACCACGGTCGAAAGCTTCGGGAAGCTGTCGACCTTGTTCGGCATCGCCATGGCGTTGACGAAATGCTCCTGAAATTTTGATTCAAGCGCCGTCTCTATCTTCTCGATTTTGCTGACAGTTTGCTCGATCTCGCGGCGGTGGCCGCGGTTCAAGAGCGCCATCAGCGCGCCGGTACCGGCGGCGTTGCCGACGGCCTTTACGTCGTCGAGATCGCAGTCCGGGATGAGGCCCAGCACCATCGCATATTTGGGATCGATGAAGGAGCCGAAGGCGCCGGCAAAGCGGATGGTGTCGACGTGGTCGACGCCCTGCTTTTCCATGAGCAGCTTGATGCCGGCATAGAGCGCTGCCTTGGCGAGCTGGATGGCGCGGATGTCGTTCTGCGTCACGGTGATGCGCTGCTCACCCTCGTGCAGGAGGTAGGAGAAGGTGCGGCCGTTCGGGATGATGCGCGGGCTTTTTGCCGCCATGGCACCATCGACGACACCGTCCTCGGAGATGATGCCGGAAAGATACATCTCGGCGACGATCTCGATGATCGCCGAGCCGCAGATGCCGGTGACGCCGACTGATGCGGCCGCCTCGGCAAAGCCTTCCTCGTCCGACCACTTTTCGACGCCGATGACGCGGAAGCGCGGCTCCAGCGTTACGGGATCGATGCGCACGCGCTCGATCGCGCCGGGGGCGGCGCGCTGGCCCGACGAAATTTCCGCACCTTCGAAGGCCGGGCCCGTGGGCGAGGAAGCGGCGACGACGCGGTCCTTGTTGCCGAGCACGATTTCGGCATTGGTGCCGACATCGACGAGCAGCATCATCTTGTCCTGGCGATAGGGCCCTTCGGCGAGGGTTGCGCCCGCCGCATCGGCGCCCACATGGCCGGCGATGCAGGGCAGCATGTAGAGGCGCGCGCCGCGATTGACGTCGATATCGATCTCATGCGCCCAATATTGCAGCGCGCCTGACACGGCGAGCGCGAACGGCGCCTGGCCGAGTTCCGTCGGGTCGATGCCGAGGAAGAGGTGGTGCATGATCGGGTTCGCGACGAAGACCATGTCGAGAATGTCGTGGCGGTCGACTTCACCCTCGGCGCAGACCTTGCCGATGAGACCATTGACCGCCTCGCGCACGGCCTTGGTCATCGCCTCGCGGCCATCAGGATTCATCATCACATAGGAGACGCGGCTCATCAGGTCTTCGCCGAAGCGGATCTGCGGGTTGGAGGCGCCGGACGAGGCGGCGATGCGACCCGAGAGCAGTGACACGAGATGCATGGCGATCGTCGTCGAGCCGATGTCGCAGGCAACGCCATATGCCTCGTTCTTGAGGCCCGGCCACAGGCCGACGATGAAGGGGCGCGAACTATCCATGTCGCGGTGGATGGCGGCGGTGACGGCCCAGTTGCCCTTGCGCAGGATGCCTTGAACCTGCGGGATCAGGTGCGGTGCAATCAGCAGATCCTTCCAGCCCCAGTCCTTCTCCAGCATCACCTTCAGCCGGTCGAGATCGCCGAGCGGCTTGTGCATGTCGGGCTCGTCCACCTCGACATAGCAGAGCTGAACGGCGGCATTGCGCTCGATCACCCGATCGGTTGCGGCCTTGCGCACGACCTGGGCGTTGATGACGGTATCCTGCGGCACGTCGATGACGAGATCGCCGAGGATCTGGGCGGAACAGGAGAGGCGGCGGCCGTCGGGCAGGCCGCGGATCTTCTCGTAGCGATCTTCCTTGGCGCCCTTTTCAGAAATGTGGTCGTTGGACGAGACGATCTTGTGCTTGGCGAAGTTGCCTTCCTGCACCACGATCTGACAGCGTCCGCAGGTGGCGCGCCCGCCGCACACGCTTTCGACATAGACGCCGAGCTTGCGCGCCGCATCGAGAACCGGCGTGCCGACCGGGAAGCGGCCGCGCTTGCCCGAAGGCATGAACAGCACGAGAGGGTCCTTTTGCGCGGCTTCGGTCATGTTGGTCTCGATCTCGGAGGTACCTTCAATGCGCATGCTCTGTGGTCTTTCGTCAGGTCCGCTTCAATGGGTCAGGCGAAGCACGGGTAAACGGTTTCAGACTGCACCGGAACGGCGCCCGATAGTTGTCCAATCCCGACATGGAAGCTTCTGTTTCAAACAGTTAGGCGTGGGGCACGGTGGCGCGTCAGGCTTACTTGCGCGACAGCCGCCGGGCGTTGCTGCGCACGCGCTTGCCATAGGGCCTGAGGGCTGCGGACGCAATCGCCGTTCCGTGGCCAGACGCCGTGCCGCCGGTCATCAGGCGCAAGGTGTTGTCGAAAGCGGCCTTCCAAAGGGCCATGTTCACGGCCATGACGCTCTCGGCCGTGGCGGCGATCTTCTCGGAGACCATGCGATGAAGCTCGGTCACGTCCTGGGTCTTGCCGGTGAGCGCCGCCAGTTGCATCTCCTGCAGTCGGACGGCGATGACGAAGGGGGCCTCGAACCAGAGGGTGGCGGCATCCAGGCGTAGGCTGCGTGTCATGGTGATCTCCACTTTGCGTTGGCGGATGGATGAACCGACGTGCGTTGCTACGGCGCCCCGGCAAGTTTTACGACTGCGAATGTATAGGCAAGAGTCGCGGCCAGCACGGCCGAGCTGCCCCAGAGGCAAGCCTTGATCACCTGCTCCTGCGGACCGAGATAGACCTTCCTGGTGACGGTGGCGATCATTATTGTTCCAAGTACGGCAGCCGTCACGATGATCACGGGCGCACCATAGGTGCGGAGCGCGGCGTAGAACCGCTGAAACTCGGCCGCATCGTCAAACAGTGTGTACCTGGCGATAACGACCAGAGGGAGAACGACGGCAAGGAGGCGCAACTGGCTTCTCATCGTCCTTCTCCCTCGAGCGCATCAGCGCCGATCCAGGAACTACTCGCTGGCAGCCGCACCACCCGTGCGGGCCGCGCGGCCACCGCGACGTCCGCCACCGGCGGCTGCCACTGGTGCTGCCGCAACCACGTGGCCACCTTCGGCCGGCTTGTGGTCGCGGTAGGTCTTGATCCAGTGGGTGCAGTTCGGGTCGGTGCCGTTTAGCACGTTTGCCGCACGCACGGCTTCCATTTCCTGCGGGCGGCAGGGGTTCATGATTGCCGACGTCATGCCGGCGCCGATGACCATCGGAATGAAGCCGGCATTGATGCCGTGGCGGTGCGGCAGGCCGAAGGAGATGTTGGACAGGCCGCAGGTGGTGTTGACCTTCAACTCTTCGCGCAGACGCCGCAGAAGTGCGAAGACCTGCTGGCCGGCGGTGCCCATGGCGCCGATCGGCATGACCAGCGGGTCGACGACGATGTCGTGCGGCTTGATGCCGAAGTCGGCGGCGCGCTCGACGATCTTCTTGGCGACGGCAAAACGCACATCCGGATCTTCGGAAATGCCGGTTTCGTCGTTGGAGATGGCAACGACCGGAACGTCATACTTCTTGCAGAGCGGCAGGATCGCTTCGAGCTTTTCCTCTTCGCCGGTCACGGAGTTGACCAGCGGGCGGCCCTTGGCGACGCGCAGTGCCGCCTCGATCGCGGCCGTCACCGAACTGTCGATCGACAGCGGCACGTCGACGAGGCCCTGGACGATTTCGAGTGTCTTGACCAAGAGCGGCGGCTCGGTCTCGTTCGGGTTGACGGCGGTCACGCCGGCGTTGACGTCGAGCATCGTCGCCCCGGCGGCAACCTGCTCCAGCGCGTCCTTGATGACGGTATCGAAGTTGCCCTCGATCATTTCGGCGGCCAGCTTCTTGCGGCCGGTCGGGTTGATGCGTTCGCCGATGACGCAGAACGGCTGGTCGAAGCCGATGATGATCTCGCGGGTGGCGGAAGCGACGATGGTCCGGGTCATGCAGGGTCCTTTGTCATTTGGCGTCTATGTAATCACGCCCGTGAAGTCGATGATAGGCGCCTTGTGGCCGGCGCCAGTTTTGTCTGCGGTCAGTGCGGGTGATGGGCCGCGGCTTCGGCCATCTGTTGCTGGTTTTCTTCCTTGCCCTCGCGAATGTGCTCCAGGCGCTCGGCAACCATCGCATCCTCCGGCAGCGTCTCGTGCTTCCAGGGGCGGCGGCCCTTCAGGACGCCCGATTCATGCACGATTTCTGCGACATATTCTTCCTGGCGGTAGGCCATGACGTGAATGCCGGAGACGCCTTCGATCTCCTTCACCTCGTTGATGATGTCGATGCAGAGCTGCTTGCCTTCCTTCTTCTGGTCCTGCGCGCCCTCAAGGCGGGTAATCACGCTGTCCGGAATATGGATGCCCGGCACGTTGGAGCGGATCCAGCGGGCGGTCTTGGCCGATGCCATCGGCCCGACGCCGACAAGGATATAGCACTTCTCGTGCAGACCGAGGTCGCGCACCTTCTTCATGTATTCGCGGAACATCGGCACGTCGAAGCAGTACTGGCTCTGCACGAACTGGGCGCCGGCCTCGATCTTCTTGGCCAGACGATAGGGGCGGAAATCGTAAGGCGGGGCAAAGGGGTTGATCGCGGCGCCGAGGAACACCTGCGGCGGCGTCGTCAGCTTGCGGCCGGAAAGGAACTTCGAGTTGTCACGCATGATGCGGACGGTTTCGAGCAGCGACATGCAGTCGAGGTCGAAGACGGGCTTGGCGCCTGGCTGGTCGCCGGCCTGCACGCCGTCGCCGGTCAGGCACATGATGTTCTGAACGCCCATGGCAGAGGCGCCGAGCACGTCGCCCTGGATGGCGATGCGGTTCTTGTCGCGGCAGGCGATCTGCATAATCGGGGCGTAGCCCATGCGGGTCAAAAGCGCGCAGATGCCGACCGAGGACATGTGGCAGTTGGCGCCGGAGGCATCGACCGCGTTGATGCCGTCGACCCAGCCGTCGAAGATCGCGGCGCGCTCGTAGACGTCCTGCGGGTTTGCACTGTCAGGCGGGTTGAGTTCGGCGGTGACGGCGAACTCGCCGCGGCGCAAAACCCGCTCAAGACGGCCGCGGGAGGAATGGCCGGGCAGGGGCTCGAGCGGCGCGCCGGGATCGAAGGGATTGATGTCGGGGCTCATGCCTGGCCTTCCTTGGATGCCGCTTCACGGCGCGCTGCGGCTTCCGCCGTCACGCGCAGCCAGGACGAGGTTTCGCGCAGCGACTGGTTGACCGGCTTCTGCACGTTCATGATGGCGTTGCCCTTCTCCATGTTCTGCGAGCCCTTCCAGGCCTGCACCCAGACGCAGGGCATGTCCGGCTCGACCTCGCAATTGCCGTTGGCGCGCACGCCGCCGCAGGGGCCGTTGCGCAGCTGCTTCGGACAGTTCATCGGGCAGGACATGCCGGTCGAGGACAGCGCGCACTGGCCGCACATGCGACAGTCGAAGAGGAAGCCTTTCACGTGGCGTTCGACGAAGGTGATGGGCCGCTCCACCCGGCCATAGCCGAGGGCGTTCCACAGCGGGTGAAGCAGCAGGAACAGATCGGCGAAGCGGTGGTAGAACCATTCGAGGAAGCGGGAGTTGCGGACCGCCCAGAGGCGGACCGTATATTTGTGGCGCGAGCGGCGGCTCGGCGAAACGCCAGACGGCGTAAACGCGCCGGTTGCGGCCTTGGCGGCCGGGGCGGCGTTGCCCTTCATGACCTTCGGCTCGCTCGGCGGTTTGGCGTCAGCCATTGTCGCGGCCTCCGGCTTTGACGAGGGCGACGAGGCGTTCGCGGTCATAGGCGGCTTCGAGCTCGGCGGCGGCCTGGTCGGCTTCCGTTTCCAGATCGTCGGAGACCGGCACCGGATCGGCCTTGCGCCATTCGGCGAGGTAGTCGTCGGTTTCAGCCGCACCGGTGCGCATGGCGCACATGTCGATCGCTTCGGTGAAGCGCAGCGACAGCTCGCGCTTCGCCGTCGTGCGGCCCTTCTTGATGATGACCTGGGCCGGAATGTCGCGCCAGTAGACGATAATGCGATCTGCCATGGGGTGTTGTTCTCCTCGTTCTGCGACAATGCGCATGTACCGGCGTCCGGGCTCATCTCGCCACGACGTCGGATATGTCCAAAAACGACGCTGGCGCGGATGCCATATCAGACGTCTTGGCGGTGATGCGCAAGTCGCAGTTGAGGCGCTTCTTGCAGCCAGGAACCATCGGCAAGGATTACCCGCAGTTTCAGGCTTTTAGCCGATGTCGGAAGGAGGTAAGGGCGGCTTGTCAGCCTACCAGATGCCGCGCTTCAGGCCGTTCCATATCCAGGTCCAGATCGGCGGATGATACCATTGCCGTGACGGGCCTGCGACATCGATGACCTGCAGCTTTCCGGCGAGCGCATCGCCGACGGCGGCAATCGCAATATCCGTGGAAGCCGCCGTCTGCAGCAGCGGATAGGTGTGCATCGTATCGTGAGGGGCAGGCTTCTGGCGCGACTGGTAGAGCACGCCGCCGGTATCGACGCCCGCATCGACCAGATGCACGGTCGCTCCGAAGTTTTCGAGGTCGTTGTTGGCCCGCGCCCAGTAACCGCCCATCAGGCCGCGATAGGCCGGGTTGATGCCGGCGTGGAAGTTGAGGGCCGGGCAGGGGATGGCGGCCAGCGTTTCGGCCTTCAGCATGCGGCAGCTGATGAGGAAGACGACATCGGGTTTGAGCGCGCGCACTTGGGCGATGGCGTCCGTGTCGTTGATGGAGGCGATGGACTTTACCGGGATCGACGGATCGGGTTTTCCCGAGACTTTGTAGGTCGCGAAGATCTCGTCCGCGCGCTTGCGGGTAAAACGCTTGCCGAAGCGCGAGGCGATCATGGTCGCAAGCTGCCCCAGCGCCGTCAGCCAGCCGAGCTTGCGTGCGCGGCGGCGCAGGAACAGGCCCTTCGATTCCGGCTGCTCCTCGACGACTGCAACGTCGGCGAAATGCGCGGAGAACGCGTTGATCATGATCCAGGGGTTCTCGCCGCCCGCGGTCACCACGACGACGCGGCCGGGGCGTCCGCCTGCGGCTTGATTTTGGCTGGCGATGTCGGTCATGGCGGCCCCGCGGATGAACAGGGCCGAGTTATGAAGGCTTGCCCGTTACCGCCGGCTTAACTGGTTCCAGTACCATTCGGCGACACCGCCACCGAGCACGACGAGGGCGACGGATTCGACCATCTTCACGTCATCCGAGAGGCTGCAGACCGCGCCGACGACCAGCGACAGCAGCAGCCCGGCGGCGCAGCCGATGGCGTAGGGCAGATAGTCGAGGATTTTCACTGGCGCCTCCCGTCCCAAGACGCAGCCGTCGCGCACTGAGATGTAACGCAGGGTAGCGCAGATATAGGGATTAGGAAGAGCTTATTTTTTCGTTGCAGGAGCGAGCGCTCACGTAAGCCGCTGCGCTTCGGTCAGCGTCGGTGGACGAGGCTAGCCGGAGTCCTTGCAAACCGGATTGCCCCTCACCCTAACCCTCTCCACGCAGGCGGGGAGAGGGGACGTGGCCCGATCTTAGTTTCGCCGAGCGGAGCCGCAGCGAGGCGGAAATCGTGGTGTTTATTGTTGGCGGAGTGGTGCCGCGAATTTCCTCCGCCCCGCTTGCGGGGAGAAAGGTGGCCGGCAGGCCGGATGAGGGGCTTTTCTCACGACGCTGCGGTAATCCGCCGGTGGATGCCGCCGAGACTTTCCCTGAATTTTTCGAAGGTGCCGTGCTCCGTCAACTCCCGCAGCACCTGCTCATTGATGCCGCCGCGTGTCGCGTAGTCCTGCGCCAGATGCGCGAAGCTCGCGTCCGGGGTCGTTTCCGGCGCCTGGCCGAGCGCGCCAAACAGGCTGGCGATATAGGCGCGGCCCTTGGCTTCGTCGACGCCGTTGTCCTTTAGCCAGCTATGGATCGTTTCCAGGTACTTGAAGTAGCTGGCATAGGTGGCGGTCGCCACACTTAGCGCATCGAATTCGCTCTCGCTTGTTACTTCGATCGCCGTGCCGAGCCGGCCGAAAAACGCCGCCATATCCGGATCCGGCGGGAAGATGATCGTCGGGCCCTGGCGGATCGCGATCATCGGCATCGGCAAGGCCTTGGTCACCCGCTTCACTTGGCCGACCATGGCGGCGATCTCGGCGCAGGAGAAGGTCGCGATCAGGCTGACGACATGGTGATCCGGGCGAAAGCGCAAGGTCGGCAGCACGTCGCGGGCGATTTGCGGCCGGACGCCGAGCATGACCGTGTCTGAGGCGTCGAGCACCGCCTGATTGTCGGCAGCGACAGTCACGTCAGGAAAGCGGGCGGCAGGGCCCGCAGCGATCTCTTCGTTGCGCGGCGAAAGGACGACGGTGGTGATCTCGCCGGGAAGCGTCTTGAGGCCGGTGACGATCGCCGAGGAGAGTGCGCCGGTGCCGATGAATCCAAGTTTCATGAAAGTTCTGTCGCCTGGTGATTTCAGAAGGTCCGTGAAACTGCCGGGTGTGGCATGCACGGGTACGGGTTTGGAATTCGCGGGATAATAATAGCAAAGGCGCCGGCGACAAGCGCTCGCCATGGCGTCGCCCACAGGAGAGCAGGACGCATTTCAACAGTGCGGTTGAGATTGCCACGCCCTTTCGGCCGCTGCGGGGCGTTGCCGCATAAGGCGGAGACCCCTGCTAGGCCAAGGGGTGTTGGTCGAAAGGCTGCTGCGTTTTGGCCCGGGACCTAGCGAAAGTCATCGGCGGTGAGGACATAGATCGTCCGGCGCCCCTTGGCATAGGCTGCCGTCGCGGCCTCGTGGATTGCGTTGCGCGCGGCATCGAAGGCCAGCAAGCAGGCTGCTTCGGTCGTCCGGGTGGGCGCGCCACGGGAGAGGGCGGCCGCCTCAACATAGAAGGGCACTTCGAACATGCCATCGTGGCCAAGGAAACGTACGGCCTTGCGCGCTTCATCGAAGCTTCGGCATGGGTTCGGAAAGGTCAGCGGCATGGTCGTAATCCTTTTGGCGGTAAGCCAGGCCGGCCAGAGACGGGCCGTCACAAGATCCGCCCGAAAAGGATCGTGGTCACGACGACGGCGACCGCCAGCGAAAGGGCGATCCAGGCAAGCAGGCCGCGGTAGTCGAATAGATAGATCTGAGCCGGTATGTGGTACTTCATGATCGCCTCCTGCAGCTGATCTGTTAGGAAGATGGTTTGGATCTAAAGGGCGTGTCTGGACTTGAAGGCCCGTTCGGCCAGGGCCATTCGCTCATCGGCGGGACGAATCAGTTCGAGATTGCCTTCATCGGTCACGCGCTCATGGCATTCGTCGCTGCTGCGTATGCGGTACTGGAGCGCATTGTCGCGGATGGGGAGCGTGGCGGTTATGCGGTAGGTGTCCCCGATGATCGACTCTCTGGTCAGCGCTCCCTTCGAGCGAACAAGCTGGCCGACCTGGAAGCGGTGAACCGGCGACTGGTCGCGGGGGCCGCGGATGATGCGTTTCGTAAAAGATAAAGCGTTCATAGTGGTCTCAGTCCTTTTAGGTGTGGGCAGGCACGGTCGGTCGGCTGCGATGAGCCGGTTATCGACCGATCAACCAAGGTTCGGGGAACGAACAGACGTTACAATGCGCGATGTGCTTCGAGGCGAAGCATGGACCAAGCACTGGATCCGAAGCTTGCGTGTCGTTCGAAAATTTAGGAGAATAGGTGCGGTTAGAAATTCTGATACCGCGAAAGCCACATCGGCCAAATTTACTTGGATATACTATTGCGCGTCGATTGAGTTTCAATTGAGGCGCGTGTGTCGGCCGGCGCAGATTTAAAGTGTTTTTGGCGCGACGCCGGTGTTTCTCCCGAGTTTCTCGCTGCTCGCGTGATAAAAGCCACGTGCCGATCGAGGATGTGTTAAGCTCGTCGCTTGGAACTGGAGACTGTCATGTCCGAGCCGAACAAACTCTACCAGAGCGAAATCATCACCCTGCACAAGGCGCCGCTGATCGGCACTCTCTGCCTGGAATGCGACGACGGCCAGATCGAGGTCGCGCTGAACCGAGTGGCTGCCGAGACCCTGCAGAAGGTTATTGCGCGCTTTCTTTCCCCAGCCGCGTGACACCCCCCAGCCGCGATGGCCTCATTCGATGAAGGAGAGGCGCGATGTCCTCCCGTTTGGTCTTCTCACTGTTTCTGGTCGCCCTGTCGGTTTTTCTTGTCTGGGCCTTCAGGCCACCTCAGGGCAATGCGAGCGATCGCCCCGCCATGCCGCATGTGGCTGAGCAAGGGCAGGCGGTAAACCCCGATTACGGACTGGGCTGATGACAACACTAAGGTACGGTCTCAAGGTCGAAGCCAACAATGTTTGGGCGGTTGTCGATGTCTTCACCGGGCAACCGGTTGTTGTTGACGGTTATCTGATGTCCAACTTGCCGCGCGACGAAGCGGATGATCTTCTCGATATTCTCAATCTCAAAGACCGCATACGCAGGGGCACGATCCAGCTTCCGCCCCGGCCGCCGGAAGATAGGGGTTAGATGGGTGGGCTGGAAACCCACGATGGTGGCTCAGCGGGGCACGCTGCCGGTCTTTCGATCAACTGCAGCCTGTCTGAATTGCTCATAAGGCGCCGGACGGGAAGGGGCCCTCGGAAACTCCGCGGCAGTGCCCGGCTCGGCCAGCGCCGCCTCCGGAGTGGCGTGGCTGTCGACGCCGCTTTCAAGTGCCGCAATCAGGAAGCGCGTGGCGGCAAGCCGTCCGCCCGGGTCTGCCGTCGCGGTCGTTCCGTAGTAGCCGGCAGCGGCGAGTACCTCGACCAGAAGGCTGAGGTCGTCGGAGTGAAGATAATGTTCTGGATTGCTGGAAGACATTGCGTCCTCCTTTGGTTGGGGCCTAGGCACGAAGGCCCGTAGGCGACGGCGCCCGCTTCAATCGCCGTCGATGAAGCACCCTGCACGCGTTGTCGCGCCAGCGCAACGAACTTCACTCAAGCACCGGGAGGTATGTTTTGGCCGAGCGCGCGTTTCGCTTCGTCGCCCGTCGCTGTGCTGCGCGCATCCATCGCATTCGCCAGATCGAGCCTGCGCGGGCCGACTTTTGCGAAGATGTCACGCGCTGCCAGCGGTGCCAAGTGATAGGCCAGAATGAACTCTTCGAGATCGTAGACCGCATCCCAGCCGTGAAGCAGTCTCTTTTTGTCGTTCGTGAAATTCTTGGTCATGGGACGCTCCCGCGTTCTGGCTCCGTGCTTGGCGCAAAGACGGCCAATTGTCAGGCGGCTGAGGAAGCGTCAGGGATGAGTTACGCCAGCTAAACGGGCTGGCGCGAACATGGTTTCAAATTAAGAGTTCAGACGGCGAAGAAGGGGACCTGGCAAGGGGCCCGGCAATGAGGGGGCCCGGGCGGAAGCCGGATCGTCGGCCTCTGACGGAACGTGATCACCGGCGATCAGGCGGACGACGTGCTGTTGCGGCCGGCAGGACTTCGCGGTCAGTCTGTGAGCTGGCAGAAAGCATGACCGGTCGCCATCGCCGAGCACAGCATGGTTCTCGGCGGCAACGGTGACCTTGGCAAAGTGCGCGGCAGCGACGCTATTTCAGGTAGGCGCGCACCACATCCACCAGTTCGGCCGCCGCTTCCTCCCGGTCCTTCTGCGACAGCTCGGCTGCGGCGACATGCATGTGGATATGGTCTTCGACCACTTCCGCCATCAGCCCGTTGACCGCGCCGCGGATGCCGGCGATCACCTGCATGACCTCGGCGCAGCCCTTCTCCTCCTCCAGCATCCGCTCGACCGCCTCCATCTGGCCGCGCAGGCGCCGGACCCTGTTGATGAGCTTCTGTTTCTCGCGGATGGTATGGGTCATCGCAAACTCCGGTTTCGGGCGCCGCCGCTATGCGGCCCGTGGTTCCACCTCCACGGTCACATGCGACAAATCGTGAATGGCGGCAAGCTTTTCGCGATAATAGGACGGTGCCCGCGGGTTGTCGGCGACGAGCGAGACGATTGCACCGTGGTGGCCAGGCCCGAGTTGCCAGACGTGCAGATCGACGATCTCGGCGTCTTCCCTGGCGACGATCTCGCCGATCTCGTCCGGCAGGTCTTCGCCATCGGGGATATAGTCGAGCAATGTCGCGCCGGTATCGCGAATGAGGCCGAAGGACCAGCGCGCAATGACAAGTGCGCCGACGACGCCCATGGCGGGATCGAGCCACAGCCAGCCATAGATTGCGCCGAGACCAAGGGCGACGATGGCGAGCACCGAGGTCAGCGCGTCGGCAAGGACGTGCAGATAGGCGGCGCGCAGGTTGCGATCCTGCCCACCATGGTGCCCATGGTGGTGGCCGTGATGATCGTGGTGATGATGGTCGTGATCGTCCTTCAAGAGCCAGGCGCAGACGAGATTGACGATGAGGCCGGCAACAGCGACGAGGATCGCCTCGCTGAAATCGATCGTCACCGGAGCGTTGAGGCGGCGCAGGCTCTCCCAGCCGATCAGAAGCGCGATCAGGGCCAGCACGATGGCGCTCGAAAAGCCGGCGAGGTCCCCGAGCTTTCCCGTGCCGAAGGTAAAGCGGCGATTGTTCGAATGCTTGCGTGCATAGAGATAGGCAAGCGCTGCGATCAGCATCGCGGCCGCATGGGTCGACATGTGCCAGCCATCGGCAACCAGCGCCATCGAGCCGAAGATCTGACCTGCTGCGATCTCGATCACCATCATCGTTGCGGTCACCGCGATGACAATCCAGGTCCGCCGCTCGTTACGCTCGTGATTGCCGCCGAGGAAGACGTGATCATGGCTGGCCGCGAGCACGCGCGCGTCGTCATGCGAATGCCCGTGGTGTCCGTGGTGGTGATGATGGTCGCGGTCGTGATTGCCCATGTCGATGCCTCCAATATTATATAGGGGGGTACCCTATATTGGATTCGACGTAAAGTCTCTGTTTCGGGTCTGCGATTTCAGCTTGATGATGTCGCTAATTCACGCCGTCAGCAGCGACGTCGTCAGATCGCCGTAACCGGTAAACCGATATTCGTATTCGAGCCCGAGCCGCTCGGCGGCCTTCCTCGCCTTCTCCTGCAAGCCTTCATCCTCCTGCTGCGAGAGATAGACGAGCTTGCGGTAGTGGCCGAAATACATGTCCCGGAGCTCCGGGTGCCGGTTGAGGCCGAGCGGTTCGATGACGAAGGCCTCGAACTGGCGGGCGAGAAAGTCGGTGAGGAAGAAGGCGGTGAGGTCGTCGTCCCAACGGCGGGCGAAATCATCGTTGCCGGCAAAGAAGGAGTAACAGTGCGGACCGGGGATACGCTCGACCTTTTCCTCCTCCAGAAGTCGGTCGAGCTGGCCGCCGGTGCCGCAGTCGGCATAGGCGACGAAGATGCGCTCGAAGCCTTCGGCGCGGGCCTTGGCAATGGCGTCGCGAATGCCCGGGGTGATCTTGTCGGGCGTGTTGTGCCAGATGGCGGGCAGACAGTTGAGGTCGATATGGCCAAGCCCGTTCGCCTCGCAGATCGCCAGGATTTCGCGGGCGATGGCGCCGCAACCGATCACGTGAACTTTTTCCGGTTGTGCACGTTCTATTGCGGGCGATACTTTTTCCATCTTGATTCCATGTGGCTATCAGCGGGAAGGACCCTGACCATGACAGTAAAGACCCTTGCAACCGTCGGCGCCGTTCTCGTCGCCCTTTCGACGCTTACCGCCTGCGGCAACACCATCCGCGGCATCGGACAGGATACCGCAAACACGGTCAACGCGACACAGTCGGCCGGCAAGAAGGTGGCAAACTCCGTCAACTAACCCGGCAAACCTGCCAGGCACGCTCGCCAGACATAGGAAAGCCGGCCGCGGATTTCACCCACGCGGCCGGCTTTGTCATTTCGGATTGTCCGAAGCTCAGCCGGCCAGGCGGTTGTGCTTGCGCTTCATGAAGTCCTTGGCGGTTTCGACCGCAATCGCCGCATCGCGGCAATAGGCATCGGCACCGACGGCCTTGCCGAATTCCTCGTTGAGCGGCGCACCGCCGACGAGAACGACGTAGTCGTCGCGCAGGCCCTTTTCCTTGAGCGTGTCGATGACGACCTTCATGTAGGGCATGGTGGTGGTCAGAAGCGCGGACATGCCGAGAATATCCGGCTGCTCGCGCTCGATCGCTTCGAGATAGTTTTCGACCGGGTTGTTGATGCCGAGGTCGACGACGTCGAAGCCCGCACCTTCCATCATCATGCCGACGAGGTTCTTGCCGATGTCGTGAATGTCGCCCTTGACGGTGCCGATCACCATCTTGCCGAGCTTCGGCGCGCCGGTTTCGGCGAGAAGCGGGCGCAGGATGGTCATGCCGGCCTTCATGGCGTTGGCCGAGAGCAGCACTTCCGGCACGAACAGGATGCCATCGCGGAAGTCGATGCCGACGATGCGCATGCCTTCGACCAGCGCCTGGGTCAGGACGTCGTAAGGCGTCCAGCCGCGCTTGAGCAGGATGTTGGTCCCGTCCTCGATTTCCTCCTTCAGGCCGTCATAGAGGTCGTCGTGCATCTGCTGCACGAGTTCTTCGTCGGAAAGGTCCTCGAGAATGATTTCATCGTCTGCCATATTGGGGTTCCTCGGTTCCTGGCACGGTCGCGCGAAATTTTCGGACGCGTCCATCAATCCATAGCGGTCGATGTCTAAAAATCTGTTTTCGAAAGCGACGTCGCATATGACAAAAAGCGACGGGAGGGCGGCTTCTTTTGCCGCCTGTATATTCTTAACAAAAACAATATATTCGCGCCACGCGGTTTTTGCGCCCTCTTGTCGCCGCTCGGCAGTGTTCGAGTTGCGCCACGCCTTGGCGCATTGAGACCCGCAAGGCCCCCGATGCTTGGTAGCATTAAGGTCAAATGATGCTTGAAGGCGCAAAAAGTGATGCGCGGGAGAGGAAAAGCGAATGAGCGACGTGACAGATCAGGGCGCGGTTGAAGGCGGCGGTCGCCGCGCACGCGGCGAGGGACGGGGAGCAGCAGCAAGGCGCGCATCGCGCACCGGCGGCGGCCCGGGGCCGTCTTTGCCCTATATCCAGCGCAAGATTCGCGAATATGAGGTGCTGGACGAGGAAGGCCTGCAACTGATCGAGCGCAATGCCGATACGATCCTCGAGGAAATCGGCATCGAGTTCCGTGACGACGCCGAGGCGCTCGAACTCTGGAAGCAGGCCGGCGCCGACGTGCGCGGCCAGCGCGTGCATTTCCCCAAGGGTCTCTGCCGCGAGCTTCTGAAAACGGCACCGTCCGAATTCACCTGGCATGCCCGCAATCCGGAGCGCAGCGCCCAGGTCGGCGGCAAGGCGACGATCTTCGCGCCGGTCTACGGCCCGCCCTTCGTGCGCGATCTGGAAGGCAATCGCCGCTATGCGACGATCGAGGATTTCCGCAACTTCGTGAAGCTCGCCTATATGGCGCCGTCGATGCACTCGTCCGGCGGCACGGTCTGCGAGCCGGTCGACATCCCCGTCAACAAGCGCCACCTCGATATGGTCTACAGCCATATCAAATATTCCGACAAACCCTTCATGGGCTCGGTGACGGCGCCGGAGCGGGCGGAAGACACGATTGCCATGGCGAAGATCGTCTTCGGCGACGACTTCGTCGAAAACAACTGCGTTACGCTGAACCTTATCAACGCCAACTCGCCGATGGTCTTCGACGAGACCATGGTGGGCGCGCTCAAGGTTTACGCCCGCCATAACCAGGCCTGCGTGCTGTCGCCGTTCATCCTGTCGGGCGCCATGAGTCCGGTGACGGTTGCCGGCACGCTGACGCAGATCCTTGCAGAGGTTCTCGCTGGCGCCTCCTTCACCCAGCTCATCCGCAAGGGCGCGCCGGTGCTCTTCGGCACGTTTGCCGCCTCGATCTCGATGCAGTCGGGCGCGCCGACCTTCGGCACGCCGGAGCCGTCGCTCGTCTCCTATGGCGCAGCCCAGCTCGCGCGTCGCCTGAAGCTTCCGTTCCGTACCGGTGGTTCGCTCTGCGGCTCCAAGGTTCCGGACGCGCAGGCAGCGCACGAATCGGCCAACACGCTGAACATGACGCTTCTTGCCGGCACCAACTTCGTGCTGCACGCTGCCGGCTGGCTCGAAGGCGGTCTGATCTCGTCCTACGAGAAGTTCATGATCGACCAGGACCAGCTCGGCATGATGCAGAAGATGGCCGAAGGCGTGGACCTCTCGGAAAACGCCCAGGCGCTGGACGCGATCCGCGAAGTCGGTCCGGGCAGCCACTATCTCGGCTGCGCGCATACCCAGGCCAACTTCCAGACGGCGTTCTACCGTTCGCCGCTCGCCGACAACAATTCCTTCGAACAGTGGGAAGTGGAAGGCGAAAAGCGCATCGAGCAACGCGCCAATGCCCTTTGCCGCAGTTGGCTGGAGCATTACGAGGCGCCTTACCTCGATCCCGAGATCGACGAAAAGCTGAAGGCGTTCATCGCCAGCCGCAAGGACTCGATGCCGGACGCTTTCACCTGAAAGGGTCCCGAGCGAGCCAGGGAGCAAGGCGGCGCGGCGCAGGTGGCCGACATGATCCAGAAGGAGGTCTGGCGCCCGCATTACGAACACCAGGGGCCGAAACCGAAATGACGGCGCCTTCCGCGACAGCGGACAAGACAATCGAAACGATCCGTGCGGCGCTGGCGCCGCACGGTCTTTTTTTGCGCGGAACCGTGAATTTCGCCTCCGGTGAGGTCGCACCGCTGCTCGTCGATGGCCGCCTTGCGGCAAGCGTGGTGCTGATTGGCAATATCGGCGGTTCGCTGTGGCAACCGTTCAGCGCGTGGCGGCAAGCCCGGTCGGATGGCGGCGGCGCCGATCCGCTCGACAATTGGTCGAAGGCCGTCATCAATCCGGTCGCCGGCGAGCAGGGGGCGACCCCCTTCTTTCCGTCGGATCCCCCGTGGCAGCCGTTCCAGCAGTGGGCGATGAGGGCCGAAGGCCTGAAACCGTCTCCGCTGGGCATTCTCATCCATTCGCGTTTCGGCCTGTGGCACGGCTACCGCGGCGCACTTGCTTTCGGTATCCCGCTTGGCGAGACGGGTGAAGCGAGCGCCAGCCACCCTTGCGACCACTGTCTCGAAAAGCCGTGCATCTCAGGCTGTCCGGCGTCGGCGCTTGCAGGGGAACGCTTCGATGTCGGGCGTTGTCGTGGCCATCTGCGCACGGACGCGGGCAGGGCCGGCTGCCTTGCGAATGGCTGTCTGTCGCGCGCTGCCTGTCCCATCGGGAGCCAATATCGCTACCCGCCCGAGCAGTTGCGCTTCCATATGTCTGCGCTTGAAGTGTGAGCGCCGGTCTCCACTCTGGCGCGCAAAGATGGTGCAAATCTCCAAAATGACTAAAATTGGAGGTGTCGTGGAAAGGTAATATTATCGAATTTATAACGATCTGGACGGCGTGGCGTTGGAGTCCATCGTATGAGAGGTAGCCCAGTCGTATCCGTGAGCAACTATCCTCCGCACCTGTCGCGCGAGGACGTGCAAGCGCAGATATCTCGGCTTGACAGTATTCACGCGGCCAACAGCCAGGTTTTGGGGGACGCTTTCAAGCGTCTGCTGGCGATCGGCGCCGGCCATGCGGCCGTCATCACCGCCTGCATTGCCGGCTTCGATGCGCTGGTGGACCGCTCGGTTCTCACCGGCGATCTTCTGCCCGATGCCATCGACATCCTCAGGAAATTTGCGCTTACCGTCAGCGCGCTCGGCCTGTTCCTCACGTTCTGGGCGATCGGCAACAATTACGGCGAGGTCCAGAAAGAAGCGAGGCGCCATGCGGTGAAGGTGGCAACGACGCTCAGAGAAAAGCGGCTGCTTTTGTCGCTGTCGCAGGATGTGCTGAACCGCGATCCCAAATCCTATCTGCTTGCAGGCGTCGGGGGCTTTGCCTGCCTTTGCGCGATCTTCGGCCTTGCAAGTCTCGCCGGCATCGCCGGTCTCGTCACCACCATGGCGGCGATCGTCGGCGGCTAGTCGCCAAGCGTATGATTTCGCCTGTGCCCGCGCCAGAATAAGCCGCAATCTCAGGCATGCTTGGCGGCTGATTCGATTGGACCTTTCGCCATGCCGCTTTTTCCAAAACCCTTTCTCGTCGGTGCCGTTCTTTCGGCCGGTCTTGCCGGGCCTGCGCTCGGCGCCTGCCGCGATGTCAGCCACCTTGGCCAGGACTATGTCGCCTGCAGCTTCGATCCGGCGACAACCGATATCCGCCTCTACAACAAGGATCAGGCGGGCGTGCCCTTCCGCTCCTTCCGGGCGCTGTCGCTCGAACTGCGCCATCGCGAAGAATATATGAGCTTCGCCATGAACGGCGGCATGTATCACGACGATCTGTCGCCGGTCGGCCTGCATATCGAGGAGGGGCGCGAGCAGGCGCCGCTCAACACCAATTCCGGCTGGGGCAATTTCCACCTTTTGCCGAACGGGGTGTTTTATGTCGACGACGGCAAAGCGGGGGTAATTGCGGCGGACGCCTATCGCGACGCCAGGCTCACGCCGCGATTTGCCACGCAATCCGGGCCGATGCTGGTCATCGACGGCAAGCTGCATCCGCGCTTTCTGCCCGACAGCACCAGCTACAAGACCCGCAACGGCGTCGGCGTGACGGCCGAGGGCGAGGTGGTTTTCGTCGTCTCGAAGCGCCCGGTGCGGTTCCACGATTTCGCGACGCTGTTTCGCGATACATTGGATTGCCCCAATGCGCTCTTCCTCGACGGCACGATTTCGAGCGTCTATGCGCCTGATATCAACCGCCACGATCGGCTGTTTCCGATGGGGCCGATCATCGCTGTCGTCGGAAAATTTCCACGCTGACTTTCCTTGGGCGCGGGATGCGGGCAGAAAACCGCACACTTTTCCTCCTCCCGCGAAAAAAAATGTGCCGCCCACCCAAGGAACGGGCAGCCTGCAACGTCTAAGGTTCAAATGAGGTGAGGGCGGGCACGGATTTGGACGCTGAACTCGTCGAAAAGGCGGTAACTGGAGACCGACAGGCTTTCGGCCAGCTGGTCGAGCGACACTATGATTTTGTCCATGCGGTCGCCTGGCGATGGTCCGGCAACGTCTCTGACGCAGAGGACATCGCCCAGGATGTCTGCCTGCGGCTGGGTGCCGCCATTCGCGGCTTTCGCGGCACCAGCCGGTTTCGCACCTGGCTCTATACGCTGACGCTGAACGCCGCGCGCGACCATAGGCGACGGCAGGTGCGCGATCACAGCCGCATGCAGGCCTATGCCAGCGAGCAGGCGACGGCAGCGCCCCCTCAGGATCCCGACGAAGAGCAGCGCGAGGCGCTCTGGGCCGCGGTCCGGGAACTGCCGGAAAAGCAGTGCGATGCGGTGCTGCTCGTTTATGCCGAAGGCTTGAGCCATGCGGCGGCCGCCGACGTGCTTGGCTGTTCGGAGGCAACCATATCCTGGCATGTGCATGAAGCGCGCAAGCGCCTGAAGACATTGCTCGGCAAGGAGGCAGTGTGACCATGAGCGACGATTTCGAAAAGCTTGGCCGGATGAGCCCGCCGAAGGCTTCTGCGGAAGCGCGCGCCCGTGCGCTCGCCTTGGCCATGCAGGCCTTCGACGAGCCGCAAGAAAATTCGAATGCCACCCAAGGATCGGTTCGCCCGGTTCGTCAAAGCTCCATCTTCAACCGGATATGGAGCCCCATCATGAACCGGAAACTGCTTGCAGGATCGGCACTGGCAACCCTTCTCGTCGTGCCCGCCGCCGCTTTCCTGACGTTCGAATTCACGCGTGACGGTGCGCCCTTCGGCGAGCCTGCGCAGGAGATCGCGCTGAAGGGTGAACTCACCAAGGAAGAGGCGCGGCAAAAGCCGGAGCCCCAGGTCGCCGCCAGGAAGGCGGCCGCCGACGAACGCGCGCGCCAGCAGGAAGCGAAAACCGTGGAGGCGCCCGCGACCGTCGAGGCCGAGAGCGAGGTTGCGGCCCCTGCCGCGCAGGCCGATGCGATGGCCAACAGTGTTGCGCGCGACAGCGTCGCTCCGCTCTCGGCCGTCGGCGGTGCCCAGCCGCAGATGACATACCTGCCGGCGCCCACGGTTCAGGATGAGATGCAGCCGGCACCCGTGGAAAACCGCGAGCGCTTCGGCAAGGCCGACGCCAATCCGGTGAAGAGCGTTGCGACCGATCCGGTCTCGACCTTCTCGGTCGACGTCGACACGGCATCCTATGCTTTCGTGCGCCGTTCGTTGATGGAAGGGCAGATGCCCGAGCGCGACGCCGTGCGGGTCGAGGAGATGGTCAACTACTTTCCCTATGACTGGCCGAGGCCGGCAAGCGCTGCCGAACCCTTCAAGGCGACGGTGACGCTGACGCCGACGCCGTGGAATGGCGGCACGCGGCTGATGCATGTGGCGATCAAGGGTTACGACGTCGTGCCGGCGGAAGCGCCGAAGGCGAACCTCGTCTTCCTGATCGACGTATCGGGCTCGATGGACGAGCCCGACAAGCTGCCGCTCTTGAAAGGCGCTTTCCGGCTGCTGGTCGAGAAGCTGAAGCCCGAGGATACGGTATCGATCGTCACCTACGCAGGCAACGCCGGAACCGTGCTGGAGCCGACGGCGGTCAAGGACAAGGCAAAGATCCTCGCTGCGATCGATACCTTGCAGCCCGGCGGCTCGACCGCCGGTGCGGAAGGCATCGACGCGGCCTACGGGCTTGCCGAGAAGGCCTTCGTCAAGGGCGGGGTCAACCGCATCATGCTGGCGACGGATGGTGACTTCAATGTCGGCCCGTCGAGCGACGAGGACCTGAAGCGGCTGATCGAGGAGAAGCGCAAAAGCGGCATCTTCCTCTCCGTGCTCGGCTTCGGCCGCGGCAATTATAACGACGCGCTGATGCAGACGATCGCCCAGAACGGCAACGGCACGGCCGCCTATATCGATACGCTGGCCGAGGCGCAGAAGATGCTGGTGGAGGAGGCGGGGTCCTCGCTCTTCCCGATCGCCAAGGACGTCAAGCTGCAGGTGGAGTTCAATCCGGCCGCGATCGCCGAATACCGGCTGATCGGCTACGAGACACGCGCCTTGAAGCGCGAGGACTTCAACAACGACAAGGTGGACGCCGGCGACATCGGTTCCGGTCACAGCGTGACGGCGATCTACGAGGTGACGCCGAAGGGCAGCCCAGCGGTGCTCAACGACGACCTGCGCTATGCAGAGGCGGAAAAGTCGGTGGCAGAGGTAAGCCCGAACAGCGGCGAACTTGCTTTCCTGAAAATCCGCTACAAGAAGCCGGACGGCGACAAGAGCGAGCTGATCACCACGCCGGTGACCGAGGCGAATGCGGTGCCGTCGCTCGCCGAGGCGTCCAATGACGTGCGCTTCTCGGTGGCAGTGGCGGCCTTCGGGCAGAAGCTTGCAGGCGTGACGGCGCTCGCTGACTATTCCTATGACGCAGTCATCGATCTCGCCGCAGCCGCCAAGGGCGCCGATCCGTTCGGCTATCGCAGCGAATTCGTCAATCTGGTGCGGCTCTCCAAGGGGCTCGGCGGTTCCGGCAAGTGATGTCGGGTGGGGGCAGCCCTCAACCGCGTGGTCAGGGTTTGCCCCTCATCCGCCTGCCGGCACCTTCTCTCCGTTATGACGGGGAGAGGGGAACAAGTGGCAACCGTTTCGCCCATCGTGAAGGCTGAGATTGTCGCTGACGTTGAGGCCTGGCACCGGAGGGTGCGCCTAGCGGCTCTCTCCCCGCCTGCGGGGAGAGATGTCCGGCAGGACAGTGAGGGGCACCCGTCACGCGCGAGCGTCGATCCCCTGTCGCCTCAAGCCTTCGGAAAGGCGCGTTCCAGCCCACCGGCTTTCGACAGGCCCGCCTTGAACGCCTGGTAGGCCGCATGCTGGCTGGAGCGTCCGGCTTCCATCAGGCGCATCTGCAGCCGCGCCGGTGCATGGCTGCCGAGCCACTGGCCGAGCTTTTCGAGTTTCAGCGAATTCAGGAACTTCGCCTCCGAGGCGATGTCGAGGTGGCGGTAGAGGCCGTCCATTAGGCGCTCGTCCTGCTCGGGGTTTTCCATCAGCAGGCGCAGGAAGGACTGGTCGGCTTCGCTGAAACTCCCGAACTTTTCGGCGACGGTGTCCCGGTCGGGAATGGAGGCTGGGCCGGCGTTCATGTCACTGTCTCCCGTCTGCGGCCGCGCGGTGCGTTCTGCGGGACGCAAGGGCGCGGTGTGGCACGTTGAACCGCTGCAAGCAGCGAATCTCTCTTTCATTGGGGATAGGCCAGCGGTCACGGGTGCGCAAGCGGTGGCGAATATGCAGGTGTTGAACATATAGTCTAATATTGACAAATGGTCCAAGTGTGGGCATATGCGAGCCATGACCATAGCACCCGCCTTCAACTCGATCCTTGCAACGCACGCGCCGACGGCGGCTGCGATCAGCGCGCTTCTTTATCCGCATGGGGAGGTTGTGCTGCACGATCTCCGAACCGGTACGATCGCGGGGATCTGGAACTGTTTCTCCGGTCGCGCGGTCGGCGAAGACTCGCTGATCGAAGAGGAATTTTCAGCCCTCGGCAGCACTGACGCAGTGCTTGGTCCCTATGAGAAGACCGGCGGGGATGGCCGGCGCTTCAAGTCGATCTCAGCCGTTCTGCGCGACGGGACGGGCGACGCGGTCGGCCTGCTTTGCATCAATCTCGACATGTCGATGATCGATCAGGCGGTGAAGCTGCTCTCGGCTTTCGCCGGCGCCGAGCAGCCGAAGCCGCAGGCGCTGTTTTCGCGCGACTGGCGCGAGGAGATCAACGCGACCCTGCATGGCTGGCTGAAGGAGCGGGGGCTGGCGCTCTCGGCGCTCAAGCGCGGCGATCGCGTGGCGCTGGTGGCAGCGCTCGACGAACGCGGCCTCTTCCAGACGCGCAACGCGGTCGATCACCTTGCCAGCCTCATCGGCGCCTCGCGCGCGTCGATCTACAACTATCTCGCTGCGGCCCGCGGCGAGGCGCCCTGATTGCTGCGCGCAATATTTCGGACAGAGACCGCTTCGCGGCTCTTCGGATTTGCCTGACCCATAACCGTTCGCGTGCTCCTCAGCCGCGAGAGGAGGAAATATCCATGACGACCTTGCCCGATTTCCGGCTCGAAACCCATTTCTCCCGCTGGGAGTTCAGCGCCCGCCACCATATGACCGCGAGCGACAGCCAGACGACCAGCATGAGCGATCTTCTGGCGCTTGCCGACGCGGAGGACCGCGCCGCCTGGGACAACATCACGCTCGGCTATACCGAGACCTATGGCGCACCGGCGCTGAGGGCAGCGATCGCTGCGACCTATGAAGGGCTGACGGCTGCCGATATCCTCTGCTTTGCCGGCGCGGAGGAGGGGCTTTATTGCGCCATGCTGGCGCTGCTCGGGCCGGCCGACCACGCGATCGTGACGGTGCCGAACTACCAGTCGATGGAGACCCTTCCGGTGACGATCGCCGGCGCGGTGACCGGCGTGCCGCTTCGCCCAGAGAACAATTGGCGGCTCGATATCGCCGACGTGCGTGCGGCGTTGAAACCCAACACGAAGCTGATCTGTGTGAATTTCCCCAACAATCCGACCGGCGCCATTGCCGACCAGGAAACCTTCGCGGCGCTCGCCAAGCTCTGCGCGGAGCGCGGCATTCATCTCTTCAGCGACGAGGTCTATCGCGGGCTGGAGCGTGACGCCTCGCTGCGCCTGCCGCAGGCGGCCGAACTTTTTGACCGTGGAATCTCGCTGAATGTCATGTCCAAGGCCTATGGCCTGCCGGGGCTGAGGATCGGCTGGATCGCCTGCCGCGACCATGCGCTTCTCGAACGCATGGAGAAGATGAAGCACTATCTGTCGATCTGCAATTCGCGGCCGTCGGAAGTGCTGGCGACAATCGCGCTCAAGGGGCGTGCCGTTATCCTCGATCGCAACCGGGCGCTCGTTGCCGCCAATCTCGAGAGGCTCGGCGCCTTCTTTGCGGAATTCCCGCATCTCTATGAGTGGCGGGCACCTGACGGGGGCTGCGTCGGCTTTGCCCGCTATCTCGGCGCCGATGGCGTCGAGAGCCATTGCCGGGGGCTGGTGGAGGAGGCTGGCGTGCTGCTCTTGCCGTCGAGCCTCTTCGTATCCGATCTGCTGCCGGTCGCCGCCGATCGCTTCCGCGTCGGTTTCGGCCGCAAGGATATCGAGGTCGGGCTCGATGCCTGGCGCCGGCATATTCGGCGATAGCCCCAGTGTCGCCATCTTCGGCCTGCTAGTTACCCGCAGGTCCCGCTCCCGGGCGTATGCCCCGGGAGCCTTGGAACGCACGCATGTGGATACGGACCGCGCGACAATGGTTCCATTGTCAAGATTGTGTTAACGAGCGGCCCCCGCCACCGAGTGTTTCCTCTGCTGATGCAATACAGACCCGAAATCGATGGACTGCGCGCGCTTGCCGTCGTCCCGGTCCTCCTGTTCCATGCCGATTTCGGCCTTGTCTCTGGCGGCTTTGCCGGCGTCGATGTCTTCTTCGTCATCAGCGGCTATCTCATTACCGCGATCATCCGCCGCGAGATCAGCGACGGGAACTTCAGCATCGCGCGCTTCTACGAGCGGCGTGCCCGTCGCCTTGCACCGGCGCTGCTCCTGGTCTGCGCCGTCTCTATTCCCTTCGCGCTGATGTGGATGCTGCCGGAGGAACTCAACAGCTTCGGCAAGAGCCTCTATGCGGTGAACCTGTTCGCCTCGAATTTCTTCTTCTGGGACCAGACCGGCTATTTCGCGCCGAGCACGGCGCTGCTGCCGCTGCTGCACACCTGGTCGCTGGCGGTCGAAGAACAGTTCTATCTGGTCTTCCCGCTTCTGCTTTTGCTGCTTCACCGCTTCTCGCGGGCAACGCTGTTGAAGGTGGTGGCGGCACTCGTGCTCCTGAGTTTTGCGGCGACCCAGGTCTTTGCGAACCTGGACCCGGCTGCGAATTTCTACCTGCTGCCAAGCCGGTTCTGGGAACTCGGCGTCGGTGCGCTGCTTGCGCTCGTCGGCGTCGAAAAGCTCGATCTTTCGAAAGGCAGCCGCGAGCTTCTGTCAGCCCTCGGTCTGCTGGCGATCGTCGCGAGTTATTTGTTCGTGGTGGAATCGGCCTTCTATCCCGGCTGGACGACCGTGCCGGTGGTGCTGGGGACCGCGCTGGTTCTCGCCTTCGGCCGCAGCGATACCGTCGTCGGCCGGCTGCTGTCGCTGAAGCCGCTGGTCGCGATCGGGCTCATCAGCTACAGCCTCTATCTCTGGCATCAGCCGGTCTTTGCCTTCGCGCGCTTGCGGTCGATCGAGGACATTCCGGCCGAAGGCTACGCGCTCCTGATCGCGCTCTGCTTCGTACTTGCCTATCTCAGCTGGCGTCTCGTCGAGCAGCCCTTCCGCAAGCCGGGCCGCTTCAGCCGTCGCGCGGTTTTTGGCGCCACGCTTGCGGCCGGATCGGCGGCGATCGCCTTCGGCTTCACGCTCGACGGTTCGGACGGTCTCGCCGCCCGGAACCGCGAACTTGCGCAGCTTTCGGAGCCGAGCGTCGGCCTCGGCAAGAAATGCGATGCCGTCGCCGACCTGCGCTGCGCCTCTAACCCGAAACCCGAGGTCGCGGTCTGGGGGGATTCCTTCGCCCGGCACCTCGTCGACGGCATTATCGCGTCGAAGCCGGACGTGCGACTAGTGCAGCTTGCCAAGAATAATTGCGGGCCGTTTTTGAACCTGTCGCCGATCATGCCGCGGCTCGGTCGCGACTGGTCCGACGATTGCGCCCGCTACAACGAAGAGGTCCGCCGTTTCCTGCTTGCCAACCGGTCGATCCGCTACGTCGTTCTGTCCTCGCAGCTCAGCCAGTACCTGAAGGAGGAGAAGGTGCTGGTCGATGGCCGCAGCGAGGTGACGACCGAGACGAAGCTTCTCATCGACGGCCTGCGGGCAACCTTTGCCTGGCTGCGCTCGAACGGCTTCGAACCCGTCTTCGTCGCGCCGACGCCGCATGACGGCCGCGATACCGGGCTCTGCGTTGCAAGAGCGCGTCTGCTCAGCCTGTCGGACCGGCACTGCGAGCCGGTGCTAAAGACCGTTCGCGAATATGACCGCGATGTCCTGAACGTGGTTGCGGATATCGCCGACGAGTATCCCGTCGTCAGCTTCATGGACTATCTCTGCGACGACGACAGCTGCAAAATCGAGGACAAGGGCGTCGCGCTCTTCGAGGACTTCGGGCACTTCTCCAAGGAAGGGTCCCGCCAGATGGGACGCGCCTTCGATTTCTACCGAGCTTTCATCGAGGCGGCGAAGGGCAGGCCCGTGGCTGAGCGGGCAACGGACGCCAAGGCCTTCGACAACGCCGCGCTTTAAGACAGCCGCCACATCGACGCATAAACAAAACGCCCCGGATCTTTCGATGCCGGGGCGTTTGCTTGTCGATTTGCCTTGCCTGGCTTGATCAGGCGCGGCGGCTGCGGCGCTCGCGGGCAGGCGCGGCCGCCGTTTCGTTGGCGGTCTTGTTGCGCAGCGGGCCGATCTTTTCGATGATCAGGTCGAGCGTCGGGCGTTCGCGGCGCACGTGTTCGTCGAGTGCGACGCGCATGGCGGCGAGGTGGCCGCAGGTGGTGCCGCAGCAGCCGCCGATGATCTTGGCGCCGGCATCGGCCGCAAGGCGCACATATTCGGCCATCAGCGGCGGCGTGCCGGAATAGTGGATCTCGGAGCCGCGGAATTCCGGAATGCCGCAATTGCCCTTGACGATCACGGTCGCCTCGGGTGCTGCCTCCGTCATGTCGAGCAGCGAGGAGAGAATGTCGGAAGCACCGACGCCGCAATTGGCGCCAACGGCGACCGGGCCGTCGCCGAACTCGGTGGCAACGCCATGGATGTCCTTCGGATGCAGCCCCATCATCGTCTTGCCGGCGGTATCGAACGAGCCGGTATAGACGTAGGGAAGGCCGACCTTGGCGGCCGCTTCGGCGGCCGCACGGATCTCGTCCGGCGAGGACATGGTCTCGATCCAGGCGACTTCGGCGCCGCCAGCCTTCAGGCCTTCGATCTGCTCGACGAAGGCGGCAACCGCATCTTCATAGGAAAGCGCGCCGAGCGGGATCAAGAGTTCGCCGGTCGGGCCGACGGAGCCGGCGGTGATGACCTTGCGCGATGCCTTGTCGGCAACCGCACGGGCGATCTCGGCGGCGCGCTTGTTCAGCGCATGCACGCGGTCGTCGGCCTGGTGCAGTTTCAGCCGGTGACGGGTGCCGCCAAAGGTGTTGGTGAGGATGATGTCGGCGCCGGCGTCGACGAAATCCTGGTGCAGCTTGGTGATGTTCTCCGGCTTCGTTTCGTTCCAGAGTTCCGGCGCTTCGCCTGCTTCGAGGCCCATGGCAAAGAGCGATGTGCCGGTGGCGCCGTCGGCGAGAAGAACGCCTCTTTCGGCGATGAGAGCGGAGAGGGCATTGGAGGCTGCGGTCATCGGTTTTTCCCGGCTAGAATAGATTGCAACAAGATATAAAGATATCTTTATGTCTTGGCAAGCGTTCAGCGACGGGAGGCTTCCGGTTCGGCGCGCATGCTCATGCGGCCGGCGAGCCCAAGGCCGAAGACGGCAAGTGCCGTCAGCAGCCACATCGGATCGGCGCGATTGAGGAAGAAGCTTTCGAGCATGGCGTTGTAGGTCATGAAGATCACCACCATGACGCAGAAATCGGCGAAGATGCGGCCCTGCGGTCGGCGATAGGCCCGTGCGTAGTCGAAGAGCGGTTTGACGAAAAGCAGGGTGGTCATGAGGATGCCGCCGGGCAGGCCGAACATCAGCACCGCGTCGAGATAGCTGTTGTGGCCGGTGACGATGCCGCGCACGTCCCAGCTCGCCTCGAAATTCGCCTCCATGCCCATGATCACGGGCGACAGCCAGAAACTCGCATAACCCTGGCCGAGCCAGGGGCGCTCGGCGATGCTGGCGCTCGCGAATTTCCAGATGTCGTCGCGGCCGGTGAAGGTCGCATCGTCGATCAGCCCCTTGGTGATCGAAAGCAGCGTGTCGGAATAGATGGTACCGAGCGTCAGGCCGAAGACCAGCACTGACATGGCGAGATGGGCAAGGATCATCAGCCCGGGGCTGCGCACCGCGCGGCCGGCAAAGACGAGGCCGATCGCGATCGGCAGGAATCCGATCGTCGTCTTCGATCCGGTGTGCAGCACGAAATTGGCCGCCAGCAGCGTGATCGCCCAGCCGCGAAGCGGCGCGCCGGCGCGCAGGCAATAAATGCCGAACATGCAGTGGATGGAAAAGACCGGCGCCGAGACGTTCTTGTGCAGGAGGTGGCCGCGCCAGAAACCGGCATGCCAGGGCTCGTCGCCGAAGACCGAATGGATGGCGCGGTCGGGTGCCACGAAGAGAGCGGCGTAGTCGATCAGGATCAGAAGCAGGATCGCATTGGCGCCGGCGTTGACGAAATCGCGCTCGCTCTTCGGCAGCACCAGCACGCCCGCCACCATGATCATGGCGACGAGGCTCAGCGTCAGGCCGCGGGCGGAGGCGGCCGGGTCATAGGACTGCAGGCAGGAGAGGTAGGCGATGGCGAAGATCGCGATCCAGGCCGGAGAGACGAGGCGGGCGAGCACCCGGCGGTCGACGGTGAGCAGCATGGCGAAGAGATAGACCGCGCCGAGCACCAGGTAGCCGACCTGGTTGATGATGTTGCCTTCGTTCGCCGCGTTCGGATCCGTCGTCACCGCGCCCTGAAACGGGATCAGCGTGAAGACGATGAGGAACAGACCAAGGCCCGAAAGCAGCGCGGCAAGGCCGTTGACGAGTTCCGCCAGCCCGGCATCGAACGCCTCCGGCACGCGCTGGCGCGCGGTGGAGGTGTCTGCCGTGGCTGTGTTCGGGTGCATGGCGGCTTAAAAAACGAATGACTGGGACGCGGTTCGGCATCGGTGATCATGACCCCGGGCGGTCCTGTCGTTCGGACAGGGCCGGCCTTGGGAGATCCGCACCTTGGCGCAATCAGGTTAAACCTCGGTGAAACGGTGGACGAGCCGCCCGGGCGGGATCGGCAGGCGCGGCATTACCGGTCCCGATATTTGCGCGCCGATTGCCGCAGGTGCTTGCCGCCCGGTCGCCATGCCCTTAAAAGGCTAGGGTATATTGGCCGTGTGGAAAACGCGGCCCTTGCCGTATTTCGCGGTCCGTCTTCCATAATTCGATCTCGATTTTCGTTCCGAGGTCGTTCGATAGCGTCGAAACGAGAAAACACGATATGCAGTCCCTTATCCGTATGGTCGCGTCCGCGGCGGTCTCCGTAAGCCTGCTGCTTGGCAGCGCATCCTTTGCCGCCGCCGGGCAGGCCCATTTTGTCGTCAACGCCGACACTGGCTCGATCCTTGAGGCCGACAATGCCGACGAGCTGAACTTCCCGGCGTCGCTGACGAAGATGATGACGATCTATCTCGCCTTCGAAGCGCTGCGCAGCGGCACCCTGCAATGGGACCAGAAGCTGACGGTTTCCGAGCACGCAAACAGCCTGGAGCCGTTCAAGCTTGCCGTCGGCGCCGGTCGCCAGATCACCGTGCGCGAAGCGGTCATGGGCATGGTCGTGCTTTCGGCCAATGACGCAGCCGTCGTTATCGGTGAGACGCTCGCCGGCAACGAGACCGCTTTTGGCCAGATGATGACCCGCAAGGCCAAGACGCTCGGCATGACCAGCACCGTCTTCAAGAACGCCAACGGCCTGCCGGACCCGGCCCAGGTGACGACGGCGCGCGACATGGCGACGCTCGGCCTCGCGCTGATGCGCGACTTTCCGCAGGAATTCCAGCTCTTCGCCAACAAGACGATCGAGTTTCGTGGCATGAAGCTGCGCGGTCACAACGGCGTGATGAAGCGCTACGAAGGCGTCGACGGCATCAAGACCGGCTACACCGACGCCTCCGGCTACAATCTCGTGACCTCGGCCAAGCGCGGCGACACCCGCCTCGTCGCCGTCGTCATGGGCGGCAAGACGGCGCAGTCGCGCGACGACGACATGATCGCGCTGCTCGACAAGTTCCTGCCGCCGAAGGAAGACGCAAGCGCTGCCAGCGTCACTGAACCGGCTGCTGCAGCGGCGACGACCACCACGAACTGATCTCTCCGACCACTTTCTGAGGTTTGCCCCTCACCCTAACCCTCTCCCCGCAGGCGGGGCGAGGGGACGAGGGCTGACGTTCGCCGTCCGTCGCTTGGCCGCCGCCAGAGGCGGCCATGATGAGGTCGGGAAAACGATAGGATGTCGTCGGGCACTGACCGCCGGGCAGCCTGTCAGAGATTGGGAGCGCGGCATCGCCGCAAATCCCTTCTCTCCGTCATGACGGGGAGGGAGAAGGTGCCGGCTGGCGGATGAGGGGCCGCGTCGGTCGCTGCCCCAATCATCGCTTGTCTCAAGCCGCAGCGCGATCCTCGTGGCTGACCGGCGTGACCATCGCGGCGATGACCGTCGAAAGGTCGAGGGCGCCGATCGGGCGGCCGTTTTCATCGACCACGTGGGCGGTTCCCACACGGGCAGCGGTCATCGTGCGCGCCGCCGATTCCAGTACCGTGCCGGTTGCAAGCGGCACGCCTTCGGCATTGCCGGAGATCGGCCGCATGATCGTCTCGACATTGATCACCCGGCCGCGGTTCACTTCCTTGACGAAGGCGGTGATGTAGTCGTCGGCCGGCGACAGCACGATTTCCTGGCCGGTGCCCTGCTGCACCACGCGGCCATCGCGCAGGATCGCGATCTTGTCGCCGAGGCGCAGCGCCTCGTCGAGGTCGTGGGTGATGAAGACGACGGTCTTCTTCAGTTCCTTCTGCAGGTCGAGCAGCACCGTCTGCATGTCGACGCGGATCAGCGGGTCGAGCGCCGAATAGGCTTCGTCCATCAAGAGAATGTCGGCATCGTTGGTCAGCGCGCGGGCGAGACCGACGCGCTGCTGCATGCCGCCCGACAGCTGGTTCGGGTAATGGTTCTCGAAGCCCTTGAGACCGACGCGCTCGATCCAGCCGCGGGCGCGCTTCTCGCTCTCCTTGCGTTCCACACCCTGGATTTCGAGACCGTAGACCGTGTTGTCGAGCACGGTGCGGTGCGGCAGCAGCGCGAACTTCTGGAACACCATCGCCGTCTTGTGGCGGCGGAATTCGCGCAGATCGTTGTCGTTCATCTTGCAGACGTCGACGCCGTCATAGAGCACTTCGCCGGCGGTCGGGTCGATCAGCCGGTTGATGTGGCGGATCAGCGTCGACTTGCCGGAGCCCGAGAGACCCATGACCACCATGACGCTGCCGGCGGGCATGGAAATGTTGATGTCCTGCAGGCCGAGCACGTGGCCGTGCTGCTCGTTGAGCTCGGCCTTGCCCATGCCTTTCTTGACGGCATCGACGAAGTCGACGCCGCGGGGGCCGAAGATCTTGTAGAGGTTCTTCACCTCGATCGCGTGACTAGCCATGGATAACCTCCGAGTGCTTTTGCAGCCGCTTGCCGAAGGCCTGGCTGGTACGGTCGAAAATGATGGCGATACCGACAAGGGCAAAGCCGTTGAGGAAGCCGACGGTGAAGAACTGGTTGGCGATCGCCTGCAGCACGTTCTTGCCGAGGCCGCCGACGCCGATCATCGATGCGACGACGACCATCGCCAGCGACATCATGATCGTCTGGTTGATGCCGGCCATGATGGTCGGCAACGCCAGCGGCATCTGCACGTTTTTCAGCTTCTGCCAGGTCGAGGAGCCGAAGGCGTCGGCCGCTTCCAGCACTTCCTTGTCGACGAGGCGGATGCCGAGATTGGTGAGCCTGATCATCGGCGGCACCGCGTAGATGACGACGGCGATCAGCCCCGGCACCTTGCCGATGCCGAAGATCATGACGACCGGGATCAGGTAGACGAAGCTCGGCATCGTCTGCATGACGTCGAGGATCGGATTGACGAAGGACTGCACCCGGTCCGAGCGCGCCATCAGGATACCGATCGGAATGCCGATGAGGATGGAGATCAGTGTGCAGACGGTGACCATGGCGAGCGTGACCATGGTGTCATTCCAAAGCCCGACAAGACCGATGGCGATCATCGACAGCGCGGTGCCGATGGTGACGTTGATGTTGCGGCTGCCGAAATAGACGATCGCGGTCATCGCCGCCAGGATCACAATCCAGGGGGAGCCGACGAACAGGCTTTCGAGGTAGTTCAGGAACCATTGAAGCGGCTGGACCACCGTGTCGATGGCGTTACCATAGGATCGCACGAAGCCCTTGAAGCTATCATCGACAGCCTTGCGGGCGAGCCGGATCGTGCTCTCGTCAATGGCAGGGAACTTGCAGAGCAACGCTGGCAAGACACTGCAGATGGAGGCCATTTGTTTCCCCTTCTTGGCCGGAAGTTTTTTTTAAGCCGGCCGCGTCTCGGCATCGAAAGGCTCGATGACGGCGCACACTTGGGTGACCTCTTTGGGTCCCGGCACTTAAACTGTGGCAGCGAAATGTGTCATCCGCTTACCTGATAGCGACGCGAAGGCTCCCGGTTCGCCGCCTCTGAGACGATGAACGTTCAAACGAAACCCGCAAGGACGCCCCATCGTTCCCTGTCCCGGCATCAAAACCGGAACGGGCAGGCGGCCGATTCCACGGTCCGCCTGCCGTCATTTTCGGTCAGAGCGCTGCCTTGACCTTTTCGGCCACTTCCGGGCTCACCCACTGTGTCCACATATCCGGGAACTCGGCGAGGAAGTGCTTGGCGCCGTCCTCGTTGGTGCCCTGGTTCTGGTCCATCCAGGCGAGAACCTTGTTGACGGTGCCATTGTCCCACTTGCGCGCCTTGACGTAGTCCATGGCGACGCTCGCCTTGTCGGCGAAGGACTTGGTCACGACGGTGTAAACGTCGGAAACCGGGTAGGAATTGACTTTCGGGCTCGGGCAATCCGGCACGGCGGTGCAGGCGTCCCAATCGGCCTTGTCGTGATCGACGCCGAAGGAGAGGCGGGTCATCTCGTATTTGCCGAGGATGGCGGTCGGTGCCCAGTAGTAGCCGAGCCAGCCGGTCTTCTTTTCGAACGCGTTGGCGATCGAGCCGTCGAGGCCGGCAGCCGAGCCGGTATCAACCAGCAGGAAGCCGTCCTTCTCCGCGTTCAGCGCGCGATAGAGATTGGCGGTCGAGACCTGGCAGTTCCAGCCGGACGGGCAATTGTGAACGGCGGCCTTCGACGAGTCTTCCGGTGCCGGGAAGAGTTCCGGGTGCTTCAGCGCGTCCTGCACCGTCTTGATGTCCGGGTGCGCGTCGGCGAGGAATTTCGGGATCCACCATCCTTCGACGCCGCCTTCGCTCAGGATCTTGGCGGCTTCGATGAGACGGCCTTCCTTGATCGCAGCGTCGAGCGGCGTGCGCACGGCGTTGACCCAGAGTTCCGGCGCCATGTCGGGCTGCGCCTTTTCGTTCATGGAAGCGAAGGTCGGCATGGTGTCGCCGGTGACCAGCGTCACCGTGCAGCCGTAGCCGTTCTCCAGAATGAACTTGTCCACCTGGGCGGCGACGCCGGCAGAAGCCCAGTTCATTTCGGCAATGCTGACTTCACCGCATTCCGCGGCCTGCGCGGAACCCGCCATGGCATAGAGGCCAGCGGCGAGAATGGTGGAAGCGAGGAGTTTCTTCATGTTGCAAGACCTCCCAGTCTTATTTTGCAGCCAAGATCCAAACGGGAATCCACGGCGGACGCGACATCCTCCGTCACCCGAAACAACGATGCAGCCGGGGGTTCGGCATCAAACAAGCCAAGGTTCACCCTTGCTGCGGACGGTGCGGGAGTTCGTATTCAGCCCTGGCCGCGGAACCCTGTCGCCAGCCAATCTCCTCTTATACCGCAAACCAAGCCTAAGGTTTCTCGCTGAGAAATCAACCTCTTCAATCGGTTGACCGGGAAGGACGGGGTCTCGTGCGTTCTGTCTGCGACATCGCCGAAGCGCGTATTTTGTGCGTGAGAGACCCCGAATTTAAGCAATAGCGACAATTCTTGCCGCAAAAAATGGCGCTGGGCGCCACGGACCTCAGAACCCTGTCGAGATCCTGACGTTTCCTGTCGTGATTGCGTCACGCCAAATGGCGCGCATGTCGCGAAAAATTTACAAAAAAGTCCGGAATTCATCTTTGGTTAAATCCTCACTAACCATCCGGTAACGATGTCCAGCTAATTGTTCTTCTCGCGGCGGGGGACTGCCGCCGGTCCGGATCAGGTTTGTGCGTCCCGGACTTTGAGCGAACCTTCGGTGTGTTTTTCCGAAGTGACCAGGCGTTTTTTGGCGGCCGCATCCCTCTTGAAGAGGTTGATGCGGCCTTCGCATTTCAGGGCCAATGCCGGACATAAAAAAACCGCCCCGGAGGGGCGGTGGAGGAGGCTCTGGGAGGAGAGCTCGAAGGGGCTTCCGCCCCGATCGCTGGCGTTAGCCGACGTTCGACGTGCGGATGACGCCGAGCGGGCCGAAGGGCGCGTCGACGACGAGGTTGCGTACGCGCGACTGGCTGGACGGAACCTTCGAGTTCCAGGCGATCTGAACGAAATTGGGCTTGCTGAAAATATACAGCATGGACATGAACCTTGAGAGGCCGGAGGCCTATCCTCCGGGGCGTGTTGCTATGCCGCTGATATAGGAGTGCGCTGCAAAAAATTGAATGCCAAACTCGCCACGCCATGTCGCATTCTGGCTATCGGCCGCGACATTTTCGACAAGCCTTGCGAAAGCGCGAAACAATGCGTGAAAGGGCTTTGTCAATTGCGGCGAAATCGTGTCGAAACAGACCTTTGCCGCTGCCCGTTTCAGTGTTACCGATGGCCGCATGACACGCAGGATCATGTTGCAGGGAACCGGCTCGGATGTCGGAAAATCGGTATTGGTGGCGGGGCTCTGCCGGCTTGCCGCCAATCAGGGCCTGAAGGTCCGGCCGTTCAAGCCGCAGAACATGTCGAACAACGCCGCCGTTTCCGACGACGGCGGCGAGATCGGCCGCGCGCAATGGCTGCAGGCGCTGGCCGCGCGCGTGTCGTCGTCGGTGCACATGAACCCGGTGCTCCTGAAGCCGCAGTCGGACGTGGGCAGCCAGATCGTCGTTCAGGGCAAGGTCGCCGGGCAGGCTAGGGGGCGGGAATATCAGGCGCTCAAGCCCAAGCTGCTGGGCGCCGTCATGGAGAGTTTCGAACAAATATCGGCCGGTGCCGATCTCGTGGTGGTCGAAGGCGCCGGCTCGCCGGCCGAAATCAACCTCAGGCCCGGCGACATCGCCAATATGGGCTTTGCGACACGGGCCGACGTGCCGGTCGTGCTGGTCGGCGACATCGACCGCGGCGGGGTGATCGCCTCGCTGGTCGGCACGCATGCGATCCTGCCCGAGGAAGACCGGCGCATGGTGACCGGCTATCTCATCAACAAGTTCCGCGGCGACGTCACGCTGTTCGACGACGGCATTGCCGCCATCGGCGGCTACACCGGCTGGCCCTGCTTCGGCGTCGTGCCGTGGTTGAAGGCGGCGGCACGCCTGCCTGCCGAAGATTCCGTCGTACTGGAGAAGCTGACGCGCGGCGAGGGGCGGGCGCTGAAGGTTGCCGTCCCGGTGCTGTCGCGCATCGCCAATTTCGACGACCTCGATCCGCTCGCCGCCGAACCGGAGATTGATCTCGTCTTCGTGCGGCCTGGCAGTCCCATTCCGGCAGACGCTGGCCTCGTCGTCATTCCCGGGTCGAAGTCGACCATCGGCGACCTCATCGATTTCCGTGCGCAAGGGTGGGACCGTGACCTCGAACGTCATGTGCGCCGGGGCGGCCGGGTCATCGGCATCTGCGGCGGCTACCAGATGCTCGGCCGGCGCGTCACCGATCCGCTCGGCATCGAGGGCGGCGAACGTGCGGTCGAGGGTCTCGGGCTGCTCGAGGTCGAGACCGAGATGGCGCCGGAAAAGACGGTGCGCAACAGCCGCGCCTGGTCGCTGGAGCATGATGTGGCGCTCGAAGGCTACGAAATCCATCTTGGCAAGACGCAAGGTGCGGACTGTGGCCGGCCGTCGGTGCGCATCGACAATCGCGCCGACGGCGCCCTTTCGGCCGATGGCCGCGTGATGGGCACCTACCTGCATGGGCTCTTCACCAGCGACGCCTATCGCGGCGCGCTGCTCAAGAGTTTCGGCATCGAAGGCGGCGCCAACAACTACCGCCAATCGGTCGATGCGGCGCTCGACGATGTCGCGAACGAGCTGGAGGCTGTGCTCGATCGTCGCTGGCTGGACGAGTTGCTCAGGCACTAGGGACGCGGCAAGGGTCAGCCAGCAGGTCCCCGGGGGAACTACGCTGCGACATCGTGCTCCTCGCTTGCGGCTTCCCAGACTTCCCGCGCGGCATCCAGGTTCATCAGGGCAATCCCCAAGCCGACAATCAGGTCCGGCCAGGCCGACTGCCACAGGTAGGCTGTCGCCAGACCCGCGGCGATGATGGCCACATTGGCGAAGGCATCGTTGCGGGCCGAGAGAAATGCTGCCAGCGTGAGGCTGCCGCTCGTGTGACGGTAGGCGACGAGCAGATAGGCGCAGAAGAGGTTGACCACCAGCGCCCCAAGTCCGGTCAGGGACAGGGCAAAGGGCTCTGGCGGGACCGGATCCATGAACTTCGCCCAGGCCGTCCAAAGGAAGGCCAGCGCCGGTACCAGCAGAATGAACGCCATCGCCAGGCCGACTCGCGCGCGGGTTCGCGTCGTCCAGGCCAGAGCAAAGAAAATCAGCATGTTGACGGAGGCGTCTTCGAGCAAGTCGACGCTGTCGGCCATGAGGGACGCCGAGCCGATGGAAAGCGCGACAAGGAGTTCGACCCCGAAATAGCCGAGGTTCAACAGGGAGACGATGAGGACGACGCGGCGCAGGTCGGTATCCACTCGAAAAGTTCCTTTTCTGGCGAGATTCGCCCCCGGCACTTTGACACACGTGTTAGCAGCAGGTTGCTATCCATAGCATTAGGTTTCGACATCGGTTCCGCTCACACCGCCGTCGTGCCTGACGCCCGACAAATCGTCGCGTGGCGCAACTCGGCCGGGGAGGCGTCGCATGCGTCGATTGACTTTGGGCTGCCCGCTTCCTAATCATCAGGTGTTGGATGGTTCCCCCTTGTCGTGGCGATCTGGGGGGATAATTGGGAATGTGACGGATGGACCCAAATCGGGCATCCTTATCGCAGCCGACCCCGCGACTGTAGAACGGTCAGGGTTCGCCATCGGGTTTGGTGCCGGGCTGTCGGCCGGTTGCACGGGCAATCGGGGCAGGTCGGGGATCAAGCCGGAAAAGCCACTGGCGTGGCATCGTGATCAGCCGGGTTTGGACGCCTCTTCTTCTACGAATCGTCCGCCTTTCACGATGTCCCTCACAGCACCCATGCGTCGGAGACGACGCGCAAAGGTTCGCTGTGGCACCGGAAAGACGCCGGGAAGGTGAGGCGGGCCGCTCGGGCCCTGACATCGGAACCTTGCCCTTTAAGGGCGAGGCGATGTTCGGCCCGTGACGCCGTGAGCCAGGAGACCTGCCATCCGGCATGGGCATTCCGCCCGAGGGGACTTTTGTCTCCAACGCCATCACGGAGGTTGTTTTGGCTCGCAGATGTTTTCAAGAACGCGCCCGTGGCGCGTCCGATGGCTTTTGCCACCGACGGCTGATTTGGGAATGTTGAGGCAGCCACGATGAGCAGTCTCAGCGCCGGGCCCGTGCTGGTCCTTGGCGGCGCCCGTTCCGGCAAGTCCAGCTTTTCCGAGAGGCTCGTCGAAGCGTCCGGCTTCACCATGCATTATGTCGCCACGGGCCGCGCCTGGGACGACGAAATGCGCGAGCGCATCGACCATCACCGGACGCGCCGCGGCGAGGGCTGGACGACGCATGAGGAGCCGCTCGATCTCGTCGGCATCCTCAGACGCATCGATGATCCCAGCCATGTGGTCCTGATCGACTGCCTGACGCTATGGGTAACCAATCTCATGCTGGAAGAGCGCGACATGACGGCGGAGTTCGCCGCCCTTGTTGCGTATCTGCCTGAGGCGCGGGCGCGCCTCGTCTTTGTTTCCAATGAGGTCGGCCTCGGCATCGTGCCCGAGAACCGCATGGCCCGCGAGTTTCGCGACCATGCCGGCCGGCTTCACCAGATCGTTGCGGAGAAATCCGCTGAAGTTTACTTTGTCGCGGCCGGTTTGCCGCTGAAAATGAAGGGTTGATCCATGACCACTGCGAGAGCCAACCAGGGCAAGATCCCGGCGACCGTCATCACCGGCTTCCTCGGCGCCGGCAAGACGACGATGATCCGCAACCTGCTGCAGAACGCCGACGGCAAGCGCATCGCGCTGATCATCAACGAGTTCGGCGATCTCGGCGTCGACGGCGATGTCTTGAAGGGCTGCGGTGCCGAGGCCTGCACCGAGGACGACATCATCGAGCTTACCAATGGCTGCATCTGCTGCACCGTGGCTGACGATTTCATCCCGACCATGACGAAGCTGCTCGAGCGTGAAAACCGCCCTGACCACATCATCGTCGAAACCTCGGGCCTTGCCCTGCCGCAGCCGCTGATCGCCGCTTTCAACTGGCCGGATATCCGCAGCGAAGTGACCGTCGATGGCGTCGTCACCGTGGTCGACAGCGCCGCCGTTGCCGCTGGCCGCTTTGCCGACGACCACGACAAGGTCGATGCGCTGCGCGTCGAGGACGACAATCTCGATCACGAAAGCCCGATCGAGGAGCTGTTCGAGGATCAACTGACGGCTGCCGATCTCATCGTTCTCAACAAGACCGATCTGATCGATGCCTCCGGCCTCAAGGCCGTGCGCGACGAGGTGTCTTCGCGCACCAGCCGCAAGCCGACGATGATCGAGGCGAAGAACGGCGAAGTCGCCGCTGCCATCCTGCTTGGCCTCGGTGTCGGCACGGAAAGCGATATCGCCAACCGCAAGTCGCATCACGAGATGGAGCACGAGGCAGGTGAGGAGCACGATCACGACGAGTTCGACAGCTTCGTCGTCGAGCTCGGTTCGATCGCCGATCCGGCCGCCTTCATCGATCGCCTGAAGGGCGTAATCGCGGAGCACGACGTTCTGCGCCTCAAGGGTTTTGCAGACGTGCCCGGCAAGCCGATGCGCCTCCTGATCCAGGCGGTCGGCGCCCGCATCGACCAATATTACGACCGCGCCTGGGGCGCTGGCGAAAAGCGCGGTACGCGCCTCGTCGTCATCGGCCTGCACGACATGGACGAGGCGGCGGTGCGCGCTGCGATCACCGCGCTCGTGTAGATCGTTCTTTGAATGAAATGATCTAACGCATTGAAATGATGCAGTTCCGGATGGAGAACGCTTTTAGCGTTTTCGTTCGGAATTGCCCCAACGGACAAGACGAATGCATCTGCTTCTCGCCCAGAAAGGAACGATCGCCGACGGCAACGAGGCGATCGACCTTGGGCAAACGCCGGCCGATATCCTTTTCCTATCGGCCGCCGACACCGAGCTCTCCTCGATCGCCGCGGCTCACGGCCGACGCGACGGAGGCTTGAGCCTGCGCATCGCCAGCCTGATGAGCCTGATGCACCCGATGTCGGTCGACACTTACGTCGAGCGCACGGCGCGTCACGCCAAGCTGATCGTCGTCCGGCCGCTCGGTGGCGCCAGCTATTTCCGTTATCTGCTGGAAGCCCTGCATGCGGCTGCCGTCACCCATCGTTTCGAGATCGCGGTTCTGCCGGGTGACGACAAGCCGGATCCGGGGCTGGAGCCTTTCTCCACCGTCGCAGCCGACGACCGCCAGCGCCTTTGGGCTTACTTCACCGAAGGCGGCTCGGACAATGCCGGGCTGTTTCTCGACTATGCGGCCGCACTGGTCACGGGTGCGGAGAAGCCGCAGCCGGCAAAGCCCCTGTTGAAGGCCGGCATCTGGTGGCCGGGTGCTGGCGTGATCGGCGTCAGCGAATGGCAGTCCCTTGTTCAGGGACGGATGGTAGCGAGGGAGGGATTCGAACCCCCGACGGTTGGGATCTGCTTTTACCGCGCGCTCGTGCAGAGTGGCGAGACACGGCCGGTGGAGGCGCTGATCGATGCGCTGGAGGCTGAAGGTGTGCGGGCACTGCCGGTGTTCGTCTCAAGCCTCAAGGATGCCGTTTCCGTCGGCACGCTGCAGGCGATTTTTTCCGAGGCCGCACCCGACGTGGTGATGAACGCCACTGGCTTTGCGGTCTCGTCGCCCGGTGCCGACCGTCAGCCGACGGTGCTGGAATCGACCGGTGCGCCGGTGCTGCAGGTGATTTTCTCCGGCTCGTCGCGGGCGCAATGGGAAACGTCGCCGCAGGGGCTGATGGCGCGCGACCTCGCCATGAACGTGGCACTACCCGAAGTCGATGGCCGCATCCTTGCGCGCGCCGTCTCCTTCAAGGCGGCGTCGATCTATGACGCCAAGGTGGAGGCCAATATCGTCGGCCATGAGCCGCTCGAAGACCGGGTGCGCTTTGCCGCTGATCTTGCCGTCAACTGGGCGAAGCTGCGCTGGGCAGAGCCCGCCGAGCGCCGCATTGCCATCGTCATGGCCAACTATCCGAACCGCGACGGTCGCCTCGGCAACGGTGTTGGGCTCGACACGCCGGCCGGTACCGTCGAGGTGCTTAGCGCCATGGCGCGGAAAGGCTATGTGGTCGGTGAGGTTCCCGCCGATGGCGACGCGCTGATCCGCTATCTGATGGCCGGGCCGACCAATGCGGCGAGCCATGACCGCGAAATTCGCGAGCGTATTTCGCTGAACGATTACAAGACGTTCTTCGATTCGCTTCCGAAACAGATAAAGGATGAAGTTGCCGGTCGCTGGGGCGTGCCGGAGGCCGATCCCTTCTTCCTCGATGGCGCCTTCGCGCTGCCGCTCGCCCGCTTCGGCGAGGTGATCGTCGGCATCCAACCGGCGCGCGGCTACAACATCGATCCGAAGGAAAGCTACCATTCGCCGGACCTCGTGCCGCCGCATGGCTATCTCGCCTTCTACGCCTTCCTGCGCCAGCAGTTCGGCGCGCAGGCGATCGTGCACATGGGCAAGCATGGCAACCTCGAATGGCTGCCGGGCAAGGCCCTGGCGCTGTCGGAAACCTGCTATCCCGAAGCGATCTTCGGGCCGCTGCCGCACATCTATCCCTTCATCGTCAACGATCCGGGCGAAGGTACGCAGGCCAAGCGCCGCACCAGCGCCGTCATCATCGACCACCTGACCCCGCCCTTGACGCGCGCCGAATCCTACGGCCCGCTCAAGGATCTGGAAGCGCTCGTCGACGAATATTACGACGCCGCCGGCGGTGATCCGCGCCGCCTCAGGCTGCTCAGCCGCCAGATCCTCGATCTCGTGCGCGACATCGGCCTCGACAGCGACGCAGGCATCGACAGGGGCGACAGCGACGACAAGGCGCTGGAAAAGCTCGACGCCTATCTCTGCGACCTCAAGGAAATGCAGATCCGCGACGGCCTGCACATCTTCGGCGTCGCGCCGGAAGGGCGGTTGTTGACGGACCTCACCGTAGCGCTGGCGCGCGTGCCCCGCGGTCTCGGCGAGGGCGGCGACCAGAGCCTGCAGCGGGCGATCGCAGCGGATGCGGGGCTGCGTGGGTTCGCTATTCCCACCTCCGCGGGGGGTAGCCCCGCACGCGACGCCCAACCCTTCGACCCGCTCGACTGCGTCATGTCCGACACCTGGACAGGCCCGAAACCGTCCATCCTCGCTGACCTCTCGGACGCCCCCTGGCGCACCGCCGGCGATACGGTCGAGCGCATCGAGTTGCTTGCCGCAAATCTCGTGTCGGGTGAACTGGCTTGCCCGGACCACTGGGCCAACACCCGCGCCGTGCTCGGCGAAATCGAAACGCGCCTGAAGCCGTCGATTTCAAACTCGGGTGCCGCCGAGATGACCGGCTTCCTCACCGGTCTCAGCGGCCGCTTCGTCGCCCCCGGTCCATCGGGCGCGCCGACGCGCGGCCGGCCGGATGTGTTGCCGACGGGGCGCAATTTCTACTCCGTGGATAGCCGCGCGGTGCCGACGCCGGCTGCCTATGAGCTCGGCAAGAAATCGGCCGAGCTTCTGATCCGCCGCTACCTGCAGGACCACGGCGAATGGCCGTCCTCCTTTGGCCTGACCGCCTGGGGTACGGCGAACATGCGCACCGGCGGCGACGACATCGCCCAGGCCCTGGCGCTGATCGGCGCCAAGCCCACCTGGGACATGGTCTCTCGCCGGGTGATGGGCTACGAGATCGTGCCGCTCGCAGTCCTCGGCCGCCCACGCGTCGACGTGACCTTGCGCATTTCCGGCTTCTTCCGCGATGCCTTCCCGGACCAGATCGCGCTGTTCGACAAGGCGATCCGCGCCGTCGGCGCGCTGGAGGAAGACGATGCCGACAACATGATCGCCGCACGCATGCGGGCGGAAAGCCGACGGTTGGAAGCGGAAGGTGTCGAGGCTGCCGAGGCCGCGCGTCGCGCCTCCTACCGCGTCTTCGGCGCAAAGCCCGGTGCCTATGGCGCCGGCCTGCAGGCGCTGATCGACGAGAAGGGCTGGGAAACCAAAGCCGATCTCGCCGAGGCCTATCTTACCTGGGGCGCCTATGCCTATGGCGCCGGCGAGGAGGGCAAGGCCGAGCGCGATCTTTTCGAGGAGCGCCTGCGCACGATAGAGGCGGTGGTGCAGAACCAGGACAACCGCGAGCACGATCTGCTCGACAGCGACGACTACTACCAGTTCGAAGGCGGCATGAGCGCTGCCGCCGAACAGCTCGGCGGTCACCGTCCGGCGATCTACCACAACGACCATTCCCGTCCGGAAAAACCTGTGATCCGGTCGCTCGAAGAAGAGATCGGCCGCGTGGTCCGGGCCCGCGTCGTCAATCCCAAGTGGATCGATGGCGTCATGCGCCACGGATACAAGGGCGCCTTCGAGATCGCTGCCACGGTCGACTACATGTTCGCCTTTGCCGCGACCACGGGTGCGGTGCGCGACCATCATTTCGAGGCCGCCTATCAGGCGTTCATCGTCGACGAGCGCGTGGCTGACTTCATGCGCGACAAGAACCCGGCCGCCTTTGCCGAGCTTGCCGAACGCCTGCTTGAAGCAATCGACCGCAATCTCTGGACGCCGCGCTCGAATTCGGCGCGGTTTGAACTTGCCGGCATCGGCACGGCAGCAACCCGGCTTCGTGCCGGCAATGAATAGAGCGGTTCCGGGCTGGCGGTAATCCGTCCGGAATTGCTTGCAAACAAGGACCTGGTTCCGTTTCGCTGCTCAGTGAAGTGCGAAAAGGAACCGAAGCGGGACGAGGGCGTCTGCCCATCCCGAACTTGAGAACTGAGGGAGTGATCATGAGCGACGAGACGACAGTAGGCGGCGAAGCCCCGGCCGAGAAGGACGATGCCCGCCACGCCATGAAGATGGCGAAGAAGAAGGCAGCGCGCGAAAAGATCATGGCGACGAAGACCGACGAGAAGGGTCTGATCATCGTCAACACCGGCAAGGGCAAGGGCAAGTCGACCGCCGGCTTCGGCATGATCTTCCGCCATATCGCCCACGGCATGCCCTGCGCCGTCGTGCAGTTCATCAAGGGTGCGATGGCAACCGGCGAGCGCGAGTTGATCGAGAAGCATTTCGGCGATGTCTGCCAGTTCTATACGCTCGGCGAGGGCTTCACCTGGGAAACGCAGGATCGCGCCCGCGATGTTGCGATGGCTGAAAAGGCCTGGGAGAAGGCGAAGGAACTGATCCGTGACGAGCGCAACTCGATGGTGCTGCTCGACGAGATCAACATTGCTCTGCGCTACGACTACATCGACGTCGCCGAAGTGGTGCGCTTCCTGAAGGAAGAAAAGCCGCACATGACGCATGTGGTGCTCACCGGCCGCAACGCGAAAGAAGACCTGATCGAAATCGCCGATCTCGTCACTGAGATGGAGCTGATCAAGCATCCGTTCCGTTCCGGCATCAAGGCGCAGCAGGGCGTGGAGTTTTGATGAGCCAGAGCTGGCAGTTCTGGGCGCTGCTTTCGGCCGCCTTCGCTGCGCTCACGGCGGTGTTTGCCAAGGTCGGGGTTGCGCAGATCAACTCCGACTTCGCAACGCTGATCCGCACCGTCGTCATCCTCTGCGTGATCGCCGCCATCGTGGCGGCGACAGGGCAGTGGCAGAAGCCATCGGAAATCTCCGGACGCACCTGGCTGTTTCTCGCGCTGTCCGGTCTTGCCACCGGCGCCTCCTGGCTTGCCTATTTCCGCGCGCTCAAGCTCGGCGACGCCGCCCGCGTGGCGCCGATCGACAAGCTTTCGATCATCATGGTCGCAATCTTCGGCGTGCTCTTCCTCGGTGAAAAGCTCAACCTGATGAACTGGCTCGGCGTCGGCTTCATTGCCGCCGGGGCGCTGTTGCTGGCGGTGTTTTGAGCGCGCCTGCTCTGGTGCCTGTTCACTGAATGCTCGCCTCAATCAATCCGTAATCCCGACACATGCAGTGGTTGTGACGAGCGGGAGGACGGCATGCAGGTCGACGGCAATTGGCGCGAGCGCCTTCCTGATCCGTCGGGCCAAGTCGCGCAGTTCGGCAGACGCTGGAAGCGTCGCAGCCTGAGGGGGAGCCCTGCATCAGACCCACCGGCGGACACGCCTGCAATAGGCACCGTAGGCGTCGCCGAAGACCTTGGCGAGGTGGGTTTCCTCCATGCGGATCTGGTAGGAAATCGAGATCCAGGCGGAGAGCGCCAGCGCCACCGCGATGACGTTGGGCACCGCCAGCACCGTGCCGATCAGCGCGGTCACCATGCCGACATAGATCGGGTTGCGCGAGAAGGCATAGAGGCCTGAGGTCACAAGCGGCGCGTCCTGCTTTTCAGGGATGCCGATCTTCCAGGAATGACGCATCGCCCATTGCGACAGCATCGTCAGCCCGCCGCCGAGCGTCATCAGCGCCAGGCCGACGGCGTGAAGGATGGGCGTGTCGAGCGCCGGGATCCGGCCGAGGGCAGCATCGACGGAGGCCGGGAGCATGGCGACCGCCAGCAGGTGGATCACCAGCGCTGCGACGATCAGGCGGAAAAGCCTGCCCGCAAACCCCTCCGCGTCGTCGCCATAGGTTAGCACGACCGGCGAGCGGCCGGATTGCACACGGCGGAGGATCGCCAGCGCGAGCGTGGACAATCCCACGACGAGCATCAGGATGGCGGGAAGGGTGGTGGACATCTAAACCTCTGGAAACGAGCGGGAAAGCGGAATACGAGCGACCGAAAAGGGGCAGCGGATATGACTGTAAATCCCCTCTGGTTGCACGCCTGCAAATGTGAAATCTCTAGTTACTAGAGGTGCAAGGGGGTGACCGAATATTTTTCGATGCCCTGAGCCCTGAGCTCGGTGCCCAAAGCCTCGGGGCCCGTGCCGGCGATCGCTGTGTCCGGTGACCGCCGTGAGCCCGTGCGATGTTCATGGTTGCAGCGTCGTTGCCGCCGCCGCGCGATCGGTCCGCAGGCGTACGCCCAAGCAGAAGGCCGCGCCAAAGTGAGTTTGCGATATTTTGCCCGTTGACGTTCTTGAAATGTTCGTCTCAATGAAACCTTAATCAGGATACACTAGGTGGTTGTGTGTGGGCGGAGGGCGACATGCAGGCAAAAGACGAATGGCGCGGTCGCCTTGAAAGCACGTTTTTTCCCTTTGCGACCTGGGTCTCGATGGCGCTGGTCGCGGCAGGCACCGTTGTTTTTAGCGTTGCCATGTCTGAAACGGGCGCGTTGCAGGTTCTCCTGGTCCTGGTTCCTTTCGCCTGCGCCCTGCCAGCGATGATCAGCGCTCGGCTGACGGTCGCTTTCAGGCGCTTTGCCAGCAATGCGTGGCAGCTTCTTCCGCTTTCGGCGGCCTGTGGTTTCGTAACGGTCGCCGGGTTTGCCATGCTTTACGCGCTGTCCCTGGCGGTGGCGCACTGGAATCCGAGCGCCTACGAGCCTGCCTTTTCCTGGCCGCTCCACGAGCGTGCGGCCGTCATCGCGCTTTTGCACAAGGCGGCTACCCACGTGCTGCTGCCTGCGGCAGGTGGCGCATTGATGGCCGGCATCAGCGGGGCGCTCTGGCTTTATCGCGAACACCAGGAGCACGGCGCCGGAGAGACGTCGAGCCTCGAAGAATCGCATTCTGCCTCTCCGTCCGTACCGGCCGGCGCCAGCGCGCTGGCTGCAGATACCAATGCCGACGCGCGCTACTTCTGGTCTACGACCGTGTTCGGTCCTGTGATCGTCGCGGCGACGGTGGCGGTGATCCTCAGTGCCTTTATTCCGGGTTCCAATGGCAGAGGGTCTCTTGAATTCCTGTGGTTCGTGCTCAGGCTCTATTCTGGCGGCACGTTCGCGGCCGCCGTCGCCGCAGCCTTGATGCTTGTGCTGATGTCCGGCCGGTCCCGGGCGGCGGCATGGCCGGTGGCTCTTTGCGTCGGCCTTCATGCCGGCGCGATCTTCCTGTTGCTGTTTGCACCGGCAGAGGGGCACGCCGAAAGCCAGCAGGATCTGCTGGCTGTTGGCGGCATCCTCGGCGCGTTGTCTGCAGCCGCATGCGCGGCGATCTGGTTTCCAGCTCGGCCGGCACCGCTCCTTGGAAACGGCAGCAGCGTTTCGACGCTGAGCGGATGGTGGATGGTGCGCACCTTCTCGATTGCCGGGCTCGTCGCGCCGCTCACCGCTGCCCTTGCCTACGCTCTTTTCGTCACCGTCGCGCAAGAAGCCGCGGCGTCGGCGGATGACACCCTCATTGGCCGATTGCGAAGCTTCGATCCCGAGATGTGGGCGATTGCCTACCGGATCTGGGCGGTCGTCGCCCTGCAGACGCTGGCACTTGACCATTTCCTGCCGTCCAGCGGCGTCCGGCGCGCCGTTGCTTTCGTTGTCATTCCCGCGTTTGCGTTTCTGTTTGCCGGCAGCATGGGCCATTGTCTCGACGACTACGTCATGTCGAGACCGATGCCGATCTCGATCGCGTCCTTCATCGAGTTTGGCCTGCCGGGGCTTTTTGCCGGGCTTTCCGCCGTCTACCTGAGCCGTCGCGGCTCATCGCGCGGCCCGGCTGCCACCGCATTCGCTGCCCAGTAAAATCGGAACTGGCGAAATCGGATCTGGTGTAATCGGAACTGGCGATGGAATCCGGCGTCAAGCGGACAGGAACGATCGGCCGCGACCGCCGGGTGCTGCAGTTTGCAACCGGCGCGCCGGATCGCCAGCGCGCGACATGATCGGGCGACACGTGCCGGTCCAGATGGTGGTCTGCCGAACGCGCGACTTAGGTCGTGGTGACCGGACGTTCAGCGGCGAGGTGATGGCGCGTCGTGCGGGGTAAGACGGCAGCGTTGCCTTGTTCTTCGGCAAATCTTGTTTGAACCTTGACCGAACATCCTTGATGGACGTCGTAAAAGCCTCCATTTAACGTTTCATCATGGTCGAGATAGCGGGTGAGCCTTGAAGATCGCTTTCAGAGTTGCGGTTGCTGCCGCGTCGGTTTTGCTGTTTGCGGCGTCCGGTGACGTGGGTTTTTCACAGACAACGAAAACGGCCGTGTCCAAGGCCCACGTTTCCACGGCGAAGGCCAAGCCGAAGCCCAAGCCCAGTCGGAAGCAGAAGGCGGCGGATGAAGCCAAGGCAAAGGCTCTCGCCGAGGCTCGCCGCCCGCGGATCTGCGAGACCCGCAACGCACAGTGCAGCTATGGCGCGGGCCCCGTGGGGGAGCCGTGTTCGTGCTGGTCGAAGTCCGGTGCGCCTGATGCTGGCCTGACTGCGAGACCCTGACTGCGTTGTGGTGCCAGAGGAACGCGTCTGGCCCCGAATCTGAACGTCGACAACCCTGAGACTGCCATCGATGTTCGCGGCATCCGCGGGCGAGGGTGCGCGTCGCCGCTTCAACTGCTGTCGGGCGGGGCAAAGAAGCAGTTCACATGATCTTCCGTCGGGTGGAGGCAGAGATGATATTGCCCGTCGCCCGACGGGATCTCATCTCCATATGGGATCCAGAACAGGTGTGGTCTTGTCGCGAGGTGGTGATCGCCCGCGCGCAAGCGGACGGAAAAGCCTTGGCCCCCGCGGGTTACGTCCGGAGTGGGGATGGCTTCACAATCTCCACCGACGTGACGCGCCTTGCAGCACGCCGGAGGATAGGTCCAGCCGGTGGTCGCCTGGTGCGCGGCAGACCCCACCACGCCGAGCGAGATGGAGGCAAGCGTGATCAGGGGCAAGATTGACAGGGCGAACGTCATTGCGCACCTCCTTGGAGGCAGCCTTCGAGAAACGCCGACAGGTTGCTTGCGAACGGGCGAAACCAGTTGTCACTCCCCGATGACCGGGCCGTGCCCTGGACCAGGGAACCGCAGTGTTTCGCCTGGGCGATGATACTACGCCCCGGCCGGCATAAAAACGCTTCGGGGATGTTGTTCGATCTACGTGACGTGCGTTTGCCCGGACAGCGAACCGGCCGTGGGGCTTGATATCGAGGGGCAAGTCGACCGGCCGCTGCTTGCGCCAGCGTCATCGATACCCGCGCAACGGACAATGCTGCGAGCCGCAAGCCGGAGGTCGACAGATCTCCCTAACCGACCTCGTTCATCTCGAAGAGCGGGAGGGCGAGGCAGACCGACAGGACGTGCCATGGCTCGCCTTCGATCGTGGCGCCGTCTCCTTTATCGCGGAGCGTGAGATGGGGTGCAATGTCCGCGCATGTCTGCGCCAGCAGAGCAATCGCTTCTTCGGCAGTCAGGCCGCTCGGATAGCGGACGGCGTATTTCCTGTGGGCTGCTGTGTTTTCTGAGGTCATTTGGCCGGGCTTGGAGAGAGCTATGGCGAGGTTCTGAAACCTACATCGGGCGGTCCCGGCCAAGTTTCGATAGCTCTTCGGAGGTAGCGGCAGCAGTCAAAAAGGAATAGGCGGCAAGGGGGTACGCCGACGTCGCTCGCCGGAAGGCGCGCCAGCCGGCATCGTTCCTCGCCGCGCGGACGATGTCGCTACTGTGCGATCACCTGGTTAAAGGCGCGCCTTGCTTCAAAGCTCGAGCCAAATCCGGAGCGGATGCGTTGGATCCGCCAAGAGCTTGATGGCAAGGGCGATCGAGACGACGACGAGCAGTGGCTTGATGATCTTGGCGCCCTTGGCCATGGCGTAGCGCGAGCCGAGTTGGGCGCCGAGGAACTGGCCGACGCCCATCAGCAGGCCGACCTTCCACAAGATGGCGCCAAAGAACAGGAAGACGCCGAAGGCGCCGATGTTGGAGCCGAAGTTCAGGAACTTGGTGTGCGCCGTCGCCTTCAGGACGCCGAAACCGGCGAGCGTCACGAAGCCGAGCATGAAGAAGGAGCCGGTGCCAGGGCCGAAGACACCGTCGTAAAAACCGATCAGCGGCACCAGCGTCAGTGTGAAGACGAAGGGCGTGATACGGCGGTGCTGGTCGACATCGCCCATGTTCGGCTTCAGGCCGAAATAGAGCGCGATCGCGATCAGCAGGAACGGCAGGATCGCTTTCAGCACGTCACCGGGCACGATCGTCGCGAGCAGCGCGCCGAGCACGGCGCCGGCCGCCGACATCAGCGCCATCGGCAATTGCTCTTTCAGGTTCACATGGCCCTTGCGGGCGTAGGAAAGCGTCGCCGAGCCGGAGCCGAAGAGCCCCTGCAGCTTGTTGGTGCCAAGCGTCTGCAGCGGCGGGATACCGGCAATCAGCATCGCCGGAATGGTGATCATGCCGCCGCCGCCGGCGATCGAATCGATAAAGCCGGCGATGAAGGCGGCAACGAACAGAAAGGCGAGCAGGTGGAAGGCAAGATCTTGCAAGACGAGACTCGTGAGAGGGAGACCTGAGGGAGTTCTGCGCCTTGTGTCAGAGCCCGCGACGAAAAGCAAAGCCTTCCGTAAGGGCGTGGCGACCGCCACCAGCGCCATGGCCGCAATCGTAAGCAAGATCAGTCGGTTGCGCCGACTCGCTGGAATTTCGGATGGGAGGCTCGCCTCGCGCAAACGGTCGCCGTCGCCGTCCTGCTCGACCGTTCGCGGTGACGACAATCTTCCCCAATCGCGACATCGGGATGACGCAATCCGGTTTGACCGGTTGTCGCCGCTTGGCTAAAATTGACAGACATGCGACGGCGTCCGCTTCGGCGGACTGAAAGAGCGTCCGGTGCGGCCGACCCAGCCAGGGGGCCATCAGCCGGTGCTGTCCAGATCGGCCGGGACGGATCGTCCCAGCCGGCGCTTCGTTAAGGAGAACAACGAAGGGAGCCGGCCGCCGATGCCATCGGGCCAACACTCTGCACAGACGACGAAAGCAGGAGCCGGGCTGGTGCTCGGGCTCGGCTGCGAGCGTTGCACGCCGGCCGAAGAGGTGATCGCCCTTGCCGAGCGTGCGCTTGCCGATGCCGGTGCTGCGCCCGGCGATCTGCGGCTGGTCGCCTCGCTCGATGCTCGCGCCGAGGAGCCGGCGATCCTGGCGGCCGCTCAGCATTTCTCGGTTCCGGCCGCGTTCTACGATGCCGCCACGCTCGAAGCCGAAGCTTCCCGGCTCGCCAACCCCTCCGAGGTCGTCTTTGCCTACACGGGTTGTCATGGCGTTGCCGAGGGCGCAGCGCTGGTCGGTGCCGGTCGCGAAGCCGTGCTGATTGTGCAGAAGATCGTCTCCGCCCATGCGACGGCCGCACTTGCCGGGCCGGCGACCTTGCGCGCCGAAAAGCGCATCCAGGCGGCGGAGGCTGTCTGATGCGTTCTTGTGTTGTTGAATTGAATCAATCTTTTGCCCGGGGTTTCTCTCAAGTGGAATCCGGTTCTTTAGAGAGCGCGTCAGGCGTGCCTTTGGGTGGCGCCGAAATACAGGTGGGACAGCACGCATGATCGACGACCTCTTTGCCGGATTGCCGGCGCTCGAAAAAGGTTCGGTCTGGCTGGTCGGCGCCGGCCCCGGCGATCCCGGCCTGTTGACGCTGCATGCGGCCAATGCGCTGCGCCAGGCGGATGTGATCGTGCATGATGCGCTGGTCAACGAGGATTGCCTGAAGCTGGCGCGGCCGGGCGCCGTGCTGGAGTTTGCGGGCAAGCGTGGCGGCAAGCCGTCGCCGAAGCAGCGCGACATCTCGCTTCGCCTCGTCGAACTCGCGCGCGCCGGCAACCGGGTGCTGCGCCTCAAAGGCGGCGATCCCTTCGTCTTCGGTCGCGGTGGCGAGGAGGCGCTGACGCTGGTCGAGCACCAGGTGCCGTTCCGAATCGTGCCCGGCATCACCGCCGGTATCGGCGGGCTTGCCTATGCCGGCATTCCCGTGACCCATCGCGAGGTCAACCACGCGGTCACTTTCCTGACTGGCCATGATTCCTCCGGCCTGGTGCCGGATCGCATCAACTGGCAGGGCATCGCCAGCGGCTCGCCTGTCATCGTCATGTACATGGCGATGAAACATATCGGCGCGATCACCGCCAACCTCATTGCCGGCGGCCGCTCGCCGGACGAACCGGTCGCCTTCGTCTGCAACGCCGCGACGCCGCAGCAGGCGGTGCTGGAAACGACGCTTGCGCGTGCAGAGGCCGATGTTGCGGCGGCAGGGCTGGAGCCGCCGGCGATCGTCGTCGTCGGCGAGGTGGTGAGGCTGCGCGCAGCGCTCGACTGGATCGGCGCGCTGGACGGGCGCAAGCTTGCCGCCGACCCGTTCGCCAATCGAATTCTCAGGAACCCGGCATGAGCGGATTGCTGATTGCCGCACCCGCGTCCGGCTCCGGCAAGACGACGGTGACGCTCGGGCTGATGCGCGCCCTGAAGAGGCGCGGCGTGGCGATCGCGCCCGGCAAGGCGGGGCCGGACTATATCGATCCCGCTTTCCACGCGGCAGCGACCGGCGAGCCCTGCTTCAACTACGACCCCTGGGCGATGCGCCCGGAACTGCTGCTTGCCAATGCGTCGCATGCCGCCTCCGGCGGGCGCACATTGATCGTCGAGGCGATGATGGGACTGCATGACGGTGCTGCCGACGGCTCGGGAACGCCAGCGGACCTCGCCGCGACGCTGAACCTTGCGGTCATTCTGGTGGTCGATTGCGCCCGCATGTCCCAGTCGGTTGCCGCCCTCGTGCGCGGCTATGCGGATCATCGCGACGATATCCGGGTGGTCGGCGTCATCCTCAACAAGGTCGGCAGCGACCGGCATGAAATGATGTTGCGCGATGCGCTCGGCAAGGTGCGCATGCCTGTCTTCGGCGTGCTCCGGCAGGACAGCGCATTGCAACTGCCGGAGCGCCATCTCGGGCTCGTGCAGGCGGGCGAACACTCAGCGCTTGAGGGCTTCATCGGGGCGGCGGCCGCGCGGGTCGAGGCTGCCTGCGATCTCGACGCCATCCGCCTGATCGCGACGATTTTCCCGCAGGTGCCCGCGGCGGCCGATGCCGAGCGTTTGCGGCCGCTCGGTCAGCGCATCGCGGTCGCGCGCGATATCGCCTTTGCCTTCTGCTACGAGCACCTGCTTTACGGCTGGCGGCAAGGCGGCGCGGAGATTTCCTTCTTCTCGCCGCTCGCCGACGAGGCGCCGGATGCGGCAGCGGATGCCGTCTATCTTCCGGGGGGCTATCCGGAGCTGCATGCGGGGCAGCTGAGCGCCGCCGCCCGATTCCGTTCCGGCATGCATTTCGCGGCGGAACGCGGCGCCCGCATCTTCGGCGAATGCGGCGGCTATATGGTGCTCGGTGAAGGGCTTGTCGCTGCCGATGGCGCACGCTACGACATGCTCGGCCTGCTGCCGCTCGTAACCAGTTTTGCCGAGCGCAGGCGGCACCTCGGCTATCGCCGCGTCGTGCCTGTCGACAACGCCTTCTTCGATGGACCCATGACGGCGCACGAATTCCACTATGCGACTATCGTCGCCGAAGGGGCGGCCGATCGGCTGTTTGCGGTCAGCGACGCCGCCGGCGAGGATCTCGGCCAGGCGGGCCTCCGGCGCGGCCCTGTCGCCGGTTCCTTCATGCATCTGATCGACGTCGCAGGTGCTGCATGAGCGCACCGATCGTTCATGGTGGCGGCATCACCGAGGCCGCAACGCGCTATGGCGGCCGGCTCGAAGACTGGCTCGATCTGTCGACCGGCATCAATCCATGCCCCGTGGCCTTGCCCGCGGTCCCTGAGCGCGCCTGGCACCGGCTGCCGGATCGGCAGACGGTGGATGATGCGCGGAGCGCCGCTGCCGACTACTACCGCACCAACGGCGTGCTGCCTTTGCCGGTGCCGGGCACCCAGTCGGTGATCCAGCTCCTGCCACGTCTTGCTCCGGCCAACAGGCAAGTCGCGATCTTCGGGCCGACCTATGGCGAGTATGCCCGCGTGCTTGAAGCGGCCGGCTTTGCTGTCGATCGCGTCGCGGATGCCGACGCGCTCACGGCCGAACATGGGCTTGTCATCGTCGTCAACCCCAACAACCCGACCGGCCGCGCCTTGGCGCCGGCGGAGCTTCTGGCGATCGCCGCAAGGCAGAAAGCGAGCGGCGGACTGCTGCTGGTCGATGAGGCCTTCGGCGATCTTGAGCCGCAACTGAGTGTCGCTGGTCACGTGCCAGGGCAGGGCAACCTCATCGTCTTCCGCTCCTTCGGCAAGTTCTTCGGCCTTGCGGGCCTGCGCCTCGGCTTCGTCGTTGCGACCGAGCCAGTGCTTGCGTCCTTTGCCGATTGGCTCGGTCCCTGGGCTGTCTCCGGCCCGGCGTTGACGATCTCGAAAGCGCTGATGCAGGGCGATACGAAGGCGATCGCGGCGGGCATCCTCGAGCGTCGCGCCGGCCTCGACGCGGCTCTCGATGGGGCAGGGCTCAACCGTATCGGCGGCACGGGGCTATTTGTGCTGGTCGAGCATCCCAGGGCGGCTCTGCTGCAGGAACGGCTCTGCGAGGCCCATATTCTCACGCGCAAGTTCGACTATGCCCCGACCTGGCTCAGGATCGGTCTTGCGCCTGACGCGGCCGGTGACCGACGGCTGGCGGACGCGCTTGCCCGCATGGAGCTCTGAGGTGTCGGAGACGATCCTGCTCATTCTCGCGCTGGCGCTGGTGATCGACCGCGTTGTCGGCGATCCGGACTGGCTCTGGGCGCGCATGCCGCATCCGGTCGTGTTTTTCGGCAAGGCCATCGGCTTCTTCGACGCCCGGCTGAACCGGGAGGACCTCGAGGATGGTGCCCGCAAGTTTCGTGGCGTCGTCGCGATCCTGCTGTTGCTTGGCATCAGCGCCTGGTTCGGCCATCTGCTGCATCGCCTGTTCGCCGTCTTCGGACCGCTCGGCTTTCTGCTCGAGGCGGTTGTGGTCGCGGTCTTCCTGGCACAGAAGAGCCTCGCCGATCACGTGCGTCGCGTGGCCGGGGGCTTGCGACAGAACGGGCTGGAAGGCGGACGTGCCGCCGTGTCGATGATCGTTGGTCGCGATCCAAAGACGCTCGACGAGCCGGCGGTCTGCCGTGCCGCGATCGAAAGCCTTGCCGAGAATTTCTCCGACGGCGTCGTGGCGCCGGCCTTCTGGTACGCGGTTGCCGGCCTGCCGGGGCTTCTTGCCTACAAGATGCTGAACACCGCCGATTCGATGATCGGCCACAAGTCGCCGAAATATCTGCACTTCGGCTGGGCCTCGGCCCGACTCGACGATCTCGCCAACCTGCCGGCAGCGAGGCTCTCGATCCTTTTGATCTCAGCCGGTGCGCTGATCCATCGTGGCGTAAGCGCCGCCAAGGATGCGCTGACCGTGGCCCTTCGCGACCATGGCCTGCACCGCTCGCCGAACTCCGGCTGGCCGGAAGCGGCCATGGCCGGCGCGCTCGATCTGCAGCTTGCCGGTCCGCGGATCTATGGCGGGGTCAAGGTCAGCGAACCGATGATCAACGGTCCGGGCCGAGCGGTTGCAACAAGCGAAGACATCGACGCCGGTATTGCTGTATTTTATGGCGCCTGCACGGTCATGGCCGGGTTTGTTCTTGCAATCGCAATGATTTGATCGCGGAAGTTGACCTTCGCATTAAGACTCTGCTTTCCATATGTATTAAGATCGTATCATATTCGATCAGTTATTCTCCTGGAACGTTTGGTTCCACCGGTACGTGTTCGTCTTCCCGGAGAGAGAAGCATGCGCAAAAGCTTTCTGACTGCGCTGATTGCCGCTCTGCTGCAGTTTGCCGTTCAACCCGCGAACGCCGCCAATCTCATTGCCGATATCAGCCTGTCGTCGCAGACGATGACCGTGCGACAATACGGCGTCGTCATGTATCGCTGGAAGGTGTCGACGGCGCGCAAGGGCTATGTGACGCCACGCGGCAGCTGGAGCGCCAAATGGCTCTCTCGCAATCACCGTTCACGCAAATACGACGACGCGCCGATGCCATATGCCGTGTTCTTCAACGGCGGCTACGCCATCCACGCCACCTATGACATCAAACGCCTCGGCCGCCCGGCATCGCACGGCTGCGTGCGGCTGCATCCAAACAACGCGGCGGAGTTTTTTGGGCTGACGCGGGAACATGGGCTGAAGAACACGCGGATCGTAATTACGCGGTGACGCCTGCCTAGCCAGCCCCTCATCCCCCTGCCGGGACCTTCTCTCTGTTTTGAAGAGGAGAAGGGATCCGAGGCACCGTTTCCGCTTCATCTTCGACCGTTTCGTAAGAAGTGAACGGTAGAATGCGCGTCCCCATCTTTAACGTGACTGCTTGGCTTTCCTCGGGGTAAACCCGAGGAGAGGGCAATTCTGTCGGGCACTTGATGAGGCCGCTAAGAGCCGCTGGCGACCGTCAGTCGATGCCTGCCACATGCATCAGCCGGTCGAGGCTCGGCACGGTGACGTGGCGGCTGTTTTCGATGCGGATGACGTTCTCCTTGCGGAGCTTGGTGATCTGGCGGCTGACGGTCTCGATGGTGAGGCCGAGATAGTCGGCGATGTCGGCGCGCGACAGCGGCAGGTCGAACACGTTCGAGGTGCCGTTTTCCGGGTCGATGTGAGTCGCGATGATGTAGAGGAAGCTTGCGACCTTCTCCTGCGCGGTCTTGCGGCCAAGGGTGAGCATCCAGTCGCGCGCTTCGTCCAGTTCCTTCAGCGCCTGCTCGTGCAGCCGGTGTTCCAGCCCGGGAGCCTCGGAGACCAGCCGCTCGATGACGTTGCGCGGGAAACAACAGATGTCGGTGTCGACCGCCGCTTCCGCCGTCAGCGCGCTTTCGCGGGTGAAGGGCCGGCCCATGAAATCAGGGGCGAACTGCAGGCCGACGATCTGCTGGCGGCCATCGGCCAGCACCTTGCTGAGCTTGACGACGCCGGAGATGATATTTGCGTAGCTGTCGGTGGTTTCTCCCTGGCCGATGACCTCGCGGCCGGGCTCGATGCTGCGGCGGGTGGAGTGACGGCTGAGGTCGAGAAGCTGATCCGGAGAGAGCGTACCGCAAACGCCGCCATGGCGCGCCTCGCAGGCGGAGCAGACGGCTGGAACGTCCGAATTATGGATATCCTTGCGGCGATGTTCGTTCACGATCTGCAATTCTTTCTACCTGCATTCCATTGCTCCCTGGATGACCAAAGAGGATGCGGGTCGTTAAATCAAGAGTTGACAGGTGCTAATTCCGAAAGCGCGAAACAATGTCTCATGCTGGCTTGCGCATTGTCAATTTTAACGTGTTAATTCGCCGACTTGATCAAAATCAAAGGCCTCATTGCCGATCCGTCCTAAGCCGTTTTCACGACAGCGGAGAGACTGATGGACGACGCGCTAATCCTCAAGCATGCGAACCCCGTGCCACGCTACACCAGCTACCCGACCGCGCCGCATTTTTCCGAAGCGGTGGGGCCGGTTGACTATCAAAGCTGGCTCGGGGCGATCGGTCCGGATGAGGCGATCTCGCTCTATGCTCACGTGCCCTATTGCGACCGGCTCTGTTGGTTCTGTGCTTGCCATACCAAGCAGACGCTGCGGTATGATCCGGTGGCAACCTACCTCACGGGCCTGCATCGGGAGATTGCAGAGATTGGCGGGCGGGTGAGCCGCGAAGCCAAGGTAACGGCCCTGCATTTCGGCGGCGGCTCGCCGACGCTCGTCAGGCCCGACGACCTGATCGCGCTGAAGCGCGCCTTTACCGATCACTTCACCTTCGCGGCTGATTGCGAGATCAGCGTCGAGATGGATCCGAACGATCTCGACGAAGCGCGCCATGATGCGTTGGCCGAGATCGGTATGACGCGGGCGAGCTTCGGCATCCAGGATTTCGACCCCGTCGTGCAGAAGGCGATCAACCGCATCCAGACCTTCGAGCAGACGCGAGACGCGATCGAGGCGTCACGGGTAAGGGGCGTGCATTCGGTCAATTGCGACGTGCTCTATGGTTTGCCCTATCAAAGCCTCCAGTCGCTTGAGCGCACCATGGAGGCAGTGCTTTCGCTCGACCCCGATCGCGTCGCACTCTTCGGCTACGCCCATGTGCCGTGGATGAAGACGCATCAGAAGATGATCCCGGACGAAAGCCTGCCCGGCATCGTCGAGCGCTTCGCGCAGATGAGCCGCGCGGCCGAAATGCTGGCTGCCGCCGGCTACGAGGCCATCGGTATCGATCATTTTGCGAAGCCCGACGACAGCCTGGCGCGGGCCAGCCGGGAAGGGCGTCTCCGTCGCAATTTCCAGGGCTATACCGACGATGCCGCCGAAACGCTCGTTGGGCTTGGCGCCTCCGCGATCGGCCAGTTTCGTCAAGGTTATGTCCAGAACATGCTGGCGACCGGTGAGTATCTGCGCCATGTGGAAAACACGGGGCTCGCTGCGGTCCGCGGTTATCGCTTCACACCGGACGACACTTTGAGAGCAAAAGTGATTGCCGACGTCATGTGCCGTTTTGCCTTCTCCTTTGCTGAGGTTGAGGAAGCGTTTCCCGGGCTGGCAGGGGCTGTGATCGAGGAGGCACGGCTGTTTCGGGCGCGCGACGTGGATGGGCTGACGACGATCGAAAACGGGGTTTTCCGCCTGACTGAACGCGGCAGGCCCTTTGCCCGCTCGGTTGCAGCCACCTTCGACGCCTATCTCGGCAACGGCCGGGGCCGGCATTCGGTGGCCGTCTGACCCCATGCTCTGTCGCAACACCGTTTTCCAATTCGAAAGCCTTTGCCATCAAGGCCATTGGCTTTTGCGGCGCATTTACCTATAGGATCGCCGAGACTCGACTTAAAATATTAGAGGTATGCGCGTGACAGCTACATTCGACAAGGTTGCCGACATTATCGCGGAAACGAGCGAGATCGATCGCGAGACGATTACGCCGGAAAGCCACACGATCGACGATCTCGGCATCGACAGCCTGGACTTCCTCGACATCGTGTTTGCGATCGACAAGGAATTCGGCATCAAGATTCCGCTCGAGCAGTGGACGCAGGAAGTCAACGAAGGCAAGGTTTCGACCGAAGAATACTTCGTTCTGAAGAACCTCTGCGCCAAGATCGACGAACTGCGGGCTGCCAAGGGCTGATCGGGCTTTCGCCCGAGCCTTGCCACTCGATTTCCAATGCCGCCCGTCGCGCCCCGCGCTTGACAGGCGGCATTGGCGTTTTTACTTGAGCCCGAAACCAACAGGGTGAGCCTCAATGCTCCTTGAATACTTCCAGATGATCGACCGTGTCGAAACGGTCGATCTTTCGGCTGGCCGGCTGACGGCGCGGTCCGTCGTGCCGGAGAAGAGCCCGGTGTTCGAAGGCCATTTCCCAGGCTACCCGCTGGTGCCCGGCGTGCTTCTGATCGAGACCATGGCGCAGGCCTCCGGTTTCCTGGTGCTCGCCGCCACCAATTTCGCCGCCATGCCCTTCCTGATGTCGGTCGACGGCGCCAAGATGCGGACCTTCGTCGAGCCCTCGGCCGAACTCGAGATCGAGGCTTTCCTCGAGCATGAAGGTTCGGGCTTCGCCGTCACCAAGGCGAAGATCACCTCTGGCGGCAAGAAGGTCTGCGATGCCCAGCTGAAACTGAGAACGATGCCGTTCGATCAGGTTCCGCTCGGCGATATCGTGCGCAAGCGGGCTGGAGAAGTGGGTCTGATGGCGGCGCTTTCGGCGGCAGCCGGTTCGGAGAAGTAAGATGAGCAAATCTGCAAACGACGTTGTCATTACCGGCGTCGGTATCGTCACCAGTCAGGGCGTCGGCGTCGAGCCGCATCTGGCGCTGCTTACCGCCGGCACGTCGCCGGCCGTGCGCGTCGAGACCGAAAAGTTCAGCCCCTATCCGGTGCACCCGCTGCCGGAGATCGACTGGTCGCAGCAGATCGCCAAGCGTGGCGACCAGCGGCAGATGGAAAACTGGCAGCGTCTCGGCGTTTTTTCCGCGGGCCTGGCTCTCGATGACGCCGGTCTCAAGGACAATCTCGAAGCCTGCGGCAGCATGGACATGATCGTCGCTGCCGGCGGCGGCGAGCGTGACATCAACGTCGATTCGCTGATCGTCGACGAGGCGCTGAAGCGCAACGACCGCGAACAGCTCCTCAATGAAAAGCTGACGACCGAACTGCGGCCGACGCTGTTCCTGGCCCAGCTTTCGAACCTGCTCGCCGGCAACATCTCGATCGTGCACAAGGTCACCGGTTCGTCGCGCACCTTCATGGGCGAGGAAGCGGCCGGCATCTCGGCGATCGAAACCGCCTTTGCCCGGATCAAGGCCGGCCAGTCGACCCATACGCTCGTCGGCGGCGCGTTTTCGGCCGAGCGCCTGGACATCATGCTGATGATCGAGGCGATCCAGGGCCAGGCGACCGGTGACTGGCACCCGATCTGGTCGCGCAGCCGCGACAACGGCGGCGGCATGATCCCCGGGTCGGTCGGAGCCTTCCTGGTGCTGGAATCACGCGAGTACGCCGAAGCCCGTGGTGCCCGCATCTATGCGACGATCGACGCGATCGGCAGCGACCGCGGCAGCCGCGCTGACGGCAAGCTCGAAGCACGCCTTGCGGACCTGGCGAAACCGGCCGAAAAGCTCGACCCGGCAGGCACCGTGGTCTTTTCCGGCACGTCAGGCTTTCATGATCTCGTCGCCAGCGAAAAGGCGTTCCTGCAGGCCAATCTGGCCGGCGCGCCGGTGCGTGCCTATGGCGGCATCGTCGGGCACAGCATCGAGGCGCAGTTTCCGGCGGGCCTCGCGCTTGCTGCACTCACGCTCGGCCACGGCGCCAAGGTACCGGCCTTCGACGGCAGCTTCGAAAAGCCGATGACGGCGGCTGCCCGGTCGGCGGTCGTGACCACCGTCGGTCATTCACGCGGCGAAGGCGTCGCGGTCCTTTCGGCCGAATAAGAGGAACGATTGATGAGCAACGCTTACAAGGATCATCTCGGTCGTCCGATCGTCGCCGTCACTGGCATGGGCGTCATCACCTCGCTCGGGCAGGGCCTGGAAGACAACTGGTCAGCGCTGACCGGCGGCGTCTCCGGCATCCGCAAGATCACCCGTTTCCCGACGGAGGGTCTCAACACCCGCATCTCCGGCATGGTCGATTTCATCGAGGTGCCGGCGGCCAACTCCGTCGAGCGCTCCTACGCCATGGCGCGCGAGACGACGCTGGAAGCGCTGGCGCAGGCCGGGCTTTCCGGCGACTTCAACGGTCCGCTGTTTCTGGCCGCCCCGCCGATCGAGCCGGAATGGAGCGCGCGCTTCGAGCTTGCCGACCGCTCGCCGCCTTCCGAACAGCCGGGCGATGCGTACAACCGTTTCCTCGCCGCGATGCGCCAGAAGGCCGATCCGGTGTTCCATGAGGCCGTGCTCTTCGGCTCGATCTCCGAGCGCCTTGCCGATCGCTTCGGCACGCGCGGCCTGCCGGTGACGCTCTCGACGGCCTGTGCCTCGGGCGCGACCGCGATCCAGCTCGGCGTCGAGGCGATCCGCCAGGGCCGCACCGATCGTGCGCTGACGGTAGCGACCGATGGTTCGGTCAGCGCCGAAGCACTCATCCGCTTTGCGCTGCTTTCCGCGCTCTCCACCCAGAACGATCCGCCGGAGAAGGCCTCCAAGCCCTTCACAAAGGATCGGGACGGCTTCGTCATCGCCGAAGGCGCTGCGACCCTGGTGCTCGAATCGCTGGAAGCTGCCGTTGCCCGCGGCGCCCGCGTCTACGGCATCCTGAAGGGCTGCGGCGAGAAGGCCGATCTCTTCCATCGCACGCGCTCGTCGCCCGACGGCGGCCCGGCGATTGCGACGATCCGCGCGGCCCTTGCCGACGCCGGCATCGACGAAGGCGGCATCGGCTACATCAACGCGCACGGCACCTCGACGCCCGAGAATGACAAGATGGAATATCTGTCGATGTCTGCCGTCTTCGGTGAGCATCTGCCGTCGATCCCGGTCTCGTCGAACAAGTCGATGATCGGCCACACCCTGACGGCCGCCGGTGCAGTCGAGGCGGTGTTCTCGATCCAGACGATGCTGACGGGCACGCTGCCGCCGACGATCAACTACCAGAACCCCGATCCGGCGATCGTGCTCGACGTGGTGCCGAACGTGAAACGCAGCCAGCAGGTGTCTGCGGTGCTGTCGAACTCCTTCGGTTTCGGCGGCCAGAACGCCAGCCTGGTGATGACGGCCGAGCCGGCTTGAGCCGGACCTGGTGAAACGAAATACCCCCTCTGGCCTGCCGGCCATCTCCCCCAACAAGGGGGAGATCGACGCGCGGCCGGCCGATCGCTCCAATAACAAGGCCCGATTTCGGTGCTTTTCGTGAAGGGCAAAGGGGTGCCACATCCAATCTCCCCCCTTGTGGAGGAGATGCCCGACAGGGCAGAGGGGGGCACGCGCCGCTCTCTGTAGAATGGCGACATGCCCACAAGACGTGTATATGCCGCCTGTCGATCTGAACATTTAAAGGAAGAACCATGCGCGCCCTGCAACTGCTCGATGACCGCAAGCTCGAAATCACCGACATTCCGGAACCGGAAGCACCCGGCCCGGGCGAGGTGACGTTGCGCGTCAAGGCGGTTGCGCTCAACCATATCGACGTCTGGGGCTGGCGCGGCATGGCATTCGCCAAGCGCAAGATGCCGCTCGTCATCGGCGCCGAGGCAGCAGGCGTCGTCGACAGCATCGGTCCCGGTGTTTCAAGCGTGCTTCCGGGCCAGCTCGTCTCGATCTACGGCGCGCGCACCTGCGGCCTCTGCCGTCCGTGCAAGGAAGGCCGCGACAACCTCTGCGAACATGTCGGCGGCGTTCACGGCTTCCACCTCGACGGCTTCGCACAGGAGAAGATCAACCTGCCGGCGCGCCTGCTGGTTCCGGCACCTCCGGGCGTCGACGCGGTTGCCGCAGCCCTTGCTCCGGTCACCTTCGGTACCGTCGAGCACATGCTGTTCGATAACGCCAAGCTTGAGCCCGGCGAAACCATCCTCGTGCATGCTGGCGGTTCCGGCATCGGCTCGGCGGCAATCCAGCTTGCCAAGAAGATCGGCTGCACCGTGATCACCACCGTCGGCTCCGACGACAAGATCGAGAAGGCCAAGGCGCTCGGCGCCGATCACGTCATCAACTATCGCACCGACCGCTTCGAGGGCGTGGTGCGCAAGCTTACCAAGAAGAAGGGCGTCGACGTCGTGTTCGAACACGTCGGCAAGGACACCTGGGCGGGCTCGATGCTCTGCATGAAGCGCGGCGGCCGTCTCGTTACCTGCGGCTCCACCTCGGGCGTGTCCACCGACATGAACCTGATGATGCTGTTCCAGCAGCAGCTGAAGCTGCTCGGCTCCTTCGGCTGCCGCATGGAAAACATGGCGAACGCCATGCAGAAGATGGCGCGCGGCCTCGTACATCCGGTCATCGACACCGAAATCGGCCTCGACGAGATCGACCGCGCGCTGGAGCGCATGGAATCGCGCCAGATCTTCGGCAAGATCATCCTGAAGATGGATTGATCGACGTGCGCATGCTGATCACACGGCTGGTGCTGGCGGCGGATCGTTTCCGCCAGTGGCTGATTGCGCAGTTCGTGTTTCTGCTTCTGACGATCCTGAAGATGTTTCCCGCTGACGGCGCGATCAACTTCATGGATCGCGCCCTGCGGTTCATCGGCCCGAAGACCAGCCGTCAGAAGCTGACGCTGACGAACCTGCGCAACGCATTCCCGGAAAAGAGCGAAGCGGAAATCGAGCAGATCGCGCTCGAAAGTTGGGGCAACATGGGCCGCATGGCGGCCGAATACGTGTTCCTCGACCGTCTCTTCGATTTCGACCCGGAGCGCACGACGCCCGGGCGCATCGAAGTCTCGGGCATTCCCTTGTTCCTCGAGCTTCGCGACAATCCGCGCCCCTTCATCGTCTTTACCGCGCATAGCGGCAATTTCGAAATGCTGCCGGTCGCCGGCTCAGCCTTCGGGCTCGACGTGACGGTGCTGTTCCGGCCGCCGAACAACCCATACGTGGCCGAAAAGGTCTTCAACTTCCGCGCAGAACGCATGGGCAAGCTCGTGCCGTCGCATGCGGGCTCGTCCTTTGCGCTCGCCCGCCAGCTGGAGCGCGGCCAGGGCGTCGGGGTTCTCGTCGACCAGAAGTTCCGCAAGGGTCTAAAGACCAAGTTCTTCGGCCAGGACGTGCAGACCAACCCGCTGCTCGCCAAGCTCGTCCGCCAGTTCAACTGCGAGGTCTATCCAGCCCGCTGCATCCGCTTGCCGGGTGGCCGTTTCCGCCTGGAGATCGAACCGGCGATCGCCATCCCACGCAAGGCCGACGGCAGCGTCGACGTGACCGCTACGGCGCAGGTTCTGAACGACAAGGTGGAAAGCTGGGTGAGGGAATATCCCGGCCAATGGCTCTGGTATCACGACCGCTGGCACATCAAGCGCTACCTGAAAGACTGATTCTCCTTCGCCCGCGACCCCAGCCAGATTGCGTCTTGCGCAAGCAGGCTTGATCTTCCTGCAAGCCCGGCAACCCATGTGCCGGGCTTTGCGTTTTGCCAAGTACGCGGGAGTATCGGCACCGATCTTCCCTCGAAAACGTGCGTAAACGTTAAGTTTTTCTTTCTGCTGTTGAACGCTATCGCAATGAGTGTAAACTTATGCCTGTCGCGTGAGAAAATGCCTGCAAGCGCTTTGGATGACCCGAGCAGTGCGGTTTTACGCGGAAGTGGTGGGGGAAACGTCAAGAACCAGATCAGTGTCCTGAGCATCTACGCCTGTTTTGTAAGTGCATCGAAGCGGTTTTGCCGTGGGGGAATTGGGGTTTCGAATTGAACGCACTGATTGAGCTGTTCTGGTTCAAATATTCGCAGCTGCAGTATGCCGTTCGTACGGCAGACGAGCATTTGATCAGCATTCTGGATCGCGAATTGGATCCGATCTTGAGATCCGTCTACGACGAGAAGGCGGTGAGCGTCGAAGATGCCCGGCTTCAGTTCCAGTTCCTGATCGACATTCTGCGCGTCGAAGCCGACGACATTTCCTGCGTGTTGCGCCATTCGCAGTTGTTGCAATCGCTGATCAATCGCTACTTCGCGGCGACCGGTGCGGAGAACCTCGCCGACCTGCAACTGGAGCGCCTGCCGGCGCAGCCGAACAAGGGCAGGGCGGACGAAGGATTGCTCAACGAGGCGATCCTCGACAGCTTCCCGGACCGGCTTGCGGTGATCACGCCCGACTACCGCTATCTTTACACCAATCCGCGCAATGCCGAGCATCTGGAAAGCCGCCCGATGGACCTGATCGGCCGGCATATCGTCGAGTTCATCGGCATCCAGCGGTTCGAGCTTCGGGTGAAATCCTATCTCGACCGGTGTTTCGCCGGCGAGGTGGTGGACTACACCTTCGCCAAGACGGTCGACGCGCGCACGGTCGTCGTGCGCTGCCGGCTGACGCCGTGCATGTCGAGCACCGGCAAGCTCATCGGCGCTATTCTAGTGATCCAGGAACATGCCGACCGCCGCCGCGCGATCGCGGCCTGAGGCGCCGGTTCCGGCGGTATCAATCGAAAATGCATGAGGGGATGCGCGGCCGGATAACGGCCGCCTGACGTGTCCGTTTTGCGGCGCGCTGCCCCCAAAGGCCGGTTTATCCGACCGGCGCGGTGATGCTGCGCAGACATTCCTGCTCGAAGCCGACGTGCCGCCTGAGGCTCGTGAAGAAGCCGCGCAGCATGTAGCCGGCGGTCTCGGCATTGACCGTCTGGTCGGCAGCGCCGAGGCGCTCCAGCATTTCGGTCAGCTCCTCGGCGAAGCACTCGTCTTCGCAGTGTTCGTATTTCAGCCGCTCCAGCGTCGCGCGGAGCGTCGGATCGCCGCGGTAGGTGCGCTCGATCCAGGAGAAGACGAGGTTTTCTTCGCCCGAATGCATCTCGCGGATCAGCGGCTCCAGCACCTTTGCGGCATAGAGGCATTTCTGCCGGTCGATTTCCGCAGGCAGGCTGTCGGCGATTTCCTCCAGGCAATTGCAGAGCGCAAGCTGCTCCTCGTGGGCGCGGGCAAGCCAGGCAAACGGCTCGGCCACGGGCTCTCGCCGGGGGGCCGGGTCCAGCCGGCTGCGGATTCGTCCGTCTTCAAAAGTCTTTTTCATCGGCTTCAGACGCCAGCTCCCACGGCGCTCCCTATTGTTTGCCGAGGATGATCCAAACGAGGTGACAAAGCCTTGATCTGAATCAAGGCCGGGCTGCCCCGATTCTGACACTTTCGGGCAAGCTGCGGTGACACCCCTCGTTTCGGGGTGTTGTCGCGTGCGTTCGGATAAAGTTGGGGACCCAACCATGAAATACACATTCGAGATGATCCTGCTCGGGGTCGGTGCATTCCTGGCGCTTGTCGGCGCCGGGTTTGCCCAGGACCGGCACTTCGAAGCCCATATGTGGGTGCTGTTCTTCACGCTTCTTGCTGGCACCATCCTCCTGATGCGCCGCATCGAGTTCAGCCCGGCTTCCGCGGGCAGGGCGTCACCGCCGCCACCCCAGTCGGAGTATTTTGACGAGGTGGTCAAGTACGGCGTGATCGCCACCGTCTTTTGGGGCGTCGTCGGCTTTCTCGTCGGTGTCGTGGTTGCACTCCAGCTTGCCTTCCCGGACCTCAACATCGAGCCCTGGTTCAACTTCGGCCGCATGCGGCCGTTGCACACCTCGGCGGTCATCTTCGCCTTCGGCGGCAACGCGCTGATCGCAACGTCCTTCTACATCGTCCAGCGCACCAGCCGTGCCCGCCTCTTCGGCGGCAATCTCGGCTGGTTCGTGTTCTGGGGCTACCAGCTCTTCATCATCATGGCCGCCACCGGCTATCTGCTGGGCATCACCCAGTCGAAGGAATATGCGGAGCCGGAATGGTATGTGGACCTGTGGCTGACGATCGTCTGGGTCGCCTATCTCGCCGTCTTTCTCGGCACGCTGCTGACGCGCAAGGAGCCGCATATCTATGTGGCCAACTGGTTCTACCTCGCCTTCATCGTCACGATCGCGATGCTGCACATCGTCAACAACCTGGCGGTTCCGGTCTCCTTCCTCGGCTCCAAGAGCTACTCGGCCTTTGCCGGGGTGCAGGATGCGCTGACGCAATGGTGGTACGGGCATAATGCCGTCGGCTTCTTCCTGACGGCCGGCTTCCTCGGCATGATGTATTACTTCATCCCGAAGCAGGCCAATCGCCCTGTTTACTCCTACCGCCTGTCGATCATCCACTTCTGGTCGCTGATCTTCATGTACATCTGGGCAGGCCCGCACCACCTCCACTACACCGCGCTGCCCGACTGGGCGCAGACGCTCGGCATGGTGTTCTCGGTCATGCTCTGGATGCCCTCCTGGGGCGGCATGATCAACGGCCTGATGACGCTTTCGGGCGCCTGGGACAAGATCCGTACCGACCCGATCATCCGCATGATGGTCATGGCAGTTGCCTTCTACGGCATGGCGACCTTCGAAGGTCCGATGATGTCGATCAAGACGGTCAACTCGCTCAGCCACTACACCGACTGGACCATCGGCCACGTGCATTCCGGCGCGCTCGGCTGGAACGGCCTCATCACCTTCGGCGCGATCTACTATCTCGTTCCGAAGCTGTGGAACCGCGAGCGCCTCTACAGTGTGCGCATGGTCAACTGGCACTTCTGGCTCGCCACGCTCGGCATCGTCGTCTACGCGGCGGTCATGTGGGTTGCCGGCATCCAGCAGGGCCTGATGTGGCGCGAGTACGACGACCAGGGCTTCCTCGTCTATTCCTTCGCGGAATCGGTCGCGGCCATGGTTCCCTACTACGTGCTGCGTGCCCTTGGCGGCGCACTCTTCCTCGCCGGAGCTCTGCTCATGGCCTTCAACGTAACCATGACCATCCTCGGCCGCGTGCGCGATGAAGCCCCGATCTTCGGTGCGACGCCCGCGCTCAAGGCTGCGGAATAGGAGGGCATAGAGAATGTCCATTCTCGACAAACACGCGACGCTCGAACGCAACGCGACCCTGCTGCTCGTCGGCTCGCTGCTCGTCGTCTCCGTCGGCGGCATCGTGGAAATCGCGCCGCTCTTCTACCTCGAAAACACCATCGAGAAGGTGGAGGGCATGCGTCCCTATTCGCCGCTGGAGCTTGCCGGCCGCGACATCTATGTGCGTGAAGGCTGCTATGTCTGTCACAGCCAGATGATCCGCCCGTTCCGCGACGAAGTGGAGCGCTACGGTCACTACTCGCTGGCGGCGGAATCCATGTACGACCATCCGTTCCAGTGGGGCTCCAAGCGCACTGGGCCGGACCTGGCGCGCGTCGGCGACCGCTACTCCAACGAGTGGCACGTGCAGCACATGATCGAGCCGCGCTCGGTGGTGCCGGAATCGGTGATGCCGAGCTACGCCTTCCTCAAGGCGACGCCGCTCGATGTGAACAACATCGCCGCGAACCTCAAGGCCAACAAGGCGGTCGGCGTGCCCTACACGGACGAGATGATCGACAACGCGCTTGCCGACATCAAGGCGCAGGCAGATCCGAACGCCGACACGTCCGGCGTCGAGGGCCGCTATCCGAAGGCCAAGCTCGGCGACTTCGACGGCGATCCGCAGAAGCTGACGGAGATGGACGCGCTCATCGCTTATCTGCAGATGCTCGGCACGCTGGTCGACTTCTCCACCTACGACGACACCACCGGCTATCGCTAAGGAGACCGCACCATGGAAACCTACACGGCCATGCGCCAGTTCGCCGATAGCTGGGCGCTCCTTGCCATGACGCTCTTTTTCCTGGGCGTCGTCGCCTTCATCTTCCGGCCCGGCGCCAAGAAGGCCGCCGATGATGCCGCAGCCATCCCCCTGAAGGAGGATTAATAGAATGGCGGACAAACACGTCGACGAAATCAGCGGCGTCGAGACCACCGGCCACGAATGGGACGGTATCCGCGAGCTTAACAACCCGATGCCGCGCTGGTGGGTCTATACCTTCTACGCGACCATCGTCTGGGCGGTGGGCTACATGATCGTCTATCCGGCCGTGCCGCTTCTGACCGACGCCACCAAGGGCGTGCTCGGCTATTCGAGCCGCGCCGAGGTGAGTGCGGAGCTTGCCAGCGCCAAGGCGGCGCAGGCAGGCAACCTCGAGAAGATCGCGTCGAGCTCGCTCGCCGACATCATGGCCGATCCGCAGCTGCAGCACTTCGCCGTTTCCGGCGGTGCCTCGGCCTTCAAGGTCAACTGCGCCCAGTGCCACGGCTCGGGTGCGGCCGGTTCTGCCGGCTTCCCGAACCTGAACGACGACGACTGGCTCTGGGGCGGCAAGCCCGAAGAGATCTACCAGACGATCGCCCACGGCATCCGCTATAACGGCGACGACGACACCCGTGTCTCGGAAATGCCGTCCTTCGCGGAAATCCTGCAGCCGGAAGAGATCAAGCAGACGGCGGCCTATGTCGTCAGCCTCACCGGCACGCCGTCGGATGCCTCCATGGTAGAGCCGGGCAAGGCGCTGTTTGAGGCAAACTGCGCCTCCTGCCACGGTGCCGACGCCAAGGGCAACCGCGAGTTCGGCGCGCCCAACCTTGCCGATGCGCTGTGGCTCAACGGCTCGAGCGAACAGGCGATCGTCGCCCAGATGAAGGCGCCCAAGCACGGCGTCATGCCCGCCTGGCTGCCGCGCCTCGGCGACACCACCGTCAAGCAGCTCGCCATCTTCGTGCATTCGCTGGGTGGCGGCGAATAAGAGGAACGAGGGGCTTGCGGACCTGCCACTCATCCGTAGGTGATGGTGGCGCCCCTCATTCGCCTGCTGGCCCTTCTCCCCGCCAGGCGGGGAGAAGGGCGCAAGCCGCGCTAGCCTCGCCAGGTTAAAAGTATGGTTGGCGATGGAGCCGCCCATCACGTTCTTGAGTGGGCTACCGCTCAGACTTTTCAGGCTTGATGCCGGGCGGGTGACCCCAGCGTTCCTCTCCCCGCCAGGCGGGGAGAGATGTCCGGCAGGACAGTGAGGGGCAGCTCTCATCCATCCAGTCGAAAAGGCCGCGCCAAAGGGCGCGGCCTTTTTCATCTGGAGACGTTTCGTCATTGAGGGGAAATGTCAATGAATTGGCCGACGTGTCCACTCAAGATCTCGCCTTTTCGCCGACACGCCTTCGCAACGAAACCACGGCCAGCGTCGCCATGATCGCGATGGCGACGGCGCAAACGGCGGCGGCTGCGTTGAAGCCGGTCATGAAGGCGGCCTGGGCTTGCTCCAGCATGCCCGCCGGTAGCTCGGTCGCGACGGATACGGCGCCGGCGAGGCTGTCCGACAGCCTGTCGCCGATCTCGCCGGGGATCAGCGTCTGGCCGGCCATTTCGATGCGGTAGACGGCGGTGGTCAGGCTGCCGAGCGTGGCGATGCCGACGGCAAGGCCGAGTTCCTGCACCACTTCGGAGAGGGCCGAGGCCGAACCGGCCTTTTCGGCGGGCGCTGCACTGACGACGAGATCGGTGCCAAGCGCGGCAATGGTTCCAAGGCCGAGATAGACGAGCGCAAATGCGGCGGTTACCAGCCCGACCCCGTATGGCGTATGGCCGAGCTGGGCGAGCAGGAGGTAGCCGACCACGGAGAGCGCCAGCGCCGCTGCGATCACGGGGCCGGGGCCGAAGCGCCTGGCGATGAGCGGTGCGGTGATGCCGGCCAAAAGCATGGCGAGCGCCGAGGGGCCCATTCTCAGGCCCGCCGACAGCGGAGAAAGCCCGACGACGAGCTGCAGATACTGGGTGACGAGCAGCATCGTGCCGCCGACAGCCGTCAGGCCGATCAGGAGGATCAACAGCGCGGTGCGGAAGGCGCGGTCGGAGAAGAGCTCGAGGTCGATCAGCGGGCTTCGAAGCCGGCGTTGTCGCCGGATGAAGAGGAGCGTGGCGACGAGGCCGACGGTCAGGCCGAGCGTGGCGCCGAGCCCAAGGCCATCCTTGGCGACCTGCTTGATGCCGTAGACGATAGGCAGCAGCCCCGCCAGCGACAGCGCCACACTGGCCATGTCCAGGCGGTCCGATTGCGGGGCACGATATTCCGGCAGCAGAAACGGCGCGACGATGAGCAGCAGCCCGACGATCGGCAGTGCGACGAGGAAGGCAGCCCCCCACCAGTAACGTTCGAGCAGGATGCCGCCGACGATCGGCCCCGCGGCCATGCCGAGCGCGAACATGGTCGCCCAGACGCCGATCGCAAGCGCGCGCTGGTGCGGGTTCAGGAACATGTTGCTGATCAGCGCCAGGGTCGGCGGCATCAGCGTTGCGCCGGCAACGCCGAGTGCCGCGCGTGCAGTGATCAGCATGGTGGCGCTGGTGGAATAGGCCGAAAGCACCGAGGCGACGCCGAAGGCGGCCGCGCCCAGCATCAAGAGCTTGCGGCGACCGATGCGGTCGCCGAGCGTTCCCATCGTGATCAGAAAGCCGGCGATCATGAAGCCGTAGGCATCGACGATCCAGAGCGCCTGGGTGCTGGTGGGCTTCAGATCCGCCGCGAGCGCCGGCAAAGCGAGATGCAGCAGCGTCAGGTCGAGCCCGAGCAGGATGGTGGGGAGCGCGAGCAGGGCGAGCCCGGCCCATTCTCGCAGGCCCGCGCGCGTTTCACCGGGATCGGCATGGTCGGTGAGGTGGGATGGTCGGTCGCTGAGAATTGTCAAAAGTGGCCTCCGTCTTCGCTTGGGCTGGTTGCGGAGACCACATCTTCAGGGCACAATCATCCTGTTACAATTTAAGTAGTTATCCTATTACTGAGAGCAACAGCGTGAACGAACGAAGTCTTGAGCGAAGCAAGAACGAGCTGTCGGAGTTTTTGACGAGACACAGGGCGAAGCTGACGCCGGCCGATGCCGGCCTTGCCTTCACCGGGCGGCGGCGCACCCCGGGCCTCAGGCGGGAGGAGGTGGCAGCGCTCGCCGGCGTCGGGCTCACCTGGTACACGTGGTTCGAGCAAGGGCGCGACATCAAAGTGTCGGAGGCGTTCCTGCTGAATGTGGCGCGAGCGCTGAAGCTCGACGACGCCGAATGCAGCCATCTGTTCCTGCTTGCCCACAAGCGGCCGCCACCGCCGGAGGCACATCATCGCGTCACCGTTTCGCCGCTGATCCAGACGTTGCTGGACGAGCTCAGGGTCCGGCCGGCCCATGTGATCAACCTGCGCTGGGATGTCGTTGCCTGGAACGCTGCGGCAGACGCTTTGTTCGGCTTTAGCGCCCGGCAGCCGGAGCTTGGCAATATCCTGCAAATGGTGTTTGCCGATCCCGAGATACGGAGGCGCATGCCTGCCTGGCGCGAGGACGCGCCGAAGCTGCTTGCCCAGTTCCGATACGATTTTGCCGTGGCGCCGGATGATCCGTCGATGCTGGCCCTGGTCGAAAGCCTGAAGGACCTGTCGGCCGATTTCAGGCGCTGGTGGGCAGCGCCTGGCGTTGACGAGGTCCGTCGCGGGATCGGTTCCCTGATCGATGCCGGGGGCGAGCGCCTGTGTTTCCGCCACGAGACGTTGGTTGTGGACGAGCACCGGCATCTGCGGATGGTGGTTTACTTCGCCGAACCGGCGCTTGCCTGACGGCGACGCCCGAAGCGGCAGGCGCCGGGCCTTCTTATTCGAGGGCTGCGGCGATGGTAGCGCCGACCACGACGCTCGATAGCGCCGTGCCGAGCAGCAGCGAGGTGTTGACCGGCTTTCTCACGACCGTGCCGAAGTTGAAAAGGTTCATCGGCAGGAGGTGAAAACCGCCGCTTTCCGGCTTGCTCGACGGCGCTTCCATGAAGCACTCGTCGTCGAACCAGATCCAGTCGTCGCGCCAGGTCCAGCAGCCGTGCTGGCGGTAGATGTTTGCCACCTGCTCGGCGAAGCCCTTGTCGGCGGGCAGACGGATATAGTCTTGCGGCCTGCGGCTGAAATACTGCATGGCGAGCGGCATGGAGCGCTCGGTGCAATAGTTCGACATCCAGAGCTTGAAGCCGATCTCGTCGCGCAGCCGGTCCAGCACCCGGAAGACCTGGACGTGATCCTCATGGCCGTATTCGCCCCAGGGATTGTGGGTGAAGACGTTCATGTCGGGCTTCAGGAGCGGCAGCAGCGTGCGATAGAGCGTTTCGTAATTGTCCCGGTAAGCCTGGGCGATTGGCCGGGTGGAGTGGCGGAAGCTGCCGGGCATGATCTGCGACAGCGATTTCTTGACGATGCGCTTGGCTTCGCGGCGTGTGCCTTCGGTGCCGAACTCCATTCCGAAGGGACCGGGCTTCGGGTTCGTCCAGTCGGCGCAATCGAAGGAGCCGGTTTCTTCCATTTCCAGAAAGCGCACGTTGCCGCGCGGGTAGGCCTTGATCGCAGCGGCGCGTGCGTCGCCCATCTGCGGCTCCGACCAGATATCGCGGTAAAGGATGATCACCTCGTCGACTTTTCGGAGGATCGAGGTGAACCACAGCAACTCGTCATCGGGATGCGCGCCGATGATGACGGAGTTCTTCAGAAAATCATGCGTGTCGGCCATGCTCTTGCGCGCCCTCGTGTTCGTCGAGCGCAATTCTGACGTGTAGAGATTAAACCGGCGTAAAGCCGGAGCGCGTGTCCACAGGGAAGCGGTGCGGTCGTAGCGCCACCGCCCTCCTGGCCTGACCCTCCCGGCAATTTACTGCGCAGACCAGACCGCCAGTTCGTAACCATCCGGGTCGGCGAAATGAAAGCGCCTTCCGCCAGGGAAGGTGAAGATCGGCTTGACGATCCTGCCGCCGGCCTTTTCGACGCGGGCGAGCATATCCTCGAGCTTGTCGGCATAGAGGATGATCAGCGGTCCGCCGCTGCCGACGGGGCCGGTGGTGGTAAAGCCGCCGGTCAGTCGGCCGTCCTGGAATTCGCAATATTCCGGGCCGTAGTCGGTGAAGGTCCAGCCGAAGGCGCTGCCGTAGAAGGCCTTGGTGGCGGCGATGTCGGAGACATTGAACTCGACATAGTCGATGCGGCTGTCGTTGCCCTTGTTACCCATTTTTCTACCTGTCTTCTCCGGATTCCATGATCGATTTCAAGGTGGCGAGATCCTTCGCCACCCAGCCGGCATCGCCGGCAAATTGTTCGGCGCTCATGCCCGGCTGCCGCAGCAGCGTGAACATCACCTCCGCGCCGTCGCCGTTCGGCACGACGCGCAGCGCATTGTGGACCTCTGTGCCGTCTTCCAGCGTGACGAGATGATCGGTGACGCCGAAGGCGTTGTCAGGCGCAAAGCGCACGCGGGCATTACCGAGCGGACCCGGCGCCAGCCAGTGATCACCCTCGCGGGTCAAGCCCGACGACAGGCCGGACGCCCAGCGCGGCATGTTCTCGGGCTTTGCCATGAAGGCATAGACGTCGCGCCAGTCGCGGTCGATGGTGGTGTGAACGATCTTTGCTTCAAGTGTTGCCATGCTTTGTTCTCCTGCATGACGGAGTAGCACGGGTCGCCCGACCGGTCTTGAACGAAACGGCCAGTCAGGCCGCCCGCCGGTCGCCGACGAGCTGGCGGCGGATTTCGGCGGGTGAGAGCGAGGTCAGCTGCCTGGCCTCGCGCGACAGATGCGCCTGGTCGGCATAGCCGGCATCGAGCGCAAGCAGGCCGAGCGTGGCGGAGGGGTCCCTTTGGCATGCCCCGAGGAAGCGCTGTAGGCGCAGGATGCGGTCGAGCGTCTTGGCGCCGTAGCCGAAATGCTGGTGGCAGCGGCGCCTCAGCGTCCTTTCACTGGTGCCGGTGACGGCAGCGAGGGCGCGGATGGGGTTGTTGTCGGACGAGCCATGGCTCGGCCGCAGATGGGCGAGGGTGGCGGCGATATCGCCTGATGGCGGCGAGACGGCCGGCAGGCGCTCAAGCACCGCTTCCGTGAGCATCTCGGCGCGGCGGACCGCATCGGGCGCGTCCTCAATCCTGGTTTCGAGTTTGCGCGCGGCTGGACCCCAGAAGGCGTCGAGCGGAACGACCGCGCCGATGATCTGCGAAAGCGATGTGTGCAGGAAGGATGCCGCGATGCCCGGGCGGAAGCGCAGGCCGATGATGTCGGTGCCCGGCGCGAAGACGGGGAAAGCGGCCACCCGGTCAGGCCCGGCAACCGCCAGGCCGTGCCTGGACCAGAGGATATCGACACAGCCGTCGGGCACGACCGCGATGGGTGCGGCCGTCCCCTCCGGCAATTGGTGGCGCCAGAGGCATTCGACATGGCCGACGAGTGCGCCGGGCGCGGCATACTCTCGATAGATACCGCGCCGCTTGGCCAGTGTCGGCTCTGCCGGAGCCGGCTCCGTCTGTCTCAGCGGCCCGTGGGCGCCGTCCATGCCTTGTCCTCCACGCTTCGGACCGTGCCGGCCGCCTCTTGGCGCGACCAGATCTCGCCGTCGATCTGGCCCTGCAGCTCCGGATAGTCGGCCGCATGGAACACCGGGTCGAGACCCTGCCGGCGCTGGGCGAAATAGTCCTTCGTCAGTTTGGCAATGGTACCGGAGAGGAGCACGATGGCAATGAGGTTGATCGTCGCCATCAGCCCCATCGAGGCGTCTGCCGCGTCGAACACGGTGGTGATGCTTTCGGACGCACCCCAGACGACCATGACGAGCACGGCGCAGCGCATGACCAGAACGCCGACGCGATTGGCGCCGCCGAGATAGGTGAGCGCATTCTCCGCATAGGAATAGTTGCCGATGATCGAGGTGAAGGCGAAGAAGAAGATCGCGATGGCAATGAAGTAGCTGCCGGCCCAGCCGATATGCACGTTCATGGCCGCTTGCGTCAGCTGCGTTCCGGTGACGCCGGAACCGGGTTCCAAGGTGCCCGACAGCAGGATCATGACCGAGGTCGCGGTGCAGATCAGGATCGTATCGATGAAGACGCCGAGCGACTGCACGAAGCCCTGCGACGCCGGGTGATGCGGCACGGGCGTGGCGACGGCCGCGATGTTCGGGGCCGAGCCCATCCCGGCTTCGTTGGAAAACAAGCCACGCTTGACGCCGTTCATCATCGCAGCCGTGACGCCGCCGGCGACACCGCCTGCCGCTTCCTGCAGGCCAAAGGCGCTGGAGATGATCGTCCACAGCACGCTCGGCACGATCGACGCGTTGACGACGAGCACGTAGATCGCGGTCAGGAGATAGGCGATCGCCATGAAGGGCACGACGATTTCGGCGACGCGGGCGATCTGGCGGATGCCGCCGAAGATGACGATGCCGGAGATGGTCGCAACCGCGATACCGACGGCGATCTTGGGCACACCGAACGCACCCTGGACGGCGTCCGCGATGGAATTGGCCTGCACGGCGTTGAAGACGAGGCCGAAGGAGAGGATCAGGCAGACGGAGAAGATCGTCGCCGCCCAGGGCGCGTTAAGGCCGCGGGCGATGTAGAAGGCGGGACCGCCGCGATATTGACCGTTTTCGTTGCGCACCTTGTAGAGCTGCGCCAGCGCGCTTTCCGCATAGGCCGTCGCCATGCCGACGAGCGCCACCATCCACATCCAGAAGGTGGCACCGGGACCACCGAGATAGAGCGCAACGGCAACACCGGCGAGGTTGCCGGTGCCGACGCGCGAGGCGAGGCTGACGGTCAGCGCCTGGAACGGGCTGATACCGGCCGCATCCTTCGAGCCGCCGCTGCTTAAGACCCGGAACATCTCGCCGAAATGCACGATCTGCGGAAAGCCGAGGCGCAGGGTGAAGTAGATGCCGACGGCGAGCAGGCCGTAGATCAGCACGTAGCCCCAAAAGATCGTGTTCAGAAAGCCGATGATCGTGTCCATGCGGTTCCTCATTGGTATTGCAAGGTGTGGTGATGTGGCGAACCGCGGTGCGGATCGGATGGGAAAGGCCGTTTACTACTTTTGAGCCTGGCATCTCTTTCGAGCGCCTGGACCTTTCGCCGCATGCTGGCGCTTTAGCCCGCAAACTTGACACAGATCAACGTTTTCGGCCGCCAAATCAGGCAAAACGTGGTGCAATACATGACATATCCGGGGATTTCCCACAAATGAGCCCACAATCCGCCGCAAATCCTGCCTCCGTCGAACGTCACGAGGCCGAACCGGTCAATGCGGCGCATGTGCGCAAGCCGCTCTACGAAAAGCGCAAGAAGATCTTCCCGAAGCGTGCCGAAGGCAGCTTCCGCCGCTTCAAGTGGCTGGTGATGCTGGTGACGCTCGGCATCTATTATCTGACGCCCTGGATCCGTTGGGATCGTGGCGAGCATGCGCCGGACCAGGCTGTGCTCGTCGATATCGCCGCCCGGCGCTTCTATTTCTTCTTCATCGAGATCTGGCCGCAGGAGTTCTTCTTCGTCGCAGGCCTGCTCGTCATGGCCGGCTTCGGCCTGTTCCTGGTGACGTCTGCCGTCGGCCGCGCCTGGTGCGGCTATACCTGTCCGCAGACGGTATGGGTCGATCTCTTCCTGGTGGTCGAACGCTATATCGAAGGCGACCGCAATGCCCGCATGAAGCTTGATGCCGGTCCCTGGACGTTCGACAAGATCGTCAAGCGCGTGTCGAAGCACTCGATCTGGATCATGATCGGCATTGCCACGGGCGGCGCCTGGATCTTTTATTTCGCCGATGCGCCGACGCTTTTGAAAAGCTTCGTTTCGCTGGAAGCGCCCATGGTCGCCTACATGACCGTCGCGATTCTCACGGCGACGACCTATGTCTTCGGTGGACTGATGCGCGAGCAGGTCTGCACCTATATGTGCCCGTGGCCGCGCATCCAGGCGGCAATGCTCGACGAAAACTCGCTGGTCGTGACCTATAACGACTGGCGCGGCGAGCCGCGCTCGCGCCACCAGAAAAAGGCCGTCGCTGCCGGGGAGGCCGTCGGCGATTGCGTCGATTGCAACGCCTGCGTCGTCGTCTGTCCGATGGGCATCGACATTCGCGACGGCCAGCAACTCGAATGCATCACCTGCGCGCTCTGCATCGATGCCTGCGACGGTGTCATGGACAAGCTCGGCCGTGAACGCGGGCTGATTTCCTATGCGACGCTCAACGACTATGCCGCCAACATGGCGCTGGCCACCAATGGCGGTACGGCGGCGATCGATCCGGGTCGGGTGCGCAACGCCGACGGCGCATTTTCGGACAAGGTTCGCCACTTCAACTGGAAGATCGTCTTCCGGCCCCGTGTGCTCGTCTATCTCGGCGTCTGGACGCTGGTCGGTATCGGTCTGCTCTATGCGCTCCTGTCGCGCGACCGGCTGGAACTCAACGTGCTGCACGACCGCAACCCGCAGTTCGTCGTCGAATCCGATGGTTCGGTGCGCAACGGCTACATGGTCAAGCTCTTGAACATGATCCCCGAACAACGCACGATCACGCTCGCAATCGACGGGATGCCCTCTGCGACCATGCGCATCGCCGGCCAGGCAGCGGGCGACGGCCGGACCTTCGCCCTCGGTGTCGATCCGGACAAGGTGACGGCAGTCAAGGTGTTCGTGACGCTGCCAAAGGACAAGCTCGGCGAGGCGGACGACGGTTTCAGCCTGATCGTCGAGGATCCGTCGAGCCATGAGCGCGACGTCTACAAGGCCAACTTCAACAGCCCGGGAGCCGCAAAATGACGATAAACCAGGCAGGGGCGAAACAGGCAAAGGCACCGCGACCCTTCACCGGCTGGCACATGCTCGGCGTCATGGTGCTGTTCTTCGGCACGATCATCACCGTCAATCTGATCATGGCCTGGAACGCCAGCCATAGCTGGAGCGGATTGGTGGTGCAGAACACCTATGTCGCGAGCCAGCAGTTCAACGGCAAGGTGAAGGAAGCGAAGGCCTTTGTCGCCGATGGCCTCGACGGCAAGCTCAGCGTCGAAAACGAGGCGCTGCGCTACACGCTGACGCGCCGGGGCAACCCGGAGATGACTGCCGACAAGGTGGTGGCTGTGCTGAAACGCCCGGTCGAGGAGCATGAGGACGTCACGGTCGAGATGGCGCATCAGGGCGAGGGCGTCTTCGTTGCCGCAACCGCGCTGAAGCGCGGCCAGTGGATCGCCGACATCACCGCGACATCAGGCGAGACCGTCGTCTACCGCCAGGCCATCCGCTTCATGGTGCCGGGAGCTGCGAAATGAGCTGCTGTGCTCCCGGAACCGAAATGGCTCTGGAGGTCGACAGGGCCGGGCAGGGACTGCCGACAACGGAAGAGCTGTGGTTGATGAGCCGGTCGCTCGGCGGCGGTCTGCGCCAGACGGATTTGAGCGTGCCCGGCGTGCATTGCGGCGCCTGCATCAGCACGATCGAGGGCGCCTTGAAGACACGGCCGGAGGTTGACCGGGCGCGCGTGAACCTTTCGTCCCGGCGCGTGTCGATCGTCTGGAAGGAAGAGGTAAATGGCGCCCGTACCGATCCGCGGGAACTGGCGCGGGCCATCCGTTCGCGCGGCTACGAGACCCATCTTTTCGCGCCGGGCGAGGAAGACGGCGATCAGACACTGAAGAAGCTGGTGCGCGCCGTTGCCGTCTCGGGTTTTGCCTCGGCCAACATCATGCTGCTTTCGGTCTCGGTGTGGTCGGGGGCGGAGGCGGCGACCCGCGATCTCTTTCACTGGATCTCGGCGCTGATTGCCGCCCCTACGCTGATCTATGCCGGACGCTTCTTCTATGCGTCCGCCTGGAACGCGCTGAAGCACGGCCGTACCAACATGGACGTGCCGATTGCGCTGGCGATAACGCTCTCCTATTCGATCTCGCTCTACGAGACGATCACTCACGGCACCCATGCCTGGTTCGACGGCACGGTGATGCTGCTCTTCTTCCTGCTGATCGGCCGCACGCTCGACCACATGATGCGCGGGCGCGCCCGCTCGGCGATCAGCAGCCTGGCGAGGCTTTCGCCGCGCGGCGCCATGGTGGTGGATGCTGACGGCGGACGCGAGTATCGCCCTGTCGACGAGATCAAGCCAGGCGAGAAACTGGCGATCGCTGCCGGCGAGCGCATCCCCGTTGATGGCCGCATCCTCATTGGCACCAGCGATCTCGATCGCTCGATCGTCAATGGCGAGAGCGCGCCGGCGCCGGTCAAGGTCGGCGACGCCGTCGAGGCGGGTACGCTGAACCTCACAGGACCGCTGACGATCGAGGCGACGGCGGCGGCACGCGACTCGCTGCTTGCCGAGATCATGGGGCTGATGGAAGCCGCCGAAGGGGGCAGGGCGCGCTACCGCCGCATCGCCGACCGCGCGGCACAGTATTATTCGCCGGCGGTGCATCTGCTGGCTCTGCTCAGCTTCATCGGCTGGATGTTCGTCAACGGCGATTTCCATCATGCGATGCTGGTCGCCGTCGCCGTGCTGATCATCACCTGCCCCTGCGCACTCGGGCTTGCGGTACCTGTCGTGCAGGTGATTGCCGCCGGACGGCTCTTCCAGAACGGCGTCATGGTCAAGGACGGCTCGGCGATGGAGCGGCTTGCCGAGATCGATACGGTGCTGCTCGACAAGACCGGAACACTCACGGTTGGCGAGCCGCGGCTCGTCAATGGCGGGGACATTCAGCCATCGATCCTCGCGACGGCGGCGGGGCTCGCCGTGCATTCGCGCCATCCGCTGGCGATGGCCATTCATGATGCGGCGGCGATCGCGCCCGTCGTCAATGGCGACATCCGCGAAATCCCCGGTGCCGGCATTGAAGCGCAGACGCAAGCCGGTCTCTACCGGCTTGGCAGCCGCGCCTTTGCCTGCGGCGATGCCGGCGAGGCGACCGGCCAGTCGGAAGTGATCCTGTCGCTCGATGGCCGCGAACTCGCCTGCTTCCGCTTCGAGGACCGGCTCAGGCCGTTCGCCCGCGAGAGCATCGAGGAGCTTGGACGGCTCGGCCTTTCGACGGGCATTCTTTCGGGCGACCGCGCGCCGGTCGTCTCCGCCCTCGCCAAGCGGGCCGGCATCGAGCGCTTCAAGGCGGAACTGACGCCGCGCGGCAAGGTCGATGAATGTGCGGCCGCCGCTGAGGGCGGTCACCGGGTGCTGATGGTCGGCGACGGCATCAACGACGCGCCGGCGCTGCGCGCCGCGCACGTCTCGATGGCGCCGGCAACGGCCGCCGATGTTGGCCGCCAGGCGGCAGACTTCGTCTTCCTGCACCAGGGGCTGAACGCCGTGCCGATGGCGATCGATACGTCGCGCCGGGCCGGGCGGCTGATCCGCCAGAACTTTGCCCTGGCGATCGGCTACAACGTCATCGCCGTCCCGATCGCGATCCTCGGCTATGCCACACCGCTGATCGCGGCCGTCGCCATGTCGACCTCGTCGGTGATCGTCGTTGCCAACGCCTTGCGCCTGCGCGCGGCGACCGGCAATGTCACGGAGGTTGCCGAACAGAAGGCACCTGTCACGCTGCGGCCGGTCGGGAGCGCCTCATGAACACGCTGATCTATCTCATTCCCATCGCGCTGTTTCTCGGTGGGATTGGCCTCGTCGCCTTCCTTTGGGCACTGAAGAGCGGCCAATACGAAGACCTCGAAGGCGCCTCCTGGCGGGTGCTCGACGATGGCGATGGCAAGCCTGAAAAGAAGTGATTTCGTCAGTAATCACTTGTCCTTAATCGATTTGAATGCCAAAACAACCTCCGCCGTCGCTTCTCGCGCCTGGGCCTTCGACAGAGCCCCGCGCGAGGGGGCGAAGTTCAATTCGAAGGGCCGGCACAGACGCGTTTATCCCGATCGCGCCCGGCACTTCTGTCCAATGGAGGCAATCACGTGTCACAGGCGGAAATCGGCCTAATCGGTCTCGGCGTCATGGGCTCGAACCTGGCGCTCAACATCGCTGAAAAAGGCAACAAGATCGCGGTGTTCAACCGCACCGTCGAAGCGACGCACAAATTCTACGCGGAGGCCGGCGACCTCCAGGGCCAGATCGTGCCCTGCGACACCATTGAAGAGTTTGTCGCCGCCATCCGCCCGCCGCGTCCGATCATCATCATGATCAAGGCCGGCGAGCCGGTCGACCAGCAGATGGAAATCCTGAAGCCGTATCTCGCCAAGGGCGACATCATGATCGATGCCGGCAACGCCAACTTCCGCGACACGATGCGCCGCTTCGAGACGCTGAAGGATTCGGGTCTTACCTTCATCGGCATGGGCGTTTCCGGCGGTGAGGAAGGCGCGCGCCACGGCCCGTCGATCATGGTCGGCGGCAAGGAAGAGTCCTGGAAGCGCGTCGAGAGCGTGCTGACCTCGATCGCCGCCAAGTATGACAACGTGCCTTGCGTCGCCTGGCTCGGCGAAAACGGCGCCGGCCACTTCGTCAAGACCATCCACAACGGCATCGAATATGCCGACATGCAGATGATCGCCGAAATCTACGGCATCCTGCGCGACGGCCTGAAGATGTCGGCGAGCGAGATCGGCGAAGTCTTCGGCACCTGGAACAAGGGCCGCCTCAATTCCTACCTGATCGAGATCACCGAGAAGGTGCTGAAGGCCGCCGATCCTTTGACCGGCAAGCCGATCGTCGACCTGATCCTCGACAAGGCCGGTCAGAAGGGCACCGGCAAGTGGTCGGTGATCGAGGCGCAGAACATGGGCGTGCCGGCAACCGGCATAGAGGCGGCGGTTGCAGCCCGCAGCATCTCCTCGATGAAGGACGAGCGCGAAGCGGCCGAAAAGATCCTCGGGCTTCCCCAAGTTGGCGAGTTCAAGGTCGCCGACAGGGCAGCCTTCATCAAGGATCTCGAAAGCGCGCTGCTTGCCGCCAAGATCGGCGCCTATGCGCAAGGCTTCGCCGTGATGTCGGCGGCGTCCAAGGAGTTCAACTGGAACCTGCCGATGCCGACGATCGCCAAGATCTGGCGCGCCGGCTGCATCATCCGTTCGCAGTTCCTGGACGAGATCACCACCGCCTTCACCAAGGCGCCGGATGCCGCCAACCTGATCGTCACGCCGGCCTTTGCCGCCATGGTCAAGGACACCGACGGGGCGCTGCGCCGCGTCGTCTCGGCCGCCGTTCTCGGCGGCCTGCCGGTTCCGGCACTCGCCTCCGCACTCGGCTACTTCGACAGCTACCGCCGCGGCCGCGGCACGGCCAACGTCATCCAGGCGCAGCGCGACTTCTTCGGCGCCCATGGCTTTGACCGCGTCGACGGTGCCGACAGCCATCATGGCCCGTGGGGCAGCGGCCTGAACGCCTGAGCGTTCGAGTAAACAGATGAATGCGGGGCGGCCTTCGGGTCGCCCCGTTTTCGGTTGGGAATCGTGCTGACTGGACTGGATGCTAGCCCGTCATCGAGACAGGTGCCGATCGTTCCGCGGTTCCCCCGCCGCCTGACGCGCTGGGATTGGAACAGGACTTGATCGGCAGGACGGCGAAAAGCGAGGCAATCATCAGCACAACGATGATCAACAGCAGCCTGTCGGTGAAGGCAGCGCGAAAAATCTGAAAGACATAATGTTTGGTCTTCATCGTGCCCACGCGCTTTCTTCGCCATCCCTTCCGGGAGGGCCTTCGTGCATCGTGGACGTCATGCGTCCGTTCCTGTGAATGTACGTCAGACGGGAAACGGCCGAAAGTGCCGATTGTTGCCGGCCTGGGCTTGTGCACCGCGTGACGCCAGTTGTCCCAAAGACCCCTGGCGGGCGCGGCTAACGCCGAGAAGCGCGGCGATCGTCGCGGGTTCGGCTGCGTTCGCCCGGGTGCTGCGAGCCGCGCATCGTTTCGCGCTCATCCGTTCGACGCGGAAATGGCGTAACCGTGTTTGGCGGTGACGAGCGGCGGCGCCGTTGCCGCAGCCTACCCAGTCTCTTTGGCGGATCGACAAAGATCACCAGCAGAAAGCCGATGGCCATGAGCAGGTAGGCCGGAATGCCGGTCGTTGTGCTGCCGACGAAAGCGCAAAGCATGGCGAGCGCCAGATAGATGCCGATGGTCAAGGGATTGGACAGGAAGGCCCACGCGCGGTCAGTCAGCCTGTCTTTCCATGCAATTCTCGATGTCATGCCGAACATCACCTGTCTGAAGTGATTGGCAGCTTTTTTGTTTGCTGCGATGGCGCCCCAGCCCGTGCAATATGTGACCGGTGCATGGCGCGGCAATGACACTCAGACCTTTGGCAGCAAGAGTCGGACCAAAGTCCCATCGATTTCACGGCGCGATAAGTTAGGATCGGTGGGCGTTGCCACGGCAGCGCCACAAGAACCTAGTTTTTTCAGTACCGATTTAGAGCAGGGTCGCGTTATGCGTTTGGGTTCTGCTTGCAGGTCCTCGGTCCCGCCGAGGAAGGCGGTGACTGCGAAATGCTGGGCGCCGGCGCGCGACGCCCAGCTTGCTTTGCTTCAGCTGCGAAGACCCGGCGCTTCCTGGCCGGTCCGCTCGACATATTCCGTGTAACCGCCGCCATACTGATGGATGCCCTCGGGCGTCAGCTCCAGCACACGGTTGGAAAGGGCTGCGAGGAAGTGGCGGTCGTGCGAAACGAACAGCATGGTGCCTTCGTAGTCCGCGAGCGCCTTGATCAGCATTTCCTTGGTGTCGAGGTCGAGGTGGTTGGTGGGTTCGTCGAGAACAAGCAGATTCGGCGGGTCAAAGAGCATGATCGCCATCACCAGGCGCGCCTTCTCGCCGCCCGAAAGCACCCGGCACTTCTTCTCGACATCGTCCCCGGAAAAGCCGAAGCAGCCGGCAAGCGCGCGCAGCGGCGCCTGGCCGGCCTGCGGGAAGGTGTCTTCGAGCTGCTGCAGCACCGTGCGGTCGCCATCGAGCACGTCCATCGCATGCTGGGCGAAGTAGCCCATCTTGACGCTGGCGCCGAGCGCGACATTGCCTTCGTCCGGTTCGGTCGAGCCGGCGACGAGCTTCAACAGCGTCGACTTGCCGGCACCATTGATGCCCATGATGCACCAGCGCTCCCGGCGGCGCACCATGAAGTCGAGCCCTTCATAGATGCTGCGGCTGCCATATTTCTTGTGCACGCCCTTGATGTTGATGACGTCTTCGCCGGAGCGCGGCGCCGGACGGAATTCGAAGTTGACCGTCTGGCGGCGCTTCGGCGGCTCGACCCGGTCGATCTTCTCGAGCTTCTTTACGCGGCTCTGGACCTGCGAGGCGTGCGAGGCGCGCGCCTTGAAGCGCTCGATGAACTTGATCTCCTTTGCGAGCATCGCCTGCTGGCGCTCGAACTGCGCCTGCTGCTGCTTCTCGTTCTGGGCGCGCTGCTGCTCGTAGAAGCCGTAGTCGCCCGAATACGCGTTGAGCTGGCCTGCGTCGATCTCGATGATCTTGGTGATGATGCGGTTCATGAACTCGCGGTCGTGCGAGGTCATCATCAGTGCGCCGTCGTAGTTCTTGAGGAAGTCTTCGAGCCAGATCAGGCTTTCGAGATCGAGATGGTTGCTCGGTTCGTCGAGCAGCATCACGTCGGGCCGCATCAGCAGGATACGGGCAAGCGCCACGCGCATCTTCCAGCCGCCCGAGAGCTTGCCGACGTCGCCGTCCATCATCTCCTGGGAGAAGCTGAGGCCCGCCAGCACTTCGCGGGCGCGGCCCTCGAGCGCGTAGCCGTCGAGTTCTTCGTAGCGCGCCTGCACCTCGCCGTAGCGCTCGATAATCGCGTCCATTTCATCGAGGCGATCCGGATCGACCATGGCGGCCTCGAGCTCGCGCAGCTCGGCGGCAACTTCGCTGACAGGGCCAGCGCCGTTCATCACTTCGGCAACGGCGCTGTTGCCGGACATCTCGCCGACGTCCTGGTTGAAGTAGCCGATGGTGACGCCCTTATCGACGGCGACCTGGCCTTCGTCGGGGATTTCCTCGCCGGTGATCATGCGGAAGAGCGAGGACTTTCCGGCGCCGTTCGGGCCGACGAGGCCGACCTTTTCGCCGCGGTTGAGCGCGGCGGAGGCTTCGATGAAAAGAATGCGGTGGCTGAGCTGCTTGCTGATGTTTTCGATACGGATCATGTCTGCGGTAGCCTGAAGGGAGGAGCGGGGCGCAGTCGCGCCCAATTGTTGCCCCGGCCTGTCGCAGGTTTCTGCGTCACAAGCAAGACTTGAGGGCTGTTTTCAGCCTTTCCTAGGCGCGCAAGCCACGCGTGATCGGCGGCTGGAACTCGGGCTGGCTAAGGCTCTGCAGCGTTTCTGGCGGCTGGCCGTCGATGTGGCCGATGACTGCCTTGGCCAGTTCCCGACCGGCCACGCGGATGTCCTCGTACATGGTCATGACTTCCGGGCGCAGCCAGCGCAGGAAGTCGCTCGGTGACTTCGAGACCATGTCGCAGTCTTCGCCGAGCTTCTTCTTGGCCATTTCCAGGCCGGCAATCAAAGCGATCGCACCGGAGCCGCTGCCCGAAACGATGCCGTCGGGCGCGTCCGCCGAGCGCATCAGGGGTTCGAAGGCGTCGCGGATCTCGACCAGTGAATGGTCAATGTTGGTCTGGTGGAAGCCGACTGCATCCGCCTGGAAATCGCGAAGCCCACGCTCGAAACCGGCGCGCATGTGTGAATAGAAGGTGAGGTGCGGCGGCGGCTCGAGCAGCACCAGCTTCCGCCGGCCGCGCGCCACCAGTTTGCGTACCGCCTCGTAGGCGAAACGCTCGTTGTCGAAGTCATGATAGGGGTGAACGATCCCCATTTCGGTGCGGCCGTGCGTGACGAAGGGCAGGCCGCGCTCGGTCAAAAGCGCCACACGCGGATCGTGCGGCTCGGTTCGCGAGATGATCACGCCGTCTGCGGCACCCGTGTCGAGGATATAGCGGATCGGCGCCAGCGCGTCCTTGACGGCGCTATAGGGGGTGACGACCAGGTGGTAGGGCGTGCCGGCAAGGATCTCGGTGATGCCGACGACCATCGGGCTGGTGATGCCCATGATCTCTTCTTCCAGCGTCAATACGAGACTGATGACATTGGTCTTGCCGGTTCTCAGGCGCACGCCGGCGCGGTTCGGCTGGTAGCCGATCTGTTTGGCGACGAGCCGCACACGCTCCTTGGTTTCCGCACCGATATCGGGCGCATCCTTCAACGCCCGCGAAACCGTAGTGATGCCGAGCCCGGTCATGAAGGCGATCGTCTTCAGTGTCGGACGGGCTCCATCCGGCAGTGTCTGCGGCCTGTTTTTCGTCTTGTTGTCCATTGCCGTCACCCGCCCACTCTCTTGCCGCACGCCGCCAGATTGCCCGTCCGGCAGCGAAACGCGTCGGTTCAGTTCCATCCGCCGCGCCGTCGCCCTGTCACGTCATCGCGTTATATACGAAAAGTCGGTGGCGGCTATGCTGCTTTGGATGGATCAAATTGCTTCAAATCTGTAACGATACAGTTGCGATGTCGAGCGTTTTCGTTGCTGCGCTGCGAAAGATGGAGCGGACTGGTTGAATCGGAAGTTTTGGCGCATGCTTTTTGCACTTGCGAGATGGCGCCTCCGATGCCGGTACGCCATTTTTGCGGAAAATATATGTATTTCAGCGCGATGTAAGGGATTCCTGCTGGCCGCGTGGGTGCCGCCATTGCGCGCAAAGCGCTTTGGAACGCGGCTGCCGTATGCACGCAATGGGTGTTTTTTAAAATTCTGTTTAAATCGATTGTGGTGGGTGTTGCGTCCTGTAATCGATTGCACTAAGTTTTTTACGGTAACGTTACAGTGAGGGAGGAGACTCATGAATTTACGTTCTTTCGCCGCCGTGCTTTCAGCCGCCGTGGCCCTGCCGCTCAGCACAGCCAACGCTGTCGATCTTGAAGTGACCCATTGGTGGACCTCGGGCGGCGAAGCTGCCGCGGTCGCGGAACTCGCCAAGGCCTTCGATGCGACGGGCAATCACTGGGTCGACGGCGCGATCGCCGGTTCTGGCGGCACCGCCCGTCCGATCATGATCAGCCGCATCACCGGTGGCGACCCGATGGGCGCCACGCAGTTCAACCATGGTCGCCAGGCCGAGGAACTGGTTCAGGCCGGGCTGATGCGTGATCTCACCGATGTCGCAACCCGCGAGAAGTGGAAGGACATCATCAAGCCGGCGAGCCTGCTTGATTCCTGCACGATCGACGGCAAGATCTATTGCGCCCCGGTCAACATCCACTCCTGGCAGTGGCTGTGGCTGTCGAATGCGGCCTTCAAGACGGCCGGCGTCGAGGTTCCGAAGAACTGGGATGAATTCGTGGCCGCGGCGCCCGCGCTCGAAAAGGCAGGCATCGTGCCGCTCGCCGTCGGCGGTCAGCCGTGGCAGGCAGCCGGCGCCTTCGACGTGCTGATGGTGGCGATCGCCGGCAAGGACACCTTCCAGAAGGTCTTCGGCGACAAGGACGAGGAAGTGGCAGCGGGTCCTGAGATCGCCAAGGTCTTCAAGGCTGCCGACGATGCCCGCCGCATGTCGAAAGGCTCCAACGTCCAGGACTGGAACCAGGCGACCAACATGGTCATCACCGGCAAGGCCGGCGGCCAGATCATGGGCGACTGGGCGCAGGGTGAATTCGCGCTGGCCGGCCAGAAGGCCGGAACCGACTACACCTGCCTGCCGGGCCTCGGCGTCAACGAGATCATCTCGACCGGTGGCGACGCCTTCTACTTCCCGCTTCTGAAGGACGAGGAAAAGTCGAAGGCGCAGGAAGCGCTGGCCTCGACGCTGCTCGATCCGAAGACGCAGGTCGCCTTCAACCTCAAGAAGGGTTCGCTGCCGGTGCGCGGCGACGTCGATCTGGCGGCTGCCAACGACTGCATGAAGAAGGGGCTGGACATTCTTGCCAAGGGCAACGTGATCCAGGGTACCGACCAGCTGCTTTCGGCCGACAGCCAGAAGCAGAAGGAAGACCTGTTCTCCGAATTCTTCGCCAACCCGTCGATCACGCCGGAAGACGCGCAGAAGCGCTTCGCCGACATCATCGCGAACGCGGAGTAACCGCAATTGCCTTGGCCGGCCTCTTTGAAAACGAGGCCGGTCAAAGCCTCCCATTCGGCAGGATGTGCCGGTCGTCCGCGCGTGATGCGTTTGCGGGCCCCATGGGAGTGGTTGTCGCCCTGATGTGGCAGAGCGCTGCGCGCTGAGTGCGCGGGGCTGCCCATCGTCCGAAACCCAATGCAGTTCCGGAGGAACGAAACATGGCGGGTTACACACAAGGTTCGGGCCGACCGAACCAGTGGCTGCGGAACCTGAACGCGAAGATTGCCTCCGTCCCGATGATCTTGACGGCCGTGGTGATCTTCCTCGGCGGCACGATCTGGACGGTCGTCTATTCCTTCACCAATTCCAAGCTGTTGCCGCGGCTCTCATTCGTCGGCCTCGATCAGTACGAGCGCCTCTGGGCGGCGCCGCGCTGGCTGATCTCGGTGCAGAATCTGGCAATCTACGGCATCTTCTCGCTGATCTTCAGCCTGCTGATCGGCTTCGTGCTGGCCGCATTGATGGACCAGAAGATCCGCTTCGAAAATACCTTCCGCACCATCATGCTCTATCCCTTCGCCCTGTCCTTCATCGTGACGGGCCTGGTCTGGCAATGGCTGCTCAATCCGGAATTCGGCATCCAGTCGGTGGTGCGCTCGCTCGGCTGGGAAAGCTTCACCTTCGACCCGCTCTATAATGCCGACATCGTCATCTACGGCATCCTGATCGCAGCCCTCTGGCAGGGCACCGGGCTCGTCATGTGCCTGATGCTCGCAGGTCTTCGCGGCATCGACGAGGACATCTGGAAGGCCGCGCGCGTCGACGGCATACCCATGTGGAAGACCTACATCTTCGTCGTCATTCCGATGATGCGCGGCGTCTTCATCACCACGCTGGTGATCATCGCCAGCGGCATCGTCAAGGTTTACGACCTGGTGGTGGCGCAGACGAGCGGCGGTCCCGGCATCGCGTCGGAAGTGCCTGCAAAATATGTCTACGACTACATGTTCCAGGCGCAGAACCTCGGTCAGGGCTTTGCCGCCTCGACGATGATGCTCATCACCGTCGCCATCATCATCGTGCCTTGGGCCTATCTGGAATTCGGGGGAGGGCGCAAGCGTGTCTGATATCGTTGCTTTCAATTCGGTGACTGAAGAGGCCGCACTGCAGGCGCAGACAAACCGGGTCGTCGCTGGCCCCCGCGGCGCCAAGCCCCGCCGGGCGTTGTCTGGCCGCAACATCATGATCTACGGCACGCTGATTGTCGTGGCGCTGTACTACCTGCTGCCGCTCTACGTGATGGTCATGACTTCGCTCAAGGGCATGCCGGAAATCCGGCTCGGCAACATCTTTGCCCCGCCGGTTGAAATCACCTTCGAGCCTTGGGCAAAGGCCTGGGCGAGCGCTTGCACGGGGCTCAACTGCGACGGCCTTTCGCGCGGCTTCTGGAACTCGGTGCGCATCACCGTTCCTTCGACGATCGTCTCGATCGCGATCGCCTCGGTCAACGGTTATGCGCTCGCCAACTGGCGCTTCAAGGGGGCGGAGCTGTTCTTCACCATCCTCATCGTCGGCGCCTTCATTCCCTATCAGGTGATGATCTATCCGATCGTCATCGTACTGCGGGAAATGGGCATCTACGGCACGCTCACCGGCCTCATCCTCGTGCACACCATCTTCGGCATGCCGATCCTGACGCTGCTCTTCCGCAACTATTTCGCCGGCCTGCCGGAGGAACTGTTCAAGGCCGCGCGCGTCGATGGCGCCGGCTTCTGGACGATCTACTTCAAGATCATGCTGCCGATGTCACTGCCGATCTTCGTGGTAGCGATGATCCTGCAGGTCACCGGGATCTGGAACGACTTCCTGTTCGGCGTCGTGTTCACCCGGCCGGAATACTACCCGATGACGGTTCAGCTCAACAACATCGTCAACTCGGTCCAGGGCGTGAAGGAATACAACGTCAACATGGCGGCGACGATCCTGACCGGGGCGGTTCCGCTCTTCGTCTACTTCGTCTCCGGACGGCTTTTTGTCCGCGGCATCGCCGCCGGCGCAGTGAAAGGGTAACAACATGCAAAACGTCAGCGTATCGGTCAAAGACCTGTCGTTGAGCTTCGGTGCCGTCACTGTGCTCGACACGCTCAACCTCGACATCAAGGACGGCGAGTTCCTGGTGCTGCTCGGCTCGTCCGGCTGCGGCAAGTCGACCCTGCTGAACTGCATCGCCGGGCTGCTCGATGTCAGCGACGGGCAGATCTTCATCAAGAACAAGAACGTCACCTGGGAGGAGCCCAAGGACCGCGGCATCGGCATGGTGTTCCAGTCCTACGCGCTCTATCCGCAGATGTCGGTGGAGAAGAACCTCTCCTTCGGCCTGCAGGTCGCCAAGGTGCCGAAGGAAGAGATCGACAAGCGCGTCAGCCGCGCCGCCGAGATCCTGCAGATCCAGCCGCTCTTGAAGCGCAAGCCTTCGGAACTCTCGGGCGGCCAGCGCCAGCGTGTGGCGATCGGCCGGGCGCTGGTGCGCGATGTCGACGTGTTCCTGTTCGACGAGCCGCTCTCCAACCTCGACGCCAAGCTGCGCTCGGAACTGCGCGTCGAGATCAAGCGGCTGCACCAGTCGCTGAAGAACACGATGATCTACGTCACCCATGACCAGATCGAGGCCTTGACGCTTGCCGACCGCATCGCGGTCATGAAGAGCGGCGTGATCCAGCAGCTTGCCGATCCGATGACGATCTACAACGCGCCGGAAAACCTGTTCGTCGCCGGCTTCATCGGTTCGCCGTCGATGAACTTCTTTCGCGGCGAACTGCAGCTGCGCGACCAGCGCGCCTACGTCCACGCCAACGGCGTCGATTTCGACGTGTCGGCCTATCCGTCGCGCGCGCCCTTCGTGCATGGCCAGAAGGTGGTGCTGGGCTTGAGGCCCGAGCATGTGCGCGTCGACGAAGCGGCAAGTGGCGCGCCGGCCTCGCACCGGGCGGTCGTCGATATCGAGGAGCCGATGGGCGCCGACAATCTGCTGTGGCTGAAGCTTGCCGGACAGTCGATGTCGGTTCGTATCGCCGGCCAGCGGCGCTATGCGCCGGGCACGGCGGTCACGCTTTCCTTCGACATGGGCGTCGCCTCGATCTTCGATGCGACAAGCGAGAACCGACTCTGAAATAAGGAGATGCCGGGCGGCCACCGCTGCCCGGCACCTCCCAGCAATGACTGTGCCGGCGTGGCCGGTCGATCTATGGAACCATGCGCATGCTCTCTGAGGATTTCACCCGCACCGCCATTCGTCTCGATCTCGCAGGGGATTGGCAACTTTCTTCCGTCGACAATAGCCATGCGCTGGCAATGGAGTTGCCGGGCGATGTGCATTCGGCGCTGCTGAAGGCCGGCGTGATCGACGACCCGTATGTGGGGCGCAACGAAAACGACGTGCAGTGGGCGGCGCACAAGGACTGGGTGATCGAGCGCACGGTCACGGTCGGTGCCGACGACATTGCCGGCTACTGGTATCTCGACCTTGAATACCTCGACACGGTTGCCTCGGTGTTCGTCAATGACAAGCTGGTGCTTGAAGCGGAGAATTGCTTCCGACGCTATCGCCCGGATGTCTCGAAGACGCTGGTTGGAGGCGAGAACCGCATCCGCATCGTGTTGCATTCCTCGATTGCCGAAGGCGCGCGGCGGCAGGCGGAGCAGCCCTTCTACGTGCCCTATCACCCTGGCAATTCACCGATCGCCAACGGCAATATGCTGCGCAAACCCCAGTGCCATTTCGGCTGGGACTGGAACCTCGCGATCGCGCCGCTCGGCGTCTACGGAGAGATCGCCCTTTGCCGGCTGGAGATCGCCCGCATCGAGCATGTGACGAGCAAGCAGGTCTGGCTGGAGGATGGCAGCGTCGATCTGGTGGTGACGCTGACGCTCTTTGCCGATGGGCCGGGTATTGTGCCGGTGCACTTCTCGCTCGACGAGGACCGCGAACGGCTCGATTGCGCCGTCGGCAAGGGCGAGACCCGCATCACCCATGTCTTCACCGTGAGCGAGCCCAAGCGCTGGTGGCCGGCTGGAAGCGGCGAGCAGGACCTGTCGCGGCTGACCGTCGAGGTGCCGCAGGAGCAGGTGACGCGTCAGATCGGTTTCCGCACCGCCGAGCTTCTGACCGACAAGGACGAGGCCGGCAGCCGCTTCGCCTTCCGCGTCAACGGGCGCGAGATCTTCTGCAAGGGCGCCAACTGGATCCCGGCCGATGCGCTGGCGTCGCGGGTGACCCGCGAAGGCGTCGAAGACCTTTTGACCTCGGCTGTCGATGCCAACATGAACATGATCCGCGTCTGGGGCGGCGGCTTCTACGAGCCGGACTGGTTCTACGATCTGTGCGACCGGCTGGGCCTCATGGTCTGGCAGGACTTCATGTTCGCCTGCAACCTCTATCCTTCGACGCCGGATTTCCTGGAGAATGTCGCAGCCGAGGTGGACTACCAGGCCAAGCGCCTGTCGTCGCATCCGTCGATCGCGGTCTGGTGTGGCGACAACGAGCTCGTCGGCGCGCTCACCTGGTTCGATGAGCCGCGCAAGGATCGCGACCGTTATCTCGTCTCATATGACCGGCTGAACCGCACCATCGAGGTGGCGCTGAAGGCGGCGCTGCCCGAAGCGATCTGGTGGCCGTCGAGCCCGGCGTCGGGATATCTCGACTTCGGCGACGCCTGGCATGCCGATGGTTCCGGCGACATGCACTATTGGTCGGTCTGGCACGAAAACAAGTCCTTCGACAATTACCGCACCGTGCGGCCGCGCTTCTGCTCGGAGTTCGGCTTCCAGTCCTATACGTCGATGCCGGTCATCCGGCAGTTTGCGGCCGAGAAGGACCTCAATATCGCGTCGCCCGTGATCGAGAGCCACCAGAAGAATGTCGGCGGCAACGAGCGCATCGCCGGCACGATGTTCCGCTACTTCCGTTTCCCCAAGGATTTTCCGGCTTTCGTCTATCTCAGCCAGGTGCAGCAGGGGCTGGCGATCCGCACGGCCGTTGACTACTGGCGCTCGTTGAAGCCCCATTGCATGGGCACGCTCTACTGGCAGCTCAACGACACCTGGCCGGTCGCCTCCTGGTCGAGCCTCGACTATGGCGGCAGCTGGAAGGCGATGCACTACATGGTCCGTCGCTTCTTCCAGCCGGTCTCGGTCGCAGCGATCCCATCGGCAGATGGAAAGGAAATCGCGTTCTCGATGGTCAACGATACGGCAGAGCCGGTGACCGTCGCGCTGCAGACCTTCCTGGTTTCGCTCGATGGCCAGCGCACGCCGCTCGCGGCGGTCGCCGGTACCTGCAGCCCGGACCGGGCGGCAACGCTGGCGACGATCGCGGCCTTCGACATTCCGGAAGGCGACCTGCTGTTCTGGTCGTTCGAGGCATCGAACGGCATGCGCGGTGAGGGGCACCACGTCAACGGCACCTACAAGGCGCTCGACCTCAAGCCGTCCGGCCTGACACTCGATGTCGCGCCCGCAGGCGAAGGCGCCTTCGACGTCACGGTCAAGGCGAGCGGCTTGGCGCTGCATGTGATGATCGAGGCGGATGTCGCCGGGCGCTATTCCGACAACGCCTTCGACCTCTTGGCCGGCGAGACGAAGGTCATCCGTTTTACCCCGAAGGTGCTGTTTGACGCAGGTGAGCTGCCGCGCTTTTCCGCCTTCGATCTCGAATCCTGCCAGGGAAAGGGTTGACCGCCATGAAACGCAGCCACCTCAACGACATCATCGCTGAGAGCGATGCCTTCATGAAGAGCTTCGGCTTCACCCTGCCACCCTTTGCCTACTGGTCGCCGGAGCAACTGAAGGCGCGCGTCGCTTCCGACAGTCCGACGATCTTTGATGCCCGGCTCGGCTGGGACATTACCGACTATGGCAAGGGCCGCTTCGACGAGTTCGGGCTGGTGCTCTTCACGCTGCGCAACGGCAATGCCGCCAATCTGAAGACCGGGCAGGGCATGGTTTACGCCGAGAAGCTGATGATCACCGCCAAGGACCAGGTCAACCCGCTGCACCGTCACGCGGTCAAGACCGAGGACATCATCAACCGTGGCGGCGGTTCGCTGGTGCTGCAGATGTACAATTCCAGACCGGACGGCTCGGTTGACGAGGAGAGCGACGTCGTTGTCGCGACCGATGCACGGCTGCGCACGCTGAAAGCTGGCGACCTGCTGAAGCTCAAGGCCGGTGAAAGCGTCACACTTCTCCCTGGCAACTGGCACGCCTTCTGGGCCGAGGGCGCCGACGTGCTGATGGGCGAAGTATCGACCGTCAACGACGATCTCACCGACAACTATTTCCGCGAGCCGGTCGGTCGCTTCTCGGCGATCGAGGAGGACGCAGGCCCCGCCCACCTCTTGGTGTCGGACTACGATACCTGGCTCAGGTGATACCGAGACCCCAACAACCCCAAGATCCCACTATCCCAAGACCCCCAGGACGAAATCGAGGAGGATTTCATGAAGGACGTCAGTTTCCAGCTTTATAGCGCTCGCAATTTCCCGCCTTTCGCCAATGTGCTGAAAGCACTCGGCGACGCCGGCTACAGCCAGGTCGAAGGTTACGGCGCGCTTTACGCAGCGCTCAGCGACGCCGAGATCGCCGCCTTCAAGGAAGGTCTCGACGACAATGGTCTCGCCATGCCGACCGCGCACTTTGGCCTGGACATGCTCGAAAGCGATCCAGCCCGCGTGCTCGAAATCGCCAAGGCGCTCGGCATCAAGGCGATCTATTGCCCCTACCTGATGCCCGACCAGCGCCCGACCGATGCCGCCGGCTGGCGCGCCTTCGGCGAGCGGCTGCAGAAGGCCGGCAAGCCCTATCGTGATGCCGGCCTGATCTTCGGCTGGCACAACCACGACTTCGAGTTCGCGGCCCTTCCGGATGGCAGTATTCCGCAGGACCTGATCTTTGCGGGCGGACCGGATCTCTCCTGGGAGGCCGATATCGCCTGGATCATCCGCGGCGGCGCCGATCCGATCGCCTGGATCAAGAAGTATGGCGACCGCATCACCGCCGTGCATGTGAAGGACATCGCGCCGACAGGCGAGAAGAAGGACGAGGACGGCTGGGCCGATGTCGGCGAGGGCACGGTCGACTGGAAAGGCCTGTTTGCGGCACTTTCCGGCACGAAGGCCCGCTACTTCATCGCCGAGCACGACAACCCGAGCGATTTCAAGCGCTTCGCCAAGCGTTCGCTCGCCTCCATCCAATCTTATTGAGAAGCAGGTTTATCCATGACCAAGGAACTTGGCGTCGGCATCATCGGATGCGGCAACATCTCCACCACCTACTTCAAGCTTGCCCCGCTTTTCCGGGGCATCAAGGTTGTCGCCTGCGCCGACATCAACCCGGCGGCAGCCGAGGCGCGGGCGGCCGAATACGGCGTTCAAGCTGAGAGCATCGAGGCGCTGCTCGTCAATCCCGATGTCGACATCGTCGTCAACCTGACCATTCCGGACGCGCACTATCCGGTCTCCAAGGCAATCCTCGAAGCCGGCAAACACGTCTATTCGGAAAAGCCGCTGGTGCTCTCCCTGGAGCAGGGCGAGGAGTTGAGGGCGATCGTCAAGGCGAAGGGCCTTTCCGTCGGCTGCGCGCCGGACACCTTCCTCGGCGGCGCGCATCAGCTTGCCCGTAGCTATGTTGACGCGGGCAAGATCGGCCGGGTGACCTCGGGCACCTGCCACGTCATGAGCCCGGGCATGGAGATGTGGCATCCGAACCCGGACTTCTTCTTCCTGCCCGGCGGCGGCCCGATCCTCGATCTCGGTCCCTACTACATCGCCAACCTGATCAACCTGATCGGCCCGGTGAAGCGCGTGGCGGCGCTCGCCACCATGGCCAACCCGACCCGCACGATCACCAGCGAACCGCGCAAGGGCGAGGTGATCCCGGTCAAGACGCCGACCAACATCCACGCGCTGCTCGAATTTGAGAACGGCGCGACGATCACGCTGTCGGCCAGCTGGGATGTCTGGTCGCACCGCCATGCCAACATGGAGCTTTACGGCACCGAAGGCTCGCTCTACGTGCCCGACCCGAACTTCTTCGGCGGCACGGTGGAAGCAAGCGGCTGCGACAAGAAAATCGAGCCGCTGGAGCCCTGGGATCATCCTTTCGGTGTTGCCAACCAGGAGCATCCGCAGGGGCCGATGGCGAATTACCGCACCGCCGGCCTTGCCGACATGGCGCTCGCCATCCTCGAGGGCCGCGATGCCCGCTGCTCGCTCGACCGCGCGCTGCACGGCGTCGACGTCATGGTGTCGATCCTGAAATCTGGCGAGGAGGGACGTTTCGTCGAACTCTCCACCACTTGCACCCAGCCGGCCGCCCTCGGCATCGAGGAAGCTCGGGCACTCTTGCGCGAGACCGAAGAAGAAATGTCGGGAAATCGCGTCGCTGCCGCTTCATAGCGACACCGGAGAGGTTTAGACCTTTGTGAACTGAGGTTTCCGTAGCGGCCAACCGCTACGGAAACCGTTTCATTTTTGAGGGTGGCGGACGAGTTCGCCATCCGGAGATCGATCGCGGAGGATTGTGCGATGACCTGGCTACCGGCGGAAAACCGCTACGACACCATGAAATATAACCGTCTCGGCCGTTCCGGCCTGAAGCTGCCGGCGATCTCGCTGGGGCTTTGGCACAATTTCGGTGGCGACACACCGCATGACCGCAAGGTCGACATGTGCCGCACGGCGTTCGATCTGGGCATCACCCATTTCGACCTCGCCAACAATTACGGCCCGCCTCCGGGCTCGGCCGAGACTGCCTTCGGCGAAATCATGCGCACGGACTTCGCGCACTTGCGCGACGAACTGATCATCTCGTCCAAGGCCGGCTACGACATGTGGGCCGGCCCCTACGGCGAATGGGGCAGCCGCAAGTACATGATCGCATCCTGCGACCAGAGCCTGAAGCGCATGGGCCTCGACTATGTCGACATCTTCTATTCGCACCGTTTCGACCCGGAGACGCCGCTCGAAGAAACCTGCGGTGCGCTCGACCATATCGTGCGCTCGGGCCGGGCGCTCTATGTGGGGATTTCCTCCTACAACTCGCAGCGCACCCGCGAAGCCGCCGCGATCCTTAAGGATCTCGGCACGCCTTGCCTCATCCACCAGCCGAGCTACTCCATGCTCAACCGCTGGATCGAGGACGATGGGCTGATCCATACGCTCGAAGATCTCGGCATCGGCTCGATCGTTTTCTCGCCGCTCGCCCAGGGCATGCTGACGACGAAGTATCTTGGCGGCATCCCGTCTGATAGCCGCGCGGCGCAGAACCACTTCCTGAAGAAGGACTTCATCCGCCCCGAGATCATCGACAACATCCGCAAGCTGAACGGTATCGCCGAAAAGCGCGGCCAGACGCTGGCGCAGATGGCGCTTGCCTGGGTGCTGCGCAACGGCCGGATCACCTCGGCACTGATCGGCGCCAGCCGCTCCGAGCAGATCGTCGATTGCGTCAAGGCGCTCGAAAACGACACGTTCACGGCCGACGAACTGGCCGAGATCGATCTCTATGCGCGCGAGGCGGACATCAACCTCTGGGCCAAGTCGGCCGAGCTCTGATTTCGACCGAAAATATTGATTTGCCTGCATTTTAGGCAAAGCACATCGCTTTCCGGCGTATTAGACAAAAGTCGAATAAACGCCGGAAGGCGGCTTCTGGACATGGTCCGGTGTTTCTGTAAGGTGCGACAATGCCTGCCGGTTGCGGTGCTGATCTCAGTCGCTTTCGGCGGGTAACGAGGAGGAGAGCCACCGTTTGTCCGGGAAGGGGCAGGGTGGATTGATGGGTAGAGGCGCGCTGCGCCCGCCCTTTGGCGAGAACTAGGGGAGGAACCATGGATCGCCGTTCATTCATTAAAAACGCAAGCCTCGGCGGCTTGGCGGCCGCAGGTGCAGCCGCGCTTGCGACGCCGGCCATCGCGCAGGCAAACCCGAAGGTGAACTGGCGCCTGGCGTCGTCGTTCCCGAAGTCGCTCGACACGATCTATGGCGGCGGCGAAGTGCTGTCGAAATACGTCTCGGAGGCAACCGACGGTGCTTTCCAGATCCAGGTCTTCGCTGCCGGCGAAATCGTTCCAGGCCTGCAGGCCGCTGACGCGGCTGCTGCCGGTACGGTCGAAGCCTGCCACACGGTCGCATACTATTACTGGGGCAAGGACCCAACCTGGGCGCTCGGTGCAGCCGTTCCCTTCGCGCTCAACGCGCGCGGGATGAACGCCTGGCACTACCATGGCGGCGGTATCGACCTCTTCAACGAGTTCCTCGGCACCCAAGGCCTCGTCGGCTTCCCCGGCGGCAACACCGGCGTGCAGATGGGCGGCTGGTTCCGCAAGGAAATCAAGACGGTTGCCGACATGCAGGGCCTGAAGATGCGCATCGGTGGTTTCGCCGGCAAGGTCGTCGAGAAGCTCGGCGTCGTGCCGCAGCAGATCGCCGGCGGCGACATCTACCCGGCGCTGGAAAAGGGCACCATCGACGCTGCCGAATGGGTCGGCCCCTATGACGACGAGAAGCTTGGCTTCTACAAGGTTGCGCCCTACTACTACTATCCCGGCTGGTGGGAAGGTGGTCCGACGGTTCACGCCATGTTCAACAAGGCGGCCTTCGAAGGCTTGCCGAAGAACTACCAGTCGCTGCTGCGCACCGCCTGCCACGCCACTGACGCGAACATGCTGCAGAAGTACGATTACCTGAACCCCTCGGCGATCAAGCGCCTGGTGGCTTCGGGTGCCAAGCTCAGCCCGTTCAGCGCCGAAATCCTGTCAGCCTGCTTCGACAAGGCCAACGAGGTCTATGCGGAGATGGAAGCCTCGAACCCGACCTTCAAGAAGATCTGGGACTCGATCAAGGCCTTCCGCGGCGAGTACTACCTCAACGCCCAGATCGCCGAATACAATTACGACACCTTCATGATGATCCAGCAGCGCGGCGGCAAGCTCTAAGCTTTCCCCTCATTGCCGATTGAAACGAGCCGTTCGCGATATCCGTTGCGGGCGGCTTTTTCGTTGCCGCGCGCACGGCGTATTGCTGCGCGCCGTACTGAGCGCATTTCGTGGTAAGGTTGCTGCCTCAACAGGACGGAGGAAGAGCCATGCCAAGCGAAGGCCAATCGGTCGTGCTCGGCCCCGACGAGGGTCGCCGCTACGACATGGGCGCCATCCAGGCGGTCTTCAAAGCCGATGGCGCTGAAACCGCTGGTCGATTTTCGGTCTCGGAATGGTGGCTCGATGCCAGGCACGAGGGACCGGGCGCCCACAAGCACGACGACAACGACGAGATCTTCTACGTGATCGAGGGCACGGCGAGCGTGCTCGTCGGCGACATCTGGCACCAGAAGCCGAAGGGCTCGCTGTTCGTCATCCCGCGCGGGACGATGCATGACTTCAAGAACGAGAGCGAAGCGCGCATGGGGCTGCTCAACGTTTATGTCGGCGGTCCATTCGAGGAGGCGATGCCGATGATCGTCGACTGGTACCGCGACAATCCGGCCAAGCGGCTGGATTGAACGAGTTCGGTCGTCTCAGCGATTGTAGAAATGGAAAGGGCGGCTTATCGGCCGCCCTTTGCTTTTCTGTCTGCCAGCGGTCCTACTTGAACGACGGCGGCTGGCTGAGGTCGTTTGAGGGGGCCGGCTGTGGCTGGGCACCCGGGCTGCCAAACGACGGAGGCTGGCTGAGGTCGTTCGACGGAGCGGTCTGCGGCTGGGCTCCACCCTGATCGGCCGGCTTCTGGTCGAGCGGGCTGCCGCCTGGAAGCTGCAGGCCGCCGGGCAGGCCGAGACCGCCACCGCCGGCGCCGAAGCCGGGCACCTCGATCTTGATGGTGTTCGGATCGACGCCCGTTCCGGTTCCCTTGTAGTGCATGACCATCTGCGGGAACATGATCGTCAGGCCCACCATCACGATCTGGATACCGACGAAGGGTACGGCACCCCAGTAGATCTGGCCGGTCGTAACGGGCTGGATCGACTTGCCGGTGATCTTGTCGAGATAGGGCACCTTGGCCGCGACCGAGCGCAGGTAAAAGAGCGCGAAGCCGAAGGGCGGGTGCATGAAGCTCGTCTGCATGTTGATGCCGAGGAGCACGCCGAACCAGATGAGGTCGATGCCAAGCTTGTCGGCAGCGGGCGCAAGCAGCGGCACGATGATGAAGGCGAGCTCGAAGAAATCGAGGAAGAACGCCAGGAAGAAGACGAGCAGGTTGACGGCAATCAGGAAGCCGGTCTCGCCGCCCGGCATCGCCGTCAGCAGGTGCTCGACCCAGATATGGCCGTTGACGCCATAGAAGGTGAGCGAGAAGACGCGTGCACCGATCAGGATGAACAGCACGAAGGCGGAAAGCCTTGTCGTTGCCGTCAGTGCGCCGCGCACGACGTCCAGATTGAGACGACCCTTGGCGGCCGCCATGATCAGCGCGCCGACTGCACCCATGGCGCCGCCTTCGGTCGGCGTTGCGATGCCGAGGAAGATGGTGCCGAGGACGAGGAAGATCAGCGCCAGCGGCGGGATCAGCACGATGATGACCTGCTGGGCAAGCCTCGACATCGCATTGATCTTCAGGCCGCGGTCGAGCAGGGCGACGATATAGATGAAGGCAACGCCCACTGTGCCGCCGAGGATATCGGCGTTCTCGCCCTGGGTCGGGTAGAGATAGACGTGGGCGGCATAGGCAATGCCGGCTGCGACCGCGAGCGCGATGAACAGCGAGGTAACGCCGGAGCCCAGCGTGCGGGCTTCCAGCGGCAGGGCCGGCATGGAGTCACGCTTCAGGATCGTCATGATCAGGATGTAGACCATGTACAGTCCGGTCAGCACCAGGCCCGGGATCAGCGCGCCGGCATACATGTCGCCGACCGAACGGCCGAGCTGGTCGGCAAGAACGATGAGCACGAGTGACGGCGGGATGATCTGGGCGAGCGTGCCGGAAGCCGCGATAACGCCCGAGGCGACCTTCCGGTCATAGCCGTAGCGCAACATGATCGGCAGCGAGATCAGGCCCATGGCGATGACCGAGGCGGCAACGACGCCTGTCGTGGCTGCAAGCAGCGCGCCGACGAAGATGACCGCATAGGCAAGACCGCCGCGGATCGGGCCGAAGAGCTGGCCGATCGTGTCGAGCAGGTCTTCCGCCATGCCCGATTTCTCGAGCACGATCCCCATGAAGGTAAAGAAGGGGATGGCAAGCAATGTGTCGTTCGACATCACCCCCCAGAACCGGTCAGGCAGCGCGTTGAGCAGCGGCCAGGAGAGGTTGATCGAATCCGACAGCGGCGCGAGTTCGACGCCGATGATGAAGAAAAGCAGGCCGTTGGCGGCGAGCGAGAAGGCGACCGGGTATCCCAAAAGCAGGAACACGATCAGTGACGCGAACATGATCGGCGCCAGGTTTTCAGCAATGAATTCGATCATGGACGGGTCTCCGGAGACACGACATCGTCAAGCGGCGCATGGGTCGGCACATAGGGTGTCGGGTCTTCCATGTTTCCGGTCATGATCGCGATTTTCTTGATGATCTCCGACACGCCCTGGAAGGCCAGCAGCAGGAAGCCGAAGAGCAGGATGGCCTTGGCCGGCCAGATGATCAGGCCGCCGGCGGATGATGAGACCTCGCCCGAGACGTAGGACATCTTCACATAGGGGAAGAGGTAATAGAGCACGAGCAGCACGAAGGGCATCAGGAAGAGGAGGTGCCCAAGAAGGTCGATCCAATGCTGCACGCGGCGCGAGAACTGACCGTAGACCACGTCGATGCGGATGTGCTCGTTCTGGCTCAGGGTATAGGCGGCCGCAAACATGAAGGCGGCGCCGAACAGATACCATTGCGCCTCGAGCCAGGCATTCGACGACATGTTGAAGATCTTGCGGATCACTGCGTTGCCGGCGCTGACGAGAACAGCGGCCAGGATCAGCCATGAAACGCTCTTTCCGATAAATTCCGTGATCGTGTCTATAAGTCGGCTAAAGCCGAGCAAAGCTCTCATCGATTTCCTCCCCGCGATGGCTTTTATGGTTCTTGTGCCAAGCATAGCCAGAGTGCCGATTTCAAGCGCACGTTCAAGTCTGAGGTGCGATTTTCCCGTGTAGTTCGGCCGCCTCCGACTAAAGTAGAATAGGGTGATCCAGCGCTTTGCCCATTGTTTGTGCAATCCGGTTGCAGACGGCGAGGCACGGCGATCGTCAGCCGCCTTAAGGTGCACATCGCCGAGCGAATCGATGTGGAAAGCCGGTCACAGGCGATACGACGCGCGAATTACTGCAACGTTGCAGGCTTGAATTTGTATGATTTTTGAGGTCGGATGGCGCCGCCAAGGGAGGACGCCTGAACCATGACTGCCATGATCCGAAACCCCATTCTGCCGGGCTTCAACCCGGACCCTTCGATCTGCCGTGTCGGCGACGACTATTACATCGCGACCTCCACCTTCGAATGGTACCCGGGTGTGCAGATCCACCATTCGCGGGATCTGGTGAACTGGCGACTCGTCCGCCGGCCGCTGGAGCGGGCAAGCCAGCTCGACATGCGCGGCAACCCGGATAGCTGCGGCGTCTGGGCGCCGTGTCTTTCCTATGACGATGGCCTGTTCTGGCTGGTCTACACCGACGTCAAGCGCTTCGACGGCAACTTCAAGGACGCGCACAACTACATCGTCACGGCTGAGGCGATCGAGGCGACCTGGTCGGATCCGGTCTACGTCAATTCCTCCGGCTTCGACCCGTCGCTCTTCCATGATGACGACGGCCGCAAGTGGTTCCTCAACATGCAGTGGAACCACCGCACCGAAAGCTTCGGTGGCTCGCCGAAACATCCGGCCTTTGACGGCATCCTGCTGCAGGAATGGGACGAACGGACACGCAGGCTCGTCGGCCCCGTGAAGAACATCTTTGCCGGCTCACCACTCGGCCTCGTCGAGGGGCCGCATCTGTTCAAGCGAAACGGCTGGTATTATCTGACGACGGCGGAAGGCGGGACCGGCTACGACCACGCCGTCACCATGGCCCGCTCACGCGCGATCGACGGCCCCTATGAGATGCATCCGGATATCTTTCTGATCACGTCGAAGGACCACCCCGAAGCGCCGTTGCAGCGCGCGGGCCACGGCCAATATGTCGAGACGCCAGATGGGCAGGCCTATCATACGCATCTGACCGGCCGACCGCTGCCTCCCGGACGGCGCTGCACGCTCGGTCGCGAGACGGCCCTGCAAAAATGTGTCTGGCGCGATGATGGCTGGCTCTATCTCGAAAACGGCGGCCCGGTGCCGGAGGTGCTCGTGCCGGCGCCGGGACCGACGGGGCAGGTGCCGACACCGGTGATCGCGGAAACGCATTTCGACGGCCAGGCATTGCCCGTCGAGTTCCAATGGCTGCGTACGCCGGAACCGGAGCGGATCTTCTCGCTCGAATGGCGGCCGGGCCACCTCAGGCTGTTCGGCAGAGAGAGCATCGGCAGCTGGTTCGAGCAGGCGCTGGTCGCGCGGCGGCAGGAGCATCATTCCTTCCGCGCCGAGACGACGGTCGATTTCACGGCCGTAACCTACCAACAGGTTGCAGGTTTGACGCATTACTACAATCGCCACAAGTTCCATGCGCTCGGCATCACCTGGCACGAAACGTTGGGCCGGGCGCTGACGATCCTCTCATGCCCCGGCGATTTTCCGCACGGCCGGCTGCAGTTCCCCGTCGGCAGCGGCATCGCCATTCCCGATGGTCCGATCGACCTCGCCATGGACGTTCGCGACAATGACCTGCAGTTCTTCTGGCGGGCGACCGCAGCGGTGGATTGGCAGCCGATCGGCCCGGTTCTCGATGCGGGCGTGGTCTCCGACGAGGGCGGCCGCGGCGAGCATGGATCCTTCACCGGGGCCTTCGCCGGCATGTTCGCCTTCGATACCTCAGGCGCGGGCAAGGCTGCCGATTTCGACCGCTTCCGCTACGTCAGCCTTACGGCAAGTTGATCTGTAAACATTAGAATTATGGAATAAGTGATGGATATCATTACGCATTTGTAATGTAGAGTTTCATATTCGGTTCAGGAAGCGGGGTCTAATTTTCGGGTGCAGACAAAGAAAGGACACCCGAATGAAACGTCTCCTGATCGCGCTCGTCGCCAGCTCCGTTCTGATTACGCCGGTCGCAGCCCTTGCCCAGCCGGCAGGATCCTTCGAGGTGGCGCAGAACTATGATCGTTCGCGTCGATCCGTCGATCGCGATTACGATCGTCACATGGACCGCCGCGTGGATCGTCACGTCGACAAGCACGTCACGATCGAAAAGCGGGTGATCGTCAAGAAGAAGGAGCGCTGGGCGCGCGGCCATCGCCTGTCGCCGGCCGAGCGCCGCCACATGGCGCAGGTGCGCGACTACCGTTACTACAAGCTTCGCCAGCCGCCGCGCGGCCAGCAATGGGTACGGTCCGGCAACGACTTCCTGCTGATCAGCCTTGCCACCGGCGTCATTGTCGGCCTGGCGGCAGCACGCTGATAAGGCACTCTGGGTTCAGCGAAGGGGCGGCGTTTTCACGCCGCCCCTTCGCCTTTTCGGTAACCGGCGCGTGGGTTTTGCCGGTCGCCAAAAAGCAGGAGTTCGATAGCGCCTGCCGCTTCCGGCGCGTCCCCATCTGCGGGTTCATCTCCCAGAAACGGATCGAACATCGGCACCGGCCGCCCGGCGGCGTTGAGCGCCATGCAGGTGAAGCGCGGTCGGCGCGGTACGCGCGCGGCGTCTGCCATCAGGCGGCCCGTGGCGACCAGCTGGCGAAGGGGTCGGCAAGATCGCGCCAACGTTCCGGACGAAAGCGCTCGTCGGCGATCAGGCAGGCATCGAGTTCGGCACGAAGCTCCGCCTCGTCCATCGGGTCGGCGCCGATGAAGACGATCTCCTGGCGACGATCACCCCAGACCGGGTCCAGGTAGGGACCGACCGCCTTCAGGAAACCTGGTTCGCGCGGCCATTGCTCCTGAGGCACGGCCGACCACCAGAGCCCCATCTTGCCGGTCCGCACAAGCGGGCCGGCCTGGCTGATCTCGCCGACATAATGCGGTCGGGTGGCGAGCCAGAAGAAGCCCTTGGCGCGAAGCACGCCCGGCCAGGAACGGTTGAGGAAGGCCTGGAAGCGCATGGGATCGAGCGGACGTCGAGCGCGATAGACGAAGGAGCGGATGCCGTATTCCTCGGTCTCCGGGATATGATCCTTGAAGCCGTGCAGTTCCTTGTACCAGAGCGGATGTTCTTCGGCCTTGGCGAGATCGAAGCGGCCGGTTCCAAGCACCTCGCGCAGGTTCACCTTGCCGAAATCGGTTTCGATCAACCGCGCATCGGGATTGAGCCCGACGATGATCTTGCGCGCGGCATCCACCTGCTCGGGCGTCGCAGTGCCGACCTTGTTCAAGACCACCACATCGGCGAACTCGATCTGCTCGACCAGGAGGTCTACGAGGGTGCGTGTATCGCCTTCGCCCGCCGTTTCGCCACGGTCGGCGAGGAAATCGAGCGAGGAATAGTCGGCCAGCAGGTTCGCGGCATCGACCACCGTCACCATCGTGTCGAGCCGCGCGACATCGGCCAGGCTTTCACCGTCCTCGTCGCGAAAATCGAAGGTGGTGGCGACGGGCAGGGGCTCGGAAATGCCGCTCGATTCGATCAGCAGATAGTCGAAGCGGTTCTGTTCGGCGAGGTTGCGGACTTCCTTCAGGAGATCGTCGCGCAGCGTGCAACAGATGCAGCCATTGGTCATTTCCACCAGTTGCTCTTCCGTGCGCGACAGACCGGCACCACCATCACGCACCAGCGCCGCATCGATGTTGACCTCACTCATGTCGTTGACGATGACGGCGACGCGCAGCCCGTCGCGGTTGGAAAGCACGTGGTTGAGCAGTGTCGTCTTGCCGGCGCCAAGAAAGCCGGAGAGAACGGTGACAGGGAGCTTTTCCATCGATTGGTTCCTGTATGTTATATCGTTACGAATACCGTCGGTTAAAAAGGCGAGCGCGTTTGCTCGCCTGATACGAGTGCGAAGTTTGGCACCGGACCTCTGGGCTGAACCCAACTTGCCGGCAGGTCGCCGTTCCAATCTCTCGGTCGCCTGTGGCTAGTCTTTCCGTCAATCCTCCTTGACCCGAGGTTCCAGCAGGCGGCCCGGTTCTGCACCCATCTCGCCGAGGATGGCCAATCCCGAGAATGATAGAGAGAGGGGCGGGCGCCCGTATAGCCGAGCCAAGCGAGCGCCCACCGAGACCGCCTTGGGAGGTCGGGTCAGCTTGCCGAGGCGAGGCAGGTCTTCAGCGAGGTGCCGATCCCTTCCATCATCTGGAAATAGAGATCCGGGCCGGCCTCCAGCGTGCCGGCTTCCGGGTCGAGCGTACCGGATTTCGCCGGCGTTCCCTCGATCACCACATTGATCAGCTTCGGCTCGAACTGCGGCTCGGCAAAGACGCAGGTGGCACCGAGTTCCTTGATCTTGGCATGGATCTGCGACACCCGATCCGCGCCGGGCAGGACCTCAGGGCTGACGGTGATCGAGCCGGCGACGCGAACCTTATAGCGGTGCTCGAAATACTGGTAGGCGTCGTGGAAGACGACGAAGGGCTTGTCCTTCACCGGTGCCACGGTTTCCGTGAGCTTGGCGTCGAGCGCATCCAGGCGCTTGTTCAGGGCGTCCAGATTGGCCTTGTAGCCGCCCGCATTGGCAGGATCGGCCTCAGTGAGCGTCTTTTCGATCTCGGCGGCCATCGCCTTGGCATTCATGGGATCGAGCCACATGTGCAGATCGGCATCGCCGTGGCCGTGATCGTGGTCATGGCCGTGATCGTGCCCCGCTTCGCCCTCGGCATGCTTGTGGCCTTCCTCGCTATGGCCTTCTTCACTGTGGCCTTCGTCGCCGTGGTCATGCGCCTCGAATGCACCGCCTTCGCGGAATTTCAGCTTCTCGATGCCGGGCGCTTCGCTGAGCTCCACCACCTTTGCGCCGCTGCTCAAGGCGTCGAGCGGCTTGTCGAGGAAGGCTTCGAGGCCGGGACCGACCCAGAAGACCACCTTTGCCGCCTGCAGGGCCGAGGCGTTCGAAGGCTTCATGTTGTAGGTGTGCGGCGAGGCGGCGCCCTCGACGATTAGCGACGGCTCGCCCACACCCTGCATGATCGAGGCGACAAGGGAGTGGATCGGCTTGATCGAAACCACCACATTGGGACTGTCCGCTGCGGCGGGTGCCGCAAGAAGCATGGTAGAGGCAAAAAGCAGGGCGGATGTCGATTTCATCGGGTTCTCCGGGCTTGATTGGCGTGCCTGCCACATCGGCCAGGCGCGCTTCGGGCATGCAAAACTGTTACTCCAACGGGCCGTTGCCAGCCTTGAAGTCGCCATGTAATGTTATTACATCAATTGCGTTATGCTATAACGTGTGCGATAGCCAGTGGCAACCATGCAATCCGGAATTTTTTCATGCTGAATTTCCGTTCCCCAGAAGCGCTGCCGCTGGTCAATCTCAGCAATGCCGGCGTGCGCCGCAACGGTCGCTGGCTGGTGCGTGGCGTCGAATTCTCGATCAGCCCGGGCGAGATCGTCACGCTGATCGGCCCGAACGGCTCGGGCAAATCGACGACCGCGAAGGCGGCGATCGGCGTTTTGAAGCCGGATGAGGGCTATGTCGAGCGCAAGCCGGGCCTGAAAGTAGGCTACGTGCCGCAGAAGCTTGCCGTCGACTGGACGCTGCCTTTGACGGTCGAACGACTGATGACGCTGACCGGCCCCTTGAAGGGGCGGGAGATCGAGGAGGCGCTGTCGGCGACCGGCGTGCTGCATCTGGCGAAATCCGAGGTGCAGCATCTCTCCGGCGGCGAGTTCCAGCGCGCGCTGCTCGCCCGCGCGATTGCCCGCAAGCCGGACCTGCTGGTGCTCGACGAGCCGGTGCAGGGCGTCGATTTCAGCGGCGAGATTGCGCTCTACGAACTGATCAAGCAGATCCGCAACCGCACAGGCTGCGGCATTCTCCTGATCTCGCACGACCTGCATATCGTCATGGCCGAGACCGATACGGTCGTTTGTCTCAACGGCCATGTCTGCTGCCGCGGCACGCCGCAGGCGGTCAGCCAGAGCCCGGAATATCAGAAGCTTTTCGGCAGGCGGGCCGCCAATACGCTTGCGGTCTACAGCCACCACCACGACCACACCCATTTGCCCGACGGCCGGGTGCTGCATGCGGACGGTTCGATCACCGAACATTGCTATCCCGGTGACGGCCATCACCACGACGATGAGGAAAACGTGCACGACCACGGTGAGGATTGCGGCTGCGGCCACCATTCGCGGCTGCACGGCTATGACGTGAAGGAGAAGCGCGATGCTTGACGATTTCTTCGTGCGCGCGCTGATCGCCGGCATCGGCATTGCCGTCATGGCCGGGCCGCTCGGCTGCTTCGTCATCTGGCGGCGCATGGCCTATTTCGGCGACACCATGGCCCATTCGGCGCTGCTCGGCGTGGCGCTATCGCTGCTGCTCGAGCTCAACCTGATGCTCAGCGTCTTCATCGTCGCGGCCGTGGTCTCGGTACTGCTTCTCTTCCTGCAGCGGCGCGGGGCGCTGTCGACCGATGCGCTGCTCGGCATCCTCTCCCATTCAGCACTTTCCTTCGGCCTCGTCATCGTTGCCTTCATGACCTGGGTGCGCATCGATCTCGTCGGCTTCCTCTTCGGCGACATTCTGGCGGTCTCCGAGTCCGACATCGACATCATCTGGGGCGGCGGCATCCTCGTCATATTCGCGATTGTCTATCTCTGGCGGCCGCTCCTGGCCTCCACCGTCAATCCGGAACTGGCGGAAGCCGAGGGTCTGAAGCCAGAACGCACGCGGCTCTTTTTCATGCTCTTGATGGCGCTGGTGATTGCGATCGCCATGAAGATCGTCGGCATTCTGCTCATCACCTCGCTGCTGATCATCCCGGCGGCAACGGCACGGCGCTTCTCGACCTCGCCGGAAGTGATGGCGGTACTCGCATCGGTCATCGGCGCGCTCGCCGTCACCGGCGGACTTTTCGGCTCGCTTCACTGGGATACCCCGTCGGGACCGTCTATCGTTGTTGCCGCGGTTGGGCTTTTCGTTCTGAGTCTGCTACCGATCGGCCGCCGCCCGCTCGAGGCGGCGCATCATTCCACGCCTGGAGGGCACCACTAATGGCTACGCCGCAACTGACCAAGAACCAGACGTTGGTGATGGATGCGCTCAGCCACTCCGAAGGGCCGATGAGCGCCTACACCATTCTCGACAAGCTGCGCGATCACGGCTTCCGCGCCCCGCTGCAGGTTTACCGCGCACTCGACAAACTGCTCGAATATGGCCTCGTGCATCGGCTGGAAAGCCTGAATGCCTTCGTCGCCTGTTCCTGCCCGCATGACCACGAACACGATCACGGCGTCACCGCCTTCACCATCTGCGAAGGCTGTGGCCAGGTGACCGAGTTTCATGACGAGGCGATCGAGCAGCGGCTTTCGACGCTGACGCGGGCGCAGAACTTCAAGACCGAGAAGACGACGATCGAGATCCGCGGCCATTGCCAGAGCTGCGCATAAGGGCAACTCCTTCAGAGCCCGTGGAAAGCCTACCTTGAGGTGTTTGGCGCTCAGTCCAGCCGGGTGAGGTCGGCGGCGTAACGCCGCCAGTTCTTGACGTAATGCGCTGCCGAGCGTTTCAAGCCTTCGACCGCCGCATCATCCAGCGTGCGGATCGCCTTGGCCGGCGCGCCGACGATCAACGAATTATCCGGAAATTCCTTGCCTTCGGTGACGAGCGCATTGGCGCCGACCAGGCAGTTGCGGCCGATCTTGGCGCCGTTAAGCACGGTCGCGCCCATGCCGATCAGCGAGTTTTCGCCGATGGTGCAGCCATGGATGATGGCGCCGTGCCCGATGGTGCAGCCTTCGCCGATCGTCACCGGGAAACCGGGATCGACATGGATGACGACGTTTTCCTGGATGTTGGTGCGCGCCCCGAGCCGGATGGGCTCGTTGTCGCCGCGCAGGGTTACGCCGAACCAGATGCCGACCTCTTCGCCGATCTCGACCTGGCCGATGACATTGGCGTCCGGGGCCACCCAATAGCTGCCCTTCGGCGGCGTCTGTGGGCGAAGTGATCCAAGGGCGTAAAGCGGCATCCATTCTGTCCTTTCGCAACATGCCCGATCGGGGCCGGCCGGCAGGCGGCGGGCCGCCTGCCGGAAGTGAGCCGGTTAGACGACGCTGACGGCGAGCGCCGCAACCCCATCGACGCCGCAGGTGACCTCGTCACCGCGCGCGACCGGTCCGACGCCCGAGGGCGTGCCGGTCATGATGACGTCGCCGGGGGCCAGCGTGAAGAGTTTGGAGAGTTCGGCGATGATTTCCGGCACTTTCCAGATCATCTGGTCGAGATCGCCCTGCTGGCGGAGTTCGCCGTTGACCTTCAGCCAGATATTGCCGTTGAGCGGATGGCCGATCGTTTCGGCCGATGCGATCGCCGAGAGCGGGGCGGAATGCTCGAACGCCTTGGCTGCAGCCCAGGGCTTGCCAGCCTTCTTCGCCTCCGCCTGCAGGTCGCGGCGGGTGAAATCGATGCCGACGGCATAGCCGTAGACGCAATCGAGCGCGTCCTCGACGGCGATGTTGCTGCCGCCACGTTTCAGGGCGACGACCAGTTCGACCTCGTGATGAACGTCGGTGGTCAAGGGCGGGTAGGGGAAGGCGCTACCGGCTGCAAGCAGGTTGTCCGGGTTCTTCTGGAAGAAGAACGGCGGCTCGCGGTCCGGGTCGTGGCCCATTTCGATCGCGTGGGCTGCATAGTTGCGGCCGACGCAATAGACCCGGCGAACCGGAAAGCCGACGAGGCTGCCGGAAATCGGCAGCAGCACGGGAAGCGGTGGGGGGATGATTGTTTCCATGATCGTCCGGTCTTGGGCGTCCGCCTGTCGCAACCGACAGGAAGAGCACCGCGCGTTTGTTGGGCGTTCGCCGTTGGCCGATTTCGGTTGAGGCGAGGCAAGAGAGAATCCGGACGTTACTGCATAAATCCGCGAATCGGAATCGATCCGCAGAAAAATTAAGAACAAGGATTGGGGACGAAGATTTTGATTAAGGCGCGCCCGCCTGGGCGCGCGCGATCACGGCATCCGAAAGGATGCCATCGTCGGCAAAGTCAGGCGCAATGAGCGTAGGCCTGAAGCTGGTCTCGGGTCAGGAACCGACCGTCCGAACGCGAGTTGAGTTCAGGATGGCTGTATTCGAGGCTGGGGACCTGGGGAAGCTCAAGGGCCTGGCGCACGGTCATGATGCCGAGATCACGACGGCCACCTTCACGCTTCACGGTGACTTCAACGATGCGATAGAGATTGCTCTCGCTCATATGTTCTCTCCCGTATATCGTTTTTCTTGAATTCCCTTAATGGGACTAAGGCGCTCCGAAATTGGTTTTTGTGAGGCACCTCAGAATATAGTAGAAAGAAATGAATGCTTCACGACAGAAATCGGGCCATTTCTGGAAAAATCACCCGAGATTGGGCAGTAATGTGCTGAAATGATGCGTTTGCTGGGCGAATGCCCGGAGCCTGAATAATCGTACGCGGCCGTCAAAGGCCCAAGGTTTCAATCAAAAAAGTCATCGTGTCGCTTGCCCGATGGCAAACGCTCGCCGCCTTCCAGCGGCACCTTTCGTTCAGCGCCGGTAGGCGCGTTAGTGCGTAGGCAACTCGGCTTCTTCGGCGGCCGAGATGAACAGCGATCGGGCCTCTTCTGCGGTGCGACGGCCGTCGATGGCGGCGCGGCAGGCACTGCGGGCGGCCACATAGAATGGTCCGCGGCGAGGCCAGTGGTCTGCAAGGCAGGCGAGGGCGTCTGAGGGGCCTTTGACGGTGCGGCAATCGCCGCTAACGAAGTCGAGTTCGATCGGCTGTTTCCAGACTAATTGCATGCGTCTCCTCCTCGAGATCATCTCAATGAACATCGGCATTTGCGACCGCCGGCCTCTGGCTCCTCTCGAGAAGGTCGGCAGTCGATCTTGCTAATGTAGCGCAGGAGTTCGGTTTTGTAAGCAGCTTTTCGGTTATGGCAGGACAGGCTGCCGCCGGCGGCCGCTCCGCCTGGCGCGAGTGCCGCGATTGGCGTTATCTGGGGATGCCACGCTGAAAGCTTTCGGCGAAGGCGCGACCGGCAATAAGCAGGCGTCCTTCGCTGGTATTGCCTGCGAGATAGTCGTCGATCAGCATCCTGGCATGCCGCCGCGCAGGCTCCCCGTCTCGCGCCCAGCCCTGTTCGATGCAAAGCGCGTCAAAGACGCGCTGCAACCGCTCCATGTCGGCCTTCGACAGCGCCAGGCATTGTGTCGCTCGCAATGGGGCCACCCGTCCCTCCCACAAGGCCGCATTCCCGCGCGCACTATGGCAGAAGGCCGGCGAATTGAACCCCTCGGGAATGAGGGGTTATACGGGCACGCCCGTTGCCGTCGGAATTGTCAGGCCGCCGGGACGACGCGGTCCACCTTGGTTCGGCGACCGCCTTCCTCGATCCGGTAATAGTCGGAGCCGATCTGCGCATACTGGTCGCAGCGCCGGCCGCCATCCTCGAAGGTGATGCAGACCTCGTCGCCGGTGATCGTGTAGCTGCCGCCATCGCGCACCTCGTAGTCACGATAACCGTAGCGGCCGTCGGGGAAGAAGGTGGAGTTGACGCCGTTGAGATTATACCGCAGCGTCTTGCCGACGAGGAAGGCCTGGAGCGCATCGCCCGAAAGCGTCGGAACGGACGGGGCGGTCGGCCGGGGTTTTGCGACCTCAGGCGCCTCCAACTCCATCGATTGGCACCCGGCCAAGAGAAGCGTGAGAAGTGCCGCGATCGCGCGTTTCATGCCGTCTGTCCTTATTCCTGTGACCGGTAACGATACAGGAACGCTGCCCTAGTCCTGTCCGCGGTCGCCGTCAACCCCGTGCTGTGCGTAGCGGCGGGGCTGAGGCGAGCCGATCATCTGCCTTCTTTCCGTTGGCAATTGCGAGTTTCGTCCTTTGTGAAACGAATGCGCAAAAAGCGCTTGTCGCTCAAAAAAGGCTTGTGCCAACCGCGGCAGCGACCGTGGCCGCCAGCGCCAGCAGCAGAAATGCGGCGCCGATGACGGTCGCTATTGTCCGTCGGCGCCGTGCGCCGCTCCAATCGTAGCTCATGTTTCGCTCCGATGACGATCCAGTCGAGGCGGCAAGATGTGCGATTCTTCTTAACAAAGTGGAAACCATGCCCGGCGCGGAGCCGCCGTCGGCAGGAGGCTATCGGCGGCGGCCGTGTTGCCGGCACCTTGCTGGTGGCCCCGTCAGTGCCGTATCGCGAGGAGCTCAGGGGAGTTGTCGCAACGCAGGCGCTTGTCGCTGCAGCGCTGATCGTTGTGACGCCGTGCGATCCGTGGTAGCTCGTCGCGCAGTTGTACGAATCCCGACGATGGGTTCGGTTACCCTGCCGTTGATTTCGGAGCGTTTTTTCGCAGTTCCGAGGATCGGGCGCGATCGGCTGACCAAGCGGCGTGCGCCTTCGGCCCACACACGTCAAGATGGAAGGAAGCAGGGGGTATCCATGCGCTGCCTGGTGATCAATCTCGACCGTTCTCCTGAGCGACTGATCCACATCGGAAGCCAGTTTTCCACCTTCGGCCTGAATTTTGAGCGCGTGGCTGCCGTTGACGGGCGAGAGCTCGATGACGCCGTGTTCGCGATGCAGCCGGTGTCGAAGCAGTGGAAGAGGATGAACAAGGCTGAAATCGCCTGCTTCATGAGCCATCGGAAGTGCTGGGCCATCATCGCGGAAGGGAGCGATGCCTATGGCGCGGTGATCGAGGACGATGTCTTCTTTTCGCCGAGCGCAACCCAGGCGCTGTCGTCATCGGATTGGATCCCGGCCGAGGTGGGCCTGCTGAAGATCGAAACTTTCCGGCAGAAGGTGTTTCTCAGCCGTGCCCGTGTGCTCGCCGATGCCGGGCGCACGATCCATGCATTGCGGGGATGCCATGTCGGCACGGGCGGCTATGTCATCTCTCGGGACTATGCAAAAAGACTGCTTGAGCTTTCGGAAGGGGCGTTTCCATGCCCTGTCGATCATTTCATGTTCGACGATGAGGTGCCGCGGCCGGACGACTGCCGCATTCATCAGCTCTATCCGGCCGTCTGCATCCAGGGCATGCTTCTCGACAGCGCCGACCCGGCGCATGGAAGCACGATCCGCAAGCCGGCCGGAGCAGCGGCTCGCGTGAAGTTGAGGCTCAAGATACATCAGAAGCTCTGGCGCGAGTGCAAGCGACTGTCACTGCAGGTGGCGGCGTTGCCGCCGTTCCTCTTGCGCAGCATTCGCTACCGCTGGACGACCGTTCCCTTTGGCTGACGGGTCGCGTTGCTGAGGCCTCCTCGTTGCCTCTCATTGCCGTAGGTGTCTAAAGCTCGCTTTCTTCGGCGTCGCGTTATATAAGCCCGGCAACACTAGATAATGCCTGCTGGCGGCATGCGCGAATATTCGGCGCTGCCCTTGCCGCGGCCATTGAACAAGAGACGCACGAAAGATGACTGAGACCGCAGGAAAAGCTGCGCGCACAAAGGCGTATTTCAACGCACCGGTCTTCGCCGTTGCGCCCATGATCGACTGGACGGACAGGCACTATCGGTTTTTCGCGCGGCAGCTATCGAAGCATGCGCTGCTCTATACGGAAATGATCGTCGCCGAGGCGATCCTGCGGGGGGACAGGCAGAGGCTGCTCGGTTTTGACGTATCCGAGCATCCGGTGGCGCTGCAGCTCGGTGGTAACGATCCGGCGAAGATGGCGGAGGCGGCACGGATCGCCGAAGGCTTCGGTTATGACGAGATCAACATGAATGTCGGCTGCCCGTCGGACCGGGTGCAATCCGGAACGTTTGGCGCCTGTCTGATGCAGGAGCCGCAAACGGTGGCCGCCTGCGTGGCGGCGATGAAGGCGGCGGTTAAAATCCCGGTTACGGTCAAGTGCCGTATCGGTGTGGACGACCAGGATCCGGAAGTGGCGTTGCGCACGCTCGTCGCGCAGGTGATCGATGCCGGCGCAGACGCCGTCTGGGTGCATGCCCGCAAAGCCTGGCTACAGGGCCTGAGCCCCAAGGAGAACCGCGAGGTCCCGCCGCTCGACTATGGCCTTGTGTATCGGCTGAAGCAGGAAAATCCCAATCTTTTCATTGGTATCAACGGCGGTCTTCAGACCCTGAATCAGGCGCTTGAGCAGCTTCCGCATCTGGACGGCGTCATGCTCGGCCGTGCTGCCTATCACGACAGCGCCATGCTGACAGCGGCCGATCGCCATTTCCCGCATCCGCTGACTGGCGCCAAGCCAATCGTCGAAGACGGCGCCACCTTCTCAGAGCGCGGCCATCGTCTCGATCTTGATTTCTGGGCGGAGGTCCGCGACGCCATGGCCGATTACGCCGCTGCGCATATCGCCAATGGCGGCCGGCTGATCCACGTGACCCGCCACATGGTCGGCCTGTTCCAGGGCTGGGCGGGTGCGCGACGCTATCGCCAGATCCTGTCCTCCGATGCGACCCGCCAGGGCGCGGGGCCGGACGTTATCTACGCGGCCTTCGACGCGGTCTTCGAGGCGACGGCGGCCAAGCAGGCGGCGGAGTAGGCGGTCGCCGAGTGTGCGGGCGCCGCGGGGCGTTCGAGGGTAAGTGCCGCAGACCTCTCCGTTTGTCGTCCTCGAGTTCGCCCGAGCGCTCATTGGGCCGCGCGTCCGGCGCAGGCTTTGCTGCGTCGAGAGAAGATGGCGCCTCTGGTTCTGGATGCTCGGGTCGAGCGCAAGCATGGCGGAGGGGCTGGAGCTGCTTCTGGAGACCCGCTGCCTATAAGGCCGGGTTTAGGAACGGATCCGTGGGGGCTGAGGCGCCCCCCAAACGAAAACGGCGCCCCTTGCGGAGCGCCGTTTCCAAATGAATGTCCGACTGGACGATCCGGCTTAGGCAGCCTGGATGTTGACGGCCTTCGGGCCCTTGCCCATGCGATCCGGCTCGGTGTCGAAGGTGACCTGCTGGCCGTCCTTGAGCGTAGCGAGGCCAGCGGCCTGAACGGCGGAGATGTGTACGAACACGTCCTTCGCGCCGCCATCCGGCGTGATGAAGCCGAAGCCCTTGTCCTGGTTGAAGAATTTTACGATGCCCTTGGTGGCCATGGAAGAAGTCCTTTTCCTTCAGTCAATTTGCGTTGCCCGCGCCCCCTGGGGGATGTGGGCATCTCGTCTTCCGCTTGCAAGCGGAAAGGCGTCGAGTGGTCACGATATCGGGGAAAAGACGTCTACGGTGCCGCTGCCGGCGGTCCCGACACAAGGCCGGGCGCAGTTGAAAGTCCAGTCTCCGGGATAGAAATCGCCCGAACGGGGCAAGAAGTGACAGGATTTGCAGAAAAAGGCAAGCGCCTTGTGCGCCGCGGGAAGCCGTCCAGCCTCTGTCTTTGCAGGGCTTTGGCCCGTTCTCGACCGTCGCTTTCCGGGCAGGGAGAAAAATCGGGGACGGCCGGTTTCCGGACACAATTTCGTCCCGACCGCGACCGAACGTGCGCGCCGCCAACGGGCGTTTGCGTTTTGGGGGCGGACTGCCGGGGGGAAGGCTTGCGCCTCTCCATAACACTTGCGCATCCCCGGGATAACGCGCAGGTTTTACCGAAGGTTGGTTCCGTCTTGGCCGCCGATGGCGTAGCCAGTGGCGCAGACGGGCGGCCGCGAGGACGGACGAAGTATCGCCGTGCGGACGAGGTGTCGCCGTGCGGACGAAGTATCGCCGGGGCTGAATTGGTGAGAGTGCGCCGGCCAGGTCTTGCTGGTGGCGAGAGTGACATACGGAGAGGGACAGCGTGATCGACCCTTACGAACTGCTTGGACTGGAACGCGACGCCGACAATCAGGCGATCCGCAACGCCTATCGCAAGGCGGCGAAATCCGCGCATCCGGATTCCGGCGGCGATCCCGAACAGTTCGCGCGACTGCAGGTGGCCTATGAGCTGCTCAAGGATCCGGTGCGCCGCAAGGTCTATGACGACACCGGTTACGATCCGCAGTTGGCCGACGCGCGCGATCTCAAGGGCCTGATGATGCTGGAAACGCTGGTCAACGAGTTCATCCTCGACGAGCGCGAGCCCGGCAGCTTCGATCCTGTCGCCGCCATGCGCCGCAAGCTTTCGGACGATATCGTCAAGAGCCGCTTCCATATCCTCGAACTCGAGCGCCACCGGGCCCGCGTGCGCAAGCACCTCGACCGCCTCGGCCGCCGGCCGGAGACCGACGTGCTCGGCTCGATGCTGCGCGCCCGCTCGCGCTCGATCGCCGAGGCGATCAAGAGCACCGACGAGCAGATCAAGACGATCGAGCAGGCCTATGAAATGCTGGAGGGGTATTCCTACGAGCTTGAGGCGCTGGAGGTGAAGGCGCACGCGGCGGAGTAGGCGGCGCCGTCTCGACTTTGCCTGTGGTAAGTACGCCGGGACGACGACGACACCCGCGATCCGGACACCTGGCTTTCGGCCGGCGCGATCGGCGGCGTTGATATCACCGGCGTTCGCCTTTGTGGCACCGCTGTGCAGTCGCCTCCATCGGTGCCATAGTCTTCGTCTGTGTCCGATAGCCGGGACCTCTGCCATCGTCTGGAGCGAAGGAGAGTGGCATGAGCCGCTCACACATGCGTGCAGCCGTTTTCCTGCTGGCGACCATGCTCGCCGCCTATCTCGCGGTCAGCTATTTTCTCGTCCCGGAACTCTGGGTCTTCCATGATTCCAGGCGCAGGGCTCCGCTCAATCCCATGGTAACGTCCACGGAGCAGGGCATTCCCGGCGACCCGATCAATGTCGGGCTGGTCGGCTCCAAGGAGCAGATCATCCGCGCCTTCGCCGCGGCCGGATGGGACGCCGCCGACAAGGTGACGCTCAGGTCCTCGGTCGATATCGGCCTCAGCGTCGTGCTCGACCGGCCGGATCTCGACGCGCCCGTCAGCCCGCTGTTCTATGAGGGGCGCAAGCAGGACCTGGCCTTCGAGAAGCCGGTCGGCCACAGCGCCGACCAGCGCAACCATGTGCGCTTTTGGCAGACGACCAAGCCTGTGGAGGGCAGCGGCCCGCTCTGGCTCGGTTCGGCCAGCTTCGACCGCGGCGTCGGCCTCAGCCACGATACCGGCCAGATCACCCACCACATCGGCCCCGATCTCGATGCCGAACGCAATCTGGTCATCGACGACCTCGACAAGGCCGGGCAGGTGGCATCGACCTATGAGATCCCCGGCGTCGGCGCTACCACATCGGGCCGCAACGGCGGCGGCGATCCTTACTTCACCGACGGCAAGACCTTGGTCGGAGTACTCAAGCCGGCAGGCGAAGGGGGCGGTGCGGAGGCCGCGAAGTGAGTGCCCACCGCTGTACTCGGCGCAAGGGCGCGGCAGGCGCAGCACGCGGCGATGGATCAAAGGCTTAAAGCGCAAATCTGAAAGATCGTGGTGCGGGGCGGCACAGCGGACGGCGCGCGCCCCGTCACCTACGCGTTACGGACGCCCCATGAACAGCGACAACGATGCAAAATCGTCGTGCAGGTGGCCGGCGTCGATGGCACGGCGGAAGATCGCCTCGTAGCCGTCGGTGATCGTCCGGTCGATGCCGCGGGCGGCCATCAGCTCGACCAGATGGTGGAAGGCGCCATAGTGCGGCGAGACCGAGGAAAGCGTCTCGTCGTCGGCCGTATAGCGCCCGGCGGCGCTACGCTTGATCAGGTCGGCGACGAGGCCATCGATGACAGGCGCCGTCGCCGACCATTGTTTGCCAAGCGTTTCGAGATCGATCGCCTCGGCGCGGCAGACGGCGATCGATTGCAGCGCGCCGAACAGCGCGCCCCACATCAGGGCGAGCACCGCGCTGTCGAGCGCGTTGGCAAGGCCCGGATCAGCGCCGATATGCTGCACATTGCCGCCGAGCGCGCCGAGCACTGCGCGGCTTTCCTCAAACGCCGCGGCCGGGCCGGAGATGAGCAGCGTACCCGCTTCGGTGCCGATGAAATCGGGAGTCGCCAGGATTGCACCGTCGAGGTAGCGGATGCCATGCCGCCCGGCCCAAGCCTGCACCTCGCGGGCGCCGTCGGGCGTGCCGGAGGTCAGCTCGATGATCAGCTTGCCCTTGAGGGTGCCAGTGACGTCAGGGTCGCGCAGCAGGCTCTGCGTCGCCTGGTAGTCGCTGACATTGACGATGACGATGTCGGAGGCTGTGACGGCGTTGCGTACGCTGGCCGCCACTTCGGCTCCGGCTGCGGCGAGCGGCGCGGCCTTTGCCGGCGTACGGTTCCACACCGTCGTCGGGTGCCCGGCCTTCAGCAGCGCATGCGCCAATGCCGACCCCATCCGCCCCATTCCCAAAACGCTGATTGCAGGTTGCATATCCAGTCTCCATATCCTTGGTGCGGGATCGGCGCTCGCTACGCGCATCCCGCTTCGATTGTTCGAGGCGACGCATTTGTCGTCGCGGCTGAGACGTAAGACGGGACAATCGGGTCGCAATACGCACCCGCGGGTAAGTGGTTACCCCGGCGTAAGGGAGGATGACGTGACGGATGCCATGGAAAACTGCGGTTTCATGACCGCGCTGCGGGCGATCGAGGGCAAGTGGAAGGTCGATATCCTCTGCGAACTCGGCAAGGCCGCGCGCCGCTTCGGCCGCCTGCGTCAGGCGATGCCCGCCATCAGCGAGAAGATGCTGGCGCAGCAACTGCGCGAACTGGAAGCCGATGGCCTCGTCAGCCGCACCACCTATCCGGAAACGCCGCCAAAGGTGGTCTATTCGCTGACCAAACGCGGTGCCGCGCTGAACGTGGCGGCGGATGCGCTCTGCAAGTGGGGCGAGGAGTTTGGCGACGACGCAGGGCAGGTCGAGGCGAGGGCGGTTGCGGTGGGCTGATCGCCGCGACGTCGGCGTGGCCGTGGGCGGGCTCACTTTCGAGCGGCGTTGGTGCCACGATGTCGCCCGCCACAGCCCCGATGTGTTGTCCGGGCCGTCGGAGCCGCGATCTTGGCGGCTGCAGCCCCGTCCATCTCTGCTCGTCACAGGGATCCCGTACCAATGCGGCCGCACGGCGGAAAACTGCGGCGGCTCGTTCCGGCAAACTTTTTGGCAGTAGGCCTTTCGCGCCGCAGATGCGGCGCTGCTGGACTCCTGTGACAGGCACAGGAATGAGGGCGGTAGGGTAATCCCGGCACGTCTTCGGCAACGGTGGTGACGCGTGACCCGCTTCCATGAGAGCGCCGCCGGTTACCGTCGTCACGCCCATGCAGCCACGATCTCTGCGGCTGCGTCCCCTACACCCTCATCTCTGTGCCTGTCACAGAGACCCAGCCGCCGCGCGTCGGCGCGGCAGGAGATGCCGAGCCAGCGCACACAGGCGCTTTGGTTTGCCGACGCATCCCCCGCGCCGCAGATGTGGCGCGAGGAGGGTCCAAAACAAGCGCCGGGTTGAGGGCGGTGAGGCTGTGGTCGTCGCGGAGAACCGCTACTTCACCACCACATGGCGCTTCTTGCCGAGCGAGAGCCGCCGCGGGCGCCCGTCGACGGTCAGCAGTCCGTCGCCATCCTCGGCGACCTCACCGTCGATGCGGACGCCGCGGCCTGAGATCGCCCGCCGCGCTTCGCTCTTCGATGCCGCCAGCCCGGCCCGGACGAGCAGGTCGATCAGCATCACGCCGGCAGTGCGCTCGGCGTCGTCGAGTTCGACGGTCGGCAAGCCCGCGGCGGCTTCGCCTCGCCCGAAAGCCTGCCGCGCCGTTTGCTGTGCATGATCGGCCGCTTGCCGCCCATGCACCAGTGCCGTCGCCTCGTTGGCAAGCCGCTCCTTCACCGCATTCAGTTCCGCACCCTCGGCGCGACCGAGCCTTTCGATCTCGTCGATCGGCAGTTCGGTGAAGAGTTTGAGGAAGCGCACCACGTCGGCATCCTCGGCGTTGCGCCAGAACTGCCAGTAGTCGTAGGGCGACAGGCGGTCTTCGTTGACCCAGACCGCGCCGGCCGCCGTCTTGCCCATCTTGACGCCCGAGGCGGTGGTCAGGAGCGGCGTGGTCATGCCGAAGACTTCCGCGCCCTCGATCCGGCGCAAGAGATCGACGCCGCCGACGATATTGCCCCACTGGTCGCCCCCGCCGAGCTGCAGCCGGCAGCCGGTGCGGCGGAACAGTTCGAGGAAATCGACCGCCTGCAGGATCATGTAGTTGAACTCAAGGAAGCTCAGGTTCTCCTGCTGCTCCAGCCGCGTTTTCACGCTGTCGAAGGAGAGCATGCGGTTGACGGAGAAATGCTTGCCGACATCCCGGAGCATGTCGATCCAGGCCATCCGGTCCAGCCAGTCGGCATTGTTGACCATGACAGCATCGGTCGGGCCGTCGCCGAAGGTCAGCAGCCGCTCGAACACTTTCCTTATGCCGGCGACATTGGCCGCGATTTCCTCCTCCGACAGCATCGGCCTTGCTGCCGAGCGAAAACTCGGATCACCGATGCGCGTGGTGCCGCCGCCGATCAGCACGATCGGCTTGTGACCGGCCTGCTGCATCCGCCGCAGCGCCATGATCGGCATGAGATGGCCGACATGCAAACTGTCCGCCGTCGCATCGAAACCGGCATAGACCGGCACGACGCCGGCCGCAAAGGCGCCGTCGACGCCCGCAAGATCGGTCACCTGGTTGATATAACCGCGCTCGACCAGCGTCCGTGTGATCGCGGAGCGTGGCTCAAAGGCATCGGTGGGAATGTCGGAATGGGTCATCGGTACTCTCCATGGCTATGCCGCCAGGGAGCACTGAACAAAACAAAGCCGCCTGACGGCGGCTTGTTTCAAGACATGATCGAAACGCGCCGCTCCCTATGGAGACGTCGCATAATAGTTGGCAGCGATGAGCGCGGTCTTGATCATGCGGGAGGTTGTAGCGGGGAATGGGGGAGGCGGCAAGGGCGTGTCGCCGTTGGAAGTTCTTCAGCGGCAAACCCGACTCGGGCAAGTACAATCACTCCAGATCGAACCAAGCTTGCCAGCCGGCACCGCCAACTGCCGCCCCTCGCCTCGGGATGTCTATATTCGCTCGCGTGCTCTCGTATTGGTGAGAATACGGCCAACCTAAGCTAGGCAGCAGCTAGTCAGGGACCTCAAGTTGCACTTCCAGGCACCATCGACAAATGTTTCCAAAGTGACTTGTGTATTGTCATTCTTTCCGCATCGTTTAGCGTCGTGTTTCCCCTAAATATCCAACGATTTCTATGGTTTACTTTTCCCATATTGTTCTTGACGACGAAGTCATTTCCAAGAACACCGATACGATAAAGATCGGAAAGTGTCCTACTTATATCTCTCTTGTTGAATAATTCATTTATCTCTATATCATTCTTGTACTTTATGGTTGCTCTCTGTTCAATGTCGTTTCTTCTAAAATGAGTACTGAAACCCAGGAAGAACCTTTGGAGGGCGGCAATTTGTTCTGGCCGGTAAGAGGCTAACAGCTCCTCTGTAATTTCAAGCCATGTTTGCCTAGAATACTCCAAGGACGTTTGGTCAAAGTGGGCTGTTGTAAATGAATCGGATTCATTGTTGTAGTCCCGCGCAACTCGGAGCAATCTAACGATGTCCCGTGGTCTGTAGTAGGATGAATTGAGTATAAATTTAAAATAGTCTTGGTTGTTGATTTTTTCTGGGAAGAATTTATTCCAGACATCGTCTACCTCCGTTTCTGACGAAACGGCTATCTTCCGAGCTACAATCTTCAAAAGAGGATGCTCTGGGCCGTCGGTTGAGGACGACCAGTCTAATCGATCGCCGTAGTCATCAACGTCACGACCGATTTCATGCCCAAGCTCCAAAACTGAATGAAGAACCTCAGTTCTGAGGGATGAAATGAGGAATATACGCCTGCCATATTCTGCAGATTCGGCGTTTATGTGAGAGATTGCATATATTAAGTCTCTAATGATTCTTCGGTCTCGATTGAATTGTTCTGGAGTTTGATAAAATAGCTCAAGTTCATCAAAGAATACATATAAATTCTGGCGTTGTTCTAGGTTCTTCAGTATCTCAGAACATGCCCTGTTTATATCAGAAAGTGACGCCTTTCCTGTGTCTCCCGAACTTGATACTATCTCCACGCCGAGTTCAAGTGCTATTCCAAGCGCGTCTCCCGAGAATTTAAGCGTTCCTGACGAAAGTTTGGAGAACATTGCTCCGATTGCGCCACCAATTTTGTTCTCAGTTAATCCGGTTAATTTGTATAATTTTATAGAAAGCGCGTCATTATAACCAGTATCTCTTAATTTTGCTGCTATCTTTTGATACAAGAACCATTTCCAAGGTTCCTTGAAGTCTTGAATGAATGCAGACACATCATTCACGCTTACTATTTGATACCCTGCGCTTGCAGAAAGTGTTTGCCTGTCTTCCTCGGTTACGTGTGTCTTGAACAGTATTAGCTCGGAATGATCTCCTTCTCTGGTTACTTTGTCATGTAAATACCTTAGAAGAGCAGTCTTCCCTGTGCCTTTCAGCCCAAGTATAAAATACCTCTCTCCATTTAAGTACTTTTCAATATCTATTCTTTCAGGAATTGAGTATGAATCGGAGAACGTTCTGTCTCCGGTTCTGGAGTTCTTAAGGATTTCGTTCTTGGCGTCTACGTCGCCAAAATTGATGCTTTTTAGAGTCAACTGATTCCCCACCAAATTCTGTTTCGTGAGATGCAATTTAAGATGCATCTCAGATTTGGCAATCCCCTTCTGATTGCGATGTTGGCCCTTAATGTTCCGTTCTCTACCGCCCCGGGCGCCCGGTCTTCCCCTTCGTCCGACCCTTCTGCCGCTTTTGGTCTGCCGAGTCCTCATACGACCCGACACCCGGTTTCGCCCGCGTCAGGATCGGTTTTTCCGGCACATGGCCGATGACCGGCTTCTCGGTGCGGCCGACGGTCATTTCGTCGAGGGTGTTCCGGCGGAACAGCGATTTGTCCGCACCGGCGGGAGTGGCGACGTCGCGGCCCATTTCGTCGAGGTCGGGTTTGCGGAACAGTGGGGTTTCCGTGTCGGTGCCCGGACCCATGTCGTCGAGGGAGGGTTTCTGGAAGTAGGTTTCGGATGAGGAGGGCTTACCCCCCTCTGTTCTGCCGGACATCTCCCCCACAGGGGGGGAGATTGCGCTGGGCTCGCCCTTGCCGGAGCGCTTGCCGCCCTGGGTGCCGCGTCCACCCTCCTGCGACCGTGCCTCTTCCCGCGCCATCGGGTCGTCCATCGCGGCGAGTTCGGCGGCCTTGAGGCGTTTGATCTCGTCGCGCAGGCGCGCGGCCTTTTCGAAGTCGAGGTCGGCGGCGGCGTCGCGCATCTGTTTTTCCAGCGCGTTGAGGTGCGCCTGCAGGTTGTTGCCGACGAGGTGGCCGCCGTCGGCGAAACCCTTGCCGGCGACGCCGGAGATGTCGGCGCGGACGTGGTCCTTCTCGTAGACGCTGTCGAGGATGTCGGAGATCTTCGCCTTCACCGATTCCGGCGTGATGCCGTTGGCCTCGTTATAGGCCATCTGCTTTTCGCGGCGGCGGCTGGTCTCGTCCATGGCGCGCTGCATCGAGCCGGTGATCTGGTCGGCATAGAGGATGACCTTGCCGTCGACGTTACGCGCCGCGCGGCCGATGGTCTGGACCAGCGAGGTTTCGGAACGCAGGAAGCCTTCCTTGTCGGCGTCGAGAATGGCGACGAAGCCGCATTCGGGAATGTCGAGGCCTTCACGCAAAAGGTTGATGCCGACGAGCACGTCGAAAGCACCCAGACGCAGGTCGCGGATGATCTCGATGCGCTCCAGCGTGTCGATGTCGGAGTGCATGTAGCGCACGCGAATGCCCTGTTCGTGCAGGTATTCGGTGAGGTCTTCGGCCATGCGCTTGGTGAGCACGGTGACGAGCGTGCGGTAGCCGGCGGCGGCCGTCTCGCGGATTTCGCCAAGCACGTCATCGACCTGGGTTTTCGCCGAGCGCACTTCCACCGGCGGGTCGATCAAGCCGGTCGGGCGGATGACCTGTTCGGCAAAGACGCCGCCGGATTGCTCCAGCTCCCAGCTGCCGGGCGTCGCCGAAACGGCGATCGTGTCGGGGCGCATTGCGTCCCATTCCTCGAAGCGCAAGGGGCGGTTGTCCATGCAGGAGGGCAGGCGGAAGCCGTATTCGGCCAGCGTCGCCTTGCGGCGGAAGTCGCCGCGATACATGCCGCCGATCTGGCTGACGGAGACGTGGCTCTCGTCGATGAACAGCAGCGCGTTGTCGGGGATATATTCGAACAGCGTCGGCGGCGGCTCGCCGGGATTGCGGCCGGTGAGGTAGCGCGAATAGTTCTCGATGCCGGCGCAGGAGCCGGTCGCCTCCAGCATCTCGATGTCGTAGCGGGTGCGCTGCTCCAGGCGCTGGGCTTCGAGCAGGCGGCCGCCCTTTTCCAGTTCGGCGAGGCGATGCACCAGCTCTTCCTTGATCGCCTTGATGGCGCCGTTCAGCGTCGGGCGCGGCGTGACATAGTGCGAGTTGGCGTAGATCTTGACCGATTTCAGGTCGCCGGTCTTCTGGCCGGTGAGCGGGTCGAACTCGGTGATGGCGTCGATCTCGTCGCCGAACATGGAGATGCGCCACGCCGCATCTTCCAAGTGGGCCGGGAAGATCTCGATGGTATCCCCGCGCACGCGAAAAGAGCCGCGCTGGAAGTCCATGTCGCGGCGCTTGTACTGCTGCGCCACCAGGTCGGCGAGCAGCTGCCGCTGGTCGAGCCGGTCGCCGACGCTCATCTGGAATGTCATGGCGGTATAGGTCTCGACCGAGCCGATACCGTAGATGCAGGAGACCGAGGCGACGATGATGCAGTCGTCGCGCTCCAGCAGCGAGCGGGTGGCCGAGTGGCGCATGCGGTCGATCTGCTCGTTGATCGAGGATTCCTTCTCGATGAAGGTATCCGAGCGCGGCACGTAGGCTTCCGGCTGGTAATAGTCGTAGTAGGAGACGAAGTACTCGACCGCGTTATCCGGGAAGAAGTTCTTGAACTCGGAATAGAGCTGGGCGGCGAGCGTCTTGTTCGGCGCGAGGATGACGGCGGGGCGCTGCGTCGCCTCGATCACCTTGGCCATGGTGAAGGTCTTGCCCGAGCCGGTGACGCCGAGCAGCACCTGGCTGCGCTCGCCGGAGTTCAGGCCCTCGACCAGATCGGCGATCGCCGTTGGCTGGTCGCCGGCCGGCTGGTAGTCCGACGCCATGCGGATTTCGACGCCGCCCTCGGATTTCGGCGGCCGGGCAGGGCGATGCGGCGTCCAGAGCTTGCCGTCCTTGAACAGCGGGTTGCCGCTCTCGATCAGCGCCGAAAGCGCCTCGACGGTGGCGGTGACGCCCGAGGTGGAGGTCAGCTTGGCGGCGTCTTCCAGCGAGACGTCGAGGCCGGCCACCGGATTGAGGCCGGCGGCGGCGCGGGTCTTCGGGTCGGTCGAACCGCCCATGGAGGTGCCGCGCGCCGACTTGCTGCCGACGATCTCGACCTTGCCCTTTTTGCCCGCCTTCTTCGGCTGCGCCTCATCATCGGCGCCCGCTGCCTTGCGCGCCGCCTTGGAGGCGGCGATCTCCACCGTCTTGCGGTGCTTGCCGGCCTTGGAGGCGATCTGGCGCTGGGTTTCGAAGGCCGAGGCTTCCGCGTCCGCCTCAAGCTGCTTCACCCAGTCGGAAACATTGCCGGATAGAGGCGTGCCTGACAAAGGCGCCTGCGGCGCTTCTTCGAAACCGGACGGGGTGGAGGGCTTCGGCGGGGCATTCTTCGGAGCTTTGGTCATGGCGGGGAATATGGAGAGAGTCCGGCCGAAAGTGAAGAGGCGAGGGAGTACAAAAGGGCAACATTTCGCCCCGGTTGCCGAAGTCGATTCCGGCGCCGTTTGCGCCTTGAATCGCGGGCTTCAACCGAGACGGGTCGGATTGCTGTCGCATTGTAACCCTTACGGTTGCGGGCCTGACGCAGCGTTACCCCGATTGGGCGAGAAGACAGCCAAGCCTGCCGCGTGATAACAATAGTTCTTTGGAGGGTGCCATGTTCTGCTTGCGTGGTGCCGCACTTGGGCTTTGTGCCGTGGTCCTTGGTCCGATGTCCCTGTTTGCCACCGAACCGGTCGGCAAGGCAGTGGAGATCCGGACAGCGGTCAACGGTGCGCGGGGTGCGATTGCGGTCAGAGACCCTGTCTACAAGAACGAACGGATATCGACATCGAAGTCCGGGCTCGGGCAGTTCGTCTTTGAGGACGGCACCAAGCTTGCCGTCGGCTGGGGGTCTTCCGTCGTCATCGACAAGTTCGTCTATGACGACAAGAAGTCGGTGAAGAAGCTGACCATCATGGCCGCCAAGGGCACGTTCCGCTGGATCAGCGGCAAATCCGGCCATTCCGCCTATGAAATCGTTACGCCGGCCGGCACCATCGGGGTGCGCGGCACCGCCTTCGACTTCTTTGTCGGCCCGGATGGCACCACCGCTGTGGTGCTGCTCAGCGGCGCGGCGGATTTCTGCGGTCCAGGCGGCTGCCGGCAGCTGACGCAGCGCTGCGATTGCGTTGTCGCCAAGCCTGGCCGGAGGGCCACCGAACCGAAACGGGTAAGCCGCACGACGTTGAAATCCCTGGGCAATGCCCAGGCGCTGCCGTTCCTCTCCGGAGGTCAACGCCTGTCCGGAGCGATCGGCTGGGTGGGCGGCGGTTGCGGGCTGCGCGCGGCGCAGTTCGAGGGCACCACCCGTACCATCCCAGAGCAACCGGCTCGCGTTGAAGAAAAGCCGCGTGAAGAGAAGCCGCCGCCGGAAGAAAAGCCCCGGGATCCGGGCCCGCAGCCGGAGAACCCCGGCGATCCCGGACCGCAGCCCCAGAACCCGGGCGATCCCGGCCCGCAGCCGCAAAACCCGGGTGATCCCGGGCCGCAGCCGCAAAACCCGGGTGATCCCGGGCCGCAGCCGAACAACCCCGGCGACCCAGGGCCGCAAGACGGCGGTGGCGGCGATCAACCGAGCCAGGATCAGGGGACGCAGGATCAGGCCCCAAGCCACGATTGAAGGGGCGGCGAAGGCTTTGCTGGCGCGCGCCTGATCTCAAAGCCGAGCCGGTGCGCCTTGCCGCCTTCCTCTGGCGAGCTGTGTTTCTTGAAAACTGCACTGAATCAGTAGGCTGCGGTCGCTTCCGCATGTGCTCTGTGAGGTGGCTTTCGGCTGCCGTGGGCAAGATCATTCGGCAGGACGCTTGGTATTCTCGTCGGTGGTCTGCGCGAAATGGTCGGCGCGGCGGCCGATCCGGGCGTAGAAACCGGCGAGTGCCGGCGTCAGCGCCGCTGCCTTCAGCTTGGCGGCGTTGACGATGCTGCGGCTGGTCTGCGTCCGAGCGCCGAGTGCGGCGACCAGCCGATCGTGCAGGCCGCGCAGATCCGCGAAGGCGGGCGAGGCAGCGAGGTTTTCGTCGCCGGCGACGGCATAGACCCGCGTTCGCGTCGTCTTGCCCTTGAGCCCGAGGGAGCCGGCGTCGAGCATGGCATGGTCCGGCAGAGCCTGGGCGGTCGCCTCGGACACCAGAATGTCGATGTTGACGTCCTTGCAGGCCGCTTCGATGCGCGCGGCGATGTTCACGGTGTCGCCGACGGCGGAATAGTTGAACCGCGTCTCGGCGCCCATGTTGCCGACGCAGGCAAGCCCGGTATGGATGCCGATGCCGATGCGCACTTCCTGATCGGCGCCGAAGCCGAAGGCATTGTCGGCGTTCAGCCGCGCTAGCGTCTCGCGCATGCCAAGCGCTGCACGCACTGCCTTTTGCGGATGGTTGGCGACGTCGACCGGCGCATTCCAGAAGGCCATGATCGAATCGCCGATGAACTTGTCGAGCGTGCCCTCGTTGGCCAGCACATGCCGGCTCAGCGCATCGAGCAGCGTGTTGAGAAAGGCGACGACCTCGGTCGGCGTCATGCGCTCGCTCATTTCGGTGAAGCTGCGCACGTCGACGAACATCACGGTGAGCTCGCGATCGTCGCCGCCGAGGCTGAGGGCATTGCGGGTATGCTCGATGCGGTAGAGCAGCGACGGCGAGAGATAGCGGCCGAAGGCCTGCCGCACCTCGCGGCGTTCGCGATCGGTCACCAGGAAGCGGTAGGCAGTGGCCGCGAAATGGGTGATCGAGGCCGCGAGGATCGGCGCCAGCGGATCGAAAAGCCGTCCGCCATAGTAGAAGGCGATCCAGGAGGCGACGAGCGCCAGCGCCGTCACTGCCATGCCGCAGACGAGTGCGACCACGGGGCTGACGAAGGTGGTGAGCAGCACCAGCAGCGTTCCGGCGAGCGCGATCGAGAGGATTTCGAGCCCGTTCGCCCAATCCGGGCGCGAAAGATAGCGACCCGACAGGATCTGCTCGACGATCTGCGCGTGGATCGAAACACCGGGCACGTTCTGGCCGAGCGCGGTGGTGCGCACATCCTGCAGTCCGGCCGCCGAAGTGCCGATAAAGACGATGCTGCCTTCGATGCCGGCGCGGATATCCGGCGAAGGCTCGCCGTCAGCGAGAATGCGGCGCGCCGAGATATAGCGTTCCGTCGTGTCCGGTGTGACATAGAGCCAGACCTCGCCGGTCGACATCAGCGGTACGACGAAGTCGCCGATCTTGACGGCGGTCAGCGTGTTGGCGACGTCTGGTGCGGCCGCCAGGACATAAGTCGAAGCACCCTGGGCCACCCGCAGGGCCTCCATGGCCAGGCTCGGATAGAACTGCTGGCCGTCGCTCAGGAATAGCGGGGCGGTGCGCACCACCGCCGAGGACGAGCCGGGATTGAGGCTGATGTGGCCGAGGCCGGCGGCATTGGCCTCGAGCTGCGGCCTGAGCGGCGTCGCGGCCCGCAGGCGCGGCGGCGCTTCGTTGGCGCTTTCGCCGGTCAGGGCAAAGCCGGCCTTGACCGGCGGCAGGTAGCTGCCCTCGTTGGTCAGGCCGAAGCCGAGAACCACGGGCTTGTCGCGGATCGCCTCGGCGAAGATCTCGTCATTGTCCGGCAGGGCGGCAAGGAAGGAGGGATCGACGCCGCCGACATCGCGCACGACCGTGCGCGGCGACAATCTGTCCGGCTCGGCAAAGAGCACGTCGAAGGCGATCGCGGCCGCACCCATCTCGCTCAAGCGGTCGGTCAGCTTCGCCAGCCGATCGCGCGGCCAGGGCCATTGGCCGAGCTCGCGCAGCGACGCCTCGTCGATGTCGATAATCTTGACCGGCATGGGCTCGAAGCGGCGCGGCGCAATGCGCTGGTATTCGTCGAAGGTGACGTCGCGCGCCTGGCGCAGCAACTGCGGATCCTGGGCGCGCAGAATGGTGAAGAACGCCACCACCGTCATGCCGATCAGAACCCCGAACAGTTGCGATCGTGTCATGGCGGCCTACGGAACCATGGGCAGGCCCGCCTTGACGAGCCCGTCGTTGAAATGCGCGTGGTCGGCAGGATCGACATAGGCGGTAAAGAAGCGCCAGTAGCGCGGCACGTCGTTCGGTGCGTTGGCGATCGCTTCCGGAAGAAGCTTGCGCGCCTCATCGATGCGGTCGAGCTGGCCGAGACAGGTGATCAGCATCACCAGGTTGAAATAGGTGCGGCGCAAGAGCAGCGCCCGTTCGGCGCAGCGCAGGGCTTCGTCGTAGTTGCCGAGATGGTAGTGGGCGAGCGCCATGCGGTTGAGGAAGAGATAGGTAAGCGGATCGTGCGGGCTCAGCCGCAGCGCCTTGTGCAGCGGGTCCAGCGCCTCGGCGAAGCGGCCGATATAGATGCGCGCCCAGCCGAGCGCCATGTGGGCGAGCGCGAAGTTGGAGTTGATGTCGATCGCCTGTTGCGCTTCCTCGACCGCGGCGTGCGGCCGCTGGGCCGCGAAGTTGGCGAGACACATGACATAGTGACAATAGGGGTCGTGATCGTCGATCACCACCGCGCGCGCGGCCTCCGCCTGCAGCTCGGCGCTGTCGCGGTCGATGTCCTTGCTGAAGCCGAAGAAGCAGCGGGCAAAGAGCGAGCGGGCGAGCATCATGTGCGCGCGGCCGAATTCCGGATCGAGGGCGATGGCGCGGCGCTGCCATTCGATCGCCTCGTCGAAATGCGCGGCGGAATCCTGCGCATTGTGCAGCAGGGTGCCGCGCATGTGGCATTCATAGGCGCCGAGATTGTCGGTTCCCCGCAATTGCGCGCGCCGGTTTTCGCCGATCAGGATCTCCGGCTCGATTGCCGCGACCACATGCTGGGTGATTTCGTCCTGAATGGCGAAGAGGTCGGCGAATTCACGCTCGTAGCGCTGTGCCCAGAGGTGGTTGCCGGTCTCGGCCTCGATCAGCTGGCCGGTAACGCGCACGCGGGAGCCGGACCGGCGCACGCTGCCTTCGACGATGTAGCGCACGCCGAGATCCCGGCCGATCTGTTTGACGTCGACGGCGCGGCCCTTGTAGGCGAAGGAGGAGTTGCGCGCGATGACGAAGAACCAGCGGTAAAGCGACAGTGCGGTGATGATGTCCTCAGTCAGTCCGTCGGCGAAGAAATCCTGCTCGGGATCGCCGGACATGTTGACGAAGGGCAGCACCGCAATCGATGGCTTGTCGGGCAGGGAAAGCGGCATGCCGGGCAAGTCGCCGCCCGCGGGGTTCTCGCGCCACTCGACGCGGTGGACCAGGACCGGACGCGGTATGTTCTTCAGCGCGCGCTCGCCGAGGCGCTGCATCGGAAACTCGAGCTTGCCTTCGATCTGGTCGTGGAGCGCGCCGGAAATGCAGATGTCGTTCGGCTGCGCCACCTGCTGGAGCCGGGCGGCGACATTGACCCCGTCGCCGAGCAAATTGCCGCCGTCGACAACCACGTCGCCGAGATTGAGGCCGATGCGGAACTCCATGCGCCTTTCTGGCGGTAGGTCGGCATTGCGGCGCTGAAGGGTTCGCTGGATGGCGACCGCCGCCCGCACGGCCTGCACGGCGCTCTGGAATTCCGCGACCAGGCTGTCGCCGGCCGCGCCGAAGACGCGGCCCCCGTGCTCCGCAGCAAGGCCGGAAATCGTCTCGCAGTAGGTGGCCAGGGTCGCAAGCGTGCCTTCCTCGTCGGTCGCGACAAGGCGACTGTAACCAGCGACATCGGCAGCAAGGATCACGGCGAGCTTCCGTTCCAAGGCGGCGGGCCCCTCCTGCGGCATCTGGTCAGAAGGAAATTAAGCGTAACTTAAATTAGAAAGTCCGAGAAGCGTAAATCGCCCTGATCGGGCCTGAAGACGCTGCACAATGCGTAAAAATGCTCCGCGCGGCTTCTACGCGAGATTGTACTCGCCGGTGCTTCCGCGGAGTGATGCCGAGGCCTATCGGGCAATTCGGCTAGACGGCCTGCTGAAGCATCCTGAAGCCTTCGGTTCATCCTACGAGGATGAGGCCAGCCGGCCGATCGAGGTCACAGCGGAACGGCTTGATAGCGGCTTCGTCCTCGGCGCCTTCGATAGCGATGAAAAGCTCATGGGTGTTGCTGGCCTCGCGATCCAGACGGCGACAAAGGCAAAGCACAAGGGGACCCTCTGGGGCATGTACGTCTTGCCGGAGGCACGAGGAACCGGGCTATCGCGTTTGCTCGTCGGCGGGATTATCGCCGAAGCGCGGGGCAAGGTGGAGCGGCTGTTGCTGACAGTCGTCTCGTCGAACGCCGCTGCCCTCAGCCTCTACCGGAAGGCGGGATTTGTCGAATACGGCCTGGAACAGCGCGCGCTGCGGGTCGACGATGCCTATTTCGACGAGATGTTGATGGCGTTGTCGCTTTAAGCGGCGTGGCGGTCAGCCAGGGAACACGCAGCGGGGTCGACGCGGCGCTGTGCAGCGGTAGGATGGCGCCACCATGCCGCTGATTCGACCCACACGCGAAAGCGACCTTTCTCTTCTGCCCGCCATCGAGCGCTCCTCCGGCGAGGTGTTCCGCACCGTCCCCGAGCTTGCCTGGATTGCCGATGACGACGTGCAATCGGCAGAAGCTCATCGCGAATTCCTGCGCACCGGACTATCGGTGGTAATGGTCGACGCCTCCGATCGGCCGATCGCTTTTCTTTGCGCTACGGTTGCTGACGATGCCATGCACATCTGGCAGCTTGCCGTCGAGGCGGAACGTCAGGGGCAGGGGCTTGGGCGCACGCTGATGCTGGCGGCAATCGCGCATGCGCGCGTGACGTCATGCGCCGCCGTCACGCTGACGACGTTCCGCGATCTTGCCTGGAACGAGCACTTCTATCGCAAGCTCGGCTTTGTGACGCTCGATGCGGGCGAACTCGATCCGCGTCTTGCCGAAATCCTTGCCAACGAGGCTGCGCACGGGCTGCCGGCAGAGCGGCGCTGTGCCATGCGGCTGAAGCTCGCTTGAGGGCGCAAGCCAGCATTCCGGAAAGCCGGCGCTGAAAGAAGCTCGCTCGGGCGCGGTTGTGGCCGCGCTACCGTCTGATGGCGACCACCTGGCCGCGTGCGAACTGCGATACCCTGACGCCGCCGGACTGGTTGCCGCCGATCAGCTGGGCCGTCGATTTCGACAGCATGGACAGGATGCCGACGTGATAGCCGCGGCCGGTGCGCACGACGACGACGTCGCCGGGACGGGCATAGGAGAGCTTCACGGGCGCGCCAAAACGCAGCCAGGAACGGGCGATGCCGAAGCTCTGCGGCGGACTGCGCCCGGCCTTGCGGGCGACCATGCCCATGAAATGGCCGCACCAGGGGGTGCGGGCCGGGTTGATGCCGAGCGCTGCACGAAGGGTCTTGTTGTTCTTGACCTCGTGCAGGCCCTTGTATTGCTGCGCCTGGGCAAGCATGCCCGCATTGGCGAAATCAGGTGTCAGTAGCGCGACATAGGCAGCCGCAAGAAACGCCAGGACCTTCATGGTCAGGTCTCCTTGACAAGTTGCTTGGTGCGAACGGTCGGGGCGGCCTGGCAATCGCCGGCATGGCACCCGGTTGCTCAACGGTTTCCAATGTTGGGCGGGGAGATATCAGCGGACGCGCGCGTGCAGGCGTTGAAAAACGCCGCATCGGGCACGTCGGCGAACCGCGGAGCCAGCTTCACGGCAACTGCCGTTTCGAAGTGTGGTATTCCCCTGTCTGCCCCGTCGGGCAGCAAAGCTTCATTCACCATGCGCCGGTGCAAAATTGTGGCAAAACCCGTAAAATATTAGGGCAGGGATTGCTAATCGCCGAAATAGCTGATGCGAAACGGCGATTCGCCGCGTCAGACATCAAAAAAATAGTGGGTCGGTGCCTTCCAAGGCAGGTCTTTACGCCGGAGAAGCGGCGGCACTTGCGCGCCTACGGGGCGGCGGCGCATCGTCTCAGCGTGATTCGCACGCCGAGGTTCTTCATGTCGTTCACCCTTTCTCCGGCCTATCTCTGGCCCGTTCTTCTGCTCCTGATCTCCAACGTCTTCATGACCTTTGCCTGGTACGGGCACCTGAAGTACACGTCGTCGCCGCTTTACATGGCGATCGTCGCCAGCTGGGGCATTGCTTTCTTCGAATATTGCCTGGCGGTGCCGGCAAACCGCATCGGCCACCAGGTCTATTCGGCGGCCCAGTTGAAGACGATGCAGGAGGTGATCACGCTGATCGTCTTTGCAGCCTTCTCCGTCTTCTGGCTGAAGGAGTCGATCGGCTGGAACCATCTGGTCGGCTTCGCGCTGATCGCGGCCGGTGCTTCCTTCATCTTCAAGGGCTGACGCACCCCCAACGGACGCAAAGAAAAAGGCAGGGCGTAAACCCTGCCTTTTCAGCGAAAAGCGGTTTGTCGTCGGCGTTGCGGTAACTACATCACCGCCGCCACGGCCGGGGCCAGATGCGGCCAGACCTCGACTGCGCCGCGATAGATCATGTCGAGCGCGACATAGAGGATGATCACGAGACCGATATAGGCGATCCAGTGATAGCGGTTGAGCAGCCGGGCGATAAAGCCGGCGGCGATGCCCATCATGGCGATCGAAAGCGCAAGGCCGATTACCAGGATCGTCGGATGTTCGCGGGCAGCGCCGGCAACAGCGAGCACGTTGTCGAGCGACATCGAGACGTCGGCGACGACGATCTGGATGGCCGCCTGCATGAAGGTTTTCCTGGGCGCCTCGGAGCCTTGGCCGCTTTCGCCCGCAGCGTTTGCTGCCTGCTGTTCGCGAATTTCGCGCCACATCTTCCAGCAGACCCAAAGCAGCAGGATGCCGCCGGCGAGCAGCAGGCCGATGATTTCGAGCAGTTGCACCGTGACGCTGGCGAGCGCGATGCGCAGAACCGTGGCGGCGATGATGCCGACGAGAATGACCTTCTTGCGTTGGTCCGTCGGCAGGCCAGCGGCGGCAAGACCAATCACGACGGCGTTGTCGCCGGCGAGAACGAGGTCAATGACGATGACTTGAAGAAGCGCCGCCAGGCCGGCAGCGGTAAAGATTTCCATGATGCAACAGTCCCCCGACCTGCATATGCGAGATATAGATATGACTAACGGATAAAGCACTGCCGTGCCGCTGGATCAAGACCACTGGACGGAAATCCTCAACGACGGCCCTGCCGCGTCTCAATCGAGAAGATCGAAAGCCCGGTACATCCAGACGAGCTGGTAGGCGACGGCTGCGACGACGAAGACCGCGTGAAAGCGGCGGTTCGGGGTCCAGGCGGCGGCAATGCAGAGCAGGATGTAGGCGGCGTTGCGCGCCGGGTACTCAAAGCCGTAGGACGCGAAATAGGCCTTTCCCTTCAACGCGGTGTCGACGAGATCGACGGCAAAGGCAAGCGCCAGGGCACCAAAGAACCAGACCCGGCGCGACATGAAATAGTGTTCGTAGTCGCTGTAGTCGTCGAGCGTCGTTGGAAACAGCATGACGCAGAGAAAGAAGAAGACGCAGCAATAGAGGACGACGAAGAGGTAGACGCTGACATCGATCACCGCCAGCGAATGCAGGTGGAACTCCCACCACCAGAAGTGCACGAGGAAGACGAACATGAACAGGACCCAGCCGAGGTGGATCCAGTAGACGCGCGTCTTGCCGGGATGCTGGACGAAGAGTGCAATGCCGCTCAAGAGCCGAGCGAGGCTCAGGCTGACGATCATGCCCATGACGACGCGGATATGCGAGAAGATCTCCGGGTCGGTATGGGCAGGCTCCATGCGCCGCGCTCCTATTCTTCCGCCGGCACCGGCTTCGGTTTGCCGTTCTCGTCGAGCGCGACCATCACGAAGATCGCGTCCGTCACCTTTTCCATCAGATGCGAGAGATAACGCTGCGCCCAGGCTTCGACCTTGAGCGTCATCGAGGTGCGGCCAACCTTGACCACGTCCGTATAGATGCAGAGCGTGTCGCCGATCTTGACGGGCAGCGCGAAGGCCATTTCCTTGACAGCCGCCGTCACGACGCGGCCGCGGGCGCGTTCTGCCGCGCGGATGCCGCAGGACAGGTCCATCTGCGCCATCACCCAGCCGCCGAAGATGTCGCCCGCCGCATTGGCATCGCCCGGCATGGCGAGCGTGCGCAAGGTGAGTTCGCCGGTCGGTCTCGTCTGTTCGGTCATGCAGCCTGTCTCCCTGTTGGAGACAAGATGTAACCCGAGCGCACTTGTGGAGGGAAGACCCCGCTGCCGCACAAATGCCGGCAACGTCCTTGAGGTGCCGGCTCGTTATACTTTCGCAGGGGGTGAATGAGGAATGCCAAATTTAGGGGTTCCTCGTTAGGAGCTTTGCAAAGACCTCATCCTAACCTGCAGGCTCTGGGAGTGCCTGCCGGCTATGCCGCGGCGCCAGGATTTGGGGCGGCGCGGGGAGCGCCGAGGGGCAAGGGATTGGCAATGAAGAAATTCAGGATTTCGGCGCGTCTCTACGCGCTGGTGGCATTCGCGCTTTTGACCATGGCGGCGGCGCTGACCTTCGGTCTGTTCCAGGCGCAGGAAAAGCTCGTCGGCGAACGAAAGGCGATGCTTGCGGCGATGGACGAGAACGCGATCGCCGTGTTCGACGGCTATCACAAGCTGGAAGTGGCCGGCACGCTGCCGCGCGAGGAGGCGCAGAAGCGCGCGCTCGAAGCGATCAAGGCGATGCGCTACCAGGGCAGCGGCTATTTCTGGGTCAACGACATGCATCCGACCATGATCATGCATCCGATCAAGCCGGAGCTCGACGGCAAGGACCTCACCGAAAACAAGGATCCCAACGGCAAGCAGCTCTTCGTCGAGTTCGTAAAGACCGTCGAAAAGAGCGGCCAGGGTTTCGTCGACTACTACTGGCCGAAGCCCGGTGCCGACGCGCCGGTGCTGAAGTATTCGCACGTTGCCGGCTTCAAGCCCTGGGGCTGGGTGGTCGGGACCGGCGTCTATGCCGACGACCTGGCGGCGATGTTCCGCGACCGCGCCTGGCAGGTTGCCGGCATTCTTGCCGCCGCCGCTCTTGCCATCCTGATGGCGGCACTGGCGATCGTGCGCAGCGTCGTCAAGCCGGTCGAAAAGCTGAAGGCCTCGATGCGGGCGATCGCCGACGAAGATCTGTCTTCGGAGGTGCCGGAAACCGACCGTGGCGACGAGATCGGCCAGATGGCCAAGGTCCTCGTTGTCCTGCGTGACTCGGTGCGCGAACGGCTGGAGTTGCGCTCGCGTGAGGCAGAACAGCAGGAGCGACTGAGTTCCGAGCGGCGCGGCAACGAGCAGCGCCAGCGGGCGACGGCTGAGGCGCAGGCCGAGACGATGGAAACCGTTGGTGCGGCGCTCGAACTCCTGGCGAGTGGCGACCTCACCGCCGAGATCGGCCATATCGCGCCGGAATACGGCAAGCTGCGGGACGACTTCAACACCGCCGTCGCAGCCCTTCGCGATGTCATCGGCTCGATCTCGCATTCGACCGAGATCGTCACCGCCAGCGCCGGCGATATTTCCGAAGCGGCAAACAATCTCTCCCGCCGGACGGAGCAGCAGGCAGCCGCCCTTGAAGAGACGGCCGCGGCACTGGACGAAATCACCTCGACGGTTCGCCATGCCTCCGAACGGGCAAACGAAGCGCGTGAGATGGTCGACCGGACCAGGACCAGCGCCGCAAAGTCCGGCGGCATCGTGCGCAATGCCATCGACGCCATGGGGCGGATCGAAAGCTCGTCCGGCCGCATCGGCCAGATCATCGGCGTCATCGACGAGATCGCCTTCCAGACGAATCTGCTGGCGCTCAACGCCGGGGTCGAGGCAGCGCGCGCCGGCGAGGCGGGCCGCGGCTTTGCCGTCGTCGCACAGGAAGTGCGCGAGTTGGCGCAGCGTTCGGCCGGAGCCGCCAAGGAGATCAAGGAACTGATCGGCGCCTCGGTGCGCGAGGTCGGCGCCGGCGTCGATCTGGTTCGCTCCACAGGCGAGGCGCTCTCGGAGATCGAGGCGCAGGTCAACCGGGTCAACGAGCAGGTGGCGTCGATCGCCACGGCCGCGCGGGAGCAGGCGACCGGGCTGCAGGAGGTCAATGTCGCCGTCAACAGCATGGACCAGATGACCCAGCAGAACGCGGCGATGGTGGAGGAAACCACGGCGGCGAGCCAGACGCTGGCGGCCGAAAGCCGCGAGCTGAAGTCGCTGCTGACGAAGTTCCGGCTGCAGCCTTCAGGCTCGCACGCGGGTTACGGCCGCGCCGCCTGACGCCACAGGTTTGTCGATTGCGACCCGCGCGCTACGCCGCGCGGGTTTTTCATTCGGGGTCGGCCGCAATGCTGTCGCAAGGATACGCGTTTAGGCGCCGCCGTTGTCACACCGGTTGTCGTGCACGGAGACATTCTCTGTCTTGACCTCAGCACCGCCGGGGATAGATACGCGAGAAGCGGGAGGTGTTCGACGGGGCGTCGCTCCGGTTGCCGGCCGCTGCACCAGAGGGGACACCATGGCACTTCTCAAACTACTTCTGACCCGGCCGATCGCGCTCATGATGCTGGCGCTCGGGTTTCTTTCCGCCTGTACCGTCGTCGTCGACGAGCCGCGGCCGGGGCCGAGGCCCACGCGCCCGCAGGCCTGCACGATGGAATATGCGCCGGTTTGTGGCGAGCGCGGCAATCGTATGCGCAGCTTCCCGAACTCCTGCCAGGCGCGCGCTGACGGCTTCAACGTCATCCACCGCGGCGAGTGCCGTCCGGACTATCGCCCGCCGGATCGCGAGCCGCAGGCCTGCACGATGGAATACAATCCGGTGTGTGGCCAGCGCGGCCGCCGCACGCAGACCTTCTCGAACGCCTGCCAGGCGCGTTCCGAGGGCTTCCAGGTGATCGGCCGCGGCGAATGCCGCAGGGAGGACGACCGTCCATCCGAGGGCCAGTTCTGCACCCGCGAATATGCCCCGGTCTGCGGCCAGCGTGGCAGCCGCATCGAAACCTTCTCCAACGCCTGCGAGGCGGGTGGTGCCGGTTTCCAGATCGTCCATCGCGGCGAGTGCCGCTAGGGCCCAAGCGATCAAGCCTTTAGCATGCGAGCCCGTGTCCGACGAGGACGCGGGCTCTTTTTTGTCGGTATGGATGGACCATTCGCAGCGCGGACACCCCATTTCCAGCGGTTGGCGCGCAAGCCTTCGTTTACCGTATTTGAATAAAATGCCAGGCAAATCAGGCTTTTTGTCCGCTGTGCCCGGTTTGCGACACAGGCAAAAGGCAGCAATTGCAGGTGCTGTAGCAACCATTGCGTGCCAATTGAACGCGGTGGCGGCGGCAGGGGCAGCGGGGCGATGACGGTGGTCTTTTTCGGACCGCCTGGAGGAAGGCGCAGTTCGGTATGGCCTATGTTACTCGTCTCCATCGCCCGCTGACGGCGCTCGTTCTTTCGTTTTCGCTCGTCACCTGCTCCACCGATGACGCGCTTTCGCCGCCCGGCCGCATCGATGGCGGGGCGCGGGTCGGGTCGATCGGGCCGGTTCCTGTCGATGCCGTGCCGGCAGAGGAGGTGGCCGCCTATCCGGCCGCCACGCAGCCCTCGACCTTCCAGACCAATCCGCAGCACGCGGCGCCTCAGCAGACGCGCCGCGCGCTTCCGATGCTCGATAGCGACGAGGCGGTGGCGACGGGCGCGCAGCCGGCAAGCGCCGGCTCGAGCGCTATTCCCCAAGAGGGCGTCAACATGGATGCGATGCTCGGCGTGGAGCAGCCGGTGGTGGGGCTTGCGGAGGAGCAGAGCAACGACATTGCCGAGGGCAATGCCAGCCAGCCGGTGGTCGGCGGTATTGGTGACGAGAATGTGCGCCAGCTCGGCGGCGCAAACAGCGCCGCGCCGGCCGAAGCGAACCTTGGCTATGACCCGGATCTGCCGCCGCTGTCGCCGGACAAGATGGCCGCCGAACAGGCGCAGCGCGCCCGCGCCATGGAACAGCAGCGCCTTCAGCGCACGCAGGAGCCGCAGCAGGTCGCCTTCCTGCCGCGCGCCAACAATCCGATGTCGACGCCCGAATATACCGGCGCGATGCCCGGTTCCGAGATTGCTTGCCGCCAGCGCCTGAAAAAGCTCGGCGTCACCTTCCGCGACATTCCGCGCATCAGCAACGGTCCGTCCTGCGGCATCGACTATCCGATCGAACTCAACGGGCTGTCCGGCGGCATCGGTGTGAAGCCGGCGGTCAAGCTCAATTGCGAGGTGACCGAGGCTTTCGCGAAGTGGGTGAAGTACGAACTCGCCCCGTCGTCACGCTACCGCTACTGGTCCGGCATCAAGACGATCAAGCCGCTTGGCGGCTACTCCTGCCGCACGATGAATTCGCGTCGCGGCAATCCGATGTCGGAACACGCGCGCGGCAACGCCATCGATGTCGGCAAGTTCGTGCTGAAGAAGGGCAAGGAAATCGACGTGCGCAAGAAGGGCTTCTTCGCCTTCCGCGAGAAGGCGTTGCTGAAGGCCGTGCGTTCCGACAGCTGCAAGTACTTCAACACCGTGCTCGGCCCGGGCAGCGACCCCTTCCACAAGGACCATTTCCACTTCGACCTGAGGACGCGCAAGACCGGTTATCGGCACTGCGATTAGGTGTTCAGCCGGTTGGCACCAGTGGTTTCCAGCTGCCGGCTATCGAAGCTCGGGAGCCGGCAAAAAAAGAGGCCGGCGGGGAGGCCGGCCCAACGACCGGAGCAAAAGGGGGAGGCTCCGGCCTGCAAATCACGAGCGCAAATCAAAGGGCGATGTTGCGGCCCGCGCGATGCAAACTGATCGAAGAGCGTCACGGTTTCGTGACAGCTGGGCGTAATTGCTGTGGTCGGCCGAGCAAATCCTGCGCCGGCTTTCGTTCGAGTGCGTTCCTGGCCGGCTGTCGGCGAAGATCTGCGAATCGACCTGATTCCCTAAATAAGTAGTATTATACTTTAGGTTTTACTCGTCCGGGTCGCGTTCCGAACGGTTGCCCCAAATATGGCGATTCCCGGCATTTTCGGATCCAATTGTAACAGACTGAATTTTCTATATGTTTTTCTGCGTATGAGAAAACCTTGGGTTGGCGAGGCCGTGCCGATCTCTCCGTTTCGTCTGGTTTTGTAATAAGTAATACGATATTATATTATTTCGTATAACAATCTTGGATAGTGTCTGGTTGGCCGCTACAAGCATTGGGGGCCCTACTCACTCCTTGACGCCACAGGAGGACGAAATGGGAACGGTCATGCAATTTCCGGGGATGCGCAGCGATATGGCTGTGCATGCCGCCGAAGTTTCTAAAATCCTCAGGACACTTGCCAACCGCAACAGGTTGCTGATCGTGAGCGCGCTGCTCGAAGGCGAGCATTCTGTCGCGGCGCTCGAGGAAATGCTGGGCATTCGCCAGCCCACGCTTTCACAGCAATTGACGGTCTTGCGGGATGCCGGCATTGTCGCGACCCGTCGGCAGGCCAAGCAGGTTTTCTATCGGCTCAGCCACGACAAGGTGGCGCGCCTCGTCGGCTCGCTCTATCAGATCTTCTGTCGAGATGGTTCAAAAGCATGAATGAATACGGGAATGCGCTGGTAGGCGGGCTGTTGATTGGCCTGTCGGCGGCGATCCTGATGGTGGCCACTGGCCGGGTGGCCGGCATCAGTGGCATCGCAGGGCGCCTGCTGCAGGGCGTACAGGCTTCGTCGGGCGCATTGTTCGTACTGGGGCTGATTGCCGGACCGGTGTTGTACCGCCTCATTTTCGATGCCTGGCCGTCGGTGACTGTGACGGCCTCCTGGCCGCTTCTCGTGGTTGGGGGCCTGCTGGTGGGCTTCGGCTCGCGCATGGGCTCGGGCTGCACCAGCGGTCATGGCGTTGTCGGGCTTGCTGTCGCGCCGCTCGATCGCCGCGGTCGCCACCTTCATGGGAGCGGCGATCGTCACGGTCTTCGTTGCGGGTTTCTTCGGATGAACAGCGCCTTGCTCCGCCTTGCCGCGACGCTCGTCTCCGGCGTCGTATTCGGTTTCGGTCTTTCGCTGTCGGGAATGCTCGATCCGGCCCGCGTGCGGGCTTTTCTTGACATAACCGGCAACTGGAACCCAAGCCTTGCCTTCGTGCTCGGCGGCGCTGTCTTCGTTTCGGCGCTCGGAGTTCTGGTGACGCGCCGGTTGAAACATCCGCTGTTCGACGGGACCTTTCATCTGCCCAACAATCAGGTCATCGACCGGCGACTGATCGTCGGCTCGGCGATCTTCGGCGTCGGCTGGGGGCTGGTCGGGCTTTGCCCGGGCCCGGCGCTCGCCTCGCTGTCGCTTGGCTTGCCGGCAACGGTCCTCTTCGTGGTGGCAATGCTGGCCGGGATGCTTGTCCATGACCGGCTGGTTGACCGCAAGCTCCCGAGGCAGACATCGGCCGGAGCGGGCGCCGATACGGGACTGTCTCAGCCGCGTTGACGCACAGTCATCTTGTTTTTTCATTCCAGCCGGCTGCAAATCGGAATGAATTGTCCCATATAGGGCGGGACCTCAAGACTCTGCCCCTCCTTCCGGATCAGTTTTCATGGCGCCAATCGTTTCCGTTTCCAATCTGTCGAAGACTTATGCCTCCGGCTTCAAGGCGCTGAAGGGCGTCAGCCTCGATATCGAGGAAGGCGAAATCCTGGCGTTGCTCGGGCCGAACGGCGCCGGCAAGACGACGCTGATCTCGATCATCTGCGGTATCGTCAATCCGAGCGGCGGAACGGTGATGGTCGGGGGGCACGACGTGGTGCGCGATTTCCGCGAGACCCGCGCGATGATCGGGCTCGTGCCGCAGGAGCTGACCACCGACGCTTTCGAAACCGTCTGGAACACGGTCACCTTCTCCCGCGGGCTGCACGGCAAGAAACCGAACCCCGCCCATATCGAAAAGGTGCTGAAGGACCTGTCGCTCTGGGACAAGAAGGACAACATGCTGCGCGAGCTTTCGGGCGGCATGAAGCGGCGCGTGCTGATCGCCAAGGCGCTGTCGCATGAGCCGCGGGTCCTCTTCCTCGACGAGCCGACGGCCGGCGTCGACGTCAACCTGCGCAAGAGCATGTGGGACGTGGTCGAGCGGCTGCGCGCCTCGGGCGTGACGATCATCCTGACGACACACTACATCGAAGAGGCGGAAGAAATCGCCGACCGCATCGGCGTCATCAACGGCGGCGAGATCCTGCTGGTCGAGGACAAGGCGGCGCTGATGTCGAAGCTCGGGCGCAAGCAGTTGCGCGTCGATCTCGCCCATCCGCTGGATGGCGTGCCTGACGTGCTCTCGGGTTACAACCTGACGCTCGAAGGCGACGGCCATTGTCTGATCTACGATTATGACACTAGCGCCGAGCGGACCGGGATCACCACCTTGCTCGCCGCCTTGGCGGAGGCCGGCATCAGGCTCAAGGACATTTCCACGCGACAGAGCTCGCTGGAAGACATTTTCGTCGAAATCGTGGGGGCAGGGCGATGAACATCGAAGCGATCAAATCGATCTATTTCTTCGAGATGGCCCGCACACGCCGCACACTTCTGCAGAGCGTGGTGTCGCCCGTTATCTCCACGTCGCTCTATTTCATCGTCTTCGGCGCGGCGATCGGCGGCCGCATCCAGGAGATCGACGGCGTTTCCTATGGCGCCTTCATCACGCCCGGCCTGATGATGCTGACGCTTCTGACCCAGTGCATCGGTAACGGGTCCTTCGGCATCTATTTCCCGAAATTCACCGGCACGATCTACGAGGTGCTTTCCTCGCCGGTCTCGATGGTGGAGATCGTGCTCGGCTATGTCGGCGCCGCGGCGACCAAGGGGATGATGATCGGCACGATCATTCTCCTGACGGCATCGCTCTTCGTCGACCTGACGATCGCTCATCCCTTCGTCATGGTCTTCTTCTTCGTGCTGACGGCGATTTCCTTCAGCCTGTTCGGCTTCATCATCGGCATCTGGGCCAAGGATTTCGAGCAACTGAACCTGATCCCCATGCTGGTGATCCCGCCGCTCGTCTTCCTCGGCGGCAGCTTCTATTCGGTGAAGATGCTGCCGCCCTTCTGGCAGGCCGTCAGCCATTTCAACCCGGTGCTGTACCTCATCAGCGGTTTCCGCTGGAGCTTCTTCGAGGTGTCGGACGTCAACCCGATCTTCAGCGCGGTGATCATCATTGCCTTCCTGACTGTCTGCATGTCGGTGCTCGCCTGGATCTTCCGCACCGGCTACCGCCTGCGTAACTGACTTCCATCGGTCGTCAGGGTGCTAGCGCCGGCACGGCTCCACTGGCATAGGCGATGATCGTGCTGGCGACGGCCATCGCGAGCAGCGCCTGAAGAATCGTGACCACGACGTGGAGGAGCGACCGCACGGCGGAGAGCCCGAGGTCGGCCATGAACCAGCGCGTTTCGGCAACGATGTACCAGACGATCGAAGCGACCACGAAGGCGGCGCCGACAGTGGTGAAGGCGTTGTGCCCGGCCAAGAGCAATTGGCCACCGAGGCTGATGGCAAAAGCGAAGGGTGCCGTGACGTAGTACTGGCTGAAGAAGGGCGGACGCAGCGTCTCGCGTGTCAGCTTGGCACCCTTGTTGCGCAGGAGCTTCACGGCCATCAGCAGAGGCAGAATACTGAAGGCGACAGCCCGAAACATCAGCAGGTTGGAGTCGGAGGCAAGCAGCGACGTCGGCGCCCAGGGAACTGCGCGGCTGACGAGGCCGAGCTCCAGCCCATGCGCCAAGAGCAGCGTGATCAGCAGAAAAAGCGGCGGGCTCAGCGCATCCGAGTACTGCTCCGGCAGGTCGTCGCCGAGCTCGACGTCGGCATAGCGCATCATCGCCTGCGGGTGGCGCAGCGTGCGCCACAGGGTGAGCGGATAAAACAGCAGCCAGCAGACGAGCTCATAGAGCAGTTCCTCGATCGACTTCAGCAGTCGCATGAAATCCATGCCGTGCTCCCCTTGCTTCTATGCGTGGCACGACCGCGCGCCGGGGCCGATGCCGGTCAGTCGCGCAGACGCAGCTCGTCGGTACGCATCTGCAGCATCTCCAGCGTCGACAGGAAGCTCATGCCGAGCAGGCTCTGATCGAGCTTGCCCTTGGCTGCGACCGTTGCGCCGATGTTGCGGCGGGTGATCGGGCCGATCGAGATCTCCTGAAGCATCACGGGGGCTGCCTGGGCCCGGCCATTGGCTGTCATGACCGTAACGATATAGTTGAGGTTGGCCGGGTCGAGGCCGATCTTTTCCGCATCTTCATAGGTGAGCGCGATGTTGCTGGCGCCGGTATCGACCAGCATGCTGATGTCCTTGCCGTCGACCGTCGCAGTGGTCTCGAAATGACCGTTCAACATCTTCTGCAGCACCACTTCCTGCTGTCCCTCGCTGTCGGTGATGATGGTGGCGCGGCCGGGGATGAGGCCGGCGAGCAGGCGGTTGCCGAAGCCCTCCAACTCGAAACGGTAGACATAGGCCGAGACCAGCGCCAGAACGACGAAGAGCCAGATGGCGATCTGACGCAGGCCTTCGCCGAAGCGGTGGCGGCTCTGCAGGATGCCGGCGCCGATCAGCGTGGCGATGGCCCCGAGCGAGACCAGTTGCCCGAACTGGTCATTGGCGAGCCCCATGGTGCGGCCGGTGTCGTGGTTGATGATCAGCAGGATGAGGCCGATGGCCAGGATCGAGAGCAGGATGGCAAGACGGGTCATGCTTCGCCGCGTTCCCTCGCCATGCGCGTGCGTCGGGTTTCGCGCCGCGGCTTGCGTTCGACGGTCTCAAGCCGCGCAGGCAACACGCTCATGATCGCGCGGCGTTCGGCATCGGTATAGAGCGTCCAGCGTCCGACTTCGTCGCGGGTACGGCCGCAGCCGAAACAGTAGCCGGTCTTGTCATCGATCGAACAGACGAGAATGCAGGGAGATTCCATGGGCGTGCTCAGTTTTCCCTTGATATATCGATGTTTCAAACCGTCAGCGCAAGGGCACCGAGCACGGCGATTTCGGTCAGTTGCTGCGTCGCCCCGATCGTGTCGCCCGTTTGTCCGCCGATCTTGCGCATCGCCAGCCGAGCGAAGCCCTTGACCGTGGCAAGGAATGCGACGAGCGCCGCGATGACGCCGAGCGCCGGGACCTGCGCGAGATAGAAGAGCAGCATTGCGACAAGAAGTCCGAAGGCAAGCGCGAAGCGCGTGGCCGCCGGTTCCGGCTCGCCAGCCGAGGCCGCGACGCCGCCGCTGCGCGCCGGCGGAAGCGACGACCAGTGCCAAACCATGGCGGCGCGGCTGAGGCACGCTGCGCCAAGGATCGCCATGGCGGCGCCCAGCGGCGAAAAGAGCGGCAGGATCGAGGCGAGCGCCGAGACGCGCAGGCCGAAGGAGAGGATGAGGGCGACGGCCGCATAGGTGCCGATGCGGCTGTCCTTCATGATCGCAAGCGCCGCTTCGCGGTCGCGACCGCCGCCAAAGCCATCGGCCGTGTCGCCAAGCCCGTCTTCGTGCAGTGCGCCGGTGACAAGCGCCTGGATGGCGACGACGACAAAGGCGGCAAAGAGCGAGCTCACCTGCAGCGCCATGAGGGCCATGGCGACGGCCGCCGATGGCAGTGCGATCGCCAGGCCGGCTAGCGGGAAGGCGCGCACGGCACGGCTCAAGCGCCCGTCATAACCTTCGAAATGGCGCGCAGGCATCGGGATGCGGCTGAGAAAGCCGATCGACCGCGCCACATCGTCACAGAAATCGCCAACGAAGCCCATGGCTCCTCCAAGGTTGCGGCCATTGACCCGGCCGCTGCCAAACTCGCCGACTGCGGCGAGTCTCGCAAGCCGGGCGGGCGCACCCGCGAGGGCCGCGCACACTTTTCCCAGACCTTTCATAGGCCGTCTGCGACCGCTCGCGGATCGAGACGGCGACGCCGATTGGCGCAAATGTCGTTGCCCGAATTTTCGGCGCCCTCTATGAGGGGCGTAGTTAGAGCTTCACGATGATGCAAGGATTCCTCCCATGAGTGCCAGCGGCCTGCCGTTTGATGATTTTCGCGAATTGTTGCGCAACCTGCCGGGCCCGGATGCGGCAGCCCTTGTTGCCGCGCGGGAGCGGGACGCCCAGCTGACGAAGCCGCCGGGCGCGCTCGGCCGCCTCGAGGAAATCGCCTTCTGGCTCGCCGCCTGGACGGGCAAGGCGCCGGTGGTCAACCGGCCGCTGGTGGCGATCTTTGCCGGCAACCACGGCGTCACCCGCCAGGGCGTGACCCCGTTCCCGTCATCCGTCACCGCACAGATGGTCGAGAATTTTGCCGCCGGTGGCGCTGCGATCAACCAGATCTGCGTCAGCCACGACCTCGGGCTGAAGGTCTTCGACCTCGCACTCGAATACCCGACCGGTGATATCACCGAGGAAGCCGCGCTGTCCGAGCGCGATTGCGCCGCGACCATGGCCTTTGGCATGGAGGCGATTGCTGGCGGCACGGATCTTCTGTGCATCGGCGAAATGGGCATCGGCAACACCACGATCGCGGCCGCGATCAATCTCGGCCTTTATGGTGGCACGGCCGAAGAATGGGTCGGTCCGGGTACCGGCTCCGAAGGCGAGGTGCTGAAGCGCAAGATCGCCGCGGTCGAAAAGGCCGTGGCGTTGCATCGCGATCACCTGTCCGATCCGCTCGAACTGATGCGTCGCCTCGGCGGTCGTGAGATCGCGGCCATGGCTGGCGCCATCCTGGCCGCCCGCGTCCAGAAGGTACCTGTCATCATTGACGGCTACGTGGCGACCGCTGCGGCTTCGATCCTGAAGGCGGCCAACCCGTCGGCCCTCGACCATTGCCTGATCGGCCATGTTTCGGGCGAACCGGGGCATCTGCGCGCGATCGAGAAGCTCGGCAAGACGCCGCTGCTGGCACTCGGCATGCGGCTTGGCGAAGGCACGGGCGCGGCCCTTGCCGCCGGTATCGTCAAGGCGGCGGCCGCTTGCCACAGCGGCATGGCGACCTTTGCCCAGGCCGGCGTCAGCAACAAGGAATAGTGAAGTTCCGGCCGGGCTTTGCAGGAAGGCCGGCCGGTTTCTGTCCAAGGCCTGTCACGGGCGCGAAGCTGTCGCGTGCCGGGCCTTGATGGATGCGTCCTTCTCGCCTATCCAAAGCGCAAATGCGCGCCCTAGCTATAGTCTTGGGTGCCTGCAACCGAGACCGCCTTGCATTCGCCTCAATCACGATGTCGAAGCAAGCACAGTTTCAAGCCCTGTCGAGACGAAATGGACGCCAAGAACACCACGCACCGCATTGGACAGACGGGTCCTGTCGAGAAGCAGACCGGCATTCGGCATCTCTTTGCCGCTGCGAGCTATTCGCTCGGCGGCGCCAAGCGGCTGATCGGCGAGGCTGCCTTTCGCCACGAGTTGATCGCCTTTGCGGCCGCGATGATCGCTTTCATCATTGTCGGCGCAACCTTCTTCCAATATGTGGCGATGGCGATCCTGTTCCTACTGATGATGGCCTTCGAGGCGATCAACACGGCAATCGAGGAAATTGTCGATCGCGTTTCTCCCGAAATCTCGGAAATGGGTAAGAACGCCAAGGATCTCGGCTCCTTCGCCTGCCTCTGCCTGATTGTCGCCAACGGTGTCTATGCCGCCTATGTCGTGATCTTCGACGGCTTCATGAACTGACCGGCTAGCGGGCCGGCGCCTTCACCCGATAAAGCACATGCGGACGCAGCGGGTTGCCCCCGGGCACCGTGACGTCGTCGAAATCATCGGCCGGATCCGAGCGCATGCCCAATCTTTCCATCAGTGCCCGCGAAGGCTGGTTGATGCGCGAGGTATAGCCGATTACCTCGGCAAGGCCGAGTGTGCGCCATGCATGGTCCAGGTAGGCGCTCGCCGCTTCCAGCGCGTATCCTTGCCGCCAGTAGGGGCGGGCAAGGATCCAGCCGATTTCGACATGCGGTCCGTCGGGGATTTCGTCTCCAGCCTCAGAAAGGCCGAGACCGCCGATCAGCGCGCCATCGGATTTGCGTTCAACGGCGAGGAAGCCGAAGCCGCGGTCGGCGAGATGGCGGACGCAGTCGGCAATCATCGTTGCCGTTTCGTCGCGCGTCAGAATGGCCGGATAGTAGTAGCGCCGGACTTCGGGATCGGCATTGGCAAGCGCGAAAGGCGCGATATCGCGTTCTTCCCAGGGCCGAAGCCTGAGGCGCTGCGTTTCGATGTGCATGGATCAGGCGAAGCTCTTGCGGCGGCGAACCGGGGCTGCGACATCCTCGATCGCCGGCAGGCTTTCGAGCACGCGGCGCGCCGGCAGGATGGCGATCGCCTCTGTACCTTCGCGCAGCTTCGAGCGCAGGATGAATTCGCCATTGTGCTTGGCGAGGATGGCCTGGACGATCGGCAGGCCGAGACCCGTGCCCTGTTCGGCACTCTTGATGGCGATCGAGCCCTGGCCGAAGGCCGAGAGCACGATCGGGATTTCTTCCTCGGGAATGCCGGGGCCGTTGTCCTTGATCGAGAGATACTGGCCGCCGCCCGCGGTCCAGCCGACCTTGAAGGTGACTTCGCCGCCGGTATTGGTGAACTTCACGGCATTCGACAGCAGATTGAGAATGACCTGGCGCATCGACTTTTCGTCGATCCAGACCGAGGGCATGCCGTGTTCGAACTGCTGGTGGATGGTGATGTTCTTGGCGCGGGCCTTCAGTTGCACCATGCCGATGCAATCCTCGGCGATATCGACCAGGCTGACCGAATCCTCGTTGAGGTCGTAGCGGCCGGCCTCGATGCGCGACAGGTCGAGGATCTCGTTGATGAGGTTCAGCAGGTGCTCGCCAGAGCGGTGGATGTCGTTGGTGTATTCCTTGTAGGTCGGGTTGCTGAGCGGGCCCAGAACCTCTGTCGACATCACCTCGGAGAAGCCGAGAATGGCGTTCAGCGGCGTGCGCAGCTCGTGCGACATGGATGCGAGGAAGCGCGACTTGGCGAGGTTTGCCTCTTCGGCACGCCGGCGGGCTTCGTCGGACATCGACTTTGCAACTTCGAGTTCCGCGATCAGGTCGTCCTTTTCCGATTGAACGGAGAGGATGTGCACGCTTGCGCGGTTCATGCGGTCCGTCATCAGCACCAGAAAGAGCAGCGACAGCGAGATGACGCCGGTGAGCCCCATATAGATCACGTCGCCGGTCGTGAGCGATGCAAACGCGAGGGCTGCCACGACCGGGGCGAAAGTGTAAAGGAGCGCATTGCGCAGCAGGAACGTGCCCATAGCGGTCGCAGCAAGCGCGACCAGCAGTACCGTGCCCTCGAAGAAGCCGAAGCGCACGTTGCCGCAGCTCGCGCAATCCTGTGCGACGAAGGTCGCCCAGCAGAGGCCCATCAGCACCTGGCCGAGCAGGAAGCGGCGGCGCCAGACCGGAACCTTCTCGGCGCTGATGTCTTCCCGGCGTGCCTTGCGCGCAAAGAAGAGCGTGACGGCATGGGCCGAGAGCGTCATGACCGCCCAGAGGACGAAACCGAGATTGCCGGAGAGATAGATGCCGACCGCCGCAATCAGCGTAACGAGCACCGGAATGGCGATCGCGCCATGCAGAGCACTGTCGATGTAGAGATTGAGCATCTCGCGCTCGAAGCCCGAGGGCACCGACGAGCCTGTCTGCAGCCGCTCACGCGTCGCGCGGACCGTCCTCGAAACGGCCTTGTTTCGATGGCTACGCGATTTGTCGACGATAATCTTATCGGTCGATGTGCTGGCAGCGATACTCATGCTCATATGCGACGGTTGCGATTGCGTTGCAGTCTAGTGAGCAATCCTTAAGAAGTTGCTGCGGTGCGTGAAGGATTCGACAACCATTGTGGCGCAGCCGTGCTCAGGTCGTGATGGATCGCGCTGCATGTGAGGTTCCTTCTCTAATCTTTTGGAATCGACCATGTTTATGACGCGCTGGTCTGCGAGGCAGTCCCGCGGCAATCGAGGTTAGGGCAGGCGTGAAATTCGGACGGACGACATATCGGTTTCCCAAGGGCCGCGGCAGGTCCCGCGGTCATGCGCCGTCCGGCGGACGTGGCGGCATGGCCGGCGGATGGATCATTCTCATCCTCTTGGCGATCGGCGCCTTTGTCGCCGACAGGCTGCCCGTCGGAGAGCGATCTGCGACCGGTTCGGCACGGGGCGCGGCGATCGCGAGCGACGGCGACAGCCTGCGGATCGACGGTAAACGCGTCCGCATCGAGGGCATCGACGCGCCGGAGCTCGACCAGACCTGCAGGCGCGATGGCGTCGCCTGGGACTGCGGCCGCGAGGCGCGCGGCCGATTGCGGGCGCTCGTCTCGGCGGGTGATGTGCGCTGTCGGTTTCACGGCCGCGACAAATACGGCCGCGAGCTCGGTGTTTGCGATGCGGCCAACCGCGATGTCGGGCGCGAGATGGTGCTTTCGGGCTATGCGGTGAGCTACGGGCGCTATGAGGCTGAGGAGGCAAGGGCAGAACGGGAGCAGCGCGGGCTCTGGGCCGGCGAGTTCGTGAAACCGCAGGAGTGGCGCCGGACGAACGGTCATCCCGACGAGGGGCCGCACCTCATCGATGGCTGGCTTGCGGCGATCCGCAGCTGGCTGCTCGAACGCCTGACCGCACTTTTTTCCGGTATCGCCGATGCCTGACGACCGCATTGCTCAACTCGATCGGTTGCGGGCGGAAATTTCGGCCTGTCGCATCTGTCGCGACAGCCCGCTGCGCGGCGAGGCCGACCGGCTGCCGCACGAGCCGCGGCCGGTGGCGGTGATCTCCACTGCGGCGCGCATCCTGATCGCCGGGCAGGCGCCCGGACTGCGCGTGCATGACAGCGGTCTGCCGTTCAACGATGCGTCCGGCGATCGGCTGCGGCAATGGCTGGCTGTCGATCGCGAGAGCTTCTACGATCCGGAGAAATTCGCGATCGTGCCGATGGGTTTTTGCTTTCCGGGCTATGACGCCCATGGCAGCGACTTGCCTCCGCGGCGCGAATGCGCGCCGCTTTGGCGCCACCGGGTGATGGAGCAGATGCCGCAGGTGGAGCTGGTGCTGGCGATCGGCCACTATGCGCAACGCTGGCATATCGGCCCGGACTGTCCGAAATCGATGACCGAGACGGTGAAGAACTGGCGGCGCTACGCGATGCGCAACGCCGTGCCGGCGATCCTGCCGTTGCCGCATCCGAGCTGGCGCAACACCGGCTGGCTGAAGCGAAATCCCTGGTTCGAAGCGGTGCTGCCCTTCTTGCGCGAACGTGTTTTCGTTCTCACGAACTGAAACAATTTTCTTTATCTTCATCAATTTCGCGCTATAGAGGGAAAAATAATTCGAGAGGGACTTTTATGGATCGCCTAGACCGCAAAATCCTGCGCCTGCTGCAGGAGGATTCCACGCTGGCCGTTGCCGACCTCGCCAAGAAGGTCGGGCTTTCGACCACGCCGTGCTGGCGGCGTATCCAGAAGATGGAAGAGGACGGCGTCATCCGCCGCCGCGTCGCGCTGCTCGATCCGGTGAAGATCAACACCAAGGTCACGGTCTTCGTGTCGATCCGTACGAACTCCCATTCGATGGAGTGGTTGCGCCGCTTCTCCGAGGTCGTGTCCGAATTTCCGGAAGTCGTCGAGTTCTACCGCATGAGTGGCGACGTGGACTATCTGCTGCGTGTCGTCGTGCCTGACATCGCAGCCTATGACGCCTTCTACAAGCGCATGATCGCCAAGATCGAGATCCGCGACGTTTCCTCCGTCTTCGCCATGGAGCAGATCAAGTATACGACCGAGCTGCCGCTCGACTACATGATGATCGACCAGGCGAAGTCCAGCGAGGACTGACCTCAGCTAGCAGACTCAGGGGAGGCCAAGCCTTGCCAGAATCTTGTCGTTCGACAGTTCGCGAACCGCGTCCTTGCCCGTCCAGCGGGCGGCGCGGTTCGAGCTTTCCGCCAGTCGCTTCGCAAGTGCAAGGGCCGGGCCGTGGCAGGCGGCGTTGCGCTTGCCGATCTGCCGGAGCGCCCAGTTGACCGCTTTCTTCACGAAGTTGCGCTCGTCGCCGGAATGCTGCTCGATCAACGGCAGCCAGGCGAGAAGCGCTGCGTCCGGTTCTTTCTTCAGGTGAACCGCTGCCGTCGCGATCATCGCAAAGGCGATGCGGCGGACGAATTCCCGTTCGTCGGCTGAAAATTCCGGAATCAGTTCGCGCTCGAAGCGCGCGGCAATAAAAAGGTCGGCGACGGTATCGACCACTTCCCAGGAATTGCAATCTTCCGCCCAACGGCGCGCGTCGTCGAGCGTCAGTACTTTCGGATCGGCGGTGAAGGCGGCCAGGATGCGCGCCTCGCGAATGCCGGTTTGCCAGAGCGCCAGCGCCCGGCGGTGATCGGTCTTCACCAGCCGGGTGATCTTGTGCAGCTCGACGTTGGAAAGCCCGATGGCGGCGTCGGTGACGATACCGAAACGCGCCATGCCGGCGAGATTGTCTTCGGAGCCGAGAGACCGCAGGTGAGCGATGATCTCGCCCGCGGTCGAGGACGGGCTAAGGCTCACTTTTCGAGGCGGGCGAGGAGCGAGGACGTATCCCAACGGTTGCCGCCCATTTCCTGCACATCGCCGTAGAACTGGTCGACCAGCGCGGTCACCGGCAGCTTGGCGCCGTTGCGGCGGGCTTCGGCGAGCACGATGTCGAGGTCCTTGCGCATCCAGTCGACGGCGAAGCCGAAGTCGTACTTGCCGGCATTCATCGTCTTGTGACGGTTTTCCATCTGCCAGGAGCCGGCTGCCCCCTTGGAGATGACGTCGACGACCTTCTCGATGTCGAGACCCGCCTTCTTGCCGAAGTGGATGCCTTCGGCGAGCCCCTGGATGAGGCCGGCGATGCAGATCTGGTTGATCATCTTGGTGATCTGGCCGGCACCGGCCGGACCCATCAGGCCGACCATGCGGGCAAAGGCTTCGATGATCGGCTTGGCGCGATCGAAGGCGGCTTCGTCGCCGCCGCACATCACCGTCAGAACGCCGTTTTCGGCGCCTGCCTGGCCGCCGGAGACCGGGGCATCGACGAAGTGGGCATTGCGGGCCTTGGCCGCTTCGTAGAGTTCGCGGGCGACCTCAGCGGAGGCCGTGGTGTTGTCGATGAAGACGGCGTTGGCCTCCAGCTTTTCGAAGGCGCCGTCCTTGGCCGTCGTTACAGAGCGCAGGTCGTCGTCGTTGCCGACGCAGCAGAAGACGAAATCGGCGCCATCGGCGGCCTCTGCCGGGGTACGCGCCGCGCGACCACCGAACTCGGCCGCCCACTTTTCGGCCTTGGCGAAGGTGCGGTTATAGACCGTCAGCTCGTGACCGCCGCGGACCTTGAGGTGGCCGGCCATGGGGTAGCCCATGACGCCGAGACCGATGAATGCAACCTTTGCCATTTTCCGAATACTCCCATTGCTTTCGCCTTGGTGTAGCCGATGGCGCGGGTGCGGAAAAGAGAGAAGGGAGCATCGTGCGATGCTCCCTTCTCATGATGCTGTCATGGCCCGATCAGGGCTTGAAGCGCGCGACCACCAGATGTCCGGCGATCGGTTCACCTTCTTCCAGGCGCACCGTGATGTCGCCGACTTCGACGATCTCGAAGCCGGTGGCGGCGAGACGGTCGCGCAGGTAGCTCTCGGCATGGGCAAAGCGCTGGTGCGGGCCGACCATGAAATTGCGGCCGGCGAAGGTCTCTGCGGGCAGGGTTTCGCTGGAGAAGATCAGCAGGCCGCCCGGGACGAGGTTGTCGACCGCGCCGAAAAACAGCGCTTCGAGCGCGCCCATATAGGGAAGCACGTCGGTGGCGACGATAAGGTCGAAGGGCTCGTCGTCGTTGTCGTCGAGAAAGTCGACCGCCTCTGCAACGTAAAGCGTCTCGTAGAGGTCTTTTTCGTGGGCGATCTCGACCATGTTTTCGGAGAGGTCGACGCCGGTGATGTCTTCGGCCATGTCGCGGAGCGCGCCGCCGGTCAGGCCCGTGCCACAGCCGAGATCCAGCACCCGGTCGAAGGGCCCGAGTTCAAGCGCCTGCAGGCGCTGGCGGACGAGGAGCGGCACGCAGTAGCCGAGCTGGTCGACGAGCACGTTGTCGAAGACTTCGGCATGCTGGTCGAAGAGCGTGGCGACATAGGCATCGGGCGCCTTCACCGGCGTTTCGCCGCGTCCCATCGAGGCCAGTCGCACGGCAGCGCCGCCGTGGTCTTCCGGATCGAGCGCCAGCACTTCGGCATAGGCTTGCGCCGCGGCATCGAACTTGCCGGACTTTTCCAGGGAGAGGGCGCGGTTATAGGCCTCGGCCAGCGCTTCCTCGTCGATTTTCGTGCTTTTCTGGGTCATGGGCGCTTCTTACGTCCGCAGCCGGTTTTTGGCAATCGCCGTCGGCGAAAGGTTTGCGGGCGTGGATCTGGCGTTTTGGCGGTCAGTGGCAGGATTTCCTTGGCCTTCCGGACGAAAAACGTCGCCATGCGGCGCCATCGGGATTTATCGGCGACAGGAAAGGAGTCATCATCGCAAGCATAAGAAAAGACGGGAGGAATGCCGATGTCCGCCGAGCTTGGGCCGCTGATCTTGAGCGCCGAAACGAAGGAGCCGAAAGGCCCGCCCTTGCCGCAGACGTCGCAGGAGCAGATCAACGCGGTGGTACACTATTATCGCGGCGAAATGGGGCGCATGGCCGGCTGGCGCGACCGCATCGACCGGACCTCCAACTGGGCAATCACCGTCGTTGCGGCGCTGCTCTCGGTCTCGCTGTCGACACCGTCGTCGCATCATGGCGTGCTGCTCTTCGCCATGCTGCTGATTACGCTCTTGCTCCTGATCGAAGCCCGGCGCTATCGCTTCTTCGACGTCTATCGCGCCCGGGTACGGCAATTGGAGCGCGGCTACTTCGCCCAGATCCTGGCGCCCGATGGCACGCCGAACCTCAATTGGGCGGCGTCGATCGCCAAGAGCCTGCGCAAGCCCGCTTTCCTGATGAGCTACCGCGAGGCGCTTTGCCGCCGGCTGCAGCGCAATTATTGCTGGATGTATCTGATCCTGCTGCTCGCGTGGGCGCTGAAGATTTCCTCGCCGAAGATCTCCACCAATGGCGAGCCCTTCGGCCACGTGCGCTCCTGGATGGACGTCGCCCAGAATGCGGCCCTCGGTCCCTTGCCCGGCTGGCCGGTGATTGTTGGTGTCATCGTGTTTTACGGGCTGGTGCTCTACGGCTCGCTGCACAAGGAGCCGCGCGAAGGCGAACTCGCGCATGGGGAGGTGCATGTCTGAGGGCGCCGGGCGTCACGCCTCGCCGATCCAGGGTTCCTGGTGACAGAGAGCGGTCGCCGTCGGCGGCTCTCAGTGCAGAATGAGCTCGCCCTTCAGTGCGCGCCATTCGGTGGCCGAGATCAGCTTGCGGTGCACGTAGCGCACCGAATGCAGCGGCCCGTCCAGTTTCTCTTCCCAGAATTTCAGGAAGCTGCGCATTTCGGGGAAGTCCGGCGCAATGTCGTAGTGCTGCCAGATATAGGTTTGCAGGAAGGCCGGATGGTCGGGCAGGTGGTAGAGGATCTGCGCCGTCGTCAGTCCGTAGCCCTTGAGCTGAAGTTCCATCTCGTTCGTCATGTGGACCTCACTTCTCGCAAAGGTTGGTCCCTATGATGAAACGCCTGATTTGTTAATCAAGGGCTAATATTTGTCCCGAAGTGAAACTTTCTCGTGAAATAACAAAAGCTTGGCAGCCTCTCTTAGGGAGTGCTGCCAAGCTTTGTTCGAAACCGACGTAGAAAGCCTATCGCTTCAGATGGCGGGTCAGCCGCGCTTCCAGCAGGCTCCAGATGTTGCGCAGGATCTCGACCATGATGAGGTAGAGAATGGCTGCCCAGATATACATCTGGAAGTCGAAGGTACGCGAGAAGGCATAGCGGGTTTCGCCCATGAGATCGAAGACGGTGACGATCGCGACGATCGCCGAGCCCTTGATCATCAGGATGATCTCGTTGCCGTAGGGGCGCAGCGCCACGATCATTGCCTGCGGCAGGATGATCTTCCAGAAGGCGACGCGCTGGGGAAGGCCAAGCGCGTCAGCGCCTTCGCGCTGGCCGCGCGGCACGCTCTCGATCGCGCCGCGCAGGATTTCCGCCTGGTAGGCCGCAGTGTTGAGCGTGAAAGCGAAGATCGCGCAGTTCCACGCGTCGCGGAAGAACCACCACAGGCCGACCGCTTCCAGCTGCGGGCGAAAGCTGCCGAGGCCGTAGTAGATGAGGAAGAGCTGTGCCAGCAGCGGCGTGCCGCGGAAGAAGTAGACGTATCCGTAGGCGAACCACGACAGGACCTTGTTCTTCGACATGCGGGCAAAGGCGATCGGCAGCGAAAGGATGGCGCCCATGACGATCGAAAGGCCGACCAGCATCAACGTGACGCCGAGGCCGTTGATGAAGCGCGGGCCGTATTTGGCAAACTTGTCCGGATCCCAGCCGCCGACCACGGTCAGGAAGATACCGACGCCGAGTGCCAGCCAGATGCCGAGCGCAACGCTGCCGACGAAGCGGGTGAGCGTGTAGGGCTTCGGCGGAACCGGCGGCGGCGCCTGCGGCGGGATCATCGTTGCAACGACACTCATCGGCCCATCTCCGCACGTTTGGTTCGCCGTTCAATGTAGGAGAAGACGATCGAGGAAATCATCGCGAGGATCAGGAAGAGCACGCAGGCAACACCGTAGAATTCGAAGGCCTGCTTGGTCACGCGGGCGGCAATGCCGGTCTGGCGCAGGATGTCGGTCAGGCCGACGACCGAGACGAGGGCGGTGTCCTTGAGCAGCGCCATCCAGAGATTGCCGAGACCGGGCAGGGCGATGCGCACGAGCTGCGGCAGGATGATGAGGCGCATGGTGCGGCCGCGATGCAAGCCAAGGGCGTCACCGGCTTCGTATTGTCCATGCGGGATGGCCTTGAAAGCCGACAGCAGCACCTCCGAGCAATAGGCGGAGAAGACGACGCCGAGTGCGATCATGCCGGCGAAGAAGGCATTGATCTCGACCGGACCGTCGTAGCCGAGCGATGCCAGCAGTTGTTGAACGAGGATCTGCAAGCCGTAATAGACGATGAAGAGCGTCAGCAGTTCGGGCAGGCCGCGGAAGATCGTCGTGTAAATGTTCGACGCGAGCCGAACCGTGCGCTCTTCGGACTGCTTGCCCAGCGCGATGAAGAAGCCGATCAACAGGCCGACGGGCAGCGTTGCGATGGCAAGGCTCGCGGTAATGACGAAGCCGTGGGCGATATCGTCGCCCCATCCGGTGTCACCGCAGGCGAGAAGCGTGCCAGGTGCGAGCCAGGTAAAGACCCCGACCGGGCCGCAGAATGGATCGACGATCGATCCGATCCAGGAGAGGATGGAATAGAAGCCGGCAAACAACCCGCTCATGTCAGAGATTTCCCCTTTTGCGCTGTTTTTATGCGTATCGATCGCGCTTTGTTTTAGGCACTTGTCAAACAAAAACGGCGGAAGGGCAAGCCATCCGCCGTTGCAATTTTCGCATCAACCGACGTTTTTCCGGCATGATTCACTATGGATTCGCACCGGAAACCGTCAATCAGCTGCCATAAACGTCGAATGGGAAGTACTTTTCGTTGATTTCCTTGTACTTGCCGTTGGCGCGGATCGCCTCGATCGCCTTGTTGAACTTCTCGCGCAGCGCATCGTCGCCCTTGCGGACCGCGATACCGGCGCCGTCGCCGTTGATAACGGGGTCGATCGGCAGGGTGCCGAGCAGCTTGCAGCAGGCGCCGTCAGCGGTCTTCAGCCATTCCGAGAGCACGACGACGTCGTCGATGACTGCGTCGATACGGCCGTTGGCGATGTCGAGCTTGTACTCATCAGCCGTCGGATAGAGCTTGATTTCGGCACCCTTCATATGCGCTTCGGCATAGTTGGAATGGGTGGTCGAGCCTTGCGCGCCGAGCGCCTTGCCCTGAAGGGCGGCTGCGGTTGCCTCGGTGATCGGCGAATCCTTCGGCACGACGATTGCCGGCGGGGTGTTGTAGTACTTGTTGGTGAAGTCGACCTTTTCCTTGCGCTCGGCGGTGATCGACATGGACGCGATGATGGCGTCGAACTTCTTGGCGATGAGCGCCGGAATGATGCCGTCCCAGTCCTGCGTCACGAAAGTGCACTCGGCCTTCATTTCCACGCACAGCGCCTTGGCGATGTCGATGTCGAAGCCCGTCAGCGTGCCGTCCGCTTCCAGGTTGTTGAAGGGCGGGTAAGCGCCTTCCGTGCCGATCACGACCTTTTCGCCGTCGGCCATGGCCGAGCCTGCCATGAGCACGAAAACGGCAGCCGATGCGGCGGCTGCCAGCCGCTTGGAAATACGCATGATAGTCCTCTCTGTTGGTCGACATCCGGCATTGTTGTTTTTCGCGGATGCCAATTTCAGCCGGGGCGTCTGCCGCCGGTTGTGGCGATATTCGTACTCTTTTCCACTAAAAATCAACAGGAAAGCGAAGGCGCTCAACGGGAATCAAGTTTCGACCGATGATTGTGGTTTTCCGCGCGGGAGAAACATGAACGGGGCGTTCAGCGGCGGTTAATCTTGCCTCCGCTAGCCCTTGTCAAGGAACCGGTTCGCGGTTTGGGCGTTGCATTGGACCGCGCGTCTCGCGGCCAACACAAAAAAGCCGAAACCTTGGGTCAAGGCCCCGTAAGTATTCGTGTTCGCATTCTCTTCTTCAGCGTGTCACAGGTTGACGAGAGGATGCGGGCCAGGACCTCCCAGGAAGAGGAAGGAAGACAAAATGTCGATTCGATCCAAGCTGTTCGCGACCGTCGCGCTGCCGGTGCTGTCGGTGTCCGTGGCGGTTCCGCCCGCGGTGGCCGACAGCCTGATGAAGCCATTCGAGGTTGCACAGGAGGGCGGTGGCCAATCCGACGAGGAACTGCTGCTGCAGAAGCAGCGCCAGGCGGAAGAAGAAGCCGCGCGCCAGGCTGCCGAACAGCAGCGCGCCGCTGAAGAAGAAGCTGCACGCCAAGCTGCCGAGCAGCAGCGTGCTGCTGAGGAAGAGGCTGCCCGTCAGGCCGCCGAGCAGCAGCGTGCCGCTGAAGAAGAGGCAGCGCGCCAGGCCGCCGAGCAGCAGAAGGCCGCTGAGGAAGAAGCTGCGCGCCAGGCTGCCGAGCAGCAGAAGGCTGCTGAAGAAGAAGCCGCACGCCAAGCTGCCGAACAGCAGAAGGCTGCTGAAGAAGAAGCCGCACGTCAGGCTGCCGAGCAGCAGAAGGCTGCTGAGGAAGAGGCTGCCCGCAAGGCTGCTGAAGAGCAGAAGGCGGCCGAAGAGCAGAAGGCTGCAGAGGAACAGAAGGCCGCCGACGAGCAGAAGGCCGCTGACGAACAGAAGGCTGCCGAAGAGCAGAAGGCCGCCGAAGAGCAGAAGGCCGCTGAAGAGCGGAAGGCCGCTGAAGAGCAGAAGGCCGCCGACGAGCAGAAGGCCGCTGAAGAGCAGAAGGCCGCTGAAGAGCAGAAGGCCGCTGACGAACAGAAGGCTGCTGACGAACAGAAGGCCGCTGACGAGCAGAAGGCTGCTGACGAGCAGAAGGCTGCCGAAGAGCCGAAGGCTGGTGGCGAAACCGCTCCCGCCGTCGAGCCGCAGCCGCAGACTGGCGAGGGCCAGCCTGTGCCTGGCGCGGAACAACCGCAGACCGGCGAAGGCCAGCCGGTGCCTGGTGCAGAACAGCCGCAGACGGGCGAGGGACAGCCGGTGCCTGGTGCCGAACAGCCACAGACGGGCGAGGGACAGCCGGTCCCGGGTACCGAGCAGCCGCAGACCGGCGAAGGTCAGCCCGTGCCCGGCACGGAGCAGCCGGTAACGGCCGAGCAGCCACAGGTGCAGCAGCCGGCTCCGGAAGTGGTCGACACCCGCACGGAAGAAGAGAAGGTGAAGATCGCCGATGATCCGGCCGCGACCGACGAAACCGTCGTGCTGCCGGTCGAAAACGGTGCTGCCGTGCTCGACAGCGACAAGGACGCCGACAATGCCGGCGGCAACCAGGCGCGCGAAGAGCGCCAGAAGCTGCGTGAGGAACTGCGCGCCAAGGAAGAGGACGCCCCTCCGCCGGCCGACGATGCCGCAGCGCAGGCTGCGATTGCTGCCGAGATGCCGGCCGACCTACCGCAGAAGATCGAAGCGAACCTCAACGAAAAGGGGACGCGCGTCGATGAGGCTCCGGTCTTCGTGGTTCCGGAGACGACCAACATCGTCAACAACACTGTTATCAACAACACGGTGATCAACAACAACACGACGGTCAACAACATCACCAACAACATCACCGAGGTAAAGATCGTCGAGCAGGTCGACAACCGGGTGATCCTCGGTGTCGGCGACCAGATCTTCGTGCGTGGCGACGACCGTCCGCGCCTGCGTTACGATGCGGAAGAGACTTACTACGATCAGCTTCCGCGCGGTCGTACCCGCGAAACCATCGTGCGTCCGGGCGGCTACCGGATCGTCACCGTCTACAACCGTTACGGCGACATCCTGCAGCGCTCGCGTGTCGACCGCGACGGCAACGAATACCTGATGATCTATGCGCCCGAGCGTGACGAGGGTCCGCGTCCGGCGATCATCGACGTCGGCTACGAACTGCCGCCGATGCGCCTGCGCATCCCGGTTCGTGACTACATCGCCGACGTTTCCGACGATCCGGATCGCGACTACTACGAGTTCCTGGCCGAGCCGCCGGTCGAGCGTGTCGAGCGCGTCTACACCATGGACGAAGTCCGCCACTCCGCCCGCCTGCGTGACAAGGTGCGCCGCGTCGACCTCGACACGATCACCTTCCCGACGGGCAGCGCCGAAGTGTCGATGTCGCAGGCCAAGACCATGCGCAAGGTCGCAGCCGCGATGGAGAAGATCCTCGCCAAGGATCCGGGTGAAACCTTCTTCATCGAAGGCCACACCGATGCCGTCGGCTCGGACCGCTCAAACCTGGTGCTCTCCGACAAGCGCGCCGAATCGGTTGCCTCGCTGCTGACCGAGGTCTACGGCATTCCGCCGGAAAACCTGGCGACCCAGGGCTATGGCGAGCGCTTCCTGAAGGTTCGCACCCAGGACGCCGAACAGCAGAACCGTCGCGTCACCATTCGCCGTGTGACCCCGCTGGTTCGCCCGGTCGCACAGCGCTAACAGGGCTTCGCGCAGCGCTAACAAGGCGCGCGCAGCGCCAAAATGATTGGCGCTGCGCGGATCAAGCTTCGGGCAGGACTGCCCGGATAAGAGCAGGAAACCCGCCTCGCAAAAGGCGGGTTTCTGTCGTTTGACATTCCTTCCCAGATTTTTCTTCCTCGGATTGCCATGAAAGCCTTTTCCCTCGCGCTTGTTGCCGCCACCACGCTCGCCCATTCGGCCATCGCCGCGCCCGGGCTCGTCGAGCCGGATCTGCGTCTGCCCGCCAATCCCGAGGGAAAGGGCGGAGCGCCGCGGGTGGCGCTGACGCTTGACGCCTGCAGCGGCGCCACCGACATGCGCATCCTCGGCACACTGATCGAAAACCGCATCCCCGCCACGATCTTCGTCACCGCGCGCTGGCTGAAGCGCAACGGCCTCGTCGTCGAGGTGATGAAGGCGCATCCGGATCTATTCGAGATCGAGGACCACGGCGCCATGCACGTGCCGCCGATCGACGTGAAGATTTCCGTCTATGGCATCGCGGCAGCCGGCTCCGAGGCGGCAGTCGCCGCCGAAGTCGATGGCGGTGCTGTCGCAATCAAGGCGCATGGCCTGCCGGCGCCGAAGTGGTTTCGCGGCGCGACGGCCAAATACACCCATTCGTCGATGAGCCAGATCCGCGCCATGGGCTACCGCATCGCCGGCTACTCGGTGAACGGTGATGGTGGCTCGCTGCTGGGTGCGGCGATGGCGGAGAAGCGCATTCGCGCCGCCAAGGACGGCGACGTCATCATCGCCCATATCAACCAACCGACCCATTCCGCCGGCGCCGGCGTTGCCCGCGGCATCCTCGACCTCAAGGCGAAGGGCTACAGCTTCGTGCGACTGAACGACACTCCGGACGAAATGACCGTCGGCGCGACGAACTGACCGCCAGCAACGGCTGATACCGGAAAATATCCGCACGCCGAGGCCGTTGGCGTAAGCCGCAAGTGTGGGCCGTGAATGCGGCGCGCCCTCCGCGGCGGTTCATGTCTCGTCGGCCACGAGGCCGCTGCTCGACGCAAAGTAGCGGCCCGTCGAAATCCGTTTTCCGTTGCCGGTTCGTCCCCCTAGGCTTCTCTCCCTATGCGACTGGTTCTGGAGGGGTGGATGAAACGTGTCGTCTTCGGGCTCGTTATCGCACTGCTCGTGCAGGCTTCCTTGCCTACGCGTGCCTATGGCGCAGGCACGGCTCTGCCACCATTCGAGCAGGTGCTGGACCGCGCCGAGGCCGGTGACGTTGAGGCCGAGGTCGATCTCGGCATGCGCTACCAGACCGGCGAAGGTGTTGCCCACGATCTCATGAAAGCCATCGGCTGGTACGGGAGGGCTGCAGCGAAGGGCAACGCGAAAGCCCAGTTCCTGCTCGGCTCGATCTACTTCAACGGTGCCGAAGGTGTGAAGCAGAACTATGTCGAGGCGCTTCGCTGGTTTCGGCTTTCAGCCGATCAGAAGACGCCGGCCGCCCAGTACAATATCGGCGTTCACTACGAACAGGGATTGGGTGTCGCCAAGGATGACGCGCAGGCCGTTGCCTACTACCGGCTGGCGGCGGAGCAGGGCTATGCCGCGGCCCAATACAATCTCGGCTACATGCTTCAGGAGGGGCGCGGAACGGCGCGCGATCCGGCCGGGGCCTTCGAATGGTATCGGAAGGCTGCGGACCAGGGGCTGGTTGCGGCCATGCACAATCTTGCCGTCGCCTACTTGCAGGGCAACGGCACGCTGAGGAATGACGCGGAGGCCTACCGCTGGGAGTCGCGCGCCGCGGTCGGCGGGGAACCCCGCGCCCAGTACAATCTCGGCGTTATGTATGAGAGAGGCACCGGTGTCGAACGCAGCGTTCCCGAGGCGCTCAACTGGTATGTGCGAGCAGCCGAGCAGGGAAACATCGAAGGGCAGGTGAATGCCGGCAGGCTCTATTTCAACAGCGAGGCCGGGCGGGTCGATACCAAGGAGGGCGATCGCTGGCTGCGGCTTGCTGCGAATGCCGGAAACGGGCAGGCACAGAATCTCCTCTGCACGATCTACGCGCGCGCCTTCGGCGTCGGGCGTGACGATCGGGAGGCGGTGAAGTGGTGCCGCATGGCGGCGGACCGGGGCATGGTCTCGGCGCAGGTGGATCTGGCAATCTTCTACATGCTGGGTCGCGGTGTCGCGAAGGACGAGGCTCAGGCATTCGAGCTGTTCCTGAAGGCGGCAGAACAGGGAAACCCGCAAGCGCAGATGAATGTCGGCGCCATGTACCTGACGGGTGCCGGCGTCGATGAAAACTACGCCGAGGCGCACCGCTGGTTCCTGATGCTTGCCGATCGCGGAGATCCCAAAGGGCAATTCAACCTGGCGGTCATGTATGCGAATGGCCAAGGTATCGAGAAGAACGCGAAGGAGGCGGCGCGGCTCTACAAGCTTTCGGCTGACCAGGGTTATGCCTTGGCGCAGTTCAATCTCGCCATCGCCTATCTCAATGGCATCGGCGTGGAGATTGACGCTCCGGCTGCCGTCAGGTGGTTCCGCAAGGCGGCGGAGCAAGGAAATGCCGACGCCCAATTCTTTCTCGGTATCGCCTATGCGAGAGGCGATGGGGTGGAGCAGGATCTTTCAGCCGCGGCCGAGTGGTATGCCAAGGCGGCCGCGCAAGGGATGCAGAAAGCGCAGGAGTTGCTGGCGAAGCTGCCTGAAGAGTATCGCCGTGCCTCACAGCGTTGAGCCTGCAGCGCCTTCGCGCATTTCAGACGCCTTTGCGCTGTAACCCTGTGACCTTCTCGACGAAATCGGCAATTGCCGCCGTGTCGTCGAGCTCGAACACCGGCAGATCGGAGCCTTCTACCGGATGATCGGCAGCGATTGCGCAGATGTGGGGGTCGGTGGGCGCCAGCGGCTCGCGGTTCGCTGACTCCAGACGGCGAGCCTCGACTTTCGGAATCGGTTCGCGCTTGTAGCCTTCGATGAGGACGAGATCGCAAGGCGCGAGCCGCGCCAGGATCTCCTTGAAGCCTGGCTCCGGGGCGCCGCGCAATTCGTGCATGATGGCAAATCGCGTGCCGGAGACGATCGTCACCTCATGGGCGCCGGCCTCGCGGTGACGGTAGCTGTCGGCCCCGACCTTGTCGATATCGAAGTCGTGGTGGGCGTGCTTGACGGTGGAGACGATGTAGCCGCGCCGCGTTAGCTCGGTGACGAGCCGTACCATCAGGCCAGTCTTGCCCGAATTCTTCCAGCCGGCGATGCCGAAGATCTTCATGGCGCTCATGTTTTGTCATCCTCGAAGAAACGCAACCATTGCTCCGCGTCGGTCAGATCCTCGGGCGTGTTGACGTTGAAGAACGGATCGAATGCGCCTTCTGCCGTCGCGATAAGCGGAAAATCGACCGTTACCGAAGGGTGGCGTTCGATGAAGGCGCGGACGCGGCGCTTCGGGTCACTTGTCAGAAAGGTCTCAAGCTCGTCCGCAAGGGCGACCGGCCAGAGCCCGAACAACGGATGCATCTGCGCGTTGGATGCCGCAACGGCAATCTGCTGGTGCTCTGTCAGGCCGGCAACCATTCGGGTGACGAGATCATCCGGAAAGAACGGCGTATCGGTCGGAACAACGACGACGTGGCTTGCTGCCGGATTGGTCGCCGCGACATGGCGCATGGCTGTCAGCACGCCAGCAAGCGGGCCGAGAAAACCGGGGACTGTGTCGGCGATGACGAGCACGCCTCTGTCGATGGCGCCAGCCGGATCGACGTTGAGGTTGACGGCGACGCTCGTCACCTGAGGCCGGAGCCGGGCGACGATGCGCGTCAACATCGTCTGACCGCCCAGCTGAAGGCCGAACTTCGGGCTGCCCATACGGCGCGACAATCCGCCGCCAAGGACGACGGCGGGCAGGGATGCGCTGATCAGGGGCGAGGGACGGCTTTCGGGCATTGTCGACTCCTATTCCAGTGGGCCGGTCAGCGAGCGCTGGGCGACGGCTTTGCGACCGCGCAGCGTCTCGCGATAGAAGGTGTAGAGACCCGAACCGATGATGATCGCGACGCCGACCAGCATCCAGTGATCCGGCACCTCGGCAAAGAAGAAGATGCCGATCGCAATCGACCAGATCAGGCTGGTGTAGCGGAAGGGGGCGATCACCGAAATGTCGCCGGCCCGCATCGCCAGCACGATCGTCTGGTAGCCGAGCATCAGCAGAACGCTTGCCGCAGCGATATGGCTGATGGTCGTCGTCGACATCGGCTGCCAGCCGCCCATCGGCTGGATGAGCAAGGCGCCGACGAGGGTGGTGACGAGCGAAGTCGACACGGTGATGTAGAGCGCCGGCACGTCGTGGCCGATGCGGCGGGTACAGAGGTCGCGGGTGGCGGTGACGAAGACGCACCCAACCACGGTCAGCGCCGCCGGCGTGAAGCCCTCGGGGCCCGGCCGGAGCACGATGAGCACGCCGATGAAGCCGGCGATGATCGCGGTCCAGCGGCGCCAGCCGACCGGTTCGCCGAGGAAGAGTGCGGCGCCGAGCGTGACGGCCAGGGGAAGCGCCTGCATGATTGCCGAGGCGTTGGCGAGCGGGATCTGGCCGAGGGCCGAAATATAGGTGACCGAGGCCAACGCCTCCATGGCGATGCGCAAGAGGATCACCGGCCGCATCAGCGTTCCGATCGGCCGGAAGGCGCGAAAATGCCAGGCCGCGAGCACGACCATCAGCGTCGTCAGCAAACCGCGCACGAAGATGATCTGCCCCACATTCATTGCGCCGGTGACGGATTTGACGAGCGCGTCGTTGCACGAGAACGTGACCATCGCCAGGCACATGAAAAGAATGCCGCGGAAATTGGTGGAGGCTTGCATGCTGGCTGTCCTGCGACGCCGGGCAAGCGGCCTGCGCTGCCGGCGGATGGGGAGGCGAATCCGTGAATGGATCGCCTAATGTTTAAGCATTGGCTGCCGGGTTGTGCAAACGGGATCGCATGCCGCCCCGACTTTTCTTGTCCGGCAAGTAGAAGAGATGCCTTCGAGGGAGAACCTTTGCCGGAAAGACTGTCGCATGCCGGTAAAGCCGGTGTGTTCGAACATAAGCTCATTCGCGGAATCTTAAGTTTCGCTGCCTATCGTCGCCACAATTCCGCATCCATTCGCATGACGCGATCGGCGGGGTGGCGCCGCAATAAACCTTGCAGGGTGGCCATTCCAGGGACGTTTGCTTGAGGCTTGGGAGAGCCTCCGGCCGATGGCCCATCGGTGTTTCCGCCAAGAAAAACCGCCGCGCGGGCCTGCTTCCCATAAGAATAATCAGGGGTGCGCAATGTCTTTCATCGATCGCTTGCTGCAACGGCTGCGTATCGTCACCAAGGTGCTGCTTTTCGTGGTTCCGCTCGTGGCGCTTATCGCCGGCATTGGTCTCATCGGCTTCTTCACTGCCCGCACGCTCAACGGCCATATGACCGTGACGCGGGAAACCATCAACAATCTCTCGGATTTCCAGGCGCTGCGCGGCGCGCTGCAGGCTTTTGCCGATGCGCCGAGCGAGGAAACGCGCACGGCACTGTCGGCCCAGATCGACGAACAGGAAAGCGGCGTGAAGACGCTCGACAGCCTGTTGACCCGTGCCGAGGACAAGGCGGAAATCGCTTCGGTGCTTACGCTTGGTCAAGCCATGCGCAGCCAGACGGACAAGCTCTGGGCGACCAAGCTCGAGCGCGACCAGGTGACGGCGTCGCTCGACAAGGCTCTTGCCGACATGACCGAACAGGGCAATGGCGCCTACAAGCAGATCGACATCATCCGCAAGGAATCGGGTGAAAAGGAGGCCTTTGCCAAGGCGTTGCTGTTCGATGCCGCCGCCTATCAGGGCCTTGCGGAGCGCATCAAGAAATTCCGCCTGCCGGTAACCATGGCCGTCAACCCCGACGCCAAGATCGACCAGGCGAACAAGCTTCTGCCGCATCTCATGAAGCAGATCGAAGAGGCGGAAAAGATCGCCTCGGAAAAGGTGCAGGCGCCGATTGCCGAACTGAAGGATCAGGCAACGAAGGTGCAGGCGACCCTTGCCGGCGGCGATGACAACGAGGCGAAGAAGAACGCGCTGGTGCCGATCCTCAGCAAGTTCTCGAAATACGAAGCGGACTTTGCCAAGGAGGCCGCGAAGAATTCCGACACGGCCGCCAAGCGCTTCGTCGGCATGGATGCCGAGATCTCGCAGCTGAAGACCCTGATCGCGCTGATGGGCGACACCTTCAAGGGCCTCGACAGCACGCGGCTGCACATCAGCGAACTGCATCGCAAGCTCGATGCCGCCGGCCGCGAGCCGGTCATGGCCGACATCCTGGCGGTTCGCGAAACCTCAGCCAAGCTCGGCGAACTCGGCGGCAAGAACGCTGCCCTTCGCGACCTTCCGGGTAAGCTCGGCCCGTCGCTCGACAACATCGACAAGGACACCGCTGCATTGATCGACGTCGGCGGCCGCTGGCAAACGGCAAAGAGCGAAGCGGCGACGATGGTCGCAGCCGCCAGCACGACGCTCGAAAGCTTCGTCAGCAGCGCCCAGGAGGCCGGCAAGGTCGACAGCCAGCGTTCGGCCGACGTTTCGATCGTGGCGATGATCGCCGGCACGCTGCTCGCCATCATCGGTGGCCTGATGCTGGTCGAGACGCTGCGCGGTCCGCTGAAGCGCGTGACCGAAACGATGACGCGGCTTGCCAATGGTGACCTCGACGTTGCCATCGAAGGCCGCAACCGCGGCGACGAGATCGGCGACATGGTGCGCTCGGTTGCCGTCTTCCGCGACAATGCGGTCGAGAATGTCCGGCTTGGTCGTGAGGCCGAGGCCGCGCGCGCGCTTTCTGCAGAAGAGGAAACGCGCCGGGCTGCTGAGCGCGCCCGCATCGAGGCCGAGCAGATGCAGGCGCTGAACGCGCTCTCCGACGTGCTCGCAGCACTTGCCGATGGCGATCTCGAAGAGGGCATGTCCGAGGATCTGCCCGCCGATTACGTGATCATGGCCCGCACCTACAACAATGCGGTCGAGGCGCTGCGGGCGACGCTTGCCGACGTGCGCGTTGTCACCGGCGAGATCACCGGCGGCACCGGCAATCTCGCCGCGTCGGCTGACGATCTGGCGCGCCGGACCGAGCAGCAGGCGGCAGCCCTCGAGGAAAGCTCGCGGGCGCTGCGTCAATTGACCGATATCGTCCGCGCGACGGCCGAAAGCGCCCGCAAGACGACGGTTTCGGTCGGCGAGACCAACTCCTACGCCAAGCATTCCGGCCAGGTGGTCGCCAAGGCGATCGATGCCATGGCCGAGATCAACCGCTCCTCGGAGAAGATCAGCACCATCATCGGCGTCATCGACGAGATCGCCTTCCAAACGAACCTGCTTGCGCTCAACGCCGGCGTCGAGGCGGCGCGGGCAGGCGAGGCGGGCCGGGGTTTTGCCGTCGTCGCGCAGGAGGTGCGTGAACTCGCCCAGCGCTGTGCCGGGGCTGCCCGCGAGATCAAGGGGCTGATTTCCGAAAGCTCGGCACAGGTGAGAAGCGGCGTCGCTCTCGTCCAGGAAACCGGCGACGCGCTGACAGTGATCAACAGCCACATAGGCACGATCCACGACCTCGTCAGCAACATCGAGGCTTCGGCCGCCGACCAGTACACCGGTCTCAACGAGGTGAACTCGGCGGTGCATCAGGTCGAGATGATCACCCAGCAGAACGCCGCGATGGTCGAGGAAAACACCGCCGAGATCCATGGCCTGCGCCGGCAGGTGGAAGCGCTCAACGACAAGATCGAACGCTTCCGTACCGGGACGGACGGTATCGGCGCCCGCGGACAGGGGCATCGAAGCTACGCGGCTTAAGTGTCCGGGCGGGCGGCTTGGGCACCCGCTGACCAACCCTCTCCCCGCAGGCGGGGCGAGGGAACGTGCCGGAGGGGCAAGTGCGCCCATACAGGCGCTATCCACTTACACGCGGAATACGTGGGGACACGAAGGTGTGCCCCACATTCCCTTCTCCCCACCTGCGCGGAGAAGGTGCCGGCAGGCGGTTGAGGGGCCGCCTGCCGGTTGTTCTTCCAAATTGGTATCCTGATGAAAGATCAGCCGCCGGTGACGCTCATGTGGCGGGCAACCGCCGGGCGGTTGTGCTCGCGGTCGATGATGAAGTCGTGGCCCTTCGGCTTGCGGCCGATCGCCTCGTCGATCACCTGGCTGAGATAGGCATCGTCTTCGGAAGCGCGCAGCGCTGTACGCAGGTCGGACGCGTCGTTCTGGCCGAGGCACATATAGAGCGTGCCGGTGCAGGTGAGACGGACGCGGTTGCAGCTCTCGCAGAAATTATGCGTCATCGGCGTGATCAGGCCGAGCCTTCCGCCGGTTTCCGCCACCTCGAGGTAACGGGCAGGGCCGCCGGTGCGATAGGGAATCTCCGAGAAGGTGAACTGCTCTTCCAGTTGCCGGCGCATTTCCGACAGCGGCATGTAGTGGTCGGTCCGATCTTCTTCGATCTCGCCCATCGGCATGGTCTCGATCAAGGTCAGGTCCATGCCGCGGCCATGGGCCCAGCGCATGAGATCGGGAATCTCTGCGTCGTTGAAGCCTTTCAACGCAACGGCATTGATCTTGATCTTCAGGCCGGCCGCCTGGGCTGCGTCGATGCCTTCCAGGACCTTGGAGAGATCGCCCCAGCGGGTGATCTGATGAAACTTTGCCGGGTCGAGCGTGTCGAGCGAGACGTTGATGCGCTTGACGCCGCAGTCTGCAAGCTCGGCGGCATATTTCGCAAGCTGCGAGCCGTTGGTCGTCAGCGTCAGTTCGTCGAGCCGGCCGGCCTCGATCTCGCGACCGAGTTCGCGCACCAAAAACATGATGTTCTTGCGCACCAGCGGCTCGCCGCCGGTGAGCCTGAGCTTGCGGACACCCTTCTCGATGAAGGCGGAACAGAGACGCTGCAATTCTTCAAGCGTCAGCAGATCCTTCTTCGGCAGGAAGGTCATGTGCTCGGCCATGCAATAGGTGCAGCGGAAATCGCAGCGGTCGGTAACGGACACGCGCAGATAGGTGATCGCCCGGCCGAATGGGTCGATCATCGGGGCTGTCTTCTGCTCCAGCGGCAGAGCGCCAGATCTGTCTATCGTTGCTGTGTTCAAGCGTCTTTCTCCCAGCCCCTTCAATGTCGTCGTCGAAGATCGTCGCGTCAAGGCGCATACTGTCGCAAAGTGTTGATCGGAAGAGACGGGTAATTCTCGCGCGCCGATTTCTGCGCTAGTGCATTGTTGTCCTTCAGAGCAATGCCGCATCGGGGGACGCAGATTACGGCGAATGGCCGGCATCCGGTTTGTCGTACGCGAAAGGAAGCAGCAAAATGAGCGAATTCTGGCCGACGGAATTGCGGGTGTCGAAGGATCGCCACCGGCTTGTGGTGACGTTCAACGACGGAGCCTCCTTCGATCTCTCGGCCGAGATGCTGCGGGTGCTTTCGCCGTCGGCCGAAGTGCAGGGCCATGGTCCCGGTCAGCGGGTGACCGTGCCCGGCAAGCGCAACGTGCAGATCATTTCGGTGCAGCCGACCGGCAACTATGCGGTGCGCATCGGTTTTGACGACTTCCACGACACCGGCATCTTCACCTGGAACTACCTGCGCGAACTCGGCGAAAAGGGTGCGGAACTGTTTGCCGGCTACGAGCAGGAGCTCGTGGAGAAGGGCATGTCACGGGACAAGGCCGAGAAGCCTCGCTGACGACGACCGTGCGCCCGCGTGTGGTTTCAGGGGCGCTACGGCCGCGTGGCGCCCACCTCAGGCCAATTCGCCTTCCTCCCGCAAGAGCAGGCCGATCAGCCGCTCCATGGAGCGGGTGACCACCAGGCAGTCATCGATCGACTCATCGTCGAGCAATCTTTCGATCAGCGCCGTGTGGATCTCCATCGCGGCCTCCGTCAGCGTGCGGCCCTCGGGCGTCAGCGATAGCCTGAGCACCCGTTTGTCCTTCTCGTCACCGCGACGCAGGATCAGGCCGCGTTTTTCCAGATGCGGCAGCAGCATGCTCATGTTGGAGCGGCCGACCAGGAGCTTGCGCGCCAGTTCCTGCTGCGAGATGCCGTCGAACCGGTAGAGATTGATCAGGATGTCGAGATGCGGGGGCTTGATATCGAGATGGGCGATCTCGCGGGTTACCGTCTGCTGCATCAATTGGCAGGCACGGGCAACCGCGATCCAGCTGCGGAAGCGAGGGTGGTCCCAGGGAAAATGATGTTCTGTGGTCACTTGATTTTTGTTCATCGTTGTACAATTATGTTCAGCATTGAACATTTTTAGAGATTCTCACTATGGCATCCTTTGCGATCAAGGTCATCCGCAACGCGCTGAAAGGCGTCGACGCGTTTTCACCCGAGGCGGCCGGGCGGCTCGCTTTCAGGCTGTTCACCCTCACGCCCGGCAGAAGGCCGAAGAATGCCAAGGAAAGGGCGGCGCTTGCGGCTGCAGCCCCGGTGATCGCCAGGGGGCAGCCGGTGACGCTCTCCTATGCCGGCGGCTGGGTGCTGGCGCGCAAGTTCGCCGCACCGCGCGAGGCTGCCAACACCAAGCGCATTCTCCTCGTGCACGGCTGGGGATCGCGCAGCGACTATCTGGCGGCGATGATCGACGGCCTGGTCAAGGGCGGCGCCGAGGTGGTGACGCTCGATTGGCCAGGGCACGGCGCTTCGCCGGGGCGCACGCTGACGATGCCGGCGGCGGTTCGAGCGATCGACGCGGCCTGGCGGCATTTCGGCAATTTCGACGTCTGTGTCGGCCATTCCTTCGGCGGCGGCAGCCTGGCCTGTGCGGCCGGCGGCATCGTCTGCGACGTGCACAGCCATATGCCGAGAAAGCTGGTGCTGATCGGCGCGCCGAGCGAGATGACCTGGCTTTTCAAAGGGTTCGGAAAAATCCTTCGCCTGTCGCCAAAGGCGCAGGCGGCTTTCGAAGGCGTGGTCGAGCGTCTGTCCGGACGGCGCCTTGATGATTTCGATGCCGCGCGGGTGATCCAGGCGCGTGCCGTGCCGACGCTCATCATCCATGCGGAAGACGACAAGGAAGTCTCCGCCGACCATGCGCGCCGTTATGCGGCGGCCGGGCCGAATGTCGAGATGCACTGGGCAAACGGTTTTGGCCACAGGCGCATTGTTTCGGCCGCACCCGTGATTGCGCGGATCAACGCCTTCATACACGCGGAAGATCAAAAAGCCGCCGCCTGACTATTTTTCGTTGACCTCGTCATCAGTCTGTCATGCTATCGGCCGAAGGGTCACTGGCCCGGGATTCGGCGCGCAGATCAGCGCCCTGATGGTTCCCCGGGAAAATTTGGCAGCATTGGAGGACGGTATGTCGATCATCGCCTCGGTCGAGGAACTCAACGCGCTCTACGGCGGCGTCAGCGAAGCATCGGTGGCCAAGGTCACCAAGACGCTGACGGCTGAATACCGGCTGATGATCGAGGCATCGCCTTTCTGCGCGCTCGCGACCGTCGGTCCGGAGGGCCTGGATTGCTCGCCGCGCGGGGACGATGATTGCGTCGTGCGGATCGCCGATGACAGGACGGTGCTGATTCCGGACTGGCGCGGCAACAACCGCGTCGATTCGCTCGCCAATATCGTGCGCGATCCGCGCGTGGCGCTGATGTTCCTGATCCCCGGCTCGAACACGACGATGCGAATCAACGGCACGGCGGTCCTCAGTGTCGATCCTGGCTTGACGGAAAGCTTCGAGGTCGACGGCAAACATCCGCGCAGCGTTATCGTCGTGACGATCGGTGAGGTCTATTTCCAATGCGCCCGCGCCGTCATGCGCGCCCAGCTCTGGAACCCAGACCGCTTCCTCGATCCGGCATCGCTGCCGACGCCTGGCACGCTTCTGAAGGCCGCCAAGGCGGATTTCGACCGTGACACCTATGACCGCGAATGGCCGGAGCGCGCCGCCAAGACCATGTGGTAGGCTGCGTCCCGGCTGATCGGCACGATTGGCCAAGCACAGAGGCTGGAGGCGAGGGTGCTGCGGCAAGCAATCACAGGTGCACTCCTGCTCGCTCTCCTAATCGGCAAGGCGTCTGCCACCGAGCCGTTGCTGTCGGAGAAGCTCAGGCTGCTGGCAGCCCGCTACCCTGATGCCATCGAGCGCATCGAGAATAATGCCCTGGTCCTCAGGGATGGCGGACCGCCGATCATCATCGACGACGGCCGAGCGAAAAGGCATGCCGAGAAACTCGCGGCAGGAGACGTCGAGGACAGCCTGTCGCAGATCTATCCGCTCGGCGCCTGTGCGACGCCACCGGCGGTCGATTTCGACCCGGGGCGCATCCGCAGCGAAGCGCTGCTGAAACGGCTCTATGGCGGCAGCGCTGCAGCCGTCCGGCGGGATCTCGTGAGCGTGGACTGGTTCGGCGAACGGCTGCAAGTGACGAGGAAGCACGGGATGGCGGCGGCGCTGAAGGCTGTTGCTGCTGACCTTTCGCGGCAAGCCGAACTCAAGCGCTATCTCAGCCCGAGTGCCGGTACCTTCAACTGGCGGCCAATTGCCGGCGCTGCGACGCTGTCGGTCCACAGCTTCGGTGCGGCCATCGATATCAACACGCGCTTTGCCGACTATTGGCGTTGGGCGGGAAAAGCCAGGGGCGGCTATCGCAACCGCTATCCGCTGGACATCGTCCAAGCCTTCGAGAAACACGGCTTCATCTGGGGCGGCCGCTGGTATCACTTCGACACGATGCACTTCGAGTACCGGCCGGAGATCATCGCAATCGCTCGCGCCGCAGGCGCCGATTCCTGCCGCCGGTAACGCATTTGAGCGGAAAGCGGGCTCGTTGCCCATGAAACGCAAAAGGCGCCCGTGAAGGCGCCCGTTGTCGGTTTCATTTCAGGTAGGCACTGCGGTCTCAGCGGCGGTAGATCAGCCAGTTGCGGCCGGATTCCTTGCGCATGCCGTCTTCGAAGAGAACCGTCTTGTTGCGGCCGGCGTTCTTGGCCGAGTAGAGCGCGATGTCGGCCTTGTTGTAGAGGTCGACCGGGTCTTCGGCGGCCGTCGCCATGCAGACGCCGACGGACAGCGTGATCGGGCCGTAATTGACGCCGGTCTTGGAGTTGCGGAAGGGCGTTGCGGCCAGCACGGTGCGGATGCGGTCGGCGATCTGGAGGCATTCTTCCTGGCTGCTGTCGCCGAGGATGATGGCGAACTCCTCGCCGCCGGTGCGCGCGACGAAGGCTTCGCGGCGCAGGTTGGCACGCAGTACGCCGCCGACGGTCGCAAGGATCTTGTCGCCGACCGGATGGCCGAAGGTGTCGTTGACCTTCTTGAAATGGTCGATGTCGGCAACGAGCAGGCCGGTGAAGTTTCGCAGGTGCTCGTTGTTGTAGACGGCCGCCAGATTGTCGTCGAAGGCACGGCGGTTGGCGAGCCGCGTCAGCGAGTCGGTGTTGGCGATACGCTTGTACTCGTCGAGTTCCTGCCGAATGACCTCCATCTCGAAGGACTTCTGCACGACAGTCTCGACGCGTTCCTTGCCCTGGCTCATCGTCTCGGCCGTGGCGTCGGTCAGGATGCCGATTGCGTGGCGCAGGATATCGGCGCTCGACGCGCTCTTGCTGACGATGTTGACATAGGCTTCGTCGAGAACCTTGTTGTAGTTCTCGAGCGCGTACTGCTCGTCGCGCAACAGGGTGACGAGTTCGGCAAGCTTGGCCGCAAGCGTGGTGTGGGCGCGTTCGATGCCGGTGGAGCGATGGATGTGGCTGAAGTACTGCGCGCCGATTGCATCCAGTTCTTCCTGGGTCGCGCGGCTGCCGAGCGCTGCCAGCTCCTTCGACAATTGCGGGTTGGAGCCGAGATAGGCTTCGTAATAGAGCTCGTAGTTGCGGGGGATGGGCGCCACGCCCATCATGCGCATCGCATGGGTTACCTGCGCTGCGATATCGGGCGTCTGAGCCTTGCCCGAGCTTGCCGTTTGCATCTGCAAACCCCCTAATATGAAACGCTGCTTACCGGTCATTATTTTTAGGGGCAAATGATTTGCGAAGTCTTAATATTTGCCGCCGTCGCGCCGCCGCATCATGACCGATCACGGCAGATTTTGCCGATCGACAGTGCGTTCGCGACATCAAAGCCACGGCGCCTTGGAGGCGCCGTGGTGTATCAAAATGGATCAGGCCGGGCTGATCATTGTTTCCGGACGAACGACCGCGTCGAACTCTTCGTTCGTCACATAGCCGCCGCCGACTGCTTCTTCGCGCAGCGTCGTGCCGTTCTTGTGGGCGGTCTTGGCGATCTTGGCGGCGTTGTCGTAGCCGATCTTCGGAGCAAGCGCCGTCACCAGCATCAGCGAGCGGTCGAGTGCCGCCTTGATGTTGTCTTCGCGTGCCTCGATGCCGACGACGCAATTGTCGGTGAAGGATACGGCCGCATCGGCCAGCAGCTGCACCGACTGCAGGAAGTTGTAGGCCATCAGCGGGTTGAAGACGTTGAGCTCGAAATGGCCCTGGCTGCCGGCGAAGGTGAGTGCGGCGTGGTTGCCGAACACCTGGACGCAGACCTGGGTCAGGGCTTCGCACTGGGTCGGGTTGACCTTGCCGGGCATGATCGACGAGCCAGGTTCGTTTTCGGGCAGCGACAGTTCGCCAAGACCCGAGCGCGGGCCGGAGCCGAGGAAGCGGATGTCATTGGCGATCTTGAAGAGGGCGGCGGCTGTCGCATTGATCGCGCCATGGCTGAAGACCATGGAATCGTGCGCGGCGAGCGCTTCGAACTTGTTCGGCGCCGAGGTGAACGCGATCCCGGTGATCTTGGCGATCTCTTCGGCGACCTTTTCGGCAAAGCCGACAGGCGCGTTGAGGCCGGTACCGACGGCCGTGCCGCCCTGGGCGAGTTCGCAAAGGCCCGGCAGCGTCATTTCGATGCGCTTGATCGAGGAGGCGACCTGCGCCGCGTAGCCGGAGAACTCCTGGCCGAGCGTCAGCGGCGTTGCGTCCTGGGTGTGGGTGCGGCCGATCTTGATGATGTGGTCGAACGCCTTGACCTTGGCTTCGAGCGCCTTGTGCAGGTGCTTCAGCGCCGGCAGCAGATCATGGATGACGCGCTCGGCGCAGGCGATGTGCATGGCCGTCGGATAGGTGTCGTTCGACGACTGGCTCATGTTGACGTGGTCGTTCGGATGCACCGGCTTCTTCGAGCCCATGACGCCGCCGAGCAGTTCGATGGCGCGGTTCGATATAACCTCGTTGGCGTTCATGTTCGACTGCGTGCCGGAGCCGGTCTGCCAGACGACGAGCGGGAAGTGGTCGTTGAGCTTACCGTCGATCACTTCCTGGGAAGCCTTGACGATGGCATCGGCGACGGTCGAATCCAGCCGGCCGAGCGCCTGGTTGGTGCGGGCGGCCGCCTGCTTGACGATGCCGAGCGCCCGGACGATCGAGGCCGGCTGTTTTTCCCAGCCGATCTTGAAGTTGCCGAGCGAACGCTGGGCCTGGGCGCCCCAATAGCGGTCGTTTGCCACTTCGATGGGGCCGAACGTATCTGTTTCCGTGCGCGTCGATGTCATCGTGATACCTGCCTTGATCATGCGGTTCATCAAGCCTGGGCGAGGGGCCGTGTGGCCGATCTCTCCAGGGTGCCGGGCCTCTCTCTGCCCCGACGGCTGGAGCTTGTAAAGGGGCGGTCCATGGCTGGCCATGCTACAATCGTTTGAAACCCCTTGGGCGTGGCGGGCGCATGCCGCGTCACCGTGATTCGGTCCTTGCCGGGCGTTTGGCGGCGTTGTGATGTTTCGGTCACAGACGCCATCTTCTTTTCCAGCGCCGATCGCCGGCCGCCGCCCGTGCCAACGCGCGCACCGAAATAAAATCCAGTGGGATCAAATTTTTATCGCTCGCTGAACGTCCTGCAAATGAGGCGTTGGGGAGATTCTAAACGGAGGTTCGACGACGATCGTTATCGGCGCGTTTCCTTTTCATTCACCATCCTTTTCTATAACTTTTAGCGCACGAGGGCGTGGCGAGAATCTGGCTTCAGCCGAATTCGGCGACAACGCGATACGGGGACGTAGTTTCATATGAGAGTTCTTAAGACGGCAGCGATCGTGGCGCTCATGAGCGGCTGTGCGATCGCGACCATGGACGCGCGGCCGGCTTCGGCCTTCACGTTCGGCGATTTCATTCGGGCAGGCAGAAAGAAGCCCGAGGCGCAGCAGGTGCAACCGACCCAGCCGCTCCCCGGCGTCGGCACGATGGCTGACCCGCAGCAGGCGGCCAAGCCGCTGCCGAAGATCACCGGCCCGAAATACTATACCTACAAGGCGGAGCCGCTGCGTCGGATCGCAACCGACAAGCTGCTCGATCCCTTGGTCACCGGCTCCGTGCGCAACGACGCGCTGCCGCCGGTGCTGCGCATGCCGCTGGCTGACGCGCGGCAATTCCTTCCCGGCATCAATGTGCGCGCCTCGGCTGACGTGGCAAAGGCGGTCGAAGCCCATTACGGCGCCCGCATGGATTACATCTGGATTGGCGCCGAAGGCGTCAACGCCAAGGCGAAGGCGGCGGTTGCCGTTCTTGCCGACGCCGCCAAGGTCGGCCTCGATCCGCAGGATTATGCCGTCAGCGTGCCCTCCGATACGTTCGATCGCGGCGACATGATCGCCCGCGAGAAAGAGCTTGTGCAGTTCGAGATCGCGCTTTCGGCAGCGACGCTCAGCTACGTGCAGGACACGGTGCGCGGTCGCATCGACCCGAACAAGATCTCCGGCTATCACGACTTCAAGCGCAAGACGGTGGATCTGCTACCGCTTCTCGACAAGATGTCGGCAAGCAGCGACATGACCGCGCTTCTCAATGAGCAGAACCCGAAGAGCGCGCAATTTGCCGCTCTCTCTGCCGAACTGGTGAAGCTGCGCTCCGAGCAGAGCGTCGAGCAGCGCGTCGAAATCGCGCCCGGCACGCTGCTGAAGCCGGGTCAGAGCAATCCCGAGCTGGCCAACATCATCGCAGGTATCCGCCTCAAGGGCTCGGAGAAGCTGAAGGCCGATCATGCCACGGTTCTTGCCGCCTACCAGGGCACGCCGGAATACACGCCGGAGCTGGTTGCTGTGGTGGAGGCCTTCCAGCAGGAGCACGGGCTCAAGGCCGACGGTGTCGTCGGCCAGGCGTCGCTTCGCATCCTGACGGGCGGCGACACGGTCGCCTCCAAGATCAACAAGCTCGAAATCGCCATGGAGCAGGCGCGCTGGCTGCCGGATGGTCTCGGCGACCGCTACGTCTTCATCAACCAGCCGGCCTTTACCGCCACCTACGCCGACAAGGGCGCCGAGCAGTTCTCCATGCGCGTCGTCGTCGGGTCCAAGGCGAACCAGACCTACTTCTTCCAGGACGAGATCCAGACGGTCGAGGTCAACCCCTACTGGGGCGTGCCGCAGTCGATCATCGTTAACGAGATGCTGCCGAAGCTCAGGAGCGACCCGAACTATCTCGACCGGATGGGCTACCAGGTCGAGGTCGGTGGTCGCCCGGTCCCGTCCGCATCGGTCAACTGGAACGGCTCGACCGCATCGGTTGCCGTGCGTCAGCCGCCGAGCAGCGACAATGCGCTTGGCGAGTTGAAGATCCTGTTCCCCAACAGTCACGCGATCTACATGCACGACACGCCGTCGAAGAGCTTCTTCAAGCGTGACAATCGCGCGCTCAGCCATGGCTGCGTGCGGCTTGCCGATCCGCGCCTGATGGCGGCGGCCGTGCTCGGCACCAGCGTCGACGATGTCGGCAAGGAGATCGCCGGCGGCCGCAACAAGGCGCTGCAGGTTCCGGTGAAGGTTCCCGTCTACGTCGCCTACTTCACGGCTTGGCCGAACAAGGACGGCGTGGTCGAGTACTTCAACGACGTCTATGAGCGCGACATGTATATGAACCGGGCCTTCGAGGCGACGCGCGGCGCACGCCGGGCAGAAGGATAAGCAAGAAAAAGGCCGCTTCGAGCGGCCTTTTTCCTGTCTGCTATTTGGAAAACAGGCCCGAGACCAGATCCGGGGTCAGTTCGTCGAAGTGGCTGATGACAACGGTGGGGTCGAGGCTTTCGACCGGAACATCGGAATAGCCGAAGGGAACGGCGATCGAGGGTACCTGAGCATTGCGGGCGACGAGGAAGTCGTTGAGGCTGTCGCCGACCATCACGGCGCGGGTCGCCAGGCCCCCGGCATTGGACACCGTGCGCAGCAGGTGGGCAGCATCCGGTTTGCGCACTTCGAAGGTATCGCCGCCCGATATCGCGGCGAAGCGCTCGATCAGGCCGAGCCGTTCGAGCAGACGCGTGGCGAGCTTTTCCGGCTTGTTGGTGCAGACCGCGAGCTTGAAGCCGGCGCCGGATAGGCGGTCGAGCGCGTCGACCAGGCCCGGATAGGGCAGCGAATCGCCCGGCATCGAGCCGTGGTAGAAATCGACGAATTCCTTCAGCTGCCATTCCAGCATGTCTTCGGCCAGCGGCTTTTGCCGCATCGCAAAGGTGCGCTCGATCATGGCGCGGGCACCGTGGCCGACGAGATGGGTGAGGTCGCCGTAGGTGACCGGCTCGACGCCGGCCTGGGTAACCGCATGGTTGAGGCTGGCGACCAGGTCTGGCGCCGTGTCGACGAGCGTTCCGTCGAGATCGAAGACGACAATGGGAGAAGACAAGGAGAAAACCTCTTGGCGCTGAAAACCGTTGTTGATCGGGTAGGCGAACTCATCGGCGATTGCAATGGCAAGCGGCGCCGGCAAGCACACGGAATCCTGAGTGCCGATTTCATTTTGACTTTTGTTTGCGTCGTCGGGCGTGTAAGTGTCACAGCGGAAAAACGGGCGGCCGTTCGCTGATTGCGGCCTGCTGCCCGTGCGAATCACAAGGGAGCGACCGGCGCATGGACGCCCGCGAAATGAAGATCAAAGCCGCGGCCGCGGCGCTGGAATATGTCGAAGACGGCATGCGTCTCGGCATCGGCACGGGTTCCACGGCCGAGGAGTTTGTGCGGCTCCTGGCCGAGAAGGTTGCAGCGGGCTTTCGCATCGAAGGCGTTCCCACCTCGGAGCGCACGGCGCGGCTCTGCCTCGAACTCGGCGTTTCGCTGAAGTCGCTCGACGAGCTGCCCGAACTGGACCTGACGATCGACGGCGCCGACGAGGTCGATGGTCAGCTGCGTCTGATTAAGGGCGGCGGCGGCGCGCTACTGCGCGAGAAGATCGTTGCGGCTGCGTCCAAGCGCATGATCGTGATTGCCGACGAGACGAAAGTGGTCGACGTTCTCGGCGCCTTCAAGCTTCCGATCGAGGTCAATCCTTTCGGTCAGGTGGCAACCCGGATCGCGATCGAAAAGGTTGCCTCGCGCCTCGGACTTTCCGGCGACATCACGGTCCGCCAGTCCCATGACGGCGCCTTTCTGACGGACGGCGGGCACCTCATTCTCGATGCATCTTTTGGCCGTATTCCTGATGCAGATGCGCTCGCCGGGGAGCTGAATGCCATTCCCGGCGTCGTCGAGCACGGGCTTTTCATCGGCATCGCTTCGCTGGCAATCATTGCCGGGCCGCAAGGGGCACGCACGCTGACTGCGTCCTGAGCCGGCTTCGCTGCCCCGTCAGGGGCAGGAGCGGTGAAGACAACAGGTTTCCATACATGCGGGCCTGGCGGCGGCAATCGCCCGGGCAGCATGCGACAAACACAGGAGCAAGGGTAAAAATGAACAAACTCGCAGGTCTTGTCCGCACTTTCGCTGCCACCGCGGTTCTGCTGTCCGCGTCCGTTCCGGCGGTTAAGGCCCAGGACGTCTCCGAAGACCAGATCAAGGCGGCGCGCGCGACGATCGCTGCTCTCGGCGTAACCAACAGCTTCGACAACATTCTGCCGAACCTTGCCGAGCGTCTGAAGAACACGCTGATCCAGGCATCGCCGAACCATCAGGAACTGATCACTGCGACCGTCGACGACAAGGCGCTGAGCCTTGCCGCCCGCCGCGCCGATCTCGAGAACGAAGCCGCGACGATCTACGCCAAGACCTTTTCGCTCGAAGAGCTGAACGCGATCACCGAGTTCTACAACTCGGCCGCCGGCAAGAAGCTCCTGAACGACGGCCCGATCGCATCCCGCGAACTCCTGAAGGCCGCAGACATCTGGGCATCGGGCGTATCGCGCGACCTGACCCAGGAAGCCACCAAGTCGCTCGACGAGAAGGTCGGCTCCACCCAGCCGGCAGCAGCCGAAGGTGCAGTTCAGGCGCCGGCACAATAAGCCGCGGCGCCGAGCGCCTTCATCACGTTTCGAGGAGCCCGGAGCGATCCGGGCTTTTCTTTTGCCCGGAGGCTCCACTATATGTGCCTGCGACGCGGCCATCGGCTGCGCCCGGTTGCGTGTCGGCCCAGGATCGTTCGGCGCGCTTTTCAGATCGCCATTTCGGCCCGCTTGCTTTCAGGAGACTGCCCATGCCCGCTTTCGACTATGACCTTTTCGTAATCGGCGGCGGTTCGGGCGGCGTGCGCAGCGGGCGTCTTGCAGCAAGCCTCGGCAAGAAGGTCGCGATCGCGGAAGAGTTTCGCTATGGCGGCACCTGCGTTATCCGCGGCTGCGTTCCGAAGAAGCTTTATGTCTACGCGTCGCAGTTTTCCGAGCACTTCGAAGATGCAGCGGGCTTCGGCTGGACGGTCGGCGAAAGCACGTTCGACTGGAAGAAGCTGGTCGCCGCCAAGGAGCAGGAAATTACCCGGCTCGAAGGGCTCTACCAGAAGGGCCTCAACAATGCGGGCGCCGAAATCCTGCATACGCGCGCCGAGCTCGTCGGCCCGAACACGGTTCGCCTGCTCGACAGCGGCAAGACGGTAACGGCCGAACGCATCGTCATTGCCGTCGGAGGTCATCCGACCCCGCATGACGCGCTGCCCGGCCACGAGCACTGCATTTCCTCCAACGAAGCCTTCGACCTTGCGGAACTGCCGAAGTCGATCCTGATCGCCGGCGGCGGCTACATCGCCGTCGAGTTCGCCAATGTCTTCCACGGCCTCGGCGTCGAGACGACGCTGATCTATCGCGGCAAGGAAATTCTCTCGCGGTTCGACCATGACCTGCGCCGCGGGCTGCACGTCGCTATGGAGGAGAAGGGCATCCGCATCCTTTGCGAGGACATTATCCAGTCCGTCACGCTCGACGCCGACGGCAAGCGCGTCGCGCACACGATGAAGCACGGCGACATCGTCGCCGACCAGGTCATGCTGGCGCTCGGGCGTGTGCCGAACACCAGAGGTCTCGGCCTGGAGGCCGCCGGCGTCAAGACGGACGAGCGCGGCGCCATCATCGTCGACGCCTTCTCGCGCACCAGCGCGCCCGGCATCTATGCGCTTGGCGATGTGACGGACCGCGTTCAGCTGACGCCGGTCGCGATCCATGAGGCGATGTGCTTCATCGAGACCGAGTACAAGAACAATCCGGTGTCGCCGGACCACGATCTGATCGCGACTGCCGTCTTCTCGCAGCCGGAAATCGGTACTGTCGGTCTGACCGAAGAGGAAGCGGCGCGCCGGTTCGACGAACTCGAAGTCTACCGCGCCGAGTTCAGGCCGATGAAGGCGACCCTTTCGGGCCGCAAGGAAAAGATGATCATGAAGCTGATCGTCAATGCCGCCGACCGCAAGGTGCTCGGCGCTCACATCCTTGGCCATGACGCTGGCGAAATGGCGCAGCTGCTCGGTATTTCGCTGAAGGCCGGCTGCACCAAGGACGATTTCGACCGGACGATGGCGGTGCACCCGACGGCGGCGGAAGAGCTGGTAACGATGTATTCGCCGTCCTATCGCATCCGCAAGGGCGAGCGGGTCTGAGCCGCCTCAGGCGGAAGCTCCTGCAAACCGCGCCTCCTCGCGTTTGAAAAGATCGGCGAGGCGATCGATGACCGTCCGGACTTCCGGACGGCGCCGGTCGTCGTCGTTTGCCGCGATCCACAACGGATGCGTCAGGCCCTCAATCAATTCGCCTTCGCGCTTCAGGAATGGATCACCTTCGCCGACGAAGGCGGGCAGGACGCCGCGGCCGGCGCCATTGCGGATCAGCCGCACGAGAAGGGCGGCACTGTCGGTCCACGTATGGATCTGCTGCTCGCGGTTTTCAAAGACCCATTTTTCAGCCGGCGAGCTGGCAACTTCGGTGCCAATCGATATCCAGGGAAAGTCCTCGCGCTCCGGCATGTTGCCGGCGCGATAGACGGCATAGGCGATGTTCACCGAGCGGCGCACGGCCACGTTGCCGGAGCGGGGCTGTTCGTACAGGACGGCCACATCGGCCTCTCTGAAGGTCAAGTCGAGGCCGCGATGCGCATGCTTGCAGCAGAAGCGAAAACTGTCGCCAGCGGCGCGGATATCGGTTGAATGATCGGCGACGAAACCTGCGACCCAGGCGTCGCTTGCGACTGACACGATCGGCAGGGCGAAGGCGTCGCGGTGCCAGTCGGAGATATTTGCGGCGGCATTCCGCATGGCACGGACATGTTCGAGGAGGATCTGGCCATCGTGGGCGAGGCGATAGCCTTGCTGACTGCGGATGAAGAGTGCCCTGCCGGTCGCTCGCTCGAGCGCGAGCATGCGGCGGCCGATGGTCGGCGCGCTCAACCCCGTTCGCGTGGCAGCCCCGCTCAAGCCACCCTCGGTCGCAACGTGATAAAACAGTTTCAAATCGTCCCAGGCTGCCTCGGCCATAAGCACTCCATGGCGGTCATTGTCTCGTAGTAGCGCGGGTCGTCCGCCCTGACTTCCGTTCGCGGATGAAAGACGTCTTTCAACGGTGCGCCTACAACGCTGCCGGCGAAGACATTAGGTCTCCCATTGTCTCAAGGCAAAGGAGGCGAGACCATGTTTGAACATTGGGCGGTCATGTGGACGGTTCTGCAGCGTGAACGTCGCCGCGGGTCACGCAACGGCTTGGATGATCCGCTCGACGGACCGGAGTGGCGTGGCCTGCACTGGGTGCTGCCGGCCTTCTCTTTTCTGCTTAACCGGCGCAGATCGGACGCGCGCTTGACGCGTTCCGATGCGCCACTCACCGAACGCACAGGCGCGCGCTGGGACGTGAGGGCCAGCCATTGCCGGCCGCAAGCCGCCGGGCACGATCGCTGAACAATCTGTCGCCTATCTTGGCGGCGGCTGTAGCATCAGGGATGCCACTATCCCATTGAAACTGCGTATCGTTCTTTCGATATAGGGAGTAAGACTTTCGGGATCGTGCGCTCCGCGGAAATATCGTTGCGCCCCGGGCGCCCTGCAAAGCAATGAATTCTGGTAGGATGGCTTTCCAAGCGTTTCCTTAACGTCTATAAGCCCGCATTCCGCGGCGTTTCCGGCTGGGCGGGCACGAGGCTTGGCTAAGTGACCGGGGCAGGGCGAGCGGATGTTGAGTGAAATTTCAGAATACCGGGCGGCCGCCATTGGCCGTCAGGGCGTGACCCGCGCGGTTGGATCCGCGGCAGACAACAGGTGATCGAAATGGCACAGACTTGGACTCCAAACAGCTGGCGGCAGAAACCCATCCAGCAGGTGCCGGAATATCCGGACCTGGCAGCGCTTGAGGCGACCGAAGCGCGCCTCGCGAAGTATCCGCCGCTGGTGTTTGCGGGCGAAGCCCGTCGTCTGAAGAGTGCCCTCGCCAATGTCGCCGAAGGCCGCGGCTTCCTGCTGCAGGGCGGCGACTGCGCCGAGAGCTTTGCCGAGCACGGCGCTGACACGATCCGCGACTTTTTCCGCGCCTTCCTGCAGATGGCCGTCGTTCTGACGTTCGGCGCGCAGCAGCCGGTGGTCAAGGTCGGCCGTATCGCCGGCCAGTTCGCCAAGCCCCGTTCCTCGGGTATCGAGAAGCAGGGTGACGTGACGCTTCCGTCCTACCGCGGTGACATCATCAACGGCATCGAGTTCACCGAGGAAGCGCGCATTCCGAACCCGGAACGCCAGATCATGGCTTACCGCCAGTCGGCTGCGACGCTGAACCTTCTGCGCGCGTTTGCGATGGGCGGCTATGCCAACCTCGACAACGTGCACCAGTGGATGCTCGGCTTCGTCAAGGACAGCCCGCAGGCGGAACGCTACCGCAAGCTTGCGGACCGCATCTCCGAGACCATGGACTTCATGAAGGCGATCGGCATCACCTCGGAAAACCACCCGAGCCTGCGCGAGACCGATTTCTTCACCAGCCATGAGGCGCTGCTGCTCGGCTACGAGCAGGCGTTGACGCGCGTCGACTCGACCTCGGGCGACTGGTACGCCACGTCCGGCCACATGATCTGGATCGGCGACCGTACCCGCCAGCCCGACCATGCGCATATCGAATACTGCCGCGGCATCAAGAACCCGCTCGGCCTCAAGTGCGGCCCGTCGCTGACGGCCGATGGCCTGCTGGAGCTGATCGACCTTCTGAACCCGGCCAACGAAGCCGGCCGCCTGACGCTCATCTGCCGTTTCGGCCATGACAAGGTGGCCGAGCATCTGCCGCGCCTCATCCGTGCGGTCGAGCGCGAAGGCAAGAAGGTGGTCTGGTCCTGCGACCCGATGCACGGCAACACGATTACGCTCAACAACTACAAGACCCGTCCGTTCGAGCGGATCCTGTCGGAAGTGGAGAGCTTCTTCCAGATCCACCGCGCCGAGGGTTCGCACCCGGGCGGCATCCATATCGAGATGACCGGCAACGACGTGACGGAATGCACCGGCGGTGCGCGTGCGCTTTCGGGCGACGATCTCGCCGACCGTTACCACACCCATTGCGATCCGCGCCTCAACGCGGACCAGGCGCTGGAACTCGCCTTCCTGCTCGCCGAACGCATGAAGGGCGGCCGCGACGAGAAGAAGATGGTCGTCAACGGCTGATCTAAATCTCTGGCATTGTTCAGGTTTTCTGAACGTCGCTTGGATGCTTTGAATTTGACAATGCCGGGCCGGCTCTGGAAGCTGGCCCGGCATTTTCGTGTCTGGAGCAGGGCGCGGCGCGGGCTGTGGCTTGCGTCGGCACGCTCCATGGCAGGATCGAGGGGTCATGAACTTGGGGAGGGGCAATGCAGGACATTCATCACGGGGGCTGCCTTTGTGGCACCATTCGCTTCAAAGCGCGCGGCGAGTTGCGCGAGCTGATCTTCTGCCACTGCAGCCAATGCCGGAAGCAGACCGGGCTCTATTACGCCGCCACCAACGTGCAGGACCAGGACTTCGAGCTGAAGGGCGCGGAAAACGTAACCTGGTACAGGGCCAGTGACAGCGCCAGCCGGGGCTTTTGCCGTCAATGCGGGTCAGCGCTGTTCTGGAAGGCGGACGGTTCGGATTACACCTCGATCCTCGCGGGCGCCTTTGACAAGCCGACGGTGCTGAAGCCGGGCTACCATATCTTCTGCGAAGATCAGGGCGATTTCTACGAGATCAAGGACGACCTGCCGAAATTCGCAGCCGGCCGCGTCTGAGGTTCAGGCCGGCGGGTTTGCCGCCTGTCGCTCGGCCTGCTCGAAGCCATTGGCAAGGCCGGCAAGCTTAACTGCCTGCCATTGGCAATATTCCTCGATCAGCCGCTCACTCAACCAGAACAGGCCGCGCTGCCCCTCATCGGCTCTTCCAAGCAAGCCCAGGTCCTGGGCCCGCGTGAAGATGCGCCGGATATGGGTGTTCGAGATCATGTAATGCGTGGCGAGATCCGAGAGGTTCGCCTCCAGCCAGACTTTGCCGTCCACAGGCTCAAGGCTCTTCGGCCGCGCCATGAGATCGTCGAGCAGGAGGCCACCGCACTCGGTCCAGACGAAAGCCGCGACACCTTCCGGCGGCTGGGTCCACCGGCGATCCGAAAGCAGCAGGCGGGCGGCGATTGGCTGAGCCCGTTCGAAAACGGTGCGGTCGGCTTCGACGCGTGCGACACGGCCTTGGCCGTCGAAGCGATCGAGCGTTCCCATCTGGCTCATGAACCAGCGCAGCATGGCGCCTTCGCTGATTTCGGTCGGCTCTAGCGGACGGATCTTCTTGCGACCCCGGCCGCCCTCCGCGTCGCGCAAAAGCTTGTAGGTCAGCAGTTCGGCGATGAAGGCAGCGGCGGTATTGCGGCTGGCGCCGCCGGTCTCATGGATGAACTTGAGAAGGCGGGCGGTCGTAACCCCCGTTTCGGGATTGCCGGGCTCACGCTCGAGGTGCAGGGCGTAGACGGCCTGGCTGAGCGTCCATTTCTGGTGGGAGGCGACAAGGCGAGCGATGCGGGGGAACATGTCGTAGGCCGCCATCAGATCGCGCGCGCTCGCCTGGAGCACGTTGCGTAACTCCGGATGACAAAGAAAACCTTCCGCGGTGAAGGCGAGCGAGCCATCCCGCGCTGCGCCTTCCTGCTCTGCCATCACATGCATCTGCTGCGCACACCCCCAATGCTTGCGCGGCCCGCCAAGTGAAGGGCACACTCGGTGCCCCGCCGGCCAGCCGCGCTCAGCTGCATTCCTTTTACTAGGGCTACCTTGTGCATAACGTGTCAGCAACCGAATTTGTTCAACGGGGCGTTGACGGTGGCCGTCGAACGCCCCGTTCGAACGGGTCTACTGCACGAGGACCGGCGACTGGCACTTGACGCCGGTGACGCGGACATCGGCCTCGCCGACCCGTACGCCGACGAGCAGCAGAAGGTTGTAGAGCAGATCGTCGACCGGCTTGGTAACGGCTCCGAGCGTTTGGGCCAATGCCTGCTGCACGATGGTCGGGCTGCCGAGCGTCAGGAACAGGACCTGTATGTTCAGGTCGAGATTGTTGAGGAGCGTTTGCGTCGTCGAGGTCAGGATGTCCTTGGTCGAGACCGTCTTGATCGACCGGGCCGCGACCTCGGACGGGCTGAAGCTCAGGCGCGTCGGCTTGAGGTTTTGCGCCTCGACATGGGCTAGCGCATCGATCTTGACCACCAGGGCGTCCACGAGCTTGGCTCTTTGTACCCGCGCGTCTGACGAGAAGTTGGACAGGACCGCCGGATCGACGTCGCCGATGGCGATTTCGGCAATGCCGGGCACCGCATCGACGCTGACCGAAGCATTTTCGGGCGTGCCGCCATAGCACCTGATGTCGGCGAGCTTGGCTTCCGCATAGGCGAGTTCGACATAGATCGGCAGGCGGATGCGAATGCCGGCAAGGGCGGCCAGGCCATCGACGTTGACTTCGACGGCAAGGCGGGTCTGGGCGGTGCGTATTGCTGCGCCGGGCGTGCCGAGGCGGTGGCTTGGCGTTTCGACGGGCGGCTCGCCGATCGCAAGCTTGACCTTGGCAGATGCGATGCCCGGAAGGCCGGCCACGGCATTGAGGGCGATCTGGTTTTCGCCATTGGCGATGGCTGCAGCCGCCGACACGATCTGCAGCGCGCTTACGCGCATCGCCCAATCGGAGCCGGCGTCGACCTGCAGGCTCTTCTTCGGATCGAGGTTGAGGATCTGCGCCAAGGTGAAAGTGCGCTTGTCGTTCGAGGTCGAAAGTTCGATGCTCTTGAGTGCGGCCGTGACCGTTCCGGACAGGCCCTGGACGAGCCGCATGGAGGCAAGCAACTGCGGCATCGTCAGGTTTGCCTTGAGCACGTCTTCATAGGACGCAGCCGTCAGGTTGAGCCTGGTCGCAATGACCTTCAGGAAGGGCTGGATATCGATATCGGCGTCGATGAGCGCCTGGTAATCCATGACCTTGAGCGAGATCGTCGTTCCGAGCATCTGCCCGAGGATGGAGTTGAGCAGCCCATCATTGAGGCTTGCAAGACGGGAGCCTACGGAGAAGGCCGCGATCTTCGAGCTCGCCGCCGTGCCGTAGACGCTGAGGTCCGGCGGGGCGCTGAAGATCGAGGCGAGGAAGATGTCGCCCTTCCTTTCGAGCATCACCTGCACGGCGTCCGTGGGCGTGGCGTCCTTGATAAAGCGCTGGCCGGCATCGACCGACGGATCGGGGACGTAGCGCCCGCGCGCTACGGTCGCGACGCCATCAAGCTTGGCGGTGCTGATGTCACCGGGCGGCAGGGTCTTGCCGTCGATGGTCAACAAACCGTTCGGCGTCGATACGCCGTAGTTCAGGCCATTGTTGGCGAAGTGGTTGAGCACGGCCTTCTCGGCGGCGGAGACGTTGGCCGCTGCCGCGATCGCAGCGAGATCGACCGAAGACTGCATTTCACGCTTCTGGACGGTCAGGTAGCCGTAGTCGATCGCAAGGGCCATGGACGTGATCACCAACGGCATGGCCAGGGCGGCCGAGATACCGATATTGCCGCTACGGGCTCGGGCGAGGGAGCGCATGGGTTTCCACAGCATATCAGACCCCTCCGATGCGGATGGTTGCGAAGCGCTCGATCTGTTCGCTCGGCATGGCGAATGTGAACAGGTTGAAGATCGGCAGGTCGCCGGCGTCGTATTTGATCCGGACGGTGAACTGGTTTGCGTTGTTGGCGTCGTCCCTGACGGTGACGGTCATGCGCGACGACTTGATCAAGGCCTGATCCATCGTCGTGCGACGGATATAGTCGGTCGCGAGCCGTTCACGCTCGGTTTGGGAGAGGCCGGCGATGGCTGTGCGGGCGGCATCGGCAGCAATCTGCTGAATGGAATGGGCGGCACTGAGATAGACGCCATAGGCGATCAGGGTCAGCACGCACATGAAGAAGAGTGGTGCTATTATTGCAAATTCGATCGCAGCGGCCCCGTCCCGGCCGCCTAACAGGCGCTTGAAGTTGGACATTGCAGCATCTCCGCGTACCCACGTTGCTGTATTTCTCGAATGTCCCTGCACCCATAACGTGATCCTCAAATATTAATTTTTTCATACTCCGATAAGTTGTTGAATCCCAATGCATTTCGCAAATGTTGCAAAATGTGTATTCACAGTTGAATTAGTATTTATGAAAATTAGCTAGTTTTCGCCCTGTCGCGGCGGCTGCGCGCCCGCGTCCGGGCGCCGAATCCGCGCGAGGGCAGGCTTGCGTATCGCCAGCGCATCGTCCCGGTTCGGCCGGGGGCCGGTCACTCCTGTCCGGGGGGCGTGCGATAGCGTTCGAGCTGCCGGTTGAGCGTCGCCAGGTCCGCGCGCAATTCGGAGATCTCGCGCAGCAACACGTCGTCGACCTTGTGATGCAGTGCGATCAGTTCGACTTCCGACTTGAGATTGACTTCGTAATCCTTCGAGGCAGCGAAGCGGTCGCGCTCCGCCTGGCGGTTCTGCGACATCATGATGACCGGAGCCTGCAGCGCGGCGAGCATCGAAAGCATCAGGTTGAGGAAGATATAAGGGTAGGGATCGAAGGCGCCGGTGGCGAGCAGAATGGTGTTCAGCAAAACCCAGAAGACGAGAAAGCCGCAGAAGCCAATGATGAAGCTCCAGGAGCCGCCGACGCGGGCGATGTTGTCTGCGAGCCTGTCGCCGAAGGAGAGCCGTGCCGTGAAGGCGGCATGTGAATCGGTGGCGAGCGTGCGTCGGTCCCGGGCATGGGTAAGAATGCGGCGCTCGATCTCTCCGAGCTCGCTGAGCGGCTTGCCGAAAAGCTGTTTCGATATGTCATTGAAGTGCGGCATGGCGATCTCCGGAGTTGGCCGGAGACAATCTAGCGCGTCAGCGCCGCAAGGAAATCACGCGGTACGCGAAAATGCCGCAAGGACCGGAGCGGTTGCTGGCCGCTCCGGTCTTCGATCAGTGGGTTTCGACGCTGGCGAAGAGATCAGCGTGTGACTTGAAGAACCGGTCGGTCGAGAAGCGGTCGCCGAACATCATGTCGTGTTGCAGGAAGCGGTAGTCACGCAGGAGTGCCGGCACCTTCGGCTGGCGCGACCACTCGGCGACTTCCTTGCCATTCTTGCGGATCAGCATGTAGCGGTCGACGACGCGGTACTGGTCATACACCTTGCCGAGGAAGCCGGTGTAGTAGGGATGCTCGTAACCGGACTGCTTGAGGATCTGGTAGGAGAGGAAGGCCGGGCTGATGGTGCCGACGTTCTTCTTCGGGCCAGTCTTGTTCGACCAGACGACGAGCGGCGTTTCATGCTGCGCCTTCATCTGCTCCTTCGAACCTTTGCGCTCCGCCGTCACACCCTTCATGAAACCGGTGCTGGTATAGACGGTGTTAAGCGGCGGCAGATGGTCGCCAAAGAGCACGATAACCGTTTCGCGATCGCGGTTCTTGGCCCAGTCCATCAGCTTCTTCAGGCTGTCGTCAGCCTCCTTGATGCCCTGCGCGTAGGTGGCAAGAACCTGGCGGTCGGCCTCGGGCAGATCGCCTTCGACCTTGATGGTGTTGTTGGCGTAGCGGTTGGCCTCATAGGGGCCATGGCCCTGGAGTGTGACGGCGAAGAAGAAGAACGGGTCGTCCATCGCGTCGGCTTGGCGGATGATCTCGTTGGTCAGCGAGTCGTCCGAGGCGAAGATGCCGCGCTTCTGCATCGGTGGCATGTTCTCTTCCGACTTGAACATGTCGAAACCGAAGGCCTTGTAGACGGCGGTGCGGTTCCAGAACCAGCTCTGGAACGGATGGATGGCGCGCGAGACGTAGCCTTCGCCACGGAAGAAAGTGGCAAGCGACGGGATCGGATTGCGGATGTACTGCTGGTACGGGATGCTGCCATAGGGCAGGAACGCGTTGGAGAAGCCGGTCAGCGCCTCGAACTCGACGTTGGCGGTCATGCCGCCGAACTCCGGCGAGAAGACGTTGCCCGACTGCATTTCACGGATCGTCGGCATCGGGTCGGGCGACAGCTTGACGTTCGGCAGGCGGGTCGGATCCCAGAAGGATTCGCTCATCAGCACGATGACGTCGGGCTTGCCGCGGTGCGAGGTGCCGGCGGGAAGCGGCTTCACCGGAATGCGGTCGATCGCGTCGGCCATGTAGCCGGCGGGCGCGCTGACATTGGCCATCGGCAGGTTGATCGCAAAGGCGAGCGCAAAGCCGTTGTGCTTATAGTTCTCGGTCTGGTCCCACATGATCGGGATGACCTTCAGGCGATCACGGATCCAGGAAAACTGGTTGTAATCCATGATGTTCCAGAAGGCGACGAGCAGCGGCAGCGCGAAGGCGAGGCGGGCGACACGCTCGCGGGTCGTCAGCTTCGGGAAGGTCCGCCAGGCAAAGCGCAACAGGAGGGCGATGGCGACGACGGTGGCAACCAGGCCGACGGCGATGCCGAGCGCCGTCCACGGACGGTCCTTTACCAGCACGGGCATCAGCTCCATGATCTGGCGGCCGAACAGGAAGTCGGTCGGATAGAGCGGATCGGACAGGAACACCTGCTTCTGCTGGCAGATGACGGCCGGCAGAAGTGCCAGCGGCGCGATCACCACGGCGGACTTGTGCTCGCGGCCGAAAATACCGTCGACAGCGAGCAGAATGAGAAAGAATATGCCGATGGTCGTCAGCGCCGGGCGCGTCGGGTCGAGGACGTAGGAAAGGGTGTCGGTCAGCGACTGACGGACGATCAGTTCAACGGCGAAGACAAGGGCAGTTGCAACGAACAGGGAGAACAGGGCGCTGCGCGTGGAAGCGAGCGTCTTGGCGTGCCGTGCGGCGAAGCCGGGTCGGTCGGCATAGACACGTGAGCCTCGCGCGACAGCGGAATCGATACTGGCCAACATATTCTCCAATTTCATAAATGCGTCGTGTAACTGTCATACGCCCGTCATTTTGAACAGGGGATGAATGGTTTCTTAACGGGAATGGAGGGTGGCTTTTCGTGGCGTGAAGCCGCACGAACGGCCCAGTATAAGGACCGGGAAAAACAGAAGTTTTCGGTTTTTTTCGCGTGGCTGCGATTGGCTGTGGGTATTTTTCCGCAGATTGCGCTAAAGAACATTGCGAAAGTCAGATGCAATCGTTCAGGACAGACCGACAGGCCCGCTCATGACCGCCCATAAAAACGCCCCCTCGCTCCTTCGTATCGCCGTTGCCCAGCTCAATCCGACCGTGGGCGACATCGCCGGAAACCTGGCCAAGGCGCGTGAGGCGCGCGCCGATGCGGCGCGACAGGGCGCCGATCTCCTGCTTTTGACGGAGCTGTTCATTTCGGGCTATCCGCCGGAAGACCTTGTTCTGAAGCCGGCCTTTCTCAAGGCCTGCCTCCAGGCCGTCGAAAAGCTGGCCGCCGAGACGGCCGATGGCGGCCCGGGCGTCATCATCGGCTTCCCGCGCCTGTCGAAGACCGGCCGACATAACGCCGTGGCAGTACTCGACGATGGCAAGGTGATCGCGATCCGCGACAAGGTCGATCTGCCGAACTACGGCGAGTTCGACGAGAAGCGCGTCTTCGATCCGGGCGAGATGCCGGGACCGGTCAATTTCCGCGGTGTGCGCATCGGCATTCCGATCTGCGAGGACATCTGGGGCGATCTCGGCGTCTGCGAGACGCTGGCCGAAAGCGGTGCTGAAATCCTGCTGTCGCCGAATGGTTCGCCCTATTATCGCGGCAAGGTCGACGTGCGCCATCAGGTCGTGCTGAAGCAGGTGATCGAGACGGGCCTACCGATGATCTATGCCAACCAGCTCGGCGGCCAGGACGAACTGGTCTTCGACGGCGCCAGCTTCGCCTTCAACACCGACAAGTCGCTCGCCTTCCAGATGAGCCAGTTCGAAGAGGCGATCTCGATCGTGGAGTGGAAGAAGGGCGAGAGCGGCTGGCATTGCGAGCACGGCCTGAAGTCGCGCCTGCCGGAGCGGGAGGAGGCGGATTACCGCGCATGCATGCTCGGCTTCCGCGACTATGTGAACAAGAACGGCTTCAAGAATGTCGTGCTTGGCCTCTCCGGCGGTATCGATTCCGCCATTTGCGCAGCGCTCGCCGTCGATGCGCTCGGCGAGGAGCGGGTGCGCACGGTCATGCTGCCCTACCGCTACACCTCGCACGAATCGCTGAAGGACGCCAAGGAATGCGCCGAGGCCCTCGGCTGCCGTTACGACATCGTGCCGATCTCCGAGCCGGTCGAAGGGTTCCTCAGCGCACTCTCCGATACGTTCGAAGGCACGGAATCCGGCATCACCGAGGAGAACCTGCAGAGCCGCACCCGCGGCACGATCCTGATGGCGATCTCCAACAAGTTCGGCTCGATGGTGGTGACGACGGGCAACAAGTCGGAGATGTCGGTCGGCTATGCCACGCTCTATGGCGACATGAACGGCGGCTTCAACCCGATCAAGGACCTCTACAAGATGCAGGTCTATGCCATCTCGAGCTGGCGCAATACCACGGTTCCTCCGGGCGCGCTTGGTCCTTCCGGCATCGTCATTCCGCAGAACATTATCGACAAGGCGCCTTCGGCCGAGCTTCGTCCCAACCAGACGGACCAGGATTCGCTGCCGCCCTATCCGGTGCTCGACGACATTCTCGAATGCCTGGTGGAAAAGGAAATGGGGACGGACGAGATCGTCGCCCGCGGCCATGACGAGGTGACCGTTCACCGGGTCGAGCATCTGCTCTACATCGCCGAATACAAGCGCCGGCAATCGGCGCCGGGCGTCAAGATCACCAAGAAGAACTTCGGACGCGACCGCCGCTACCCGATCACCAACCGCTTCCGCGACCGGGGCTAGGCGATGGATATCCTCTCCGAAGAGACGGACGGCCGACAGGGCCGTGCAGATTTTACGGACGAGGAAATCCGGCTCCTGCGACTGTGGTCGGCAAGCGACGTTTCCGCCGGCCGGCAGCTTTCGGCGCAGATCGGCTATTTCGCGACGCCTGCGGTCTTTGGGGTCTATGGCCTTGCGACCGGAAGCCTCACCGTCGTCGGCGTTGCCTTCATCTGCATCCTGCTCCTGCTGGCCTGGGGTCTGGTCACCACCTGGCGGGACCGACGCGATTCCGTTCTGATGCAATCGGTCTGTTCCAAGGTTCTGGCGACTCTGCCGGCGGGTGAAGACAAGAAATAGCGGCCTCGTCCGGGAGAGAAGAGCATGCGCAGTTCCGTCGAAATCCATGACATCGCAACAGGTGAAACGCGGGTTGTCTGGCAGACGGACCGGCTGGTCGAGGCACCGAACTGGTCGCGGGACGGCTCACATCTGATCATCAACGGTGACGGCAGGCTCTATCGGCTTGGCCTTGATGGTTCCGAACCGGTGGAGATCGATACCGGTTTTGCGACGCTCTGCAACAACGACCACGGCCTCTCCCCGGATGGCACGACGATCGCGATCAGCGACAAGACCGAGTTCGGGAAATCGGCGATCTACCTGCTGCCGGCCGAAGGCGGCACGCCGCGGCTCGTCACCCGCAACCTGCCTTCCTATTGGCACGGCTGGTCGCCCGACGGGAACACGGTGACCTATTGCGGCATCCGCGACCAGGTCTTCGACATCTATACGATCTCCGTCGACGGCGGCGAGGAGCGGCGGCTCACCCATGGGGAGGGCCGCAACGACGGGCCCGATTGGTCGGCAGACGGCGAATGGATCTATTTCAACTCGAGCCGTACCGGCCAGATGCAGATCTGGCGGATCCGCCCGGACGGTAGCGACGTCACGCGCATCACCGACAGCCCCTATGGCGACTGGTTTCCGCATCCGTCGCCTGACGGTAAGCATCTGCTCGTGCTTTCCTATGACGGCGACGTCTTCGATCATCCGAGGGATCTCGATGTCCGGTTGAGGCTGATGGACCTGGACGGCGGCAATGCCCGCATCCTGTTCGAGCTCTTCGGCGGGCAGGGAACGATCAACGTTCCCAACTGGGCGCCTACGGGCGATCGTTTCGCCTTCGTCCGCTACGAACGGGAAAGCTGACCGCGCTGGACAAGTATATCGAGGCCATGCTAGCGATGAGGTCGTTCGCAGGGCGCATCCGATCCGCGGGAAGGGCAAGGCCCACCTGTTTCACTGAACTTGGTTGCCACACCTCTTTTCAGTCTGTGGGCGCGGATACCGGACGTGAATGAAAGGAGGTCTTTCATGATCACGCGCGATCTTTCCGCGAACATTACCCTCGATACGATCCGCAAGCAGGCCAAGGCCTTTTTGAAGGCCGTCAAGGCTGGCGATGCCAGCGCAAGACAGCGGGCGCTTCCCTATTTCTCCGAACCGACCGCAATGGGCCTTCAGGATGCCCAGCTGGTGCTTGCCCGCGAATTCGGCTTTGCCAGCTGGACACGGCTGAAGCGGCATCTGGAGAAAGCCGAGACCGGCACGCCGTCGACCGAACAGGTCGCAAACCGCTTTCTCGCTCTGGCGACAGTCTCCTATTTCGGCGACGTCGCTGCCGATCCCGAGCGGTTCGCTCAGGCACTCGACCTTCTCAAGGACCATCCTGAGATTGCCGGGGACAACATTCACGTGGCCGCTGCGCTCGGCGACGCCGCGGCGATCGACCGCTTTCTCGATCGCGACCCGAAACTCGCAGAGAAGCGCGGCGGTCCGTTCGACTGGGAGCCGTTGCTCTACGCCGCATATGCCCGCGTTCCCGGCAGCTCGTCGCTGCCGGCGGGCGCCCGCCTGATTGCGCGCGGGGCCGATCCGAACGTCTACTGGCTCGACGACGGCCAGTATCGTTTCACGGCTTTGACCGGCGTCTTCGGCGAGGGCGAGGCGGGACCGGAGCGGCAGCCACCGCACCCGGATTGCCTTGCCTTTGCGCGGCTCCTGCTTAATGCCGGTGCCCGAGCCAATGACAGCCAGGCGCTCTACAACCGGATGTTCGAACCGGACAATTCCTGCCTCCAGCTGCTTCTCGACCATGGCCTTAATGCCGACGACCGCAACAACTGGCTGGTGCGCAACGATGGCGGCCTGGTCGAAAATGGCGAACGCGTCTTCGACTATCAGCTTGCCTGGGCACTGGAAAAACGCATCTCCGATCGCGTCCGGCTGCTTGTTGCGCACGGCGCCGACGTCAATCGCCCGATCAAGGGGCGCACGCCCTATCAATGGGCGGAGCTCGGCGGCGATCCGGCACTGGCACAATACCTCGTGTCGCGCGGCGCGACCGAAGCGCCGCTGGAGGATGTCGACCGGCTGGCCCGTGCCGTTGGGGAAGTGAAGGCCGACGAGGCGAGGGAACTTGTCGATAGGGATCCGACACTTGTCGCTCGAACCCAGGCTGCACACCCCGCCATTCTGCACGAGGCGGCGGGTGAGGACCGGCATGACGCCGTGGCGCTGATGCTCTCACTCGGCTTCGACGTCAACCGCATGACCTCGCGCACGCCGTTGCACGAGGCGGCGTTGCATGGACATGTCGCGATGGCGAGGCGCCTGCTCGATCACGGCGCCGATGCCTTAGCCCGCGACCCCTACCATCATGCACCGCCGATCGGCTGGGCCAAATACAACGGCAAGGACGCGATGGTCACTTTCCTGAAGGATCAGCCGCTCGACATCTTCGCAGCTGCGTCCTTTGGCGTGGCCGCGCGCCTCGCCGACATCCTCGACCGGCAGCCGGATCTGATCGAAACGCCGTTCGGCACGTTCCGCGGGCGCGGCAGGCCGGAGCCACAGTACGACTGGATGACGCCGCTTGCCTTTGCCGTGATCAACGGGCAGGCAGGAACGGTGCGGCTGCTTCTCGAAAGGGGCGCGAATGCACGCGTGCGCGATGGCGCCGCCGGCCCGTCGATACGCGATCTTGCCCTGGAGCAAGGCAATGCGGAGATCGTCGCCTTGCTGCGCGCTTCGGCGGCCGCGCCGCAATAGGATGCGCAGAGGGAGGCGCGGGCAGTCGCCCGCGTTCTCCTGATCCCCGCTGCGACCGCTGATTGTCGGGCGATTCAGCCGGTTGAAATCGTTAAGTATTTTATCACCAGCTTATTTAAGCCAAACTTCGATTTTGGTCGCTAGGGTGCCGGCAGTATCGGCTGCCATCGTTGCGCATCGCACCTCCACAAGTGCTAGTATGCCCGGCAGGGCCGGTACGGACGAGGGGGACTGGCGTGGTGGAAAAGGCGTTGCGGCAGGCAAAGCGGGACAAGACGGTCTGGGCGATCCATGCCGCCTGTACCTTGGTCGCGGTCCTGATCATTGCAAGCCTCATCTATGTCCTCGACCGGTCCGTCACCGAGGCCGATCGCTTCGGCCTTTCGGCCGAGCGTCGGCTTGTCGCAAACGAGCTGCGCCACCAGATGGATGCGGTCGTTCAGTTCCAGGCGCAGGTGTCCTTCTGGGACAAGACCTACGAGGAGCTGGCGACGGGGCATGTCAGCGAGAGTTTCGTCGCCGACGAGCTTTCGGGCTGGCTTTGGGAAGACTACGGCTTCTCCTGGATCATCTTCACGGATCCGGCCCGCACCGTTTCGACGGCGCTCAAGGACGGCGCATCGGTTCCGGCAGAGGTGGCCCGCGTGCCGCTCGACGAGGTCGATGATCTCGTAGACGAAGCCAAGCGCCGCTACGACAATGCGCTCAGGAACAACGACGGCACCTACAATCTCGATGTCACGACGCCAGATGCGCAGTCCGTGATGCCGGCCGTGCCCGGCATCCACGCGGTGGACCTGCGCGAGATCGGTGGGCGCATGAGTGTTGCCGTGGTGCAGGCGGTCATCCCCGAGACATTGGTGGTTCCGGCGGAACGGCGCGATCCGGTGCTCATGGTCGCCGTTCGGCCGGTCACGCCGAAAATGACGCGCGAGATCGCGGCACGGCTGGGTATTCGCGGGCTGGCCTTTGTTCCGCTCAACGAGCGGCCTGCAGGCAGTGCCTATGCGTCTGTCGGGCGCTGCTCCGATTCGTCCTGTCTCGTGGCCGCCTGGGTGCCGAAATCGCCCGGTGGGTTCGTCCGCGCGGAGCTGTTGCCGAGCGTCATTATCATGGCGATCGTCGCAGCACTGCTGATGGCCTTCGTGGCGCTGCGGTTCTCGACGCTCTTTGCCGCCCTGCAGCAGAGCGAGGCGCTGAACCGGCACCTTGCCAAGCACGATCGCCTGACGGGGCTGATGAACCGCAGCGGCTTCGACGATATGCTGGCGGCAGCCCTGTTGCGGGCATCGACGCATCCGTTCACGCTCGTCTATGCCGACCTCGATGAATTCAAGGAGGTCAACGACCGCCACGGCCACGCCGCCGGCGATGCCGTGCTGGTGGCCATGGCCGAACGCTTTCGCAACCGGGCTGGCCCGAAGGGCACGGTCGCGCGGCTTGGCGGTGACGAATTCGCGGTCATTCTCGGCGATTGCAGCGAGGCCGACGCCCGCAGCCTGACGGCCGGCCTGATCGCCGACGCGCAGACGCCGGTCGCTTTCGAGGGCCAAATGCTCGTTGTCGGCGGCAGCGCCGGCATCGCCTTTGCGCCGCGGCATGGCCTGACGGCACGCCAGTTGCTGCTGGCTGCGGACGAAGCGCTCTATCTGGCCAAGCGGCGCGGCCGCAACCGCTTCGAAACGGCGGACGACATGGTGTTACCGGCCGAAAAGAACGACGGCCAGTCGGCGGCCTGAACGTTACCCGCGGATCGGCAGCAGCGTTACTCCGGGACATTGTAGGGCGTGATCACCACCACGGCGGAGAGCTGCGGGCCGATTGCCGGCGCCTGGGCGCCGGGCCGCAGCATCATCGTGCGAAAGGCGGTGCGCGCATCGGTCCTGAGGTCGTGATGCAGCACGAAGTGAATGCGCCGTTCCCGCAACAGCGCCAGATTGTCCTCGTCGAGATCATGGGCGATGTAGAGCGCGCAGTGACGTTCGAGGCGCTCGAAGGCTGCAAGGACGGAGCGGTTGCCGCCACCGATCGAATAGGCCGCGTTGATATCGGGATTGGCCGAGAGCGCCGCGTGAGCCAGGCGGCCGGTTTCGCTGTCGCGGCCGTGGCCTTCGCTGATCTCGACGATCCGGATTGCCGGATAGCGCTCGCGCAACACCCGGCGAAAGCCGATCTCGCGTTCCTCCTCACCACGAAAGCGGCCGCTCGAAAGGGTCACCAGCACAGTTGCCGGCGCGCCGGAAAAGCGCTCCCCGAGGAGGTAGGCGGCCGTTTCGCCCGCCGCCCGGTTGTCGGCGCCGGCATAGGCCGTCCGCTGGGAATGGGGCAGGTCGGTTACCAGCGTCACGACGGGCGTGCCGCCCATCTCGAAACGGGCGACTGCGGCGACGATCTCGGGCACGTCCGGCGCCTTCAACACCAGGCCGTCGGTCCCGCGCAGCCGGATTCGGTCGAGCAGTTGCACGATCTCCTGTGGGCGCATCGTCTCGGCGAAGTGGAACCGGCAGCGAAAGACGGTGGGCGCGAAGGTCATCGCCTCGCTCTCGAAGGCGCGACGCACCGCATCGGTGAAGCGTTGTGGCGACTCCATGACGATATCGATCGCAAACTTGCGCCCCTGGATGTCGAGGCCGGCCTGCTGCTTCTCCAATTCCTCGATGGCTGCGCGAACCCGGGCCTCCGTCTGGCGGCGCACGCCCGGCCGCTCGTTGAGCACGCGATCGACGGTCGCGGTGCTGAGCCCGGCCTGAAAGGCGATGTCCTTGACCAGAAACGGATGGGCCATCGCCTTGCTCTCCTGATGGATTTTTGATGGATTCTTGCTCTATATCATGTTTTGCCGCCGCCTATAGTCGTGTTCATCAGGATGTTCCAGAGGAGGAAACGCGATGAAGACCGACAACAAAGCGCGCCAGCGGATCGACCGCGTCTGGCTCACCGAAGAGGCTTGCGATCTCGAATCGTTCCGGGCGGAAGTCGAACGCCAAACCAGCCTGTCCGACTACCCCCATGCTTCCGGCTGCGAAAAGAATATCCTGATCTATGACAGCGCCGCGCTGATTGCGGCGTGCGGCGATGCCGAGGCGCGGCGTTCTGTTCTGGCGGAGATCTGCGAGGTACTGGCGACCGGGCCTGGCGTGGCGGTTTTCAAGCGCGCCTTTGCCGATACGACAGCAATCGACGTCGCAAGCGGGGTCTTTGACGCTATCATCGAAGAGCAACATCGCAGCAACAGCGGCGGCGGCGATCACTTCGCCAAACCCGGCGCCAATGACCGCATCTGGAACTCGCTGGAAAAGCACTGCCTGAACGCGCCGGAGAATTTCGCCTCCTATTACGGCAATGCCGTCATAGCGCTCGTCAGCGAGGCTTGGCTCGGGCCGAACTACCAGATGACGGCGCAGGTCAATCGCGTCAATCCTGGCGGTGCGGCGCAATCGGCGCACCGGGATTATCACCTCGGCTTCCAGACCGCGGCCGTGATCGAGCAGTATCCGGCGCATGTGCACAAGCTTTCACCGGTGCTGACGCTGCAGGGGGCGGTTGCCCATTGCGACATGCCGCTCGAAAGCGGACCGACGCTGTTCTTGCCCTATAGCCAAACCTATGTGCCGGGCTATCTGGCGCTCAACCGGCCGGAATTCCGCGCCTATTTCGACGCACACCACGTGCAGCTTCCCCTTGAAAAGGGCGACGTTGTCTTCTTCAACCCGGCGCTCTTCCATGCCGCCGGCACCAACCACTCCCGGGATATCCGCCGCGTGGCCAACCTGCTGCAGGTGTCTTCGGCCTTCGGTCGCGCAATGGAAACCGTTGACCGACTGACCATGAGCGCGACGCTCTATCCGGCCTTGCGGGCCTTGCTGGCGGGCGGGACGCTGACGCAGGCGGAAGCGGCCAACGCGATCTCCTCCTGTGCCGAGGGCTATTCGTTCCCCACCAATCTCGACCGGGATCCGCCACTCGGCGGGTTGGCGCCGAAGACGCAGGCGCAGTTGATGCGCGAGGCTCTCACTGCGGGGACGGGCGAACAAGAGTTTCTCTCGGTGCTGGAGGCGCAGGCGAAGCGCAAGCTGAGCTGACGAGCGAGTTACAATTTGACAGGCTCCCGGTGTGTTTCAGCCGGGAGCCGCAGCCGTTTCAAACGATCATTTCCGAGGGAGGAATTCGATGAGTGGACAATTGCAAGGCAAGATCGCCATCGTCACCGGTGGTACGCAGGGACTGGGCGCGACGATTGCTGGCCTTTTCGCCGAGCGCGGCGCTGAAGGCATCGTCATCTGCGGCCGCAACGCCGCCAAGGGGCGGGCGAAGGCCGAGCAGATCGGCAAGGCAAGCGGCGCGAAAGTCGTCTATGTCGAGGCCGATCTGGAAAAAGTAGAGGACGCCCGCAAGGTGGTCGCCGCTTGCGACGCGGAATTCGGACGGGTCGATGCGCTGGTCAACGCCGCAGCTATCACCGACCGTGGCACGATCCTCGACACCACGCCCGAACTCTTCGACCGCATGTTCGCGACCAATGTGCGCGCGCCGTTCTTCCTGATGCAGGAGGCGGTGAAGATCATGCGGCGGGAGAAGACCGAGGGCACGATCGTCAACATCGGCTCGATGTCGGCGATGGCCGGCCAGCCGTTCATTGCCGCCTATTGTTCGTCGAAAGGCGCGCTCGAAACGCTGACCAAAAACACGGCCTATGCGCTTCTTCGCAACCGCATTCGCGTCAACGGGCTGAATATCGGCTGGATGGCGTCCGAAGGCGAAGACCGCATCCAGCGCGAGTTTCATGGCGCGGCTGCCGATTGGCTCGAAAAGGTGGCGGCCGACCAGCCTTTCGGTCGGCTCGTCGATCCGGCTGAAGTGGCGCGGGCCTGCGCCTATCTGTCGTCGGCCGAGTCCGGGCTGATAACCGGATCGGTGATTTGCTTCGATCAGTCGGTCTGGGGCGCCTATGACGACTCGCCGCATCCGGTCGCTCCGCTTTGAGGCGGAGGCAAACGACTAAGCTCGACAGTAGCCGGCGGAAAGTGGCGCGCCATGTCTCGACCGGGTTGGCGCGCTTGTCTTTCTCAAACGGCTGTGCACTTAGTGCCGTCGTCAGGTGTCCGCGAAAGCGGGAGAATCGGGAATCCGGTGTCATTCCGGAACGTGCCCAACGCTGTGACGGGGACGATCGCCTCTAAGAGAGCCTTGAGTTGATTCAAGGTTTTGCCACTGGATCTTCAATCGATCTGGGAAGGCGAGGTGATCGGTTGAACCGAAGTCAGAAGACCGGCCTGGCGAGATAGACCGAACCCCGCGTGGACGGCGGGAGGTTTTCGCATTGTTGGGGATCGAACGATGCTGACTGAACCGAAGGGCGGCCTTGCGGCTGCCGGCGCCTTTTCGCTGCCAGAGCGGGAGGCCGTCTACCGTGCCATCGAGACACGTCGCGACGTGCGCGATGAATTCCTGCCCGCGCCATTGCCGGATGATCTGATCGGGCGCCTGCTGGCCGCTGCGCACAGCGCCCCGTCCGTGGGCTTCATGCAGCCGTGGAACTTCGTGCTGGTGCGGGCGGAAGAAACGCGTGAGCGCGTCTGGCAGGCGTTTCGCCGCGCCAATGACGAGGCCGCGCTGATGTTCGAGGCGGAACAACAGGCCAAGTACCGTGCGCTGAAGCTGGAAGGCATCCGCAAGGCGCCGCTCAGCATCTGTGTCACCTGCGACCGCACGCGCGGCGGTGCCGTCGTACTCGGGCGCACCCACAATCCGCAGATGGACGTCTATTCCACCGTCTGCGCCGTGCAAAACCTCTGGCTTGCGGCGCGGGCCGAAGGGGTGGGCGTCGGCTGGGTGAGCATTTTCCACGAGGCCGAGATCAAGGCGATTCTCGGCATCCCAGATCATATCGAGATCGTTGCCTGGCTCTGCCTCGGCTATGTCGATCGCCTCTATCAGCAGCCGGAACTCGCCGTGAAGGGCTGGCGCCAGCGCCTGCCGCTCGACGAGCTGGTTTTCGAAGACGGATGGGGACGCAGCAAGGAGAAGGCGTAAGGCCTCGTCCGATCAATTCTGGACCGGCTGATAGGCCGGTCCCTTCGGATGCTTGAGGTCGATGGCGGTTTCTTCCTGCGGCAGGTAGGTCGGGCCGACGACGCGAACCTTGTTCTTCGACGGATCGTAAGGCCGCTCTTCGGCCGGCGCCTTGGCGGTATTGCTCGCCGCTTCCGGCTTCTTGGTCTCGATGACGATGATCGACGACTGGTCGTCACCGATCTTCGTTCCGTTTGCCTTCGGTGTGGTCGAGGCGGTCTGGGGTATCTGGCAGCCGCACTGGCCGGGTTTTCCGACGGCGCGGGTGCGATAGGCAAAGGCGTTGGGCATTTCGGTATAGGGACGGCCGGTCACGGCCGAGACCATCTTGTCGCTCTCTTCCGTGTTGAGGTCGTGAAAATAGAGCTCGGTCTCAGCCCCCGGGCAGCGCGCCCGACAGGCCTGCTCGTCGCGCGGGAAATCGGCCGGCGTCGCATCCGAAGAAACCGGGAAAAAGGCGCCGTCGCAGGTGCGCACGCACATGGTTCTGAGCGTGCCGCTATAGTAGCGCTCCTGCGGCGCGTAGCCGTCTTCGCCTCGGCCGAGCATCGGGCCGTAGGCGTCTTCCGGCGGCAGGTCGGCAACGATGTTGCGGTGGCTTTCCGGCACGTCCGGTTCCACGCTTGCGAACTCCTCGCGGTCGCCATAGCAACCGTTGATCTCCAGCGCGGCGAGGATGCGTCGCCGGCTGTCGTCGCTGCCGCCGGCGACGATCTGCTCGCGCTCGGACTTCAGCATGCGCAGATTGTCTTCCATCTCGGCGATCAGGCTGTTGAGGCCGTAGCAAGTGTCGGGGTCGCCGCCGTCGAAGCCAATGGCGTTGCCGCCACTGCAACCCGCGCGGCGGCGGTCGTTCTTTGCTCGCCGCAGCTCGATATTCTGCCGCGAGATCGCGCTTGCGTAGTCGCGCGCATCGGCATTGCTGGCGACGTAGTCAGGCAGTTGCGCGAGCCGCGCGTTCAGTCGGTCGCAGGCCGTCGATGCCAGTGACGGACCGGCACCGATCAGAACCAGAGGCACAAGGGCCGCAGCGACGTGTTTCATGCGCGTGAACACGGGCGAAAGTCTCTTCCTGTTGCCAGGTCGGCGCCGACCTTCTGCGGGTGGCTGCCAGCGGCATTCCTGTTTCGCCTCCATCATAGAGCTTGTCGGTGATCGTGCAACGACAAGCGACGGTTTGCGTTAACAGCGCAGATCGACTGATGCGCTTAGGCGGCGCGGGCGGTTTCCAGCGACATCGGACGTTCGAGCACGGTACCTTCGATGGCAGCGACCGCCTTCATCCGCGTGAGCAGATCCGGCGTTACTTCCCAGGCGACGGCAACCGCGAAAACGGAGCCGATGCGATGCGGTTCGGCGATACGCTCGCCCGGGCATCCCATGCGCCGGAACATGCGCTCCAGGAACACATCCGTCACCGTGACGATGTGGCTGATGCCGGAAGCAAGGCCCAGCTCGCCGACGCCGCACATCAGTTCGGCGGCCGCGACCGTCACCTGGTTCGAGGCGCGGTCCTGCGAGATCTCGGGCTCGATGCAGAAGCGGCTGGATTCCCAGACCGAAGCGCTGCGGATTTCCGGATTATCGCCGAGCAGGATCGGGAAGGTATCGTCCAGCATGTTTGGGCCGAGTGTCGGCAGGAGGCGAAGCGCGCCGCGCAGCCGGCCGGTATCGGGCGCATAGGACAGGACGTAGAGCGGGTTTGCCTGGTCGTAGTTGTCGATTTCCCAGTCGCCTTCGGTCTGCACGTCCCATTTCAGGAAGTCGTGGAAGACGCGCTTGCGCAACCGGAACATGTCGTCGACGGCCGCCGGGTGTTGTGCGCGGGTCTTTCCGTTCAGGATCCTGATCATCGTTTTCTCCATCCGAGTTTGGGGATGGGGCGATGCTGTCAGGCTCGCGGCGGTTGCGTAACTGTCGCTAGCGACAGTTCAAATGCGCGATATTTGCCACTAGATTTCGAGGGGTTTCGGTGGAGGCGTATTGTCGGGTGTCAAACGGAGGGTATCAGAGCGTGTCGTACGGCCTGTGCCACAGCCTGAGTGTTGGAAACGACATTCAGCTTGCGTCGCGCATTGGTCATGAAGAAGCGCACGGTGCGCTCGGAAATGCCGAGGATCGTGGCGATTTCCCAATAGCTCTTGCCGGCGGCGGCCCAGGTCAGGACCTCGGTCTCGCGGCCGGTCAACCGCATCTCTCGGGTCGAAATGCTGCCGGCCATGGCGCCGTGCTCCAGCATGGCGGCATGGAAGAGATTGGCGGCCAGCTGGAAATCGCGCAGGTGATGGCGGCGATAGGTCGTCCATTCGCCGGCTGTCATGTTGACGTTGATTGCGAGCAACGCCATGCGCCCGGCGGGCGAGGGCAATGGCAAGGCGACGCCCTCAGTGGATATGCCGATTTCCTGGGCTGCCTGGAACAACGGTTCGCATTCCGGGAAGCGATGCCGCGCCATCGTCCATTCCACCGGCCGCACGCCGCCAAGCGCCAGCTTCAGGATCGGATCGATCCGGTGAAGGCTGCGGGCATGGTAGATCTCGGCAGCGTAGGCGCCGAAGGTGTGATGCAGCCGGCAAACCTTGAGCTCGTCCGCATAGGGCTCCGCTTCGAGATAGAGAAGATGGGCAATGCGGAAGGTTCGACGCATCAATGTGAAGAAATGAGCGGGCTCGACGCAGCCGCCACATTCCAGGATTTCCAGCATGTCGAGGACAGCCTGCTGCTCAGTCATGCCACAACACCGAATCTCGTCCGAGGCCCCAGCATGGTTAGAGGTTCACCTTTTGTCCAGCGCAAACTTTCCCGATTGGTGTATAAGACCAATTGCGCACGCCTTGATTGTGGTCGTCGATCGGCCGCGTGACAGGGGCTGATTCGCGGGTGATCTGCAAAACCAGCGATGCCGCGCCTGAAGCAGGCGCGACATCCGGATACGGTTTTGCCGGCGCCGGCATGGCGCCCGAATGCAGCGAAGACCGGTGGCGATCTCCGCGTTGCCATCTCAACCCGGATGGCTGGCTTCGACCACCGCCAGAGCCGCCATGTTGACGACGCCGCGTGAGGTGACGGACGGCGACAGGATATGGGCCGGAAGCGCCGAGCCGAGCAGGATCGGGCCGACATGCAGGCTGTCGGTCATGGTCTTGACGACACCGAGCGTGATGTTGGCGGCATCGAGATTGGGGAAAACCAGCAGATTGGCTTCGCTCGACAGGCTGCTGTCCGGCATGACGCGCTGGCGCAACGCTTCCGAGATCGCCGCATCGCCGTGCATTTCGCCGTCGACCTCGAGATCGGGCGCGAGTTCCCGCACGAGCTGCAGCGCCGTGCGCATCTTGGTGGCGCTCTCCGAATCGCGCGAACCGAAGTTCGAATGCGAGACGAGGGCGGCGCGTGGAGTGATGCCGAAGCGGCGGATTTCCTGTGCCGCCATGACCGTCGTCTGGGCGATCTCTTCGGCGCTCGGGCAGTAGCTCACATAGGTGTCGGTGAAGAAAGTTGCGCCGCGCTGCGAGATCAGCAGGCTCAAGGCCGAGAAATCGAGCACGCCGTCGCGCTTGCCGATGATCTGCGATACGTCGCGCAGGTGCTTGCTGTAGCGCCCTTCGACGCCGCAGATCAACGCATCGGCTTCGCCGCGCTTGACCGAGAGCGCGCCGATGACGGTCGTGTTGGTGCGCACGATCGTGCGGGCGGCTTCCGGGATGACGCCGAGACGGCCGACGAGGGCAAAATAGTCCTCGACATAGTCGCGGTAGCGCGGATCGCCTTCGGGGTTGACGACCTCGAAATCGACATCCGGACGGATGCGCAGGCCATAGCGACGCAGGCGCGTCTCGATGATCTGCGGACGGCCGATCAGGATCGGTCGGGCCGTGCCTTCTTCGAGCAACACCTGGGCGGCGCGCAGCACGCGTTCGTCTTCGCCTTCGGCAAAGATAACCCGGTTCTTCTGGGCGTTCTTGGCGGCGGCAAAGACGGGCTTCATGATGAAGCCCGAGCGGAAGACGAAGCGGTTCAGCTTGTCGAGATAGGCGTCATAGTCCTGGATCGGACGGGTGGCGACGCCGCTTTCCTCGGCTGCCTTCGCAACCGCCGGCGCGATACGCAGGATAAGGCGCTGATCGAACGGCGAGGGGATCAGGTAGTCCGGGCCGAAGACCGGGGTCTCGCCGGAATAGGCGCGGGCGGCAACATCGGAAGGCTCTTCGCGGGCAAGACCGGCGATGGCGCGTACGGCCGCCATCTTCATTTCTTCGTTGATCGTGCTTGCGCCGCAGTCGAGCGCGCCGCGGAAGATATGCGGGAAGCAGAGAACGTTGTTGACCTGGTTCGGGAAGTCCGAGCGGCCGGTGCAGATCATCGCGTCCGGACGGGCTTGGCGGGCGGCTTCCGGCATGATTTCCGGCGTCGGATTGGCGAGCGCCATGATCAGCGGCTTTTCGGCCATCTGCGCCAGCAGTTCCGGCTTCAGGACGCCGGCGGCGGAAAGGCCGAGGAAGACGTCAGCGCCGCCGATGCTGTCGGCAAGCACGCGGTTGCTGCTATCCTGCTCGTAGACGGACTTCCATTCGTCCATCAGTACCTCGCGGCCCTTGTAGACGAGGCCTTCGAGGTCATGGACCCAGATGTTTTCGCGCTTGGCGCCGAGCGTCACGAGAAGGTTGAGACAGGCGAGTGCGGCGGCACCTGCGCCCGAGGTGACGATCTTGGCGGTCGCGATGTCCTTGCCGGCGAGTTCGAGGCCGTTGAGGATGGCGGCGGCGACGATGATCGCAGTTCCGTGCTGGTCGTCGTGGAAGACCGGGATCTGCATCTTTTCACGCAGGCGCCGCTCCACCTCGAAACATTCGGGCGCCTTGATGTCTTCAAGGTTGATGCCGCCGAAGGTCGGCTCGAGCGCCGAGATTACGTCGACCATGCGCTCGATGCTCGACGCGTCGATTTCGATGTCGAAGACGTCGATGCCGGCAAATTTCTTGAAGAGGACGGCCTTGCCCTCCATGACGGGCTTGGAAGCCAGCGGACCGATATTGCCGAGACCGAGGACGGCCGTGCCGTTGGAGATGACCGCGACCAGGTTGGCGCGCGCTGTGTAATCGGCGGCTGTTTCCGGATTGTCACGAATGGCGATGCAGGGGGCTGCAACCCCTGGCGAATAGGCAAGCGCCAGGTCGCGCTGGTTGCCGAGCGGCTTGGTGGGCTGGATTTCGAGCTTTCCCGGGCGTGGGTAACGGTGGAAGAAAAGGGCCTGCTGGTCGATGTCGCCGCTGGCCGGACCGGTATGGGATTTCGTCTTGTCGCCCGTATTCATGCTCTCACATTCCTCATTCGTGGTCGTGCCTTTTGGCATGAATTCGAAGCGAGGTACAGTTTTGCAGTGCTGATTTCAGCGGGGGGACCGGTGACGCAATGTTGATGTCATCTTCCTGAAACACGAGTCTGGTTTCACGAAGGCAGAAAGCATAACCTGAAGACGAGGCTCGCATGATGGCGGCGCAGCAAGACAACTCCGTACGAAATTTGTTCATCTCGGACATCCATCTCGGCTCGAAGGCCGCCAAGACCGACTACCTGCTCGACTTCCTGCGGCATCATGAAGCGGAGACGATCGTTCTGGTCGGCGACATCGTCGACGGCTGGCGGCTGAAGCGCAGCTGGTACTGGCCGCAGAACTGCAACGACGTGGTGCAAAAGCTCCTGCGCAAGGCGCGCAAGGGCGCCCGCATCGTTTACATCCCCGGCAATCACGATGAATTCCTGCGCGACTTTCCGGGCGTGCATTTCGGCGGCATCGAGGTGGCGCAACGCTACATGCACGAGGGGGCCGACGGCCGTAAATATCTCGTGCTGCACGGCGACGAATTCGACGTCGTCGTGCGCAACGCCCGCGTGCTCGCCTATCTCGGCGATTGGGCCTACGACACGGCGATCGCCATCAATATCGGGCTTGCTGCGGTCCGCCGACGTCTCGGCATGCCCTATTGGTCGTTCTCGTCCTGGGCGAAGCTCCAGGTCAAGCACGCCGTCAACTTCATCGGCGAGTTCCAGAAGGTGGTCGCCGAGGAGGCGCGCCGTCACGATGCGCAGGGCGTGATCTGTGGTCATATCCACCATGCTGTCATCGAGGAGATCGGCGACATCCGCTACATCAACACCGGCGACTGGGTGGAAAGCTGCACGGCGATTGCCGAGCACCACGACGGCACGATGGAACTGATCACCTGGCACCAGATGCGCGGTGGCGCCAGCGAAGGCGAAGCCTCTGGCGAAGCGGACAAACTGCTCGCCCAACTGCTGACCCAGCGCGCGGCCTGACCTTCGCGGCGCAGCGATATTCCTGTCGCGAAAACTAGGTTATGGCGAGGGGCGCCCGGCTCGTGCTAGAGATCGGGCACAGCCATCAGGTCAGACGATGATTCCCTTCCAAGCGCCCGCCTATGTGGGCCCTCCGCCGCGCCATTTTGCGCTTCGCATTGCTTTGCTCTTCTGTGCGCCGCTGATCGTCAACGGCTTCGCGATGCCATATTTCCCGATGTGGCTGAGCACGCTGTCGATGAGCGACTTCGAGATCGGCGTCGTTCTGGCGTTGCCGATGTTCGTGCGCGTCATCACGGCGCCGATCGCCGGCGTCATTGCCGATAGGCTCGGCGAGCGGGCGATCGTCCTGATCTGGTCCGGTTTCCTGTCGCTCGCAACGGCCGTGGTTCTGTTCTATTTCCGCGAATTCTGGCCGGTGCTGCTGATCTATACGCTGCAGTCGGCCGTCTATTCTCCCTATGTGCCGATCGTCGAGGCGATCGCGCTTTCAGGCGTGCGGCGCTGGGGCTTCGACTACGCCCATATGCGGCTCTGGGGCTCGGTCGCCTTCATCGGCGCGACGATGCTCGGCGGCTGGATGGTGGGCATCTTCGGCAGCGACATGGTACTGCCGGCGATGGCGATCGGCTTCGGCCTGACGATCATCATGGCCTATGCCGCGCCACGGGTCGGCAAGCCGCGGCGGCCGTCACCGATCACGGCATTGACGGAGCCGCCGCCGAAGTCGCTGCGGCAGCTCGACCTGCAGCTGCTGCTGATCGGGGTGACGCTGGTCAACGCCAGCCACGCGATGCTCTTTGCCTTCTCGGCGATCTATTGGCAGCACATCGGCTACAGCGGTACCGAGATCGGCCTGCTCTGGAGCGCGGGCGTCGCGGCGGAAGTGACGATGTTCATCTTCGCCAAGGCGATCAGCCGCCGTTTCAGCGTCTGGGTGATGATCCTGTCCGGCTGCTTTCTCGCCGTGGTGCGCTGGATCATCTTCCCGATGGATCTCGGCTTCAGCGGCTATTTCATCCTGCAGTGCTTCCACGCCTTCACCTATGCGATCATGCACACCGGCATGCAGCACAAGCTGGTCGAGCGGGTGGTGGAATCACAGGAAGCGTCGGCGCAGGGGCTCTACTTCTTCTATACCGGTATCTTCACCGCGATCTTCACGTTCCTGTCCGGCTATTTCTATGCCTGGTACGGGGTGAACGGCTTCTATTCGATGTCGGTCGTCGCCTTTGCCGGCTGCTGCTTTGCCGTCGCTGCCTGGTATCTTCAACCCCAGAGGCGCGGCTCCGGCGGGAAGACAAGCGAGGCCTCGTAGCGCAGGCCGGGCTCGCGATCCTGCGCCAGCAGCAGCGGCCCGTCGAGATCGACGAAATCCGCGCCTTGAGCCACCAGGATCGCCGGCGCCATCGCGAGCGAACTGCCGACCATGCAGCCGACCATGACCTTGAGCCCGAGCGAGACCGCCTCATCGCGCATGCGCAGTGCCTCGGTCAGGCCGCCGGTCTTGTCGAGCTTGATGTTGACGGCGTCGTAACGCCCGACGAGAGCAGCGAGGTCGCCGGTCGCGTGCACGCTTTCATCAGCGCAGATCGGAACGGGACGGGCGATCGTTGCCAACGCCTCGTCGCGGCCGGCGGGAAGCGGCTGCTCGATCAGGTCGATCCGTTCCTCGGCGCAGATCGCAAAGTGATAGGCAAGCGTTTCGGGCGTCCAGCCCTCGTTGGCGTCGAGGATGATGCGGCTTTCCGGTGCGCCGGCGCGCACCGCACGGATGCGGGCAGCATCATCCGACGTGCCCACCTTGACCTTGAGGAGCGCGCGGTGGGCATATTTGGCGGCCTGCTCGCGCATCGCGTCGGGCTCGGCAAGCGAAAGCGTATAGGCCGTGGTCAATGCTTCCGGTGAAGAAATGCCGGCAAGAACATGGGCCGACTTGTTTTTCTGCTTTGCTTCCAGATCCCACAGCGCGCAATCGACGGCGTTGCGGGCAGCACCCGGCTTCATCGCGCGCTGCAGATCGGCGCGGCTGAGCCCGGCCTCGATGTGGTGGCGGATGGCGGCGATTTCGGCGAGCACCGTGTCGATCGTCTCGCCGTAGCGGCCGTAGGGAACGCATTCGCCGGAGCCCGTATGGACACCGTCTCCGATGCGGCAAGTGACGACGCTTGCCGTCGTCTTGGAGCCGCGCGAGATCGTAAACGTGCCCGCAATCGGGAAATGTTCCACGGTGGCATCGAGGGAAAGTGACATGAAAGCGTCTCCGGCAGGTAATCTGTTGGCCCGGCGTCATAGCGCCGCAACGTTCGGGTGACAGCAAAGGTGCGAGCCGTTATGACGGTGGAAGGATTTACGAATCTTTACACAGTCGTTGCCTCCGGTCGGACGCGCAACAGTCGTGGTAACACTTTAGGTCTGCTGCACAATCTTGTCCTCAAATCTATCGAGATTGGACGAGTTTTGCAGAGGCAAATCGGGATAACAGAAGACACGTGTCGCAAGCCGCCCGCAAGATGACCGCCGATGTCGCGCTGTCCGAGAGTGGCGGCGGGCGAAGCTATGTCTTCACCGGCACCTGGCGGCACGAGACGGCCGAAGCGATGGCAGCAAAGCTCGACGGCCTTGCGCGCAAGGGCGACGGAGCCGCGCAGTTCGATCTGTCCGGCGTGACGGCGATGGATACCGCAGGCGCCTGGATCATCCGCCGCTTCATGACCCGTGTCGTCGGCCCGTCGCGCGACAACGTTCATTTCGCCGAAGGCGGACAGCGCTATGTCGAGCTGATCGACGCCCTGCCGGCTGAACTGCGTTCGCCGGAAAAGAACGGCGAACGGCTGCCGCTGTTTCAGCGAATCTTCGCCCCGGTCGGCGAGGTCATGGCGGCGACGTGGGAAGATATCGTCGCTGCGATGTACATCCTGGGGTCCGCGGTGCGCGGCGCCCAGCTTAAGCTTGGACGGCACAGCGGCGTCTCGCCGGCGGCGATCGTTCACCAGATCGACCGCATGGGCGTGAAGGCTGTGCCGATCATCACGCTGATGTCGTTCCTGATCGGCGCCATCATCGCTCAGCAGGGCGCGTTCCAGCTGCGCTATTTCGGCGCCGAGGTCTTCGTCGTCGATCTCGTCGGCATCCTGCAGCTCCGTGAAATCGGGGTGCTGCTGACCGCGATCATGATCGCTGGCCGCTCCGGCAGCGCGATCACCGCCGAAATCGGCTCGATGAAGATGCGTGAAGAGGTGGATGCGCTGAAGGTGATGGGGCTGAGCCCGGTCGGCGTACTCGTATTTCCGCGCCTCGTGGCGCTGACCGTCGCGCTGCCGCTCTTGACGATCATCGCAAACTTCGCGGCGCTCGTCGGTGCGGCGCTCGTTGCCTGGGGCTATTCCGGCATCACGATCCCAACCTTCCTTGCCCGATTGCAGGAAGCCATCGATTTTTCGTCGATCGCCGCCGGCATGATCAAGGCGCCGTTCATGGCGCTCATCATCGGGGTCGTGGCAGCCGTCGAGGGCTTGAAGGTTGGCGGTAGCGCGGAGTCGCTCGGCCGCCACGTGACGTCTTCGGTGGTCAAGTCGATCTTCGTCGTGATCCTGATCGACGGGCTCTTCGCCATGTTCTACGCGGCCATTGATTTCTGATGCGGAGAACAGCGTGAACCCAATCGAAAAGAGTCACGAGGGGTACCAACCGACCGAGGCGAACGGGCGCGAGGCCGTGCTTTCCGTTCGCGACCTGACGGTCGGTTTCGGCTCCAACATCGTGCTCGACAAGCTGAACCTCGAGATCTACCGCGGCGAAATCCTCGGCTTCGTCGGAGCGTCGGGCACCGGCAAGTCGGTGCTGATGCGCACGGTTCTGAGGTTGCTTGCGAAGCGGTCCGGCAAGATCGAAATCCTCGGCGCGGACTACGATAACATCACCGAGGGCGAACGCATCGCGCTCGACATGCGTCTTGGCGTTCTCTTCCAGCACGGAGCGCTGTTTTCGGCGCTGACGGTGCGCGAGAACATCCAGGTGCCCATGCGCGAATATCTCGACCTGCCGCAGAGCCTCATGGACGAGCTGGCGCGGGTGAAGATCGAGCTGGTCGGCCTTGCGCCGGAGGCGGCGGAAAAGTACCCGTCGGAGCTTTCGGGCGGCATGATCAAGCGCGCCGCACTTGCGCGCGCGCTGGCGCTCGATCCGGACCTGGTCTTCCTCGACGAGCCGACCTCGGGGCTCGATCCGATCGGGGCGGCGGAGTTCGACGAGTTGATCGCCAAGCTGCGCGACACGCTGGGATTGACCGTGTATATGGTGACTCACGACCTCGACAGCCTCTTTTCGGTCTGCGACCGCATCGCGGTTCTCGGCAAGAAGAAGGTCCTGGTCGAAGGCACGGTGGAAGACATGCTGGCCTGCGACGATCCGTGGGTGCAGTCCTATTTCCGTGGCAAGCGGGCACGATCGATCGTGCGGAACGATCAATGAATCTTGAGAAGCCGATTTTGATGCCCAGGCGTCGAGATCGGAGGTAGAGCCGGTGAAGCGGCCACGAAGGTAGTCGGTACGAATGGAAACGAAAGCGAACTACGCCATTGTCGGTTTCTTCACGGTGTTCGTGGTCGCAGCCGCATTCGGCTTCGTCTACTGGATGTCGCAGTATGGCCGTAGCGGCGAGATGATCGAGCTGGTGGTCAACATTCCGGGGTCGGCCAACGGCCTTTCGGTCGGCTCTCCGGTGCGCTTCAACGGCATTCCCGTCGGCACGGTTCGCAACCTCGCGATCGATGCCAACGATCCGCGTTATTCGATCGCGCTGACCGAGGTTTCGGTCGACGCGCCGGTGCTCAAGTCGACCAAGGCGACGCTGGAAGTGCAAGGCCTGACCGGTGCGGCCTATATCGAACTCAGCGGTGGCCACAAGGGCGACGAAAACATCCTGAAGACTGCGATCGAGAAGGGTACGCAGGCGCGTATCCTTGCGGACCAGTCGAGCGTCACCAGCCTGCTCGCGACGGCCGACCAGATTATGGACCGCGCCAACAGCGCCATCACCGACATCCAGGGCTTCGTCACTGACGTGCGCGGTCCGCTGACCAAGACGATCGGCAATGCCGAGACGTTTTCGAATGCGCTCGCGAACAATTCCGGCGCGATCGATGACTTCCTGAAGAGCGTGACGGAACTCTCCGGTTCGGTGAGTGCTGCGTCCAAGAAGCTCGATTCGACTCTGGAATCTGCCGAAACTCTGGTGAAATCGGTGGATCCGAAGAAGATCGATCAGATCGTCTCGAACGTCGAGCAGATCAGCACCGACCTGAAGGCTGCCTCGGGCGGCGTTTCCGAAACCATCGCTGCCTTCCGGCGCACGGTCGAAACCTACGAGCAATTCGGCAAGAACGCCCAGAAGACGCTGGAGCGGGTCGATACGCTGGTCGCCTCGGTCGACAAGCAGAAGGTGGAGCTCGTCGTCAACGACATCACAGCGGCGACGGCGGACGCCCGCAAGACGGTGGCCAACATCTCGCAGTTCGCCGACAAGATCACGGCGCGCCAGCAGGACATCGACCGCACGATCACCGACGTCACGCAGCTGGCAAGCAAGTTGAACGCTTCGGCCAACCGGGTCGACAGCATTCTCGTGAAGGTCGACGGTTTCCTCGGCGATGCGGACGCGCCGTCGCTTTCGGCTGACGCCCGCGCGACGCTCGCCTCGTTCCGCAAGATGGCGGACAATCTGAACGCCCAGATCGGCCCGATTGCGGAGAACCTCAAGCGCTTCTCGAATTCGGGGCTGCGCGACGTCGAGGCGCTCGTCACAGATACGCGCCGCACGGTGCAGAGCCTCGAGAACACGATCTCGACGTTCGACAAGGATCCGCAACGCCTTCTCTTTGGCGGCGAGACGGTAAAGCAATATGATGGCCGCACCCGACGCTGAGTCGGTGGGCACAGCCGGCGTGGGGCCGGGTGGTGTGTTTCGATCGGGAATGCACCGAAGTTGTGTGGGACAAAGGTAACGGCAGTATGAGTTTTCCAGGGCTGGTGGGCGTGCGAGTAGCGGGAGCGTGGCGCTCCGCCCTGATGATCATGCTGGCAGCAGGACTTGCTGGCTGCGGTACCAAAGCGGTCAACGACACCTACAGTCTTTCGGCAAGGCCGGCCGTCGAAGGTCGCGCATCGACCGGCAAGCAGATCCTCGTGCCGGAGCCGACGGCTCTGAAGGCACTCGACAGCGATCAGGTCGTCATCCGCCTCTCCGGCGCGGAACTGCAATATCTCGCCAAGGCTCAGTGGAGCGACCGCCTGCCGAAGCTGGTACAGGCGAAGCTCGTGCAGGCCTTCGAGGACACGGGCAAGATCGGCGGCGTCGGCAAACCCGGCCAGGGCCTGGCGATCGACTACCAGGTCATCACCGAAATCCGCGCCTTCGAGATTTCGACCGAGGGCGCCGACACGGCCAATGTCGAAATCTTCGCCAAGATCCTCAACGATCGCAACGGCACGGTGCTGGCGCAAAAGGCGTTTCGCGCCACGGCCGCGGTCAGGGGCACGGGCAACACGGCCTTCATCAAGGCCATGGATCAGGCCTTCGCCAATGTTTCGGCAGAAATCGTCAGCTGGACGCTCGGCTCCATCTGAGGAGCCGAGGACGCTTCTATCTTGCGGTGACCGTCTCGATCCGGTTGATCACTTCCGCGACGCCTTGCACCTGTTTTGCCGCCTCTTCGGCGCGGAAAACTTCGCCTTCGGTCGCCACGAAACCGGCAAGCACAATGGTGTTGCCTTTGGCGGTAACAGTGACATCGGCTGCATCGAGGCCGGGCGTGACCGCCAGGAGATGGGCGACGCGGCGCTCCAGTTCGGCCGGGTGATCGGCCACCTGCCGCTCCGGTTCATCTCCGTAAAATGTCCGTTTCTTGAAGATCATTGTTTTCACCTCGCTCGACGAAGGTGAAACGCCTGATAGCGGGCTTTGTTCGCCTGTTTCATTCGAAACAGCGGGGTGGGACTGATCCGTGCGATGGCTCGTTTCAGGCGACGGGCGGCTCCGTCGCGGTCGGATTACACGGGGATATACAAAATGCGCAGTTCTTGCTTCGCCATGGCTCTGGCGACGACGATGGCACTTGCCTTGGCCATGCCGGCGAAGGCCGCGAACTATAGCTACGGCTGCAAACCGAGCTGCGTCGTCAAAACCGAACGGGCTTATGGCGCCGACGGTAAGGTCTTCTGGAAGAAGGTGCGGATCTGCAAGTGACGTCAGGGAAGGTCCAAAGATCTTCGTTCGGAACGACCGTGGTCAGTGAGCCACTCATAGGTTCGGACACGCTGTGAATGGTCCGGAGAGAAGCGCGTCTGCGCGGTGGAGCGCTTCTCTCATTTTGTGGACTGCCGGCGAGATTACGGCCAGCGGACCACCGGGGGCAGGGACGACAGGATCGACTCGACATTGCCGCCGGTCTTCAGGCCGAAGATGGTGCCGCGATCGTAGAGCAGGTTGAACTCGACATAGCGGCCGCGGCGCACCAGCTGTTCGTCGCGGTCGTTTTCGGTCCAGGGCGCATTGAAATTGGTGCGCACGATCTTCGGATAGACGATGGCGAACGCCTTGCCGACATCACGGGTGAAGGCGAAATCGGCGTCCCAGCCGCCTTGCTCTTCCGAGGAATGCAGCCAGTCGTAGAAGATGCCACCGGTTCCGCGCGCCTCATTGCGATGGGGCAGGAAGAAGTAGTCGTCACACCACTTCTTGAACTTGGCATGGTCGGCGACCGCATGGCGCCCGCAAGTGATCTCCATCGCGCGGTGGAAGAGCTGCGTGTCGGGATCCGTCATGACGCGACGGCGATCGAGCACCGGAGTGAGGTCGGCGCCGCCGCCGAACCAGTTGCTGGTCGTCACCACCATGCGGGTGTTCATGTGAACGGCCGGCACGTTGGGATTGACCGGATGGGCGATCAGCGAAATGCCCGAAGCCCAGAAACGGGGATCTTCGGCTGCACCCGGGATCTGGCTGCGGAATTCGGGCGAGAACTCGCCGTAGACGGTCGAGGTGTGCACGCCGACCTTTTCGAAGACGCGGCCTTCCATCATCGACATGCGGCCACCGCCGCCCTTGCCATCCTCACGGCTCCAGTCCTTGGCAACGAAGCGGCCGGGGGCGCGGTCAGATAGCGGCCCGGTCAGCTCATCCTCCACCGCCTCGAAGGCGGCGCAGATGGTGTCGCGCAGCCCTTCGAACCATGCACGCGCCTCCGCCTTCTTATCTTCGATGTCTGCGGGGAGCCCCTGGGGTAGCTGCGGTCGTTCCATGAAATTACGTCCTGTTGGCGGGATTTCCCGATGAGATGCCGCCGATTCGATTGAAGTCGCCACAGTTCACACTTTGGCGCTGATGGCAACGGCGGTCCAGCGCTTCGGCCACTCGGTCGCGGCGTGTCCTTGGCCCCGGCGAAACCCGCCTACACAAAGCTCTGGCAAAGGCAGGCTTGCCTCACTATCTTACAATCCAGAGGTATAGCCCATGGCAAGAATACCTGCAGGCCCGCCGCTCGATGGATTGCGGCGGCAGATCGCCCGGCATCGCCGGGAAAATCCGACACGAGGCGACGGCCTTTTCGTGCGGGAAACCTTTCGGCTCAATCGCAGTGCTGCCCGTGCAAAAGCGCGGGAATGGTTCGACACCTGGCCGAAGGCCGCCTACTGGACCGAGGTGGAAAGCTGGCGCCAGCTCGAGGGCGACGAGATCGAGTTTACGATGCGCCGCCTGCCGACCGCGGATTGATCCATCGCCCCTGCCGCTTTTTCAGAGATCACCGGTCACGTCAACAAACGCGCCAGATTCCCTGCGAGCCAAGGTAGCACAGCGCTCAACCTCGATTTCGATCCTGAATATAAATCAGAGTTTTTCCGAGAAGAATCAATAGATTAATGATGGCTACAAGCCCGAGTATCACGGTCCCCAGGGCAAGCGCCAGGAATGTATTGACGACGCATTGCTGATCCCCTGCGGCGCATGCGCGATCGTCAAGATAATAGAACCATGAGAACAGGATGAGAGCGAGAAGAGGAAGGACTATCGCAACTCGACCTCTTAGTTCTGACTTCATCTTCTTTTCCGCACAATGACCATGTGTAGGCACCTTTGGTCGTGGCGGCCGCTCAAGGGTGGCTGTCTTCATCCATGAGCCTTGGGCCGGCGCCTTCCATCGACAGCACGTCGTGCGGATTGCGCAGAGGACATTCGCGCAGCGACAGGCAGCCGCAGCCGATGCAGCTCGTCAGATGGTCGCGCAACGCCATCAGGCTGGCGATGCGTTCGTTCAGCTGTTCGCGCCAGTTTTCGGACAATCTGCCCCAATCCTCGACCGTCAGCGGACGATCGTCCGGCAAAACCGACAAAGCGTCCTGGATCTCCGACAATGGAATGCCGGTGCGCTGCGCCACCTTGATGACGGCGACGCGCCTGAGCACGCCGCGCGGATAGCGGCGCTGGTTGCCGCGGGTGCGATTGCTGCGGATCAGGCCCTTGGCCTCGTAGAAATGCAGGGTGGAGACGGCGACGCCGCTGCGCTCCGCCACTTCGCCCACGGTCAGTTCGCGGCGCAATTCGCTTTGTTTCACAATCGTCATAACGGCTATTGACCTCAACTAATCTTGAGGTTTTATAGCATTGGCTCCATGACTGAGACAACAGGAGCTTGATCCCCATGACTGAGAAAATGACCCTCGCCGTGATCTATGGCAGCGCGCGGCAGGGTCGCTTCTGCGACACGGTCGCCAATTGGCTGATCCGGGAACTATCGGCTTCCGACACCTTCTCGCTGACGATCATCGACCCGGCGCGGCTCAGAACGTCGCGCGGCCTTGGCGCGGCGGTCAATCCCGGCGAATGGCTGGAGCGCAAGATCGCCGAGGCGGATGCCTTCATCGTCGTTACGCCCGAATACAACCACGGCTACCCGGCGGCGCTGAAGGAACTGATCGACTCTGTCTACGAGCCCTGGCACGCAAAGCCGGTCGCCTTCGTCTCTTACGGCGGCGCCTCGGGCGGCATTCGCGCGGTCGAGCAATTGCGCCAGGTGTTTGGAGAGTTGCACACGGTGACACTGCGCGACGGCGTGGCCTTCCCGAAGGCGTGGTCGAAGTTCGATGCTGCCGGCAACCTCTATAAACCGGAGGAGCTCCGCGCGCCGCTGTTTTTGATGATGGATCGCCTGACCTGGTGGGCGCGGGTGCTGAAGCAGGCGCGCAAGAGCAAACCTTACAACGAAGTCGCGGCGTAACGTTGGAGACGAGGGCTCTCGGCCGGGCCCTCAAAGGCTCGGCCTGCCGCCAAGGAGACGGCTATGGAGACGGTATCAAATCGGCGAAACCTGCCGGATCGCTTCGCCCGCAATCATCGCGGCGGAGATCGCGATGTTCAGCGAGCGCTGGCCGTCGGCCATCGGAATGAGGATGCGGCCATTGGCGCGCTCGTGCACGTGATCGGGCACGCCGGCGCTTTCCCGCCCGAAAAGCAGGATGTCGTCTGGGCGGAAATCATAGCGCGTATAGGGCAGGGCAGCCTTGGTGGAGGCGAGCACCAGCCGACGTCCGCTCGCCGAGCGCCACTCTTCGAAGCGCTCCCAGTTGACGTGACGAGTGAGCGCCACCGACGCGATGTAGTCCATGCCGGCGCGCTTCAGGTTTCGGTCGGAGAGGTCGAAGCCGGCCGGCTCGATCACATCGACCGAAAGCCCGAGACAGGCGGCCATGCGCAGGATCGTGCCGGTATTGCCGGGAATATCGGGCTGGTAGAGGGCGATGCGCAGATTGCTCACGTCAGGTTACTCGTTTCCGGGGGCGTTGCGCCGCGTATCGAAATCCGCAGCCAGGATGCCCATCATGATGTCGTCGTGCCACTCACCGTCGATCAACGCCGATTCGCGTTCGCGGCCCTCGATCGAGAAACCGGACTTGAGATAGGCCGTAATCGCCCGCTCGTTGAAGGCGAGGACCCTCAGCGAGACCCGATGAAGGGCAAGTTCGTCGAAGGCATAGGCCAATACCCGCTTGATGACCGCCGTGCCAAGACCCTTGCCAAGGCGACACGGATCGAAAATGCCGATGGCGAAGTTCGCGCGGCGATCGGCGCGGTTGATGTTGTCGAGCCGCACTTCGCCGACGAGGCCGTCCTGATCGATGATCCAGGCGGCCGGATGTTCGGCGATGCGCGTTACCCAGGCGGCCGCTTCACCGTGGCCGAAGAGGCCGGGAAACGACCTGCCCGCACCGAACATCCGGTAGATATCCGGATGGCGGCCGAGCCTCGGGCGCGCGTCTGCGTCACCCTCGCGGGGGCGCCGCAGGAGAAAGCCGACACTTTGAAGGTCAGGAGGCGTGTCCGATGAAGCGATCATCCTTGTTCTCCGCCGCGAAACGTCCGGCGCTGCTTGCTTTTGAGGTCGCTCATATTGCCTGCGCTAATCTGTGCCGAAACGGCAACAGCGGTCGGAGCGATGAAAAATTGGGCAAGAAAGTGCCTGCGACAATCTGGCATGCGAGCGCGAATAAGGGTAGAGATCGGACCTCTTCAACGCGAACCGACGGAGGCAAACATGAATGTATTGATGTTGACACGCCTTCCTGGAGTAGTGGGCCACCGTTTGGCCTGACCGGTTCCGCGACCTATCTTTTAACCGAGATCGACGCGCTTCCGGGACTCCGGAAGACGAAGCCCTTTGCGGGCTGCATTTCCGGACTGACTTTTTCATCATAAGAATGCGGGGCGAAATCCCGCTTTCCTTCAAAATACTCTGAAGGAGCAATGTTATGTTTGGCTGGTTTGAATCCCGCCTCAATCCCTATCCGCCGGAGGAGCCGACGGTTCCGCCGAAGACTCTGTTCGGCTTCTGCTGGCACTACTCCAAGCCGGCTGCGCCGTGGCTCATCATCATGTCCGTCTGTACGGCGCTGATCGCCATTGGCGAAGTGGCGCTGTTCCAGTTCCTCGGCAACATGGTGGACTGGCTGTCGAGCGCCGACCGCGAGAGCTTCCTCGCCGCCGAAGGCGGACGGCTGTTCTGGATGGGTGCGCTCGTCCTCATCGGCCTGCCGGGCCTCGTGGCGATCGATTCGCTGATCATGCATCAGGTGCTGCTCGGCAACTATCCGATGATCGCCCGCTGGCAGATGCACCGCTACCTGCTGCGCCAGAGCATGACCTTCTTTGCCAACGAGTTCGCCGGACGCGTGGCAACGAAAGTCATGCAGACGTCGCTAGCCGTGCGCGAAACCGTGATGAAGATCCTCGACGTCTTCGTCTATGTCGTCAGCTACTTCGTCACGATGCTCGCCGTCGTCGCCACCGCCGACTGGCGGCTGGTGATCCCGCTCGGCATCTGGCTGGCGATCTACATCTGCATCGTCAGCTATTTTGTGCCGCGGCTGCAGAAGATCTCCAAGGAGCAGGCGGACGCGCGCTCGATGATGACCGGCCGGATCGTCGACAGCTACACCAATATCGGTACGGTCAAGCTGTTCTCGCATGCCGGCCGCGAGGAAGGCTATGCGCGCGACGGCATGGACGGCTTCCTCGACACCGTGCATCGCCAGATGCGCAAGGTGACGCTGTTCCACGTGCTGGTCTATGCCAACAACAGTATCGCGCTCTTTGCGATCGCAGCGCTTGGCATCCATCTGTGGCTGACGAGTGCGATCTCCGTCGGCGCGATCGCGATCGCCGTCGGCCTTGCGATGCGCATCAACGGCATGTCGCAGTGGATCATGTGGGAAGTCTCGGCGCTGTTCGAGAATATCGGCACGGTCTATGACGGCATCGGCATGATGACCAAGGCGCACGACATCGTCGACGAGCCGGACGCCAAGGCGCTGACAGCGGACAAGGGGGCGATTGCCTTCGACAACATCCGCTTCCACTACGGCAAGGCCAAGGGCGTCATCGATCACCTGTCGCTCGACATCAAGCCGGGTGAGAAGATCGGCCTCGTCGGTCGCTCGGGTGCGGGCAAGACGACGCTGATGAACCTGCTGTTGCGCTTCTACGACCTGGAGGACGGTGCGATCCGGATCGACGGCAAGGATATTTCCACCGTCACACAGGACAGCCTGCGCTCGCAGATCGGCGTCGTGACGCAAGACACCTCGCTCTTGCACCGCTCCATTCGCGACAACATCGCCTATGGCCATCCGGAAGCGGACGACGAGGCGATCATTGCGGCGGCCAAGAAGGCGAACGCCTGGGACTTCGTCCAGGGGCTCGAGGACAACCAGGGCCGCAAGGGCCTGGACGCCCAGGTCGGCGAACGCGGCGTCAAGCTCTCCGGCGGCCAGCGCCAGCGTATCGCGATCGCGCGCGTGTTCTTGAAGGACGCGCCGATCCTGATCCTCGACGAGGCGACCTCGGCGCTCGATTCCGAAGTCGAACAGGCGATCCAGGAGAACCTGTTCGCGCTGATGGCCGGCAAGACGGTGATCGCGATCGCCCACCGCCTGTCGACGCTGACGGAGATGGACCGGCTGGTGATCCTCGAGGCCGGCCGCATCGTCGAGACCGGCTCGCATGCCGAGCTCGTTGCCCATGGCGGTCTCTACGCCGACCTCTGGTCTCGCCAATCGGGTGGCTTCATCGCCGACGACGTCGAGAAGGAAGAGGCCGCAGAGTAAGCAACCTGAGGCCCGCCGTTCGAAAGAGCGGCGGGCCTCTTTGTTAGACGTTACGCATTTGTAATCTGCAATTGTGTCGAAACCGATTGCTGTTCCTGCCGAACCGCCTATATCGGAACCATGCTCAGCGCCATCGTCAGCCTCTTCGAGAACTGGATCAAGCCCTTCGCACCGCGCGAGCGCCTGCAGCCGCCGAAATCGCTCTGGGGGTTTGCCTGGTTCTACGCCAGACAGGCCAAGGGACCGTTCATCGCTATGGCCGTCTTGGGTGGCCTCGTCGCCATGCTGGAGGCGGGTCTTTTCTACTTCGTCGGGCGGCTCGTCGATCTGCTCGACACCGTGAAGCCGGAAGCTGGCTGGAGCGGGTTGATCGCCGCCAATGGCCCGGAGCTTCTGTTCATGCTCCTGACGGTCATGGTCTTCCGTTTCATCGCGGTGTCGTTGGCGGCGCTCGTCGAAGAACAGGCGATCACGACAGGCTTTTTGAACCTGGTGCGTTGGCAATCCTACGTGCACGTCGCCAGGCAGTCGCTGACCTTCTTTCAGAATGACTTTTCCGGCCGCATCGTCACCAAGGTCTGGGCCGGCGCGCAGGCAACGAGCGACCTGCTCGTCTCGCTGCTGCAGGTCGTCTGGTTCATCGTCATCTACACGGCGTCCACCATGGCGCTGGTGGCGCAGCTCGACTGGCGTCTGGCCGCGATGGTCGGCTTCTGGATCGTCGTCTTCCTGGTGCTGGCGCGCTTTTTCGTTCCACGCATCCGCAAGCACGCCCGCGATACCGCCGAAATGGCGTCGATGCTGAACGGTCGCATGGTCGATGCCTATTCCAACATCCAGACATTGAAGCTCTTCGGGCGCGACGAGGAGAACGACCGCTATATCCGCGGCGGCTTCGACCGGTTCCAGCGCGCGGTCATCCCGTTCACGCGGCTCTTGACGGCCGTGCGCGCCTCACTGGCACTGCTTTCCGGCTTAATGATCACGGCGATCGCGGTCTACGCCATCCATCTCTGGCTCGCAGGCTCGATCAGTTCCGGCGCGGTCGCCTTCACGCTGGCACTGGTGCTCCGGCTAAACATGCTGCTTGGCCGCATGATGACGCAGTTCAACTCGATCATGCGCAACATCGGCACGATCCAGAACTCGGCCGAACTGGTCTCTCTGCCGATCGGTCTCGTCGATCGGCCCGACGCGACGGAACTGGCCGTGAGCAAGCCGGAAATCCGCTTCGAGCACGTCCGCTTCCACTACGGCAAGGGCGACCGCGTCATCGACGATTTCTCGCTCGTGGTGCGCCCGGGCGAGAAGGTGGGCATCGTCGGTCGCTCGGGCGCCGGCAAGTCGACGCTCGTCAATCTCCTGTTGCGCTTCTACGATCTTGAGAGCGGGCGCATCCTGATCGACGGCCAGGATATCGCGTCCGTCAGGCAAGAGTCGCTGCGCGCCCAGGTCGGCATGGTCAGCCAGGATACTTCGCTTCTGCATCGCTCGATCCGCGACAACATCCTCTTCGGCCGTCCCGACGCGAACGAGGAGCAACTGATCGCTGCGGCTCGGAAAGCCGAAGCCTACGACTTCATCGCCGACCTTCAGGACCAGCGCGGCCACAAGGGGCTCGACGCCCATGTGGGCGAGCGCGGCGTCAAGCTTTCGGGCGGACAGCGGCAGCGCATCGCGATCGCCCGGGTGATGCTGAAGGATGCGCCGATCCTCGTGCTCGACGAGGCGACCTCGGCGCTCGATTCCGAAGTCGAAGCGGCGATCCAGTCCAATCTCGACCGCCTGATGCAGGGCAAGACGGTGCTCGCGATCGCGCACCGGCTGTCGACGATCGCCGCGCTCGACCGGCTGGTGGTGATGGACAAGGGGCGGATCGTCGAACAGGGAACGCACGCCGAACTTGTTGCCCGCGGCGGACTGTACGCCGGGCTCTGGTCACGACAGTCCGGCGGATTTCTCGCCCGGGAAGAGGCGGCGGAGTAGGGCGCTTTACGGACGCCTTCAAGCACATCCGGCGGGCGCAAATTCCGCCCAACTGATGGCCGTCAAGTCCTTGTGCCAATTGGCCGCGCTTTTCCCCGCGACAATCTGCCCACATGCCCTTGTCAAGGCTGGACATAATTTGCGATCAAGCATAGAACGCGCCGGATTGACGGGGATTCTGCGTGCTGTGCGCGCGCCGATTCTTTTCGGATTCTGTGCCGATGTCGCATTTGCAACCGCAAGGCGATGGGGCGACAGCACTATGAATAGGGCGTGGTTCCTTGACCTGGATCAAACCGCAAGGGGCAGGAATTTCGCCGGGGGCGGATGCGGTTTCCGCAATATTGCGTGAGAGGATGGTTTAGCCGTGAGCGAACACGACACTTCAAGCGAGGCCTTGGGCGAGCCCACTCGCCGCGACTTCCTTTATCTGGCTACCGGTATGGCAGGCGTCGTCGGCGCTGGTGCCGTCGCCTGGCCGTTCATCGACCAGATGCGTCCGGACGCATCGACGCTCGCGCTCGCCTCGATCGAGGTCGACGTATCGAGCCTTCAGCCCGGTATGTCGCTGACGGCGAAATGGCGCGGCAAGCCGATCTTCATCCGCAACCGTACGGAGAAGGAAGTCGAGGAGGCAAAGGCCGTCAAGCTGGACGAGCTTAAGGACCAGGTTGCGCGCAACGCCAACCTTCCGGCCGACGCTTCCGCGAGCGACCTCGATCGTTCCGCCGGCGAAGGCAAGGAAAACTGGATCGTCATGATCGGTTCCTGCACCCATCTCGGTTGCGTGCCGCTTGGCCAGGCCGGTGATTTCGGTGGCTGGTTCTGTCCCTGCCACGGTTCGCACTACGATACGGCCGGCCGCATCCGTAAGGGTCCGGCGCCGGAGAACCTTCACGTGCCGACCTTCTCGTTCGTATCCGACACAGTTATCAAGATCGGTTGAGGGGACTACTGATAATGAGTGCTGAACATTCAACCTACACGCCGACGACTGGCATTGAGAAATGGGTTGATTCCCGTCTGCCGTTGCCGCGTCTCGTTCACGATAGCTTCATCAGCTACCCGGTTCCCCGGAACCTGAACTACGCCTACACCTTCGGTGCCATGCTCTCGGTCATGCTGATCGTCCAGATCCTGACCGGTATCGTGCTGGCCATGCACTACGCCGCTGAAACGACCGTCGCCTTCAACTCGGTCGAGAAGATCATGCGCGACGTCAATCACGGCTGGCTGCTGCGCTACATGCACGCCAACGGCGCATCCTTCTTCTTCATCGCCGTCTACCTGCACATCGCCCGTGGTCTCTACTACGGCTCGTACAAGGCTCCGCGCGAAATCCTCTGGATCCTCGGCGTGGTCATCTACCTGCTGATGATGGCGACCGGCTTCATGGGCTACGTTCTGCCCTGGGGTCAGATGTCCTTCTGGGGCGCGACCGTTATCACCGGCTTCTTCACCGCCTTCCCGCTGGTGGGTGAGTGGATCCAGCAGTTCCTGCTCGGCGGCTTCGCCGTTGATCAGCCGACGCTGAACCGCTTCTTCTCGCTGCACTACCTGCTGCCCTTCATGATCGCCGGCGTCGTCGTCCTGCACATCTGGGCCCTGCACGTAACGGGTCAGACCAACCCGACCGGCGTTGAAGTCAAGTCCAAGACCGACACCGTGCCCTTCACGCCCTATGCGACGCTGAAGGATGCACTCGGCGTTTCCGTCTTCCTGATCATCTATGCCTGGTTCGTCTTCTACCAGCCGAACTTCCTCGGCCACCCGGACAACTACATTCCGGCTGACGCGCTGAAGACGCCCGCTCACATCGTTCCGGAATGGTACTACCTGCCGTTCTACGCGATGCTGCGCGCGATCACCTTCAATGTCGGCCCGATCGACTCCAAGCTCGGTGGCGTTCTGGTGATGTTCGGCTCGATCATCATCCTGTTCTTCCTGCCCTGGCTCGACACGTCCAAGGTCCGCTCGGCCGTCTACCGTCCGTGGTACAAGCTGTTCTTCTGGGTCTTCGTGGCCAACGCCATCCTGCTCGGCTGGCTCGGCTCGCGTCCGGCGGAAGGCCTGTACGTCGTGATGTCGCAGATCGGCACGCTGTACTACTTCGGCTTCTTCCTCGTCATCTTGCCGGTCCTCGGTCTGATCGAGACGCCGAAGCGCATTCCGAACTCCATCACCGAAGCGGTGCTGGAAAAGCAGAATGCCAAGGCGCAGCCGGCTGCCGCGCGCGCCTGATCAGAACAGCGATTGATAAGGAACCCACAACAATGAAAAAGCTTGTTACAGGCATTCTGTCACTCGCTGTCGTCGCTGGTCTCGGTCTCGGTGCGGCTGTTGCCGAAGAGGCGAAGGGCGGCGAGGAGCATGGCGGCGGTACGCCCCACTATCCGATCCACAAGCCGGAACAGCAGGACTGGAGCTTTGCCGGTCCCTTCGGTCACTACGACAAGGGTCAGCTTCAGCGCGGCCTGAAGGTCTACGCCGAAGTCTGTTCTGCCTGCCACTCGATGAACCTGGTGTCCTTCCGCACGCTGGAAGGCCTGGGCTATTCGGAAGGCCAGGTAAAGGCCTTTGCGGCGAACTACGAAGTTCAGGACGGCCCGAACGCCGACGGCGAGATGTTCACCCGCAAGGCTGTCGCCTCCGACCACTTCCCGTCGCCTTACGCGAACAAGGAAGCGGCTGCCGCATCGAACAACGGTGCAGCTCCGCCGGACTTCTCGCTGATCGCCAAGGCTCGCGGCATCGAGCGCGGCTTCCCGCAGTTCATCTTCGACATGTTCTGGCCCTACCAGGAAGGCGGCCCGGACTACATCCACGCGCTGCTGACCGGCTACCAGGATCCGCCGCAGGGCGTCGAAGTGGCTGAAGGCACGCACTACAACCCGTACTTCGCCAACGCTGCCGCGCTGGCGATGGCTCAGCCGATCTCCGCCGACCAGGTCACCTATGACGATGGCACGCCGCAGACGGTCGACCAGTACGCAAAGGACGTTTCGGCGTTCCTGATGTGGGCCGCCGAGCCGCACCTCGAAGAGCGCAAGCGCACCGGCTTCATGGTCATGGTGTTCCTGCTGATCTTCACCGGCCTGGTGTACCTCACCAAGAAGTCGGTCTACGCCAACAAGGAACATTGATCGGCTCCGGCTCAGGCCGGTACGACCAAGACCCAACGAAAAAGGCCCCGGTTCGTCCGGGGCCTTTTTCGTTTACCACCGTGCGTCCCGACACCGTTGACCTTGGGCGAGGAATTTGGCCGACATGCAGCAAGTTCGTGATGCTTCACGCATTCCTTTGGCGAAGGGCAGGCGGCTAAACACCAGTCGCTCGCAGGACAGGCTTGCGATGCAGACAGCAGCTACCGTATTCGGCCGATCATTGGCCACCGCACCGATCTCGGATTAAGGCTGTGCCGGGGCAGCGGAAGACCGGCCTACGCATCGGAAGGACCTGGTCTCCAGCCGCTTGCCGCAGCCCACCGATCCGCGCGTCGAATGACCTGCCACAAGTGTTCCGACTTGCCCTCGGTATAGGCTGCCCGGTCGTGGCGATGTCGGCTTGCCAATGCCCGCTTCAGCTCGACGTATGGGCCGTGTTCCGCGGCATGGGCACGCATGTAGTCGCGAAACAGCAGCGACCATTGTTCCTGCCAGCTTCCCGCTCGGCGCACATGGATGTGCGTGCGTTCGTCGCCAGGGCGCTCACGAAAGTAGCGTTTCGTCAGATCGGTATTCTGCGGCCGCCACAGGTAGCCGATCGCCGCCATTTTTTCCGCCAGGACGTCGAGGGGCTCCAGATCGGCAACGGAAATCTGAACATCGATGATCGGCTTGGCAGCCAGACCACGGATTGCGGTGGAGCCGATATGGTCGATACGCAAGGCATGATCGCCCAAAACCTGGCGGATCGTCTTCGCCTTGGTGGCAAACCGCTCCGCCCAATCGGAGGACCAATCGCAGATTTCAATCGGCTGTGTCGTGCAAGGCAGCTCCCTATCCATCGGACGAACTTCAGATGCAGAGCGCGATGATGTCAACATTCATTCCTGCGTTCCACCTGTCTGGCTGGCTGAGTGTCTGGCCGTCCGGATGCCGTTAAGGACGACTGCATGTTATGGCTGCATCGACCGTTGGCGCCCGCCTAGAAGGCTGCGTTATTGTTTCTTCAGAGGGGTGAATCTCGATGTCTATTTCTTTCAAGCGCCTGGCGGCGGTCGCCGTGGTAGCTCTTGCCTTTGTTCCCGGCATTGCACAGGCCGAGAGTTACGCGACGCTCACCAAGCAAGGCTACGCCACCGGCAAGCTCTCCAGGGGCAAGTCCGGCGCCTGGGGCTGGGTGGTCGGCAACGGCGAGAAGACGTTCTTTTGCCGGCTGAACGTCGCTTCTGCCTATGTCAACAAGAAGGAGATGGTGAGCTTCACCGCAACCGGCCGCATGCTCAAGATCGACCGTGCGACCTACGACGACGCGCTCGGCGGACCGGACCCGAACAAGCCTTACCTGAAGGATCTGCAGGCGGGCCGGGTCAAGCCCGCCAATGTCGGCGGCTGTTCGCCACTGCGTTGAGCCGGTCCAGTCAGCACGCGTCGCCAGGCGCGGCTAAAGCATGTCGACAGCCCGTTGTTCACGACACCCGCCTACGAACCCAAATCCCGTTCGCGCAGCCGTGATTAGCGGGTAGTGGCCCGAACTTGCGAGAAGGGGCAGAGTCCGGTCGTACGCGTGCCGGGAGCGCCTTAAGGAGCGCACTGCATCATAAGGGATCGCTAGTATCTTAGCGGAAGTGATCCGTCGCTTTTCTTCTCTGATATCCCTGCAAACGAAAACGGCCCCTTCGCAAGACGGGGCCGTTTTGATTGTTTCTATCCGGGCTCGCTTAGCTGAAGCGACCGGCGGCGTGGGCGAGCATCGTATAGACCTTGCCGGTATCCGACGTCAGGTAGGTCTGGGTGATGCGCTTGTCCGGGTCGTTGCGGGCGACATCGGCGAGCAGCTTTTCGAAATCTGCGATGTAGCGGTCGACAGCGGTGCGGAATTCCGGCTCGCGGTCGTACTTGCGCTTGATCTCGTCGAAGGTCTGCTGGCCCTTCAGCGTGTAGAGGCGACGCGTAAAGACGTCGCGCTCGCCGCGCTGGTAGCGGCGCCACAGATCGACCGACGCATCATGATCGATGGCGCGGGCGATATCGACCGAAAGCGAGTTCAGCGATTCAACCACGTGGCGCGGGTTGCGGCTGTCGCCGGCCCGTGCCGTTGGCTGAGCCTCGGCCGGACGCTGCGGCGCGGACGAGGGTGCCTCTTCGCGCGACGCCGCACGGAGCAGGTCACGCATCCAGCCACCACCTTCGGCGACCTCGTTGCTCACAGCCTGCGTCGGCGCCGGCTGGCGAACGGCGGGCTGCTCGATACCGAGGCTGCCGCGCAGCGCCGGCGCCGGTTCCTGACGGCGCGGCTGCTCGATGACGGGCTGCTGCGCTACCGGCTGCTGTGCCACTGGCTGCTGTGCCACTGGCTGGGGCTGCGGCTGTGCGACCGGTTGCGGCTGCGGGGCTGCCTGCTGCTGCACGGGACGGGCGACCGGAGCGGAGGCCGGCTGCTGGCGCAGCGGCTGGGCCACTTCGAGCTGCGTCGAGGACTTGCCGATGATGTCGGACAGTTCCTGCAGCGCCTTGATCTGCTCGCCGACGGCACGGCGCATGACGGCCGCATTTTCCTTGGCTTCTTCCGGCAGGTCGAAGGCGCCGCGCTTCAGCTCTTCGCGGGTCATGTCGAGTTCCTTGCGGATCTCGCCAGCCGAGCGACGGATCTCGTCAGTCGCGCCGCTGAAGCGGCCGATCGCCTCGTCGATTGCGACGCGAACGGCGTCACGCAGCTGGTCTGCGACGCCATCGGACTTCTTGCCGCTTTCGGCAAGCATGCGCTCGATGTCGGACACCGAGGCCGCAACGCTGCCGCGCAGACGCGAGGCGACTTCCTTGGAGCGCTCCTCGGCATTGGCAAAGGCACCCTCGATCGAGGCACCGGCATCTTCACCGACCTTGGCGATCGCCTGGCGAAGGGCTTCCGATGCGCCGAGCGCACGGCCCTCGACGGAGGAGAGCGTCTTGTTGACGTCGGCAAACGAGGTCTCGACGCCCGAGCGAAGCGTGTTGGCAATCTGGCGCGAACGCTCTTCGGCACGGCTGAAGACCTGCTCGACCGAGGCGCCGGCTTCGTCACCGGCCTGGGCGAGCGTGTTGCGCATCGATTCAGCAGCTTCCGCCGCGCGCTGTTCGGCGCTCGTCAGCAGGCGACCGACATCGGCGAAGGACTGCTGGATGCCGCTGCGCAGGTTTCCGGCAACGTGGCCCGAGCGTTCTTCGGCCCGCTGGAAGGCGCCGTCGACGAAGCCTTCGAGCGCACGCATCGTGCGTTCGATCTCTTCCGAGCGCTGGACGAGGCCGACCGACAGGGTGCGAAGCGCATCCTGGCGTTCCTCGAGCGTGCTGACGAGGTTCGACTGGGCCGCGCCGAGCAGGTCGGAGGCCTGGCCGAGAACGCGCGAGTGGTCTTCGAACCGGCCGACAATGCCGCCGATCTGCGACAGGGTCGAGGCGGAGATATCGGAGAGCTTGTCGACCTTGCCTTCGATGAGGCGGGTGGAGGTCGACAGCATGTCGGAGGCCTGACGGGTCGATTCCGACACGCGGGCGATCGTCGATTCCAGACGCTGGTCCATTTCGCCGAGGTTGCTGCTCGCCTGGTCGATGACCGTGGCAATGGCCGCATTGTTGTTGGCGAGCTGGTCGATCAGGCCAAGGGCGGTCGACTGCAGACGGTTTTCGACCATCTTCATCGCCTTTGCCGTCTCTTCGGCGCGGTAGGAGATCGCGTTCAGCGTCTCGCCCGTGCGCTCGGCGATGGCGTTGACGAGGGCGGCGTTTTCCGCACGCAGGCGGTCGGCGCTTTCCTGTGTCACGGCAGCGATGCGCTCGGCTGCCTCGCGGCCGGTGGCGGCATACTGGTCGATGACAGGGCGTGCCTGCTCGTCGATCAGGCGCGACAGCTCCATCGAGCGGCCGGCGAGCATCGAGTTGAGTTCGCGGGTGCGCTCGTCGAGCGTGGTGCGGATTGCTTCGCCACGGGCTTCCAGCGCCTTCTCCGTATTGCTGAGGCCCTGGTGGATGTTGTCGGCGTGGTTGGCGATCTGGCTGTGCGTTGCGGCCAGCCGTGCGCTTGCGGTGTCGGCCGCGTCGGCGATCGAGCGGGCAAGCTCGGCATGACGTGCAGCGGTCGCTGCCGCCTTCTGCTCGATCGAGTTGGCAAGCTCGGCGTGGCGCGCGGCGGTGGCGGCTGCCGTCTGGTCGATCGTGTTGGCGAAGTCTGCCTGGCGAGCAGCAAGTGCGGAGGCGAAATCGTCGCCTGCCTTCGACAGCAGCCCGGCCGAGCGGACAGCTTCCGCGTCGATTTCCTGAGCTGCACCGCTAATGGCGCCGCGCAGGCTGTTCACAAGGCCGGCGGCCTTGTCTTCCATGCGCAGTGCCTCTGCGTCGAGTTCCTGGGCGACGTCGCCAACGGCGCTACGAAGCGTGTTGACGAGGCCGGCAGCCTTGTCTTCCATGCGCAGCGTTTCTGCGTCGAGTTCCTGCGCGACATCGCCAACGGCGCTGCGGAGCGTGTTTGCGAGACCGGCTGCCTTGTCTTCCAGGCGCACGGCTTCGGCATCGAAGTCCTCAGCCACGCCGCCGACTGCGCTGCGCAGATTGGCGACGATGTCGGACGTCTTGCCTTCCAGGCGATTGGCTTCAGCGTCGATATCCTGCGTTGCCTCGTGAACGGCGCCGCGCAGGCTGGTGACCAGAACGGCCGCCTTGCCCTCGATCGTGCGGTTGACGTTATCTAGGCCGATGTTGAGGGCACGATCCATGGTGCCGAGGCGTTCGGCGATGCGTTCCGCACCGGACTCGATGGCGCCGGTGATCCGGGTTGCCGCAACTTCGCTCATGCGGTCGATGTCGCCAGCGCGGTCACCAAGGCTGTCGGCGATCCGCTGTCCGGCGCCGTCGACGATCTGGTTGACGCTGCCGACGCTGTCGCGGACCCGATCTTCCAGCGAGCTGAGGCTGACTTCCAGGCGCAGGCCGGTATCGTCGACCAGGGTGTTGACGTCGTTGACGCTGCCGCGGATGCGGTCCTGAAGGACGCCGAGGCTGTTTTCGATCAGTGCACCGGTCTCGCCGACGATCGCGTTGACGCCGCTGACGCTGCCACGGATACGGTCTTCGAGCGCGCTGAGGCCACCTTCGACACGGGCCGCCGCATCATCAACGACGGAGCCGACATTGGTGACGCTGCCGCGAATGCGGTTTTCGAGGGCACCGAGATTGCTCTCGATCCGTGCGCCGGTGTCGTCGACCACGGCGCCGACATTGCCGACGGTGCCACGAATACGGTCTTCGAGGACGCCAACGCGGGTCTCGAGATGCATGCCGGTTTCGTCGACGATCGAGCTGATGTTGCCGGCGCTCTCGCGCATGCGCTCTTCGAGTGCGCCGAGGCTGGTTTCAACGCGCATGCCGGTATCGTCAAGGCGATCGTTGAGGCCGTTGATCGACAGGTCAACGCGGTTGGTGAGGCTGTCGGCCGCCAGGCTGATCTGGTTGGCGGTTTCGGCCAGGCGCTCGGCAATATGGCCCGTGGTCGAGCGCATACGGCTGTCGAGCACTTCGCCGCTGCGGTCGATGGCGCTGGCGAGTGCCGACTGACGCTCTTCGAGCGACATTTCCAGCATGCCGGCGCTGGTGGCGAGCGTCGTGGCGATCGCGGTCGACTGATCGGCAAGCATGCCTTCGAGCTGCTCGCGGCCCTGGCCGACGGCAAGGTTGATGGCGTTGATGCGGTCGTCGAGCGTGACGCGGATCTGTTCGTGCGTGGACGAGAGCGTATCGCGCAAGTGCTCGGCGCGGCCGCTCAGCGTCTCCTCGATTTCCGCTGCCTTGCCGGCAAGCGACGCGGTCGCTTCGGTGGTGCGCGCGGTCAGCGCATCGGCGATGTGCGCGCTGGTCTCGGTCAGCGTATCGGAGATCTTGCTGACACGGCCGCTCAGATCTTCGGCGATGCGGGCACTCGTCTGGGTGAGCGTATCGGAGATCAGGCTGACGCGGCCGCCCAGGTTTTCGGCGATCGTGTTGACGCTCTCGGAGAGCTTCTGCTCGATATCACCGACGCGATCGGTCATGGTTTCGGCGACGGCGGTTGCCCGGAAGGTCAGGCTGTCGGCCACGTCTTCGGCGTGACGGCTCAGCGTATTGGCCATCTCGTTGGCACGCGACGACATCGTCGAGGTGATGGCGGCGGCGCGCTCGGCGAGTACGCCGTCAAGCGCCGTCGTCTGGTTGGTGAGCGCGTCGGAGATCGCTTCGCCGCGTTCGGAAAGGACGCGCTCCAGCCGGTCGGCCGTGCCGCTGACGGCGGTGTCGATCGAGTCCGCGCCCATGGAGAGGATCGTCGAAAGCGCGAGCGTGCGTTCCGACAGGGTGTTGTCGAGGCGGTGCTGGCTGGCAGCGATGGCGCTGGTGATCTCGTCGGTCGAGCCGTGCAGGGTCTGCTCGATGCGGGCGTGCGCGGCCTGCAGGCCGTCGACGAAGGCAGCGGTACGGCTGTCGAGACCTTCGGTCAGGCGCTGTTCGCTCGTCGTCAGTGCGCTCGAAAGTGCGTCCGCACGCTGGCCGAAGCCGTTTTCGATGCGGTCCTGTGCCTGGGTGAGGGCACCCATGAGGCCGCTGGTCTTTTCGGAGAGCACGCTGTCGATGCGGGTGTGCGCATCGCCGATCATGTTGCCGAGTTCGGTGGTACGGCTCGCAATCGTCTCTTCGATGAAGTCCTGGGTCGCGCCGAGCGTGGTCGCAAGCGTCAGCGACTGGTCGGAAAGGGCCGAGCCGATCTTCTCGATGCTGCTGTCGAGCGCGCCGCCGATCGCCTCCGAGCCGCCGGAGACGGTCTCGTTGATGCGGTGCAGGCTTTCCATGAGCTTGGTGTCGAGCAGGCTCGCACGCTTGTCGAAGGCGGAGGCAAACTCGTGGAACCGCTCGTCGAAGGCGGTTGCGAGCTGGCCGACGGTCGTCTGCAGCTTCTCTTCAAAGAAGCCGCCGCGAAGGTCGAGGTCCATGATCGCGTCGTCGGCGCTGGAGCGCAGGCTCTGGCGGAAGCTCGCGCCCTTTTCGTCGAGCGTGGCGTTGAGCGAGGCGAGCACGTGGTCGAGGCCACCGGTGATGGCGTGCTGGCCGACGCTCAGGCTTTCGTTGAGGTCGCGGGTGCGGGCGATCAGTGTTTCGTTGAGCTGGCGGGCGCGTTCGTTGAGCGCCGCATTCAGCTTCTCGGTGCTGGCGTCAAGCGAGGAGGCGCGCGTTTCGAACTGGCTGAGCAGGTCTTCGCCGCGCTTCGTCAGCGTGTCGCTGAGCTGGTCAAGCCGGGTGTCAAATTCGGTGCTGAGACCGAGGCCGGCAGCGGTCAGGCCCGAAAGCAGCGCATCGGTGCGGGTCGTCAGCATGCTGCCGATCGACTGCAAGGCGCCGTCCGATTTCTCGCTAAGGGCAGCCGCGCGGGTGTCGATAAGCGAGGCAAAGGCTTCGCCCGAGATTGCAATGCGCGAAGCAATGTCTTCGCTCGCTTGTTCCAGGTCGTCCTTCAGCTTGCCATGCGCACCGGAGATGGCCGAACGGATACGCTCCGAATGCCCGATGATGGCTTCGCGCTCAAGCCCGAGTTCCTGCACCAGCGTGCGCACGCGCAGTTCGTTTTCGCTGTAGCTGCGTTCGAGCGCGTTGACCTCGGAATGAACCAGCGTTTCGAGTTCGGTGGCGCGGGCAATCGTGCGTTCGATGCCTTCGTTCATCGCCGAGACTTCGCGACGGACGGCCTGGCCGACCGTCATGACGCGATCGGCAGCAGCCGTTTCCGGCTCGGCAAGGCGCAGGGCGACTTCCGCCATCGAGCGCGCGGCGTTGCGCAGTTCCTGCGCGCGGGCGATCATGATGGCAAAGGAGAAGAAGAGCATGATCGGCAGCACGATGCCGATCGCGACGCCGACGGCGCCAGGGGTGGCGGCAAGGTCGCTCAGCGAACGGATCTGCCAGATCTGCGGCCCGTAAAGAAGGTTGGCGACACCGAGGCCGGCAACCGCCCAGATGACGGACACCAGCGCAGCAACGCGGATCGCGGCGCGATTGGAGCGCACGTCGAGCGCACGCAGCATCGCAGCCGGCGAACGGCGACCATCGTCGTTGGCGGCGGAAAGGGACGGGGACTTGGGCGCAGGTTCCGGAGCGAGCGTCTTGGCCGCTTCTGCAGCACGTGCCCCGCGGGACTGTTCCGGCTGAGGCCGTGCTTTCTTATTCTGATCGGGCGTCGCCGCCTGATTGGTGGGCTGAGACACATTTTCCTCCGGATCATCCAAGGAAGTCTTGTCATTCGGGCTCGATGCAAGCTCGTCGAAATCAATCTTCAGGGCAGCTTCCAGAGCCTGGAACGCCTTTTCGTCGATCGACTCATTGCTCTTTTTCGTCGCCATAGGGATACGCCTCATTACCTTTTGCCCAGAACGGAAAGCGCCTCTGGCCCGTTAGCGGGCAGGGTCTCTTCCTCATGGGCGGTGACGGCAAGATACGCGCATCGGATCTACGCAATACCCTACTGATCACCCACTGCATTGCCTCGACGGATAGTCGCATTTGTGGCCGAATGGGACCACGCGTCGAGCTTATCCACCGGAACGGTTGCCATTTTCGTACGCGGGTCCGTTCCTAAGCGTATCGTAGTGACACATTAGCTGGGTTCTTACAATTAAGAGCGCTTGGGGTTGATTAAAATCCTAATGAAATCTTAATGCGGTGCAGGTCTAAAAGCCGGAAAAGATAAGGAAATCAGAGAGTTTAACGGACGTTAACCATTTTCCCAAAATACTGCCTATATTGCGCCCGGATTTGAGCCAATAGGTGCCGGAGCCCGCCGAAGATGGAAGTCTGAACAGTGCGGGCGGCGGCACCGCTCCCGATGAAGCGATGCCGGAAACAGGCCAACATCAAACAAACAATAGGGAAATTGGCTCATGGCGGCCCTCAGGATTGCCTTTGAAGCCCCGGATAGTCCGGGAAACTCTTCTGCGTCAGGCAAAAAGCCGATCGACTTTGCTCACCTCGCCGTCCAGACGATGGGTGACAAGGCGCTCGAAATCGAAGTGCTGCAACTCTTTGCGCGCCAGGCGCGCCAGGTCTTGAAGGAAATCGCCGAAGGCGAGGGCACGCCCCGTGCCCAGGCAGCCCACCGGCTAAAGGGCGCAGCCCTTGCGGTTGGTGCCGTCGACGTTGCAAGCGTTGCCGGCGCGATCGAACACAATCCGGCCGAAGCTTCGCTCTGCGACCAGCTCGCATCGGCCGTGCTCGAAGCCGAGCTCTTCATTCTGAAGCTCTGCCGCTAGCGGCTACCGAGCAGACAGGGGGCCTAACCGACCCCTGTCTGTCGCACGATGCCCGCGCCTCGCATAGAGGGCGCCGTGCCGGCAGCCATTGCTACCGGCACGATCTGCGGCGACGCACAGAATGACGGCCGTTGTTGACTGGCCGGCCGATTTGTTGGAAGAACTTTCCCTGAATTTGCGCCCGCGGGGTTCTTTTCTCAACAGGCCTTGCGCCCGGCCAATCCACCAGTTCATTCCGGAAAGAGACATGACAAAACTTACGATCGTTGCCTTTGATGGCGCGCGCCACGAACTTGATGTCGAGAACGGCTCGACGGTCATGGAAAACGCCGTTCGCAATTCGGTTCCCGGCATCGAAGCGGAATGCGGCGGAGCCTGCGCCTGTGCGACCTGTCATGTCTATGTCGACGATGCCTGGGCTCAAACCGTCGGCGCTCCTGAAGCCATGGAAGAAGACATGCTGGACTTTGCCTACGACGTCCGCCCGACGTCGCGGCTTTCCTGTCAGATCAAGATGAGCGATGCGCTCGACGGTCTCGTCGTGCACGTGCCGGAGCGCCAGGCCTAACGCCTGCGTCCCACGCCCCTTCTTTCAGACCTCCGCACAAAAAAAGCGCCTCGCCGGTCGTTGGACAAGCGAGGCGAGGAGGGCGCATCGCATACAGATGAGGGAGGGAACATCTGCTGCACCAAGACACGCCAGGAGAACCCGTTCCGGCTCCGCTGTTCGATTCTTCTTTTTCTTTTCAAGTGAACAACGTTGCGCAATTCAAAGTAAAGGCAACATCTAAGCTTTTCGCGCCGCAATCGCGTCGCGCATAACCTACTCTATTTGTGGGGCTAGTCTTTGTCCCGGCCCCTCTCTCATTGGTTTGAATATAGATGAGTCGCCGGCCGGCAGCCATCGTTATATTTCACCAATAAAATACTGTGGGTATTGCCGCTGAAATGGCCCTATCCGTGACTATAGTCAGGCTCTTCTTCGGGGTTCCGGCTTTGCTATCTACTGTTGCGCTTTCTTCAGCGTCTCCAGCCTGTATTGCAGAAGACGGATCATGCGCTTGTCGAAGTTGGCGGCTTCGGTGCGGTCGAAGCGAGCCTGATCCTTGTCATGCGCCTCTATCGCGGTTGCGCTGACGCGGGCAACGCTTTCCTGCATCTCTTCGCACGTGTCCTGCGGCTTCAACGCCAGGAACATCTTCTCCATCCGCCGCGCGTGATTGCGGGCGATTTCCGCGTGGCGCTCCTCGTGGCGTTTGATGTCGCTTGACAGCGTGTCCCACACGAGGGCGAGGTCACGTCCGGCCTGGCGGCGATACTTCCATTTGGGCAGAATGATGCGCGTGTTGAGCGTGACGCGGGCCGAGCCGACGGCGCAGCGTCCGTTGCGGCTGACATAGGTGATCGAGCCGCCGAACTTGATGCGGGTCGCGCCCGGATGCCGTGCGCCGGTCGATTTCATCATCGGGCCGCTGGCCGAGAGTGCCTTGTCCAGTTCTTCCGCAGTCCGGCCGCCGATCGAAAAATAGGAGAAGCTCTTGTTCACCACGGTTTCGCCCGAGGCCGTGCCAAGCGGGGCGGCAACCAGGAGAGCAAGAAGGGCGACTTTGAACGGGACGCGTACTCGGGACATCAATGCGTGGTTCTCTTCGGTTGAACTTCAATCAAGCTTGGGGCATAGCCAGCGCCGGCGCAACAGCAAAACGATGGCTCCCGGCCGTATGCGGATGGTGAGGGAAAATGACTTACAATCCATTTCAGAAATTTAGCTGGAAGCTGGCGCATGGACGCAGCCTCGAACTGGGGCCGCGTGGCGTTTTGATGGCGATCGTCAATGTTACCCCGGATTCTTTTTCCGATGGCGGCCGTTTTATCGATGCCGTTGCCGCGGTGGCGCAAGGGATGCGCTGCCTGGAGGAGGGCGCCTTGATCCTCGATATCGGCGGTGAATCCACACGCCCCGATGCGGCGCCCGTCAGCGCCGAGGAAGAACAGGCGCGGATCCTGCCTGTCATCGCAGCGCTTGCCCGTGATACCGATGCGCTGATTTCCGTCGACACTTACAGAGCCTCGACCGCCCAGCTTGCGGTCGACGCCGGCGCGCATATCGTCAACGATGTGCACGGCCTTCAGCGCGAACCCGACATTGCCACTGTCGCCGCCAAGAGCGGCGCTGGCATCTGCGTCATGCATACGGGCCGGGGCCGTGAAAAACTCGCAGACGTGATCGCCGATCAGTTTCATTTTCTCGACCGGTCGCTCGAGATCGCGGCAGCTGCCGGCGTGGAGCGGGATCGCATCATTCTCGATCCGGGCTTCGGCTTCGCCAAGGACACGGATGAGAACCTGGAATTGATGGCGCGCTTCGCAGAGTTGCACCGTTTCGAGCTGCCATTCCTGGTCGGAACGTCGCGCAAGCGCTTCGTCGGCGCGGTCAGCGGCCGAGAGGCGGCCGATCGCGACATGGCGACGGCCGCGACAACGGCGCTTTTGCGCGTTGCCGGCGCCTCAATTTTCCGCGTACACGATGTCGCAAACAGCAAGGATGCACTGGTGATGGCGGATGCTATGCTGCACGCCAGAGCGAGGTGAGATTTTCTCGTCCGCATTCCGCCTGAACCTGTGACTACCAATCACGCGCATGACTGCTGAGCGGCTCGACCGCGCAATCATGGCGATCCAAGAAAGCCGATGGGACTGAGAAGCATGAGCGCGACCTATATCATCACCCTCAAGAACTGCGCCTTCTTCGCGCGCCACGGCGTCTTCGACGAGGAGGAGCTTCTTGGTCAGCGCTTCTTCGTCGATGCCGAGCTCGAAGTCGAACAGGGAACGGCGCTGGTCGACGACTCGATCGAAGACACCGTGCATTACGGCATCGCCTTCCAGGAGATCGAGCGCATCGTCACCGGCCGCCGTCGCTATCTGATCGAGGCGCTGGCGCTGGAAGTGGCCAAGACGCTCTGCGTGCGCTTCCCGCAGATCAAGCGCGCCAAGGTGTCGATCCGTAAGCCGAATGCGCCGGTTCCGGGTGTGCTCGATTATGTCGAAGTGACGGTCGAGCATGTCGTCTGAGGTGAACTGGCGGGCAGCGACACTCGGGCTTGGCGGCAATCTCGGCGATCCCCGCAAGGCGATGGCCGAAGCGCTTCGCCTGCTCGATGCCCGCGACGACTGCGTGGTCAAGGCCGTCTCGCGCCTTTATCGCACGCCGCCCTGGGGCAAGACGGACCAGGCCTGGTTCTACAATGCCTGCGCCAAGGTCGACACGACGCTCGAGCCCGAAGCCCTGCTCGACGCCTGCCTTGATATCGAACGGTCGATGAAGAGGGTTCGCGACGAGCGCTGGGGGCCGCGCACGCTCGACATCGATGTGCTGACCTTCGAGGGCATGGCGCAAGCGGGCGGGCGACTGGAGTTGCCGCATCCGAGGATGACCGAGCGCGGTTTCGTACTGATGCCGCTTGCCGATTTCGCCGCCGACATGGCTGTTGGCGGCCGTCCGGTCGGCGACTGGCTGCAGCAGGCTGACGTCGCAGGCATCGAGGTTGCGGATGGTGACATGAGCTGGTGGCGCGCAGGCGCCTGAACAGGACCGCAACATAATCCACAAACGACAAAGCCCCGGTCGATGCCGGGGCTTCGTCGTTTATTCGGGTGTTGAACGTTACTTGATCGAACCGACAGCGATCGCGTCGATCTGGCGGTTGAGGCTGACGCCGATGACCGGCACCATCGTTTCTTCGACCTTGACCGAAATGGTGATGTTCATCGTCTGGTCGTCCTGCAGACGGGCGATCATGGCGCCATTCAGCTTCTTGCGATTGATGCCGACGACGACCTTGTCCTTGGCGACGTTGCCGGAAATGATATCCAGGCCCTTGCCCTCGGCGCCGTCGAGAAACTTGCCGGTATAGGTGTTGCCCTTCTGTGTGATCAGCGCCGACATCGGCTGCTTGAACACGCCGACGCGGCAGAAGCCGTCGAGCTTGATGCCGGTGTCATCGCCCGCAACCGGTTCGCCCGAGAGATCGCAGGTGAACTTGGTGCCCTTGTACTTGCCCGCGACGATCTCGCCCGGGCCCTTCCACTGGCCCGCGACCTTCTCGAAAAAGACCTTGTCCTTGGCGCCGGAAAAAGCCGGTGTCGCAAGGCCGACGGTGGCTGCAAGCGCGAAGGCGGCAGCGCCGCGAGCGATCAAAGAAGGGCGCGAGAACATAAACGATCCTTGATGGGTCAACGTCCGAAACTGAAAGCCACATTTGCGCGCAAATGGTTAACGGACGGTTTCTGCGCGGTGCGCGGCGCGGCTTCTTTGTGGCCGAAAAGCGGATTGACCACAGCATTTTTGGCTTAGGAAATACAGTGGGTTGGCGGATTTCGGCGAGCATTGTGCGGGGACATGAAACTTGCCCCAATCGCGCTACGTATAACCATGGGAAACGGGAGATTTCCCATGGCTATAGCAGGACATGATTCCGAATCGACCGCGTCAGACGCACAGCAGAGCCTGGTGATATCGCTGCACCGGCTGACAACCCGGCTTACCCATTGGGGATGGGCCGGCGCGCTGTTCTTTTCTGTTTCTCAGCGGCCTGCAGATCTTCAACGCGCACCCGGCACTCTATGTCGGGCAGCAGTCGGGTTTTGCCTTCGACAACAGCATCCTGTCGATTGGGCCTGTGCATGAACGAAGCGGCGAGGTTCGCGGCCTGACGACAGTCTTGGGGCTGAGCGTTGACACCACCGGTGTCCTGGGCGTCAGCGGGCCGGAACAGGAGAGGGCCTACCGGGCTTTTCCGGCCTGGTTGACCGTGCCGTCCTACCAGGACCTCGCCACCGGCCGCGTCGTGCACTTCTTCTTCGCCTGGATGTTTGCCGTCGTCTATTCCATCTGGCTGGTCGCAAGCGCGATCAACGGTCACCTGCGGCGGGACATTCTTCCCGCTTTGGCCGACATCCGCGCCTTGCCCGCGACCTTCATCGCGCATCTGCGGTTGCGCTTCGAACATGACGGGCGTTACAACAGCTTGCAGAAACTCTCCTACGGCATTGTTCTCCTGGTCTTTTTTCCTCTCATGATCGCGACAGGGCTGACGATGTCGCCGGGCATGGACGCCGGCTGGCCCTGGCTGGTTCAACTCTTTGGCGGCAGGCAGACGGCCCGCACGATCCATTTCGTCGTGATGCTGCTGCTCGTCGGCTTCTTCACTGTGCACATCGCCATGGTTTTTGCCGCCGGTCCGATCAACGAGATGCGGTCGATGATTACTGGGCGTTATCGCATCAGGCGTTCGGTGGACCGGGGAGGAAGGACATGAGCGCGTTCCTCCTCAGTCGCCGGCGCTTCCTGGCGGCGGCAGGGGCGACGGCCTCGTCGTTGCCGCTTGCCGGGTGCGACGCACTCGACGGCCTCGTTGGCAGTGGCAGTCGCGTGCGCGACTTTCTCGCATCCGCCAACAGCCTTACTTACCGAGCACAGCGGCTGCTGGTGCCGGCTGATCGGCTGGCGCCGGAATTTGCCGAGAGCGAGATCCGGCAGGGGCAACGACCGAACGGCTCCACCGACCCGGGTGATGCGACCTATCTCGCGCTGAAGCAGGACGGCTTTTCCGGATACCAGTTTCGCGTTTCCGGCCTGGTCGAGCGACCGCTTCACCTGACGCTTGCAGAGCTGCGAAACATGCCGTCGCGCACCCAGATCACTCGACACGACTGTGTCGAGGGCTGGAGCTGCATCGCCAAGTGGAGCGGCGTTGCCCTTACTCGCGTCCTCGATGAAGCCCGGGTGAAGCCCGAGGCGCGTTACGTGGTCTTTCATTGCTTCGACAGCATGCCGCTCGGCCTTGGCGGCTCGGTCGCCTATTACGAATCGATCGATATGCTCGATGCGCATCACCCGCAAACGATCCTCGCTTATGGCCTGAACGGCGCGGCTTTGCCGGTCGCCAACGGTGCTCCACTGCGCGTCCGGGTCGAGCGCCAGCTGGGTTACAAGATGGCGAAGTACATCAAGGCGATCGAAGTCGTTGCCGATCTCGCGCCCTTCGGTCGAGGGCGCGGCGGCTATTGGGAAGATCTCGGCTACGACTGGTATGCGGGGATCTAGTTTCGCGTGACCGCGCTATTTCTCGCCGCTTTCGCCAATCACGCGTCCGGCGCCGGGGCTGAGGTCGGCGAGAAAATCACCGATCCCGGGACGCTTCAGCGCGCGAAACGGCATCGGGCGGCAAAGGTCCATCGCGGCGATGCCGATGCGTGCGGTCATCAGGCCATTGATGACGCCTTCGCCCAGGCGCGCCGAGAGCTTCGAAGCCAGCCCGTGGCCGAGCACCTGCTGGATCAGGCTGTCGCCGGCGGCGATCGAGCCGGTGACGGCCAGATGAGCGATCACGTCGCGCATCAGCCGCAAGAGGCCGAGCGTGCCGGGGCGACCGCCGTAAAGTTCGGCCATGGCGCGGATCAGGCGGGCAGATTCGTAGAGGACGTAGCCGAGGTCGACGAGCGCCCGCGGGCTGACCGCCGTGACGATCGACACGCGCTTGGAAGCCGCGAGAATGAGGCGCCGCGCCTCGCGGTCGAGTGGGCTGAGCAGCTCGCGCTCGGTGAGTTCGATCACGTGCGGACCGTCGATGATCTCGCCTTCGCTTTCCTTCAGCCGTGTGCGCCCGCGCGCCGTCCGCGGATTGCTGGCCAGCAGGTGGACGAGCTTTGCCTGCGCCGCGCGCGCGGGTTTCGCACTGGCCGAAGCGGCCGCCGCTTCCGTTTCCGCTTTCAGCTTCTGGATCGCCGTGAGCTGCATTAGCCCCGAAAATTCGCGGCCGACGACGATCAGCAGCGCCAGCAGACCGATCGCGACGACAACAAGCGCGGCGTAGCCGAGCCAATCGGCACGCGCGAAGAGATCGCGAAGCAGGCGGTCGACCCAGAGGCCGGCAGCCAGTGACAGGATGATGCCGAGTGCGCCGGTCGCGATCTTGCCAACTGACAGGCGGCGCTTGCGAGGACTTGCTTCGGGCAAGGCGAGGGCCTCCACCGCAAGCGTGGTCTCACGGAAAGGGTCTTCCGCATCGGGTGTCAGCACCACATTGTCGTCGAAACTTGCGGGCGCGCGCCGCGCGCGCAGCTGCGGACGGGCCTCGGCGGGCTTGTCTTCGCCAACTGAAAAGGCGCCGGGACGGCGGCTGCGACCGTTGCTGTCGTCACTCATGCGAGCCGGTCTCCGAACAGGAATTGCATGGCCCGGTCGAGGCGGATATGCGGCACCGACAGTTTCAAGCCGCCGCCGGTTTCCTCAAGATGTGGCGGGCGGAAGCGAACAAAGCTGAGTTCCGGCAGCGGATGAGCGCTTTCGATATAGGTCGTCGCGCCGGACCGGGTCTCCAACGTCTTGAAAAGAACTTCAGGATCTTCCGGCAAGTCACCGGGAAATATCGCTGTTTTCCTTTCTCCGTCGAAGATTTCGCCGTTGATCTTCTCGCCGGCAATCGGGGTGCCGACGATGACCGGCAGCGCATGGCCGTCGTGGTTGACGGTCGCTTCGCGGGTGGCCCGGACCGATGCAAGCGCCGTGACCTCGAGGCCGGCGCCGCTCAATCCGATGCTTTCGGCGGCGCGATCGACGAGGCGCGCGGCGATGCGCTCCAGCCGGTCGTGGCTTTCGTGATGCAGGTGATCCGCCTTGGTTGCTGCGATCAGCACCTTGTCGATCCGTCGCGTCAGCAAGGACGAAAGCCAGCTGTTGGTCCCCGGACGGAAGCAGGCAAGCACGTCGGCCAGCGCCTGCTCGAGATCGAGCAGCGCCTCAGGGCCGTTGTTGATCGCCTGCAGGGCATCGACGAGCACGATCTGCCGGTCCAGGCGCGCAAAATGCTCGCGAAAGAACGGGCTGACTACATGTTTCTTATAGGCTTCGTAGCGCCGCTCCATCATCGCCCAGAGCGAACCCTTTGGTGCACGGCCCTCGGGTAGGTCCGGAAGCGGCGAGAAGGTGAGCGCCGGCGAACCTTCGAGGTCGCCCGGCATCAGGAAACGTCCAGGCGGCAGAGTTGAGGGCGAGCGTTCGTCCGCCTTGCAGGCCCTGAGATAGCCGGTGAAGCTCTCGGCGAGCCGGCGGGCGCTGCTTTCGTCGGCTGTCGCCGTCGAGCCAGCCGACGACGCAAGCGTCAGCCATTCGGCCGACAACTTCGCACGGCCAGGTGCACGGGCGCGCGCCACCGAATTGTTGCTGAACTCGCGGAAGTCCTGCGCGAGCAGGGGCAGGTCGAGCAGCCATTCGCCGGGATAGTCGACGATGTCGAGCGACAGCCGGCCCGGCGAGAACAGCCGGTTCCAGCCGCTGGCGCTCTCATATTCAAGGGTTATGCGCAGCTGCGAGATGGCGCGCGTGGAGTCTGGCCAGATGCGATCGCGCACCAGGGCTGCGATATGATCCTCATACTGGAAACGCGGCACGGCATCGTCGGGCTGCGGCTCGAGCCTGACCTTCGAGACCCGGCCCGAACGCACCGCCTCGAACACCGGCAGGCGCCCGCCGTTCAGCAGATTGTGCACCAGAGACGAGATGAAGACGGTCTTTCCCGAACGGGACAGGCCGGTAACGCCGAGCCGGATCGAGGGATTGACGAGGCCGGAGGCGCGGTCGGTGAGGTTGTCGAGCGCGATCAGCGCGTCGTCTTTGAAGCTGGTCAGGTTAGGCGCCAAGTCTTGGTCTTTCTTGCGGCGTGTTTCCCGGGGTCGTTCGCATCGTCAAGCCCGCCGAACGACGATCGGCTGCGGGCTGCCTCCGCGATATAGGCACTAATTGCGGCGCCGCAACGCGCACGTGTCAATTCTTCTTACGGTGCGCCTTCATGGCGTCGGCAACAGCAGCGATATCAGGCGGGCGGAGGCAGCGTCAGACGGCAGATCCAGAATGGCCAGGCCAGCCGGCGGATATCCATCGGGAAGCGCTTCGCGGGCGGCCTCGTCGCCCACCAGGCTGCAGAGCAATTGTTCGATCATCGGATTGTGGCCGACGAGCATCAGCGCGTTTACATGCCGGTGCGCATCGATGAGGTCGAGATAGATGCTCGTCGGACCGGAGTAGAGCGCATCGATGTAGCGGATATCCAGCTCTTCGCTGACCGTGCGGAAGAACGGCTCGGCCGTTTCGCGGCAGCGCACCGCCGTCGAACAGAGGATGCGGTCGGGGCGGATGCCCTGGTCTGCGGCCGTCTGGGCAAGCCGCTCCGCATCGATGTAGCCGACCTCGTCCAGCGACCGATCGAAATCGCGCTGGCCCGGCAGGGCCCAGCCGGAACGGGCGTGCCGCAGGAGGTAGAGGCGGAGAGCCTTGGGGGCGCTGTCTTGCATCGATCGGTTCCGGCGTTGCCTGCCGGTTGCAGCGACAGGGTAGAATTTTGCCGGCTTTCATGTCGGCCGGCAGACCGTCACCTTTCCCCGCACGCACCATAAAGATCAAGCTGGCCGCCGTGATTTTTTCGGGGACTGCCGGTGCTGCGCTTTGCCGCGGTCGTGAATGGACGGTAAAATGGCGCAAACACGTCATTGTCACTTTTCAGCGAGCAGAGGCGGCGGCTTCGGTGGGCGCAAGTTGGAAATCAAGATCCGATGTGTAATTTTGATGAAATATTCGTCAGTTAGCCTGAAACGCTAGCAACATTAAAATACGGTTGAGTGTCTGTTGCGAGGCTTGAATCACAGCTTCCATAGGTCTATACACCGCCGCAATGAGATGTTCTTCAGGAGAATCGCGTTGAGTGAGAAGATCGATCTTAGTACCTTCGTCCTTTCCGAGGACGATGAATTCATGAATGCCAACCACCGGGCGTACTTCCGGGCCAAGTTGAACGCTTGGAAAAACGACATCCTTCGCGAGGCACGCGAGACACTGGATCACTTGGCAGAGGAGAGCGCCAATCATCCGGATCTCGCAGACAGGGCTTCTTCCGAAACTGATCGGGCAATCGAGCTCAGAGCCAGGGACCGCCAGCGCAAGCTGATCTCCAAGATCGATGCGGCGTTGCAGCGTCTCGACGAAGGTACCTACGGCTACTGCGAAGAAACAGGCGAGCCGATCGGCCTGAAGCGACTGGACGCCCGTCCGATCGCGACCCTCTCGATCGAGGCGCAGGAGCGCCACGAGCGGCGGGAAAAGGTCTACCGGGACGAATAAGCTTTCGGGCTTTCGTAACAATCTGAAAAAAGGCGCGGGTCAAACCGCGCCTTTTTCCGTTGTCCCGAATTTCTTCCGAAGCAACGAAGCGGCTCTTCGCTTCGATGCCTGGGCTCAGACAAGTATCTCGCTGCCGTCGCGATGCCTGACGTCGCCGTCAGGCCAATGCGGCAATCAGGGCTTCCGCCCGGCGGAGATGTCGGCCAGCATGCGGTTCATCTCTTCTTCGATTGTCGGCTCTTTATGACCGCCGTCGGCGACAGGCGCGCCAAGCGTCGGCTCCTGACGGCCGGAATGGGCCGGCGCACGGTTTTCCGGAGTGACCGATGTTGCCGGACCCAGGCGCTGCAGGTCGCCGGTGATCTCCGCGTCGAGAAGGCGCTCGAAATCAGAAAGGGCGGTCGCAGGAGCCGGCTGCGGCTGTAGCTGAGGCTGCGACTGGATGATCGCTGCGGGGCGCTGAAGCTGCTGGGCCGGCTGCATCTGAATGGGTTGCGGCTGTACAGCCTGCGCCATTTCCACAGGGCGGTTCATGGCTGCATCGACGTTGACCGCGGGTGCTGCGACGGAGGTGATAGACGGGCTCTCGGGTGCGGGCTGGGCGACAGGGCGAGCGAGAGGGCGCTGCTCTGCAGCAAGGGCAGGTGCTGCCACCGGGCGCTGTTCGGCCGTAACGCGCATGGGCGCCACCGGCTCGACGCGAGCGACCGGCTGTTCCTCTGTCCGGGTGATGGGGCGAACCGGCGTCGCGACGACGGGTTCGGCCTGCATCGTCGGCGCGGGCTGCTGAACGGGTTCCCTGGCTGCCGGACGGCTTTCAGCCACCTTGCGTTCGATGACAGCTGAGCGTTCGCTGACGGCCGGGCGCTCGTCGCCGCCGGCGACGATCCGGCTTTCGATGACGATATCCGTCGGCCCGCCAATCATGATCAGGTGCTCGACATCGTCGCGGCGCACGAGCACGAGACGGCGCCGGGTGTCCACAGCGGCAGCATCGAGCACGGCCAGGCGCGGCTGGCGGTTCTTGCCGCCACGGATGAATGGCGAGGAAGGACGGTTGCGCATGATCCAGAGCACAGCCACGAGGCACAAAAGTCCAATCGCGACCGCTGCAGCGGCGACGACGAACCGGCTGCCGTTGTCGGCGATGATCGTTTCCATCATAGGGTGAACTCCTTCTGCCTTTCGAGTGGCAGTATTTGACGGCTTTTTTCGGGCTCGGACAAGCACTTCGCCGACATTCCCTGTGAATTGGCTCGAATGCTTCCGCACAGGTGCTTTTTGCTGTTATCTCTGATTGTTAAAGATGATTCTTGTCCGAATGATCGAGGGCGTGTCGGCTATGGCCGATTTTGCCCGGCGGTTTGAGCGGATGCCGGCCGGAAGGGCTGGGCCGCGCCGCGCGCGGCGCCGGCCGCGTAAGAGGACCCGATGACGAAATTGCGGCAGTCAGGCGACTACCAGATGCCGGTTGTTGACCGTGGCGTCAGGCCCGGAACCGTGCTGCGGATCGTGCTGCTCGCGATCGTCCTCACCGTCTCGGCCATCGCCTTCGTGATCTTCCGGAACCAGATGGAAAACGAGATCGTGCTCGGCATCCTCGGCGTTCTCGCCATGGTCGGCATCTTCTTTCTCGTGTCCTCGGTCATCGGCTTCATCGAGGTGATGCCGCAATCGCGCCCGGACGAGCTGGCGCGCGCCTTTCTCGATGCGCATGAGGACGGCACGATCGTCACGGACCGGAAGGGCCGGATCATCTACGCCAACGCCGCCTATGGCGCGCTCACGGGCGCGAGGAACGCTGCCGGCATCCAATCGCTCGAAACGATCCTGTCGCGCAATCGCGAGGCGACGGAAGCAATCTACCGGCTGACCAACGGCCTGCACGAGGGCAAGCAGGGGCATGAGGAATTCCGCCTGCTGAAGCCGCTTGCGACCGGTGCGGCCACCGGCTCCGGCGCCCATTGGTTCCGGCTGAAGGCACGCGTGCTGCCGCTCGAAGACAGCGAGCGCAATCCGCTCTATCTCTGGCAGATCGCCGACATCACCGCCGAACGCGACGACCAGGAGCGCTTCTTCAAGGAATTGCAGAACGCGATTGATTATCTTGATCACGCACCCGCCGGCTTCTTCTCCGCCGGCCGCAAGGGCGAGATCTTCTATATCAACGCCACGCTTGCCGACTGGCTCGGCATCGATCTCACCAAGTTCCAGCCGGGCTCGATAAGTATTGGCGATCTGGTGGCAGGCGAGGGGCTGACGCTCGTCCAGGCGGTGCAGGCCGAACCGGGTCTGAAGAAGACCAAGATGCTCGACCTCGACCTGCGCAAGTTGAACGGCCAGAGCCTGCCGGTGCGCATGATCCACCGTGTCTCCTCGACCCGCGACGGCGCGCCCGGCGAAAGCCGCACCATCGTCATGTCGCGCGAGGGCGGCGAGGACAGCGACCAGTCGGCGTCGAGCGCAGCGATGCGTTTTACCCGCTTCTTCAACAATACGCCGATGGCGATCGCCTCGGTCGATGGCAATGGCCGGATCCTGCGCACCAACGCGCCGTTCCTGAAGCTGTTTTCCGGTCTCGTCTCGCAGGACGACGTCGAGCGCGGCGCGCTGATCGATGCAGTGGTGCACGAAACCGAGAAGCTTCGCCTGCACGACGCGCTGGCGGCCGCCAAGGACCGGCAGGGCGACATCGCGCCGATCGACGCGCTGCACCCGACCGATGGCGAGCGCCATTTCCGCTTCTACGTCAATGCCGTGATCGACCAGACCGATCAGGCGCCGGAGGAAGCGGCGATCATCTATGCGCTGGAGATTACCGAGCAGAAAGCGCTCGAAAACCAGATGGCGCAGACGCAGAAGATGAACGCCGTGGGCACGCTTGCCGGCGGCATCGCGCACGACTTCAACAACGTGCTGACGGCGATCCTGCTGTCGTCCGACCACCTGCTTCTGTCTGCCCGGCCGGCCGACCCGAGCTTCGCCGACCTGATGGAGATCAAGCGCAACGCCAACCGTGCCGCTGTTCTCGTGCGGCAGCTGCTTGCTTTCTCGCGCAAGCAGACGATGCGGCCGACGGTGCTCAACATGACCGACGTGATCGGCGACCTGCGCATGCTGGTCGACCGCATGACCGGAACGAACGTCAAGGTCGAGGTCGACTATGGTCGCGATCTCTGGCCGGTCCGGACCGATCTCGGCCAGTTCGAACAGGTGCTTTTGAACCTCGCGGTCAACGCCCGCGACGCCATGCCCCAAGGCGGCATCATTACACTTCGCACCCGCAATCTGCCGGCGGCGGAGGTTTCGGCCTTCGGACGCCGTGAGCTGCCGGACGAAGACTTCGTGATGGTGGAAGTTTCCGACCAGGGAACAGGTATTGCGCCCGAAATCCTCGACAAAATCTTCGAGCCGTTTTTCACGACCAAGGAAGTGGGCAAGGGCACCGGTCTCGGCCTGTCGATGGTCTATGGCATCGTCAAGCAGTCGGGCGGCTACATCTATCCGGAATCGGAAGTGGGCAAGGGCACGACCTTCCGCATCCTCTTGCCGCGCCATATCGAGGTGCCGGTTGCGCCCGAGGAGCCCGCGCAGGCAGGCACCGGAACCGTTGCTGCGCCGGTGGTGCAGACGATAGCGGCTCCCGTGGTCAAGACCGAGGAGCCGACCGATCTCACCGGAGATTCGGCAGTCGTGCTGCTCGTCGAGGACGAGGAGGCTGTTCGCCGCGGCGGCAAGCGCATGCTGGAAACGCGCGGCTACACCGTCTACGAAGCGGGCTCCGGCGTCGAGGCGCTCGACATCATGGACGAGCTCAACGGCGCCGTCGATATCGTCGTATCCGACGTGGTGATGCCGGAAATGGACGGACCGACGCTCCTGACCGAACTGCGCAAGAAGTACCCGGACCTGAAGTTCATCTTCGTCTCGGGCTATGCCGAAGACGCCTTTGCCCGCAACCTGCCGGCGGATGCCAAGTTCGGCTTCCTGCCGAAACCGTTCTCGCTGAAGCAGCTGGCGGTATCCGTGCGCGAAATGCTCGATTCCTAGAGCCGTTGAACGCCAGGGGATATCGACCGGGGTCGGCGCTGGGTACGTTAGGCTTCCGCCCCTAGTCGTTCTGCTGCCTTGACCAAGGCCCATTGGCCGAGCCGCGCGTTGCCGACCAGCCGGGAGGAAGATCGGCGATCTCGTCAAGGTCGGTGTGGCGCTCGACGACCTCCGCCATCGCGACCACGAGCACTTTCGGCATGTCGATCGGTGCGCCATCTGTAAACGCCCATGAATGATCGTCTTCATGATGTGTTGCGACGAGAACCGGGTGCCCCGCGAGCACCGAGCGGCAGGTAACGCAGGCAACATCAGGTGCTTGATCAAACTTCCAACGCATCGTCAGCCTTCGCCAATGTAAAAAGCCCGGCGCTTGCGGGCCGGGCTTCTCTATTTCTCGCCGTTTCTTACCGGATTACTTCACGTTCAACGCGACGGCGATCTCGCCGGCAAGCCGGGCATTGTTCTCGACCAGCGCGATGTTGGTCTCGAGGCTGCGGCCCTCGGTCATTTCAAAGAGGTTGCTGAGCAGATAGGGCGTGACCGCCTTGCCGGTGATCTCGTCGTTCTCGGCATTGTCGAGCGCGCGGGCGATATAGATTTCCATCTCTTCGCGCGGGATCTCGGCAGCTTCCGGAACCGGATTGGCAACCAGCATGCCGCCTTCGACGCCGAGCAGCTCGCGCATGGTCTGGAAGTTGGCGATCGCGGCCGGGCTGTTCAGCATCAGCGGGCTCTTGAGGCCGCTGTCGCGTGACCAGAAGGCCGGGAAGATTTCGCTGTCATAGGTGACGACCGGAACGCCGCGGGTCTCGAGCACTTCGAGCGTCTTCGGAATGTCGAGGATCGCCTTCGCGCCGGCGCAGACGACGATGACACCGGTGCGGGCGAGTTCATCGAGGTCGGCGGAGATGTCAAAGGAGAGCTCGGCGCCACGGTGCACGCCGCCGATGCCGCCGGTCGCAAAGACGCGGATGCCGGCGCGGGCAGCAGCGATCATCGTCGCGGCGACGGTGGTCGCGCCGGTGCGGCGCTCGGCGATCGCGAAGGCGAGATCGGCGCGCGAGACCTTCATCGCGCCCTGGGTCTTGGCCAGTTCTTCGAGTTTGGCATCGTCAAGGCCGATATGCAGTACGCCATGAATGACGGCGATGGTCGCCGGCACGGCACCCTGTTCGCGGATGATCGCTTCAACGCTGCGGGCCATGTTCAGGTTGCCCGGGTAGGGCATGCCATGGGTGATGATGGTCGATTCCAGCGCCACGATCGGCGCGCCACGCGCCTTGGCGGCTGCGACCTCGTCGGAATATTCCATCGGCAGGAAGGGGGAAGCGGGTTTGGTCATGGTCTTTCCTTGGGAGTTCTGCTGGCAAATGTCATGACAGCATTTGGGGCGTGGGCACAAGGGCCAGCGCCTGTTCGAGATTGGCCGCGGACATCTCTTCGGATGCGGCCAAGGGAGAACGCAACGTCAAACCGGCGGCTGCGATGCCGTGCCGCAGGCAATCGGCGATATCGCGGCCGGCAAGGCGGGCGGAAAGGAAGCCGGAGGCGAGCGCGTCGCCGGCGCCGGTGACGTCGGCAAGGGCGGGCAGGGCCGGCGGCACGACGACACAGGCGCTATCGCCCTCGAAGGCAACGACCGCACGGCCGCCCCGGGTCACGACGCCTCCGTTGATGCCGAGACCGCGCAACAGGGCCGGCCATTCTTCCGCCTCGGCCGCCTCCTTGCCGGTCAGCGCCCGCGCCTCGGATTCGTTCATGAACAGGAACGAGAGATGCGAGAGGCACGGCCGGTAGCGGATGACCTTGGCCGGCGAAACAGCGATGCCGGCGACGAGGCGGCCGTTGCCGGCAGCCGACTGGGCAAGTGCGGCGATCGTTTCTTCCGGCAGGTTGGCGTCGGTCAGCACCAGCTTGCTCGCGGCGATGACCTCGCGGAGCGCCCGCCGCTGCAACTGCCGTGGCGAGAACAGCCGGTAGAGTTCCATGTCGGCGAGCGCAATCACCAGATTGCCGTCGTTTTCGAGGATCGCCGTATAGCTCGGCGTCTGGCGGTCAAGAAAGGTGAGGGGACTGTCGATGACGCCAGCGGCGGCCGCGGCTGCGGTCACCATCTCGCCGGCCGCATCACCGCCGCGGGTGCTGATCATGCGCACGCTGTGGCCAAGCCGCGCCAGGTTGCGCGCGGCATTGAAACCACCGCCGCCCGCTTCTTCGAACCAGCTTCCCGGATTGCTCGACCCGGGCGCTGTCGTTCCCGATATACGGCCGCGCCTGTCGATATGCGCGCCACCGAAAACGGCGATGTCAGCTTGCGTCATGAATGTTCCTCTGCTTGGCCGATCGGCCGAATATCTGTTGGCATCCTGCAATGCCGCGTCGCGAAGCGCCACGCGCCCGACCTGCTCAAAGTCTCATGCGCAGGCGAATCGGCCGAGCCTTGCCGGGCAGGTTCGAAGGGCTTGCGCCAACATTCGAAAACTCTGGTTTCGTTCCGTGAACAAGAATCGAACGTATCGTTGAAAGCTATTGTTTTTCAATGTGTTGTCGCGCTCTTGCAAATACGGAACAAAACATGTACAAAAACTCCTGCGGCGGCTTCATTGCCTCGGTAGCTTCAATAACCTAAAGGTGGACCAAATGGCACAAAACTCTTTGCGGCTCGTAGAGGACAAATCGGTGGATAAAAGCAAGGCGCTTGAAGCGGCACTTTCCCAGATCGAACGTTCGTTCGGTAAGGGATCGATCATGAAGCTCGGTGGGAAGGACAGCATCATTGAGATCGAGACGGTTTCGACCGGCTCTCTCAGCCTCGACATCGCGCTCGGCATTGGCGGCCTGCCGAAGGGCCGCATCGTTGAAATTTACGGCCCGGAAAGCTCGGGTAAGACGACGCTGGCGCTGCAGACCGTCGCCGAAGCACAGAAGAAGGGCGGCATCTGCGCCTTCGTCGATGCTGAACACGCGCTTGACCCGGTTTATGCCCGCAAGCTCGGCGTCGATCTCGAAAACCTCTTGATCTCGCAGCCCGACACCGGCGAACAGGCGCTTGAGATCACCGACACGCTGGTGCGCTCCGGCGCGATCGACGTTCTCGTCGTTGACTCGGTTGCAGCGCTCGTGCCGCGCGCCGAAATCGAGGGCGAAATGGGCGACAGCCTGCCGGGCATGCAGGCCCGCCTGATGAGCCAGGCGCTGCGCAAGCTGACGGCGTCGATCTCCAAGTCGAACTGCATGGTCATCTTCATCAACCAGATCCGCATGAAGATCGGCGTCATGTTCGGTTCGCCGGAAACCACCACCGGCGGCAACGCGCTGAAGTTCTACGCCTCGGTTCGCCTCGACATCCGCCGCATCGGCTCGGTCAAGGAGCGCGAAGAGGTCGTCGGCAACCAGACCCGCGTCAAGGTCGTCAAGAACAAGATGGCCCCTCCCTTCAAGCAGGTCGAATTCGACATCATGTATGGCGAGGGCGTATCGAAGACCGGCGAACTGGTCGACCTCGGCGTCAAGGCCGGCATCGTCGAAAAGTCTGGCGCCTGGTTCTCCTACAACAGCCAGCGTCTCGGCCAGGGCCGCGAGAACGCCAAGACGTTCCTGCGCGACAATCCGGATCTCGCGCGCGAAATCGAGACGGCGCTGCGCCAGAACGCCGGCCTGATCGCTGATCGGTTCCTCGAGAATGGCGGTCCGGAAGCGGACGACGGTGACGAGCCGCCGGAAGCATAAGCCGCTCGGTCCACTGAGGTTACCAGAAAACCGGTCGTCCCGTGGGCGGCCGGTTTTTTGCTGGCGTCTGGACAGTCGGATATGTGAGCGATAAAAGCCTTTGGTTCCGGCGACCCAGCGCGTTGGAGGGTGCGGTCACCACGGGTGGCCGCAGGGTTTAGGGACAATGGCTTAGTGGCGCGGCGTGGGCCGGACCCGGGCCGGAATCGGTGCTTAAGAATAGGACGCAAGATGAGCGGCGTGAATGAAATCCGGTCGACCTTTCTCGACTATTTCCGCAGGAACGGTCACGAGGTCGTGTCGTCGAGCCCGTTGGTGCCGCGCAATGACCCGACATTGATGTTCACCAATGCCGGCATGGTGCAGTTCAAGAACGTCTTCACCGGCCTGGAGCAGCGTCCCTATTCGACGGCCGTTACGGCACAGAAGTGCGTTCGCGCCGGCGGCAAGCACAACGACCTCGACAATGTCGGCTACACCGCGCGTCACCACACCTTCTTCGAAATGCTCGGCAACTTCTCCTTCGGCGATTACTTCAAGGAGAACGCGATCGAGCTCGCCTGGAACCTGATCACCAAGGAGTATGGCCTCGACGCCAAGCGCCTGCTGGTCACGGTCTACCACACCGACGACGAGGCCTTCGATCTCTGGAAGAAGATCGCCGGTTTCTCCGACGACCGCATCATCCGCATCCCGACCAGTGACAACTTCTGGGCCATGGGCGATACCGGCCCCTGCGGCCCGTGCTCGGAAATCTTCTACGACCACGGCGACCATATCTGGGGCGGACCTCCGGGCTCGGCCGACGAAGACGGTGACCGCTTCATCGAGATCTGGAACCTCGTCTTCATGCAGTACGAGCAGATCACCAAGGAAGAGCGGGTCAACCTGCCGCGTCCGTCGATCGATACCGGCATGGGCCTCGAGCGTCTCGCAGCCGTTCTCCAGGGCGAACACGACAACTACGACATCGACCTCTTCCGCGCGCTGATCGCGGCTTCGGAAGAAGCGACCGGCGTCAAGGCTGAGGGCGACCGTCGCGCCAGCCATCGCGTCATTGCCGACCACCTGCGTTCGTCCGCCTTCCTGATCGCCGACGGCGTGCTGCCGTCGAACGAAGGCCGCGGCTACGTGCTTCGCCGCATCATGCGTCGTGCGATGCGTCACGCGCAGCTGCTGGGCGCCCAGGATCCGTTGATGTGGAAGCTCTTGCCGGCACTCGTCGGCCAGATGGGCCGCGCCTATCCGGAACTGGTGCGCGCCGAAGCGCTGATCTCCGAGACGCTGAAGCTTGAGGAAACCCGTTTCCGCAAGACGCTGGAGCGCGGTCTCAATCTGCTGTCCGACGCATCTGCCGATCTGTCTGAAGGCGACCAGTTCAACGGTGAAACCGCCTTCAAGCTCTACGACACCTACGGCTTCCCGCTCGACCTGACCCAGGACGCGCTGCGCGCCAAGGGCATCACCGTCGACACCGACGCCTTCTCGGTTGCCATGGAGCGCCAGAAGGCCGAAGCCCGCGCCAACTGGGCCGGTTCCGGTGAAGCTGCGACCGAGACCATCTGGTTCGAGCTCAAGGAAAAGCACGGCGCGACCGATTTCCTCGGCTATGACACCGAGACCGCCGAGGGCGTGATCCAGGCGATCGTGCGCGATGGCGCTGTCGTAGCAACCGCCGCCAAGGGCGACACGGTCCAGGTGGTGCTCAACCAGACGCCGTTCTACGGCGAATCGGGCGGCCAGATGGGCGATACCGGCACGATCACGACGGAAAGCGGCAAGCTCACCGTCACCGACACGCAGAAGCGCGGCGAGGGGCTCTTCGTCCACTTCGCGACCGTGGCCGAAGGCACGGTCAAGACCGGCGACGCCGCCCAGCTCGACGTCGATCACGCCCGCCGCTCGCGCCTGCGCGCCAACCATTCGGCCACGCACCTCCTGCATGAGGCGCTTCGCGAAGTGCTTGGCACCCACGTGGCCCAGAAGGGCTCGCTGGTAGCGCCGGAACGCCTGCGCTTCGACGTTTCTCATCCGAAGCCGATGACGGCGGAGGAGTTGAAGGTCGTTGAAGAGATGGCCAACGAGATCATCGTCCAGAACACGCCGGTGACCACGCGTCTGATGAGCGTCGATGATGCGATTGCCGAAGGTGCGATGGCGCTCTTCGGCGAGAAGTACGGCGATGAGGTTCGCGTCGTCTCGATGGGTCGCGGCATCCACGGCTCCAAGGCCAACCGCGCTTATTCCGTCGAACTCTGCGGCGGCACGCACGTGTCTGCCACCGGTGACATCGGCCTGGTGCGCGTCGTCTCGGAAAGCGCCGTCGGCGCCGGCGTTCGTCGCCTCGAGGCGCTGACCGGTGAAGCGGCACGCGCTTATCTGAACGAGCAGGACGAGCGCGTGAAGACGCTCGCCAACACGCTGAAGGTTCAGCCGGGCGACGTGCTCGGCCGCGTCGAGGCGCTGCTCGACGAGCGCCGCAAGCTGGAACGCGAGCTGACTGAGGCCAAGAAGAAGCTGGCACTCGGTGGTGGCGGCGAAGCGGGTTCGGCCGATGCCGCCCGCGAAATCGCCGGCGTTCGCTTCCTCGGCAAGGTCGTTTCGGGCGTCGAGCCCAAGGATCTGAAGAGCCTGGCCGATGACGGCAAGAAGAGCCTCGGCTCCGGCGTCGTTGCCTTCGTCGGCGTTTCCGGCGATGGCAAGGCAAGCGCGGTCGTTGCCGTGACCGACGACTTGACCTCGAAGCTCAGCGCCGTTGACCTCGTTCGCGTCGCATCCGCCGCTCTCGGCGGAAAGGGCGGCGGCGGCCGTCCCGACATGGCCCAGGCCGGCGGTCCGGATGGCGACAAGGCGGCCGAAGCGATCGAAGCGGTGGCCGTCGCACTCGCCGGCTGATTGGTACCCGCAGCAGAATAGGAAAAGGGGCGTCCGTTGCGGCGCCCTTTTTGTTTGCATCGGGCAGGGCTTGTGTAGCTTCACGCTCGCGGTCCCGCGAGCCCCCTCCGGTCGTGCGTGTCATACCCCGCCGGATCACCAGCCCACACGAACAGAGCCTCGGCGCCTCGGACGGTCAAACCGGGGTCCTATATCGCGGAAGGCTCGTACAAATCTCAGTCGAAGCACGCCCGCAACTCCGCAGGATTTGTCAAATTGATCTATGGTCTACCCATCCGTGAGCAAAGCGCGAAAGGTTGGACATGGAAGAGCGGGTAGCGTGGGCGACCTATGAACGGCGTCTGCACCGGGTCAGCGACTACATCTACGGTCATCTCGACGGCGATCTCGACCTTGATCGCCTTTCCGAGATTGCCTGTCTGTCGCCGCACCATTGGCACCGGATCTACCGGGCCGTTCACCGCGAGACGCTGGCAGGAACGGTGAAGCGGCTGCGGCTGCAGCGGGCAGCGGCCGATCTCGCCCAGACCGATCTTCCTGTCGAAACGATCGCGCAGCGCTCTGGCTATCCCAATCTGCAATCCTTCAACCGCACCTTCAAGGCCGCCTATGGGCTGCCGCCGGCGCGATACCGCAAGGAGGGGAGCCATGTCGCCTTTGAAACCGCTTCAACGGAAGGAATTCCAGACATGTATGAAGTCACCCTGAAGGACGTCGAAGCCTTCGACCTCGTCGGCGTCGCCCACACCGGCTCCTATATGGAGATCGGCAAGGCGTTCGAGACGCTTTATGGCACCCTCTTTTCACGGCAATTGTTCCGGCCGGACATGGAGATGATCGGCATCTACCTCGACGATCCGGAACTGGTGCCCGCGGAAAAACTGCGCTCCTTTGCCTGCGTCAGCGCGCGCGGACCGATGCCGGCGGAGGCGCCGTTGACCCCGCAGCATCTCGACGGCGGCCGCTATGCGGTGCTTCGCCACAAAGGCCCTTACGCGGATATGCCGAAGGCCTACCAATGGCTCTACGGCACATGGCTGCCGCAGTCCGGCCGCGATATCCGCGACAGCCTGATGTTCGAGAAATATCTCAACAATCCCCGCGAAGTTGCGCCGACCGAACTCTTGAGCGAGATCTATCTGCCTTTGAAGTGACAGACACCCGAGCACACACCCGCAATTGACGAATCAGTGTCCGAGCGGCACCTTTTGGTTCGGCGTGGCCTGCGCCGAACCTCCAAAGATCGTCCCCAGCACGATCCTTTCACGGAGGCAAAGGGACTTCAGTCTCGGGTCGCAATCTCGGTCCCACCGTTTCGGGTCCGGTTGTTGGGGAACTTGCCCGAGACGCGAAAGGCCCTGTGATGACTGAAAACCGAAATTTCAAACGGCGCGTTCGCGCCCGTGCCGCCAAGACCGGCGAATCCTATACAACTGCACTCATGCATCTTCGCCAGGCGTCGGCGGAAGACTTGGTGGCGCAACCAAGATTGCTGCGCCTGGCCGTGGCGCAATCCGGCTATTTCGACGATCCCCGCGATGCGGCGGCCCTTCACCATGCCGGCGAAGGGATCCGACACCTGATGCGGGAGGCGCATCGGGCCGGGGCGCGGGTGCTGCATTTCCCCGAGGGCGCGACGTGCTTTCCGAACAAGCGCATCATGTCGACGATCGGTCCGCGCGAAATAGGCCAGTCCGATTGGCGCCGTTTCGAGTGGACGGTTCTGCGCAAAGAGCTTGATACCATACGGACGTTGGCGCGGGACCTCGGCCTATGGACGGTCCTTGGATCCGTTCACAAGCTCACCGAACCGCATCGCCCGCACAACAGCCTCTATGTGATCTCGGACAAGGGGGCGGTCGCGACACGCTACGACGAGCGCATGCTGTCGAACACCAAGGTCTCGTTCATGTACACGCCCGGAACGATCCCTTTGGCGTTCGAGATCGACGGCGTCCGCTTCGGCTGCGCGCTCGGCATCGAGTGCCACTTTCCCGAGCTTTTCATCGAATACGAACAGCTGAACGTCGATTGCGTGCTGTTTTCGACCTCCGGCGGCGCTCTGGCGAACGACATTGCCTTTGCCGCCGAGGTGCAGGGGCATGCTTCAATCAATCGCTATTGGGCGAGTTTTGCGGTTCTCGCGCAGCCCGGCCTGACGGCTCCTTCAGGGATTGTTTCGCCCGACGGGCAATGGGCGGTCCGATGCAGCGGGGATGGACCATCGATCGTCGTGGCGGATATCGGCAGGGACCCCGTCGATCCGGCCCGGCCATGGCGCCGGAGCGCGAGAGGCGGGATCTACGACCCGCATATCGTCAGCGACGATCCGCGCAGCAGCAGCCGCGACATGTTCTAGCAGTCGCTGCCGGTAGCATGGCCGCGCTCGCCTTTAAGTCGTGCGAGTACCGGCTGCAGTCCGGCGCCGATCCGCGTTCCGGAATTTTCATTGGTCCAAAAAAGAAACCCGGCGCGAGGCCGGGTTTCGTTGTCTCTGGGACTGGAGCCTATCAGGCAGCCATGGCCTTCTGCAGGTTCTCGTCGATCTTGTCGAGGAAGCCGGTGGTCGAGAGCCACGGCTGATCGGGACCGATGAGGAGCGCCAGGTCCTTGGTCATGAAGCCGGCTTCGACGGTGTCGACGCAGACCTTCTCAAGCGTTTCGGAGAACTTTGCGAGTTCGGAATTGCCGTCGAGCTTCGCGCGATGAGCGAGACCACGGGTCCAGGCAAAGATCGAGGCGATCGAGTTGGTCGAGGTTTCTTCGCCCTTCTGGTGCTGGCGGTAGTGGCGGGTAACCGTGCCGTGCGCGGCTTCGGCTTCAACCGTCTTGCCATCCGGCGTCATCAGGACCGAGGTCATCAGGCCGAGCGAGCCGAAGCCCTGGGCGACGATGTCCGACTGCACGTCGCCGTCGTAGTTCTTGCATGCCCAGACGTAGCCGCCGGACCACTTCAGGGCCGAGGCGACCATGTCGTCGATCAGGCGGTGTTCGTACCAGATCTTCAGTTCCTTGAACTTCTCGGCGAATTCGGCGTCGAAGACCTGCTGGAAGATGTCCTTGAAGCGACCGTCATAGACCTTGAGGATGGTGTTCTTGGTCGACAGGTACACCGGAACCTTGCGCTGGATACCGTAGTTGAACGAAGCGCGCGCGAATTCGGTGATCGAATCGTCCAGGTTGTACATACCCATGGCAACGCCGGCCGACGGTGCGTCGAAGACGTCGTATTCGATTTCCTTGCCGTCTTCGCCGACGAACTTCATCGTCAGCTTGCCCTTGCCCGGGAACTTGAAGTCGGTGGCGCGGTACTGGTCGCCGAAGGCGTGACGGCCGACGATGATCGGCTTGGTCCAGCCCGGAACCAGGCGCGGAACGTTCTTGCAGATGATCGGCTCGCGGAAGATGACGCCGCCGAGGATGTTGCGGATCGTGCCGTTCGGCGACTTCCACATCTTCTTCAGCTTGAACTCCTCGACGCGGGCTTCATCCGGCGTGATCGTGGCGCACTTGACGCCGACGCCGTGCTTCTTGATCGCGTTGGCAGCGTCGATCGTTACCTGGTCTTCAGTAGCATCGCGGTTTTCGACGCTGAGGTCGTAATATTCCAGATCGACGTCGAGGTAGGGATGGATCAGCTTGTCCTTGATGAACTGCCAGATGATGCGGGTCATCTCATCGCCGTCGAGTTCGACGACCGGATTGGCGACCTTGATCTTTGCCATGAATATGCCTCGTAGCTTATGCGGGACAGCGGGAGCGATGTCCCTTCCTCTCTGAAAAATCCTGTGCCCTATAGCACTCAGAACCGACAAGGCAAAGCATGCTTGGCTGAAACTTTGGATGGAGGTGGAGACGGACCTCGGACGGCTCTTCGCCACCGCTTTTCGACGCCTGCTTTCGTCGCGCCGGCCTTGCAAAGATCGCATCTGCCGCTATGCAGGAAGAACCGGCGAAGGCGGCGCGCGTCCACAGGCGGCCGCGGGACAAGCAAAGGCTTCCGATGGCACTTCGTTCCCGTATGCGCGATTGGCTTCTTGCCAACGATCCGGCCTTCTCCCGCCTGCGGCAGGCCTCGCGCATCACCGCGACCATCGTCGTTTCCATCCTGCTGCTGATGGCGTTTCATTACCTCGTCGCACCGCTGCCGCCGGCCGCCTTCGGGCTTGCGGCGTCGCTGTCGATCGAAGGGGGACTGGCGGTGCGCGATCGCACCATTGCCGGCCAGCGGCTCACCCGCATCATCGCCGTCCTCGTCGGCGTTTCGATGGTGGGGCTTGCGTCGGTTCTCGAGAATCACCGCTACGTTTCCGACGTCGTCTTCCTGCTGATCATCTTTCTCGCGGTCTATGGCCGCTCCTTCGGCCCCCGCGGTTTTGCCGTCGGCATGTTCGCCTTCATGTCCTATTTCACCGGCGCCTATCTGAGGCCCACGCTCGACCAGTTGCCAGCCCTGTTCTTCGGAGCGGCCGTCTCGGCCACCGTCGCGCATCTCGTCCGCACGCGGCTGTTGCCGGATGATCGCTATCGCGACCTCCTGCGCGCCACCGCAAGCGTGCAGCGTCGCGTAGACCAGATGCTGCTGCAACTGGCGGAGATCGCCCGCAAGCCCGTTCTGTCACCGGCCGATCGTCGTCAGCTGCATGCGGCCGAAGAGCGTCTGAAGGAAGCGGTGCTGATGGCGGAAAGCTTCATTCCGACGGAAAACCGGCGGCCGGAACCGCAGCCCGGCCTTACGACCTCCGACCTCGTCATCAACCTCTTCGACCTGCATCTTGCGGCCGAAAGCGTGATGGTCGTCAGCTTCCAATCGATGCCGCCGCCGGCACTGGTGGAGGCGATGGTGGCGCGCGACGGCGGACGGATCGACGCGGAGATCGCGCGGCTCGGCGATGCCGCTCCGCGCCGCGAAGAAACGGTGAAGGCGCTGCTGTGGCTGCGCAACGTCCGGCAAAGGCTCGCCCGAAGCCTTGCAAAGCTGACGCCGGCCGATCTGGAAGAGCCGCCACTGCACTTGAGCGGCGTTGCCGCCCGCTGGAGGCCGTCGCTGAACGATCCCGCCTTGAAGGCGGCGATCCAGATCACGCTCGCTTCGGGCATCGCCATGGTGTTCGGGTTGATGCTGTCGCGGGAGCGTTGGTTCTGGGCGGTGCTTGCTGCGTTTCTCGTCTTCACCAACACGCGCTCGCGTGGCGATACGGCGGTCAAGGCGCTGCAGCGCTCGGCCGGCACACTGTTTGGCATTGTGGTCGGCATCATCGTCGGCACGCTGGTAGCCGGCAATATCTACCTGGTGCTGCCGCTCAGCGCACTTTGCGTCTTTCTCGCCTTCTATTTCCTCGCCGTCTCCTATGCGACGATGACCTTCTTCATCTCCGTCGTTCTGTCGCTGGTCTATAGCCTGATGGGCGTGCTGAGCCCGCATCTGCTGCAACTGCGCCTGGAGGAAACCATGATCGGCTCGATCGCCGGTGCGGCGGTCGCCTTCGTCGTGTTTCCGACGCGCACCCGCACGACGCTCGATGCCGCCGTCGCAACCTGGTGCGACGAACTCAAGGGCCTGCTGCAGGCGGCGCGGGACGGGGCATCGGGTCTGGTGCTCATTACCCGCTCGCAGGCGCTCGACCGCGCCTATCGTGACCTGGCCGCCGCCGCAAAGCCGCTCGGGCTTCCCTGGCAGTTGGTGACGCGTCCCGGTCATGTGCGCCAGGCGCTGGCGATCTTCATGGCCTGCACCTACTGGGCACGGGTTTTCGCGCGGCGTGTCGGCACGGATGCGGCGCTGGAAGGAACCGATTTCAAGGCGGACATCGACGCCAATCTCGCGCTCGTCCAGACGGTGCGCGACAAGGCCTCGGCCTATTTCTACCAGGTCGGCCGGATCGGTGCGCCGGTCGATCGCCACCTGCCGATTTCGAAGGACGATGCGGAGCTTGGTCTGGAAATGATCGGGGTGTCTCTCAACCGGCTTCATTTGTAGTGGACTTTAATTTCGCCCGCATTTGTGCAAGGGAAACGCCGAACGAAAGGCGAAGGCTAAGGAAATGGCAGGAACGAACAGCGAGCGCGAACTTCTGGCGGAAGGACCGGCGATCATTCTCGCCTATCCGCAGCTCGGCGAAAACATCGGTATGGTCGCCCGCGCGATGGCGAATTTCGGCCTGGCGGAGCTTCGGCTCGTCAATCCGCGCGACGGCTGGCCGAGCGAAAAGGCACGATCAGCCGCAAGCCGTGCCGACCACGTGATCGACGCTGCCAAGCTCTATGGTTCGGTCGAAGAGGCGATCGCCGATCTCAACTTCGTCTATGCGACGACCGCCCGCGACCGCGATGGCTACAAGCCGGTGCGTTCGCCGATCGTCGCGGCGCGCACACTCCGCCAGCGCTTCCAGACCGGAGAGAAAACCGGCATCCTGTTCGGACGCGAGCGCACGGGCCTCACCAACGAAGAGGTGGCTCTGGCCGACGAGATCGTGACCTTTCCGGTCAATCCCGCTTTCGCCTCGCTCAATCTCGCCCAGGCCGTGCTTCTGATGTCCTATGAATGGCTGAAGACCGGCATGGAGTCTGAGGACCAGACCTCGTTCCAGGCGATCTCGCAGCGGCCGGCGACCAAGGAACACCTGCAGGGTCTGTTCGAGCATGTCGAGGAAGCGCTTGAGGCGCGCAACTACTTCCGTTCCGCCGACAAAAAGCCGAAATTGGTCGAGAACCTGCGCGCGGTTCTGACCAGGCCGTCCTTTACCGAATCCGAAATCCAGGTGCTGCGCGGCGTCATTTCTTCGCTCGACCGGTTCACGCGGGAAAACCCGCGCGGCTCCGGCGCTCCGGGCGAACACAGCAGGAAAGCGCGAGACAAAGGTGACAGCGAGTGAACTGAAACCCATCCTCGTCTTCGACAGCGGCATTGGTGGCTTGACCGTGCTGCGAGAGGCGAGGGTGCTGATGCCCGAGCGGCATTTCATCTATGTCGCCGACGATGCCGGCTTTCCCTATGGCGGCTGGGAAGAGGCGGCGCTGAAAGAGCGCGTGATCGCGCTCTTCGGCCGGCTGCTTTCCGAGCATGATCCGGAAATTTGCGTGATCGCCTGCAACACCGCCTTCACGCTGGTGGGCGCCGATCTGCGCGCGGCCTTTCCTCAAATGACCTTTGTGGGCACGGTGCCCGCGATCAAGCCGGCGGCAGAGCGCACACGCTCCGGCCTCGTTTCGGTGCTGGCGACCCCGGGTACCGTCAAGCGGGCCTATACGCGCGATCTCATCCAGTCCTTCGCCAGCCAATGCCATGTGCGGCTCGTCGGCTCCGAAAACCTCGCCAAGATGGCGGAGGCCTATATCCGCGGCGAGAAACTGGACGACGAAACGGTACTAGCCGAGATCGCACCGTGTTTCGTCGAGATGGACGGCAGGAAGACCGATATCGTCGTGCTTGCCTGCACCCACTATCCCTTCATGGCGAACGTCTTCCGCAGGCTGGCACCCTGGCCGGTCGACTGGCTGGATCCGGCCGAAGCGATTGCCAGACGGGCGCGTTCGCTCGTGCCGCAACCGAACGGCTTCGAACCGCTCAACGGCCAGGACCCGGCGATCTTCACCTCCGGCAAACCGGATTTCGCCACGCGGCGGCTGATGCAGGGCTTTGGCCTGACGGTGGCACTTGATGCCATCGGGGAAAAGCGAGCAGGGCATGCCGAAGCGATCGGGTAGTGCCCGTTCATGCGTTCCTATGGCCGGCACGGCACTTTAAAAGAAGATCGCCAGCAACAGGCCGATCAGAACAGCTAGCACGCAGGCGGCGCGAAAGCGCATGCGGCTGGCGCGTTCGGCGTCGTCTTTCGAGGCGACCCGTTGCGTGTCCTTGTAAGCATCGCGCATACGGCGATCGAGATTGTTCAGTTCCATCTGCTGCGCTGTTTCGTGGTGCTGCATTCTGCCCCGGCAAATCGCTTCGACCAAATCGCATATGGGCGTCCGTGCCTTCTCGCAAAAGTACGATATTCAACTTTTTATTGTGACCGCCAGATTCTACATCCGGTTCTTTTCCGAGGAGACTTTCCTAAGCGTATTCCCTGTGGGTTATGTGCGCCGACGGCAGGATTTCCGGGAAATCCGTGCTAGGTGTCGCCCGATAGGCGGTCTCCGCGTGATCGCGAATCAATCAAGAGTATTCAGGCACAGTGCGCAACGGTATCGCATCCGGACCTGCGTAAGATTTAACATGACGAGGTGGAAATGAAGGTCGGCATCGACATGGGAGCGACGTCCGAAGGGACATCGGCCTCGCTCGATATCGAGGAGCTTCTGGCCACCCGTCTCTTGGTGCAGGGCAATTCCGGTTCGGGCAAGTCGCATCTGTTGCGCCGGCTGCTGGAACAATCCGCACCCTGGGTGCAGCAATGCATCATCGATCCCGAGGGCGATTTCGTCACGCTCGCCGACAAGTTCGGCCATGTGGTTGTCGAGGGTGAGCGCACCGACGCCGAGCTGATCGGCATTGCCAACCGCATCCGCCAGCATCGTGTTTCCTGCGTGCTCTCGCTTGAAGGTCTCGATATCGAGCAGCAGATGCGCAATGCCGGCGTGTTCCTGAACGCCATGTTCGATGCGGATCGCGAGTTCTGGTATCCGGTGCTGGTCGTCGTCGACGAGGCGCAGATGTTTGCGCCGTCGGTTGCCGGCGACGTCACCGAAGAGGTGCGCAAGATTTCGCTCGGCGCCATGACCAACCTGATGTGCCGCGGCCGTAAACGCGGCCTTGCCGGAGTGATCGCCACGCAGCGCCTGGCGAAGCTCGCCAAGAACGTGGCGGCGGAAGCCTCGAACTTCCTGATGGGCCGCACCTTCCTCGACATCGACATGCTGCGCGCAGCCGATCTGCTCGGTATGGACCGGCGCACGGCGGAAATGTTCCGCGACCTCAAGCGCGGTTCCTTCGTCGCGCTTGGCCCGGCGCTGTCGCGCCGGCCGCTCAAGGTGACGATCGGCGCGGTCGAGACATCGGCGCGCTCGACGAGCCCGAAGCTGATGCCGCTGCCGGAGGCGCCGCAGGACGTCGAGGATCTGATCTTCACGCCGGATCCGGAGGAGCTGACGCGGCCGATCGTGCGCCGCGCGGTTGCGCCGCCGCGCCCGACGACCGACATCCTGGCCGAGCTCTCCCGCCCGCGGCCCGAGCCTGCCGCGCCGGTCGAGGCAAGGCAGGCACAGCCGGAACTTTCCGCCGAGGAAAAAGAGAGCCTGCTCGACAGCGTCTTTGTCGAAATCCTCAGCAATCCGGAAGCAGCCTTCCGCCCCGATGCAGAACTGTTCCAGGATTTTCTGGTGCGATGCCGTATTCGCCGGCTGCCATCCGGTGCAGCCCTGTCGCTGAGCGCCTTCCGCCGCAAGATGGCCGTCGCGCGCTCCGGCATCGACGCGGAGACGGCGGCAACGGAAACCTGGGCGCAGGCCTTGCAGCTTGCCGATCGCGTTACCGAGGACTTGCAAGCCGTGTTCCTGATGATGGCGCAGGCGGCCGTCCGCGGCCTGCCGTGCCCTTCCGACGCGATGATCGCGCGCGCCTATGGCACGCACTCCGCAAGGCGGGCCCGCCGTCTGCTCGGCTACTTCGAGGAGCATGGGTTGATCGTCATCCATGCGGATTTTGCCGGAAAGCGCATCGTCGCGTTCCCGGACCTTGGCAGCGAGACCGCTCCAGGCGACGCCAACGGGCCGGATGTGACGGCTGCGGCTGCCGCTGCGGCGGAGTGAACCTCGACCTTTCGCGTAAAGGCATCAGCTATTCCGACCACGCTCAGACGGCGCTGGCGCGTTACGGTATCGTGGCGTCAGACCCATTCCTGGATGACGTGATCGGACGCGTGGATGCAGGTCATCTGCAGGCGGCCGGTGCCGGTATTGACGAAGCGGTGCGGCGTCTCCGGATCGACGACGATGATATCGCCGGCCTTACCCATGATCTTCTGCTCTCCGACGGTGAACTCCGCTTCGCCCGAGTGCACGATCCATGTTTCCGGATAGGGATGAACGTGAAGGGCAGGCCCCTGGCCAGGCTCGGCATCCATCAGGAACAGCGAGATCGGCGTGCCGAATTGCCCACCTTCAAACAGGATCGTGCGGTTTGGGCTCTGCTTCTGTTCTGTAAGGGGAATGACATGAAACATGCTGGCCTCCATCGTCGTCCGGGTTGGCTTCCCAATGGGAATGTTTTATCTTCACGAGAAGATATTACTCGAAACTATCTTCTCGTCAAGATATATTGACCGATGCCGAGGTGAACGATGCAGAATGAGAATGAGGGAAGGGACCATGTGGACCGTCTGCAAGCGCAGTGGGCGGCCGAACTGCCCGACCTGAATACCGAGCCTATGGCCATCCTCGGGCGCGCCTACCGGCTTTCCAATCTGGTGCGCCCCTCAATCGAGGAGACCTTCGCCTCTTTCGGCATCGACCGCGGCGAGTTCGACGTGATCTCGACGCTGCGGCGATCCGGCCCGCCTTACCGGCTGACGCCGACGGATCTCTATACGCTGCTGATGATTTCGTCCGGTGGACTGACGCACCGCCTCGATCGGCTGCAGAAGGCAGGATTGATCCAGCGGGAACGCTCGGCGTCCGACGGCCGCAGCAGCGTCGTCGGGCTGACGGAAAAGGGAATAGCCCTTGCGGAAACCGCCTTTCGCGCCGACATGGCGAGCGAGTCGCGCTACCTCGAGGTGCTGAGCAAGCAAGACCGCACGGCGCTGGCGGCGCTCCTCAGGAAACTGCTGATTTCGTTGGAGCAAGCGCCACCGAGTGATCCGGCCTGATCAACGGCTGTTTGTCACGATTTCGTTTGACAACAGCAGCCGGACCCACTAAAGCCGCCCCAACGCCGGGCAGAAATGTCCGGTGTTTCATTTGACATGTCCCGTGGCTTCTCCGTCTGCGTGATCGTGAGAAACCTGTCAGAGCCCCGAAAATGGGTTCAGAGGAGGGCGTGTTTCCTTGATCCGGTTTGGAAACAGGCCGGTGTAACTGTTTGAAAGGAAATGCGATGAGCAAGCGCGAATCGTCCAAGTACAAAATTGACCGCCGTATGGGCGAAAACATCTGGGGCCGTCCGAAGTCCCCGGTAAACCGCCGCGAATACGGCCCGGGCCAGCACGGCCAGCGCCGCAAGTCCAAGCTCTCGGACTTCGGTGTACAGCTGCGCGCCAAGCAGAAACTCAAGGGCTACTACGGCGACATCCGCGAGAAGCAGTTCCGCGCGATCTTCGCCGAAGCTGACCGCCGCAAGGGTGACACCCCGGAAAACCTGATCGGCCTGCTCGAATCGCGCCTCGACGCGATCGTCTACCGCGCCAAGTTCGTTCCGACGGTCTTTGCTGCCCGTCAGTTCGTCAACCACGGCCACGTCAAGGTCAACGGCGTCCGCGTCAACATCGGTTCCTACCGTTGCAAGCCGGGCGACGTCATCGAAGTCAAGGAAAAGTCCAAGCAGCTCGTAACCGTTCTCGAATCGGTTTCGCTCGCTGAACGCGACGTTCCGGACTACATCGAAGCCGATCACAACAAGATGGTCGCGACCTTCGTCCGCGTACCGGTTCTCTCCGACGTGCCTTACGCCGTCGTCATGGAACCGCACCTGGTCGTCGAATTCTATTCGCGTTAATCCGAGGCTCTCGCCTTGTGACGTTTCGAAAGCCGCCCGGAAACGGGCGGCTTTTTTGTCAGTGCCGAGCAGCATCCGCGCTACCGCGGATCCCAGCGAATAAGCGCCTTATCGTCGCCTCGATCCGAAGGCGATGACCAAGAGGGAAGCCCGATGCCCGAAGAGCAGAAGCCGCAGGATCTGCAGGCGATCATCGACGACATTCATCGGGAGCTGAGCCCGCGGTTCGGCCAGGGCAAGGTCGCCGACTACATTCCACAGCTCGCGCGCGTGGACGCCAAGCATTTCGGCATGGCGATCGTGACCACAGGCGGCCAGATCTATCGCGTCGGCGATGCCGAGGTGCCGTTCTCGATCCAGAGCGTCTCCAAGGTCTTCACGCTGACGCTGGCGCTCGGCAAACACGGCGAGAACATCTGGCACCGTGTCGGCCGCGAGCCCTCAGGCTCCGCCTTCAACTCGATCGTCCAGCTCGAGCAAGAGGGCGGAAAGCCGCGCAACCCCTTCATCAATGCCGGCGCCATCACCATCAGCGACCTGATCCTTGCCGGCCATACGCCGCGGGAACTGATCGGCGAGATCGTGCAGTTCGTCCGCTATCTCGCCGACGACGACCAGATCGTCATCGACCATGAGGTCGCGCGTTCGGAGACGGCCACCGGTTACCGGAACTTCGCGCTTGCCAATTTCATGCGCTCCTTCGGCAAGCTCGACCACCCCGTCGACCACGTGCTCGGCGTCTATTTCCATCACTGCGCGCTTTCCATGACCTGCAGCCAGCTTGCGAAAGCCGGGCTGTTTCTGGCCGCCGGCGGCAGCAATCCGCTGACCGGCCATAACGTCGTCTCGCGCCAGCGGGCGCGGCGCATCAACGCACTGATGCTGACCTGCGGCCACTATGACGGCTCAGGCGATTTTGCCTATCGCGTCGGCCTGCCGGGAAAGAGCGGCGTCGGCGGCGGCATTCTGGCGGTGGCGCCTGGCAAGGCGTCGGTTGCCGTCTGGTCGCCTGGCCTCAACGAAAACGGCAATTCGCTGCTCGGATCGCTGGCGCTCGAAATGCTCGCGGCGCGCACTGGCTGGTCGGTCTTCGGTCCCTGAACTCCTCCGACAAGGGCGATCTGCACTGTGCGGCCGATTTCCCTTGATCTTGACGGCTGGAGCGGGCAAGTGCTGGCCCAAGATTAGCCGGGCGCCGGTTGCGCCTGCCTGCCGCACAGGATCCCCGCCATGGACCTTTCGCTCAACGCGTCGCAAGACCAGGCCGAAACCATTTTTGAGACCGAAATCGACGCCGGCGCGCATCCGCTGTTCAGCCGCATGCCGTCCTCCGTCTCGTTTAACAAGCTGCGCAAGCGCCTTCTTCGCCAGACCCGCCAGGCGCTCGACGACTTCGGCATGCTGAAGGGCGCCAAGCGCTGGCTGATCGGCCTTTCCGGCGGCAAGGACAGCTACAGCCTGCTGGCGCTGCTCATGGACCTGCAATGGCGCGGGCTGCTGCCGGTGGAGCTCATTGCCTGCAACCTCGACCAGGGCCAACCGAACTTCCCCAAGCACATCCTGCCGGAATACCTGGCATCGATCGGCGTCAAGCATCGCATCGAGTATCGCGACACCTACTCGATCGTGAAAGAGAAGGTGCCGACGGGGGCGACCTACTGTTCGCTCTGTTCGCGGCTGCGCCGCGGCAACCTCTATCGCATCGCCCGTGAAGAGGGCTGCGACGCGCTGGTGCTCGGCCACCACCGCGAGGACATTCTCGAAACCTTCTTCATGAACTTCTTCCACGGCGGCCGGCTGGCTTCGATGCCGGCAAAGCTCTTGAACGACGAGGGCGACCTGATGCTGCTTCGGCCACTCGCCTATGCGGCCGAGGACGATCTCGCCAAGTTCGCGGCGGCAATGGAGTTTCCGATCATCCCGTGCGACCTCTGCGGCTCGCAGGACGGCCTCGAGCGCAATGCGATGAAGGCGATGCTGGCCGATATTGAGCGACGCATGCCGGGCCGCAAGGACACGATGCTGCGGGCGCTTGGCCACGTGAACCCGTCGCACCTGCTCGATCCCAAGCTGTTCGATTTCCAGTCCCTCACACCGGAGCCCAAAGAATGAGCCATTCCGTCGACATTGCCGGCCTTGCCAATCTGCTGCAGGAAGCGGCGGTCAAAGAGATCCTGCCGCGGTTCCGCAATCTTGAAGCCGGCGACGTCAGGGTGAAATCGGAAGCGATCGACCTCGTGACCGAGGGCGACGAGGCGGCCGAACGGCTGATCAAGGCACGCATCGAAGACGTCGCGCCGGGCGCACTTTTCGTCGGCGAAGAATCGGTTGCGGCCGACCCGGCGCTGCTCGACAAGCTCGCCGATGCCGATCTCGCCGTCGTCGTCGACCCGATCGACGGCACCTTCAATTTCGCCGCCGGCGTGCCGCTCTTCGGCGTTATGGCAAGCGTCGTCGCCAAGGGCGAGACGGTTGCCGGCATCATCTACGATCCGCTCGGCAACGACTGGGTGATCGCCGAGAAGGGCTCCGGCGCCTGGATGTGCCGCGCCAATGGATCGCAGGAGCGCCTGTCGGTCACCGCAGGCGTGCCGCTCGAGGCCATGGTCGGCGGTGCCTCGACCGGTTTTTACAAGCAGGAAGCACGCCGCGAAGTCATGGCCAACATGGCCAAGGTTCGCATCGCCACCAGCTACCGCTGCGCCGCGCATGAATATCGCATGCTTGCCGGCGGTCACATCCACTTCCTGATGTACCAGAAGCTGATGCCGTGGGATCACCTGGCCGGCACGCTGATTTCGCAGGAAGCCGGCGCCTATGCCGCCCGCTTCGACGGCTCGCCCTATCTGCCGTCGCATCTCAATGGCGGCCTGCTGCTTGCCACCGACAAGGAGAGCTGGGAGACGCTGCGCCGCGAGGTCTTCACGGTCTGAGCCGTTCGAAGCAGCCCAAAATACAAAGCCCGCCCGGATTGCTCCGGGCGGGCTTTTTGTTTGCCTTACGGCGGCCGGTTACATATGGCCGCCACCGTGATCCATGCTGACGTCCTTGTCGCCGGGATGGGTGAAGAGCTTGCCCTTCTCGGCCCAGAGCGTTGCCAGGATCGTCAGGGCCCCGAAGAGGGCGAAGCCACCGAACAGCGGCTGCAGCGTGCCGTTGAAGAGCTGGCCGACTGCGCCGCCGATGAGCGCGCCACCGGTCGTCGAGACGAAGCCGGTGATCGCCGTAGCGGTGCCGGCAAGGTGGCCCATCGGCTCCAGGCTGATCGCGGTGAAGTTCGTCGCGATGACGGCGAAGAACATCAGGAGCACCGAGAACATCAGATAGCTGACGACGAAGGCCGGCGTGCCGGAGAGCGACATCACGAAGCCCGCGACCGAGATCAGCGTAAACAGGATCATCGAGACGTGCGAGATACGGCGCATGCCGAAACTGCGGACGAAGAAGCCGTTGGCGAAGTTGGCGACAGCAATCCCGCCGGCCGTACCTGCAAAGGCGATCGGCAGCCAGTCACCGAGGCCGTAGACCTCGCCGAAGATCTGCTGGACCGTGACGATGTAGGCGCAGATGACGGCGGTAAACATCGTCATGCCGATCATGTAGCCGCAAGTGATGCGGTTGGTGAGAACGGTCTTGAAACCCGACGCGACGGCACCGACGGAGAGCGGCATGCGCTCTTCGCGCGGCAGGGACTCCTTCATGCGGGAGAAGGCCCAGACGAAGAGGATCGCGCCGATGACGCCGATCAGGATGAAGATCCAGTGCCAGTTGGCATAGAGGATGACGAGCTGGCCGATCGAGGGGGCGACGATCGGCACGATCATGAAGACGATCATCACATAGGACATGACGCGCGCCATTTCGCGGCCGCCGAAGCAGTCGCGCACGATCGCCATGGTGGTGATGCGGATGGCCGCAGCACCGATGCCCTGGATGAAGCGCAGGATCAGCAGCGTCTCGAAGCTCTGGGTGAGGGCGGCGGCAAACATCGACACGGTGAAGAAGGCGAGGCCGCCGAGCAGCACCTTGCGGCGGCCGAAGGCATCAGACAGGCTGCCGAAGAAGATCTGCGAGATGCCGAAGCCGAGGAAGAAGACGCCGATCACCAGCTGGCTGTCGTTGGTGTTGGCGACGTTCAGCGACTGGCCGATTGCCGGCAGAGCCGGCAGCATGCTGTCGATGGCGATGGCGACGCTCGCCGTCATGACGGCGATGGTGATGATGAATTCGACGATGCCCATGTTGAGGCGCTCGGCCCCCGAGACCCCGTCGACATGTTCGGATTGATTGGTGATGGTGGACATTGGGAAAACCCGTAAATTCAATCTTTGGAAAAGGCTGGCCGGCGGTTTAGAACGCGACAGCGACAGTTGGCGCTTTAGAGATCAGCCGGCCGGCTGATGGTGCGGTTTGAACAGCTTGCCGCGTTCGGCGATGAGCACGAAGACGAGGCCGATGGCCGCGACGGTGAAGTAGCCGGTGGCAAGCGGGGTGGCCGTTCCGTCGAAGGACTGGCCGATGAAGGCTCCGATCACGCTCCCGCCGATCGTCTGCATGAAGCCGAGAACCGAGGACGCCGTGCCGGCGACATGGCCGAGCGGCTCCATGGCCATGGCGTTGAAGTTTGGCGCGATCAGCCCGAACTGGAACATCGTGGCGCAATAGAGGACCACGAAGGCCGGGAAGGGCAGCGGCGCATAGAGCGAGGCCGACATCCAGATGAAGCTTGCGAGCGTAAAGCCGCAGAGGGCCGCATGGGACAACGGCCGCATGCCGAAGCGGCGGACGAGGCGGGAGTTGGTAAAGGAAGCGACCGCCATCATACTCGCGAAAGCCGCAAAGACAAGCGGAAACCACACGCCCAGATCGTAGACGCCGACCAGCACCTGCTGCGCCGAGTTGATGAAGCCGAAGAGCGCGCCAAGGATAACCGAGGTCGCGAGCGTATAAAGCAGCGACAACCGGTTGGTCAGCACGATGCGGAAACCGCTGAGGATTACCGACGGCGTGAAGGCGCGGCGGTGGGCCGGATCAAGCGTTTCGCCGAGCTTCGACAGCACGATCGCGATGTTCATAACCGCATAAAGCGCGACGATGATAAAGATCATATGCCATTCGGCAAAGCTGATGATGAGCTGGCCGATCGACGGGGCGATCACAGGCACGATCATGAACACCATCATGACCAGCGACATCACCTCGGCCATCTGCCGGCCGCCATAGACGTCGCGGACGATCGAGATGGTGATGACGCGCGTGGCAGCCGCACCCGCGCCCTGCATGAAGCGAAGGGCGAGCATGAGGCCGAAGGTCGGCACCATGGCAATTGCCACCGCACAGACGGCATAAAGGGCAAGGCCCGCCAGAAGCGGCGGCTTGCGCCCGAACCGGTCCGACAGTGGGCCGAAGAACAGTTGCGCCACGCCCATGCCGAGCAGGTAGGCGGTGATGATGTATTGCCGCTCGTTTTCCGACGCCACGCCCAGGCTGGCCCCGATTTCCTGGAGGCCCGGCAGCATGATGTCGATCGAAATCGCGTTCGTCGCCATCAGTGTGGCCATCAGCGCGATGAACTGGAATTTCGTGAGGCCGGGCAGGGCATCGTCGTTGGTCGTGCTTGTCATTTCAAAAGTCCTAGCGGCGCGGTGGGCGCCAAGCGAAACAGGTCTGGGTCCGGACCGCTCCGGAAAAAGAAGGATGTCGGCTGGCTAAATGCCGGTCGGCACAGGGATGTCAGGCGGGAGCGACCGGGAAGCCGCACCACATGGACCGGGCCTGCAGGAAGCGGCGGGAGCATCGATCGGCAGCGACGGGGTCATTTCCGTGCCGGGAGGCCGGAGCGGGAACCGCTGCTGCTTATGCCGAACGATCGCGACTGCTTCATGACAGGCCGAAAATGCGGCCCCAGGCCTCGCTGCAGAACGCCGGAAACGTTTCAGGAAGGAAGCCTGCTTTCACAAACATTCAAACGGTCATTGCGCGAACCAAGCGCGCAAAGCCTTTGGGAAGACAACGAAAATCGAGATCCGGACGAGACGTCCGAATCAAAAAAGGCGGTTGCCCGCCTTCTCCGATGGATCGGGACAAGGCGTCCTTGAGTTAGGCGACAGCGCCCTTCACGGCGATACCCTGCTCCGAAAGGTGGGACTGAAGTTCGCCGGCCTGGAACATCTCACGCACGATGTCGCAACCGCCGACGAATTCGCCCTTGACGTAGAGCTGCGGGATCGTCGGCCAGTTGGAATAGTCCTTGATGCCCTGGCGCAGGTCCGCGTCGGCGAGCACGTTGATGCCCTTGTAGTCGACGCCGATGTAGTCGAGAATCTGGACCACCTGACCGGAGAAGCCACACTGCGGGAACTGCGGCGTACCCTTCATGAAGAGCACCACATCGTTCGTCTTGACTTCGTTGTCGATGAATTCGTGAATTCCGCTCATCCTGTCTTCCTTCCTGCGCCGGCTTCAAGGGCCGGATATCGATTGGGTCTTAGATAGCATGCATATTGGTGATTTTCACCACCCAATCGCAACAAATATTGATGGGCCTCAAGATGTGGTTTTAATACCACTCAAGCCGTGCGGCGCCGCGTCTTGCTGCGCGCCGCCGAGGTTTTCCGCCGGCTGACCTGTTTCTTCGCCGGCTTGCGGATGGCGGCTTCAAGGATATCCGCGAGGATGCCGCCGCCAGAGGCCGCCGGCCGCGTCCGGCGCTTCGTCCGCTTGGTGGTCGTGCGCTTGACGCCGGTCTTCCTCAGAATTTCCTTGAGCGCGCTGTCAACGACGCCGCTGACGAGTTCCTTGATCAGGTCAGCCACGCCAGCTTACTCCGGCGCGCTCGTCTGAAGTGCCAGGGCATGTAGCACGCCGCCCATATTGCCCTTCAGTGCGTTGTAGACCATCTGGTGCTGCTGCACGCGGCTCTTGCCACGAAACGCCTCGGCCACGACTTCGGCGGCATAGTGGTCGCCGTCACCGGCCAGATCGCGGATCGTGACCTTGGCTCCGGGAATCCCCGCCTTGATCATGTCTTCGATGTCGCCTGGTGTCATGGGCATGATACGCCAACTCCCTTTTTATTCTGCAACGTCAGCAGCCTGCCGACGTTGTCCATGAAACAAGGGAACCACGATTCAGGGGCGGAACGCAATTGCTGAATTGGGTGAGGGAGGGTAGTTGCCAGCGCCGACACGATCAAATGATCGCCGTCGGCAGCGCCTGCAAGCAGGCACGCAATAGGGGTGACGGGAGCCGCAGAAAGTGCGGCTCCCGTCATCGATCTCTCAGTTTTCAGGCGCGAGGTCGCCCTGCATGAAATCCGGGAACCAGCCTTCATGGGCGGCGCGGAGATCCGCAACCGAGACGGCCTTGGCGTCGCCAAGCTTGACGGCGTCGCCGCCGGTCTTGCCGATGACGGGGAGCGAGACGCCGGCAGCCTTGGCACGAGCGGCAACCGCGTCGAGCGCGCCGGCGGCAACCGTCACGACGTAGCGACCCTGGTCTTCGCCGTAGAAGGTAGCGATCGGATCATGGCCGGCAACAGCGTCGACCGAGGCGCCGATGCCCGAAGCCATCGCCATTTCGGCAACGGCAAGTGCCAGGCCGCCCGACGAGCAATCGTGCACGGCGGTTACAAGACCATCGACGATCAGGCCGCGGACGAAGTCGCCAACCTTGCGCTCATGCGCCAGATCGACATGGGGCGCCGGGCCATCGGTGCGGCCGTGAACGTCGCGCATATAGACCGACTGGGCGATGTGCGAGCCGAGACCGGCCGGCGCGCCGGCGACGAGGATCGTTTCGCCTTCAGCGGCAAAGCGGATGCGCGCCATCTTTGACCAGTCCTTGATCAGGCCGACACCGCCGATGGTCGGGGTCGGCAGGATCGCCTGGCCGTTGGTCTCGTTGTAGAGCGAGACGTTGCCCGACACGATCGGGAAGTCGAGTGCGGTGCAGGCTTCTCCGATGCCCTTGATGGCATGAACCAGCTGGCTCATGATCTCAGGGCGTTCCGGGTTGCCGAAGTTGAGGTTGTCGGTGGCTGCCAGCGGCAGCGATCCGGTTGCCGTCAGGTTGCGCCAGCATTCGGCGACCGCCTGCTTGCCGCCTTCGTAAGGATCGGCTTCGACGTAGCGCGGCGTCACGTCGGAGGAGAAGGCAAGCGCCTTGGAGGCATGACCTTCGACGCGCACGACACCGGCGTCGCCGCCCGGCAGCTGCAGCGAGTTGCCCTGGATCAGCGTGTCGTACTGCTCGTAGACCCAGCGGCGCGACGAATTGTTGGCCGAACCGACGAGCTTGACGAGCGAGTCGGCGACGTCGGCTGCCGGAATGTCGTTGGTTGCGAGCGGTGCCGCGGTCTTGGCCGGGGTCCAGGGACGATCATATTCCGGAGCTTCGTCGCCCAGTTCCTTGATCGGCAGGTTCGCGACCTCTTCGCCCTGGTGCAGGATACGGAAGCGCAGGTCGTCGGTCGTCTTGCCGACGATTGCGAAATCGAGGCCCCACTTGACGAAGATCGCTTTGGCGACCTCTTCCTTGGCGGGCTCGAGCACCATGAGCATGCGCTCCTGGCTTTCCGACAGCATCATTTCATAGGCGGTCATGCGCTCTTCGCGCACCGGAACGGTGTCGAGGTCGAGCTCGATACCGAGGTCGCCCTTGGCGCCCATTTCGACGGCCGAGCAGGTGAGGCCGGCTGCACCCATGTCCTGGATGGCGATGACGGCGCCGGTCGTCATCAGCTCGAGGCAGGCTTCGAGCAGGCATTTTTCGGTGAAGGGGTCGCCGACCTGAACGGTCGGGCGCTTTTCTTCGATCGACTCGTCGAACTCGGCAGACGCCATGGTCGCGCCACCGACGCCGTCGCGGCCGGTCTTGGCACCGAGATAAACGACGGGAAGGCCGACGCCTTCGGCCTTGGAGTAGAAGATGGCATCGCTCTTGGCGAGGCCGGCGGCAAAGGCGTTGACGAGGATGTTGCCGTTGTAGCGGGAATCAAACTCGACTTCTCCGCCGACGGTCGGAACGCCGAAGGAATTGCCGTAGCCGCCGACACCGGCAACGACGCCGGAAACGAGGTGGCGGGTCTTCGGGTGGTCGGGCGAACCGAAGCGCAGCGCGTTCATCGCTGCGACGGGACGGGCGCCCATGGTGAAGACGTCGCGCAGGATGCCGCCGACGCCCGTTGCCGCGCCCTGGTAGGGCTCGATATAGGACGGGTGGTTGTGGCTTTCCATCTTGAAGACGACGCAGTCGCCGTCATCGATATCGACCACGCCGGCGTTTTCGCCCGGGCCCTGAATGACGCGCGGCCCCTTGGTCGGCAGCGTGCGCAGCCACTTCTTGGAAGACTTGTAGGAGCAGTGCTCGTTCCACATGGCCGAGAAGATGCCGAGCTCGGTGAAGGTCGGCTCGCGCCCGATCAGGCCGAGGATGCGCTCGTATTCGTCAGGCTTCAGCCCGTGCGATGCGATGAGGTCCGGGGTGATGGGGCGGGTGTTGGAAATCGTCATCGTCGACCGTCAAATCCTTCGGGCGGCGCGCAATCCACTAATGAGGAATATGGCGCGTGCGAACCGCAACAGAAACAGGGGGCGCTTTGCGGCTTCTTTAACCTATGCTGCGGCGCGGCGCGACAGAAAAATACGGGCGATCAACAGCGGTTGATGCCCGTATGAAGCTTTGTTGAGCGCGACTGCGCAGGCCTGCGTCAGAACTTGTAGCCGAGGGCGAGGCCTGCGCGTGTCAGGCCGTTGTTGGGACCGTCGCAGAGATTGGCATGCGACGCATGTTCAACGGTCGCCGAGACGTTCCAGTGTTCGTCGAGGCGCACGCCCGCGGCGGCGTATTCGCGGAAGAGGACGCGGCAGCCGAGTTGCGGACCGGAACCGTTGGGATCGTCGAGATCGCCGTCGTGAACCGTGCCGCCCGCGCCGAACTCCACGAAGAGGCGTTGCGTCATGTCGAAGGTCCAGCTCAGGCCGGCATAGGCCTGGTTGACGCCGTTCGACGACGTGGCCACGGCAGCACCGGTATAGACGCGTGGACGCAGCAGCTTTTCGCCGAGATCCGCGGCGCCGTCCGCATTGAACGGATCGAAGTAGAGCGTGAACGACGGAAACACGCCGTCTTCCTGCTTGCCGCCGCTGGCGATCGATGTCGTCACGCCGAAGCGCATTTCGTCAAAGACACCATCTTGAGCCGCCGCCGGCGCGGCGATGACGGAGGTGGTCGTGACGAAAAGAAGGGATGCAATCAGGCGGGACGGAACCGGGCGAAGCGATAGCGGCATGCGAAATCCTTGAGGGCGAATCATCTACGCAAGACTGCTAAAACAGTATGATGCGGAAGCTTGCGCGAAAGTCACCCCGTCGATTTCGATCGTCACTCGAAACTGTCGTAGCCGGCTCGGCCGCTGTCGAGCAGCCGCTTCAGCGTCTGGAATCCGGCTCTCACCTCGGCGCGCTGCGGTGGCGAGGAAAAGCCGATGCGGATCCGATGGAAGACGCGATCGGTACGGCCGGCCTTGAACTCGTCCTCGTCGTCGACGAGCACGCCTTCCTGAAGAGCCGCCTGCTTGAAGGTTCCTGACAGCCAGGGGTCAGGCAACTTCATCCAGAGGAACGGAATGCAGGGATGGGACGCGAACTCGATACCCTCAAAGACCTCGCGCGCCATTGCTTCGCGGGCGCGAACCTCCTCGATGCCCTGGCTGCGCAAGGCTGCAGCCGAGCCGGAGAGCACCAGCCGGGCGCAGAGTTCCGCCAGGATGAACGGCAGGCCGCCGCTGACCATCTTGTGGGCGATGCGGATGCGCTGGCCGAAATGCGGAGGGCAGGCGACCCAGCCACCGCGAACGCCTGCGGCAACCGACTTCGAAAGACCGCCGACGAGGAAGGTGCGTTCGGGCGCAAGCTCGGCGAGCAGCGGCGTTTGATCGCCGGTCATGGCGCCGTAAAGATCATCCTCCACCAGCCAGACGCCGTATTTGCGGGCGATATCGGCGATCGCCTGGCGGCGGGCGAGCGGCATGACGGCCACTGTCGGGTTCTGCGCGCTCGGCATCAGGAAGGCGAGCTTCGGATGCTGCTGCGCGCAGACGCGCTCGAAGTCGTCGGGGATCATGCCAAAGGCGTCGGATTCGACCAGCGTCGTGCGGCGACCAATCAGGCCGGCGCTGCGGCTGACCTGCGAATAGGTGAGCGTCTCGAAGGCGATGCGGTCGCCTGGGGCGGTCACCGCCGCGATCACGGCCACGACGGCCGCATGCGCGCCGAGCGTCGGCACGATGTTTTCGGGCTTAGGACGAAACCCTCCGCGCGCCAGCCATTGGCAGCCTGCCTCGAACCAATGATCCGGGAAGTTCCGCGCGTAGCTGGCAATATCGGCGTGATGCTCGTGACTGATTTCGCTCAACACTTCGCTCAACACCGTTCCCTGGCCGATATCCGGCGCGGCGGTGCTGTCGAACCTGAGCTTGCCAACGGGCGCGACCAGGGGCCGGGTGCCGGCAAGGGACGTCGTCAGCGGGTCCGACTGCTCCGGCGGCCGGCTTTCCGGATGGTCGAGCACATAGGTGCCGCGCCCGACTTCGCCGCTCACAAGCCCGCGCTCGCGGACAATATTGTAGGCGCGCCCGATCGTGCCGATTGTCACCCCGATATCGTAGGCGAGGTTGCGTTGCGGTGGCAATTTGGCGCCGACGGGCAAGGCCCCGTTGCCAATTGCCAGTTCGATTTGATCGGCGATCCGTGCGTAGAGCGGACCGTGACCCTGCTGAATGTCGGGGAGCCAATTTGTCATAGTGACAATTCTTTAGATTACAGCGGAAAATATGTCAATTATCACCAAGACAACGATAGCAATCGCTGCATTGGGGTTGTCAATGAGTACAATGGATACAATTTGTTTGTCCCGCTTGGAAGCGACGTCCGTGGGCTGCACCGGCACATTACTGGGCGGCGACTATTCGGACGAACGCGAGGGTCTGCTGAAGCGGCTTTGGACCCGCTATTGCGAGCTGGCGGCGAAGCGACGCGGCCGGTTGGCGCTCGAGGAGATGAGCGAGTGGCAGCTCAAGGATATCGGCGTTTCGGAAAAGGACGCGCGTCAGGAATCGACTGTCCCGTTCTGGCGTTAACGGATCGGATCGGAACGACTGTCCGAAATGCAAAAGGGCCGGCAACCTTGAGGTCAACCGGCCCTTTAATCAATTCGACAAGTTCAGCTTGGGGCTATTTGCAGCCCTGTCCGCCAGCGGCCCAGCGCTTGATGTCTGCGGCCATGCGCGTTCCCGTCGGCTCGCTCATCAGCGGCCCGAAGGCCTGCAGGCGGGCCGGATTGCCCTCGGCCTGAACGACGGCGAGGGGGCGTGCCTCCGGCGACTTGCGCGGCACGATCAAGATGCGCGGACGGCCGGAGAAGGAATTGAGCTCGGGCGCCAGGCGATAAGACTTGAATTCCGCATCGCCCGACTTGAACCAGCAGCTGTTGGCGCCGAGCGCCACGCGCTCCATGGTCGGCAGCGCCGCCGTGTTCGGGCTCGGGGCCGGCGGCTTCGGCGATTGGCACGAGGCCAGAAGCGTTAGGCCGAAGGCCGTGCAGGCAAGGCCGGTCAGGCGTGCAGGGGCAAATGAAGGCATCGACGGTCTCGTTCGCAAATGGGGATGGGTCGGATGCCTTCTACAGCCGGATGGTTAAGCGGCGATTACTTCGAGCGCAGACGCGAAGAGGCCGCGGCCGTCGGAACCGCCATGGGCGGCTTCGATCAGGTTTTCCGGATGCGGCATCATGCCGAGAACGTTGCCCGCAGCGTTCATGACGCCGGCGATATCATTCATCGAACCGTTCGGATTGGTGCCTTCGGCGTAACGGAAGACCACCTGGCCATTGCCTTCGATCGTCTTCAGCGTCTCGGCATCGGCAAAGTAGTTGCCGTCGTGATGGGCGACCGGCGAACGGATGACCTGGCCCTTGGAATAGGCGCGGGTAAAGTCGGTGTCGGCGTTGACAACTTCGAGCTTGATCTCGCGGCAGACGAATTTCAGCGAGGCATTGCGCATCAGCGCGCCGGGCAGGAGGCCGGCCTCGACGAGGATCTGGAAGCCGTTGCAGACGCCGAGAACCTTCACGCCCTTTTCCGCCTTGGCCTTGATCGCCTGCATGACCGGCATGCGCGCAGCGATCGCGCCGCAGCGAAGGTAGTCGCCATAGGAGAAACCGCCGGGAATGACGATCAGGTCGACATCCGGAATATCGGTCTCGGTCTGCCAGACGGTGACAGGCGCCTTGCCGGAGATCTTGGTGAGGGCCGCGATCATGTCGCGGTCGCGGTTGAGGCCCGGAAGCTGGACGACGGCTGACTTCATATCTCTGTCTCCGATACGGCGAGATCAATCTTGATGGCGCGCTCCGAAGAGCTGGCATCTGCTGCGACTATGGCAGCGGCGTTCCCGATGGAACCAGCGGCTGCTCCGGCATTTCGTAACGTCTGGTTCCGCGCCCGAAGACGCGGAACGATTCCGTCGCCTGCAGGATCAGGCGAAGGAGATGCTGTAGTTCTCGATCACCGTGTTGGCGAGCAGCTTTTCGCACATGGCCTTGAGGTCTTCCTCGGCCTTGGCCTTGTCTGCGGATTCGATCTGCAGGTCGAAGACCTTGCCCTGGCGAACCTGGCCGATGCCGTCGAAGCCGAGTGCGCCGAGCGCACCTTCGATTGCCTTGCCCTGCGGATCGAGAACGCCGTTCTTCAGCGTCACGGTTACACGTGCCTTGATCACTTTGATTTTCCCCGAAGTTACTTCACGAGAACCGGACCGGTGCCGCGCACGGGTTCGTTCTCATTCATGATGCCGAGACGGCGGGCGACTTCCTGGTAGGCCTCGACGAGGCCGCCGAGGTCGCGGCGGAAACGATCCTTGTCGAGCTTCTCGCGCGTCTCGATGTCCCAGAGACGGCAGCTGTCCGGCGAGATCTCGTCGGCAAGCACGATGCGCATCATGTCGCCTTCGAACAGCCGGCCGCACTCGATCTTGAAATCGACGAGCTGGATGCCGACGCCGAGGAACAAGCCCGAGAGGAAGTCGTTGATGCGGATGGCGAGCGCCATGATGTCGTCGAGTTCCTGCGGGCTTGCCCAGCCGAACGCGGTGATGTGCTCTTCGGAGACCATCGGGTCTTCGAGCGCATCGGCCTTGTAGTAGAACTCGATGATCGAGCGGGGAAGGACCGTGCCTTCCTCGATGCCGAGACGCTTGGCCAGCGAGCCGGCGGCGACGTTGCGCACGACGATCTCAAGCGGGATGATCTCGACTTCCTTGATCAACTGCTCGCGCATGTTGAGGCGGCGGATGAAGTGCGTGGGGATGCCGATCTTGTTGAGGTGCGTGAATATGTACTCGGAAATCCGGTTGTTCAGCACACCCTTGCCGTCAATGACGTCGTGCTTTTTCTTGTTGAAGGCGGTCGCGTCGTCCTTGAAGAACTGGATGAGCGTGCCCGGCTCTGGACCCTCATAGAGGATCTTGGCCTTGCCCTCGTAGATACGGCGGCGACGATTCATGGATTTTGTCTCTGTAGTTGTTGGCGCTCTCGGGACGCGCGTGGAACATCTCTCGGGGTCCATAGCCGAAAAGAACCGATTTCACAATCGGCGTATCTGCCCGTTCCCCTGATTTGCATGGGGCGCCGCGCGCCTTCTCAAAGTGCGCCAAAGTTGCTGCCGCCTCACGAAGCGGCGATGTCCTGATCCTTGATCAAATGCGATCTGAGGAACCGCACAAAGGGTAACATGAAAGTCATCAAACCGGAAAAGTTCACATTGCAGTTTGACCCGCGTTTTGATTTATGGCGATAAACTGATTTCAGACATGGAATTCTCAGGGAGATTGATTGATGACGTCGATGCAGGATCGCGAAAAGGCCTTCGAAGCAAAGTTTGCGATGGACGAAGAGCTTAGGTTCAAGGCTGAAGCGCGTCGCAACAAGCTGCTCGGTCTGTGGGCCGCCGGCCTGCTCGGCAAGGCCGACGCCGACGCCTATGCCAGCGAAGTGGTGGCTGCCGATTTCGAAGAAGCCGGCCATGAAGACGTCGTTCGCAAGATCAAGGCGGATTTCGACGCGGCAGGCGTTGCCCAGACCGAAGAGCAGATCCGCGTGCGGATGCTCGAACTGCTCGGCGAAGCCGTCCAGCAGCTCCAGAGCAAGTAAGCCGAAAGGCTGTTGCCGCATTCATTGAAGCGCCGCCCGTCCATCTGGCCGGGCGGTTTTTATTTGTCCGGACCGCCGAACACCGGCTTCCAGCCGCGACGCAAACGCTGCTCCAGCTCCAGCCGATCCATCGGCCGCGCAAGCGCATAGCCCTGCAGCACGTCGCAGCCGAGGTCCCGCAGCATCGCCGCGTGCTCCCAGGTCTCCACGCCTTCGCCGACGACAGCGATGTTGAGCGAGTGGCCGATGTCGACGATCGCCCGCACCAGCTTTGCCTGCTTGGCACCTTCGGTCATCGGTCCAACGAGCGCCCGGTCGATCTTGAGCCGGGCCGGATTGAGGTTGAGCAGGCCGATGATCGAGGCATGCCCGGTGCCGAAATCGTCAATCTCGATTTCGATGCCGAGGTCGCCGAGAGCTGAAATGGTCCCGGCGATTTCGTCTTCCGGGTCATCGAGGAAGATGGACTCGAGCAGCTCGAAGGAAAGGATGCCCGGCGGGATCCGCATGTCGCGCAGATCGGCGATCAATCCTGGGTCGCGCAGCCGCGGCGACGACATGTTGACCGAGATCTTGGGAACGCCGAGCCCTTCGTTTTGCCAGGACTGAAAGTCGCGATAGGCGAGCTCGACCACCTTCCTGTCGATCGCCGGCAGGACGTTGATCTCTTCGGCCACCTTCAGGAAATGGAAGGGGGTGAGGATGCCACGCTCCGGGTGGTTCCACCGCACCAACGCCTCGACGCCGGATATCTCCAGCGAGCGCGCATGGAACTGCGGCTGGTAATAGACGGTGAACTGCCCTTCCTCGATCGCCTGGCGAATATCGTCGCCGATGCGCTTGGCGTTGAGGATCTGGGTTTGAATGAGCTCGGAGAACACTTCGACGCGATCGCGCCCGACGCTCTTTGCCCGATAGAGGGCGATGTCGGCATTCATCAGCAGCTGTTTGGCGTCGATGTCTTCGCCCCCCTTGAAGGCGATGCCGATGCTTGCGCCCAGGCGGCAGAGCTGACCGTCATAGGGAATGGGGCGGCGGAAGGCATGGACGATGCGCTCGGCAAGCTCGGTCAGCTGCGGCAGGTCGCGGTCCCGGCGGCAGAGGATGACGAACTCGTCGCCGCCGATGCGGGCGATAAAATCGTCGTGGCGGGCGTGGGCACGCAGGATCGCGGCCGCATGCGTCAACATCGCGTCTCCGGCCTGGTGTCCGAGCGTATCGTTGATCTGCTTGAAGCGGTCGAGATCGATATGCAAGATCGCGTTGACGGCGACATTCTCCGTCAGCATCTGATCCAGGTAGCGACGGTTGGGCAAGTCGGTCAGGTAATCGTGCAGCGCGTTGTACTCGATCCTGATCCGCGCCTGCTCGAGTTCACGGTTGCGCGCTTCGGCCGAGGCTTTCGCCTGGCGCAGTTCTTCCTGCAGCGCGATGTCCTCGGTAACGTCCCAGTTGGCGCCGATGAGCTTGCGCGTTCCGAGATGATCGACATAGGTCGCGGCATTGGAGCGGATGTGGCGGACGGAACCGTCCGGGCGCACGATACGGAAAGCATTGCTGTAGGGTTTACCCGAGGCGATGCCTTCGTTGGTTCTGAGGACCACGGCATCGCGATCGTCGGGGTGAAGGGAGTTTTCCCAGGTCTCAGAGCTTGGTGCGCCATCGGCGGGGTCGAGACCATAAATCTCGAACATGCGCTCGTCCCAGTCGTCGCGCAGTGCATCGAGATTGAAGTCAAACACGCCGATCTTCGAGACGCCGAGCGCCAGCCTCAGTCGGCGGGAGACCTCCTCGAGCCGGGCCTCTGCCTCCTTGCGGGCGGTGATGTCGGTATCCGTCCCGATGATGCGGCTCGGCCTGCCATCCGGCCAGTAGGCAACCGAGGCGCCGCGGCTTTCGATCCAGATCCAGTGACCGTCGGCGTGACGCTCTCGATACTCGAAAGTGTTGAAGATCGCCTCGCCGGAATCCTGCCGCTCGATCGCGGCGCGCACATGCGCATGATCGTCGGGGTGAACGTTCTGGATCCAGTTTTCAAGGGTACCATCCACCTGGGCGTCTTCGGACAACCCACGAAGCCGCCTCCAGGTGGCCGAGTAAAACAGGTCTCCGGTTTCGAAGTCGTGATCCCAGACACCCTCAAGCGCGCCGTCGAGGGCATATTTCCAGCGGGTCTCGTCGTTGCGCAATCCGGCGATCTCGTTGACGAAGTCATCGGCCGGCAACATCAGAAGCAGCGAGGCGGCTTCATCCGCGAACCGTACCGGCGAACAGGCAACGAGCATCGGCACGGAGCTGTCGGGACCAAGGAAATGGATCGTCTCGGCGACCGTCGATGTGGCGCGCGGCGGCACGCGCGACCGGTCCTCTTCCGCCACGAAGTCATTCAGAAAGGCGTGTCGCAATTGTACAAGCGTGCGGCCGAACACTTCTCCGGCAAGGACGTTAGCGGCCAGGATCCGTCCGTGCGCATCGACAATGACGGCGCCTGCCGGCAACCGTTCCAGGTTGGCCTGCGTCAGAGCATCCGGATGCGCCGGTGCGCCTTGCGCACCTTTGGTGAGACGTTCGTTTACGGCCACTTCCCATGTCCAGTATCTGCGGCCGAGCAACCAAGCGGAACGATCCGGTCAATGCCGGCGCAGATCAAGGTTCGACAGCGCTCGTCACCATCATGATACGAGTCGCGTCGTGCCGGCGATGATGACCGCGGACAATGAACGTCGGATTAATAAGGCGTCGACAGGTTGATCGGGCGCGTCAGGGTTTAAGCCGGCTCAAGAACTGGGCGAACACCATCGTTCCCTCCGGCCACGGCCCGTGGCCGGACTCGGTGTTGATGTGGCCGGACTCTCCGGCATCGACGAGCAGCGAACCCCAGGCGTTGGCGATGTCGTCCGCATGCTCGTAGGAACCGAACGGATCGTTGCGGCTGGCGACCATCAGCGACGGGAAGGGAAGCGGATCGCGCGGGTAGGGACCGAAGGTCATCAGATGCTTCGGACGGATCGCCGGATTGGCAACATCCGGAGGTGCCACCAGGAAGGCGCCGGCGATCGGCTTGGTGAAATGGGGCAGCGCGTGCACGGCGGTTGCGACGCCAAGCGAATGGGCGACGATGACCACAGGCTTTTCCGCCGCATTGACCTCTTCGATCATGCGCGCCACCCAATCCTCGCGGACAGGCTTTGCCCACTCCGCCTGCTCGACGCGGCGTGCGGTCGACATCTTGCGCTCCCAGCGGGTCTGCCAGTGCTCCGGTCCGGAGTTGGTGTAGCCTGGAACGATGAGGATATGAGCGTCGGATACTTTCATGGTGGCCGCGATGTGGCGCTGAAAGGCGCGGAAGTCAAGACCTTCAGCATTACCCGTGCGTCAGGGCCTCGAAGCCACCCATGGGAGCCTGCCCGACGAGCCCGATGTTCGCGTTCCAATAGGCCGCTTAACGTTGCGAGAGGCGGCAGGCGACAGCGGTCGCATTTTCTGTATAATCGAAGGGACGGTCGCGGATGGTGCGGCTTGGTTCGTCGCATCTTTGTTCCGTGGCCGCTCTGGTTCGTTGAGGAGTGTGAGCCATGACAACATTCCATGTCCTGTCGGGAGCGGACGCGAGTGTCGCCCATCCCGGAATAAAAAAGATTGGCGTCGCGGATGTATTCGACGCCTTACGCTTGGGCTTTGACGATTTTCGCGAGAAACCATCGCACTACGTCTTTCTTTGCCTGATCTACCCGATCGCCGGTGTCGTTCTGATCACCTGGAGCGCTGGCGCCAACATGCTGCCGCTGCTTTATCCTCTTGTCTCCGGCTTCGCTCTGATCGGCCCAGTCGCTGCGATCGGGCTTTATGAAATCAGCCGACGGCGAGAACTCGGCATGGACTACTCCTGGCCGCACGCCCTTCGCCTGCACCGCTCTCCGGCGCTGCCGTCGATCATGGCCGTCGCCGCCATGCTGTTCGTTGTCTTCATCATCTGGCTGCTCGTCGCCCAGGCGCTCTATGTGCAGATCTTCGGGGCGGAACCGCCGGATTCGATTGCAGCCTTCTGGAACGGTATCATCGGCACTGACCAGGGCTGGAACCTGATCCTCGTCGGCAACGCTGTCGGCTTCGTCTTCGCCGTCATCGTTCTGGCGACATCCGTCGTGTCGTTTCCGTTGCTGATCGATCGGGACGTCGGCGCCGTGTCGGCGGTCGAGACTTCCATTCGCGCAACGCTCGTCAACCCGGTGCCCGTCGCCGTCTGGGGCTTCATTATCGCCGCCGGCCTGGTCATCGGCTCGATCCCAGTCTTCGTCGGCCTCGCCGTCATCATGCCGATCTTCGGACACGCCACCTGGCACCTTTATCGCAAAATGGTGGAGCCCGGTCCGCGCGCGCGTTCACACTGATCGCCGACAGCCGAAGGCGCGAATGTAACCGCTCATAAAAAAAGCGCCGCACGTCGATCGACCTGCGGCGCTTGTGGCGTGTTGCCGAAAATCTCGGCCTAGCGAAAATGCTTGTAGTAAGATGAGATCTGCGCCGCGGTGTTGGACGACAGGTTGAGCTTGATGCCGATCTTGTCGCCGCGATACCAGCGCACCATGCCGGTCAGGAAGCCGAGTTCCTCGCTTCTGATCGTCACTTCCTGTCCCGTCTTGGCGCCAATGTCGAAGAGCAGCTGAAAGCAGATGCCCTCGGCAGAAAGGTCCTTGACGATGCCGCTGCTGGAGCCGGACTTGACGGTCACCGTACCTGTAATTTTCGTTTGCGTGCGCTGCGTCGCCCGCTCGACACTGTCCTTGTAGGCCATGTGATCCTCAGAACCTGGATTGACAGGCCCTGAGCTTTGCACGCAATGCGTGAATTTCCTGCTAACGCAAATGCCCGCATTTGAGCGATGTGCTCCAAATGCGGGCATGGCAACAAAAACCAAAGGCCTACGGCCGTCCGCTCAGCGCAGAACCTCAGCCGAAGACGCGCTTGAAGATCGTGTCGACGTGCTTGGTGTGATAGCCGAGATCGAACTTTTCGCGGATATCTTCTTCAGAAAGGGCCGCACGGACTTCCGCGTCGGCGAGCAGTTCTTCGAGGAAGTCCTTGCCCTGTTCCCAGACCTTCATGGCGTTGCGCTGCACGAGGCGGTAGGCGTCCTCACGCGACACGCCGGCCTGCGTCAGCGCCAGCAGCACGCGCTGCGAATGCACGAGCCCACGGAACTTGTTCATGTTGTTGATCATGTTCTCGGGGTAGACGAGCAGCTTGTCGATAACGCTGGTCAGACGAGCGAGCGCGAAGTCGAGCGTCACCGTTGCATCCGGGCCGATCATGCGCTCGACCGAGGAGTGCGAAATGTCGCGCTCATGCCAAAGCGCAACGTTTTCCATGGCCGGGATCGAGAAGGCGCGAACCATACGGGCGAGACCCGTGAGGTTTTCGGTCAGAACCGGGTTCCGCTTGTGCGGCATCGCCGACGAGCCCTTCTGGCCCGGCGAGAAATACTCCTCCGCTTCGAGCACTTCGGTGCGCTGCAGGTGACGGACTTCCGTCGCCAGGCGCTCGATCGACGAGGCAATGACGCCGAGGGTGGCGAAGTACATGGCATGGCGGTCGCGCGGGATGACCTGGGTCGAAACCGGTTCCGGCTTCAGCCCGAGCGCCTCGGCTACGTGTTCTTCAACGCGCGGGTCGATGTTGGCGAAAGTGCCGACGGCGCCGGAGATCGCGCAGGTGGCGACTTCTTCGCGTGCGGCCAGCAGGCGCTGCTTGCAGCGGTCGAACTCGGCATAGGCGAGCGCCAGCTTGACGCCGAAGGTGGTCGGCTCGGCATGGATGCCATGCGAACGGCCGATCGTCACAGTATCCTTGTGTTCAAAAGCGCGGCGTTTCAGCGCTTCGAGCAGCTTGTCGAGGTCGGCCAGCAGCAGGTCGGTCGCGCGGACCAACTGCACGTTGAAGCAGGTATCCAGAACGTCGGACGAGGTCATGCCCTGGTGGATGAAGCGGCTGTCCGGGCCGACGAATTCGGCGAGATGCGTCAGGAAGGCAATGACGTCATGCTTGGTGACGGCCTCGATCTCGTCGATGCGGGCGACGTCGAAAGTGGCAGCGCCGCCTTTTTCCCAGATCGTGCGCGCAGCATCCTTCGGGATCACGCCGATTTCGGCAAGCGCATCGCAGGCGTGGGCCTCGATCTCGAACCAGATGCGGAATTTCGTTTCCGGCGACCAGATGGCCACCATTTCCGGTCGGGAGTAACGGGGGATCATGGGCTTAAGCTTTCGTCGTCAGTGGAGGGATGGTCGTGCCTCTAGCAAAGATAGCCGCGAAGCTCAACGCCGTTGCGCACGGCGATCGCTTGCCAGCCACAGGCAGACGGCGAGCAGTATAACACCGCCGATCGGCAAATAGAGGCGAAGGCCCATGACGAGAAACTGGTAAAAGGCGATCAGCGTCGTAAAGGCGAACTGGAAGAGCCAGGTCGTGGTTCCGATCGGGGCGTGCCACTGCGCATAGAACTCGCGGTAGTCGAGGGCAAAGAGCAATGCCGTCATCCCGATCGTGCCGAGCGAAAGGAAGAAGAGATAGGCCGCGAAACGCGTTTCTACTCCGCGTCCGATCGCCGCGAAGCGGGCGAGAAACAGCGCCGGCGGCCAGGCGAGCAAAGCGCCGGCCCCGAAGACCCAAAGAAGTTCGGCCAGATGAAAGGTCACGTCCCGTTCCCGCAGCCACAGCGCAAACCACGCCGATAGCGTCATCGACGCGCTCCACAAGGGTGCGCCAAGGAGCAGCAACGGAACGCTCGGCACGGACCGGGCAAGGCGGGTCCGCTTCCGGGCACCGACCGCCGCAGGCCCTGCTTTCGCTTCGACGCTGGCGGCCGCTTCGTTCATTTCGCGATCCGCGTCGGGACCGCGATCCAGCGCCCGTCCGTCGTGCCTTCAAAGCCGAGCGACTTCACAAGCACCATGATCACATGGGTTTCCGAACCGTCGTCGTTGCGGTGGGTGATGGCGCCGCCGACCTGGTAGCCGGTGGGGCAACGGCGGCTTTCCGGTATGCGGCTGTCGTCCTGAAGCGCGTCGCTTGCCGGTGCGCCCGCCTTCATCGTCATCGACAGACGGAAACCCTTGGCTTCCTTCAGGAAGTCTTTGCAGATGCCGTCCGGCTCGAAGGTCTTTTCCTCGAGCGTTACCGTATAGGTCTCGCGGAACGCTTCATCGGCTGCAAAGGCATCGTAGGTCAGCGAGTGCGGCTTGGCGTTGGCTTCCGTGATCGGGTTGAAGGCTGCGAGCAACCCGGGCGCATCGGCCAGGCGATAGGCATCGATCAGGGGCGCAGCCCGACGGCGGGCTTCATGGCGCGCCTTCGACAGCGGGCTGCCATCTTCGCGACTGACAGCGCGCACCGGTGCACCCGGCAGGAAGCTGTCATTGCGCGTGTCGATCACATAGATGGTCGAATAGGGAAAGCCGGAGCCGTCCTGAACGCCATATTCCTCGAAGGCAAAGACATTGCCATCGGCGGAAAAGCCGATCGGCTGCAGCGCGGCATAGTCGCCAGCAAGCGCCGGCGACGCAGTGGCGGCCGCGGCCAGGCAACAAAGGCCGGAAATTGCCGCGCGTGTCGTCATCGATAAGCCTTCTCGGCCGGCGCACGGATCGCTTCGATCGCCGAGCGATAGGCCTCGACCGAACCGCCCTTGAAGATCGCCGAGCCGGCAACGAGAACATTGGCGCCGGCGCCGGTGGCAATGGCTGCCGTTTCAGGCGCAATGCCGCCGTCGACTTCGATCTCGATCGGTCGATCGCCGATCATCGCCTTGATGCGACGGATCTTTTCCGCGGTGGCGTCGATGAACTTCTGCCCACCGAAGCCCGGATTGACGGTCATGACGAGGATCAGGTCAAGCTGATCGAGCACGTATTCGATCGCGCTTTCTGGCGTTGCCGGATTGAGCGACACGCCGGCCTTCTTGCCGAGCGAACGGACCGTCTGCAGCGAGCGGTGCAGGTGCGGACCGGCTTCCGCGTGAACCGTCAGGATATCGCAGCCGGCCTTGGCGAAGGCTTCGAGGAACGGGTCGGCCGGCGAAATCATCAGGTGGCAGTCGAACGTCGCATCGGTGTAGCGGCGCAGAGACTTGATGACATCCGGGCCGAAAGTGATGTTCGGCACGAAATGACCGTCCATGACATCGAGATGGATCCAGTCCGCGCCGGCATCGACGACATCGCGAACCTCCTGGCCGAGCTTGGAGAAATCGGCCGCCAGGATCGACGGGGCAATGCGGATAGGGTGGGTCATGGCGCACTCCAGCGTGTTTTCCGCGGGAATAGCACCGCCGAGCCCCGCAAACAACATGCCTGCGATCAAAGCTGCGTCAGCTACGCTCTGACCAACAGGGCATGAGATCGTTTTCCGCCGGCGTTGCGTCGTGGACGCCGCGGGCGATCGCGCGCGCCATGGTCGAGGCTGCAACGGCGCCGAGATCGATGAAATCCTCTGTTGTCGGCGTCTTGCCGCTGGCGCCGGTCGCAAGCGCGAAGATCAGATCGCCGTCGAGCGGCGTGTGCGCCGGCCAGAGCCCGCGGGCGAAGCCGTCATGGGCGGCAATCGCCAGGCGCTTGGCTTCGGCCTTCGTCAGCACCGCATCCGTCGCAATGACCGCGATCGTTGTATTGGCCACGGCGGCCTGGCGGTCGCGGAACTTGATGCGGATGTCGGCCGCATCGGCCGGCATCGGGTGGGGCAGGCCAAGTCCGCCGAACTCGCTCTCCAGTTCGAAGGGCGCAGACCAGAAATGCCCGGTGTCGCCGACGGTGGCGGATCCGAGCGCATTGACGGCGACGAGGGCGCCGATGGTGAAACCGTTCGGCAGAACCGTGGATGCCGAACCGAGACCGCCCTTCAGGCTCGCGGTCAGCGCGCCTGTGCCGGCGCCTGCCGAACCGGACGAAAATGTCGCGCCGGCCCGCCCGACGGCCTCGAAGCCGAGTTCGCGATAGGGCGGGAAGCGGCCCCAATCCTTGTCGCCACCGTTGATGAGGTCGAAGAGGATCGCCGTCGGTACGATCGGTATCCGGTGTGGGCCGACGGCGAAGCCGCGACCCATTTCCCTGAGCGCCGCCTGAGCACCGGACGCCGCATCGAGCCCGAAGGCCGAACCGCCGGAAAGAACGAGCGCATCGACCGTCTGTACCGTATTGTGCGGATCGAGCAGGTCGGTCTCCCGGGTTCCCGGCGCACCGCCCAGGACCTGGACCGCAGCCGTCGCCGGCGGGTCGCAGACGATCGCGGTGACGCCGGATTTCAGGCGATGGTCCTCGGCGTTGCCGACCGTCAGACCTTTGACATCGGTGATCAGGTTCAGCGGTCCGGGACGCATCATGGGGCGGCTCCTTCAGCGGCCGCGGGCGCGAAATGGCCGCCTTGCCACTGCATCAAACGGTAGGGATTGTCGGCGCGCTCGTGCCCAGCGTTGAAGGCGGTGAGGCCGAGAACGGTCGGGTAGGGCCCCTTGCCGGCGATCGCTTCGATCAGCGACTTGTCGTCCTGTGCTGCCCGGTCCTTGGCTTCCTCCAGCAAAGCCATCACGGCGAAAGCCGGCATCACATAGCCTTCCGGCTCGATGCCGGCGGCGCGCATTTCGTCGGCAAAGGGCTTGCCCTCCGGCGACTGCGCCGCATCCGGCAGCGTTACCGCAAGCACGCCATCGGCAAGCGGGACAGTGAGATCGGCCGCGTTCAAGGCATCGCCGCCAAGCAAGGTAAGGCTCGCGCCTTCGCCAAGGGCATCGCGGGCGATCACGGCGGTATCCTGCCGGTCGCCGCCGGTGAAGACGTGGGTTGCACCACTTTTCACCAGGCGCCGCACGAGGTTGATCTGCTGCTCCTGCGCCGGCCGGTAGGTGTCGCTGAAGACCGGCGTCATGCCGATTTCGGCGAGTGCTGCGCGCACGGCCTCGACCAGTTCCCGGCTGTGGATCGTGCCATCGTCGACGAGCGCGATGGGCTTGTCCTTCCAGCGGTTGACGATGGCATCGACGATCGCCGTGGCCTCGGCATTGCCGCTCGGTGCGAGGCGGAAGAGCGGCCATTTGTTCTTGAGCGCGTCTTCCATCAGGATATCGGAGCGCACGCTGAGCGTGATCGCCGGCAAGCCCGCCTCGGTCAGTGCCGGAAGCGCCGCATCCAGGCTTTCGGTGCAGAGAAAGCCGACTGCGGCCTCGGCACCTGCGGCAAGCAGCGCTTTGGTCAGTGCCTCGCTGCCGGCGGTATCGCAGGTCTCGGGAATGACGACGATCTCGCTGCCGCGATCACCGGCCTTGAAGCCGGCGCCGTCGACAATCTGCTTGCCGAGCGGCGCGAACGGACCTTCCACAGGCGCCACGACCGCCACCTTGATGCCGGCCGCCAAAGCCGGCGTTGCCTGTACCAGTCCGGCAAGGATAAGGCTGCTGACAATGGATCGACGCATTCACTTACTCCGCCGCCGCAAGCTTTCCCGACCGAACCGATCCGGGGCAAAGTCCTACGGCGAGCCACCACAGCTTCCTGTTCCGTTGCCGCTCGCGTCAGACGCGAGGCACGGTCGTTGCCGCATGTTTTAAGGATGTGCCTCCCGGCGTCAAAGGAAAAGATGCCGCTCCTGGCGAAGAAGGTTCAATCTGCGTCAAGGCCACGTCGCAGATGTGCGAGATTCTCCCTCCGGCGGGTTTCATATTTTCCGCCAGCGTCTATGTATGTGCCTGACATCGCCCGGAGAAAGATGTGTTGGAGAAGACCCGGCTGGACCCTATCAGTTATCGCGACGCGATGAGCCGCCTGGCCGGTCACGTGCAGATCATCACCGCCGCTGACGGCAGCGAGCGGCGCGGCGTCACTGTGACTGCGGCCTGCTCGGTTTCCGATAGCCCGCCGACGGTTCTCGTCTGCCTGAACGGCGCCAATCCGCGCAACGATATCTTCACGCGCAGCGACAGCTTTGCACTCAACCTGCTCGGCGACGAGCACCGGGCGCTTGCCCATGGCTTCTCCGGCCGCGACCAGCTCGACATGGATCTGCGTTTTGCGCTCGGACAGTGGACGCGGCTTACAACCGGTGCGCCAATCCTCGTCAATGCCACCGCCGCTTTCGATTGCCGTCTTGTCGAGGTGAAGACGATCGCCACGCATCTGGTGCTATTTGGCGAGGTTGTCGACGTCGCGATCGGGCCGTCCCGCCCGCCGCTCATTTATGTGGACCGCGGATACCACTCGCTATAAGTTTTTACTCAGCGGTCGACTGCTCATCGCAACATGAGAAGATCGCTCTAAGTCGTTGAGTTGGCCGGTGGATTTTGCCCCCTTCCAGCATCCAGCGATCGATTCGGGCCGTGGTGGAGGAGACATGGCGACACAGGCGGCAACGGGCCTGCCACAGTCCATCGAAGAGACGATGGCACTGCTGGAGGCACATGATTATCTCGCCGGCACGGCGCTGGCGACGGTGCTGTTTCTTGCACTCCGGATGAAGCGCCCGCTTTTTCTTGAGGGCGAAGCCGGCGTCGGCAAGACGGAGATCGCCAAGGTTCTGGCCAAGGCGCTCGACCGGCCGTTGATCCGGCTGCAATGCTACGAAGGTCTCGACGTCGCCTCGGCGGTCTACGAGTGGAACTATCCGGCGCAGATGCTCGAAATCCGCCTGTCGGAAGCATCCGGCAAGGTCGACCGCAAGCGGGTCGAAAGCGACATCTTCTCCGAACGTTTCCTGATCCGCCGCCCGGTTCTGCAGGCCATTTCCTCCAATTCGGGACGTGCGCCCGTTTTCCTGATCGACGAGCTCGACCGGACAGATGAAGCCTTCGAGGCGTTCCTGCTGGAAGTTTTGTCCGATTTCCAGGTGACAATTCCGGAACTTGGTACGATCCGGGCGGACGAACCGCCTGTTGTCATCATCACCACCAATCGCACCCGCGAGATCCATGACGCACTGAAGCGCCGCTGCCTCTATCATTGGGTCGATTATCCCAAGGCGGCGCAGGAACTGGAGATCATTCGCCGCAAGGTTCCCGGCTGCAATGCCACCTTGTCACGGGAAGTCATCGCCTATGTGCAGCGGCTGCGCACGATCGACCTCTTCAAGAACCCGGGCGTTGCCGAAACCATCGACTGGGCAACGGCGCTGACGGAACTCGACCGGCTGGCGCTCGATCCAGAGACGATCGCCGACACGCTTGGCACCCTACTCAAATACCAGGACGACATCGCCAGGATAGAGGGGGCAGAGGGGCGAAAGCTGCTCTCCGAGGTCAAGGCGGAATTGCTGGCGGCAAGCTGATGACGGAGGCGCGGGAACAGCACAGGGACGATGTTCCCCCGCCATCCGCGCCAGGCGACGGACGGCTTGCCGACAATATTGTCTTCTTCGCGCGCGCGCTCCGGCGCGCCGGCATCAAGATCGGGCCAGGCGCCATCGCCGACGCCATCGATGCGGTGGCGCTGATCGGGATCGGTGGACGGGACGCGTTCTACGCCGCGCTGCAATGCGTCTTCGTCAAACGTCACGAGGACCAGCCGGTCTTCGACGAGGCGTTTCGCTTGTTCTGGCGGTCGCGCGGTCTCGTCGAAAAAATGATCGCGATGATGTCGCCGCTGGCGCCGGAACGCGAGAGCGAACGGGAGCAGCGCCGGGCAGGCGAGACCCGCGTCAGCGACGCGCTGCTTTCTGGCCACGAGGCCGATCGACCGCCGCGCGACGAGCCGCAGATCGAAGTCGATGCACGTTTCACGGTCTCCGGTCGCGAGCTTTTGCGCCGGGCCGACTTCGCGCAGATGAGCGCTGCCGAGCTTGCCGAGGCCAAGCGCGCGCTTTCGGCATTGACGCTACCGATGGACCGCGTCGTCACGCGCCGCTTCCGCCCCTCGAAGCGTCAGATCCGCATCGACCCGCGCGCCACCATGCGCGACGCCATGCGCTTTGGCGGCGAACTGATCCTTCCGAGGTTTCGGGAGCGGCGCGTCGTTCATCCGCCGCTTGTCGTGCTCGCCGACATCTCCGGCTCGATGAGCCGGTACACCCGCATCTTTCTACACTTTCTGCATGCGCTGACCGAGGAACGGCGGCGCGTTCATACCTTCCTCTTCGGAACGCGGCTGACCAATGTCTCGCGCCAATTGCGCAATCGTGATCCCGATGCGGCGATCGACGACTGCGTCGCTGCGGTCAAGGACTGGTCCGGCGGCACGCGCATCGGCGAGACCTTGCATGAGTTCAACCGGCGCTGGTCGCGGCGCGTGCTCGGGCAGGGCGCGATCGTGCTTCTGATCACCGACGGTCTGGAGCGCGATGACGTCGCCGATCTCGAAATCGAAATCGACCGCCTGCACCGATCCTGTCGGCGGCTGATCTGGCTGAACCCGCTGCTGCGCTTCGACGGCTTCGAGGCGCGGGCGCGCGGTGTGCGGGCGATGCTGCCGCATGTTGACGAATTCCGGGCCGTGCACAATCTTGAATCAATTGGCGAACTGGTGAAGGCGCTGTCCGGGCAGCGCTCCCGCCAGGCGGACCCGCGGCGGTTCCTTGATCCTGGCCGGGCCACGGTGACCGGCGCGCATGGGAGGTGGCAGGCATGAGGCAGGCAGTCAATGTTCTCGATCCGCTCGACATCGCCGAAGCCTGGCTGAAGGAAGGGCGCCGGGTGGCGATCGCAACGGTGATCGAGACCTGGGGCTCGGCGCCACGGCCGGTCGGCAGCCATCTGGTGATCGATAGTGAGGGCAATTTTCAGGGCTCTGTTTCGGGAGGATGCGTCGAGGGCGCGGTCATCACCGAAGCGGCCGACGTGATCGCCTCTGGCACCTCGCGCGTTCTCGACTTCGGCGTCGCGGACGAGACCGCCTGGCGCGTCGGGCTTTCCTGCGGCGGCCGGATCCGGGTCCTCGTGGAACGGGTTAACGGCTGACAATGGAACGGGCGATCCTGGAAACACTCAATCTTGCGCGCGCGGCCCGCCGCGCCGCCGTCACCGCCAGCGATCTTACCGGTAGTGTCCGCGTCTACCTCGAAGGCGACGACTGTCCAGAACCCTGGCGCGAAGCCGTTGCCCGTGCCTTGCGGTCCGGCCGAGCCGGGATCGTCGAAACCGGGCAGGGCTCCTTCTTCCTCAATGTCTACCTGCCGCCGCCGCGCATCCTCGTCATCGGCGCGGTGCATATTTCACAGGCCCTGGCGCAGCTTGCGCCCGTTGCCGGCTTCGACATGACCATCATCGATCCGCGTACGGCCTTTGCCACGCCGGAACGTTTTGCCGGCGTCGACCTCATCGCCGATTGGCCGGAGGACGCCCTGAAACTCAGACCGCTCGACCGCTTCACGGCACTTGCAGCCGTGACGCATGACCCGAAGATCGACGACGAACCGATCCGGGCGGCACTGTCGGCCGGTTGTTTCTATGTCGGTGCGCTCGGCAGCCGCAAGACACATGCCACACGGATCGAAAGACTGCGGCATGCGGGTGTCGCCGATGCTGACATGGCCCGCATCCGTGCGCCGATCGGTTTCGATATCGGCGCGGCAAGTCCTGCCGAAATCGCGGTTGCGATCCTCGCCGAAATCATCGAGGCGCTGCGACGGCGGGACGTTGCTTCCGCAGGGAGTGGAGTATGAGGTTCGGCCCGATCAAGGTCGCAGAAGCAGAGGGCGCGATGCTCGCGCATGCGGTGAAGGTCGGTGATGCCAGGCTGCCGAAGGGGCACCGGGTCACAGCCGCCGACATCGTCGCTTTGACCGCTTCAGGCGTCGTGGAGGTGGTGGCCGCCCGCCTTGATGCCGGCGACCTCCCGGAAGACGAGGCAGCCACGCGCATTGCCGCTTCCATAGCCCCCGATCATCTCCGGTTTTCGCGGGCAGCGACCGGCCGCGTCAACGTCTATTCCGAGGTCGCAGGCCTCTTCGTTGCGAGCCGCGAAATTGTCGATCGCTTGAACCGCCTAGATCCCTCCATCACCTTCGCCTGTCTCGACGACCATATGCCGGTGCAGCCCGGCGATATGGTCGCAACGATCAAGATCATCCCGCTTGCGGTCGCCGGCGCCTTCGTCGAGCAGGCGGAGAGGCTTCTGCGCGACCATCGCGCCTTCGAGGTCAAGCCGTTTGCGCCGCGTCGCGCGGCCTTGATAGCAACGGAGTTGCCGAACCTCAAATCCCAGGTCATGGACAAGACCCATGCCATCCTCGCGGCGCGGCTGCGACAGGCCGGAAGCGAACTCTTCACCGAACGGCGCGTCGCGCATAGCGAAGACGCCGTGGGGGCGGCGATCGCCGAAATGCGATCAACGCACGACCTGCTGATCGTCTTCGGCGCTTCGGCGGTCGCCGATCCCGAAGACGTCATTCCGGCGGCGATCCGGCGGGCCGGCGGCGTGGTCGATCATGTGGGAATGCCTGTTGACCCCGGTAATCTTCTCGTTCTCGGCCGCGTCGGCGAAACGCCGGTCATCGGTGCACCCGGCTGCGCCCGCAGCCCGCGCGAGAATGGTTTCGACTGGATCCTCGACCGGATCCTCGCCGGCGAGTGGCCGAGCTTCGACGATATTACCGGCCTTGGCGTCGGCGGCTTGTTGAGTGAGATCCCGACCCGGCCGCAGCCACGCGAACATGCAACGGAGTTGTCATCCGGCTCGGTTTCAGTCGTCGTTCTGGCCGCTGGCCGGGCCAGCCGTATGGGCGCTGACGGCGGGCACAAACTTCTCGCAACTTTCGATGGCGTGCCGCTCGTGCGCCGCAGCGTCGAAGCCGCGTTTAAGGCCGCTCCGGGCAAGGTCAGCGTCGTGACCGGCCACCGCGAGGCCGATATCCGCCACGCGCTGCAAGGGCTGCCGGTGACGTTCGTTTCCAACCCCGACTACATTTCGGGCATGGCCTCTTCGCTGACGGCCGGGCTTTCGGCAGTCGGGGCGCGGGCGCCGGGCATGCTGGTGATGCTTGCAGACATGCCCGGGATAACCGGCGACGATCTGTGCCGGCTCATCGAACGTTTCGTCGCCGAAGGTGGCCGCTCCATCATCCGCGCGACCGCAGGCGGACAGCGCGGCAATCCGGTGATCCTGCCGCGACAGACATTTTCGGCGATCAAGCAACTGGTCGGAGACGTTGGTGCAAGGCACATTATCGAAAAGAGCGGGCTGCCGGTCATCGATGTCGAACTCGGCGCGGCGGCGCGCCTCGATCTCGACACGCCGGAACAGATCGTCGCCGCCGGCGGTATCTTGGAGGAACAGACGCGTGGATAATGCCGCAATCGAAGACATGTTCGCGGTCCTCGGGCCGGTGACCATCAAGCGGATGTTCGGCGGCAAGGGCATTTATTGCCAGGGTGTGATCTTCGCCCTTGAGGTCGATGGCGAAATTCTGCTGAAGGGCGACGAGCAAACAGCGCCGGCGCTGGAGGCGGCCGGTTCGCGGCAATGGGCCTATGACGGCAAGGGCAAGCCGGTGAAGATGCCCTATTGGAGCATTCCGGACGACGCATTCGATGATCCGGACGAGATGGCGCGGTGGGTGCGGCTTGCCTATGAGGCGGCGCTACGCTCCAGGAAGTAGGCCGTCCAGCCTATGCGCGGCAGCTGCGCCTCAGATGAAAATATTGACACGATCACCACGTTTCCCATCGGCGCGCCCAAGTGACATCGGCCGGATCCGTTGGTGCCCGCGGAACGCCGCCGACAGCGGCACCAGCAATGCACAGAACGAGGGACGTACGAAGAACACCGGCCCCGGTGGGCGGCTGCTATGCGGCGACGCCCTGTTCATGCCTGCGCAAGGCATCGGCGGCATCGGCGGTAAAGCGGGATAGCGGTTGGGGCAGGGCGTCGAGGCTAAACCAGCCGAATTCGGAAAGCTTGTCCGGTTCGGTGAGTTGAGGTTCACCTGAGCAATCCCGGGTCACATAGATCATAGAGATCCAGTGCTGGCGGTCAGCGTCGATCACCTGTTCGCTGAGGCAGAGGAATTCGGTCGAGCCAATCTTGAGGCCGGATTCTTCTTCGGCCTCGCGGCAGGCCGCAGCCTGCGAACGCTCCATGTGATCGACCTTGCCGCCGACGATGTTCCAATGCCCGGCCTCAGGCGCATTGACGCGCCTGTAGAGCAGAATCTTGCCATCGCGCACGATGACAAGTCCGCAGCCGAAGCCCGGAAAATCGATGCCCGGCTGGCCCATCCTTTCGGATCAGGCCTTGCCGGCAATCAGCATGAAGGCAGGGATTTCGTCGCCGAAGCCGACGGGCGTCGGGCCGTCGTCATAGTCGCGGCGGTGACGGTTGCGGCGGTCGCGATTGTCGTCGTTGGCAGGGTTCGATGCACGCACCGGACGATCGCCACGGTTGTTCTGTGCCTGCTTGTTCTCTGCGCTGCGTGCCGGTTTCACCGATTCCGCCCTTTCCACGACTGTTTCAATTTCGGCCTCACTATCGGCGCGCACGGTATCGGATTTATGATCGGAACGGGCCTTGGAGCCGCGATCCCCATCTTTTTTCCGGTCCTTGCGGCCATCACGACCGCGTTCACGGCGGCCGGTATCGTGGCTTTCCATCGGCTCAGGCAGATTGGAAAGGTCGCCGTTCAGCCATTCGACCTTCTGGCCGATCAGCTTTTCGATGGCGTCGGAGAATTTCGTGTCGCGCTTGGTCACCAGCGTGAAGGACGCGCCCGAGCGGCCGGCACGGCCGGTACGGCCGATGCGGTGGACGTAGTCTTCCGCATGGATCGGAACGTCGAAGTTGAAGACGTGGCTGACATCAGGGATATCGAGGCCGCGGGCCGCAACGTCGGAGGCGACGAGCAGCTTGATGTTGCCGTCCTTGAAGTTGGCCAGCATCGTCATGCGCGACCGCTGGTCCATGTCGCCATGGAGCGCACCGACGGAGAAGCCGTGGCGGTCGAGCGAACGGAAGAGGTCGGCGACATCCTTCTTGCGATTGCAGAAGATGATCGCGTTCTTCAGTTCGTCCTGGGCGCGAATCAGATCACGCAGTACCGCGCGCTTCTCGTAATCCTTGGCATGCGCTGCAACGAAGCGCTGCGTCACCGTCTGAGCCGTGGAAGCCGGGCGGGCGACTTCGACGCGCTCCGGGTTCTGCAGGAAGCGGTCGGCAAGCTTCTGGATTTCCGGCGGCATCGTCGCCGAGAAGAACAACGTCTGGCGCGTGAACGGGATCAGCTTGGCGATGCGCTCGATATCGGGAATGAAGCCCATGTCGAGCATACGGTCGGCCTCGTCGATGACCAGGATTTCCACGCCGCTCATCAGCAGCTTGCCGCGCTCGAAGTGGTCGAGCAGGCGGCCGGGCGTGCAGATCAGCACATCAGCGCCACGCTCAAGCTTGCGGTCCTGCTCGTCGAAGGACACGCCGCCGATCAGAAGCGCGATGTTGAGTTTGTGGTTCTTGCCGTACTTGTCGAAGTTCTCTGCGACCTGTGCGGCGAGTTCGCGCGTCGGCTCCAGAATGAGCGTACGCGGCATGCGCGCGCGGGCGCGGCCCTTTTCGAGCAGCGTCAGCATCGGCAGCACGAACGAAGCGGTCTTGCCCGTGCCCGTCTGGGCGATGCCCAGAATATCACGACGCTGCAGCGCCGGCGGGATAGCGCCTGTCTGGATCGGGGTCGGGATTGTGTAGCCCGCATCGGTGACAGCGGAGAGAACTTTTTGGCTCAGGCCAAGGTCAGCAAAATTGGTCAAAGGGAAATCTGTTTCCGTTCCGGTTCAATAGAACACTGATCGATCGATGGAAAACGCACGAGCACGTGGCCGCGCTCTTAAGCTGAACGCCGCCGAAAGTCAAGAAATCCAGCACGTTGAAGCAGTAAAAGGTAAATAGTGGCGAATCTGTCGCATTTCTTGTCAAGCGGAACCGCGCGGTAGCGTCAGTTCATATAGCTTGCAAGGTTGGTGCTCGCATCCAGAAACCGCATGGGATCCACGGCATTGCCGTTCAGCCGGATTTCATAGTGCAGGTGCGGTCCGGTGGAGCGCCCGGTGTTGCCGGACTTGGCAATGACTTCGCCAGCCTTCACCCGGTCGCCGGCTTTCACCAGCACGGTGGAAAGGTGGGCGTAGCGCGTCGCGACACCATTGCCATGGTCGATCTCGACCATGTTTCCATAGCCGCCCGTCAACCCTGCATTGGTCACCGTTCCAGGCGCTGCCGAGCGGATGCGCGTGCCGACCGTTGCGCGAAAGTCGATGCCGGCATGCAGCGCCAGACGCCCGAGAAACGGATCAAGCCGGTTGCCGAAATCGCTGGTGATGTCGCTGGCCGGCGAGGGGTTGCCGAAGGGCAGCTTGCGGACCTCGGCGCGCGTGCGGTCGAGCTCCAGGAGTGCGGTATCGAGCGCGGCAAGCGAACGGCCAAAATCGTCATCGTTCACAGGCTCGACGAAGGGACCGCCGATCGCCGTCTCGGCGGAGCCGGATATGTCGTTGGCCGGAATCAACTCGGCGACATCGTCAACGGGCAGGTCGACACCGGTGCGCCCGACGATCGAGCGAATCGCATCCGACGTCTTCGCCGCACCGTCCGTCAGTCGCTGGACCCGTGTCATCTGCTCGCGCTCGACATCCTTCAGCGAGAGCGTCACTTTTGAGAAAATCCGGTCGGCGCGGTCGGAACTTGATTCGCCGGCATCGGGTGCTGCATAGGCGAGGGCGGGGACAGCCGCAGCACTGACCGGCGCAACGGTCAGTCCCATCAGCTTCTCAATCGCCTTGACACTGCCGCTGCTGCTCGCATCGGCGCGTTTTTCATAGGCAAGCGGCTCGACGGCCGCAGGCGCATCGGTTGCGGTCGTGACGCCGGAATTTTCGGCCCTTTCGACCAGGGCGCCGAGCTTTCCGTTGCGCGAGGTCAGCGCCATCTGCTGGCGCAGCAGCTTCTCGACCTTTTCCTCGACCACTTGCTGGTCGAGCAGTTGCCGGCTGGTGACCCGATCGACCTGCGCCCGCAGCGCGGTGATCCGATCTTCGTATTCATGCTGCATGCGGGCCTGGCGGGCAATCGTGCCGCCGATCAGGTCGTCGCGCAAAACCAGATAGGAAGTGGCCGCGAGATAGCCGATGCTGCAGACGCCTGCAAAGGAGACAGCGATCGCCGCCATCCACGGGCGCACGGTCATGTGCCGGACCTTGTCGCCGCTGGCCAGGATCAGGACGTGATTCTGCTTGCGTTTTCCAAAGGTACGATTTGCCTGATGTCCAGACACCCGTTCTCTCCCGCCATGTGCGCGTTGCCTCGCATCACCTGGGGATCATTACACTTTGTTAGGGTTAACAATCGGTAAGCAAGATTGCGGGAAGGTGATGCCCGCTATCGATTGGTCGAAGCGGTCATCGAGCGGTAGAACGACGGCGTCAGGCCGGCCTCGGCGCGGGCGATATCGTTGAACGGCGCCTTCAGGGGACCGCGGAAATTGGCGCGCACCAGCTGCTGGAAGGTCGCTGCCGGGTCCTTCTTCTCGCGGGCGCAGAGAAAGCGGAACCATTTGGCGCCAACGGCGACGTGGCCCTTCTCGTCCTCGTAGATGACGTCGAGCACGGCCGCACTCTCGAAGTCGCCGGTTTCGCGCATCTTGGCCTGAAGCGCTGGCGTCACGTCGAGACCGCGCGCTTCGAGAATGAGCGGCACGACGGCGAGCCGCGCCGTCAGGTCGTTGCGCGTATCGTGCGCCGCCTGCCAGAGGCCGTCATGGGCAGGCAGGTCGCCATAGTCGGCGCCGAGGTCGTTCAGGCGCTGGCGGACCATGCGGAAGTGCTTCGCCTCTTCGAAGGCGACACGCATCCAGCCGTCGAAGAAGGAATTGGGCACCGGCTCGGTTGCAAAGCGGGCGACGATATCAAGGGCGAGATCGACGGCGTTCAATTCGATATGGGCGATGGAGTGCAGAAGTGCGATTCGGCCCTTCAGCGAACCGAGAGACCGGCGCTTGACCTGCGTCGGTGGCGTCAGCACCGGCTTGTCCGGTCGGCCCGGGCGCACCGGCACCGGCCGGTCGAGCGGCGAGCGCAGCGACAGCGTGCGGCGCTGCCAGCGCCGGGCGGCTTCCTGCGCGAGCGCCGTCTTGACCTCGAGGTCGGCGGCGCGGATCGCTTCGACTGCACCGCCCCGGAGGCTGTGGAACACGGGCAACTCGGTCATCGGCGCCCTCAGATCGCCTTTGCGGCGTCAAGGACCTCGCGGGCGTGGCCGTCCACCTTCACCTTTTCCCAAACCCTGACGACGACGCCGTCGGCGCCGATCAGGAAGGTGCTGCGCTCGACCCCCATGTACTTGCGCCCGTACATCATCTTCTCGACCCAGACGCCATAGGCTTCGACGACCGATTTCTCCTCGTCGGCAGCGAGCGGCACCGTCAGGTTGTGCTTCTTGGCGAAGCGGTCGTGCTTCTTCACCGAATCGGGCGAAAGCCCGATCAGGGCTATGCCGGCTGCGGCGAATTCGTCGGCAAGTTCCGAAAACGAGATCGCCTCAAGCGTGCAGGCCTGCGTATCGTCCTTCGGATAGAAGAACAGAACAACCGGGCGGCCGCGCAGGGCCGAGAGCGAAATCGTACCGCCGCCGTCACGCGGCAGGGTGAAGTCGGGAGCGACATCTCCGGGACCGGGTCTTGCCATGATTAAACCTTCCTTCCGCCAAGTTTTGCAGACAATCGCGCGCTACTGCATGTTTTCATTGGTCTTTGCCGACCAGAGGGCAAAACGTGCAGTGCTCAAGGTAGTCGAGCGACATTTGCGCGCCACAAGGCGCGCGGCGCTCTTGGGCATAGCGAAAATCGTCGACTGCCGTCCAGCGCATTTGTGCTAGATTCGACAGGTTTCGGACGGCATGGGCCGCTACGAAACGTTGCAGTCGCCTGCGCGCGCGAATTCCATCGCAGGTGGTCGCTTTCCACAGCATGGTCCCGCGTCCCTTGGTGACTCGGCACGATGACATGTGGTCTACAAGAAGCGAGAAGTGGTCGCCCCGAAATGACAGAGACGGAGGGCGACGACGAAGCTCGTATCGTATGGAGGACGCCCGCGCTGATGAGTGAGATCCGCGGCGAAAAAGTCGGCTTTCGCAAGAAAGACATCGTCGCGTTGCATGCGTTGCCTTCGGCGCAGGCGCACGAACCCATGATCGTGCACGCGCCGCGCAAGAACAAAGCCGCGCGCTTCTGTGCCAAGATCGCACTGCTGACATCGCTGCTCGCGCTTTCCATCGCGGCGATCCTCATTGTCGTCATCGAAAGCGGGGTGATGGACAGCACGCTTAACGCGCGCGCCCGCACCGCACTCAATGCAGCGCTCGGCGATGCCTACCGCGTAGAGGTCGGCAGCACTGTGGTGCGCATGACCGCGAGCGGCGCGATTGCGCTCAGAGCCCGCGAAGTGGCGCTCAGCGAAGCGTCCTCAGGCCAGCCGGTCGCCAAGCTCCGCGCGATCTCGATCGCGCTCGACCCGCTGGCGTTGATGACCGGACGCATCGCCGTCTCCAACCTCGAAGCGGAAGGCGGCGATTTCGATTCCGGGTTGCTGCCGCGCGGCGAACCGCTCGATCTCACCAAGATCCGCATTGCCGACGTTGGCGATACGCTGGAGGCAATCTTCTCCCACGTCGACCGCATATCGCAGATGGCGGCCGGCCGCGGCAGCCAGAAGGTCACGCTGTCGGATTTCAGCTTCTCCGTCATCGGCTCCCGCGATCGCGTCGTGCCCGTCGTCGCCAACGCGCTCGAGTTCAACCGTGACGCCGGCGGCTCGATGAGCGTCAAGGGCAGCGTCACCGTCGACGGGGTGGACGTCGATCTCAGCGCCGACGCCCTTGGCGACAAGGGGCACATGACCGGCTTCGAAGCGTCGATCACCAATCTGCCGCTCGCACCGTTCTTCTACCACGGTAAAGTCGGCTCGGAGCCGCCCTTCGGCGTCGTCGCATCGGCCGGGCTGTCGCTGAAGGCGACACGGGCCGCGGGCAATGCGAAACCGGATCTGCGCGTGACCGTGCGCACGTCCAAGGGCGAGTTCCACGCAGGCAACCTCGTCTCGACGCTCAATGCCTCGCAAATGGACGTCGCCTATGACTTCGAGCGCTCGTCCGTCGAAATTCTGCCGTCGGCCGTCAAGATCGGCCGTTCGACCTTTCCGTTTACCGGAGCGATTATCGACCTCGACAAGATTGCCGGCGCAACGGAGAAGGGGTTTGCCATCGACCTCCTGCTCAAGAACGCAAGCTCCGCCCCGGAAGACGTCGCCGACGCGCCACTGATCTTCGATGCCAAGGCAAATGGCCGGTTTGTGTCGGACAAGCGCCAACTGATCTTCGACCAGCTCGCCGTGTCGACCCCGCTCGGTTCGATGTTCGGATCGCTTTCCGTCGCCTTCGGCAAGACATCACCGCAGATCAGCTTCGCCTCGGTCAGCGATCGCATGGAGGCGACCGCCGTCAAGCAATTGTGGCCGTGGTGGTTGGCCAAGGGCGCGCGGCGCTGGGCGATCGCCAACCTCTTCGGCGGCACGGTCACCAATGCCCGCATCGAAGTATCGGTCGCCGAGGGGCGGATCGCCACCAACGAAGGCGAGCTCAAGCTCAACGAGCAGGAGCTCAATATCAACTTCGATATCGACGACACGCGCATCAACATCACCGGCGAGATACCCCCGCTGCGCGACACCTCCGGCAAGTTCAAGCTGAGCGGCCAGCGCATGACAGCCGAGATCGAGAAGGGGACCGCCTTCTTCCCGTCTGGACGCGCGGTCGCGCTCAACGGCGGCGACTTCATCCTTCCCGACGTCTACACGAAACCACTGATGGCGGAGATGAAGATCGAGGTTGGCGGCGATGCCGATGCGATCGCCGAGCTCGTGAGCTACAAGCCGATTCAGGCGCTACAAAAGACCCCGCTGCTGCCGGAAGATTTCAGCGGTCCTCTGACCGCCGTCGTGGGCGCCCGTTTCGGCCTGATCTCGGATCAGAAGCCGCCGAAGCCGCTCTATCAGGTACAGATGCAGCTCGATAAGGTCACCGTCCAGAAGGCCATGTTCGGGCGCGCCGTAGAGGATCTCGTCGGTACATTTCGGGTCGATAATCAGCAGGCGGTCCTCGATGCGGATGCCCGTATCGAAGGCGCGAAGGTCAAGGTCGCGCTGACGGAACCGGTCGATTCCGGTTCGACCGTCAAGCGTTCGCGCGAGATTTCGGGCTCGCTGGAGCAGGGTGTTTGGCAGAAACTGATACCTGGGCTTTCTCGGATCGTTTCCGGACCGATCACGATCGACGTTGCAATCGACGAGGCGAGCCGGCAGACGGCAGAGATCGACCTCACGAAAGCCCAGCTCTCGCTTCCCTGGATCGGCTGGAGCAAGGGCGTCGGGATTCCGGCCGAGGCGCAGTTCACGTCCTCGATGGACGGCAAGATCGCAACAATCAGCAATTTCGCGGTTGCCGGCGACGGCTTTGGTGCGCGCGGCAAGCTGCAGATCGACGATGGCGGTCTGCTCTCGGCGGATCTCGACAATGTCCGCCTGGCGCAGGGCGACGACTTCAAGGTCTCCATCGACCGCACCAGGGGCGGCTACACGGCGTCGCTCAGCGGCGCTGCAGCCGATATCAGGCCGATCCTGGCCCAATTGAAGACCGGAAGCGACCAGAACCAGGGTGGTGGCGACGACATTGCCATCAAGGCCCAGCTCGATCGCGTCACCGGTTTCAATGGCGAATCGCTCTCGAACGTCAATCTGGTCTACGGCGAGCGCGGACGTCAGATCGAGGACGTCAACCTCTCGGCCGTGACGAGCAGCGGTCAGGCGCTGGTTGCCCGGCTCGCCAAGGCCGGTGCCGACAACACGCTAGAGCTGACTACGGGAGATGCCGGCGCGCTGGCGCGGTTTGCCGACATCTACCAGAACATGCGCGGCGGCCTGCTCAATCTCAAACTGCGTGACCGTGGCGGGCGCTCCTGGCGGGGCAGCGTCGATATCCGAAAGTTCCAGCTCGTCGGCGAGCAGCGCCTGCAATCGATGGTGTCGACGCCCACCGGTGCCGACGGCCGAAGCCTGAACCAGGCCGTGCGCCGTGACATCGACGTCAGCTCGGCCCGCTTCGAACGCGGCTTCGCGCAACTGGCGCTCGACCGTGGCGCGATCCGCGTCGAGGGCGGCGTGCTGCGCGGCACCGATGTCGGCGCGACCTTCCAGGGAACGGTGCGCGACAACAATGGCATCATGGACATGACTGGCACTTTCATGCCGGCCTATGGGCTGAACCGCATCTTCGGCGAACTGCCGCTGATCGGCGTGCTGCTCGGCAACGGCCGCGACCGCGGCCTGCTCGGCATCACCTTCAAGCTCAACGGCCCGTTCAACCAGCCGAAGCTGACGATCAATCCTTTGTCGATCATCGCGCCGGGCGTCTTCCGCAGCATCTTCGAGTTCCAATGAAGAAGGCCGACGCACTGCATGTCCTTAAATCGTCGCCGATTTAAGGACAAAACATGCAGCACTTCAAAGTTCTACAGCGACCTTTGCGCGTCTTAACAGACGCGCGGCGCTGTCGGGCCGGCCCTTCAAATTCTTGAGTGGCGCTCCGGTTCAGGCCGGGCGCACCAGAATGTGCTTCTTCTTGCCGAGCGACAGCTTGACGACATTGTCGGCGGTCACGTCGCCGGTGCCGATGATCCGACGCTCGTCGCTGACGGCCTCGTCGTTGATCCTGACGGCACCGCCCTGGACATGGCGACGCGCCTCGCCGTTGGAAGCGGCAAGACCGGCGCGTACGATCAGCGTCAGCAGGCCGAGGCCGGCTTCAAGCTCAGCCGTCGGGATCTCGACCGAAGGCAGGTCGGCGGCAAGCGCGCCTTCCTCGAAAGTCTTCCGAGCGGTCTCCGCCGCCTGCTCGGCGGCCGGTCGGCCGTGCAGCATGGCGGTGATCTCGGTTGCCAGGATCTTCTTGACCTCGTTGATCTCAGAGCCGCCAAGCTCGGAGAGCCGATCGATCTCGGCCATAGGCAGGGTCGTGTAGAGCTTCAGGAAGCGGGTGACGTCCGCATCCTCGGTGTTGCGCCAGTACTGCCAGAAGTCATAGGCCGACAGCATGTCCGGGTTCAGCCAGATGGCGCCGTTGACCGACTTGCCCATCTTTGCGCCCGACGAGGTGGTCAGAAGCGGCGAGGTCAGGGCATAGAGCTGCTCGGTGCCCATGCGGTGGCCGAGGTCGATGCCGTTGATGATGTTGCCCCACTGGTCCGAGCCGCCCATCTGCAGGCGGCAGCCGGTGCGCTTGTGCAGCTCGACGAAGTCGTAGGCCTGCAGGATCATGTAGTTGAATTCGAGGAAGGACAGCGACTGCTCGCGATCAAGCCGCGTCTTGACGCTGTCGAAGGACAGCATGCGGTTGACCGAGAAATGACGGCCGACGTCGCGCAGGAATTCGAGGTAGTTGATGCCGAGCAGCCAGTCGGCGTTGTTGATCATCAACGCGTCCTTGGGGCCTTCGCCATAGCTGAGGTAGTTGGAGAACACCGTCTTGATGCTGGCGATGTTGGCGTCGATCGTCGCCGGCGTCATCAGCTGGCGAGCCTCGTCCTTGAAGGACGGGTCGCCGACCATGCCGGTGCCGCCGCCCATCAGCGAGATCGGCCGGTGGCCGGTCGCCTGCATCCAGTGCAGCATCATGATCTGGATCAGGCCGCCGGCATGCAGGCTCGGCGCCGTCGGGTCGAAGCCGATATAGGCCGTCACGGTTTCCTTCCGGAACAGTTCGTCCAGGCCAGTCTCGTCGGAGATCTGGTGGATGAAGCCACGCTCGCTGAGGGTGTGAAGGAAATCGGACTTGAAACCGGACATGATCTGTCTCTCTTGCGGGGGGAGTTTTTGAACGAACGGGCGTTTAGCACTGTTTTTGCGCATAATCACTTCAAAAGTGATTCTGGAAATATTGACCCGCATGACACAGACAAGAACCGCAATCGGCCTGATGAGTGGCACGAGCATGGACGGCATCGACGTGGCCCTGTTGCGAACCGACGGGGAGACCGTCGTCGAGCGCGGACCATCTGCCAGCTTTCCCTACGACGCGCAATTTCGGGATCGTTTGAAGCAGGGACTGGTTGAAGCGAAGGCGATCACGCAACGTGACCAAAGGCCGGGCGCCCTTGATGCGCTTGAGCGCGACCTGACGCTGCGACACGCAGAAGCGGTCAAGACCTTCCTCAAACAGAACAACCTGTCGGCGGCTGATATCGACGTGCTCGGCTTTCACGGACAGACCGTGCTGCACCGCCCGGACGAGGCCCTGACGGTGCAGATCGGCGACGGCGCGCTCCTTGCCGGAGAAACGGGCATCGATGTCGTCTACGACATGCGCGCCAACGACATGGAACATGGAGGGCAGGGCGCGCCGCTGATCCCCGCCTACCACGCGGCACTGGCGCGAGGCGCGGCCGGCCTTCCAGCACCGGTTGTCTTCGTCAACATCGGCGGCATTTCCAACCTGACCTTCATCGGCGAAGGCGAGACGCTCATTGCCTATGACAGCGGTCCCGGCAACACGCTGATCGACCAGTGGGTCGAAGCGCATGCCGGCATTCCCTTCGACCAGGGCGGCATGATCGCCAGCGAGGGAACGGTGCTGCCGGCGCTTGCCGAACGCTATCTCACCAATGCCTTCTTCTCCGCGGCCACGCGCCGCTCTCTGGACCGGAGCGATTTTGCACCGCCGGCCGGAAGCGATGCGAGCCTTGCCGACGGCGCACGTACGCTTGCCCATGTCACGGCGGCAGCGATCATCAAATCGGCGGGGCACTTGCCACAGCGGCCAGTCACCTATGTCGTCTGCGGCGGCGGCCGGCTCAATCCGGTGATCATGCGTGACCTCGCTTCGCTTGCCGAAGTAGAGGGCGCGACAGTGCTTGCGGCGGAGGCGGTGGGCTTCAACGGCGATTCGATGGAGGCCGAGGCCTGGGCCTACCTCGCCGTGCGTGCCTTGCGAGGCCTGCCGCTTACCTATCCGGGTACGACGGGCGTGCGGCAACCGGTCAGCGGCGGCCGGCGCGCGGAACTTGAAGTTGATCTCGCGTTTCGCCATAAGTCCGTCATCCCAACGGATTAATCAAATTTTCGCAACAGCGAATTAGGATCTCAGCCGCTGCCACTGGAGGTGGCGAGGAGCGGCTTGGTGCCGCACGAGGGTTTCGGGTTCGTCGATGGGTGGTGCGATTTCTCTGCTGGCCGTGAATTTCATCATCGCGCAGATCTTCACGGCCGCATTTCTCATCATTGCCGCAAAGAGCCGGCAGCGGCGTGCGGCGCTCTGGTGCGCTGCCGGATTTGCCGTCGCCTCGCTTGCAGCCGTCTGCGAAACGATCGTTCCCTTTTCCTCGACCCCGCGGCTCTTTGCCGTCAGCGCCTTTGCCTGCGTGCTCGGCGGCTTCTGTCTTCTGCGTTTTGGCCTCGGCCTTTTCTATCAAGTGCCGGTGCGCGTGCCGTTGCTCGGCGCCTTCTTCGTCGCCGGCGTTTCCCTGGACCTGGCGATCTACGACCTGCCGAGAGGCACCTGGGAGCATGCGATCCCGTACCAGGCGCCCTTTGTCGTGATCCAGGCGTGGACGGCATCGGTCGTCCTTCGCTCCGGCCGTCGCACCTTCTTTGACTGGCTGTTGTTCGGCCTGCTGGCGCTCTCGGCCGCCTACTACCTCGTAAAGATCTATGCCGCGGTCGTCGCAGGCTCGGGCGTAACGGCCCAGGACTATGTTTCCAGCCCGTTTGCGCTCATCTCGCAGGCGCTCGGTGCGATCCTCATCGTCGGCGCCGGCCTTGCCATGCTCGGCGTGATGGTCAAGGAGATTGTCGACGACGCGCAGGCGCGCTCGGAAATCGACCTGCTCTCCGGCCTCTACAATCGCCGTGGCTTCATCGAACGGGTCATGCCGCTCCTGCACGCCCGCACCACCCAGACGCCGGGAACAGTCATTCTCGCCGACCTCGATCGCTTCAAGTTGGTCAACGACACCTATGGCCACCTCACGGGCGACGAAGTCATTCGCCGATTCGCCCGGGTGCTGATGGACGTGATGCCCAACCGCGCCGTCGCCGGCCGTCTCGGCGGCGAAGAGTTCGCGGTGTTTCTGCCCTGCACGGATCTATCCGAAGCGCGCGTCGTCGCCCACGGCATGCGTGCGGCGATCATGTCCCAGCAGATCGGCGGACTTCCGGAAGCAGCAAGGGTGACGGCGAGCTTCGGCGTCACGGCCGTCGGCATCGGCGAGGCGCTCGATCCGGTGATACAGCGCGCCGACGAGGCGCTCTATACAGCCAAGGCCAACGGTCGCAACCGTGTCGAATGTGCCGAAGCACCGACCACGGTCGTCAACCCAAGCGTTCCACACTGGATCGGGCGGTCATAGACGACCGGCGTCTAGGCGATGCATTTCTCTCGGAGAAACCGGAGGATGTCTTCGGTGAACTGGTGCGGGTTCTGCAGTATCGAAAAATGGCTGACCTCAGGCTGGATCAACAGGCCGGCCCCCGGAATGTTGTCGGCGATGAACAGCGTGTCGTCCCGTTTGATGGCTTCCTCATGGTCGCCATCCACCACCCAGACAGGGACCCGGATTTTCTGAAGGTCGTCGGCCGTGATGTTCGGCTGCGAAGTCCACATCGCCATCATCTCGTCGAAGAAGCGCTTAAATCCCCCTGGCGTCGACGACAGCAGGGCGTACTCTTCGCCCGTTCGCGCGATATAGGCGTTGAAGACGACGCTCTTGGTAAAATCGTGTGTTCCGGATGGATTGCTGTTTGCCCCGAAGGAAAAGACACCGGCTATGAGATCGGGATGCCCCATCGCCAGCAGGAGCCCGATAATCGCGCCGTCGCTCCAACCGATGATGACCGCCTTTGGCAACCTCAGGTGAGCCATCAGTGCCATGACATCGCCTGCCATGAGATCATAGCTCATGCTCCCACTACCTCGGGAGCTGCGTCCGTGACCCCGGCTGTCCATCACGATGACCTGACAGGTTTTGGCGAGCTCCGTGACCTGAAGCCCCCAATAGTCGGAATTGCCTAGCCCGCCATGTAGCAAAATGACGGGAGCACCCGAACCATACACCGCGTGCCAGATCCTGGCGTCCGCGAGCTCGACAACACCCTCACGTCCGCCAGCCGGAAGCTGCGGAGTGGCGGGCAGGGTTAGCCACCTCGGCTCGCACGCCGACACATTCGACACCTGCGACATGGCTCCCTCCCGTGAATGCTGCTCGGCTCTGCCCCACCCAGACAGCCTAGACTTGCACTATACGCCGATCACACGGCGCTGAAACTCATCCTATCGGGTGAGAGTTTTTGCAGCCTTCGGGCGCACGACCATGGGGCGCATTTGTCCATAAAAAACGCCGCGCACCCGAAGGGGTACGCGGCGCTCCTGTACGTGGCCCGGGTTTTCAGCGAATACGCTTGGCGGCCGGCTCCGGTGTCAGTTCGCCGTTGAGGCGACGGTCGAGGTAGTCCTCGCATTCCGTCATCAGGCCTTCGACCTGGCCGTTGAAGAAGTGGTTGGCGCCGGGCACCGTCTTGTGGGTGATGAGAATGCCCTTCTGCGCCTTCAGCTTCTCGACGAGGCCGTTGACGTCCTTTTCCGGCGCAACCTTGTCGGAATCGCCGTTGATGATCAGACCCGAGGACGGGCAGGGCGCGAGGAACGAGAAGTCGTAGATGTTCGGCTGTGGCGCGACGGCCATGAATCCTTCGATTTCCGGGCGGCGCATCAGGAGCTGCATACCGATCCAGGCACCGAAGGAATAGCCGGCAACCCAGCAGCTCTTCGAATCCGGATGCAGGCTCTGCACCCAGTCGAGCGCGGATGCCGCATCCGAAAGCTCGCCGGCGCCGTGGTCGAATTCGCCCTGGCTGCGGCCGATGCCGCGGAAGTTGAACCGGAGCGTGGTGAAGCCGCGCTTCTGGAACATATAGAAGAGCTGGTAGACGATCTGGTTGTTCATCGTGCCGCCGAACTGCGGGTGCGGGTGCAGGATGATGGCGATCGGCGCGCTCTTCTGCTTCGAAGGCTGATAACGGCCTTCGAGGCGGCCGGCGGGTCCGTTGAAGATGATTTCGGGCATTGGCTCTCCGGGAGTGTTCCTGGTTCGAATCTTGGGTTCAGATCGCGATGAGTCTTGACGAAAGCAGTCAGCTTTTCTAAAACCTAGTTTAGAACCGTTCAAAACTTCTGTGCGGGCATTCCGCCTTGTGCTTCGTCTCATAAGGCAAGCGGCGCGGAAAATTCAAGGAAAATGCATCGCCAGAGGTTGCGGGCCTGTGACCTGTTGATCTAGCGAAGGAAATCATGTCGAGTTCGCGCATCTATATGGACTGGAACGCCACGGCGCCGCTTCTGCCCGAAGCGCGCGAGGCTTGCCTGTCGGCGCTCGACCTCCTTGGCAACCCTTCTTCCGTTCACGGAGAGGGCCGCGCGTTGCGCACGTTGATCGAAAACGCCCGTCGCGACGTGGCAGCGCTCTGCGGCGCCAAGCCTGGCAGCGTCATCTTTACCAGCGGCGCCACGGAAGCGGCCAACCTGGTGCTTACGCCCGATTTCCGCATGGGCCGCACGCCGCTGAAGATCGGCCGGCTCTATGCCTCGGCGATCGAGCACCCGGCCGTGCGCGAAGGCGGACGCTTTCCGCGCGAAGCCCTCAGCGAAATCCCGGTGATTTCAGACGGCGTCGTCGATCTCCCGGTGCTGAGGGAGCTGTTATCCGCGCATGATCGCCAGCTCGGCTTGCCGATGGTTGCCGTCATGCTGGTCAACAACGAGACGGGCATCATCCAGCCGATCGCCGCGATCGCCGAGATCGTTCGCGCCCATGGCGGCATTCTCGTCGTCGACGCGGTGCAGGCCGCCGGCCGCGTGCCGCTTTCGATTGAAGACCTCGCCGCCGATTTCCTGATCGTCTCCTCGCACAAGATCGGCGGCCCGAAGGGCGCCGGCGCGCTGGTGGCGCGCGGCGAGGTTATGATGCCCGCACCGCTGATCCGCGGCGGCGGACAGGAAAAGGGGCACCGTTCCGGGACTGAAAATCCGGTGGCGATTGCCGGCTTTGCAGCGGCCGCCCGGAAGGTCGGCGAAGATGTCGGCCAACGAATGGGCGTGGTCAGCGCGTTGCGCGACATGCTCGAAGGCGAGATGCTGGCCGCGGCAACCGACGTGGTTATTCACGGCCGCGACGTTTCGCGCGTTGGCAACACGATCTTCTTCACGCTTCCTGGCCTCAAGGCCGAGACCGGGCAGATTGCCTTCGATCTCGAAGGTGTGGCGTTGTCGGCGGGTTCCGCCTGCTCCTCGGGCAAGGTCGGGCAGAGCCACGTGCTGACGGCGATGGGTTACGATCCGCGCCAGGGCGCACTTCGAATCTCGATCGGCGAGGGCACGACACAGGCTGATATCGACCGTTGCGCCGCGGTCTTTGCAAAGGTAGCAGCAAGAAGACGAGCGCCCGGACAAGCAGCCTGAGCGGAACGACCGGACGAAATTGCGGAAAAGCAATTTTCCGCTTGGCAAACAGGGTGAAAAGCGCCTTTTAGCCATTACATAAGCGGTGTGCCAAACGCATCGTGTTGACAAGCTGCCGGACCTTGGATCCGGCAAGATTGGAGAACGACATGCCTGCCGTGCAGGAGACCATTGATCAGGTCCGTCAGATCGACGTTGACCAGTACAAATACGGTTTTGAGACGACCATCGAAGTCGAGAAGGCCCCGAAGGGTCTCTCGGAAGACATCATTCGCTTCATCTCCGAGAAGAAAAACGAGCCGGAATGGATGCTGGAATGGCGTCTTGAGGCCTATCGCCGCTGGCTGACGCTCGATGAGCCCACCTGGGCTCGTGTCAGCTATCCCAAGATCGACTTCAACGACATCTACTACTACGCGGCGCCGAAGGGCATCACGGGTCCGACGTCGCTTGAAGAGGTCGACCCCGAGATCCTCAAGGTCTACGAAAAGCTCGGCATTCCGCTGAAGGAACAGGAAATCCTGGCCGGCGTGCAGAAGTCGAAGATCGCCGTCGACGCCGTCTTCGACAGCGTCTCGGTCGTTACCACCTTCAAGGAAGAGCTGAAGAAGGCCGGCGTGATCTTCATGTCGATCTCCGAGGCGATCCGCGAGCACCCAGATCTCGTCAAGAAGTATCTCGGTTCCGTCGTTCCGACGACCGACAACTACTATGCGACGCTGAACTCCGCAGTCTTCACCGACGGCTCCTTCGTCTACGTGCCGAAGGGCGTTCGTTGCCCGATGGAACTGTCCACCTACTTCCGTATCAACGAGAAGAACACCGGCCAGTTCGAGCGCACGCTGATCATCTGCGAAGAGGGCGCCTACGTGTCCTATCTCGAAGGCTGCACCGCACCGCAGCGCGACGAGAACCAGCTTCATGCCGCCGTCGTCGAACTCGTTGCGCTCGATGACGCAGAGATCAAGTACTCGACGGTCCAGAACTGGTATCCGGGCGACAAGGAAGGCAAGGGCGGCATCTACAACTTCGTCACCAAGCGTGGCGATTGCCGTGGCAAGAACTCCAAGATCTCCTGGACGCAGGTCGAAACCGGTTCGGCGATCACCTGGAAGTATCCGTCCTGCATCCTGCGCGGCGACGGTTCGCGCGGCGAGTTCTACTCGATCGCGGTGTCCAACGGTCACCAGCAGATCGACAGTGGCACCAAGATGATCCACCTCGGCAAGAACACGTCGAGCCGCATCGTCTCCAAGGGTATTGCTGCCGGCGTCTCGGAAAACACCTATCGCGGCCAGGTTTCGGCCCACCGCAAGGCCGAGAATGCCCGCAACTTCACCCAGTGCGATTCGCTGCTGATCGGCGACAAGTGCGGCGCGCATACCGTTCCTTACATCGAGGCGAAGAACTCGACGGCACAGTTCGAGCACGAAGCCACGACGTCGAAGATTTCCGAGGACCAGCTGTTCTACTGCCTGCAGCGCGGCATCCCGACCGAAGCGGCGATCGCGCTGATCGTCAACGGCTTCGTCAAGGAAGTCATCCAGGAACTGCCGATGGAATTCGCCGTCGAAGCGCAGAAGCTGATCGGCATCTCGCTTGAAGGCTCGGTGGGCTAAGGCCCTGGACTGAAAATTGAATGGCGCGCACCGAGAGTTTGCGCGCGAACGAACGTTCGTTTCCCAAGAGGACGATAGAAATGCTTGAAATCAAGAACCTGCACGCCCGCATCGCCGAAGACGGCACCGAGATCATCCGTGGCCTGAACCTGACCGTGAAGGCCGGCGAAGTTGCCGCCATCATGGGCCCGAACGGCTCCGGCAAGTCGACGCTCTCCTACATCCTCTCGGGCCGCGAAGATTACGAAGTCACCGAAGGCGACATCCTCTACAACGGCGAAAGCATCCTGGAACTCGACGCGTCCGAGCGTGCGGCCAAGGGCATCTTCCTTGCCTTCCAGTACCCGGTCGAAATCCCGGGCGTTGCCACCATGCAGTTCCTGAAGGTGGCGATGAACGAACAGCGCAAGTATCGCGGTGAAGACGAGCTGACGACGCCGGAATTCATGCGCCGCGTCAAGGAAGCCGCTGCCGAGCTGAAGATCGCACCGGAAATGCTGCGTCGCCCGCTCAACGTCGGCTTCTCCGGCGGTGAGAAGAAGCGCGCCGAAATCCTGCAGATGTCGCTGCTCCAGCCGAAGCTTTGCGTGCTCGACGAAACCGACTCCGGCCTCGACATCGATGCGCTGAAGATCGTCGCCGACGGCGTCAACGCCCTGCGTTCGCCGGATCGCGCCGTCGTCGTCATCACCCACTACCAGCGCCTGCTCGACTACATCGTGCCGGACACCGTACACGTCCTCTACAAGGGCCAGGTGATCAAGTCGGGCGACAAGACGCTGGCGCACGAACTCGAAGCCAACGGCTACGCGGATATCATCGAGGCCGCAGCTTAGAGCCTGTTGAAGGAGTGTTCGAATGAATATGCAACAGGCAATCAAGATGACGGCGGCCGAGACGGCGCTCGTCGACGCCTATACCGCGCAGATCGGCGATCTGCCGGGTGACGGTTCGGTGCTTTCGGTTCGCGACACGCTGGTGCACGAACTGAGGACTGCGGGTCTGCCGACCCGCCGTGTCGAATCCTGGCACTACACCGACCTGCGCACGCTGCTGCGCGCGGTGCCGGCTACCGATCCGACGGCTTTTGCCGATCGCGTCGACGCGCTGGTTCCGGGCTCGACGGTGTTTTCGGTCCGAAACGGCCAGGCCGAGGTCAAGGGCAACCTTCCCGAGGGCGTGACGGTCCGCTCCTATGTCGACAGCCTGCTCGACGGTTCGGCCACGGCTGGCCTCGCTGTGCTCGGCTTTGACGACGCGATCGGCCGCATCAACGGCGGTCTCGTGCGCGGCGGTCTCGAAATCGCCGTCGGCGATGATGCAACGGTCGAAAATCCACTGGAAATTCAGCTGGTACAGAGTGTCGGCCAGGCGCATACGCGCTTCCCGGTGACGTTCGGCGCCAACGCCAAGGCAACCGTGATCGAGCGGCATCTGTCGACCAAAGACGGCGAGAGCTTCGTCTCCTCCGTTAGCGACATTACGCTCGCCGACGGTGCCGATGTCATCTGGATCATCCTGCAGCAGCAGGGCGCTGCCGATACCCATCTCGGCCAGATCCGCTTCGACCTCGGCAAGAATGCCAAGCTGCATCTCTTCGTGATCAACGCCGGCGGCAAGCTGGTGCGCCAGGAGATTCATGGCAAGACGAGCGGCGAGGGTGCGGATTTCAAACTGCGCGGCATCAACCTGCTCGGCGGCGAGAGCCACACGGACGTGACCTTCACGCTCGGCCACAACGTACCGCACACCACGTCGACGGAGATCATCCGCAACGTCGTGTTCGATCGTGCCAAGGGCGTGTTCCAGGGCAAGATCCTGGTTGCCAAGGACGCGCAGAAGACCGACGCGAAGATGGCATGCAACACGCTGCTTCTGTCCGACGACGCCGATCTCTCGGCGAAGCCTGAGCTGGAGATCTTCGCCGACGACGTGCAGTGCGGGCACGGTGCGACGGTTGCCGATATCGACCACACGCAGCTCTTCTACCTGATGGCGCGCGGTGTTCCGGAAAACAAGGCTCGGGCCATGCTCGTCAATGCCTTTGTTGCCGAGATCGTCGAAGAGCTGGAAGATGACGAGGCGCTGGTCGAGGCGCTGGAAGAGGTCATCTCGACCTGGCTCGACAAGCACGCCTGACGGGCTGTCTGCGTAATTCCTTAAATCGGCGTCGATTTGGGGTAAAATTGCGCAGGACTTCAACATGTTGCAGTGCGCTTAGCGCGTTCTCAGGGACGCGCGGCGACGTGGCGAAATTGGATTGAAGACATGGAACACTCTGTACCGGTGCCCGCCTACGACGTCGAAACGATCCGCAAGGATTTTCCGATCCTGTCGAAAACCGTCTACGGCAAGCCGCTCGTCTATCTCGACAACGGCGCATCGGCACAGAAGCCACAGGTCGTGATCGATGCGATCTCTCATGCCTATTCCAACGAATACGCCAACGTCCATCGCGGCCTGCATTACCTGTCGAATGCCGCGACGGAAGCCTATGAGGCGGCACGCGAAAAGGTGCGCCGCTTCCTCAATGCCCCATCGGTCGACAACGTCATCTTCACCAAGTCCTCGACCGAGGCGATCAACACGGTCGCCTATGGCTACGGCATGCCGAAGCTTGGCGAGGGTGACGAGATCGTACTGTCGATCATGGAGCACCACTCCAACATCGTTCCCTGGCATTTCATCCGCGAACGCCAGGGCGCCAAGCTCGTCTGGATCCCGGTCGATGACGACGGCGCGTTGCACGTCGAAGATTTCGTCAAGTGCCTGACGGACAAGACCAAGCTCATCGCCATCACCCATATGTCGAATGCGCTCGGAACCGTCGTTCCGGTCAAGGAAATCTGCCGCATCGCCCGCGAGCGCGGGATTCCGGTTCTGGTCGATGGCAGCCAGGGCGCCGTGCACATGCCGGTCGATGTCCAGGACATCGACTGCGACTGGTATGTGATGACCGGCCACAAGCTCTACGGCCCCTCCGGTGTCGGTGTGCTCTACGGCAAGACGGACCGGCTGAAGGAGATGCGACCGTTCCTCGGCGGCGGTGAGATGATCGAGGTGGTGACCGAGGATTATGTTACCTACAACGATCCGCCGCACCGGTTCGAGGCCGGCACGCCCCCGATCGTGCAGGCAATCGGCCTTGGCTATGCGCTCGATTACATGGACAAGCTTGGTCGTGCAGCGATCCAGGCGCATGAAGCCGATCTGACGGCCTATGCGCGCGAGCGCCTCTCGTCGGTCAATTCGCTGCGGGTCTTCGGCAACACGCCCGACAAGGGCAGCATTTTCGCCTTCGAGCTTGCCGGCATTCATTCGCACGATGTGTCGATGGTGATCGACCGTGCCGGTGTCGCTGTTCGCGCCGGTACCCATTGCGCCCAGCCGCTCTTGAAACGTTTCGGCGTGACCTCCACATGCCGTGCATCCTTCGGGCTCTACAACACACGGGCCGAGGTCGATGCGCTGGTCGACGCGCTGGAGCATGCACGAAAGTTCTTCGCCTAAGAAGTTTGTAAAAGGTTCAGGGATTTATCCCAATCTGCTGAACCACTAGAGAAAGTCCAGGAGGCCGACATGAGCCTTGATGCAACGGAAGAAAAGGTCGACGTCCGCGAGGGCATCGTGCATTCGGCGATCCCAACCGAAGAGATTGCGCGCCTCAGCGACGACATCATCGCGGCGCTGAAGACCGTCTACGACCCGGAAATCCCGGCCGACATCTTCGAACTCGGTCTCATCTACAAGATCGACATCGAAGACGACCGCATGGTCAAGATCGACATGACGCTGACAGCACCCGGCTGCCCGGTGGCGGGCGAGATGCCGGGCTGGGTCGAGAACGCCGTCGGCGCCGTCGAGGGCGTCTCAGGTGTGGAGGTCAAAATGACCTTCGATCCGCCGTGGACGCCGGACCGCATGTCAGAGGAAGCACAGGTCGCCGTCGGGTGGTACTGAGCCTCGCGTATTGATCCGTTAAGGCACGGATACTACATTTGATTCTGTAAGGCGCCGGGCCTTTACCCCGGTGACGACAAGGAGAATGAGCCCATGGGCTTTGCCGTGATGAGCCTGACCGATGCCGCTGCCGGCCGAGTGCGTGCGATCGTCGAGAATTCCGGCGCCGATGCCAAGGGCATTCGCGTCGGCATCAAGAAGGGTGGCTGCGCCGGCATGGAATATGCCGTCGATCTCGTGACCGAGCCGAACCCCAAGGACGACCTGATCGAGCATCAGGGCGCCAAGGTCTGGATTGCGCCGGAAGCCGTGCTCTATCTGCTCGGCACGCAGATGGATTTCGAAGTGACGACGCTGCGCTCCGGATTCACCTTCCACAATCCCAACCAGACATCCGCCTGCGGATGTGGCGAATCGGTCGAGCTGAAGCCGGCCGATCTGGCCGCACTTGCGGCACAGGGTGACGCCGTAGTGCGCGCCAACTGAGTTTTACCATTCCTTCAATTGAATAGGTCGGCCCGGTTTTCGCCGGGCCTTTTTTCTGCTGAGATACACATCTATGGAATAGGGAGAGGGACATGGCGGCGTTGAACGAAGATCTCGTCTTCAAGGCGCTCTACGAAACGTTTCCCGATCCCGTGATCATCATCGACGCCGAGCGTATCATCCGTTCCGCGAACAATGCAGCACTTCGCCAGTTCGGTTATCCGTCCGCGGAGTTCATCGACAGATCCGTGCGCCTGATCTACGCGACCGATGCGGAATATGCCAAGCGCCTGCAGAACCGGGCGGCGCGCGTGGACGAAACCGCCCCCCGGACTTCGAACTATCTTTATATCAGGCGTGACGGATCGACATTTTCCGGGCATCTGCGCACCACGCCCCTGATCAACGACCAAGGCGAGGAACTGGCGCTTATCGGTATCATCAGAGACGTTTCGGACCTGACCGAAGCGGTGAGCGAACGGCAGAAGGCTTCCGAGATGCTGAATGCAGCCCTCGAAGCAATGCCTGAAGGCTTTGCCATCTTCGACAGGGAGGAACGGCTGGTCGTCTATAACAGGGCCTATCAGGCGATCTGCGGGCCTGCCGGTCCGGCACTCAAGCCCGGCATCACCGCCGAGGAAATCCTGCTCTTGGCGCGCCAGGGCGGTCACTACCCGGACGCCTTGCCGGGCACGCGCGAAGGCAACGAATGGATCGCCTCGCGTCTGCGCGATTTCCGCTATCCGGACGGAAAGCCGAAGATCCACCGCTATGCCGACGACCGCTGGCTGAGAGTGGAGAACATCAAGGCCAAGGATGGCAACACGGTCGTCGCGCGTGTCGATGTCACGGATCTGAAGCGCGCCGAGCTCGCGCTCGAGCGGCAACGGCAGGAACTGGAACACAAGAACGAGGCACTCGCTCAGTTCACCGCCACCGTTTCCCACGATCTCAAGGCGCCGCTTCGGCACATCTCGATGTTCTCCGAGATGATCGAAGACGACCTCAAGGCAGGCAATCAGACCGAACTTGCGGAAAATGCCCGGCACCTGCGCGACAGCGTCCGGCGGATGAACCGCGTGGTCGACAGCCTGCTCGACTATGCGCAGATCGCGCATCGCATCACCGACTGGACCCAGGTGCGGCTGAGCGACGTCGTCTCGGAGACGTTGACGATTCTCGCCGGTGACGCAAACGACGCAAACGCAACCTTCGAGGTAGGCCCACTGCCGGAACTGGAAGGGGATCCCGAGCTGCTGCGCCGCCTGGTCCAGAACCTCGTCGGCAATGCGATCAAGTACCGGCACGCCGACCGCCCTCCGGTCATCCGCATCCACGGCAGCGTTTTGCACCAAACGGTGGAACTGGTCGTAGAGGACAACGGAATCGGCATCGATCCGCGGTTTGCGACGCGCATCTTCGAAGTGTTCCAGCGGCTGCACAAGGATGAGACGGTCTATGGCGGCACGGGAATCGGCTTGTCGCTCGCCAAACGCATCGCCGAAAGCCATGGCGGTTCGATCTGCCTTGACACGAGCTTCCGAGAAGGCGCACGTTTCATCGTGTTGCTTCCGAGGTGGCTGAGGAAGGCGAAGTAGGGCGGAACAAGGTGACCTCGACGCCAAAGCGATTGCTCTTGGTGGAAGACGACGCGCACGATGCGCGTTTCGTGATGCGCGCCTTTGCCCAGATCGACAAATCGATCGAACTCGTCCTGGTGACCGACGCGGACGAGGCCGTGGAACAGCTCTCCAGCGGGCACTTCGACTACATGCTGATGGATATCAAGCTGCCCGGCAGCGATGGGATCGAGCTCCTAAGGCGCGTGCGCAAGAGCCGTGCCACTGCGCTCATCCCGATCATCGTGCTGACGTCCTCGATCAATCCGGCCGACGTGCTTCACTGCTACGGTGCCGGCGCCAATGCCTATGCGGCAAAGCCGTCTTCGGTCATCGAATATCGTCGCTTCGCCGAAGCGTTCATTCGCTTCTGGGTCGAAAGCACAATCCTGCCACCGGGCATGAGCGCGCGCCGATAGGCCAGCTGTCTTCACGCGATCGATAGTACACGCCACGTTTTTTTGGGGAATGGGGTCGAGCGCACAGGCGCGCATCCGTCCGGGCGCAGCCGCGCCGGAGAAAACAACCGGCGGAGCATTGCTGCTCCGCCGGTCGATGTCGTTACTCTGCGGCTTCCGCGTAGCTTTCGAGCGGCGGGCAGGTGCAGACGAGGTTGCGGTCACCGAAGACGTTGTCGACACGATTGACCGGCGACCAGTACTTGTCGACCCGGAAGGCGCCCGGCGGGTAGCAGGCCTGCTCGCGCGAATAGGGGCGATCCCATTCGCCGACCAGGTCTTCGACCGTGTGCGGAGCGTTCTTCAGCGGGTTATTGGTCTTGTCCATGCGACCTTCCTCGATCGCACGGGCTTCCTCGCGGATGGCAAGCATTGCCTCGCAGAATCGGTCGATCTCGGCCTTGGTTTCCGATTCGGTCGGCTCGATCATTAAAGTTCCGGCAACCGGCCAGCTCATGGTCGGGGCGTGAAAACCGCAGTCGATCAGGCGCTTGGCGACGTCGTCAACAGTCACGCCGGCGCTTTCGACCAGCGGACGGGTGTCGATGATGCATTCATGCGCGACACGCCCCTTCGACGACTTGTAGAGCACCTCGTAGGCGCCCTTGAGCCTTGCTGCGATGTAGTTGGCGTTGAGGATCGCCACCTTCGTCGCCTGGGTCAGGCCTTCGCCGCCCATCATCAGGCAGTAGCTCCAGGAGATCGGCAGGATCGAGGCCGAACCGAAGGGAGCAGCCGAAACCGCGCCGTCCTGGCCGTCCGTTTCCGGGTGGCCGGGCAGGTATGGCGCCAAATGCGCCTTGACGCCGATCGGGCCCATGCCGGGACCGCCGCCGCCATGCGGAATGCAGAAGGTCTTGTGCAGGTTGAGATGGCTGACGTCGGAACCGATGTCGCCGGGGCGGGCAAGGCCGACCATGGCGTTCATGTTGGCGCCGTCCATGTAGACCTGGCCGCCGTGCTTGTGCACGATTTCGCAGACCTCGCGCACATTCTCCTCGAACACACCGTGCGTCGAAGGATAGGTGATCATGCAGCACGAGAGATTTTCGGCATACTGCTCGGCTTTCGCACGGAAATCTTCCATGTCGATGTCGCCGTTTTCGCTGACCTTGATGACGACCACCTTCATGCCGGCCATCTGGGCCGACGCAGGGTTGGTGCCGTGCGCCGAGGTCGGGATCAGGCAGACGTCGCGATGGGCGTTGCCCTGCGCAAGGTGGTATGCACGGATTGTCAGGAGACCGGCATATTCGCCCTGTGCACCGGAGTTCGGCTGCATGGAGATCGCGTCATAGCCGGTGACGGCGCAGAGCTTCTCCGACAGGTCTTCGATCATGTGCTGGTAGCCAGCCGCCTGATCCTTCGGCACGAAGGGATGGATCTCCGAGAATTCCGGCCAGGTGATCGGCAGCATCTCGGCGGTCGCGTTCAGCTTCATCGTGCACGAGCCGAGCGGGATCATCGCCCGATCGAGCGCCAGGTCGCGGTCCGACAGACGGCGGATGTAGCGCGTCATCTCGCTTTCGGCGCGGTTCATGTGGAAGATCGGGTGCATCAGGTATTCGCTGGTGCGCAGCAGCGGCTGCGGCAGGCGGTAACCCGGCTCGAACTCTTCCACCTTGAAGTCGCCACCGAAGGCGCGCCAGACGGCTTCGAGCGTGACGGGGCGCGAGCGCTCGTCGAGGCTGATGCCGATCTTGGTCTCGCCGATCTTGCGCAGGTTCACTTCCTCGGCGACCGCGGTCTTGAGGATGATGCCCTGCAGCTTGCCGACTTCGACGGTGATCGTGTCGAAAAACACATCGGGCTCGACCGTGTAGCCGAGCTTTTCGAGGCCCATGGCGAGACGAACGGTCTTCTGGTGAACGCTCTGGGCGATCGCCTTGATGCCCTTCGGTCCATGGAAGACGGCGTACATCGAGGCCATGACGGCGAGCAGAACCTGCGCGGTGCAGATGTTCGACGTCGCCTTTTCGCGGCGGATGTGCTGTTCGCGGGTCTGCAGCGACAGGCGATAGGCGCGGTTGCCGCGCGCGTCGACCGAGACGCCGACGAGACGGCCGGGCATCGAGCGCTTGTGTGCATCCTTGACGGCCATATAGGCCGCATGCGGCCCCCCATAGCCGACCGGAACGCCGAAGCGCTGGGTGCAGCCGATGGCGATATCGGCGCCCATTTCGCCAGGCGACTTCAGAAGCGCCAGCGCCAGCGGATCGGCGGCAACGGTCGCGATCGCGCCAGTCTGGTGCAGGCGGGCAATCAGGCCCGTGAAGTCGTTCACATGGCCGTAGGTGCCCGGATACTGGAAGATCGCGCCGAAGACGTCGACCGGATCGAGATCGGTGAAGGGATTGCCGATGACGATCTGCCAGCCGAGCGGCTCGGCGCGGGTCTTCAGAAGCGCGATCGTCTGCGGATGGCAATTTTCGTCGACGAAGAAGGACTTGGCCTTCGACTTCGAAACGCGCTCGGCCATCGCCATCGCTTCAGCGGCTGCGGTCGCTTCATCGAGAAGCGACGCGTTGGCAACGTCGAGGCCAGTCAGGTCGCAGACCATGGTCTGGTAGTTGAGCAGCGCTTCGAGGCGGCCCTGGCTGATTTCCGGCTGGTAGGGCGTATAGGCCGTGTACCAGGCCGGGTTTTCCAGGATGTTGCGCTGGATGACCGGCGGCGTGATCGTGCCGTAGTAGCCTTGGCCGATCAGCGACACGAGCTTCTGGTTGCGGTTGGCCGTTTCGCGCATCTTGTCGAGCGCCTCGCGCTCGGTCATCGGCGCGCCCCAGGCAAGCGGCGTTTTCTGGCGGATCGAAGGCGGCACGGTGTCGTCGATCAGCGCATCGAGCGTCGGGTAACCGACGACCTTCAGCATCTCGTCCATTTCGGCCGGCGACGGGCCGATATGACGCCGATTGGCGAAGTCATACGGCTTGTAGTCCGTAAAGGTGAAATCCTTGGGCATGCTCATCAGGCGACGAGCTCCTTGTAGGCCGCTTCCTCGAGGAGGGCATCGGCATCGCTGGGGTTGGCAAGCTTCAGCTTGAAGAACCAGGCAGCACCCTGCGGGTCGCTGTTGACGAGCGACGGGTCGTCGACGATCGCCTGGTTCACTTCGACGATTTCGCCGTCAAGCGGACAATAGACGTCAGAAGCTGCCTTGACGGATTCGACGGTGGCGGCGCTATCGCCCTTGGCAAAGTTCGAGCCGGTTTCCGGCAGTTCAACGAAGACGAGATCGCCGAGCTGGCCGGCGGCATGCTCGGTGATGCCGACGGTTGCGACACCAGCTTCGATCTTCAGCCACTCGTGTTCCTCAGTGAACTTCAACATGTGCGCTCTCTCCTGATCAGCGTTTGTAGGTTTGTTTGACGAAGGGAAGGGCGGCGACCGCCACCGGCAGGTACTTGCCGCGCACTTCCGCAAAAAGGGTGGTGCCGTTCTCGATATGGCCGGCATCGACATAGCCCATGGCGACCGGGCCATCGACCGAGGGGCCGAAGCCACCCGAGGTCACCTGGCCGACCGGGGTCTTGCCCTCGGCATCGGCAAAGAGGTTAGCGCCGCCGCGAACCGGCGCGCGTCCCTCGGGCTTCAGGCCGACGCGGCGGCGCGAGGCGCCAGCGGCGAACTGGCCGAGGATACGATCGGCACCGGGGAAACCACCTTCGCGGGCGCCACCGGCGCGGCGCGCCTTCTGCAGTGCCCATTCGAGCGCCCCTTCGACCGGGGTCGTGGTGGTGTCGATGTCGTTGCCATAGAGACAAAGACCGGCTTCAAGGCGCAGCGAATCGCGGGCGCCAAGGCCGATCGGCTTCACATCGGGATGTTCGAGCAGGCGCTGGGTAACATCGACGGCGGAGGCAACGGGAATGGAGATCTCGAAACCGTCTTCGCCGGTATAGCCCGAGCGGGAAATGATGCAGGTGACGTCATGCAGGTCGGCTTCGGCGACGTCCATGAAGCGCATGGCGGAGACATCAGCCCAGAGTTCTCCGAGCACGGCTTCGGCGTGCGGGCCCTGAAGCGCGATCAGCGCGCGATCGTCGAGCATCGTCACGTCGCAGGTATCGGAGAGACCGGCCTTCAGGAGCTCGAAGTCGGCGTCCTTGCAGGCAGCGTTGACGACGAGGAAGAGATGGTCGCCGCGGTTGGTGATCATCAGGTCGTCGAGGATGCCGCCTTCGGCATTGGTGAAGAGGCCATAACGCTGGCGGCCCTCGGCAAGGCCGAGCACATCGACCGGCACCAGCTTTTCGAGCGCCAGGGCCGCGTCCTCGATCTTGCCGGACTTCGGCCGAACGATGACCTGGCCCATATGCGATACATCGAAGAGACCGGCAGCAACACGGGTGTGCTGGTGTTCCTTCATCACGCCATCGGGGTACTGCACCGGCATGTCGTAACCGGCAAAGGGTACCATGCGCGCGCCCAGCGAAAGGTGCAGCGCATGCAGCGGCGTCTGTTTCAAATGAGGATTGTTTTCCAAATCCGGCCTCCAGGTCTGGCGCTCCCGCGCCGGCTCACACTTCCGGCGTCAATCGCCGTCGATTCGAGCCCCCTCTGTCCCTTTGCCTGAGATTGTTATCCCTTCGGCGAGCGTAAAAACGCTTCTCTCCAGAGTCCTACCGGCACCTTGCTGGTCCTTTGGCCTGAGAGTTTCCGGGGCGGTTGCTCCTTCGGCACCGGAGCGAACCGGCTTCTCCCAACAAGATCGTCTCCAGATAACGGCGAAGGCCAGAGCTTGGCAAGGGGGCGGTGTCGCGCTGAAACACATTTTTGTCGCATGACCAAAAGACGCAGCCGGGCAGGGTGCGGCAATTCTGCCTTTGCATTCTTCTCCGGTTGAGGATAACCCAAGACAGATACCGGGGATAACCATGACAGGGCGCGACGGAAAATTCGGGATAGCAGTGCGGCTGATCGCCGTCTTTGCGCTCGTTTTCCTGACCTTTGCCCACAAGCCGCTCAGCGCCAAGACGCTCAGCCCGGCCGAAATTTCCGCCTATCAGCTGCCTGACGGAACGATCGCCGAAATCTGCTTCGGCATGGATGGCGTCGACCATGAAAGCGGCAAGGGCCAAGCGATGGCCCCGGTCTGCGAGGCCTGCCGTCTTTCGGGCTCTATCCTGCTGCCGGCTCCGCCAACCGAGAGCGTTCGCGCCGAAACGGGCGCCTGGCAGGTTTCGACAGTTGTCGCTGAATACGCGACGCCCCATCCGCATCTGCGGTTGCTGCCGCCTTCGCGCGGGCCTCCGGCGCGTTCGTAACTCTCCTCTCGCATCCCAATACAATTTGCCGCGTTCAAGCGGCTTGGACCACCGGACACCGGGCAAAGCCCGGCGCGTGGTCAGGAGATTCCGACATGACAAAGACCAGGATCGTTTCGCTTTCGCTCGGCCTTACCCTTGCCGCAAGCGGCATCGCCCACGCCCATGCCACCTTCGAGAAAGACACGGCGCCGGTGGAGACCACCTTCAAGGCGGTGCTGCAGGTTCCGCATGGCTGCGACGGCAAGCCGACGACGGAAGTACAGATCAAGCTGCCGGAAGGCTTCGTTTTCGCCCAACCGCAGCCGAAGCCCGGCTGGGAAATCGAGATCATCAAGGGCGATTACCAGAAGACCTATGACAATCACGGCAAGAAGGTCTCGTCCGGCCCACTGGAGATCCGGTGGAAGGGCGGCAATCTTCCCAACGAATACTACGACACCTTTGTCGTGCGCGGCAAAGTCTCGGGCTTCGACAAGGAGACAGTGCTGGCCTTCCCGACCACACAGCTTTGCGGCACCGAAGGCAAGGTCGTCTGGGACCAGGTGGCTGCCGAGGGCCAGAACGCACATGACCTGAAAAGCCCGGCACCGACCGTAACGGTGACGATGGCCGATGCCGCCGATCCGCACGCCGGCCATGGCGGACATATGGCTGCGGCCGGCGGCTCGGCGAAGGTCGGCGATCTCGATATCTCCGGTGGCTCGGTGAAGGCCATGCTGCCGGGCGCCAAGGTCGGCGGCGGCTTCCTGACGATCAAGAACGGTGGGGCAGGTGAAGACCGGCTCGTTGCTGTCGAGAGCCCTGCGGCCGCGCGTGTCGAGATCCACGAGATGAAGATGGAAAACGACGTGATGCGGATGCGCAAGCTCGACGACGGCGTGGCATTGCCGGCCGGCGAAACGGTGGAGCTCAAGGCCGGCGGCCTGCATCTGATGTTCATGGACGTGAAGACGCCCTTCAAGGAAGGCGATACGGTTCCCGTCACGCTCGTCTTCGAAAAGGCCGGCAAGGTCGATGCGACGTTCCCGGTCGGCTCGGCCAAGGGCGGTGAGGCAGCCGGCGGCCAAAAGCATCATTGACCCGAGAAATCGCGATACCGCCTCAGGCGGCGTCGCTTTCATCCTCCTGGCCGGCGGGTTCATCCTGCCGGCCTTCGTTTTCCTGCTTCTCGGAACCGCCGTCGTCATCGCGCATGAATTCGAGATAGCGGCGCAGGGCTTCGGCTTCCGAGCGCTCCGGCAGACGGCCGTCGGCCGTGGCCAGCATGAAGGAGAGGGGCAGGGCGCCTTTGGTCTTCGGGATCGAGACCGGCGTCAACTTGGGCTCTTCGGTGCGCCGCGCCGAGAGCAACGTGATCGCTTCATCGGTCGGACCGTCGCCACGCACACGTGCAGACGGCTTCAGCGCTTCCGCCGCATAAGCCGCCGTCGTTGCGGATACTGTGACGACCTGTGTCACGTTTTCTCTGCCTTCCCGTTAGCAATCCATTCTTGTCGCTCAGTTTCACCTGAAGGCGGGTAAAAACTGGTGGTTGCATTTTAGGAAAACTCTAACGATGGTCACTGCGAGCGGTGCGAAGCGGGGCGGAACACCACTAATACTTGCGCGATCGCTAAAGTTAAAACACACTCGTTCTAATAGAAACGGGGAGGCTGTCATGACTGAGCGAAGCATGCTGGAATTCAGGGTGCGGGCCCTTTATCTCGCCCGCGATGTCAACGACCTCGACACCATGATGGCGCAACTCGATCCGAACTTCAGCTTCCGCATCGTGGGAAGCGGCAGGCTCGGCACGTTGGCACTGGCCGTCAACACGCCGGAAACAGTGCGCGACAGTTTCTCGACGCTCGTCAAGAACTGGGACCTGAGCGAGATGGAGATGGTCGGCTGCTATGCCGATGGCGATACCGTCATCGTCCACCGCGCCGGCTTTGTTCGCTTCATCCCGTCGCAGACCCGCGAGCGAACCGAAATCATCGACAAGTTCACGTTCCGGGACGATCGGATCGTCGACCTTACGGAGTTCGTCGATACCCTGTTTGTCGCCGAAACGATCGGGCTGCTGAACGAGCCGGCCGTTGCCTAATCCTCCTCGGCGCTCGACAAGATGAGCTTTTGAACCGCCGGCTCCTGGGAGCGAATGGCGTTCATCAACACCGCTAGGCGACCCCGTAGGCTGTGGACCTGGTCGAGCAGTTGCATGGCCACGTCGACGCCGTTGTCATTGACCCCCATGGGGCCCGTCAGATCCTGGATCAGCCGCGCGCGCGCAAGGTCGGCATCCTCGAACAGCCAGCCGGCGTCAGCCTCCTGGGGCATCAGCCAGCGCTGCTCGACCCAGATGCGCAGAACCTTGACCTCGATATCGAGATGTTCGCAAAATTCACGGTCGTTCATAGGTCATCCTCCCATGCCCTTGCGCGGATCTTCCGTCTTGCCGGCGGCCCAGCCTTCGACGAAGGCGGAAAGCGCCGGGTCCGGGGCCTGCGGCAGCACGATCTTCAGGCTGACATAGGCATCGCCATGGCCACCGCCCGGCTTGTGCAGTCCCTTGCCCTTCAGCCGAAGCGTCTTGCCCGTGTTGGTGTGCGGAGCGATCGAAACGTTCACGGCACCATCGATCGTCGGAACGCGGATCTTGCCGCCGAGCACGGCCTCGCTCAGCGATATCGGCACCTCGTAGCGCACGTCGTCACCATCCGTGGCAAAGAGCGGATGCGGGCGGACGCGAATGTCGATCAGCGCGTCGCCAGCCGGTGCGCCGTCGCGACCCGGTTCTCCCTTGCCGCGCAGCCTCAGCGTCTGGCCATCGCGCGTGCCGGGCGGAATGGTCAGGTCGAGCGCAGGTCCGCCGCCGGGCAGGGTGATCTGGGTCTTGGTGCCATTGGCCGCGTCGAGAAATGCGATCTCCATCGAGAAATGGGTATCGCGACCGCGCTGGCGCTGCTGCTGCCCGCCCGCGCGCCGTGAAAAGAAGCTCGAAAAGATATCGTCCGCTTCGGCGAAATCAGAAAAGCCATGCGCGCTTTCGTAACGTGCCCCCGCATCGCCTGATTGGGCATAGTCGCGGTAGTAGTGCCGGGGCGGCGTTTCCGCTCCGGTCTCGTCTATCTCTCCGCGATCGTATTTTCCGCGTTTGTCTTCGTCTCCAAGCAAGGAATAGGCCGCTGAAACCGCCTTGAAGCGGTCCTCCGCGCCCTTGTCTCCCGGATTGAGATCCGGGTGCAGCATCTTGGCAAGCTTGCGATAGGCGCTCTGGATGTCCTTTTGCGTCGCGTCGCGGCTGACACCGAGCGTTTCGTATGGGCTCGTCATGCGATCTCCTTTGGGCGAGCGCGGATCGACCACGTTCCCCGAGCCTTGCCGGGCCGGCGCGTGCGTCTTCAATCGCTCGCCTAAAAGCATAGAGCAGATTTGCGCCCGCGACAGGGGCGAGACGCCGCGCGAACTCCACCATTTCGCGAATGAGAGCGGTCTGCTACAATCCGCCGCGCAAATGCACGCTTAAGGGGCGTAGCGCCCCGAAGCTTCGGGAGGTCGAAATGTCCGTCCGCCTGCAACTCGCGATCATGGTCGGCCTGATGATCAACGCCATCCTGTTCGCCATCGGGATCCTGATCGTTCTGTCGGTACCGGCCCTCACGGCCAACGCCAAATATGCGATCCCGATCGTGGTCGTCAGCTGTTTCCTCGTCACGCCGTTCATCGCCTGGATCATGGCGCCGCGACTTCGGCTGCAGTACTGGAGAGAGCGCGAACAGACCAACCGGCAGCGCCCGATCTAGGCGACCTATTCATCCATTGTTGACCGTGTCCGGATTGCCGCCCCATAGCGGGCGGCAATCGTTGAAGATTGCATCTTCAACGATCATAGATTTTGTTATACCACCATTTTAGTACTTGTTTTCTAACCGGCTCCGCCTCAGATTCTCCCAAGTCTCAAGGACATAGCCGGCATGCAGGCCAGAAGGGGACTTCATGAGAACGATCGTATTGTTGCTTGCGCTCACCACGCTGGCCGCCTGTTCACAAACCTACAATGGTCCGCCGCGGGTCGTCGGCGGTGATGGCGACTACTACCAGGGCATCGTCGCGCCGCGGTAGGTGCCGGCGTCAGAATCGGTCATTGGGCGATCGCTCAGGCGGGGCATGCCGGTCAGGTCTCGGCCTTGAGTGCGTGCCGGGATGGGGCTGATCAAGTCCGATCGTCTTTCCACGTCCAGCTGCCATCCTCCCGGCAATCCAGGAAGGCGCCGTAAAGGTCGCGTGTATCGCCTTCCTCGCCGTTGTTGATGCAGGTGATCGAACTCTGGCGGAGAAGGCTCAGGGTGTTGCGCAAGGCCTCACGACCAAGCGTTGCCTCGATCCGGTCGAGAAACACATACCGTGGTCTGGCGAGAAGCACCTTGGCGAGGGCCAGGAGTTGCTGGTCGCCCAAGGACATATCCCGATCCTGTTCCTTCTCCAGCCCCTCGGCGCCATCGGCGAGCCCACCGAGACCGAGGCTGCGCAAGACATTGAGCACCTGGCTATCGGAGATGCCTTCGGAACTTCCAGGCGGCAGAAGATATTGCCGAAGAGGACCCGGCGGCAGATAGGGTCGTTGCGGCAGAAACATCAGACTTTCCGGGCGCTCGATCCGCCCGGTGCCGGCGGTCGGAATTCCCGCGGTGGCCCGGAAGAGGGCAGCCCCCGCGGCCGCATGCGGCCCTGAGATCAGCACAGGCGTTCCCATTGGGATCGACAGCGACAGATCGCGAAGCAATGGGTGGGTGACTGCCGATCCCAGCGTTACCTGGTCAAAGGCCAGATCGCCGTCTTGCTTCACCAGTTCGATGCACGAGACGCTGCTTTTTCGGCTTTCCTCGATTGCCTCCAGCAAGGCGCTCAGTCGAGAAACGACGACGGCGAAATTCGAGATCGAATTGAACTGCCTGACGATCAGCGAGAATGCGCCGACAAGCATGGCGAAGGCTGCACCTGATTGGGTAATCACCCCAAACTCGATTTCGCCGCGCATGAAAGCCGGAGCGATGATCAAATCCGGGATGATCTGGATCATCCAGTTGTAGCCGCTGGTAAAAAAGGCCAGGTTGCGATTGACGGCGGTAATCGTCAGGATGTTGACGACCAAGGCATCGAGGCGATCTAGCAATCGCGTCTTCTGCTGCCCCTCGACGCTGGTCACCATCACCGCTTCTGCGTTTTCGCGCAGGTGCATGAGGCTCGACCTCAAGTTCGCCTCCCTGTCGAGCCGCTCATAGTTCAGGCCGATCAGCGGCCGACCGAGCACGATCGTCATATACGAGCCGCAGGCGGCATAGAAAACAGCGACGACAAACAGCAGCGGGCTGATCGACCAGAGCACGCCTGAGAACGTCACCACCGTCAGCGTGCTGCTGAACAGCATGATGATGTAGGAAAGCGTGGTGACAGTGAACGCCTGGATGTCCTCCGATATCCGCTGGTCCGGATTGCTTAGCGTCCCCGAGACTTCCACGCGATAATAGGTCTCCTCCTCCAAATAGAGATCGACGGCGCGTCTCGTCATGAATTCACGCCACAGCAGCGCCAGCCGTTCTTCGACAAAACGTGCGATAACACCGGTCACGGTGAGAACGGCAAAGACGCAGACGTAGAAAACCGCTTGCCGAATGAACTCGCTCATCTGGCGCTCGGCGATCGCCGTCATGAAGTTTCGGCCGACGTAGTTGTTGACGACGTTGAGGCCGTTCAGACCGAAAAGCAGCGCAATAAGCCCGGCAAACATCAACTTGGCACGGCCTCCGACCTCGGAGGTCAGCAGCATCCGGACAGCCCGTGCGAAGCGAAGTGCGGTTGTTCTGATCGGCACTGGCTGGCTGTCCATCAGAGTACCTTTGTTGCTTTGGCCGTCAGAGCCAGCCGCCGGAGAAGCCTGCCCGTCGCAATCCCACCACCATCGGCTCGCAGCGGCGCATGATGTTCCACAGCAGGCCGGTCCTGTAGTTCTCGATCATCAGCACCACGGGGCCTTGGTCGATGCCGAAATGATAGGGGCTGACCCACCAGCCGGATTCGGTTCCTTCCGCCGGAAAGCTGCGGTTGAAGGAGGGCCTGAAGCCGTAAAGCCTGGTCATGCCGAGATCCATACGGGCACAATTCCAGACCGTCGGTATGACGATTTCCGGCGCGAAGGGCAGGGAGGCGACGACTGCCCAGGGCGACACGGTCCCATCGTCAGGACCGAAGGGGGCGCCGCGGGCGATGTAGTCGAAGAAATCCCGCTCGACACCGTTCACCGTGCGCTTGGTCCAGCCGGGACCATCGCTTGCGGTGAAGCCCCAGCAATGCTCGCCGTAGCCGACGAAATTCAGCGGGTTGCGGATGGCATATTCCTGCTGGACGAAGGTCGCGTGGCGACTGTTCTGGAAATAGTCGCTGTTGTGCTCGCGCATGAATTCGTCGCGGATGCCGCGGAAATCGACCCACATATGCGAGAGCTGGTGGGTGAAGAGCGGTCCCGAATAGAGCAATTCGCGCCCGTAAAGGTTCCGCCAGTCGTAGCTTGCGGTATAAGCCGCATAGGCTTCCGGCGGGAGCGGGTGGGTCGGTGAGCCGAGGCCGAGGATGTAGAGGAGCAGGCCCTCGTCGTAGCCGCGCCAGCGATAGGGGATGAAGCCGTTTTCCGGCCGCCAGCCGTGGGTGAGCGTCAGGCCGTGATCGCAGGCCCAGTTCCAGTCGGCTCGTTCATAGAGCGCGTTTGCCACCCTGCGGATTTCAACTTCTTCGGCGCCATCGCCGTCGAAATAGGCGGCCACTGTCAGAGCACCCGCGAAAAGAAAGGCGGAGTCGATCGTCGAAAGCTCGCACTCCCAAACGCGCCTGCCGGTTTCGATATCGAGGAAGTGGTAGAAGAAGCCCTTGTAGCCGGAGGCGTCGGGTTCCGGTCCCTGCGGGCACTCCAGGAGAAACTGCAAGCGCCGACGCGCGATCTTTGCGGCAAATTTGCGGATGACGATGCCGCGCTCGACCAACACCGGGATCGTCGCGAGCGCCATGCCGACCGCGGCGATGCTTGCGGGCGCGTCTTCCTGCGTCTTGTCACGGACCAGGCCGTTGTCCGGGTTGGTGCAGTGGAGATAGTAGAGCAGCGTCGTGAACTGCAACCGGGCAAGATCCTGCTCGGTCGGCATGCGGTTCAGTTCGGGATCTGTCGACAGCAATTCCGACATGGCAGCCAGCCGCAATGAGGATGAGGGTTCGTTCGTGTCGTGTGCGCGAGACGCTCCTTGCGGAGCGGCTCGCAAGCCCAGGCAAGCCGGGCAGGGTGATCGTCAATCCAGCCGTGCGCGGGCCTTAGACATTGTCCCCTTCGGTCGATGTCCCAGCCTTGGCAGGCTGCACCCCGTTAACGCCCCATTTCCAGCCGCTGATCGAGGGCATGTCGTCGCCATGCTTCTCGATATACTCCCGGTGCTCGATCAGCTTGGCCTGGATCGCCTGCTTGAAGTAGGCCGCCCGCGCGCCGAGCTGCGGCAGGCGATCGATGGCATCGCCGGCCAGGTGGAAGCGGTCGAGTTCGTTCAGCACCACCATGTCGAACGGTGTCGTGGTCGTCCCTTCTTCCTTGTAGCCGCGAACATGCAGGTTGCCGTGATTGGTGCGGCGATAGGTGAGGCGATGGATCAGCCACGGGTAGCCGTGGAAGGCAAAGATGATCGGCTTGTCCCTTGTGAAGATGCCATCAAAGTCGCTGTCCGAAAGGCCATGCGGATGTTCTTCCGCCGGCTGCAGCTTCATCAGGTTGACGACGTTGACGACCCGGACCTTCACTTCAGGCAGATGCTCGCGCAGCAGCTGGACGGCGGCGAGGGTTTCCAGCGTCGGAGTGTCGCCGCAGCAGGCCATGACGACGTCCGGCTCACTGTTGGCGTCGTTGCTGGCCCAGTCCCAGATGCTCACACCCATGCTGCAATGGCGCACGGCCTGTTCCATCGTCAGCCATTGTGGGCCCGGCTGCTTGCCGGCGACGACGACGTTGACGTAGTTGCGGCTGCGCAGGCAATGGTCGGTGACCGACAGCAGCGTATTGGCATCCGGCGGCAGGTAGACGCGGACGACCTCAGCCTTCTTGTTGACGACATGATCAATGAAGCCCGGATCCTGATGGCTGAAACCGTTGTGATCCTGCCGCCAGACATGGGAGCTCAGGAAATAATTGAGCGACGCGACCGGCCGGCGCCAGGGGATCTCATTGCAGACCTTCAGCCACTTGGCGTGCTGGTTGAACATGGAATCGATGATGTGGATGAAGGCTTCGTAGCAGGAGAAGAAGCCGTGGCGCCCGGTCAAGAGATAGCCTTCAAGCCAACCCTGGCATTGATGCTCGCTCAAGACTTCCATGATGCGGCCATCCGGTGAGAGGTGATCGTCCTCCGGATAGATCTCGGCCATGTAGCAGCGGTCGGTGACCTCGAGCACATCCTGCCATCGGTTGGAGTTGTTTTCGTCCGGGCTGAACAGCCGGAAGTTCTTCGCATCCATGTTGTTCTTCATCACGTCACGCAGGAACTTGCCCATCACGCGCGCCGCTTCCACGGTCGTGGCGCCGGGGCTCGGAACGTCGACGGCGTAGTCCCGGAAGCCCGGCATTTTCAGGTCGCGCAACAGCAGGCCGCCGTTTGCATGCGGATTGTCGCTCATGCGGCGATGTCCGGATGGGGCGAGCGCCGCGATCTCGGGCTTCAGCCGGCCCTCGTCACTGAAGAGTTCTTCCGGGCGATAGCTCTTCATCCATTGTTCGAGGATGCGGATGTGCTCGGGCTTGTCCATCTCGCCCATCGGCACCTGGTGCGCGCGCCAGTAGTCCTCGCATTTCTTGCCGTCGATTTCCGGCGGGCAGGTCCAGCCCTTTGGCGTGCGGAAGATGATCATCGGCCAGGCCGGGCGCTTCAGATTGCCCTTGATGCGGGCATCGTCCCAAATCTGCCGGATTTCGGCCGTCGCCGTATCGAGCACGTCTGCCAGTTGCTGGTGGACCTTTGCCGGATCATGCCCTTCGACGAAATAGGGTTTGTAGCCCATGCCCTCGAAGAACTTCTTCAGCTCGTCGTGCGGAATGCGGGCGAGGAAGCACGGATTGGCGATCTTGTAGCCGTTCAGGTGCAGGATCGGCAGAACACAGCCGTCGCGGGCAGGGTTGAGAAACTTGTTGCTCTGCCAGCCCGTCGCAAGCGGCCCGGTCTCGGCCTCGCCATCGCCGACAATGCAGGCAACGACCAGATTGGGATTGTCGAAGGCGGCGCCATAGGCGTGGCTGAGCGCATAACCAAGCTCGCCGCCCTCATGGATGCTGCCGGGCGTTTCCGGCGCCACATGGCTCGGGATGCCGCCGGGAAAGCTGAACTGCTTGAACAGCCGCTGCATGCCTTCGGCGTCTTCGGCGATGTTCGGATAAAACTCCGTGTAGGTCCCTTCCAGATAGGCATGCGCCACCAGAGACGGCCCGCCATGGCCGGGACCGATGATATAGATCATGTCGAGGTCGTCGCGTTTGATGACGCGATTGAGGTGCACGTAGAGCATGTTGAGGCCCGGCGACGTGCCCCAATGGCCGAGCAGGCGCGGCTTGATGTGCTCGCGCTTCAGCGGCTCGCGCAGAAGCGGATTGTCGAGCAGATAGATCTGCCCGACCGACAGATAGTTCGAAGCGCGCCAATAGGCGTCCATCAGGCGGAGTTCGTCGGCCGATAACGGTGCTGCTGATTTTCCGGATGCCGTCTCTTTCATCGATGCTGTTTCAGGCGAAACCATCTGAGCCTCCCGGTCAAAAGGACCTATGCTGAAATTCCCTCCAGCTTGCCGTCGCGCAAGCCATCGCAGTCTCTCGAATTCGCTACGGTCGTTGCTGTTTTTTCTGCGGCGGGCAGGATGGTGGAACGCTTGAAGTACGAACGACAGCAGCAGGAATACGCTTGCAGCGCCGCGGACACAGGCCGCGGCGGTCTCGACACATATCTTATTGCGGATAGGGCTCGGCGTAGTGCTCGACCACGCCGCGAACGCCGCGCACGTTCTCAGCGAGGATGCGGGCCGCCTTACGGCAATCGGCGGTATCTACGTTGCCCCAGAGGTGCACGATGCCGTCGGTCACGGCGACCTTTATGTCCAGGCCTTCAAGACCGGTATTTTCGCCGATGCGCACCAGGATACTGCGCCGGATGGCTTCGTCGCCGGCCGCCGTCTCGTCTTGCTTTGCAGACAAGATCGCCTGCAGCAGATCGGCGCGACTGACGATACCGACAACAAGGCCGTTTCTAAGCACCGGTACACGCTTGATGCCGCGCTCCCGCATCAGAGACGCAACGCGCGCGACTGAGGCATCCTCATCGATGGTCACGGGATTGGCCGTCATGGCATCACCGACCCTCCAGGAGGATCGGCGCACATAGGCGCTCGCCCGCTCGTCCGCGGCCCCGGTCGGGTCGGCGACCGGAATGCCGCCGCCAAGCTCGCTCCGGCGAATGAGGTCGCCTTCGCTGATGACGCCCACCAGGGCTCCATCACCGTCGACCACGGGAAGGCCACTGACATGATTGTCGAGCATAATCCGGGCCGCCTGCCTGACGCTGTTGTCAGGGGACAACTTGACGACCGACGTCGTCATCACATCTTTAACGCGCATGTCGATCCCGCTCCCCAAAGGACTTGGCACCGTCATTACGCTTCGTAAGGTAGTCCCATCTCGTCGGTTCGACAACTAATGGGTGGAGAAAAGGGAAATGGCGGACAGGGTGTCCGCTGCTCCGCCGTTTTCTTGGGATATTTGGCCCGTATCCTACTGAGGTTTATCATAAATTCCGTATGTTCCATCTGTCCGTTATGATAACCGTCATAGAAATATAGACACGACGGAGGCTTTTATGGCGCGCAACAAGTTGTCTGAAACAAAAATTAAGGCACTCACGCAGCCCGGCATTTATGGCGACGGCGACGGGCTATACATTCGAGTACAAAAGTCAGGTTCGAAGAACTGGGTCTTCGTGTGGCGCCGCGGAGACAAACGCAACGAGCTTGGACTCGGTGGGTATGGGCAGGGTACTGCACCAGTCTCGTTAGTCCTGGCTCGGGAAAAGGCGGACGTTATTCGCGGGCAACTTGCTCGAGGGGAAGATCCGCGCGCTGATCGGATTTCCCCCAAGCCGAAGACGTTTAAGGACTGCATGGATGATCTACTGCAGGCGAAGGAATCTGAATGGACAAATGAAAAGCACGCCGATCAGTGGGTAATGACTTTGCGCGACTATGCAAAGCCTCTTCACGATCTACCAATCGCCGACATTGTGATAGGCGACATCAAAGATTGCCTCATGCCGCATTGGACTGAGCGGCCAGAAACTGCGGAACGGTTGCGCGCCCGGATTCAAGCCGTCATCGATTACGGCATCGCGCATGAATGGCGCACTGCTGGAAATCCGGCACGATGGAAGGGGTTGCTGGAAAAAGTCATGCCCAAGCGGCAAAAGCTGACCCGCGGGCATCATGCGGCAATGGCAGTCAAAGAAGCGCCCGAGTCTGTCGCGAAGCTTCGCAAGTCCAAGGGCAAGGCGGCTCGGGCGGTTGAGTTCTTGATCTTGAATGCCAATCGCACCGCCGAGGTGCGCGGCGCGCTTTGGCCAGAGTTCGATTTTGAGGAGAAGCTCTGGGTCATCCCGGCCGCCCGAATGAAGAAGAAGCGTATTCATCGAGTACCGCTTTGCCAACGCTCTCTCGGTATCCTCGAAGAAATGAAGCAGAAGGCTACCGGTGATCTGGTGTTCGAGGGCGCCAAAAGCGGGTCACCGATCAGCGATTCTATGATGACGAAGGCCCTACGAGCCGCTTCCAAAGATAAGGCTGTCACACTTCATGGGATGCGATCGACGTTCCGTGACTGGGCCGGGGACTGCACCGACCACGCGCGAGAGGTCATCGAAGGTGCACTCGCACACATCGAGGGGGATGCAACAGAACAGGCCTACCGTAGATCTGATGCAATCGAGAAGCGACGGGCGCTATTGAGCGATTGGGAACTATATCTCACGAAATCCTAGTTGTTTTACAAATGCGTCAAGCAGTTTATTTCTCCGCCAAGCAAATAATTCCGTTGGGAAAAATGTAAATCGGTCCTATGTAGTCCATACAGGCGCATTTGTGGTGGATGCGACTTGTAGCGGGGTGGTGCCCGCGATCCCGGCTTCGCCGGAATAAGTTGCAGCACATGGCTGCCGGCAATGGGTCCTCCGTGTGGATCGGCGCCTGAGGCGTCAAGCAACATCATCCCGGCCATGGCGCGCCGGTCACCAAACCTTCTCGACACAACCCTATTTGAAACGACGCAAGGATTCTGTCCGCGCGCCGGAGAGGAGCACCATGTCCCCAAGCAATGACAGCTACGCATTGATTTCACTGAAAGACACCTGCGCTCTCACGAGCATGTCGAAGACGATGATTCACCGTCTCAGGTCAGAAGGCAGGTTTCCAGCCGCGGCTGAGCTTGGAGAGAAACGCATAGCGTTTTCTCGCCAAGAAGTTCATGACTGGATCGCACAGAAACTTGCTGCTCGCGCCGCCTAGTCATTGACGATACTTCAGCGTCAACGGTTAATACTTGGCGCGTCACCGGAGACCGAAGAACGCCAAGACTGCCATGACGATCACAACAAGTCCGACAATGTAAATAATCTGGTTCACGATCGCTCCTCCGTTTTGTTCGGAGAATGAACGGATCAGATCGCATCTAAGTTCCATTTTCAACCACCAGCCGACCGGCGCCATCGCCGGCGAGGAGGACTCTTGACGCCTGCGAAACGCATTCGTGGATACGCATTAGCAATCGACCATCACCGAGACAGTGCGTACTTTCTGGACGGCTCGCCCGTCTTGGCGCCGGAGACGGTTGTTGCCAACGACAATCTGTCCCGTCGCCTCCAGTTCATTGAGAACCCAGGCGCTCGTTTGGACACATCCAGATGTCGGCGCGTAATTGGAGATGTGTTCTGCGCGGACCACCATACCGCAGCGTTCGTGCGTGAGGCAGTCGCGGAGAAGCTTGCTCGAGAAACAGAAGAGGCCGCAGCAAACACCTTCCGGATCTTCGGTGCGGACATTTGCGAAGTCGGTGGCGAGACAGTGTTGAAACTTGCAGCCACGAGGGCGCGAGACAGCCAAACGCTTACTTTCGATTTGGTTCTGCAGAGCGGCAACCCCACGCGAGAGCGGCAAGGGCAGTGGGAATTCACCCGCCTGTGCAAGGCCGTGGGGCTCACTGAGGTAAATGATTGCGAACTTTTGCACGGGCTCCGAGCCACTTTTAAGGAGCTCCCGGACGGATCCGTCGATTTTCGTGCGCCGAAAGCGGCTTAGCAGATGAAGGTCCTGAGCATTAAACCCGCTGCCAACTCTGGCGGCGGGACGGTCAAAGCCATTGCTACGTTCGATCTCGCGCTGTCGGAAGATGTTCGCGTTTACGGTCTCCGACTGATGCGGGGACCTGACGGCCGATACCTCACTTACGCACCCAACGGTAATGGAGGTCGGCTCCTCGCCACCTTCTCACCGGCACTGGCCGCCCAAATCACCACCGCAGCGATCAACGAACTCGAGAGGCAAGCGACAGCCAATGGCACCACTTCCAAAAATTGACACCGCGCCTGCGGCCGCGTTTGACGAGGCTGCGATCCGCGCGCACGTCGAGATGCTGCATCAGCTGGCCGCAGGTCTTGTCGGCAAGTTCGTTGTCTCGACGTTCTTCGCTAATCCGACAGGCGAGGATAAGGCGGGCGGCATCATCAGCCACCACCCCGTCGGTGATGCGGACGGCATGTTCGACGCCGTCATGGCTCATGCAGAGACGCCGAATGCCAACGTCTACATTTGCCCGAACCTGATGCGGCCGTCGCTCGAGCGAGGTAAGAAGGGAGCCGAGGCGGACGTTGCAGCGGTCCTTGCGCTCGTCGCCGACATGGATGACGACACCGGGCGGTCTGGCCATATGCCCATCGATCCTAACTACGTCGTGGAAAGTTCGCCTGGCAACTTCCAATGCTTTTTGTTGTTGGACAAACCACTTGCGCCTGCTGAAGCCAAGCCGCTTGCTGCCGCATTGAAGCGGGCCGCAGGCTCCGATCACTGCACCATGGACGTCAGCCACGTTTGGCGCGTTCCTGGGTGTCTGAATTGGCCAAACCGGAAAAAGCTTGAACGAGGGCGGCCAGCGGACCCAGTTGCTGTCGAAGTCGATCTTGACTGGGATGGCTCGCTCACGTCGGTAGAGGAACTTCGCGCCGCTCTAGAGCCATGGTGGTCCGCACCGACGGCAGCTTCGGCCGTGTCGCTGGGCGTTTTGCCGTCGGCGGATGGCATTGAGCTCTCCGAAACAGCGGCCTCTATGCTTGCAGCTGATGACGTCGGCGATAGAAGTGAGCATGCCGCGCGCGTCGTCGAGCAACTGGCCTTCGACGGGCTGACCGCTGAACAGGCCTGCGCGGTCTTCTTAGCTGCGACCGGTAACTGGTTTGCACGCTACGCAACAAAGGACGCTGGAAAGGATTTCACGCGTCTCTGGGGCAAATACGGAACTCCGCACGCCGAGGAGCGTGAGCGTGGAGCCCAAGCATCGGCTGGCATTGTTGCGAAATTCAAATCCTCTGGCACTACACCGGTGCCCGCCAACGACAATTTACCCGCCACGGGAACGCCGGCGATGCACCCCAATCCGTTTACACCGGAAGCCGCTGGCGGCCTCCTGGAGAGCGTCGCGACGTGGGTGAACGACACAGCCATCGTGCCCGTTCGTGAGCTTTCCCTGGCGGCTGCTATCGCGTTGCTCGGCGGCTGCTTCGGCAAGTTGGCGATCGGCCCGACGAATGCTGGTGTGAACATCTACTTCGCGACGCTGCTGGATACCGCCGGAGGCAAAGGGCACCCGCCGAAGGCGATCCGGACACTGTCTGACCAATGCGGGGCGCAGGGATGCGTCAGCAACGGGGACCCGACCAGCTATGCCGCAATCGAACGCATGCTTCGCAAGAGTATATCGACTGTCGCGGTTCTGGACGAATTCGGCATCCTGCTCCAAGACATAAACGGGAAGCACCAGAATTCCGCTTCCGCGTCGATCAGGAAAATGCTGCTGGCCATATTCGATCAGTCGAACTCGGTATTCGACGGACGGATCTATGCGAACGCGGAGACCAAGAAAGATGACGGGCCGCTAGTAGGTCCGGCGCTTACCGTCCTGGCGATGACGACTCCAAGCACCCTGTACGCCGGCCTAAGCACCGCATCGATATCTGACGGCTTCATTAACCGCTTCGTCTTCGTAACTGGCGCGCGCATCGATGGCGCCATCAAGGTTCCCAGGCTTGATGTCGACTTGAAACCGCCAAGTCCTCTCGTGGCGTCGCTTCAGAACGCCATCCAAGGTTTTCCGAAATCGACGAAGGCTGGATCCAAGTACAAGATCCCGTTCGAGGGCGGCGAGCAGGGGGAGGCGTACCGGCGGTGGGGCGAGGTTTTCTTGTGGCAGCATCGCGACGGACGCGACGAGACGTACAAGGACATCGATGCTCGTGCCGCAGAAAATACAGTCCGGCTTGCTACCATCAGAGCCATCAGCAGGGACGCTCGGAAACCATCGATAACGCTCGACGACGTCGAGTGGGCTTGGGCCATCGTTTACCGATCGATCGAGTTGATTGCGACAGGCGTGTCCCGCCACATGTCATCGAGCCCCGCAGAGGCGCTGCGCAAGTGCATCGTGGAGGTACTGCGAGAGGCTCCAGACCAGACAATCGCCTACTCGTCGTTACTACGCCGGAAGGGGGTCCGCGGGAGCGATCTTCGTGAAGTAGATGGCGCGCTGCAGTACCTGATGGAGAGCGGCGAGGTCAGGATCCTTGGTCGCCCCAAGCCAGGCGCCGGAAGCAAGTTCCAACTGCTCCATTTGGCAACGGAATTGGCAGCGTAGCAACGGGGCGCCAGTTGGCCCTCAATACCGTGGCAACGGTTGCCATCTATTGCCACGATTTAGCAACGAAAAAACGTATATATATCAAACAGATATATATAAAAAATATCTCTATTGCCATATTGCCAAGAAGCTTCTCAAACCAGATTCCGGGTCCTTCTAACCCGTCTCTGAATCCATGTTGGCAACGTGGCAATACGGCAACGGCGCAAAGAAGGAGGGATGATGAACATCGAAGATGACGGTGACATTCCAACCCGCATATCAAGATACACCTTCAAGGACCGCGATCGGGTGCGGCGCGAGATATCTGACTTGATGGGCTGGCTAGAGAAATCGCGCCGCAAGGACAGATTTGATGTCGTTCGGCTTTCCATCGAGGAACTGTTCTTAGGCCTTGAAAGCAGAGTCCTTGATCATTTCCGCGACTACGTTGGAGGTCCTGATTTCATTCACAAGGATGAAGCCTGGCTGGCGGCGTGCCGGCAACGCGAGTTCGTCAAAGAAGTTTGCGCCAGGATGGTCGAAGGGCCAGACGAAGAGCCGACACCCGAGAGTGAGGCGATCAGGGAAATGGACGTCGGACCCAGCATTAAGGTCATCCCGGACTACAGCAAAAGAAGGATTCAGTTGTAATGGAACGCACGACCACCGAACACCGCGCCGCTGTTGAAGCCTGGCGCGCTACCGCCCCCAAACACGATCATGAGATCTTCGGGAGGAGATTAAAGACAGAGAAGCCACGCCATCGGGGCTTCTCTGAGCTTTCCGCCTTGCTGGCCATGCGCAATCGTCCGGATGGCGTTCTTGAGGGTGTGGTGGTTGCTGAGCCGGCAGCTCCTGTCAAATCGAACTGGCGGCTCATGCCGGCGAATGACAACAACCCACCGGAGGACGGATACGGCGCAGAACGCGCGGTCGAATACGTCCCATCGGAGCAGGAGCTCGAAAATTCATACGCCAAAGTCGTCGTCAGGTATCGGCGTGAGCCCATGATGTTGGCGGGCGGTCGCCACGAGTCCCAACGGGCAGATCGGGAAATTCACGCCATCCCGGTAGCCGGCGATTTCGAGTACGGCACCCACGTCGACGAAGATGGCGGTGAACACAAGGTGATCGTTCGCATTGGCAATCTTCGCTTCAGCGACGGGTCCCAAACTGAGAAGGGCCAGAAGCTTGTCATGGACAAGGTCGTCGACGCACAGATCGATATGCCCGTAGGCGCCATGCTCGGCACGAGGGAAAAAAGTAAACGGGACAAAGGCGGCATTGAGGATGCGTCGGGCAGCAACTCGCATTACCGCTGGATGGTAGGCGCCGCTCGCGCGGCCAAGCCTCCAAAGCTTCGCCCTCGAAAGCAAGAACGCGAGGTGACGACAAAATCACAGGATCGGCAGATGCTGGCGGATGCCTACGCCAACACGGCGGTTCTGCCGACAGTCCTCAAGTGCCCAGACGGTTTTCCGGCCAGCCCTGCAAACCTGCGGCAGTTGTTTATTGCTGGGCGGAAAGGAAAGAACGGCGAAAGTGGCTCACAGGCGTGGGAGGACATCTATACCGAGAAGGAAAACCGAGAGAAGTTCCAGCGAGGACTAGACGCTATGCAGGACGAACACGTTCGGGTGCTGACTGAAGCTATGACGGCTAAGAGCCTTGCTGAGCTCGGAGAGAAGCGGGGGTATCGTGGTCGCCACGCAATCGATGCTGGGCGACGACTACTCCGAGCTGCGAACGACAACTTCGTGAAAGCGATGGAATTGGCCGAGTACGGAGCCGAACCTGAGAAGAGGGAAGGTTCTCGCAAGTCATGACCCTATGAAGGTGAAGGGACAGGGCAGTGGCCTTGTCCCACACCTTTCCGGGCGCACAGACTGTTGCGACGGACCCGAGGCCGCGTGCGAGCCTTGGGTAACTATTGGCAAGGCAGAGCTTGGTAACCTCTGAAAAGGTTGGCGGTCCCTCGTGCGCTGGCCGTTCCTTGCCCTTTTATCGGCAGTTCTAAGGCTTGGCCCGCGACATCGCCTCGTTGACCAGTTTCGGTGCTGAGGTGGCTGCCAACTACTTGATAGAACGACGAAAATTCGGATAGCGTATACACTGTGCGCATTCAGCTCCCCTATAACGGGGGAGCTGTTTTTATGATCATGACATTTCCTTGAGGCCATGCGTCTCCCCGGCTTCGTGCCGGGTAACTATCTGCGGGGCAGGAAATTGTAACTCCTGTCTTCGTCAAAGACCTGCTGCTGGCTGTCAAGCTGGCGCAGGCACCAACAAGACCAGACACGCTTCCACATAGCGCACCCCGTCTGGTTGCTCTTTGCCCATCTACGGCTAGATGCCAGCGGCTTGGACGCGGCATTCCGTGGGCATTCCCCATCTCCTGGCGCTATCCTCCTCTGGCGACGGGTGATCATGCGGCTGCTCCCTTAACTGGTTGAGCAGCCGCTCTTGTTTCCGCATCGGCACTCGTTATCCCTTCAGTCGACTGGCCGCTTTGTCGGCCGCGTCGCGGTCGTTTCCATGCTGTTTAATAATGCGGCGTGCATCCGTGGGTTGAATTCCGTGCTTCCTTGCGAAGTAGTCGAGCTCATACTTCTGGGTGCCCGCGACCAGGCGGCGGTCTGCCGCGGTTTTCTTTTTGTCATCTGCCATCAGAGGCCTCCTTTCATTGACAGAAGAACAACGCAAACGGGAATCCAGAGTTCCGAGTAGCGCGCGCGATGCGTGGCATCACCTCTACGACACCGCGCTTTGGAAGCGTTTGCGCCTGCATCAGTTGGCGCAAGAGCCGCTGTGCCGCTTCTGCCTCCTCGTCGAGGATGTGACCGAAGCCACGGTCGTTGACCATGTTCAAGCTCACAAGGGCAGCATTGAGCTCTTCAGTGACCCAGCCAATCTGCAGTCACTTTGCAAGCCATGTCATGACAGCCTGAAGCAACGCATCGACCGAGGCACCAAGGTCGCGATTACAGGCGTCGACGGCTACCCCATCGAGGTGGGGTAGGGGGCGGGTCGAGGTCTGGGCCGATCCGTAGCCCTACCGGTGGCCTAAGCAAGTGTTAGCGCTAATACAGATTTTTCTATGAGGTTCAGCCATGGCAAAGCGAAAGGCGCGCATCGATAGCGCAGCCGAAGCGGTGCGCGTCATGGCCAAGGCCACGGCGGAAATTGAGCCGCCAGATAATGTGCCGCTCGATGAAGGCGACCAACCATTCTTTCAAAACGTCATTGCGGAATTTGCTCGTTCGGAATGGTCGGCTCATCAGCTTGAGCTTGCAGCGATGCTGGCCAGAACGATGGCCGATCTTGTGCGTGAGCAGAAGTTGCTCCGCGAGGAGGGTGGCGTTGCATATTCCGACAAGGGGACGCCGGTGGCTAACCCTCGAAAGTCAATTGTGCAGATGCACGCCAGCAGCATTCTTTCCTTCCGTCGATCTCTGTCGCTTCACGCGCGCGCGCAAGCGGGCGAGGCAAGAGACGCGGCAAAGCGTAGATCCGCCGCGAAGGACATTGAGGGCGACAACCCACTAGAGGACGATTTGCTGGCGCGACCGGGCTGAAGGTGAATGGCCAAGAAGCCAAAGCAGCGTACGCGCGGTGAACGCGTCATAGCCTTCATTGAGAAATATTGCCTCGTGCCGGAAGGCACGCTGCTCGGCAAGCCAGTCAAGCTTCTGGATTTCCAGAAGCGCTTCATTCTCGCCGTATACGACAACCCGGCCGGCACTTCGCGCGCGTATCTCTCGATTGCGCGAAAGAACGGCAAGACCGGTCTGATTGCATGTCTACTGCTGGCGCACATCGTCGGCCCGGAAGCATATCAGAACGGCCGCATTGTCTCCGGCGCCAGGTCGCGAAAGCAGGCCGCTGAGGTTTTCAACTACGCCGCCAAGATGATCATGATGTCGCCGGAGCTCACGAAGCTCGCGCGTATCGTGCCGTCTGCCAAGATGATCGTTGGCCTGGCGAAGAACGTTGAGTATCAGGCGAGCTCCGCAGAAGCGAAGAGCGCACACGGTGGCTCGCCTATCCTGGCAATCCTCGACGAGGTAGGTCAGATCAAGGGACCGACCGACGATTTCGTCGAGGCGATCGAAACGTCGCAGGGCGCCTATGAAGGGCGCGCGATGCTGTTTGCGATCTCGACGCAGGCGGCAACGGACAACGATCTTTTCTCCCGCTGGATCGATGACGCTGAGACGTCGAAGGATCCGCGCATCGTTAGCCACATCCACAGCGCGCCGAAAGAGTGCGAACTTAACGACCGGTCTGCATGGGCGGCGGCGAATCCGGCGCTTGGCATCTTCCGCTCGACCAAGGACATCGAGGACTTCTCGCAACTCGCGATGCGCATGCCGACGAAGGAAGCCAGTTTTCGCTGGTTGTTCCTGAATCAGCGCATTGATGCATCGGCGCCGCTGTTCTCGCCTAGCGTCTGGCGGGCATGTGGCAGTGAGGTTTCGGCCTTCGACGGCCTGCCTGTTTTTGGCGGGCTCGACTTGTCGGAAGTGTCCGACTTGACCTCATTGGTGCTTATGGCGCCGAAGGAGACCGACACAGGCACGATCTGGTACGTGAAGCCTACGTTCTGGCTTCCCGGTGACAGTCTGCGAGACAAAGCCAAAGCCGACCGCGTGCCATACGACGTTTGGCATACGCAGGGGCTGCTAGAAGCAACGCCTGGCCCGACCGTCGACTATGAGTTCGTTGCGCATTACCTGCGCGGACTGTTCGATACTCTCGACATCCGCAAGATTGCGTTCGACCGATGGAACTGGCGGCACCTGAAGCCTTGGCTGCAGAAGTCTGGCTTCACAGAAGAGCAGCTTGACGGCGACGATGCGGTATTTGAACCGTTCGGCCAGGGCTATGCCTCGATGTCGCCGGCGCTCCGTGACCTTGAAAGCCTCGTGCTGAACAAGCGTCTGGCCCACGGCGAGCACCCGGTGCTCAACATGTGCATCATGAATGCGACGGTTAGGCCAGACCCGAGCGGCAATCGCAAACTCGACAAGCAGAAATCTCGCGGGCGCATCGACGGCGCCGTAGCCCTCACCATGGCGGCTGCAATGGCCGGCACATACGAGGGGGCCGCATCGACGCACAGCCCATGGGACGATCCAGAATTCTCACTCAATAAGGCGGCATAAATGGCTATAAAAGACTGGTTTGTCCGCCGAACGGCTCAAATCGCCGCGGAAGCGCGTGCAACCATCGAAAATCCTACAGTGCCGGTGAGTTCGGAGAACTTCTTGGCATTCTTCGGCGTGCAGTCGGCAAATCTGCAATCGGTGTCGATCGACAGTGCGTTGACCGTGCCTGCCGTCTGGGCTGCGGTGGCATTTCTGTCGCGCACGCTCGCGTCGTTGCCGCTGCACGCCTATCGGTCGACGAAGGAGGGGCCGAAGAAGCTGAGCGGCAAGATCGAAGTCGTGGTGCATGACGCGCCGAACGACGGCATGGATAGCTTCAAGTTCCGTCAGTACTTCTGGCAGCAGGTATTCACCGGCGGCCGCGGTCTGGCGTGGATTGAGCGCACCCCGCAGGGGATTGAGGCGCTCTGGCCGATGGATCCGGCGAAAACGGTTATCAAACGCACTGGGCTCAAGGTCACCTATCAGTACAGCGATGAGAGCGGTACGAAGGAATATCCTGCCGCCGACGTTATCGACGTGCCGTTCATGCTGAGATCGAACGGCCTGCATCACTACGGTCCGATCGTGATGGCTGCCAAGGCCATCCAGCTTGCGCTGGCGATGAACGATTACGGCAGCAATTTCTTTGCAGGCGGCGGCGTGCCACCGTTGGCACTGACCGGCCCTCTGCCGGCGGGCGCCGATGCGATGAAGCGTGCACAGGCAGACATCAAGCGGTCTGTCGACGCGGCGAAAAACGCCAACGAGCAGGTCTTTCCGATTCCGCCTGGCTACGAGTTGAAGCCCGTCGGCATCGATCCCGCCAAGGGACAGATGATCGACGCTCGCCGGTTCCAGGTCGAGGAGATCGCGCGCACCTACCAGATTCCGCCGGTGTTTTTGCAGGATCTGACAAGGGCGACGTTCACGAACGCCGAGCAGCAGGATTTGCATCTGGTGAAGCACCTCATTGGCCAGTGGGCCGAGGCGCTCGAAGGCGAGATGAACCTGAAGATATTCGGCCGTGAGAACCGCGGCCGCTACGTCGAGCACAACCTTGATGGATTGCTCAGGGGCGATTTCAAGACGCGCATGGACGGTTACGGAACGTCTATCCAGAACGCCATCCGCACACCAAACGAGGTTCGTGCGCTTGAGAACCTTCCGCCGCTCGACGACGGAGACAAGTTGTTCATCCAAGGGGCGACTGTGCCGCTCTCCGCATCTGGGGAGCAGCCAGCGGAAGGCCAAGCACCTGCCAACGACAATAATGAGAACGAGGCGGAAGCCGCATGAGTGAATTCGAGAAACGTGGCGGGCTTCACGGCGTTGAGGCCCGCGCTGAAGATGAGAAACGCACGCTTGCCGGCTACGCTGCTGTCTTTAACAGCGATACCAGCATCGGCGATTGGTGGATCGAGCGCATCGCGCCTGGCGCTTTTGCTGGGACGATCGGCGGGGACATCCGCGCGCTGGTGGATCACAACATGGGGCGCGTCATCGGACGAACCAAGAGCGGCACGCTGCGGCTCAAGGAGGACGCTCACGGCCTGCGGGTTGAGATCGACGTTCCGAACACCACTGACGGTAACGATCTCTGGACGCTGGTTGAGCGCGGCGACATCAGCGGCATGTCATTCGGCTTCCGGGTGACGAAGCAGGAATGGGACGAGACTGGCGACATGCCGGTACGCACCATTCAGGCTGTCGACCTATTCGAGGTTAGCGCAGTCGCGTTCCCAGCCTACGACGATACAACGCTCGGCAAGCGTTCGCTTGAAGAGTTCCGATCTGTCGGCCGGCACAACGCTCGAGCCGCCGCACGCCGTGTAGCCGGCAAGAAGGCCGCCATGGAAAACAAGTTTCGGGGCATCCGGCAGGACGCACCGTAGTCCACCCGGCGCGAGCCGGAGGGCAGGAACGTCCTGCCATTTCGCACCACAACACGAGCTCGCTTCATGCGGGCTTTTTTATTGGAGAAGAGCATGTCCCTTACTGAACTGCAGGAAAAGCGCGGCCGCCTGATGACGCAGGCCCGCGAGGCGCTGAACGAAATCAACGACAACACCGATGAAGCCCGCTCCGCCGAGCTCGAAGCTCGTCACGACGCGATCATGGCCGACTTCGACAAGATCGAGAAGAATATCGAGCGCGAAGAGCGCATGGCTGCGGTCGAGAAGCGTTTTGCCGATCGGCAGGCTGAAGAGCGGGCGCGTCAGCGCCCGAACGGCGGCGATTCCGAAGCCCGCGGCCAGGACGCTGGCGAGGCGTCCGAATATCGTGAGGTTTTCTACAAGTTCCTGGCTGGCGGCGCCGACATCAGCGAACTGTCCTCGGAAGAGCGCTCGGTCCTTAAGGCTGGCGTTCAGTCTGCCAAGGAATTCCGTACGCAGGTTACTACCTCCGGCGGTCCAGGCGGCTACACCGTTCCCGTCGAGCTTGCCAACATTCTTGTCCGCTCCATGAAAGATTGGGGTCCGATGTACGACGAGGACATCGCGACGGTCATCTCTACCGCGGGCGGCAACCAAATCAACCTGCCCACTGTCGATGACACCTCGAAGACCGGCGCGAAGCACACCGAAGGCGCTGCTATTGCCGACGACGGCTCCCAGGACGCAGTCTTCGGGCAGAAGCGGCTCGACGCCTACGTCTATGACACCGAGTTCGTAAAGTTCTCGATGGAACTGGCGAAGGATTCCATTTTCAATATGGAATCGTTGCTCGGCTCGCTGCTTGGCGAACGACTCGGCCGTATTGCCAACCGCGAACTGACCATCGGCGACGGTACCGATGACCCGAACGGCGTCGTCACGGCTTCTTCGCTCGGTAAGACTGCCGCAGCGGCTGCTGCAATCACCGCCGATGAAATCATCGATCTCCTGCACTCTGTAAATGCCGCATATCGCCGTTCGCCGAAGACCAGGTTCATGTTCGCGGACACTACCCTGGCTGCCATCAGAAAATTGAAGGACGGGCAGGGGAATTTTCTGTGGCAAATGGGGGATGTCACGACCGCCCAGCCCGGAACGCTACTCGGCTACCGTTACAGCATCAACGATGACATGGACGCGCTTGCCGCGGCCAAGAAGGTCGTGCTGTTCGGCGACTTCTCGAAGTACTTCGTTCGCAAGGTCGGCTCGCCGGTCATCGGCGTGCTGCGCGAGCGCTTTTGGCCGGATTTGGGGATTGCTGGTCTCATCCGCTTCGACGGAGAGCTCGGCGACGTAGCAGCCGTGAAGCACCTGATCACTGCTGCTTCCTAATCGGGGTTGGCGGGCTTCGGCCCGCCTCCTTCCTTGGAGAGATCATGAAAATTCAGATGTTAGTCGGTCTCGCCGGCAACGAATATTCACTGGCGCCAGGCGACGAGCGAGAATTCCCTCAGGCGGAAGCAGTCAGGCTGATCGATGCTGGCTTTGCCAAACTGGTCGCAGATGGAGCGGTCCCGCACCCGCAGCCTGTGTCGTCTGAACGCCGTGGCAAGAAAGGCAAGGCTTATGTGGTATCCGACGAAAGTGACCACGGCGGCGACGACTGAGCCTGTAACAGCCGAAGAAGCCAAGCGCAGGCTGCACATTACGTTTGATGACGACGACGCTGACATCGATCTGATGATCAAGTCAGCTCGCGACCATGCAGAGAAGTACAGCAACGTGCGTTTCGCTAGCCAGACCGTTGAGATGAAGTGTGATGGCTTCTGCGATTTCGTCAGGCTGCCAGAGGCGCCGATGAGCTCGGTGACGTCGATCGCCTACATCGATACAACCGGCGCGCCGCAGACGCTGCCAGACACCGTATATGAGCTTCGCAACGATGGCTTCGAGGTTTCGATCGTCACGACGTACGGCCAGCAGTGGCCGGCGATCCAGTCTGGATCCCGCATTACTGTAATTGCGGTCGTTGGCTATGCCGACGCTCCTCCTGCCGTGAAGCAGGCAATTCTGCTGTTCCTTGGCGACGCCTATGAGAACCGCGAGAACGCGGAGCTCGATGACTGGACTGCCTTTGACGCACTTCTCTGTAATTTCAGGAGGGGAGCATAGGAACCCATGCACGTAGTCTTCACCGAAAACTTCAACTGGGTGCAGCCTGGCTTCACCGTGGCCTACAAAGCGGGCCACCACGTAAATGTGACGCGAGCGTGCGCTGACGAGGCGCAGGCCGCGGGCAAAGCCGTGAAGGCGACTGCACCGAAGCGGGAGAGGGCGGATGGCAAAAAGACCTAGCGCCGGTCGGATGCGCGAGAAGCTGCACTTCCAGCGTCGTGAAATGATCGACGACGGCATGGGCAATGAGGTCGGCGGCGACTTCACCACCGTTTTTACGGACGTTGCCGAGCTGGTGCCGCTCCGAGGCAGTGAGCCTGTTCAGGCCGCTAGACTGACGGGCGTACAGCCGTACACGGCTCGCATTCGCTCCTACGCAGCCAGTCGCGAAATCACGCCAGCATGGAGGGCGGTGGACGCTCGCAATGACAAGCGGGTACTGAACATCCGCACGGTCACCAATCCTGACCAAAAGAGCGCATGGCTCGAGTTGCTGGTCGACGACGGGGTGGCAACGTAACTATGGCGCTGAAAACGAAGATCATCGGCCGCGAGGCGCTATCGAAGCGGCTTAATGAGATCGCGCCGAACGTAGAGAAGTATGCCGCTGCTGAAAAGCTGAAGATCGCCGAAGAGGTGGCCGAACGCATTTCGACGAGGGCTCCGACCGGTGCCACGCTTGAATACATGCATAGTTTCGAAGGCGCGCGGCTCGCCGATCATCCGGACAAAAAGCCCGTCGGCACCAATCCTTCGAAGGATCCATCGGCCGCCGGCGTGTTTGCGTCGTTTCTTTGGAGGTGGCTCGAATTCGGCACTGCGCCTCACAACACGGCGGCTGGTGGCGGGACTGCCTTGGGGCAGGCGACGCACACTGAAGGCGGCGGCACGCAGCATCCAGGCACGGCCGCGCAGCCCCACATTTTTCCTTCGTGGCGCGAGATGCGTGCGAAGGCAAAGAAGCGCATTCAAGCCGCCGTGAACAAAGGGGTTCGCGAGGCCATGCTAAAGTAGGACCATGTGATGAGCGCAGAACTTGAACTGCAGGGCGCTATTGTCGCGCGCTTGAAGGTTGACGCCCCGCTGACCTCTCTCATCAACGGCGTCTACGACCAGCCGCCCGAAACGGCGTGGGCGACGCCGAAAGAAGGCTACGTCACGATCGGTGAATCGCAGTTCATCCGCGATGACGCGACATGTATCACTGGCGGTGTCGTTTACCTGACGCTGCACGCCTGGTCCCGCAAGGTTGGCTTCCCAGAATGCAAAAAGATCGCCGACGCGGTTGCCCAATCCTTGCACCTTGCGCCGTTGGCACTGACCTCTTGGCGCCTTGTTTCGATCATGCACCGGCAAACGCGGACTTTCCGCGATCCTGACGGGCTGTCCTCGCACTCAGTCATCGAGTTCGTGGCTTCTGTGCACAAGCCGTTGGCGTAGCTGCGGCTTCACCCAACCCCCATTCCAACCATTATGACGACCGGCGACGCCGGCGAAGGAGACCACTATGGCCGACGGCGAACAGCTCGGTAGACTGCTGCTTATCAAAGTAGGGGACGGAGCTACCCCTGGCCCAGAGGTTTTCAACAACCTCTGCGGTCTGAAGGATCGAAGCTTCGATCTTTCGGCAAATTCGGTCGATACGACCAAGCCAAGCTGCACCAACCCTGGCGGCCCGGTTCAAAAGACTGGCCGTCCGGGCGTCACCAATCGGACGTTCCAGGGCTCCGGCACCTTCGTATCCAGCACGATCATGAAAACTTTCATGGGCAAGGTGATCAACACCCAGATCTTCAACGCGCAGGTTGTCGTTCCGGGCCTGGGCACCTTTGAAGGCCCGTTCTTTGTCACGAGCTTCACGGCAAGCGGCGACATGGAAAATGACCTGCAGTTCGACGCCACGTTCGAAGCTGCCGCTGAACTTGAATTCACGGCCGAGGTGTAATCCATGGCTGAAGAGGAAAAGAAGCCCACGGTCAAGCCGTTCCCGCTTGAGGTGAACGGCGCCCGCGGTGAAGTTGCCTTGTGGGTCGGCGATGTTCCTCTGGTCATCGCCGCCACCATGAGCGGCCTCGCTGCTGTATCGACACGGCTTGAGTGTAAGTCGTTCCAGGAACTGTTCGTGCGCCTTTCCGGCGTCGAGGCGGCCGCGACGCTGGCCGGTCTTGAACTGCTCACGGTTCGCGGCGATCGTCTTTCTGCGATCAGCAAGCTCAAGCTGAAGCACTTCTCGGCCTGCGCGGCCGCGATCAGCGAAGCGTTGTCGCATCACTTCGATGGTGAAGAGGGAAACGACGAAGCCGTCGCCGAGGCGGCAGCCTAGAGCAAGAAAGCCAGTTCCCGTGGCGGGACTGGATGCGAGTGGCGCTCGGTGGTCTTGGGTGGCGGCCTGCTGATTTCTGGGCCGCCACTATGACCGAGTTCTTCGAAGCGATACATGGTCGCAACGAGGCCAATGGCGTCGATGCTGACACGAGCGCGCCGACGAGCGGCGAGATGGATGCCTTGCTGGCCAAGTATGGTTAGCCCAACATGTCCTTGCGACCGAACACAAATCGCCGAGTTTCTCCATTCTTGAGGCTCATTGTACCTTCGCCAGCTACCATTGACGCGTTCGCTGTCGGGCGCGTCATGGTTACCGTGCCAGACGTTCCATCTGTGCAGGTGATTGGAAACACGATGGTGGCATTACGCCAGTGCGGGAACGTGCCTGAGCATGCGACCCCAGCGTCGGTGACAGAGAACTGGCCATTTTCCATGGTCACGCCAAAAGTCGTCTGACCGCTTCCTCGCCTACCATTTGTATCGACGTATTGATTCTCAATCGTGTTGCAGCCCGCTACTCCGATGCACGCTGTCACGACCAGCGTCTTCAGCCATCCACCCATTTGCCACCCCTCAGCCCGCCCGCCACCGCGCGAGCCCTATACTTCTTAGGATATTCGCCTGATGGTTGAAAAGACCGACGATCTAGTAATTTCCATCAGCACCGAGCTTGCTACGGTGAAAAGGAGCCTGAAGCGGCTCGAGCAAGACATTTCGGCGACCACCGGCAAGGTTCAGAAGCAGTTCGACGGCTTGGGCAAGGGCATCGACAACTCGATGACGACTGCGCTGCAGGCCCGCGTCGACAAGATGGTCGGGATCGGCTCGAAGGGCGCCAAGGAGTGGACCGGCGCACTCGCTGATCAGGGCAAGGAGCTTGAACGCCTGCGGGCTAAGTACAGCCCGCTATTCGCGACCATAAACAATTACAAGTCGGCCGTTGCCGACATTCGCCGCGCGCACGCGGTTGGCGCGATCTCGGCCAACGAGATGACCGCTGCCATTCAGCGCGAGCGCCAGGCGGCCTTGGCGTCGACGGCGGCGATTAAAGGGCGCAACGCGGCACTAAAAGATACCCCGGCAGCCAGCAGGGGCGGCGCAGGTGCCTTCAACACCTCGAACCTGGCCGCTCAGGGCTTTGACATCGCGACAACCGCGGCATTCATGCCATGGCAGACGGTTGCCCTGCAGCAGGGTCCGCAGGTCGCGCAGGTCTTCAACGACATCAGGGCAAGCGGGCAGAAAATCGGCCCTGCCGTGGCAGGCGCGTTCCTGCAGTTAGTAAACCCGATTTCGCTGGTGACCATCGGTGTTATCGCGGCTGGCGCCGCGCTGATCCAATACATATCGAGTTCAAAAGACGTCAAAAGCGCAGATGACGTTCTAAAAGGCCACGCTGAGACCATCGCTCTACTCAAAGAGAGATATGGCGAGGCCGCTAAGGGATTGAGGGAGTACGCGCTAGAGAGCGCACAGGTTGCCAAAGCCGATCTCGAAGACCGCCTAAAGGCAGCGCGTGAGCTTGTGGCTGAGCAAGCCAAGATCACGGCGTCTTTCGGTCCGGCACTGCTGACCGAAAACGCATCGATTCTGAAGGACATGAACCCTGACGTTGTTCGCGACTTGCGAACGGCGTTCGCGGACCTAAACCTTTCCATCCAGAGAGGCGAACCAGACATACTGCGCTTCCGCGAGGCTCTTTCTCGGATCGCAAATGACGAAAGTGTTCCGGATTCGATAAGGAAGCTGGCGCAGGAGTATCGTCAGTTCGACGAAGACACCCTGAAGGTCGCCAAGAGCATTCCGGAGATGGTCAAGTCGCTTGACCTTATCGAAGGAAGCGCGGACCGGCAGACCCAGGCGATCAATAAGCTCGCTGGCGCTCTTCGTGATCTCAACAAGATTGGGGTTGCTCCTCTCACTGATCTTCAGGAAGCGGAGAGGCTATGGCAAGACGCTCGGCGCAATGCCGCCAATCGGGAAGAGCGTGACGACGCCGACACAGCGTATCGAAATGCTGTTCTGCGTATAGGCAACGCGAATCCAACTGTAGTCAATGGCGACGGCCGCACGGTCGCAGTGCCTACGCCTGGCGCTAAGCCCATTCAATTGGGCGAGGAGCCGGACAAGAAGGCTGAGACGGCCGCCAGCCGAGCCGCAAACGCCTACCGCGATCTCGTCAAAAGCGCTGACGACCGCATTGCACAGCTTCGATTGGAGACAGAACTTACCGGCCAGTACGGGATCCAGACGGACGCCGCACGCTTCCGTTTGGAACTGCTTCAGCAGGCAGAGGACAAGGGGCGATCCCTTTCCGAGGCTCAGCGCGCTGAGATCGAGCAGAAGGTCGCGCTCTACGAAAAGTACTCGCAGGCGCTTTCTCAGGCGAAGTTGCAGCAGGATTTGCTCGACGACGCGGTTTTCGCGAGCCTGCCGAAGCAGGAACAGGCGGTAAAACAGCGTCTTCGCTCCTACGGGTTGCCGGAGGATCTCGGCGGCAAGAATGCCGCGATGATCCGCGACCAATTCAACCGCGAAGAACTGTCGGATCTAACGCATTCGTTCCTCTCTGAATTCACTACCGGCGTTGTGTCGGGCGGCAAGAGCATTGGCGAAGCGTTTGCCGACGCGATCAAGAATGCCGCTGCCAACGCGATGCAGAAGTCGCTGGACAGTCTGTTTACGCAGATTGGCAACGCTTTCGCGTCGGCGGTGTTTGGTTCGAGCGGAGGCGGGGCGGCGAGCTCGACCCTATCGGCTTTCCCGGCTGCGCCATCTTCGCTGGCGTCGGCCTTCGCTGCGCCCGTTGGCGCCGTGACGCGCGGTGCTTTGCCAGCCGCAGGGGCGACCAGAACCGGCATCGGTCTGTCGACCATCACCACGGCAAGCGGGCTTACTGCGGACGTGAACGCTAAGTTCGCATCGCAGTTTCAGTCGCTTGTCGACGACCTGGAGGCCACCGGCTACCAGATCAAGTCCATCGGCGGCTACAACTATCGCAACATCGCCGGCACGAGCAAGCTTTCGAACCATGCCTTTGGCAACGCGATTGACATCAATTCGCAAGCCAACCCGATGGGGCGCAACCTTGTCACTGACATGCCGACAGGCATTAGCGCGATCGCTGCTCGCAACGGCTTTGATTGGGGCGGTGACTGGAAGTCCAAGAAGGACGCCATGCACTTCGAGATATCGCAGGCCAAGTCGGCCGGCGCGGCACTTGAGAAGTTGGCGGGCGCATCGACTGAATCCACCAAGGGTCTAAGCAACCTTGCAACCAGCCTGTCATCTGCTGGGTCTGGCGGCGGCGGTGGAGGTTGGCTCTCGTTCCTGTCGGGCACGATCTTTTCGGGTTCCAAGCAGCTTGCGGCTAGCGGAGGCATCGGTCTATTCGACAAGGGCGGGTTCACCGGCCCTGGCGGGAAGTTGACGCCTGCCGGCATCGTTCACAAAGGGGAGTATGTGTTTGATGCCGCAGCGACGAGGCGCATCGGCGTTCCGACGCTCGAGCGCCTCCGAGGTTACGCCAATGGCGGCTACGTCGGCGCACCGCGCGCTCCACGGCTGAACAGTCGCTCTTCTGCGGCTGCAAACAACAACCAGCCTGGCATGTTGCTCGTCAACGTCAGCGGCGCTAGCGGCGACGACCATATCCGCACGCTTGTAAAGCAGGGCGTCGGCGAGGGGCTTAGCCAATACAACAAGAGCCAAGAGCGCGGCGGCTTCGGCACCCTACAGATGCGGTACAACTCCCAGAAGGGGTGACAATGGCTGTCTATACTAACCAGCCGACGCTGGAAGCCAACTTTCTGGCGCCGGTTCGGACCACTTTTGACGTCACCGGATCGTCGATAGATGGCGGCCGAAACGGTCTAGGTGAGGGGCAGTCAATCGAGATGAGCGGTGGCGGTATCGTCACCGCCGTCTACGAAGACTGCATGATTAAGGATCCGGAGCACTACGAATACGTCAACTGGCTCGGGGCCAGATTGAATGGCGGTTTCCGGTTTATCAACGTACCTATAATAACCGATTGGTTTGGGCCGTTCCCGAAGATAGGCAGGCTACCTACTCCGATCATTTCCGGTATTCCGCACTCCGATGGATCTTACTTCGACGATGGCTCTGGCTACAGCCAAGCTACCGTCTACGGCGAGATAACCGAGGCTGCAGCACTGAATGCCGGCATCATCAAGATGCGCGTCCACGGCCTCTCCAGGCCGCTACGTTGGTCCGATTGGTTCTCGATCTACCATCCGACGAAGGGCTGGCGGGCATACCGCTATTGGGACGTGCTCGCGCGCACCGATGGCAGCGGCTACTCCGATTACACATTGGCGATCGCCCCGCCGCTTCGCGAGGCGGTGACCGTCGGCGCGCGGGTTGAGTTCGCTCGGCCGAGGTTCGTCGCGAAGTTCAAATCGGATTTCACGCTGCCGTCAGTGGTCGAGGCGTTCTTTGTGACACAGCAGGCAATCCAGTTCGTTGAGGCATTCTGATGGACTGGATTCCCGCAAACGTCATCGAAGAGCTTCGGGGGAGCCACCAACTCGGTATCTTCCTGCGCATCGACACAGACCCGGCGCTGCATATGTGGTTCGGAATCAATGACATTCCGGCAAACTTTGACAGCATAGATCCGGACGGAACCGTCTATCTGGGTGGCGGCAGGCTAGTCGGCGTCCCCACGCTCGAGGTGTTGGTCAACGGCACGGCAGACAGCGTCGAGTTCACGCTCTCAGGTATCGATCCCGCCACCGCCGCGCGGACGATTGACAGCCTGCCGGCCGTGCGCGGTGCGTCCGTGCATATGGGCATCACAACGCTGGACCAGTATTTCCAGCCGATGAGCGACGTCATCCCGGTATGGGTGGGCACGGCCTCCCATGTTGGCGAGCAATCGCCGGCAGTGCCCAGCGGCCAGTCCGTGACGTTGACGCTATCGCTGGCGGTAGTCGCTGGGGATTCTACCCGATCCCGCGGTGCTCGTTCGCTGTGGTCATCCCCGCATCAGAAAGCATTTTCGCCGACGGACAAGTTCTGTGATGGCACCGCGCGCCTTGCTCGCGGGGCCAATCCGGTCTGGCCAAACTTCTAAGCCGGGACACCTCATGACATTGCAAGAGTTTGTGGCTCTGCCGCACCGCTTTCGGTGGGGCGGGATGGGCGGTGACGACTGCACGACGTTCTGCGCCACGTGGATACAGGAGAGCATCGGCTTAGACCCGGCCGCCTCTTACCGCGGCACGTACGCCTCTGAGGCCGGCGCCCATGACATCCTGACTCGCGCCGGAGGCCTGATCGCTTTCGCCGCCAAGACCCTTGAGCCGCTCGGCTTCAAGCGCATCCAGCATCCGCAAGACGGTGACGTTGGCGTCGTTCAGGCACCGACCGGCATCGGCGGCGGTCTCGTCGAGGTTTGCGCCATCAAATTTGGGCCGCTTTGGCTCGTTCTTGGGCCGTCTGGCGTTGTAGCCAAGAAGCTAAATCACGTTGCGGCATGGAGGTTTACGGGGTGAGTCTACACCATCGCATGATGCTGCAGCGGTATGGCCTTGGTCATACGACGTCGCTTTACAGCCAAGTTCTTTTCGACCCGATCTTCACGCCGATATTTACCGCAGTGCTCGGTACGGGTGGCATTGCAATCGGCGCCGCGACCATTTCCTACGCTTCGATCGCCACAGCGATCGCGACCACAGCTCTATCGATTGGCCTGCAGGCCATTATGGCGCAGACGCCCAAGCCGCCAAAGCCTGAGGACGGCAGGTCGCCACTTAATCAGTCGATACCCTATCGGATTTATGCCGTAGGGCGCACGCGGCTCTCCGGCGCTCGAATGCTATGGGAGGCCAGGGGGTCGAAGCTATATTCAGTCCAGGCTCTCGCAGGGCACAAAATCAAGTCGATCAATCGTTACTTCTTGAATGACGACGAGGTAACGGTAGTCGGCAATGTCGTAACGCCGCTCACGACGGGCGGCAGGTATGGCGCAGGCTCAGCATATGTCAGGCTGTACACCAGGCTAGGATTGCCGACCGAAACTGCCTATGAGCAGTTTGTTACTGACCTCTCCTCTACTGGCGTCTGGACAGCAGATCATCGAGGAGACGGGCAGGCATCCCTGGCGATGCTCGCACACAACGCGGACGCCCAAGACCAGCAAGAGGCCTTCCCTTACGGGGCGCCGTCGCCTTCGGTCGAACTGGACGGCGCTCTTTGCTGGGATTTTCGCGATCCTGCGCAGGATCCAGAGGATCCGTCCACATGGCAGTGGACACGCAACGCAGCGATCATCATTGCCTGGCACCTCTGCTTCAACGAATTTGGCTTTGGTCTCGATTACACGAAAGCCCTTCTCCCGGTCATCGACCTCTGGGAAGAGGAGGCTGATATCTGCGACGAGGACGTGCCGCTTGCAGGCGGTGGCGTTGAAAGACGCTACCAATGCAGTGGCTGGGATACGACGGAGAACGGCCCAAAGTCAGGGCTTAACGCGATGCTCTCCACATGCGACGGCCACTTGGTCGCGCGCGGCGATGGCGCTCGTATACTCACGGTCGGGAAGTTTAGAGAGAGCCGCACCGCCGTTCTGACAGACGCCGACATTGTCGGTCACCAGATACAGTATGACGTGCTGTTCGATGAGGAGTGCAATCGCCTCGTTCCCAAGTTTACCTATCCGGAGACCGAGTACACCACGACAGATACGGACTTTTTCGAGGATGCGGCTGCGCAACTGAAGGCCGGCCGAGTTCTTGCGGATGAGGCTGACTACCGTTGGGTGACGCAATGGCGGCAGGCACGAAGGCTTGGCAAACGCGATTGGCAGCGGGTGCGGCAGAAGGTCAAGGGCAGCATCGATGTCCGCTTGAGCGGCATCAACTCCGTATATTCGCGGTGGGTGCGCTTGGAAACGCCTACCCGGCTACCGAGGCTCACCGGCAAGACCGTTGAAAACAGAAGGTCGGTCCTAGCCCTTACCAAGGGCGGCTTCACGATGGACATCGTTGAGAATCCTGCGGGAATTGATGACTGGAACCCAGCAACCGACGAAGGTCAGCAGCCTCCGGTCCCGCCGGCATTGAATGCGGCGAATCTCGATACACCTGTCATCAACCTGGTGCAGGCGAAGTCCAACAACGGCTCGGTTTACATTCGTGTCGTCATTATTGACCCGGAAAACGGGAGCCTCATTCCAGTCGTTCGCTATCGTGTCGCTGACATAGGCGCTGGTGTTCCTGGTGCGTGGGTGGAGCAACCCTTCCCAGATGCTGAACCATCCGGAGGATATATCAACCTCAACACGAATACGGTACCCGTCGACCAGCTGCTTGAGGTTGAGGTTGCCTTTAAGTCCTCCAACGGGAAGTACTCGGATTGGTCAATTACGGCTGATGTGTTTTCGACGTCCGATCCGGTAGCCCCCGCGGCGCTGACAGCGTTTACCCAGACGTCGGCGGCTCCCCGTCTCGGGAATGCAGTCTTCAGCGTTACGACGCCGAATGACAGCCACGTTAAGACCGTGAAACTGTATCGAAAGGCGGCAGGTTCCGGTCTGAATACTGCCGTGGATGCACCGTTCGCAACCTTGTCGGTAGGTTCGTCCTCGACCTACACCCATACCGACGGTGACACCACGCGAACGAATACGATCGTCAATGGCGGATTCGCCGGTGACACAGACTGGGCAAAAGGCACCGGCTGGACGATCAGCGGGGGCAAGGCCAACAAGGCAGCAGGCGCAACCTCTAGCCTCGGACAGGCGCAGACCTTGGCCGCAGGAACGATATATCGCGTGGCGTCGAGCCTTTCCGGCTACGGAGGCGGTTCGGCACGTGTCCGCTTTACCGGTGGTACGACCGTCAATGGTGTATTGAGAACCGGCGACGGCAGCTTCCTTGAAAAGCTAACGGCGGCGACCGGGAACAACACCTTCGTCGTAATCGCCGACACCACGTTCGCCGGCTCATACGACGACCTCATCATGTTTGTGGAGACCGGTTCCTGCGCACCCCAGGGCGTCTGGGACTACTACGCCGTCCCCTTCAACGGTTCGGACGTCGAAGGGCCCGTTTCCGGGCCGCTGACAATCACCATCATCTAACCATCTGTTTTGGAGTGCCGAATGGCAAATGAAATAAAAACCGCCTTCGACGCCGTGTTCGCGGATGGGTCGTCGACCTCGCCATACATGCCGCCTAAGCCCGATATTCGAAACATCGTTGGCGGCACCATCCAAGACCAGTTCGATCGTGCGCTGTCGCTGGCTGCGGTTTCGACGCAGTGGAAGGCTCCAGTCCTTGCTGCGTCGACGGCAGACGTCGCCATTGCCACCGGCATGGAAAATGGAGACGCCCTCGACGGCGTGACGCTGGCAACCGGCGACCGTGTATTGCTGAAAAACCAGGCCGTGGCCAGCCAGAACGGAATCTATGTTGTTCCGGCTTCTGGATCTGCCTTACGGGCAGCAGACGCGAACGAAGAGACTGAAATCGTAGGCATGGCGTGTTTCGTGCGCGCGGGAATTGCAAACGGCGGAAAGCAGTTCATCTGCACGACGCCGGCGCCTATCGTGACAGGCACTACGTCGCTGACGTTTCAGGAGATTTCCGATCAGTCAGACCTGAACGCCACATTGGCGGAAAAGGCCGATGAGGTTCCGTTTGCCGACCTTCTTCGTCAGAGCAGGGAGAACCTCCTGCCTGCCGCTACAAGCGAAGGGATGATGGACGATTACTGGCAAACCGTCTTGCTCGGAGCTGCGGACGGAAGTGTTACGGCAGGCATCGACCGAGATGGTGTTCTGCGCGTCGCTGCAATGCTGGAAACCACCGGCGTGCCGGCGCTTCTCGATGACTATCTCTGGTCTGTCGTTACGGAGAACGGCGACCTCGTATTTGGCTATCACTTCGAACTGGGCTGGGTTGACTCCTTTGGGGCTGTCGACGTTCAGATCTTCGATCGGCTCGTTGCTACCATTTCTCGGGTGTACGCGCTTTCGAATGGCACTGACGTCACGCCGATCACCTTCGGCGAAAATAACGCGTCGGCGGTCGGCGTCGTCGGAACCGAGGCCCGCTACGTTGAAGACGTCGCGGGCGTCTTGACAGCAAAGATTGAGGACGTAACGGCCAGAACGTCGCTGCTCTCCAGCGTGTCGGGATTGATCTATCACGTGCTCTACGGTCAGTCGCTCAGCGACGGCTCGTCGTCGACGCCACCAGTATCGACGACGGCGGTGCGTCCGGGGCGCGCTGTGATGTTCAATGTCGGCCCGGCCGTGCGCGGCACACTGAATGCCGATCAGCCCACGCCAGCAGAAAACCGGCTCTCGCTTGTCGATCTGAAGGAGAGCAGCCGTGAGACACCTGCCTCGCAGCTCGGATACGAGCTGACCAAGGTCGGGGGGATTGCGGTCGATGAGGCCGCGCTCGTGGTCGCACATGGCCGCGGCGGTACCCCATATTCCGGGCTGAGGAAGGGGACGCAGCCTTACGCCAACATCATCACTTCGATCCGCCGCGCGCGGATCATGGCGGGGCTGAATGGGCTCGACTTTGCCGCCTCGACGGTGTCGTTCATCCATGGCGAAAACAATCTCTCTGACAGCGTTGCTACCTACAAGGGCTACCTGGAAGAGCTGCAGACGGACCTGACCGTCGACATTTCCGTCTACACCGGCGCCGCCGGTGTAGTGCTCCTGTTTGTCGACCAGATTAGCAACTGGACGGCATACGGCGCGATGCCAGCCACCAGCGATGTGCCGCTGGCGCAGCTGCAGGCAGCACTCGACAATCCTGGCATCATCCTGTGCGTCGGCCCCAAATACTTCCTCGAGACGGTGGCGGATGGCGTGCATCTGACCGCCGCATCATCGGCGCGGCTCGGCGCCTATCACGGCCGAGCGATCCGGCAGACGCTCGCCGGCGCACCATGGGTGCCGCTGCACATAGCAAGCGCCGTGAGGACGGGAGCCAACATCGTCCTGACCTATGCCGGTGGCGATGGAGCAACTGACATTTCGATCGACACGACGCTCGTGAGCAATCCCGGCAACAATGGCTTCGAGTGGTTCCAGACGGGAGGTGTGCCGCGAACGATTTCGAGTGTCACCAAGACAGGCACCCGCCAGATCACGGTTGCGCTCTCCGGCGATCCGGGCAGCCCAAGCTCCCAGCAGATCGGCTACGCCCGCACGGGAATGTCAGGCACCAACGGCGGACCGATCACAGGCGTGCGCGGTAACGTTCGCGACAATTCGGCCGACACGACCGCTTATGGGGCCCCCATGCACAACTGGGCCTGCCATCAGCTTGTAACCATCTAGGAGACTTTCACATGGGACGTATGAGCATCATTCCAGGCACGGCGGCGATCAGTATTCCTGGTGCACCGAAGATCACGATGAGCGATTGGGAGCGGCAGATTGCCAGCATCGCTGGTCTGCGCCACGTGATCGACCCTGCAAAACTCGATGCCGACGGCAATGGGCGCGACCGGTTCTCGGGTGCGACCATTACGTCGAAGAATGGGGCGGCTGCCACGAAGATCGATACGGATGCCGGGTTCAACAACCTTCCCGTCATTCAACTAACGGAAAATACCGGCGGTCTGCATCTTGCCCCGGGTACTGTAACGGCAAGCTGCAGTTTTATTTGTGTCGCCTCGATTGCCGCAGCCGCCAGAGCGACGACGACATCCAAGAACCTGCTCGCGGCTTTCGACGGGGCGGGGGTGTTTCAGCAGTCTTTCCGGTCGGCATCCGCGGGGTCGCTGTTTTTCTACGGTAAGAACGGAGATTCTGTCTCGAACGGAATCAGCGCCGCGAACTCTCCTCCGGCTGACGTTGCGGCGGTTTACGGCTTTTCGTTTGATGCAGAGACGAAACAATCGGCCGTGCTGTGGCAGAATGCGGAAGTCCTTAACCTGGTCACGCACACTCTATCGCCGGATATCACCGCCGATTTGCGCTGGACGTATGGCGGTAGCGCCAGCTCGTTCGGCTGGATTGGCAAACTGGGGATGGCGCTGATTTTTGACAGGGCTATGCATCTGCCGACAATGTTGCCGTCCTTCCAGAGCGCAGTTAGCCTGCTCAAGCAACATTATGCATTGAGCTGACTGCAGGAAGGCCTCGTATAGGGATCATACCCTTTAAGTACCCTTTGGGTCGTCTCCTGCTTATTGGCTCCGGCTAACAGCGCACTGAACCCGCCCATCGAGCGGGTTTTTCTTTACAGGACACCCCTCAATGACCCCGATCGCCAACTGGCGGGCGGTGCTTCGCTATGCGTGGAGCATCCGCCTGATGCTGCCGAACTAACCACTCACCACCACAGGAGACCATCATGGACCGCGCGAAATTCTTCGCGGCGGTGCGCTCGCCCTTGTCCATCAACAAGAAAGCACAAGTGCAGGGCATCGACGCCATTCTCGACGAAGCCGAGCGGCAAGGCACGCCGTTGCCGCACCTGGCCGCAATCCTAGCCGAGGCGCACCACGAGACCGGCGGCCAGTTCCAGCCAGTCGCGGAGAATCTCAACTACTCGGCAAAACGGCTGACGGAAGTCTGGCCCAGCCGATTCCCGACGCTCGCCGCGGCGACGCCATATGCTGGCAACCCTCGCCGCTTGGCGAACAAAGTCTATGGCGGCCGTCTCGGCAATACCGGCTCTGACGATGGCTGGCTCTACCGCGGTCGGGGCCTGGCCCAGATCACCGGCAAGGCGAACTATGCCAAGTTCGGGCTCGCTGGCACGCCGGATAAGGCTGCGGAGATGGGCGTGGCCGTAAAAATCCTCTTCGGCGGCATGACCGACGGCATCTTCACAGGCCGCAAGTTGAAGGATTACGACGCCGCCGACGGTTACCGCTACGCGGCATCTCGAGCGATCATCAATGGTGACGTGAGGACGAACGGCGCGCGCATTGAAAAATATGGCCGCGCCTTCGAGGCAGCGCTGCGCACCGCTGGCTATGACGCCTCTGGCGGCGGCAAGCCCGCCACCGGTGGCTTCTGGGCCGCTGTCGGCCGCTTCCTGTTGGCGATCCTCAAGGGAGGCAAGAAATGACGGTCTGGATTCGCATCGCCCTCTACATGATTGCTGGCTGGCTATACGGCTCCGGCTACATCGGCGAGGAAGTCAGGTCGATGATCACAGACGACCCCGCCGTCGCTGCCTCGCTCGAGGCCGGCATTGCCGCGCTCATTGCTGCTGTCCCTCTAAGCTGGTGGCAGTGGGCGCGCAAGGCGGGGCATCCCACATGATTGGCGCGCTGGCGGCGGCAATCTGGTCCCACATCTCAAGTTGGCTGGCTCCGGCCGGCGTAGCGCTCGCGATCGTCGCGGGTGCCTTTTTCTATGGACGCTCCAGCGGCAAGGCCGATGCCAAGGCGGAGCAGGCTAAGGCAAACGCGAAAGCCATAAAACAGGCGAGGGGCATCGAAGATGGGATTCAGAACATGGGGGCTAGTCGGGTTGACGATGCTCTTTCTAAGTGGCTGCGTGACGGCCGGTAGCTACTGCGATGTTGCGCGCCCCGTTAGGCCGTCAGTCGAAGACAAGATGACGGAAGGCACCAAGCGGCAGATCCTGGCCGAGAATGAAAAGCTGGCGAAGCTTTGCGGGGTGAAGCCGTGAGTGGCGCCGAGATCATGGCGGTGGTCGGCTTCATGTTGATGCTGGCCGGTGCTGGCTGGCGCGTGTGGGCGCGCGTCGAGGCGAAGGTGAAGGTGGCAGAGGATAAGGCGGAAAGGGTGCAGGAGCGGTCTGATAAGGTCGCGGCTGATTTGGCTTCTTTCCGCATCCACTCCGCAGAAACATTCGCCACCAAAGCCGGCCTTCAGGAACAGACCGCGCAACTGCTTCGAGCCATTGAGGGCATCGGCAACCGCATCGACGGCGTGCACGAGCGGCTTGACCGCGCCTTCGAGCAGAGAACGGCGGGTAGACGTGCAAGTTAGCATGAGACGCCCTATATACGCTGGTACGTACGCAGTGACATACAAGTGATATACGAAGCGACGTTTAGACGTTGACTTGTTGTGAGAAACGCAACATATAAGAACTGCTTCTATGGTTAGCCGAGACCTCCGAAAACACGGCAGAATATGAAGAGCTCGTGGGCCTGACTAATCCACGGGCTCTTTATTTTGTGCAGGCGTGAGCCTCACGACGGGTGAGGCTCAGCTGGCTCAGCTTAGCGCTTCTTGAGGAAGCGGTCAGACAGGGCGATGATAGCTACAGCCGTTCCCGGTATTGCCATCACGATCAGTAGTGCTTCTACGGTCATTCGACCTCCTTTCAGCAACGTGTGCATGATTTTCCGTGACTAGCGGAAGCACACAGCTATCGGCTCCTTTGGCATTCCCCGTGCTTTGCCATCGGCACTCCTTCCCGACAGGCCGTTTGTTGCATGAACAGATATGCCACACCAAAGGTTGCTTCGTCATTCTCTAAAGCCGACAGTTTAGCTAACTCTCGCGCATTCTGTGGACAGCCACCCATTATTCGACGTTTCCACAACTGCAAAGCCCCGCTTGCCTTAACCGGTGAGCGGGGCTTTTTTGATCTACAAACAAACAATGCGTTGGTCCGTACGAGATGGCATTTTAAAGCCAGAAATCATTCGACATAGCCGCGGCAGCCGCAGACGGGTCAGCGGCTATGTTGATATTTATCGAGATGTCGTCGATCGATCCTTTGAGAAACTGGTTCTCAACTAAATTGGCAACACCATCGGTATCTGAGTCGAGCGAGACGCTGTACTTTTTCCAACTACTTGAGGTCGTGGTTACTGCAAACCTGAAAATGTCGATATCCACCAGCTTCAGAGCAATGCGCTCTAAGCTTTCGGCTCCAGAATCCGCTAGAATTTTGATTGGTATAGATACTTTTGAACCCGCCACATGATTTTGATCCGCGTTAATATTCACTTTGTAAAAAATGTTCCCCGTTGCGGGATCGGTGAGTATCGTGGGCTTATTGACGAAGTCCCAATCGGTGCCGAGCTTTGCACTACCTCCTGTCTCAAAGAATAGGCTGAACTTCTTGTCAGGTAGACCGCCGCCGTCATTCAAGAGGTCGAAAGTGGCATTAACTGTCTTTGCCACCGCGTCGGAAACGATCTTGGCGCCGTCTAAGTCGACTCCGCGTAGTACTGGATCCTTAATTGTCGATTGATTGTAGTTCCGGACGTTCACAGTCGCGGGTATTACGGGAAAGTAGGTTTCGCCGGAGGGTAGGTCGAAGCCGCTTGCTTGGTCGGAAAGGTGCGTAAAGAACTTCGAAAGAAAGGTGGCGCGGCTGCCGGCAATGAAACAACCTTCTGAATTTCCGATCGCCGTTCCGATATGAATATCGATGGCCGTTCTCTCGATTCCGTCGTCGTTTAGGGTGTTGGTACTGGGTGTTGAACCAAGCTCTATTAGTTGTCCCAAAGATCCCGTTGTCGAATATCTGTAATATGCGTAATATTCTCCTGTCGGGATCGGGGTGGCGTTGTCCCACTTGATTTTCACATCTGAATAGAGAAGCGAGCCGTTTTCGAACACGTCGAGCGTTCCGGTTCCATTAGCCTTTCTCTCAATGTCAAAATAAAGTTTCTGCAAAGAATGTTCGCCGTCGGAGAATTTTCCCAATTCACTATCAGTTATTAAATCCCTTCCTTCATTGGTTTTTAATACTACAGTTGAATCCTTGTCTTTATTCTGCGGGTCATTGAGTCCAAATATTGGTCTAGGCACGTCAAAAAAAAGTGTGTCATTACCAAGTCCACAGTTTAATGTATCATTACCCTTGCCTCCAAATATTTGGTCGTCGAAATTGCTTCCTATGACTGTGTCATTCCCTTCAAATGCTTGCATGTAACTAGAGAACATGCTTGCTGAGACCGGCGAGGTTGAGCTGAAGTGCCCATATTGGCCGTCAGGGCCAGTGAAAACCACTTTGGAGATCGTTGTAGCATCGACCTGATCATACCAGTCCAATGCTGCCTTGTCGTACGCGTCTATTGCATTCAGAGCGGCCGTTTGGGTTGAATAGGACGGTTTTACATAGTCTCTAGCGTCAGGAAAAAGCGGTGCGCTTCCGAACATCTTAAAAGCGAAGCCGCTCCCTGGGTTGGCGCTATAGAAGTAACCACTCCCGGGTTGATAGGCTCCGACGTTCTGCCCGTAGAACTCGCCCTCCCAATCATAGGAGATTGTCTGAACGTCACCGTTAACGTCGACAAAAGAAGTACTTATGTGCGTGTGGGGGTTGCCTACACGATCAGCAGGGCTGACGTAGTCGGTCTGAAGCGATGCTGCGAATTGTGGCGTGTGAGTGATGCCGACTTTCGATTGCGTGTAATTGAATCTAAACGTCATGTGGCCCTCCCGTTGACACGCTATGGAGCAAGTCCAGAGGCATATAATTTTAGAAAATCGACATATATCATATCAATGATGTACTGAACAGACCGGCACCACTATCCTTTGATGCGCCGTGCCAAAGATCAGCGACTTCGTTATGTCTATCAAACTTGTGCATGAGTTATCAAAGCGGCCGCGATGGCGTGCGCGATCACCGCAGGTTTCTTTGAGTCGACCTGTTTAGTAATCACCATTGAGCGGACCCCGGAGCGCAACGTCGCTTGGGGCTGGGGCGCGCTCCGGGGTCACAAGCGCCGATGGTTGACGCTCAACTAGCAATGGCAGGCGCCTCTCGATTCGACAATGACCTTAATCAATCTTTCCGTCCAGGAAAAATAAATGGCCCCGTCACGAGGGGCCCAAGAGAGAGGTGTGTTCCAATGAACCCTAGCTGGGGGAAGGGGAACACTCGGGCTCGTATTGTGAACCGCTATCGTGGTGACAGGTTCTCATACGTAGAATTCTACAAATTGCGAGACGTGAAAGCCTGATCTGATGCGGGCATGACCACGAAGCTTTCAGACTTGAGGTTGAGAAACCCAAAGCTCCTCGGCGAGCTCAAACGACGAGGGTTCGAGACCGTCGACGACATGAAGCAGGTTCCCACGACAGACGCGTTGCGGATGAAGGGAATGGGCTCCAAATCGTGGCAGAAAATCTGTGATGCCTTGGGCAGAGACCCAGCGCGGACGTGAGTCGAAAGCCATGAACGAGCGCTATCAGCCCCGCCACCAGTGGCGCCGCACCGAACTGGACGCCCACGACCCGCCGACGGAGTTTGATTGGCTCGGCTTCGACGGCATCGGCTACATAGGTCGCATCCGGAAAGAGACCGGCGGTCCAACGGCTGGCCGCTGGCAATGGGCGGGGTCCGTCCCCCGGACCTTCAAAGGGTCTCCGCCGATGCCGAACCAGGGCTATTGCGACACTGCGCGAGAGGCGACGGAGATGGTCGAGACCTATTGGGATTGGTGCCTCGCGCGGATGAGGGGCGAATAGGTCAATTCAGCAGGGGTGCCTTGGGCTTTCGAAGGATCACGCCGACGGCATCTTCGAACATCGTATCTTTGGCGTCGAGCGCGAGCCAGTGGTTATGCGCTAGTTCGATTAGGGCGTCGCAGACTTCTCTCTCAGACCAGCCGGCGTCCTCAGCTTCCTCGACCACCGCGCGGAAGATTTCCTCAAGCGCTAACTGGCAATCCAAATCCCGATCTGGGTATGAGCCCTGACGCTTCGGCGACGCAAAAATCGATGACTTCGGCATTTTCTTCCTCCGGTGCTGCAGCTGAGACGTTTTCGCTTTTCAGGCGTTAATACGTAATGGCTAAAACACTCAGGAAGAAAAGAGTTCCCGCGGCGCTTCCCGAACCGATGCCCCGCCGCGTCGATCCCTGCGTTGCAACGCTCGGCGACAAGCCTCCGAAAGGCCCGCAGTGGGCCTTCGAAGTGAAGTGGGACGGTTACCGACTGGCGGTGCATGTCGAGCCAGTCGAGGTGAGGGCGATTACCCGCGGCGGCTACGACTGGTCCAAGAAGTTTGGCTCGATCGTCGCCGAGGCGCGCGAGCTCGGCCATGCGACAATGATCATTGATGGCGAGGCGGTTGTTCTCGACGAGCAGGGCCGCTCCGATTTCGGTCTCCTGCAGCGCGCGGTCGGCAGGCGTCCGATCTCGCACGATGCCGCCGAGATCATCTTCTTCGCCTTCGATCTTCTCTATCTTGACGGGCAAGACCTCCGGATGATGCTGCTTGCCGAACGCCGGCAACTGCTCGAGCCTATCGTCGCCGGCAGGACTGGCGCGATCCGCTTCTCCGAGGAGGTGCACGCCGACGGCGCCGAGTTCTTCAAGATCGCTTGCGACATGGGGCTCGAAGGGATCATCGCCAAGCGGCGGGACGCGCCGTATCGATCGGGACGCCGGCCCGAATGGCTGAAGATAAAATGCGTTCGGCGAGACACCTTTGTAATCGTGGGCTACGAGCCGTCGACCGCGCCTGGCGCAATCGGCAGGTTGCTGTTGGAAGCAAGGAAGGGCGATAGCCTCGTCTATGTCGGAGGGTGCGGTACTGGATGGAGCAACAAGGAATCGACGCAGCTGCGCGAACTACTCGACGCGATCCCGGCCAGTCGGCCGCCGGTGGCGCTGAAGCGGAAGGGCGCCGTCTTCGCCGAGCCAATACTCGTCGCCGAGGTGGAGTATCGAGCCTGGACGCAAGATGGAAAGCTGCGGCATCCGTCGTTCAAGGGCGTGCGTGAGATGGAGGGGCCATCGAAGGTGTATGAGATTCCGCCGGATGGTTAGCCCCTAAATCACTCCTCCCACCATGCCATGTAGACGGAGTGGTTGTTGCCCTCCTCGGAAGTCACCCCGCCCGAGCTTCGATGGTGTTTACCGCGGCTTTTCTCGCGATATTTTTGGTATGAGAACGCAGATTGGTCGCTCTCAATCCGCATGTGCAAATGCTCTTCCAGATCGAGGGCATCTTTCTGGTCCAATCCGTCCGCTAGAATTACGAAATGCTGAAAGCCGTGAGGACGGTATGCGGCAAAACGCGATGAACCCTTAGACGAGTAGCCTATCAGGTATCCAGTGACGCGCGGCGACGCGCAGATGGCGTCAACCGTGTTGCCAAGCCGCAAAAGGAAGTCCTTCTTCATATCTATCCCGCCGGCGATTCGCCTACTTACACCCCTTCGCCTTCAGCGAAGATTCGATAGCCGTCACCTTACCCTTCGACACGGCAACCTGGCCTTCTTTATCGCCGCCGAACGTGCTCGACATCGGTACGCCGATCAGGAAAACGCCCATTGCGTCGCCGGTTGCGGCGTCGTGCTGCTGCTTCGAAAGGCTCGAGAGCGTCGCTTGCTCTTTAACGAGCTCTTGCGCGAGGCCCTGGCAGCTCTGATTTGAATAGGCGGCCATCGGAATGTCGACAGGCACGATCGCGTCCGGACGCTTGGCGCACGAAGAAGCAGCCAGCGCAACGGCCAGCACGGCGTAACGAACTTTCATTATTTCCCTCAGTCTTAACTAAATCAGCCCGAGTGCAGGTAAGCACGCCGCGCCGGCTGAGGGAAGGGCGCTCTATGCAGGGTTGAGATTTTGGCTGCACAATCCCCGGTTATTTTAGGGGTGGAAGTTATCGGCCCTAGGGCGAGCGCACCACCACAGATTGACGTCCGAATGTAGTGATTGCTAATATTTAAAGGCGGCATCTCTAGCGGGATCTTCGCTAGAAGACGGCGGGATGGGGGCTTGCGATGTTCTGGATCGGGGTTGTGCTGCAGGCGGCGTCAAATCTAGCGCTCGGATTTGGGGGGCTGCTCATCGCTTTCTATACGCTCACCGATGACGATAAACATACGGTGAGGGCTGCGCTCGTAAAAAGACTCACGTGGTCGCTCTTGGGGCTACTGGTGGTGCTAGTTGCGATCGTGGTCGCGACTATGCCTTGGCCGATCGCAGCCTACATCGATACTAAGAGTCTTTCTAAAGAGCTTGATGAACAACTGACAGCTTGTGTCATCCAGGAATACGGCGACATTGGCCGGCAACTGAAAGTGCTGCTTTTCGAGGGGCCATCCGCGCAATCGAGTAGCTTCGTGCTATCCCTAGAGCAATGTTTCGAGCAGGCGACCGGACAAAAATTGCCTAAGGAACATGGTGGTTTTCATGTCGCCTGGGTCTTCTCGCCTTGGACCGGCGGCAGGTTGGTGGGCCTCCTTATTAGTTTGGTCGCCATGATCATCACGCTGTTGGTCTTTAAAAAGGGCTTTCTCGAACTGACGCCGAAGGCGAGACATGCAGCGATCGCGAACGCCTTTTCCGCCGTCATTGTGGGAATCACCCTGCAGATATTCCTTCAGGGCGCAGGGGACCTGTTTCTCCCAGCACCAGTCATTCAAGTGAACGAGTAGGGCGGCCTGCTCATCGGAATTTCGACCAAATGCCAAGACTCTGCTCTACGAGTTGTTGACTAAATGTGTCTGGCGACTGTTTGTCGTTGCGACAGACAACAAGTTGTTGCACCCTAGGCTACCGGATCCGGGGAGACTGGCTGCAACCAATCTCCCCTTTGCGGGTACAGCTCCAGTCGCTGAGGGACGACATCGTTGTGTTTTCCAGGCACAGTCGTTTTCCTCGGCGACGGACGTATCATACGCGTGATCACCCACCCAAGACGCCCCGCCTCGCACATAATCCACAACAGTTTTAGCCGATTTATGGGCTTTTTGTTCGCTAAATGTTCTAGTTTGAGGCGGTATCCCCCCTGCAGGGCGTTAAACTTCACGACGCAAAGTCGTCCATCTCCTTTTCCGCCCGCCCCGCAATCCTCTCCTCGATCCACGCCAGCACTTCCGACCGCACGAACGCCACCCGGCGCTCGCCAAGCTCGACCGCACCAGGAAATCGGCCGGCGACGCGCAAACGGTTGACCATCGTGCGAGAGAGACTGGTCAGCGTGCAGACGTCTCTCATGGAAATGAGAATGGCGTTGACCATGGTTCGCCTCACGCTTCCGTCCAGGGACCCTCGGCGCCGCCGATTTCCCATTTTGCAATCGCCTGCTGAGCGAGCTCCCGCTGTCCACCAAGATAATGTACGTGGAGAATTGCGTCGATATCCTTTGGCGAATGACCTGTTACGGCTCCAATTTCCGCTATTGAGCATCCTGCGAGAGCCAACCTAGTGACCGCCGTACCTCGAAGATCGTGGAACGTTAGACCACTAACGCCTGCGGCGGCACATGCCTTTCGCCAGCTCGAATCAAAGCCCGCTGAGGTCCACGGCTTGCCACGCGTATTGGTGAGGATTGTCGGGGATTGGCGAGCAGAGTTTGCCAACGCCTCGCGCACAGCCCTTGCGGCCGGTATGTAGACACGCCGGCCCGTCTTGCCCTGTCTCAACCGGAAAGCGCGACCATCATAGGCGCTCCATGGAAGGGAGAGTAAGTCTCCCTTTCGCTGGCCCGTCCATAGGCCCAGGAGCAGGGCTAGCTTGAGCTCTTTCGTGGCAAATGCGTTGAACGTTGATATGTCGCTTGAAGTCCAGATTGCCTCGCGCCGATCGACTCGATAGAGGCGGCCGCCGCGCCTGGCGACGTTCGTTGAAAGCTCTCCGCGGTCCACACCAAACGACAGAACGCGGGTTAGTGTAGCCCAAGCATAGTCCGCGGAACGAGGGTGAGAGGAGATGCCGTCTCGCCACTCCTTGAACTTGCCGCGGGCGGAGGTCGTCTCAAGTTCTTCAAATGTTAGGTGGCCAAACGCGGCTCTTATGTCGTCAAGATATCGAGCGTATTCACGGCGAGTGTCTGCGCTCTTCAGCCTATAATCTGTCGAAGCCAGAAACTTTGTGATCAGCCCTGAAAGAGTCCCGGGATTGGGATTTCGTCGATCTTCATGAGCGTGGTCGAATTCGACCTGAAGGCACGGGTTACCCGGCTGAATAGGCGAGCCATCCTTGTGCTTCAGGAGCGGCCCGCCACGCCAAGCGTAGCAATAGTAGATCGTCTTGCCGTCGGCCAACGTCTTCTTGACCTTCGCGAGACCTTTCAATCCGTGAACGATCGAGGCCACTGCCACCTCCATGTTCGAGCAAAAACATTGCCGCCGGCACGGATGCCGGTCGCATTAGCTACGTCTCCTCGATGTGGTGGTGTGCGCTTGGTGGGCGCTATTGGAAGGTATTGGTTGGGAATGAAGCGGTCAACCGACGGCTTTCATCTCGTCAAGAAAATGCCAACCGAGTTCCTCCACTGTCTTGAAGTCGGCCAGTACTTGAGCGTGAAAAACTGCCAGAGGGGAGCCCTCGACTAGAGAATGCGCGATGATCGGGCGAAAGAACTTTAGCTTTTCCAGTTCTTTCTTTAGAGATTCATGGTTCTCAATGTTCCCAGCGCATAACTCGGTCCACGATAGCCGCTCCAACTCATAGTATTGTTCCTGATTTTTGGGATCTACCGAATAAGGCGGGATGTAAAGAGGTATGCGGTGGGCAAGGGAATCGCGGAATCCCTTCACGTGCGCGAACCAAGGATCTCGGCTCTTAAGGTAGTCCCGGAAAGGTGGCGGAAAGGATTTCCATACGTGCTTGTACCTGCGCCCGAGGCCAACCATCTTTTGTTCTAATGCTGAACCATCCGCTTGAACGACGCTCCTCTCAAGAACCCAAGTCCAAGTGAGGTTGTCTAGGCAACCGGATACGTTTGTGACCATCGCCTGAAGAGAGATGGAAACGTCCAACAGCGTTTCTCGCTGGGGCAAGCCTGCTTGATCAGGCGGTAAATCGGAAAACACCCTTTGAATGCATCGCGCTAAGGTGCCAATCCTTCTGCCGAAACCGTGTGTCCCATACTCACGACCGCGTTCAGTCTTATAGGGGTGGCGGACAAATGCCTCTCGCAACGCCAGATATTTGGGCTCAATTTCTTTGAAGCCTGTCGCCAATTCGTTGAGAGCATTCTCTGCGAAGTACATCGTGGACGCCATCTAGTTCGTAGGATGCATAGCAACACCCGGCCCTGCAGCAACGTCGCCATCCTCCAAGAATGTGACGCCAACCGACTCAAGCGCAGCGCGGATGGCGGCCAGGTTGTTGGCGATCGGTACCCGCTTGCCGGACTCGAAATCACGAAGCGTCGAGGGTGACACGCCGGCCGCTTCGGCAAGATACGGCTGTGTCCAATTTACAAGTGCACGTGCTGCGCGGCATTGAGCGGGCGTCATGTTCGACCTCATTAAAAAACACCAATGTCATTATTTAGTGTTGACATTGGTCTGATGTTGGTGTTTTTTAATGACATACCGCTTTTACGGTAACATCGCAACACGAGGAGACCAACATGACAAACGTTCGCAGATTAAGACCGGTGCCTGCCATCGCAGTCGAACTCGATGAAGGTTCAAGATTAAGACGCGCAACCGGGGAAGCCGGTTTAGAAAAAGCGCAGGGCGCCGAGCAAGGCCGCCCGCGCCAACCTTGGTCTGAAGACATCTACAACGTCCAGATGATGGCCAGGGTCGCGGTCACCCTGATCAACGAAGTCTTCACCAACGTTCGAGCGATGGAGGATCTTCACGAGATCGCGCTTCACGAGCAGATTGGATTTGACGAACTATGCTTCCAAGTCCACGCGCTTCGACACGCCGCCGAGGCGTTGCAGCCTCAATAGTTTCCTGCGGCTACCTCCGCAGACGTGCCCAGCGCGCCTCTGGCTGCGCGGGCCTTGTTTTCCACTACGCCACCACAGCGATCCGCCGGTCTCACCAGCCGGCGGTTTTTTGTGTTTGCAAGCGGTGCGCGGTCGTTCATCCGAGGTTCAGCCCAGATCGCCCAAAGTGATTATCAGATAGGAGGAGTTTGCTATGAAGAAGCTCTTGTCCGCCTTTGCAGCGATTGGCTTCGCAACCTTCGCGCTGCCGGTAAATGCCGCGCCCATTTTTGTTCCGCAGCCCGAGCAAGTGCAGACCAACAGCGTCGAACTGGTCAAACACCGGAGTCATCGACATTGGCGCGCAGATCGTCGCTGGGATAGGCGTTGGGATAGGCGACACGCCCGACGCGACTGCCGCTATTACGGCGGATGTTACCCCCGACACTACGGTTACTACGGCGGCTACCGTGACCGAGGCTACTATGGCTATCGCGATTACGGCCGCTACTATCGTCGATCAGGCGTTACAGTCTACTTCGATTTCTAGCGGAAGAAGGTCGGCACATCAGTGCGCTGATCCGGATCGCCGGCGGATATACAATAGGTTTAGCAGGTCGACGAGGTCGTCGGCTTGCTCGAGTTCTAGGCCAATCTGCTCGACGTCGTTCACCTGCGCAGGCATTCCGGTGAAGATGTCGAATACAGTCCACGTGTCATCAGGTTCTTTGCGAAGATCGTAGCGATTCTCTGTCATGGGCTGTCTCACTGGGGATGGAGGCAGTTTAGCACAGGGGCAGCGCGAGTCACGATTTCCGGTTGGTTGAGTGTCGGATCGCCACCATCAGCGTGTCCAGCTTCGAACGCGATGGCCCGAAGCGATCGTATAACTCCGCGGCGCGCTTGGCGCCGAGATCATAAACCGCAATGAATTCGTCGAGGCTGTAGGTATCGCGGGCTTGCGGGGAGGGTGTCGTTATGTGGCGCTGGGTTTCCATCCATGAGCAACGTCGAAATTGCTCGCATGTTCCAACCGGAGGTGCGGGAGATCACTTCTGGTCCTGGTTATGATAACCGGCGGATTTGTCGTCAAAAATAGAGAAAAGTACAATAAAAACAAAGAGAAATGGCGGACAGGGTGGGATTCGAACCCACGGTACGGTTTCCCGTACGCTGGTTTTCAAGACCAGAGCCTTAAACCACTCGGCCACCTGTCCTTGCCTGAAGCACCGCGCGACTGCGTGCCGGGCACGGCGTTATTGCGCGAAGCCTTGGCGCTTTGCAAGAATTAACATGCGTCGCTGCAAGATTTTCTCGACCGCTTTGAAGAGCAGGCGCCGGGCCCGATCACGTTAACCAGCCGTAAACCATAACTCACGAAATGCGGAGCCGACCTGTGGATGAGTTCGCATTTTTGCCTTGATGATGTCATGAATACACACCTGTTCCGTTTCGGGACGTCGAGATTTCCGCTGGGGGTAAGCGGAAGGTTTCGAGTACGGCTTTATCGATCGATGTTGTGGGACAGATGACCTCCAATAAAAATGCGGCATATCTGGTCAAGGGACTGCGCCTTGCGGCGATCCCGGCACTGTGCGTAACGCTTGCCGCCTGCGGCTCCACGTCGAATGTCAAGAAAACTGCGCGGAGCAAGGAGTACTTTCCTGAATCCGTCTATGGCGTAAAGGCGAGCCCGCGCGTTGCCACCGGCAACAACATCCCGAAGGGCGGCGGACGCTTTCAGGTCGGCAAGGCCTATCAGGTCAAGGGCAAGTGGTACCAGCCCAAGGAAGACTTCGGCTATAACAAGACGGGTATGGCATCCTGGTACGGCTCCGCCTTCCACGGACGCCTGACCGCCAACGGCGAAGTCTACGACAAGGCGCATCTGTCGGCCGCCCATCCGACGTTTCCGCTGCCGAGCTACGCCCGCGTCACCAACATGGAAAATGGCACCTCGGTCATCGTGCGCGTCAACGACCGCGGCCCCTACGAATACGGCCGCATCATCGACGTTTCCTCGAAAACGGCAGACCTGCTCGACATCAAGCGCAAGGGCAGCGCACAGGTGAAGGTGCAATATGTTGGCCGCGCACCGCTCGAAGGTAACGACATGCCTTACCTGATGGCGTCCTATGTCGAGAAGGGCCAGCGCGGCCCGAGCATCATGCCCGAAGGGCAGATCGCAACCGGCGTGATGGTTGCCTCGAACGAACCGTTCCGCAAGCAAAGCCTCGGCACCATCACCGTGCCGGCCAAGGCGTCGCTCGACGTCAGCGAACCGGTCACCGCGATGGCCGCGCCCGTGCCGCAGTTTGCCCAGCAGCCGGCGTCGTTCAACGAATTCGTCATGCTGCCGGAAATCGGCCCGATCCCGCGCGAGCGGCCGGAGTACATTCCGATGCCCGACGGCAACATGGCCTATGCGGCTGCCTATTACGAAGTTCGCGTCAGCGACGCCGAATCGCCCTTCGAAGCGATCATGGTCGACAAGAAGCAGCTAACGCCGCAAGTCATCGTCGACTACGCCAAGCGCCAGAAAACGAACGGTTCGGCCCGTTAACAGTTCTCGGCGTTGTGCCAAAATGACCACGCTGCTATGCCCGAGGGGAAACCGGAGTTTCCCATGCGCATGAAGATGCTTTCGGCCGCTTTCCTTGGCCTTGCGTTGTTTGCCGGCGCCGCATTCGCGCAAACGCCGGCACCCGCCTTCGACACCAAGGCAAAGCAGATCCTGCTGGTCGACGCAGAAACCGGCACGGTGCTTTTCTCGCGAGCCGAAAACGACCCGATCCCACCCGCTTCGCTTGCCAAGCTGATGACCATGGAGGTCGTCGCCGAAGCGCTCGGCAAGGGCGAAGTCTCGCCCGAAACCCTCTACGACGTATCGGAGCATGCGTGGCGGACCGGCGGCGCGCCGGCCGGCACCTCGACGATGTTTGCCGCTCTGAAGTCGCGCATCCGGGTCGCCGATCTCCTGCAGGGCGTAGCCGTTCAGCTGGCCAACGATGCCTGCATCATTCTCGCCGAGGGCATGACCGGCAGCGAAGGTGCGTTCGCTGAGCGCATGACGGCGCGCGCGCGCGAACTCGGCATGCCGGTTGCGACCTTCCGCAACGCCACCGGTCTGCCCGATCCCGGCAACAAGATCACGATGAGCGAGCTCGTGACGCTCGTCCGCCACCTGCACGAAGCGCATCCCGATCTCTACCGGCTCTATTCGCAGCCGGAATTCGAATGGAACAAGATCCTCCAACGCAACAAGAACCCGCTGATCTCCGCCAATATCGGCGTGGACGGCCTGGCAACGGGCTTTGCCGAAGGTTTCGGCTTTTCGCTCGCCGCGTCGCTGCAACGCGGTGACCGCCGCGTTTATCTCGCGATGGGCGGCCTTGAAACCGACAAGGAACGTATCGAAGAAAGCCGCAAGGTTCTCGACTGGGCGATGACCGCCTTCGAGAAGAAGCGGATCTTCGCCGATGGAGAAGCGATCGGCGAGGCAGCCGTCTATGGCGGCGACGCGTCTCACGTCGCGTTGGTGGCCGGCGGTCCGGTCGACGTGCTGCTGCCGGTCAACAATCCCGAGCGGCTGACGGCGCGCATCGTCTACAAGTGGCCCTTGCGGGCGCCGGTGACGGCCGGCACGGAAGTCGGCGTCGTCAAGCTGTGGAACGGCGAAAAACTGTTGCGCGAGGTCCCGGTCAAGACGGCCGGCGCGGTGGGGCAGGGAACCCTGACGAGCCGCGCGGTCGACGCCCTGCAGGAACTGCTTTTCTTCTGGCTCTGAGCCGCGCTCACTCGAATGCCTCTTCAAATCGTCACCTGACGGTTTCGCCCGGAGGACCAATCGGCTAAACAGGGCCAAACCGCATGCCGATACGGGAAAGCATGGTGTCGCTGAAAAAAGGTCTATTCGTAACATTCGAAGGCGGGGAAGGTGCCGGCAAGTCGACGCAGCTCCGCCTGCTAGCCGATTCCCTGCGCGCCCGCGGCTACGAGGTGCTGACGACGCGCGAGCCGGGTGGTTCTCCCGGCGCCGAGGCGGTGCGTCACGTGCTGCTTTCGGGGGCTGCGGAATCCTTCGGAGTGCGGATGGAGGCGATTCTCTTTGCCGCAGCCCGCAGCGACCATGTCGAGGAGGTCATCCGGCCATCGCTCGACAAGGGCATCATCGTGCTTTGCGATCGCTTCATGGATTCTTCGCGCGTCTACCAAGGCATCACCGGCAATCTCGAACAAAGCTTCGTCGAAAGCCTGGAGCGCGTAGCAATCAACGGTGTCGTACCGGACCGCACGGTGATCTTCGACCTGCCCGCCAGCGTCGGCCTCGAGCGGGCGCAACGCCGCGCCGGAGACGACAATCCCGATCGTTTCGAAAAGGAACAGCTAGAGACCCACGAGAAGCGGCGCGACGCCTTTCTCGACATTGCCAGACGCGATTCCGAGCGGTGCCGGGTGGTGGATGCGACGCAGCCGGTTGAGGCCATCGCCGCCGAGGTGCTTTCGCTTGTCGAAGCGCTTCTGCCGCATGGCGACGGCACGGACACGTCCGCCGAGGAAGCCGTGTCATGAGCGAAAGAGCCGGGGTCCTTGATGGCGCCATTGCGCCCGCGGAGAACAATCGTCTGTTCGGCCATGAGCAGGCGGAAGCCTTCCTGGCGCAGAGCTATCGCTCCGGCAAGGGGCACCACGCGATCCTGATCGAAGGGCCGGAAGGGATCGGCAAGGCGACGCTTGCCTTCCGCTTTGCCCATCACATCCTAAAAAATCCTGAACCGGCCGATGCGCCTGAAACGCTTGCCGACCCGGACCCGACCTCTGCGATCGGCAGGCAGCTTGCCTCCGGCGCCTCACACAATCTCCTGCACCTGGCCCGCCCGATCGATGAAAAGACGGGCAGGGCGAAGGGGGCGATCACCGTCGACGAGGTCCGGCGCGCGGGCAAGTTCTTCAGCCAGACCTCCGGCACGGGCAATTGGCGCATCGTCATCATCGATCCGGCCGACGATCTCAATCGCAATGCGGCCAACGCCATCTTGAAGATCCTCGAGGAACCGCCGCGCCGCTCGCTGTTCCTAGTGCTGACGCATGCACCCGGAAAACTGCTGCCGACGATCCGCTCGCGCTGCCTGCCGCTGCGACTGAAGCCGCTCGACGCAGCACCGCTCGGCCAGGCATTGGCGCATCTCGGTTTCGATCTCGAGGGCGAGAATGCCGGGCGCATCATCGCTGCCGCCAGCGGCAGCGTCGCCGAGGCGCTGAAGCTGATCAACTATGGCGGACTGGAAATCGCGGCAACCTTCGAGGGCATCCTTGCAGGGCAGGGACCGTCTGTCCGGAAAGACATGCACAAGCTCGCCGATGCCCTCGCCGGCAAGGACAGCGAAACGATCTTCGATTTCTTCCGGGCCCTTGCCAGCGATCGCATCATGCGGGAGGCGCGGGAGGCGGCCGTTTCGGGCGATATCATGCGCGCCGAACGCTTCGCCCGGCTGTCAGCCTCCGTGACCGAGCGACTGACGGTCAGCGATGCCTATAATCTCGACCGAAAGCAGACCATTCTGTCGCTGCTCGACGATATGAAAGCGGCGCTATAGCGCCGGCTGAAAACGCCATTTTCGCTCGATCGCCGCCTGGAGGTCCAGCTTGTGGTGCTGCGCGAAGAGCAGGACGTGCCCAAGAAGGTCTGCGGTCTCGTCGGCCATCTGTGTCCGGAGGTCGTCCGGCGATTTCCCCTGGGACCGCCCGCGACCGCTCAGCTTGTTCCAGGCCTGGGTCAGTTCCCCCATTTCCTCCTGCATCTTCAAGATGAACCAGTCGGGGTCGCGCTCGATCCCGTGCGCGGCGGCATAGCCGGCCGACGCGGTTTCAAATTGGCTGCCAAGTTGATCCAGCACGACTCACCCCTTCATTTGTTTCCTGTTTGTTCTAAATCTTGCACGCGGGGCGCGCAAGGAGGAGGGCGGTGGCGGCGGCCGCTTCGGGCGGGCTTTTCATGGATCGCATGTTTCTTCCTAACAGCGTATGCGCTAAGAGCGTGCGTAGCTTAATCCGAGATAGATCGAATCCGCCTATGAGAGACACGTCCCCCTTCTACATCACGACAGCGATTTCCTACCCGAACGGCAAGCCGCACATCGGCCATGCCTATGAACTGATCGCGACGGATGCCATGGCGCGCTACCAGCGCCTCGACGGACGTGAGGTTTTCTTCCTGACCGGCACGGACGAGCACGGGCAGAAGATGCAGCAGACGGCGCGCAAGGAAGGCGTGACGCCGCAGGAACTTGCCGACCGCAATTCGGCCGAATTCCAGAAGATGGCCGTGGCCCTGAACGCGTCCAACGACGATTTCATCCGCACGACCGAGCAGCGCCACCATCAGGCGTCGCAGGACATCTGGATCCGCATGGGCGAGGCGGGCGACCTCTACAAGGACTCCTACGCCGGCTGGTATTCGGTGCGCGACGAAGCCTATTATCAGGAGAACGAGACCGAGCTGCGCGCCGACGGCGTGCGCTACGGCCCGCAGGGGACGTCGGTCGAGTGGGTCGAGGAGCAGAGCTACTTCTTCAAGCTGTCCGAATACCAGGACAAGCTGCTGAAGCACTACGAAGAGAATCCGGATTTCATCGGCCCGGCCGAGCGCCGCAACGAAGTGATCTCCTTCGTGAAGTCCGGCCTCAAGGACCTCTCGGTTTCGCGCACCACCTTCGACTGGGGCATCAAGGTGCCGAACGATCCGGCGCATGTCATGTATGTCTGGGTCGACGCGCTGACGAACTACATCACCGCGACCGGTTATCTCGACGATCCCAAGGGCCCGCGCGCCAAGTTCTGGCCAGCGAACATCCATGTGATCGGCAAGGACATTATCCGCTTCCACGCGGTCTATTGGCCGGCGTTCTTGATGTCGGCCGGCCTGCCGCTGCCCAAGCGCGTCTTCGCGCACGGCTTCCTGCTCAACAAGGGCGAGAAGATGTCGAAGTCGCTCGGCAACGTCGTCGACCCGTTCAACCTCGTCGAACATTTCGGTCTCGACCAGATCCGCTATTTCTTCCTGCGCGAGGTGTCGTTCGGCCAGGACGGCAGCTATAGCGAGGAAGGGATCGCGACCCGCATCAATTCCGACCTTGCCAACGGCATCGGCAACCTGGCGAGCCGCTCGCTGTCGATGATCGTCAAGAACTGCGACGGCCAGGTGCCCGTGTGCGGCCCCCTGACCGACGAAGACAAAGCGATGCTGGCCGCCGCCGACGCGCTGCACGAGATCACGCGCGACGAGATGGGTAAGCAGATGATCCACCGGGCGCTGGCGGCGATCATCGCCGTCGTCTCCGAGACCGACCGCTACTTCGCCGGCCAGGAGCCCTGGGCGCTGAAAAAGACCGATCCAGCGCGCATGGGCACAGTGCTTTACGTGACGGCCGAAGTCGTGCGCCAGATCGCAATCCTGCTTCAGCCGTTCATGCCGGAATCCTCGGCGAAGCTGCTCGACCTGGTGGCTGCACCCGCCGACAAGCGTGACTTCGCAGCGCTCGGCGAGGCCGGACGTCTCGCCTCGGGCACGCCGCTCGAGGCGCCGAAGCCGGTCTTCCCGCGCTATGTGGCACCCGAAGCGCAGTAAGGCATCTTGAGCATGCTGATCGATACCCATTGCCATCTGGACTTCCCCGATTTCGAAGCGGAGCGCGACGCAATCGTCGCGCGGGCGCGCGAGGCCGGTGTCGAGCAGATGATCACGATCTCGACCCGCGTGAAGCGGTTCGAGACGATCCTTGCGATCGCCGAGGCCTATCCGAACATCTTCTGTTCCGTCGGCACTCATCCGCACAATGCGGACGAGGAGCTTGATATCACCACCGAGGATCTCGTGCGGCTTTCGGCCCATCCGAAGGTGGTGGCGATCGGCGAGGCGGGTCTTGATTACTTCTATGACAATGCGCCGCGCGGGGCCCAGGTCGAGGGCCTGCGTCGTCACATTGCGGCTGCCCGCGAGACCGGCCTGCCGCTCGTCATTCACAGCCGCTCGGCCGATGAGGACATGGCGGCGATCCTGACCGAGGAAACCGGGAAGGGGGCCTTCTCTTTCCTTCTGCACTGCTTCTCTTCCGGTCCGGAGCTCGCCCGTGTCGGCGTGGAGCTCGGCGGCTACGTGTCCTTTTCGGGCATCCTGACTTTCCCGAAATCCGAAGAGCTGCGTGAAATCGCCAAGACCGTGCCGCATGACCGGATGATCGTCGAAACCGACGCGCCGTACCTCGCGCCGAAGCCGTTCCGCGGCAAGCGCAACGAGCCGGCTTACGTTGCCCATACCGCAGCCGTGCTTGCCGAGACGATCGGCGTGACCACTGAGGAGATTGCAAGGATCACCACGGAGAATGCCTTCCGCGTCTTCTCCAAGATGCCGAGGCTCTGACGTGGCGTTCCGGCGCACTTTCACCATTCTCGGCTGCGGCTCGTCACCAGGCGTGCCGCGTATTACCGGTGACTGGGGCGCCTGCAATCCTGACAATCCGAAAAACCGGCGCATGCGCGCGGCCTTGCTCGTCGAGCAAATCGCGCCCGACGGCGGCAAGACGACCGTCGTCATCGACACCGGGCCGGATTTTCGTGCGCAGATGGTCGCAACGAACGTGCGCCACATCGATGCGGTGATCTATACCCATTCCCATGCCGACCATCTACACGGGATCGACGACTTGCGCGGTTACGTCATCGAAAACCGCAGGCGGGTGCCGATCTGGGCCGATGCCTATACGATGGGCCGTATTCGCGAGGGGTTTGGCTATTGCCTGGAATCACCGCCAGGCAGCGGCTATCCACCGATCGTCGAGCCGCACATCATTGCCGATGATCTGTCGCCGGTGGTGATATCAGGCGCCGGCGGGCCGATCGCGTTCCGGCCGCTGATGCAGTTTCACGGCAATATTCATTCTCTGGGCTTCCGCATCGGCGACTTTGCCTATTGCAGCGATGTCAGCGATTTTCCGGCCGAGACCATTGCCAAGCTCGGCGACCTCGATCTGCTGGTGATCGATACGCTGCAGTACAAGTTCCACCCGAGCCATCTGTCACTGGTGCAATCGCTCGGCTGGATCGAGCGCCTCAAGCCGAAGCGGGCGGTGCTAACACACATGCATGTGCCGCTGGATTACGACACGGTGCAAGGCGAGACGCCTGATCATATCGAGCCGGCATACGACCTGATGCGGCTCGAATTCGATGTCGATGATCCTACGCCCGGCGCCTAAATCAGATTAGAATAAATCTATAATATACTGATTTATTTCGAGAAATATGGCGTCAGGTTGGCGCGAATGCGATCCAGAACCGTCGCACCCGACAGGTCCGGAACGAAGCGCTGGCCGGTGATCTTTTCGAAGGCTTCGATATAGACCGCCGAGGTCTGCTCGATGAGATCAAGTGGAATTTCCGGGATCGGATCCTTGTAGGGATCGCAGCGCGCAGTGACCCAGGCACGGACGAAATCCTTGTCGAAACTCCTGGGACGTTCGCCGCGCTCGAAGCTTTCCTGGTAGCTGTCGGCGATCCAGTAGCGGCTGCTGTCGGGTGTGTGGATCTCGTCGGCGAGAATGATCGTGCCGTTTTCGTCGGTTCCAAACTCGTATTTGGTGTCGACGAGGATCAGGCCGCGCTCGGCGGCGCGCTCTTGACCGCGGGCAAACAGCGCAAGCGCATATTGCCAGACGGTATCGAGCTGTTCCTTCGTCAGCAGTCCTTGCTCGATGATCGCTTCGACCGAAAGCGGCTCGTCATGGCCGCCGTCGAAAGCCTTGCTGGTGGGCGTGATAATTGCCTGGGGAAGCTTCTCATTGTCGCGCATTCCGTCCGGCAGGGTGATGCCGTACATCTCGCGCTCGCCGTTGCGGTATTTCGTCAGGATCGAGGTACTGGTCGTTCCGGCGAGATAACCGCGCACGACGACCTCGACCGGCAGGATGTCGAGCCGCTTGCCGATGACGACATTGGGGTCCGGATAGCTGACCACATGGTTCGGGCAGATGTCGGCGGTTTCCTCGAACCAGTAGCGCGCCGTCTGCGTCAGCACGTGACCCTTGTTCGGGATCGACGTCAGGATGACGTCGAAGGCGCTGAGGCGGTCCGTCGCGATGATGATGCGGTTGCCATCGGGCAAGTCGTAGTTTTCGCGAACTTTGCCTTTGTAGCGGTTTGGCAGTTCCGGAATGAAAGCATCTGAAAGAACGCGCAATTCGCTCATCACATCTGGCCTTGAAAATGAGGTGTTCGGTTCGGGAACGCTAAGCAGGCTGGAAAGGCCCGGTCAAGCTCGCCAAGGCAACGTTCAGCCGCAATCCATGCTTTCCGGCATATACGTTAGTTCCATAATCTATCTTATGTGATCTTTGCATGTAGTGGCTATTTAGTAATGCGACAGTTGGGCCAGTTAGAGATGCGACAGTCTCGCCTCTCGACGCACTGGTCAAAGCCAACGTTGGGAGCAAGGATGACGACCTTCAGCCTGGTCGAGACCATGA
>NZ_JACVBE010000029.1:0-12763 GCF_014852185.1 Ensifer sp. ENS07 | reverse complement strand
CCAGCTCCGCCTTCGATTAGGTCGTCACCATCGTAGCCGAAAACTTCGTTATAGTTACCGTTTGCTGTCAGCTTGTCATTGTAAAGTGAGCCCTGAACGTCCTCGATCGATCGATAGGTATCCCCGGCGGCGTATCCTCCCGATCCAATCCCGGTCAACAGGTTAATGTTTACAGCTGCATCTGAATTGATGTAGCTCACCCAATCCTGACCGCGACCGCCATCAAGAGAATCGCTACTCGCAGCAGCATAGATACGATCATCGCCTTCCTCACCAAAAACGGTCTTGGTCTCGCCAATCACCCCCTGCAAGTAGAAATAGTCGTCGCCAGTCCCGCCATTTAATGTGTCGTTACCGCTTTCGGAGTAAAGGTAGTCGTCGCCTTCCTCGCCATAGAGAAAGTCATCACCCGCCTCACCATGAAGTTCATCAGCGCCGTCACCGCCGAAAAGGTAATCGTTTCCCACGCCTCCGGCGAGGAAGTCGTTGCCAGCCGCACCATATAAATTGTCAGTTCCATCGCCGCCGAAAAGGAGATCTCTTAGATCGCCTCCTTGAAGATAGTCATCTCCGGCCAGGCCACTTATGTTATTTCTTTCATTTGCGACGCCAAAGAGATTGTCGTTTCCCGCTGTTCCATTGATTATTGCCATAGCGTCCACCTGATGTGATTTGAGTTTCCATCCCAATATCCGCGCGCAATTTCATTCAAGAAACAACGGCGTGTGGTTCAAATTTGTAACAACATTTTGTTCAATTTCGGTAGTTCACGGCAAGTGGATTCTATCGCAGCCAGAGCGCGACGAATATTAACCCATTCTAGTTACAGGCGAACAAACGTTTTTGCCGTGAATTCCGAGGTTCGCAAGAGCGCCAACCATATCATTGGGCGTACGGCCATCCATCAGTCTTCAAACAAGGAGATACTGCAGCGCGTCGAGGGTGGGCAGTGGCGCAGGTCCATGTTGTCTGAGTGTAGCCCAGATCCAACCCGTTTGAGCCATCCGCCTGCCACCGTCTGCGAACGCACACCGACAAACGACCCCGGAGGTGCAGTTTCGGCGCCTTCTGGGGAGCCAGTGGCTCTGTCGTTGCGGTCAAGCCGTTGTTTCCGATTTCAACGCTGGTGGGAAGGCGCGCGGCAATAGTCGGCAATGCGCGGGATCATTGGCGTGCGAACGGCCTTACTGGCTCGAAAACCTACGCCCTACAGTTTCTCGGTTCTGTCCTCCAGCATTGCGGTGCAAGTGGACAAATGGTCAACGTTGGCGGAGGTGCGAACGTTACGCTGCGATGGCATTCGTGGAAACGGATTGCTGGGCACCTGTACACGGCTCATTCGTCACGCCGATAACGTAAAGTCCGGTCGAAAGGACACAATGCGATCCGGATGTGGTCGAACGCGTTATGGCAGACGACATCGACAAGAAACCGGTGGATTCCGCCATCCCATGTCAGTATGTCGGCGACATCTCTCAGGTAATCCGGGGGCCCGCCTTTCGTCGGTCCCCTCGAAAGGTAAGATGGTCCAGTGTGAAGTTGAAGGTGGCCTTCGTGGAGTTGATATCGGTCAGCACGTCTACTCGTTTATCTTTGACGGCACCTGCATGGTAGTTCCGAGCGTCGGCTGCACGGCGACGTTCCGCATCAGAAGCGACGCTAGGAATGTGGATATTTAGCAGGACAAACTGTTCGACGAGCGACCTTCGCCGGCCATTTGTATGAAATAGGGGCGAACATACTCCGACGAAATTAGTCGAACTTGCGGTCCTGTGCCGCAAACAAGCGCCCCAGATGATCGGCGCCACAGCACTTTCATCGCGATTAGACACGTCGGGAGCTTACGCCGCGTAATCAATCAGCGTCTGCCGACGCATCGTCCGACGAGCGATGCCGCGCCGGTTGCGTCGGCACCAACTACACTGCAATTCTATTCAGATCAATTCCAATGGTCACGATAGATATCGGCTCGTTCTTTTCCTTTGACGCCAGCATCATATTCGATCCGGGAGACGGGGCGGGCCACTCCACTCCATAAACAGATGTTGCGTTCCTGAAGACCGTCTGCGAGACTTTGCGTGTCGTCCGGTCGAATATCGTTGCCCGTGCCACAGGTTCACCTTCCACACCTAGAGGACGCCTGCCACTCCCGGATCATAGTTCATCGCGACCGTTCCCAGTGCGGTAGAAAGATAGTTTTACTAAACGTCGCGTCTCGATATTGCGCCTTGATAACACCTATCTAATCCCATCACTTTTCTATAGAGGTCTTTTACATCCTCACAAAACTTGCACAACACTTCATTAGCGCAAATGATGGGACTGAATTTCGTGAAAGAAGCACAATGCTAATCGATTAGGAAAATGGAATAAATATTTTCGTGCATACCGTTTTCCTCTAAGTCATTGAAGCGTTTCTTGAACGCTTAGAGATGGTGAGACATAGCTCGACCTGTGATTTCATGGCGAATCGGGCAAAAGGCCGCCTTCAGCCATACGCGACTATGGGAGACATCATTCAGTGCCTGAATTCGCGGCAGCATCGAACAACAGAAAAACCACCCCCCTGATTGCTTTGCGCGACTGCCGGGGGGCCTTCATCGCCGTGGGTACCGCGAGCGCACTCGTCAACATCCTCTATCTCACCGGCTCATTCTTTATGCTCGAGGTATATGACCGGGTCCTACCGAGCCGAAGCATCCCCTCATTGATCGCACTTAGTCTTCTCGCCTTGTTATTGTACAGCTTTCAGGGAGCCTTTGAGCTCGCCCGGGGCCGGATGTTGGTCCGCATTGCCGGCGTCCTTGATGAAACGTTGGGCACACGCATCTATCGTGCCATTGTCAAGGCACCGTTAAAACTCCGAATCCATGGCGACGGTCTTCAGGCGCTTCGCGATTTCGATCAGGTCCGATCTTTCCTTTCAGGCCCCGGCCCGGCTGCGCTTTTCGACCTCCCGTGGCTACCATTCTATATTCTCATCTGCTTCCTGTTTCACCCCATCATCGGCCTTGTCGCGATCGGCGGCGGATTCATATTAATCCTTCTCACCTACCTCACCAATCGCAGCACTCAGGCGCCTGCGGAAAAGGCATCCGAGGCTGTGGGGTTTCGCAACGTTTTCGCTCAATCGTCGCAGAGCAATGCCGAGGTGGTGCAGGCAATGGGAATGGTTGAGCCGCTGGCAGCACTCTGGGAGCAACGCAACGCGGTCTTCCGCGATGAGAGCCGGCGGGCCGCCGATATTGGCAACGGATATGCGGCGCTGTCGAAAATCTTCCGTATGGCCCTGCAGTCGGGTGTGCTAGCCGCGGGCGCCGTACTAGTCATTGAAGAGCAGGCGACGCCCGGAATCATCATTGCCGGCTCCATCCTGACGGCCCGGGCGCTTGCTCCGGTGGAACTTGCGATCACCAATTGGCGCAGCCTCGTCGCCGCGCGACAAAGTTGGGCGCGACTGACGGGATTACTCAAAGCGCTGCCCGAAGACGAGACATCCATGGTTCTGCCTGGCCCCCATAAATATCTTAGTGTCGAGAATTTGTCGAGCGGTCCACCAGCCACGCAACGGATTGTTGTCACAGATACGACCTTCACCATCCGCGCAGGCAGCGCCTTAGCGGTCATCGGGCCTAGTGCATCGGGCAAATCCTCACTGGCCCGGGCCATACTGGGCCTATGGCCCGCCCATCGAGGCTCGGTCCGCCTCGACGGAGCGGCCCTGAACCAATGGGACAGCGAGGCGCTCGGCAAGCATGTGGGCTATCTCCCACAGAATTTGGGCCTCTTCGCCGGAACTGTCGCACAGAACATTTGTCGGTTCGCTGCCGACGCCACTTCCGAGGCAATAGTTGCGGCGGCTAAAGCGGCCGCCGTCAACGACCTGATCCTTAGGTTGCCGAACGGGTATGACACGGAAATCGGTGAAGCCGGCATGTTGCTTTCAGCCGGCCAACGCCAGCGCGTGGCGCTCGCGAGAGCGCTGTTCGGCGATCCCTTCCTCGTTGTTCTTGATGAGCCGAATTCAAATCTCGATGCGGAGGGTGAGTACGCATTGGGCGAAGCGATAATGAAGGTGCGTGCTCGGGGCGGTATTGTTGTCGTAATTGCCCATCGCCCGAGCGCGCTGTCGAGCGTAGACTTAATACTCATGATGAATGAGGGCCGCATGCAGGTTTTCGGTGCGAAGGACGAAGTCCTAGCGAAGGTGCTCCGCCCGCAGCAGCTTACGCCGCCGTCGTCATTTAAAATCGTTGCAGACGGCCACGAGGCGAAGCAATGAGCAGGATCACGCGGCACTCAACTAGCTTGCATCGTTCGCTGTCGCACCACACGGTGGGCGTCTTCGCACTTGCGATTGCCCTCGTCGCCGGCGTCGGCGGATGGGCCACGACGACTGACCTATCAAGTGCGATCATCGCCACGGGCGTCGTCGTGGTCGACGATAGCGTCAAGAAGATCCAACACCTGACCGGCGGTATTGTCGGCGAACTGCTTGTCAAAGAGGGCGATAGTGTCGAGGCTGGTCAAGTGCTGATCCGCCTTGACGGCACGACCGTCCGGGCCAATCTCGCGATTGTAGAAAACACCCTGGCGCAGCTCTATGCCCGCCGTGCCCGTCTTCAGGCCGAACAGGTCGGCTTGCCATCCTTCGATATTGACGAAGACCTTGCCAAATTCATCTCAAGTCGAGCCGCAGCGAGGCTTGCGGAAGGTGAGAAGAGACTTTTCGCGAGCCGCCGCGCCGCGCTAACCAGCATGAAAGGACAGCTCACGTCTAGAAAGGCGCAACTCGCCGACGAAATCGAAGGACTCACCGTTCAATTGAAGGCGATCGAGGACGCGTTGAAGTTAATTTCAGAGGAATTAAATGGCGTCGATTCTCTCTACGGTCAAGGCTTGGTACCATTCCAACGAGTCACCATTTTGAAACGACAACGCACGGAACTTGAGGGCGAGCGCGGAAAGCAGATCGCCGCGAGAGCCCAGGCGCACGGACGGTCGAGCGAGTTCGACCTACAGGCTTTGCAGCTTGATGAAGACAGGCGTACCGAAGTCTCCAAGGAGTTGACGGACGTTGAAGCGAAAGTTGCTGAGTATGAAGAACGCCGGACTGCCTCGGCCGACCAATTGCGTCGGCTTGACATCACTGCTCCACTCCCCGGCCGGGTCTATCAGCTCGCCGTTCACACCATTGGTGGCGTCGTCAATCCTGGGGAAACGCTAATGCTTGTCGTGCCGAATGCTGAGAACCTCACCGTCGAAGCGAGGGTGGCTCCCCACGACATCGACCAGATTCGCGTCGGGCAAACTGTTGAAGTGCGTTTCACCGCCTTCAACCAGCGCACCACACCCGAGGTCGAGGGAGAGGTCACAACGGTCGCTCCTGATCTCGTCACCGACCAGCGAACCGGAGCTAGCTTCTATCCGCTCAGAATACGGCCAAAGGCGGACAGCCTAGCCAAGCTGAGGGGATTTTCCCTCTATCCCGGGATGCCTGCCGAAGCTTTCATCAAGATCGCCAGCCGCAGTGTCATGTCTTATCTAACCAAGCCATTCACTGACCAAATGCAACATGCTTTTCGCGAGGAATGAGGCCTCCAAACAGTCGTCAAGAGTGTCCGCAAGAGCCTTGCAGCACGACCCATCGCGCCGACGCCGGCACTCCGGCGCTGGCCTCCACATCTTTTCGAAGCATATCTGGATGGGAGCCCAGCAAATAGCTCTATCAGCCATAAACTTGTCAAAGAAGTGCAGTATCATCGATTTGGGTTCAATGGGTCTGCCCCTAGCCCCTATTTATTTAACAGATCTCGTAAAGCGGGGCCGCAGACCTCTGCCGGAAAACTTGCCGCGTGAGCGTGTCGAATATGACCTTCCCGACGATCAGAAGGCTTGCCCATGCTGCGATAGTCAAATGCATCGCATGGGCGAGGCCGTTATCGAGCAGCTCCATATTGAGATCAAGGCAAAGGTCCTGCAGAATGTGCGGTTCAAGAACGCTTGCCGCCATTGCGATCGCACCGGGATCAACACGCCCGTCGTGATCGCACCGGTGCCGAGGCAACCCCTGCCGGGCAGCATCGCGACGGCCTCGACACTGGCCTTCGCGCTCGTCCATAAGTACGTCGATGGTACACCGCTCTACCGCGTGGCGCAGACATTCGAGCGGGCCGGCGTTCCGATCAGCCGCGGGGCTCTCGCTCATTGGGTTATCGGTTTGAGCGAGAGGCATCTGCACCGCATCTATGACGCTCTAAAACTGCGGCTTCAATGGCAGCCTCTCATTCATGGCGATGAGACGACGGTTCAGGTCCTCAAGGAAAAGGACAAGGAGGCCACCAGCACATCGTATATGTGGGCTTATCGGAGCGGTGAGGACAGTGACGAGCCGACCGTGCTTCTCGACTATCAGCCTGGCCGCGGCCAGGTCCACCCGCAGACCTTCCTTGGTGACTACCGCGGCATATTGGTGAGCGATGGCTCCACCCCGTGGCGCACATTGTATGGCGCAACCCATGTCGGATGCATGGCTCATTCCCGGCGGCGCTTCGTTGAGGCCCTCAAAGCCAGAAAGAAACGGCCCGCCGGAGCAAGCCCTCCGGTTCTTCGAGCAGCTCTACCGGATCGAAAGGCAGGCGCGAGACGAAAAGCCCGACGTCGGTGAAACGCAGGCCGACTGCATTCACCGTTTCCGGCAACAGCACAGCTTGCCTGTCCTGACCGCCCTGAGGGCGTGGCTCGACGACATCGGGCCGAAGGTCGTGCCGGATACAAAGCTCGGCGACGCAGTGTCCTACACTTTGAACCAATGGACTACCTGACACGCTACACCAGCGACGGCAGGATTCCGATCGATAACAACATTCTGGAACGCAGGAAGGCATGGCTCTTTGCCGGCTCCGACCGTGGTGCTGATCGCGCCGCCTTCATGGCAACGCTGATCATGACAGCATTATGCCGCGCGCGGCATAATGCTGTCTGCAGCATCGTCGCGATGGTTGCCCAGGTCCGTCCCCCCGCCGTCGCTACCGGCGAAGACGGAGTTCTTCCTCTTATGCAAAGGTTTGCATAACAGGAATTATGCGAAGCTCCGGATTATGTGCAGGTATCGTAGCGGAAACAGCACGGCGGCCGTGTCCGCCACGATGATCTCAACATAATCAGAGCGACCGTAGAAAGGTTATTAGCTCGTCGGAGGCTCGGAAACGTCCAGCAGAGGCGCCGGCGGGCTGCAGCTTCATCAACGCCTTCTCTTTCATCGTGAGGTCCGCTTCAACGTACATGTGCGTCGTCGCGGTGTCCTGTGGCCGAGCCAGAGGGCGATGACGGTGATATCCACGCCGGACTGCAGCAGATGCATTGCCGTCGTGTGGCGGATAACGTGTGGTGTTACTGCCCGACCGATGAGCGCCGGGTGCTTGCACGCCGCCACCTCGACCGCAAGCTGTAGCCGCTGGGTCACGTTCGAGCGTGTCATCCGGTCACCGCTGCGGTTCGGAAGCAGCATCGCATCGGCCCGGGGCTCACCGAGCCGCCGGCGCCAACTACGAAGCAGTGCGGCCGTTGTTCGCCACAACGGCACTGATCGGTCCTTACGGCCTTTGCCATGTAAATGGACAGCCGGCTGTCCTTCGAGCACGACATCGCCCCAGCGCACTGCAATCATCTCTGAAACGCGCGCGCCTGTATTGTACAGGGTGCTGAACATGGCCCGATCTCTTTCGCCAGCCCAAGTTTTGGCGTCCGGGGCCTCGATGATGGTGCGGATCCCGTCTCTCGACAGAAAGCCAACCATCGGCCGCTCAAATCGCTTTTGGGGGATTGCGAGCGCCCGTTCGATGGTAGCCAGAGCGCCGATATCGTGATGTCCAGCGTATTTTAGGAAAGTCCGTATGGCCGCGAGGCGCGCATTGCGACTTCGCACACTGTTGCTACGTTCCTTCTCGAGATGATCAAGAAACGCCAGGAGCAGCGGCGCATCAAGTTCCAGCAGCGTGAGCGCGCTTGGCGTTCGGTGTAATCGCTGTGCTGCGAAGCCCAGGAGCAGCCTCAACGTGTCGGGATAGGCGGCAACCGTCTCGCGGCTGACGGCGCGATGTTGGCCAAGCTGCTCAAGGAAGAATCGTTGGACGAGGGGGGAAAGGGACGGCGTTTTATGATCAGACATGGCCATCTTCCCCGAGAGCGAAGCCTTCGAAGCGTGATCCGGCGATAGCCATCAGATCGGGGATGGCGGTCATGTACCAATAGGTATCCGATACCTTGGCGTGGCCGACGTAGGTCTAGAGCGCGGCGATGGCGTTATCGATGTCGCATCCTTCGGCCTGCCAGCGCTCCAACCGCCGGCAAATAAAGGTGTGCCTCAGATCATGAATACGAACATGCGAATGGGAGCCGCGCGGTATGATACCGACCGCCGCGCGCAGTCGTTGAAAGACGCCGTGGACGGTGCGCTTTTTGAGGTTTTGCCCACCAGCGACGGTGAAGAAGGCCTGCTCCGCCTCTTGCCTCACGAAGCGTCCTCGGATCTGTAGATATGACTCAAGTGCCTCGGTGACCGACCGATGGAATGGTACATGCCGAGACTTTTGGAACTTGGTCATGCGCACCGTTGCGCAGCGAGCTTCGATGTCGACATCGCAGCAGCGCAGGTTGATCGCCTCCGAAATGCGCAGGCCGGTTGCGGCGATGAATCCGATCAGTGTCTCGAACACGACCGATTGCAGTTCGCCTTTTGCTTGGAGAGCTCGGGCGGCGGCCAGCAGACCGAGAATCTCGTCGTCGGTATAGATGTGAGGCGTCAACCGCCGCCGTGACTTGCCGAATATCGGTGTCGCCGGAAACTCCGTCGCTGGATCCAGGCGCGTCATGTAGGCCGCAAACGGCTTCACGATTGCCAGTCGTCCAGCCCAGGTGAAGGGTTGGTTGATGCCCGATCTGTCCTTTGCCCAGTTGATGATGAGGTCACTGGTTAGCCTGCGACAGTCCTGCTCGTCAGCGAAAACGGCAAAGGAACTCAGCAGCTGTGCATTTGGGCCGCTGACGCTGAAGCCGAGCATGGAGCGCTCGAGCAGGTAGGCGGCGACATATTCCTTCATTGTCATTGTCATCTTCGTCGTCATCACGCCCTCCCTGGCCATGGCAGAGCGACAGCCGACAACCGGTCGAAATCAATCTTGGTGTAGATCTTTGAAGTGTCGAGGATGCGATGGCGTAGGATATCGGCGATGTGCTTCATCGGTGTGCCCTCGCGCAACAGTCGGCTCGCTACGCTATGGCGCAAAACATGCGGTTCGCTGCGATCCCAACCGCACCGCCGAAACGCGGCGATGATTGCTCGCTGGGCTACTCCTGCCTGGACCGGCCGATCATAGGGTGCGACATGGCGGACGAAGACCGCGCGGCTTACCGTCTCGGGCCGTTCGTGTCTCACGTAGTCGGCGATTGCTTCACCCGTTGCCCTGGGTAGCGGCAGACAGTCTGTGAAATGCGTCTTGGAGCGCGCGATCGTGATCGTTCCGTTCTGCCAATCGATATCCTCGATGCGCAGCTTGACCACTTCCGCACAGCGAAGGCCAAGGTCTGTGACACATCTCAGCATGGCATAGGCCCGCCGACCAGATGGCAGACCCGCATCGAACGATCCCAGAAGCGCATCGATCTGGGCTGGTGACAATGTCTCGGGCAGTGACGCCAGACGCCAGTGCGCTGCGCGTGGGATAGCTTGCAGAAGCTTGGCGACCTCGTCACCGCACATCTGGCGGTACCCCAGATAACAGCCTATCGAACTGCCAGCGACGCGCACCGCCCCGGCGCCCCAATCGCGACCTTCACCCAGGACGAACCGCCTCAAGGCTACGGGATCGATCTTCGTGACGTCGATATCGTCCGCGCCGAACGTTTGAGCGAGGAATCTGCCGACAATCAACCCGCGTTGCCGCCGTGTGGTCTCCGCTAAGCCTGCGACGTCACGCATGTAGGCATCGAACCTGGCCAGATCTCTGCTGAGTGCGTCTTGTTCGTCGGTTGGCCGAATGGCTCCCTCGGCCTCCAGCAGCCTGAGCAGGTGACGAATGGCGGTCCGTAGTTCATGCCGCATCCGACGATCAAGCGCGGGGCTGTTCGGTCCGCATTCTGGCTAGGACCTCCAAAGCGCGCTCGATCTGTATCGGTTCCTTCGTGATCGGATCGAGATATTTGGCGTAAAGAATATAGGCGGCCGCAAAGAGCTCGTTGATAGAGAGCTTTCGGTTCCGGCGGGGATTTGGTTGACGATCATCCGTCAGTCCCCATCCGGAATAGAAGGGACAGCCGATCGTCGTCACTTGGATCCCGCGCAGCAGCGCCTCGAAACCCGAGAGCGAGGTGATAGTATATACATGATCGACCGTATCAAGCGCGTCTGCAAGGCTGATATCCTGTTTAAGCAACAGCGCGATATCCCGTACCAGTTTCGGGTCCGAAGCCGCCTTTGCAGTGCCCTTCAGCACCTCGGGGTGCGGCTTGTAGATGATCTGGGCAGAAGGATTCTCGGACGCGGCAAGTCGTACGAGGTCGTTGTTGGTGACCTTCTGCGCACACCCGAAGGCGATCGATGCGTCGCGCTCCACTTGGCCAATGACTAATACGCGCTTTCGCGTTTTCTCGCCATATACAGAGGCTACGTTTACACATTGACCGGAATTGTATTTGCTTAGCCGGCTGGCAATGAGTTTCTCCCGAACGTTGCTTGCCCTCCGCATCAGGGCGGTGTCGCCGTCAAAATCGTAAGTGTTGAGAATGTCTTCGAGATCAGTGCGCCCTAGCGAATTGAAATACATGTCCTGCGTATCGAAGGCGAGAGAAAGGGGCGGTACCCGCAAAGCTCCGAGCTGCACAGAGCGGAGGAATCCATCTTCGACATAGTGGAAGGGAATATCATTCAAGGCGCAGAAGCTTTTAAGCTGCACCGGTCCCTTGTATTGCCATGCCAACACCTTGGTGCGCGGATCGCGGAGGAGGCGCCACTTCCAGTACAATTCGAACTCAAGAGGCCAGGCTTTCACGCAGCCGAAGACCACATCGTCGTCGGGGAACCAGTCGCACATGTGTGTCTTCCAGCGGCTGAACCCAAATAGGAAGAGAGGAGGCTTGCGCACTGCGGTTGGGCGTCGTAGAGAGAGTGTAGGCATTTTTTATCGTCCCAGATGAGTTGCCCTGGTGGGGCAACAGAACTGTCTTATAGCGTTTTAGAACTCAACAACAACCTGGCAGATCGCATTGTCATATGGGGCTTCATCAGCCGAAACTCTGTCGATAATTCGGAGTGGTGTATGGCGCGCATAGCCACTTTCTTCGGTTTTGAGCCGTGGAAAGATTACATGCCGAGATGGTTCCCGGGCAGGAAATGTCGGGTAGTTAGTCGCAACCCCGACGTGATGTTGAAGCGTGGCTGGCCTTTTCGTCTGCTTTTGTCCCCTAGACAGGAGGTATTTGTCTGGGGATTCAAGCATCCGCCGTTTCTCAAGACGTTCTGCAGGCTGTTCGGCATCCCTTTTTACTACGTTGAGGACGGTTTTGTCCGTTCAGTATCACTTGGCGCCCATAAAGCTGCACCCGCATCGCTGATTATTGATCGCCGAACAGTACACTACGACGCACAGAACCCTTCGGAACTTGAGGAGACGCTACAGAATTTTGATTTCGCGGCCAACAAAGAATTAATGGAACGGGCAAGTCGGTGTATTCAACTTTTGCTTGATCTTCGTGTAAGCAAATACAATCTTGGAAAGCATATAGATTTAAGTGCGATTCTTGGGGCGAAGACGAGGAGGCGAATTCTCGTAATAGGGCAAGTTGAATCAGATGAGTCTATTGCTTTTGGTTGCGAGCGACCTGTGACCAACAACGATCTTGTTCGGCTTGCTGCGTTCGAAAATCCAGGTTCTGAGATCATTTACAAACCACACCCGGAGGTCTTGCACGGCACCCGAACTAATGTTTCGGACCCGGCAGAGGTATCGGACCTTTGTGTCATTCTAGGCGAGGACGTGGCACCGGCTGACGCTCTCGATACTGTGGATCACGTCTATACGATCACCTCACTGATGGGCTTTGAAGCACTTCTTCGCGGTATACCAGTAAGCTGCGTCGGGTTGCCGTTTTATGCCGGTTGGGGCGTTACTGATGATCGCCAGAAATGTTTACGCCGCAGCCGCCGCCTGTCAGTTTTGGAAATTTTTGCGGCGGCCTATCTTCTGCATTCACGTTACTTCGATCCGGAAACGGGTGAGCCAAGCGACTTGGAGTCTGTGATTTCTGTCCTAGCGGCTATTTTGACGGCGAGGAACAGAGCTTAACCCTGTAATACGGCTTCTCGCTAACCCGCCCCGTCGCCTCGCACGACCAGCGACACGATCAGCCTTCGGCGCCATCTGCCCGAAGCTTGGTAAAGCGGCTATACTGGTCGTTCCATGGTGCGATACCTCCGCCATGACCCAGCATTGGCCTAAATTGCCCGTCATTTCGCCGACGATGCGCACGAAGTCCGCATCGTGGATAAGGCTGGTTGGTATATGTCCAAAACCTTCGTCGTACCCGAAAAGATCACCATCCTGCCGCTGCCCTAAATTTGCCCGAACTCAACCCGGCCGATGCGCGGCGGCAATCAAGGTGAGATTCAGCGTCAATCAGGATGAGACTCGGCGGCGGGGGTGTGACGAAGGGAGGGCGTAGCCCGACCGGAGTTACACTCCCGCCGCGGCGCAATTTTTAGGCGTCT
>NZ_JACVBE010000028.1:0-14551 GCF_014852185.1 Ensifer sp. ENS07 | reverse complement strand
TCATCGGCCAGTCGAACTGCCTCAATGTTACGCTGCAGAACGGCGAGATCTGGTTCGAGGATCGGCCGATCGGGCTGCGCGCCCCGTCCGAGCCCGACGGCCCCGCGAAACTGCACTTCCGCCCGCATGACATCGAGTTGGTCGACGGCTCCGGCGGTTGCCTTGCCGGCCTCGTTGCCGCCAGCCGCCGGGTTGCCGGCACCCGTCATCTCGAACTCGACCTTGGCCGCAACCATCCGCATGTCGAGATCGAACTCTCGCCCGAGCGCGCCGCTGCCGGCGACCACAGCCGCATCGCCTTCCGACCGACAAAGTGGAAGATCTTCAGGGAAGGTCGACCGGAGATGAAGATCGCTCCGGCCGGAGCCACGGAATCCCAGCGCCAGACGGCCGATGAGGCCGAATCCATGCTCGCCGCTCAGGTCTCCTGGGCGACTCCCTAAGGAAGTTTAAGCGGCCAGATTTCGACCACGCCGTGAGCAACGGCGCAGGGTGTCTGCGAAACCAGGGCGATGGCTTCGTCGAGATCGGCCGCTTCGATCACCGCGAAACCGGCCACCGGCAACGGGGATGACAGGAACGGACCATTCTTGGTTTCGACCCGCGCCGCATCCGCATTGCGCACCTGCACGGGCGCGCCGGCAATCCCCATCAACACGCCATCGGCCTGAAGTCGCGCGTCATGCGCATGCGCCGCATCGCGCACCACTGCCGCCGTGCGATCGTAGCCGACGCGATCGCCGTATCCGATGGTGATAAATTTCGGCATGAACCTCTTCCTTCAAGTTGCCAGAGAAAAAACGCGCCTACCTCTGACGGGCTAATTGACAGCCCGGCCTTCAGGCCGTTCCGTTGAAGGAACGCGGATGCGCCGGGAAAGTTGCGACGCCGGTGCACAGCGTCAAAAGAGGGAGGATCCGATGCCGACCATCATCGCCCATCACAACATTACCAAAGGCGCCGATCACTGGCTGAAATCGCCGAGACGCAAGGAACTCTTCGGCGCGCTCGGCATCACCAACATCCGGACCTTCGTCGACCCAAAGGACCCGACGCGCGTGGCCGTCATGATGGATGTTCCCGATATTGGCGCCCTCTCGCAGGCGATGCAAAGCCAGGCTGCGGTGGACGCCATGGCCTATGACGGGGTTGTGCCGTCATCGCTTGTGATCCTGGTTGAATCGTAGCGCGCCTTCGCGCGGTGTGCCTCTGTACCTTGCCACGCAGGGTGAAAGACCGCGCTTCGGCCTCTCGCCATGGCGTCGAGATTGAGCCGCTACAATGCGGTACATATTGCGGCGAAGACCGACACATCCGGGATACCTCGCCTGAACAGATTGCGATCGTTGCCTCACGAACAGAAGAAGGAACGATCGCATGAACCACCGCATCCTCCCGACCATCGCGCTTGCCTTGGCGACAAGCGTCGTCGCTTTCGCAGCGCAAGCAGCCGAGATCAAGAACATCGTCATCGTTCACGGCGCTTTTGCCGACGGTTCCGGCTGGAGAGAAGCCTCCGAAATCCTCGGGCGCCGCGGCTTCAACGTGACCGTCGTCCAGGAGCCGCTGACGTCGCTCGGCGCGGACATCGAGGCGACGAACCGCATCCTCGATCTCCAGGATGGCCCGACCCTGCTCGTCGGCCACAGCTATGGCGGCATGGTCATCACCGAGGCCGGACACCATAGCAAGGTCGAAGGCCTGGTCTATGTGGCCGCCTTTCAGCCCGACAAGGGCGAAAACCTTGCAGCGCTCGCCGGATCGAAACCTGCGGCCGCCATGAGCGTGCGCGAAACCCCGGACGGCAAGTATCTCTATCTCGACCCAAAGGCGTTTCCGGCCGACTTCGCCGCCGATTTGCCTGCGGCGGAGGCGGCCTTTGCGGCGAAATCGCAGGTCCTTGCCGCCAAGGAGGTCTTCGCCGCCAAGGTCGGCGACCCCGCCTGGCGCACCAAGAAAAGCTGGTCGATCGTCGCGACCGATGACCGCGCCATCAACCCGGACCTGGAGAGAAGCATGGCCAAGCGCGCCGGCAGCCAGGTGACCGAAATCAAGGCCAGCCACGCTGTCTTTGCGTCGCAACCGGAGAAGGTTGCGGGCGTCATCGAGGCCGCAGCCAACGAGGCCGGCAAATAGCCCGAATGCCGTTCTCCGCGACCTGAGTGTGACCTTCGGCACTCAGGTCGCTTCCTTGACGGTAACTGAGATCTGCCGCCAAAGACCTGTAACAATCCTTCGGTAGTTTGCCTCGGATCACGCCTCAGTGCGAAGCGCTTTCGCCATGTCCCGTAAAGTCGCCGCCGAAGCGCGGCTTGACAGCGTGCGGCCAACGGCGGCAAACTTCGCGGATGGGGGTGCGATCACCCCATGAGGCGCCAGCCGAAGCATCGCGTCCATAGAACCGCTCATCCGGAGGACGCGTCATGTCGTCGTATCTCGAAATATCATCGGAAAAACTCGCTCGCCTCATCGGCACGCCGAACTGTCCCGCGCTGATCGACGTTCGCGTCGACGAGGACTTCGACGCCGATCCACGTCTCGTCCCGGGATCCGCCCGGCGCGACTATCGCACTGTGCAGGACTGGACACACGACGTCGACAAAGCGTCGGCGATCGTCATCTGCCAGCAGGGCAAGAAGCTCAGCCATGGCGTTGCCGCCTGGCTGCGCAATGCCGGCATCTCCGCCGATGTGCTCGAAGGCGGGTTCGAGGCGTGGGTCGAAGGCGGCAGCCCCGCCGTGCCGTCTTCGGCTCTACCGGAACGGAACGCCCAAGGGCACACGGTCTGGGTCACCCGGGCGCGGCCGAAGATCGACCGCATCGCCTGCCCCTGGCTGATCCGGCGCTTCGTCGATCCGCATGCCGTTTTCCTTTACGTAGCGCCGTCGGAAGTGGAGATGGTCGGCGAGCGCTTCCGGGCGACACCGTTCGACATCGACGCGCCCGTGCGCTGGAGCCACCGCGGCGAGCGCTGCACCTTCGACGTCATGGTCGAGGAATTCGGGCTTGCCACGGCCCCGTTGCTGCGGCTCGCCAGGATCGTGCGGGCTGCCGATACCGCCCGCCTGGAACTCGCGCCGGAGGCCTCTGGCCTGCTTGCTGCCTCGCTCGGGCTTTCGCGCATGTATGCGGACGATCTGGAACAGCTGGACGCCGGTATGCTGCTCTACGACGCCTTCTATCGCTGGTGCCGGGATGCTACCAACGAGACCCACAACTGGCCCTCGGCCAAGAAGGACGCCTGAGATGACCGACATTGCGGACAGGGCCGCGCCGGGACCGGCGCGGCAACGGGAAAGCCACGGCATCTCCTTCGGCGAAGCGGTCCGGGTCTGGGCGCGGATTGCGGCGCTGAGCTTCGGCGGGCCGGCTGGACAGATCGCCGTCATGCACCGCATCCTGGTCGATGAAAAGCGCTGGATCGGCGAACACCGTTTCCTGCACGCGCTCAACTACTGCATGCTTCTGCCGGGACCCGAGGCGCAACAGCTTGCCGTCTATATCGGCTGGCTCCTGCATCGCACCGCCGGCGGCCTTGTCGCCGGCATCCTCTTCGTGCTTCCGGGGTTCCTCGCGATCCTGGGCCTGAGCTACATCTACGCCGCCTTCGGCAATGTCACGGTCGTCGAGGGCCTTTTCTTCGGTCTGAAGGCCGCGGTGCTCGCGGTCGTCGTTCAGGCCGTCTTCCGCATCGGCGGGCGAGCACTGAAGAACAAGGTGATGATCGGCATTGCCGCAGCCGCCTTCATCGCCATCTTCGTTTTCCGGGTCCCCTTCCCGCTCATCATTCTTGCAGCCGGGGTGCTTGGCTACATCGGTGCACGTTCCGGCTCGGATTTCTTTCGCATCGGCGGAGGCCACAAGGCCAGCACGGGTCCGGTGCTCAAGGACGAAGACTCCGTGCTCGGCGACGAAATTCCCGCGCATGCGCGCCCGAACCTCGCCTGGTCGCTGCGGATCTCGGCGATCCTGCTTGCCCTGTGGCTGGTGCCGCTGGCGTTGCTCGTCGCCATTCTCGGCACGGGCAACGTCTTCAGCCAGATTGGCCTCTTCTTCAGCCAGATGGCGGTGGTCACCTTCGGTGGCGCCTATGCCGTACTTGCCTATGTCGCCCAAGAAGCGGTGCAGCACTACGGCTGGCTGAAGCCGGGCGAGATGCTTGACGGGCTCGGCATGGCCGAGACGACGCCTGGGCCGCTGATCATGGTCGTCCAGTTCGTCGGCTTCATGGGTGCCTATCGCGATCCCGGCACGCTTTCGCCCATGGCGGCTGCGACCCTCGGAGCGATGCTGACGACCTGGGTCACCTTCGTTCCCTGCTTTCTCTGGATCTTCCTGGGCGCGCCCTTCATCGAGCGGTTGCGCAACAACGTCGCGCTGACCGGCGCCATGTCGGCGATCACCGCCGCCGTCGTCGGGGTCATCCTCAACCTTGCGGTCTGGTTTGGCCTGCACACGCTGTTTGCCGAAGTCGCCCCCTGGACGCTCGGGCCGTTGGCGCTCGATATTCCGGTCCTAGGGTCGCTGGTGTTGCCGTCACTGCTGCTGACGCTCGCGGCCGGCGTGGCGATCTTCCGCTTCAATGTGTCGGTCATAACCACGCTGCTTGCCTGCGCGCTCGCCGGCATGGCCTGGACGCTGGCAACGAACTGAGGGCGGAGCCGGCGCTCAGTCGTCGTAGACAGATTGCGGCAGGTGAAATCCCTCCGGCAATTGCGATCCGTAGTGGCGCTCCTCCGGTAATGGCGGCGGAGGCTCGCGGTGCTTTATTGCGCAAGCCGCAAGCACGGCCTTCAGCTGCACGGGCCGGTAGTGTTCGACAAGGCTCGGAAGTGTCTCTTGCTTGTCCGTCTGTCGCGACATCGCGGGCTCCTTGGAAAGGTCTCTCGCCACCGAGCGACAGTGCCAGTCAACCGACTGTGTTGCAACAGTTGCCGCGCGATCGACGGTCCCGAGGGGGCCATCGCCTCCGCCATACCTGCCGCGAGCGACCCACAAGATATTCGGGTAAACTGTGGCGCCTGCCCTTGCGTCCGTAACCGCTCACCCTACCTCTGCAGCGCTGCCAGATGGCAGGCAACACGCAGCGAGGACACGACTATGCAGGGCACCCTTTCGAAACTCGGCCTGAGACATCCCCTGATCGTCGCGCCGATGGCCGGAGGTCCTTCGTCGCCGGCGCTCGTGGCAGCCTCTTCCGCCGCCGGCGCGCTCGGCTCGATCGGCGCGGCCTATTCGAGCCCGCCGGCGATCGTAGAGTTCGCCCAGGCCGTGCGTGCCCGGACAGATTGTCCCTTCGCCATAAACCTCTTCATCCAGCATCCGCAGCCGAAGATCGACGCCGCGGCGCTCGAGCGCGCCCGGCGCGCGACGGCGGGATACCGCGTCGAACTCGGCCTGCCCACGCCGGAATTTGCAGCGCCCTACGAAGAGGATTTCGACGCGCAGTTCGAGGCGGTGCTGCGGGCAAAGCCTGCGGCGCTGAGCTTCGTCTTTGGCGTTCTGCCCGCCGAGCACATGCGCGCTGCTCGTGACGCAGGAATGCTGATCATCGGCACGGCAACGACGCCCGAGGAAGCCCTGGCACTCGAAGAGAGCGGCGTCGATGCCATCACGCTGCAGGGATACGAGGCCGGCGGGCATCGAGGTATCTTCGACCCGTCCGCCGAGGACAGCGAAATCGGCCTTGAAGACCTGCTCGCCTGGAGCCTGGGAAAGGTCAAGGTACCGCTCATCGCCGCGGGGGGGATCATGACGGGTTCCGACATCCAAGCCGTTCTCGCAAAAGGCGCCAGCGCCGTGCAGATGGGTACGGCCTTCCTCAAGACCGCCGAAGCTGGGACGTCGGCCCCCTATCGCGCGGCGCTAGAGGGCACGGAGCGGAAGACGCGAACGACGCGGGCCTTTTCCGGCCGGTTTGCGCGCGGCGTCGAAAACCGTTTCATGAACGAGGTGGATGCCGCCGCCGTAATGCCCTTTCCGGCCCAGAACAAGTTCACGCGTGACATCAGAGCGGCGTCCACCGCGAAGGGGTCGCCAGACTTTCTGTCCTTGTGGTCGGGAACCGGCAAGGGCGAGCTTTGGCAGGGCTCCGCGTCCGATTTGATCGCTCGCCTCTTTCCGGCGTAGCTCAGAAGTTACAGCACTCTCCTATGCAGTGCTGTCGGCCCTTTACTTCCGCCGTCTTGCAGACGAATTCTTGCTGATTGACGTCATCTCTTGCGAAAGTCGGCAGAATGGATCGTATCGATGCGATGAAGGTCTTCGTCACGGCGATTGACGAAGGCAGCCTTGCGGGTGCGGCCCGTCGGCTGAAGCGATCGCCAACGGCCGTCAGCCGCGCGCTGAACCTGCTCGAAGCCCATGTCGGTGTCGAACTGCTGCACCGGACGACCCGCTCGCTGAAACTCAGTGAAGCGGGCCAGCGCTATGCAGCCGCCTGCCGGCGGGTGCTGGTCGATCTCGAAGAGGCCGATATGCTCGCAGGCGGCGAGCGCGCGGCTCCGCGCGGCACGGTAACGATCTCATCGCCGCCGATCCTCGGTGAAGAGATGCTGCGCCCGATCCTCGACGACTTCCTCAATCTCTACCCGGCGGTTTCGGCCAGGTTGCTGCTGCTCGACCGCTTCGTGAACCTTGTCGACGAAGGCGTCGATATCGCGCTGCGCATAGGGCACCTCGCGGATTCTTCGCTGATCTCAACACGCATCGGCGGCGATATCAGGCGCGTCGTCGTCGCTTCCCCACGCTATCTCGCCAGTCATCCCCGCATCGACGAGCCGGCAGACCTCGCCAAGCACCAGATCGTCGCCTTCACCAATTTCGGCCTTGATTCCTGGACCTTTACGCCGACCGAAGGTTCGCTGATCCCGCGCACGGTACAGTTCACGCCGCGCTACATCGTCAACAGCGTGCGCGCAGCGGTCGATTCCGCCGTTGCGGGCACCGGCCTTACCCGGCTCTACTCCTACCATGTCGCGCGCCATGTCCACGACGGACAGTTGAAGATCGTGCTGGCCGATGCCGAGCATCCGCCGATGCCGGTTCATCTTCTTGCACCGCAGGGCCGCATGTCGGTTCCCAAAGTTCGCGCCTTCGCGGATTTCGCCTTGCCGCGTCTCAGGACCGAGTTCGCACGCATGGCGATGGAAGCTGGCACGCTTGACTGATTATGCCGAATTTCGGTTTATTGACTGCCGATTGTCGTCAATTCTCGCACAGATCGGATGGGTCTAAATCTGATTGCACCAACGCCGAGGGCGAAGGGACGGGCTGCACGAACGCCCGTTGCAATCGAAGAAGGATCACATCCATGAGCAACGAACAGAAGGTCGCCATCATCACCGGTGCATCGCAGGGTATCGGCGCCGCCCTGGTGCAGGCCTACCGCGATCGCAACTACCGTGTCATCGCCACGTCGCGCTCGATTAGGGAGAGCGCGGATGCGGGCATCCTCGCCGTTGCAGGCGATATCGGAAATCCCGAGACCGCCGAGCGCGTCGTGCGCCAGGGCCTCGAACGGTTCGGCCGCATCGACACCCTGGTCAACAATGCCGGCGTCTTCACCGCCAAGCCGTTCACGGACTTCACCCAGGAAGACTACGACCTGAACATGAGCGTCAATGTCGCCGGCTTCTTCCATATTACCCAGCACGCCGCCCGCGAGATGCTGAAGCAGGGCTCCGGCCACATCGTCAGCATCACCACCAGCCTCGTCAACCAGCCGATCGCCGGCGTGCCCGCCGCGCTTGCCTCCATCACCAAGGGCGGCCTGAATTCGGTAACCCAGGCGCTCGCGATCGAATTCGCGACTTCAGGCGTTCGCGTCAACGCGGTTTCGCCCGGCATCATCAAGACGCCGATGCACGCGCCGGAAACGCATGCGGCGCTTTCGACACTTCACCCGGTCGGACGAATGGGCGAGATCCGCGATATCGTCGACGCAGTTCTCTACCTGGAGGGTGCCGGCTTCGTAACGGGCGAGATCCTGCATGTGGACGGCGGCCAGAACGCCGGACGCTGGTAGGCCCGTAACTCTCCAAACAAACGCGGCAGCTTGGGTGCCATCAAGTTCCAGAAAGGAGACGGCAATGCCGATCGTAACAGTTCAGGTGACCCGCGAGGGCACCACGCCGGAGCGTCAAACGGTGACGGCGGAGGAAAAGGCCGAGATCATCAAAGGCGTCAGCCAAGTGCTGCTCGACGTGCTCAACAAGCCGCTGGAATCGACCTATGTGGTCATCGAGGAAGTCGACCTCGACAATTGGGGCTGGGGCGGCCTGCCCACCGCCCAGTATCGCGCGCAGCTTGCTGCAAAAGCTAAAGCCTGACGCGATCAGCCACAGTTCCCACGACCCGCCGCTTGACAGCAAGCGGCGGGTTTCCTTTGTGAAATTGTGTCGAAATGTATCTGCAGGCGCTTGCATTACATTCGCATGCAAGTCTGGATGTTGCGAACACACCGACGACATATCCAGAGCGTCAACCAGACAGAGCAAGTGGCACAGCCCCCTCGCCCAGAAGCGGCGGCACCATGCGAAGGCCAAACCGACTTGAGGAGTTTGCTCGATGGAGCATATCGACCATGTGCTGATTGTCGACGACGACCGAGAGATCCGGGAACTCGTGTCGAGCTACCTGAAGAAAAACGGCCTGCGCGCGACCGCGGTCGCCGACGGGCGACAGATGCGCAGCTTCCTCGAAGGCGATACCGTCGATCTGATCGTCCTCGACGTGATGATGCCGGGCGACGACGGGTTGGTGCTCAGCCGCGAGCTGCGCGCCGGCAAGCATAAAGCGATCCCGATCATCATGCTGACCGCCCGCTCGGACGAGATGGATCGCATTCTCGGGCTCGAAATGGGTGCCGACGATTATCTCTCCAAGCCATTCTCCGCGCGCGAACTGCTGGCCCGCATCAAGGCCGTGCTTCGGCGCGCGCGCATGCTGCCGCCCAACCTGCAGATTTCGGAGGCCGGGCAGTTGCTGCGCTTCGGCCGTTGGAAGCTCGACACGACGGCGCGGCACCTGATCGATGCTGATGGCACCGTGATCGCGCTGAGCGGAGCGGAGTATCGGCTGCTGAAGGTGTTCATCGACCACCCCCAGCGCGTGCTCAACCGCGACCAGTTGCTTAATCTCACGCAAGGCCGCGAGGCCGATCTCTTCGACCGCTCGATCGACCTGCTCGTCAGCCGGGTCCGCCAGCGACTCGGCGACGACGCCCGCGAGCCGGCCTACATCAAGACGGTGCGCAGCGAAGGCTATGTCTTCTCGGTGCCGATCGAGATCGTGGAGGCGCGCGAATGACCGCGAACGCTGCTGAAAGAGGCTTTCGACTATGGCCGCGCACGCTCAGGGCGCGGCTCTTTGTTATTCTGCTGGCCGGCCTCGCCATCGCACATGTGATGTCGTTCACAGTTCTGTTCTTCGAGCGCTACATGTCAGCCAAGTCTGTCATGTTCAACACGCTCGAAAACGACATAGCGACCTCGATCGCAATCCTCGACCGCCTGCCCGCTAACGAGCGTGCCTCCTGGCTCAATCGCCTCAGCCGCGACAACTACGGCTTCATTCTCGGACCGGGCGTGCCCGGCAACGCGTCGGTCGATCCGGCCACCGCGGAGCTCTCCGCCAACATCCAGCGCGCGACTGGCCCGAAATATCCGGTCACCATCGAGACGATCCCCGGCGATCGCCGCCACGTGCAGGCGCATCTGACATTGAGCGACGGCTCGCCGCTGACGATCGACGTCTATCCCAAGGGGGTAATGCCGCTCGCCGACTGGCTGCCTTACGTGCTGCTGGCGCAACTCGCGCTTCTGCTTTTCTGCAGCTGGTTTGCCATGCGGCAGGCCGTCCGCCCGCTCGTCAACCTTGCCGCAGCGGCCGACACGCTCGACCCAAACCGCAACACGCCGCGGCTCAGTGAGACCGGCCCGACGGAGGTCGCCTATGCGGCAACCGCTTTCAATGCCATGCGCGACCGCATCGCCCAGTATCTTGAAGAACGTGTCCAGATCCTTGCAGCCATTTCCCACGACCTGCAGACGCCGATCACCCGCATGAAGCTGCGCGCGGAAATGGCCGAGGATTTCGCCGATCGGGAGAAGCTGATCCAAGACCTCGGCCAGATCGAAAGCCTGGTGAAAGAAGGCGTTGCCTATGCCCGCAGCGCCCACGGCAATGTCGAGAAATCGACGCGCGTCGACCTCGCCTCATTTATTGAAAGCCTCGTCTACGATTATCAGGACACCGGCAAGTCCGTCAGCGCCAGCGATATCGATGGCGGCACGGTCACAACCCGGCCGCAGGCGCTCAGGCGCATTCTCACCAACCTCGTCGACAACGCGCTCAAATTCGCAGGCAGCGCCGAGATCGAGGCACGGCGGCTTGCTGACGATACGGTGGTTATCAGCGTGCTCGACCGCGGGCCGGGCATCCCGGATGATCAACTGGGCGCCGTTTTGAAACCCTTCGTCCGGCTGGAGGATTCCCGCAATCGCGAGACCGGCGGGACCGGACTTGGTCTCGCCATCGCCCAGCAGTTGGCAGTCTCCATCAACGCGTCTCTGACCTTGCGCAATCGTGACGGCGGCGGCCTTTTGGGCGAGCTGGTGATCCGCCCTCAGTAGAGAGGAGTTTCATAAAACGCCGTATAATGCGATATAAAACAATCGCATATATTATTTTCCTAATGTCACGATTGAGATCAAAAGCTCAAGAAGAATAGGCTTGCCGGGCTCGGCCACGCCCATGGCCGATGCAAAAGAGCGGCGACCCTGATGGTCGCCGCTCCGGAGGTGACAAGAGGTAGTGCTGATCAGACGAGATTGATCGTCACGTCAATGTTGCCCCGGGTCGCCTTGGAATAGGGGCAGGTCTGGTGCGCGGCATCGACGAGCCGACGCGCGACGTCGGCGTCGATCCCCGGTAGGCTGACATTCAGCCGTGCCTTCAGGAAGTAGCCGCCGTCGCGGTTCAGCAGATCCACTTCGGCATCAACGGCGACGTCGGCGGGAAGCGCGACCTTCGACTGGCCAGCCGCCAGACCGATCGCGCCGATGAAACACGCGGACCAACCGGCGGCAAAAAGTTGCTCCGGGTTCGTCCCCGGCCGGGAACTGCCGGGCGTGGAAAGCTTGGTGTCCAGGCGTCCGTCGTCGCTGCGGGCAGCGCCGTCGCGGCCGCCGGTCGTGTGGGTCTTGCCGGTGTAGAGTACCTTTTCAGCTGCGCTCATGGTGTTTTCCTTTCAACAGGTTTGCCGTCCGGGCCCGATTGCCCTGCGACTGTCGAGACGCATCTGGCGCCCTCAAAATGTATCGGATGTTTCATCGACGCCCGAAAATGTATGGAAACCTGCCCAGGTGCCGGCGCCGATACACGCTGATACGAAGTCCATCCGAAAGTGGTTGTCGCCCATTGCGCCACACCAGCATGACGCGGCGCCGCATCCGGCGGGCCCTGTCTCCAATCACCGCGCACAAAAAAACGCGGGGCCGGCGAACCGGATCCCCGCGCCTCCACGCAATCTGCGGGAGAAAAACTAGAAACGATCGACGGCGACAATTGCCTCGGCAAAAGCGAGCGGCGCCTCCTGCGGCAGGTTATGGCCGATGCCGCCGGCAAGCAGCCGATGCTCGTATCTGCCGGAAAAACGCTTGGCGTAGGCGGCGGGATCGGGATGCGGCGCGCCATTGGCGTCGCCCTCAAGCGTGATGGTCGGGACGGTAATGGTAGGGAACTGCGCCAGCCGCTTTTCGAGGTCGTCGTACTGTGCTTCCCCCTCGGCCAGGCTGAGCCGCCAACGGTAGTTGTGGATCGAGATATCGACATGATCGGGGTTTTCAAGCGCCTCGGCACTCCTGTCGAAAGTGGCGTCGTCGAAGTTCCACTTGGGCGAGGCAAGCTTCCAGATCAGCCGGGCGAATTCCTTTCGGTTCTGCTTGTAGCCCTCATAGCCCCGCTCGGTGGCGAAGTAGAACTGGTACCACCAGGCAAGCTCGCCCTGCGGCGAAAGTGGCTTCCTGTTCACCTCCTGGCTGCCGATGAGATAGCCGCTGACGGAGACCAGCGCCTTGCAGCGCTCGGGCCACAGGGCCGCGATGATGTTGGCGGTTCGCGCACCCCAGTCGCAGCCGCCGATGACCGCCTTCTCGATCTTGAGCGCGTCCATCAGGGCAATGATATCCGTTGCGATCACAGCCTGCTGGCCGTTCCTTGGAGTCTCGGCGGACAGGAACCGAGTCGTGCCATAGCCGCGCAGATAGGGAACGATGACGCGATAGCCGGCATTGGCGAGCACCGTCGCCACGTCCACATAGGTGTGAACGTCATAGGGCCAGCCGTGCAGCAGGATCACGGCAGGAGCATCGCTGGCGCCAAGTTCGGCGTAGCCGACGTTGAGCACGCCCGCATCGATCTGCTTGAGGACGGGGAAGGACTTGTTCGTGCCCGGGGCGACGGCGGGTAGGCGCGGCGCCTCACCGGCTCCCGCTTGCGCTCTGACCGCGCCAGCCGATGCGAACTGCGTTGCCGCCAGCGAGAGTGCGATTGCGCCGATGAAACGACGGCGCGGGTGGTTGATTTCGTCCGACATTGACTACCCTCCGGGGAACTGAACTGGCATCACAAATGGAGTGCTGGTGTATCTGGGGCGTGTGCTTGGCGGCGTCCTATTGAAAGCACGTGTAGAAACCGCAGGGGCTGGATACACGGCGATACAATCGCATTTTCAAGGCAGGTTATTACCGTCAGGCAACGCCTTCGCGCGCATTGCGTCGGATCGTCTGGGGCGGCTGCCCGAGCGTGCGCAGGAAGGCCCGGCGCATGCGGTCGCTATCGGAAAAACCGGTCTGCTCGGCAATCACGTCCATCGAGTGACGCCCCTGCTCCATCAAGAGCCGCGCGGCTTCCACCCGCAGATGCTCGACCGCTTTTGCCGGCGACTGGCCGGTCTCCGAACGGAAGGCGCGACTGAACTGGCGCGCACTTAAGCCCGCGGCGTCCGCGAGTTCGTCTACCGAGAGGACGTTTCGCAGGTTGGCCTTGGCGTAATTGACCGACTTCTGAATGCGGTCCGACTTCGGATCGAGTTCCAGCAGGGCGGAAAACTGCGACTGGCCGCCGGCGCGCCGGTGATAGACGACGAGCTTGCGTGCCACCTGACGGGCGACATCCTCGCCATGGTCCTTCTCGATCATCGCCAGCGCGAGATCAATGCTTGCCGTCATGCCGGCCGAGGTCCACACGCTGCCATCGACGATGAAGATACGATCCTCCTCGACCTTGACCTCGGGAAATCGCTCGCGCAGTTGACGGGCGAACACCCAATGGGTCGTGGCGCGACGACCGTCGAGCAGTCCGGACTCGGCGAGGATGAAGGCGCCTGTGCAAGGGGCTGCCACCCGGCGCGAGACCTCCAAGGCATGGCGCGCGAAGGCGGCGAGTCCCGGCGTTACCGGCTCGATCACGGCGCCCGCGCCGAACATGACGGTGTCATAGACCGCGTCGTCGAAGGCCTTCGTGAGCACGCCGAAGCCGGCGGACGCCTTGATCTCGCCGCCGGCCTCCGACAGCAATTCGATCGCATAGGCTGGTTCGCCAAGCGTCAGGTTGGCGATCTCGAAGGCGGTGACCGCCGCGAACCCCATGAGCTGAAATCCCGGAAAGACGACGTAGCCGATCCTGTGCATCTCACACCACCCCTGTCCGACTCTGTCTGGAATGGCCGCTTATAGCAGATTTACGCCATGGAGGAAACGCGACGGTCATGGCCGGCGCTCATTCGGGAAGCGGCTTGCCCGCATGTTCGGCCACCATGTAGGCCGCATACCAATCCGGCCAGTTATGGTCGTGCTCACCACCGTTGCGCTTCTCGTGCTCGCCATGGGCGGCGGCAGCGCGACGCAGGGCCCCCGCAAGGTCACCGACGGAAGCAAAGTCCGTCACCTCGGTATCCACACGCCCGGGCAGACGTTCGGTCACCTCTTGCAGCAGCCAGCCGTTGCCGTCGGGGTCGCTGAAGGTGGCATAGGAGCGGTAGCTGCGGCGCGCGGGATCGCGTCCGCTGATCGCTGGCTTTCCGGGGCCCTCGCGGTGGAAGATGTCGCTGACCTCGGCGCCCCGTTCGACGAGTTCCGCACGCGCGGCTTCGATATCCGAAACGACCAGATAGAGGCCGCTCGCCGAACCGGGCGTAGCCGAGGTCAGCCCGGTGCCGAAGTGGATCGATGCCGGCGAGCCCGGGGGAGTGAACTGCACAACGCGAAACGCATCGCCGACGGGAAAGTCGGCATCGAGCCGCCAATCGAGGCGACCGTAGAAATTTTTGGCGCGATCGACATCCGCGACCGGAATGACGGCGACCTCGAACTTCAGATCGACCGATGGTGCTCTGTTGTTGCTATCTGCACCTGTCATGACACTTCTCCAATGAAAGAACGCAAGGGGCAGAACGCCTTGAGTTGGCGGCTTTCCTTGGGTTCGGTTTTGTTCTGACCGGCCTTTTTGCCGATCGGCTCAATGGTCTTCGTTCCGCTGGACAGGGCCG
>NZ_JACVBE010000027.1:0-17869 GCF_014852185.1 Ensifer sp. ENS07 | reverse complement strand
TATGGACGCCGGATTACCGCGCTTCAATTGCCGCAAGATCGTGTCGTCGCTGACCGGCATGCCGAGCCGATGCATCAAGTGCTCTCCCGGACGACCGCCCATCCTGTGGCCAACCAAGTCCACAATTTCAGCCATCCGTTCAGTTCGTCGCATGTAGGGTGAAGCAATCTCGGGCAACCTGTCGGTGAAGGTTCGTCGCCCGCATTTCCGGTGTCTACACTGCCACCGGTTCAGTGCGAGTCTGATTCTCACAACTTGACCTTGAACAGGCAAGTCCTGGAGGCGGCGTTTGTGCCAGCCGTGCCGATGCCGGCTTCGCGTTCCACAATCCGGGCAGATACCGACAGGTTTCGCAGCAGCAGAAACAACCCAGTTTTCTTCATCTTGAAGGGTGATACCCAGAATTTCTGGGCTGGGTGACCATTTCAATTGCGCTCGCATCCCCGCAGATAGCAGTCGTGGCGCTAACACTCTGTTAACCACAGAAATTTAGGCAGAACCTGATTAAGTGCCAAACGACAATGGGCACTAACCTAGCCCCGCCTCCCACGGCGGGGCCTCTTTTTCTTCGGCCGTGCATCAAAAGCGATTGAGGCCGGAGCAACTCATAGCATTCCGGAAGCCTGCTCTCCGGCGCAGATAATTATGACCACTCTCCTCTTGGACGTGAACAACCGTGTATCTCCGTGGAGGGATGATGAGTTGGACGCGGGCACGAGCTCTTAATCGGGGCTACTCGCGAAGGTAAGGTACCCCCAACTTGGCTGGCTGACCGCTGCGAAACCGTAGGCTCATCAGGATGATGATCGAAGCCAGATACGGCAGGGCCAGAAGAGCTTGGTGTGGTACCGCCAGGCCGACGACCTGCATATGAGTGGCAAGTGCTTCGAGGAACGCAAAGGCTGCTACGGCCACAAACACGCCGCCCGGCCTCCAATTCCCGGCTATCAGCGCCACGATAACGATCCAGCCCCTGCCTGCCGTGAAATCCGCAACAAATCGATCGGACGAGGCCAGCATCAAGAACGCCCCGCCGAGCGCGGTCAAGGCACTGCCAGATACAAGCGCTAGGGTCTGTCGAGCGGCGACGTTCAATCCTTTGACGTCCAGTGATTTCGGGTTTTCTCCGAGACACCTGAGTTCCAGACCGTATCGCGTTCGGTAAAGGAAAAACCAAACACCTGGAACAATGAGAAAGCCGAGATAGGTCAAGGCAGGCTGCACAAACAGCACTGGTCCAAGATAGGGAATGGCTGAAAGTAGAGGGATCGGCACGTCTTCGAATCCGGAAAACGTGGGTTGTGCTCGCCCCTGTATATAGCTTTGAAAGCAGTAGAGGGTCAGGCCGCTGGCGAGAAGATTGAACCCCAGCCCCGTAATGAAATGATCTACGCGCATTACGGCCGTCATAAAGGCAATCAATGCACCCGCCAAAGCACCGGCGACTATCGCGACCATCACCGCGGACCAGAGTGAACCCGTATAAGTCACGATAAAATATGCCACGAAGGCACCAGACAACATTGTTCCCTCCACGCCCATGTTCCAGGTACCGGAGCGCTGAATGACGAGCTCGCCCATTGCTGAAAGGAGGAGTGGCGTGAGTATTCGTATGGTGGCAGCGAAGATACTCAGAAGGATCGCTTCACTGAACAGGTAATTCATCGCGCGGCTCCCCACCTTATGCTGTAGCGCGCTGAAACCGACGCACCCAAAATTAGAAAAAGCATGATTCCTTGAATTGCAGGCACCAGAGCTGCTGGGACGTCGCCAAGTACACGCATGTAGACGGCCCCGCTGGCAAGTCCGCCGAAGAACACGCCTGCGACGACCGTGCCCCATGGAGTGAGCCCTCCGATCATGGCAACTATGATGCCCGCATAACCCAGACCCACTAGGCTATCTGCGCGTAGGCGATGACCGACTGCGAGCAATTCTATGGCCCCGGCGAGCGCGGCAAACGCACCGCTTATCATCAGCACGGCCAGAGCTGTCTTTCGGATATCGACGCCCTTGTGTCGAAGCGCTTCCGCATTCAAGCCAAGGCCACGGACCTCAAGCCCGAAAGGAGTTCTCGCCACCACCCATGCACAGGCAGCGGCAAGCAGGAACGGAAGCGCGACGGCAACATGCAGTCGGCTGTCCCCGATGTGGGGCATAAATGCGGTGCCGGGCAAAGTAGGCGACTGGTGATAAGAGACCGTTCCGCCACGTTCGCCCCAAGGTCCTCCCTGAAGCAGCCAGGATAAGAAATACACGACGAGGTAGTTCAACATCACTGTTGATATGATCTCGTTGACCGAAAAACGGTTTCGCAGGACGCCTGCAACCCACCCAAGCGCCACGCCGGCAGCCAGGCCGATCAGCAAGGCCCCCGGAATCAGCAAGTAGCTGGGCATTTCCCCGAGCATCTGGACACCCAGGTAGGCCCCCATCGCGCCGCCGACTACCTGCCCTTCCTGTCCGATGCTCCACAATTGAGCGCGAAACGCTATCATCGCAGCGAGTCCCGTCAGGATCAAAGGCGTTGCCTTCACCAATGTCGACGCAAGTGCCTTCGGTGAACCGAAGGCTCCTTGAAGCAGGGCGCTGAAAACTTGCCTGACGTCAGCGCCGGTAGACGCGATCAGAAGCGCGGCCGCGACGAGGCCGATCAGGATCGCGCCTACATACGTAGCGACCGTGCGCATTTTGGATACTTTCACTCTCTTTTGCCAACTAATCACCACGACAGTCCTTCCGCTGACCCGCCATCATTCTGCCCACCTCGGAAACAGAGGTACACTTCGGATCCGCAACTCCGACCAGTTCACCTTTGAACATCACAATTATTCGATCCGCGAGATTGAACAGGTCGCTCAACTCCTCGGATGCGAGGACTATCGCAAATCCTTCTTCGCGTTTTTGCAGAAGAAGCTTTTGCACGTATTCGATGACGCCCACATCCAGCCCCCTCGTGGGTTGGTTGGCCAGGATAAGTCCCGAAGCGTTCAGAAATTCGCGCGCAAGGATAACCTTCTGGGCGTTCCCGCCAGACAGGCGTCCCACGGGCACGGTTTCGTTGGGAGTTGCGATCTGGTACTTCGCTATCATCTCCGTTGCGAGGCGTCGCACCGCCTGGCGATCGATAGCCGCGCGACGCCGATAGCGCGGGTCTCGTTGCCACCCCAGGATCAAGTTTTCTGCTACGCTGAATTCCGGGACCAAGCCCTCGCGGAAGCGGTCATCCGGGATATGCCCTATGCCGCGATCCATAAGCTGGCGTGGAGACATAGCGGTTACGTTCTCGTCTTTGAACGTGATTGTTCCGCTCGACGCCTCCCTCGCGCCGGACAAAATCTCGAACAATTCCTTCTGTCCGTTGCCGGCCACCCCAGCGATCCCAAGGATCTCGTGGCGGGCGACTGAAAAAGTCACGTCCTTCAGAAGGAACTCCCTCCAACGGCCTAAGGCGGAAAGTCCTCGAACGTCCAAGATCGTCGACCCTTTTTGAAGGGCGCTCTTTTCGACGTTGAAGCAGACGTCCCGCCCAACCATCAACTTCGAGAGTTCCTGAGCGGAAGTGCTCTTCGTGTCGACTGTGGCGACGACCTTGCCTTTGCGCAGCACGGTGACGCGGTCGGATTGCATGACTTCGACCAGCTTATGGCTGATAAGTATGATCGATAGTCCGCGGTCACACATCTCTTTGATTATGCGGAAAAGCACAGCGGATTCCGCAGGGGTCAGGACGGCCGTCGGTTCGTCAAGAATCAGGATCCGGGCGTCCAGATAGAGCGCCTTCAAAATCTCGACCCATTGCTGACGGCCGACCGGCAGTTCCCAGACATATGCGTCGAGATTGATGTCGATGCCATAAGCCTTGCAGATTCCGTCGATTTTTCCGCGCGCTTTTTGAATGTCGAGCCGCCAACCTCCTCGGTCGGTGCCGACCACGATATTTTCAAGCACGGTAAATTCAGGGACGAGCACGAAGTGCTGATGTACCATGCCAATCCCGTTTGCTATGGCGTCTACGGGAGAAGCGATATGCGCCCTTTTTCCTTGGACGAAGATCTCGCCTTCATCGGCTTGGTAGAGGCCAAAAATACAGGAGGAGAGAGTAGATTTTCCGGCTCCATTTTCTCCGAAGAGACAGTGGACCTCGCCGGTTCGAAGATCAAACGAGACGTTGTCGTTCGCTTTGGTGTTTGCGAAACGCTTCGTCAGCCCCATTACATGTAATGCGCTGTTCGACATGGCTCATAAACCTTTGTTGAGGAGCTGTGGCCGCAACGTCGATCCGCGGCCACTTGCTTCAAGAGGGTCAGTCCGCAGTACGCGGATCAGCCGTGTCGATACGGACCTGGAAGGAGCCGTCGACGATGCTAGCGGTGAGCTTTTCCACCTCGTTACGGAAGTCGGCCGGCAATCTGTCCGCAAGTCCGTGGAATGGCGCAACTGTCGTCCCACCTTCCCTCATCGAGAACCATCGCGCGCTCGTGTTTCCAGCGTAAGGCTTCCCAAGAGCCTTGTGGCTCCACCACTCTTCGATAATCCACTGGATATCTGGATCCCAAAGGGCAACCGCGCTCGAGAGAACCGTGGACGGGGAAAACGAGTTCTGATCTTGGAAGTTACCGAAACAGAGAATCCGCGCAGCTTCGCACGCTTTGAAGTTGCTGGTAAGCTGCAGGATAAAGTCTGCGCCGGTCGCAATTTGCGCGGCGGTAAATTCTCCGGCTTTTGCAGGGTCGTACCAGGACTCGATGAACGCCACGGATCGCGTGATCTTGCTGTTCACTGATTTCGCCCCGGCGAAAAACGCATTGATTTCGTCGTTCACGTCGTCTGCAGGAAAGGTTGCCACGGCGCCTAGTTTGGCGGACTGTGTCAATTTGCCGGCGATGTAACCGAGGACATACGCGGGTTCGTGCACCCTCTTGTACAGCCAGTATTGGTTTCCGCCCAAACCCTCATTGCCGGACCCGACCACGACGAAAAGTATATCTGGAAACTCGTCCTTTAGCTTTTTCACCTGGTCCGAAAATGTGCTGTGCGCCCAGATGATGTCATACTGGCCGCTCTCCGCGAACAGACGCATAGCGTCTCCGGCGTCGTCACCCCACAACGGATCCGTGTACTTCCACTTTATTTCAAGTCTGTGAGGCTTTGCGTCTCTTACCCGCTCAAAAGCTTGCATCAGAGTTCCGTCCCAGCCGTTGTCGATTCCGGCAGACAGGATTACGGCGATGTTGAGCTGAGTGGGCTCCGACGCTATCGAGTCTCTCGCTGTAGTGAACAGCAGGGTGCATATCGCAAGTGCAGCGATTGCAAAGTATTTGACTCCCAGTAACATGGTATTTTCCCTTTCCCTCTGGTTTTATGAGGATATTACCGACTACTGCTCTTCCTTTTTCGGCACGCAAGCGCCGTGTATTCTAAGACCACCACTTTTGTTATATTTTTGAATGCTGCGTGGTGGTCGTGCAGAGTTTTTGAGGCGAGTGCAATTCGTCACAAATCCAGGACAAGCTCCTCGCTGATAGAACGAGAGCAGCAAGGTGTGATGACATTTCCAGCCGCCCTCTGCTTCTCTGTAAGGACGTGATCTCGGTGGTCGGGGAGCCCCGAGACGACGCGGGTCATACACGTCCCGCAAATCCCTTGCTCGCACGAAACGGGAACGTCCACGCCGTGTTCGGCAAGCACTTCCACGATCGTACGGCCCGGTTGCACGTCGAAGGAGCGCCCGTCTTGCGCCAGCCGGACTTTGAACGAAGCGTCGCCCATACCGGCCGTCGGCTTTTCTATCGCGAACCGCTCTTGATGAACGGCTTCATCCGGCCAAGCCGCTCGTGCGTTGGACGAGACGGCGTCGAGGAATCCGGCGGGACCGCATGCATAGAGACGTGCGTCATCTCGTCGACGGGAGAGGAGGTTTGCGAGATCAAGCTTTTGGTCGGTGGGGCCATCGTCGAAATGGAGGTGCACTTTGTCCCGAAAGGGACCTTGTGTAAGTTCCTCTCTGAAGGCCATTCGAGAAGCTGTTCGACCACAGTAATGCAGCTCGAACGGCTTGTTCGCTGACGCCAACCTCGCCGCCATCGAGAGGATCGGCGTAATTCCGATGCCGCCCGCTAGCAGGAGATAGTGAGAAGCGTCCTCGATCAATTCGAACGCATTCCGAGGGCTTCCGAACTCGAGCACATCGCCGACTTTCATCGCATGCATGGCGATGGAGCCGCCTCGGCCGGTCCAGTCGCGTAGCACCCCAAGACAATACCGGTGGCGTTCGGTGGGATCGTTCCATAGCGAATACTGTCGGACCATTTTCCCTGGAAGGTGTACATCGACATGCGATCCCGCGGTGAAGGGGGGCAGTTCCTGGCCGTCGTTTGCTACGAACTCAAATGCCATCGTGTCGTCTGCGCAGTACCACCTCCTGACCAACCTGACCTTTATCGTCTCGGAAGCGACTAGCTTATCTCCCTTCACTCTGACGGGTGCTAATGAGTTCATATTCGAGGACGCCTTCTTGGTTCTTGGCTGGATCACATTCGCGTCGAGGCGTAAGTCGCCACTCGGCATCTATCGAGTTAACTGGCAAACGGAGCACCCAATCCGAAATGTCTCACCAGACCACGCCGATATTCCAGAGACATGCGGTCGGAGGGCACATGAATCTCTTCTGTGAGGTCTAGCGGCAAATCCTCCGGGCGTTGCTCCTCGACCATAGGCTTGTCTTCATCGTTGATAAGGAGCGCGTCCTTAATCCAATATTCAGCGTCAGGGTCGCCCGTCGTATCGGTCATCAACTGGAAGATACGAGTTTCGCGCGCCGAGACCGGGCAAACCGTATCGGCGAAGTAGATCACGTAGTCAGAGCCCTTGGGGTCGATCTTGATAATCGTAGAAAAGGGATAAGTGAGCTCGTAAGTGTAAACGACGTCGCGCTCGTCACCCGCGACGCCGTCGTTGAAGCGATTGAAACCCTCCCGATAGGGGAGTTCGAACCGAAGCCCATAAGCCGTTTGGTCGACGTCATAGGGAGGGATGGGATCAGCCGTCCCGCCCCCGAAACTCTGCGTGTGAACCCAAGGGAAGTGCGCCACGTCGTTGAAATTCTCGACATGTCGGCTCGCGGCGGCGTGCCAGGTACCACTCGGCACATACACCTTCTTGAGATCGGGATTCGAGATTCCCTCCCAGTCCGGCAGTTGCCAGATTGGATCGCCTTTCAGGCAGGTCCATACGATACCGTACCGCTCGACTGATGCGTATACCTCCAGCCTCAGCCGCAGCGGTACCTTACCTTCAGAGTTCGCGATAGACGGTATTTTTGAACAGCTGCCATCGCCCTTGAAATGCAGTCCGTGCATGGGGCAGACGATCTGACCGTCGGACATCCATCCTGCGCTGATCCTCGTTCCCCTGTGCGGACAGAGATCCCGCGCGACAGTGATTCCGTCGGATGTTCGATAAAGAACCAAATCGACATCGAGCAGTTTGGCTCGAACCGGGCTCTCGCCAATTTCGTGAACGAAGGCCACGGGGTGCCAGAATGACGCGAGAATATTCCAATCACTTTCAGAAAAAGTGCAACCGTCCGGCAGGGGGCTTTTTTTCTTCGAACTATCAGTCGGCAGAAACACTATAAATCTCCCTTTGACATTCAACTTACACTGAGGCAGTGCGACCTTTTGATAAAAGGCACTATCCGTGTGGTGTCCGCATTTGAGAATGTCTGGCTGCCGTATTCGGATATCTGCAGTTAAGGCCTGCTTCCACTGCGTCCGGCGCGCTGTTAATAACCATGTATTTGGGAGGAGCGAATGCGCGGTATTCTAGAGGGTCACCGAGGTTTTGCATTCGGTGAAGCCATCTATCCCGCTGGTGGCATTTATGGCCCTCTGCGCGACCGTTACCACACCTTGCTGCTGGTGCACGAAGGAAGGGCAAAGGTCATCTGCGACGGCGAAGTTCGAACAGTTACGTCACGCAGATGCAGCTTTTTCCGGAACGAACGATCAATCGAGTTTCTATACCCCGAGGGACGGACGACGCGGGTGAGCTGGTGCGAGGGATATGCTGCGGACCTGACGGAGATCGACGCGGCGCGCCTACGTTCGCTTCCCCCGCAGTTGGCGTTTAGTCAACGGATCGAGGCCATTCAGCGTATGGGCGTTGAGCTGGGCTCCGGCTCCGGACACAATCTGAATATGCTCCGAAACGCGCTGGGAGAGTCCCTATTCATGGCGTTTTTCCATGAGGCACAGCTATCCGAGGAGGAGCGGCAAATCCCGCGCTCGGTGCAGCGCGCTCGATTCTACATTGAGGAGAATTACGAAAAGCAAATTACATTGGACAGGCTCGCTGCTCTGGTCGGCGTTACACCTCAGCACCTTGTGTCATCGTTTCGACGGCATTTAGGACTGACCCCGGTCAGATACCTATGGCAAACTCGTGCGGTCCAGGCCCATTCGATGTTGCTACAAAGCGACTTCTCCTTATCTGAGATTGCGTATCGCTGCGGCTACAAAAACCAGTTCCACCTTTCGAGGCAGATTTCGGAGCGGTATGGCAAGCCGCCTCGTGAGGTTCGCGCGGGGAATGGTTATTGGCTTTCGAGCGATATAGCTGAAGCTGCGAACGACATCTCCTTCTACTCAGATGACGACAAGACCTAAAAACGTGGTTACTGGCCAGGCATCGCCACACCCTGGCCAGCGGATCAAGTCCCGTTCGGTCGAGGGGCCTTATGGTGTGCCTGCAGCTTGCCTTTTGGCCGTCCAGGTGGCGATGTAGTCCATTAGGCCAGGGTTTAGGCAGTCGTAGGGTTCCATTCCCAGCTCGCGTAGGCGGGCTCGCACACTCTCCATGCCTTTAGGATCGTAGCCGCTTTCGATGATCGAGGAGACAAAGGCGGCAAAGCCGGGCTTCGCCCAACCGGCCTCCTCGAAGCGTTCAGGATGGACGAAGGACAGGCCCTCGAAGGGATGATCGCGTTCCACCGGACCGTACATGTGCACCCCGCAGTCCTTGCACGCGTGGCGTTGAATGAGGGCCAGAGGGTCCACGATAACGAGCTTGTCGCCGTTTTCGAGGACATCCAGCTTTTCCGTCGGCGCCACGGCGACCACCGAGAACACCGCGTCCGTCGGCTTCCAGCATTTCGTGCAGCCGCAGGCGTGATTGTGGGCGATGTCACCCGTGACGCGGACCCTCACGGGATTGCTCGCGCAGTCGCAAACAAGTGTGCCGCCGGCGAAGTCGGCGTCCGTCGCTTTAAATCCTGAATCTAATGTTGGGTGAATTGAGATGTGGTGCATTGGCCTCTCCTCTATTGAGTACGGAGCGCACACTCCGTCAAACTTTCGTGGGTAAATACGCACTGCTAAAAGTTCCGCGTTAACAGCCAGTCCAGCACGTCGGCGGCCAGCTGGGGTGCCCAGCGGAAACTCCCACCGATGGGAAAGCTTCTCGCGCACCGGCTCCGCATCCAAAATCGACCACAGGTTTGGATGTCAATCAACAAGTTTTCACCTGGAGCGTCGTCGCTTTTTCGCTTTTAAAATAAAGAGATATCGATATGTGAAGCCCGTATATAGGCCACGCCGACACAGGGGCGGGGCGGCTTGCATCAGTGTTCGCTTGCGAATCCACACAGCTTGTAATTCCCGACGTAGGCGACAAAAATCTCCGCATCGATGTTGGCGGCAATGCGCGCGAAAACTCAGCTTCGGAACTGAAGGATTCAGAGCCGTGATCGGCCTAAAGCGGTGGCCAACGACGCGGAGCCTTGATCGCAGAAATGGGGCGTTCCATTATTGGACGACTGCATTCTCCAACCAAGGGCTATCTCACATTTCACTGGTCTAGATTTGCAGCAGCGGTGTAGGGCCTTGCTCGTAGCTCCCCCGTTTCAGGCAAACAAGCGCTATGACAAGGTTGACGCCTCTGTGGCTTCAGCGTTTGCCGAGAAACGGCGAGCCTGCGGGCAGTGGCCGTCGGCCTTCAGCGCCGACGTCGGCCGCCTGTTCGGCCTGCTGTGCGCGAGCGCGATAGTTTCCTCATTTTAGTCTCTCGGCGTGCCAGGCCAGATGATCTCCCATAAAAGTAGAGATAAAGTAATATGAGTGATCGTAGCCTTCGTGCATTCGAAGGTTCAGCGGGATTCCCGCCGTGTCGCATGCTGCAGTCAGCAACCAAGGGCGAAGTCCGCTCGACAAAAAACTGTCAGCCTCGCCCTGATCGACGAAAAACTCGGAGAAGCGATGTCCCCCTTCGATCAAAGCAGTGGTATCATAGTTTCGCCAGGACCTTTCATCCGGACCCAGATATCTTCGAAGCGCCGGCTTGGACCAATCCGCCGTCATCGGCTGCACGATCGGAGCGAAGGCCGAGCAGCTCCTGTAGCGCTCAGGGTTCTTGAGGGCGATAGTCATCGCACCATGCCCTCCCATAGAGTGGCCAAATATGCCCTGTCGAGCTACGTCAACCGGAAAGTTGGCAGCCACAAGCGCGGGCAGCTCCAGCGTCAGGTAAGAATACATTCTGTAGTTGGCCGAGTACGGCGCTTCGGTTGCATCAAGATAGAAGCCTGCGCCGATACCGAACTGCCAGTTATCCGCGTCGTCGGGAACATGGGGGCCCCGCGGACTGGTGTCTGGACAAACAATGATCAGGCCCAGAGCCGCCGCTGCTTCGCGGAATTCTCCTTTTTCGGTGACGTTGGCATGTGAACACGTTAATCCCGAGAGGTACCAGAGCACCGGGCAAGGATGGTGGACCGCCGTCGGAGGGATGAACACGGAGAAGGTCATCTCGCACGCACATTGTTCGGAGTGGTGGCTGTACACGCCCTGCATGCCACCGAAAGACTTCCAGACGGAAATGGTATTCAAGTTGTTTTGCATCGAGGATCTCCGATTAATCGCCGGTGCGAGAAGCAGGGCTGGAGGAGCATGCTTCTCACACCGGCGCACACCAGCCAGGAGAAACCGACTTTCGGGGTAGGAGCGAAAGCGGCTGACTGGTTTGTGAAACTCAATAAACTACGACCCCACGGATGCTTTCGCCGGAATGCATCAGTTCGAAGCCTTTGTTGATCTCTTCGAGCGGCATGGTGTGGGTGATCATCGGGTCGATCTGAATCTTACCCTCCAGGTACCAGTCGACAATCCTGGGCACATCGGTGCGGCCGCGTGCGCCACCAAAGGCAGTACCCATCCACTGGCGACCGGTGACGAGCTGGAAGGGCCGGGTGGAGATTTCCTGGCCCGCGCCCGCAACGCCGATGACCACCGACTTGCCCCAGCCGCGGTGCGCAGATTCCAGCGCCTGGCGCATCACCTTGGTATTGCCGGTGCAGTCGAAGGTGTAGTCTGCACCACCGATCAGGTCGCCATTCCGCTTCGTCATGTTGACAAGGAAGGGCACAATGTCGTCTCCGACTTCCTTGGCGTTGACGAAATGCGTCATGCCGAACTTCTCGCCCCATTCCTTTCGGTCGGGGTTGATGTCGACGCCGATGATCATGTCGGCACCCGCGAGGCGCAGGCCCTGCAGCACATTGAGGCCGATACCGCCAAGGCCGAAGACGATCGCGGTCGAGCCCATCTCCACCTTCGCGGTGTTGATGACCGCGCCGATGCCGGTGGTGACGCCGCAGCCGATGTAGCAAATCTTGTCGAAGGCGGCGTTCGGGTTGACCTTGGCGACGGCGATTTCCGGCAGCACCGTGTAGTTGGCGAAGGTCGAGCAGCCCATGTAATGGTGGATTTTGTCCTTGCCGATCGAGAAGCGGGAGGTGCCATCCGGCATCAGGCCTTGACCTTGCGTCGAGCGGATCGCGGTGCAGAGGTTGGTTTTCTGGCTGAGACACGAGTAGCATTGGCGGCATTCCGGCGTGTAAAGCGGAATGACGTGGTCGCCCTTCTTCACCGAGGTCACGCCCGGACCGACGTCGACGACGATGCCGGCACCCTCATGACCGAGGATCGCCGGGAACAGGCCTTCCGGATCGGCACCCGAAAGCGTGAAGTCGTCAGTGTGGCAGATGCCGGTGGCTTTCACCTCAATTAGCACTTCACCGGCCCGAGGACCTTCGAGGTCAACCTCCATGATCTCCAACGGTTTGCCGGCTTGTACGGCAACGGCGGCACGAGTCTTCATATTTGTATAACTCCCAAGTGGAACATGGCCGAGCGCTGCGGCGCGGCCTTTAATCAGTTGACATCAAGCCGCCTTAGCCGGTCCTGCTGGAAACACGCCCGACATCACGGTAAAACCCGGAATGCGCTTGACCCGATCACACCAACGGCGGATGGCCGGATAGTCCTGTCGTGAAATGCCTCCTTCTTCCGACAGCATGATGTATGGAAAACAGGCGATGTCCGCGATCGTCGGGTGGGCCGAAGAACAGATCCAGTCCCGCCCCACCTGCTCGCCGAACCAAAGGTGCTGGTCTAGGATGCGGAACAGCCGATGGGCACCAGCGCGGGCAGTGTCGACGTCGAAGTCGTAGAACAGAGCGTCGTGCAGCCGAGCGGCCGAGGCAGTGCCCGTGATAGCGTCGGCGAACGCGAGCCACTGGCTGATCTCGCCGAGAAGAGACGGATCGTCGCGTGGATACCAAGTTCCTGCAGGATCGTATCTCGACGCGAGATAGACCAGGATTGCCTGGGCGTCGCGTAGGACGAGGCCCTCGTCCTCGATGACGGGGAGCTGACCGAGCGGATTAACGCGAAGGAACCATTCCGATTTGTGCTCCCGACCCGGGTAAAAGTCGATGGGAATCGTTTTCCAGTTTATGCCGAGCATGCCCATCAGGAGGCGCAGCTTGTAACAGTTGCCGGACAGCTCGTAGTCGTAGAGAGTAATCATAAAACAAACTCCTAAAGATCGAGCACAAGCCGCGCGGACTTGGCGCGGGATACGCAAGTCATGATCCTCGTGCCCGACTTGCGTTCGACTTCGTTGAGATAGACGTCCTGGTGGTCGGGCTCGCCTTCGATGACCGTTGCTAGGCAGGTGCCGCACGCGCCTTGTTCGCAGGACGAAGGCATGTCAATGCCGGCTTCACGCATTACCTCCAGGATCGTTCGCCCGGCGGGAACGGTAAGCGTCATGCAGGAGCGCGCGAGAGCGACCTCGAAACTCGTACTGTCGTCTATGACATTAGTGTTTTTGAAGTACTCGAAATGCACGGACGCGTCGGGCCAACCCAGTTCGGAAGCGACGTTGCGCGCAGCCTCCAGCATCGGCCCGGGACCACAGAGATATACATGCATATCCGGTGCGTAGCCGCTGAGAAGTTCTCGTAGCCTGGCGACAGTCTGATCGGGCGCTAGGCCGAGATGCGGTACTAGTGAGCTGCCAAGCGCTCGCAAACGTTCGGGAAATGCGAGCTGATCTTCATTCTGCGCGAAATAGTGTAGCTCGTGCGAGAGTTTCTGGTTGTTGAGGGCCTGTGCCATCGCCAGCAGCGGTGTTATGCCGATCCCGCCGGCGATGAAGATCGTTTTTACCGCATCGCGGCGCAGGGGAAAGTTATTGCGCGGCTCCGAAATGGCCAGCACGTCGCCTGCGCGTACGCTGTCATGCAGGCAGGTCGATCCACCTTTGGAATCTCGCTCCAGCTTGACACCGATGACATATCTGTCGCTCTCGCCCGGGCCGTTGGTGATCGAGTACTGCCGGATCAGTCCGTTGGGCAGGTGCACATCGATATGCGCGCCCGGCTGGAAGGTTGGCAGAATTCCTTTGATGGGCCGAAGCTCGAAACCGGCTATTCCGTCCGCCGCCGGCCACTTCCTCGCAACTTCAACTCGGATCGTCGCCTTGCGATGCTGCAAGGCTTCATCGGGCATCTCGGCTAGCTCGGGGGAGACACGTTCGATGATTGGCACAAGCGGCGGCGGGGCGGGTTCTCGTGCAGCATCGGCTTCAATTGCCAGACGTAGTCGTGAGATGAGTTCGTCGTGGTGCCGCAGGACAGCGAGGCGCTGAGATCCCGCCACCCCGCTGTCTAGGACGCCGCGGATCACCGATCGGTTGGAATCAACGGGCTGAACGAAGAACACGGCGAGAGTGCTGAAACCAGCCTCGGTGGAACGCAGAACCACTGAAAAGCCGTTCGAAGCTTCTACCACTACTTCGGCGTTCCTACCTTCAACCTTACCGTTAGGTTGGAAGCGGTAGCGGCTCAGCCTTGCTGCGACGACATTGGCTGGCGCGTCGACCGGGATGCCTCGGAGCACCAAGACCTCTGCCTCCGCGAACCCGGACACTTCCGGCACACCGTCACGCGGTTCTTCCGCGGACCAGACCAGGCCATATCGTTCAATGGCGGCGAAGGTACGATTGGTTATGGTCCGGGCAGGGGCGTCGGCTGGATGCGCAGGAATATAGGTGCAGCCAGCGGTGCGGTTCGAATAGCGCCAGCCGTGATATTGACACTTCAACTCGCGGCCGTCGTTGATTCCGATCGACAGGCGGACTCCGCGGTGCAGGCACCGGTTTTCCCAGACGTTGACATGTCCGTCATCCGCGCGCCAAACGGCGAATTCGCGGCCGAGCAACTGGCCGTGGAATACATGTCGCAAAGGAAGGTCTGTCGCTGCAGCGATGGGATGCCATCTGGATTTGGCTAGGTCGAGCATTTGTTTCTCACAAGGTTTCGTGCTTGGGCGAAAGCGGGCGCTTAGGTGGATGCGGGGATCACCCCATATGTCACGCCTTTCTGGCTCAGCCACCGGCGGTAGGCGATGGCCGACTTGTCCGCCCGGATGGGCGTTTCAGCGCGTGGATCGAGTGGTAGCCGTTTCGGAAACTGGTTCTCGAGGATCGGTTTGTCCTGTCCGAAGATCGTTTGCTGAAAGCGCTTGATGACCTTGTCCTCATTTTCTTCGTCGAGGATACAAAGCATCATGTGCGCACGGACATGTTCTTGGTCGACCGGCTGCAGGAAGACGGCGATTACATCGAGACGAGTTTCGTCCACTGGGCTCGACTTGTAGAGCACCGAGCAATAAGGATGCGGCACGCGGTAGACGTAGTCGACATCGGCGCCGCCATCCGACGTAGCCGAAGCCATCGGCTGATAGAATCTGCATCGGGTCGCCAAGATCTCGTTGCGGTCGACGGAGATTTCGACGTCGTATTCCTTTACCTCAGTGTGTGGTTCGGCTCCGAGGATGTCGGTGTGGACATACGGGAAATGTCCCATGTCGAGGAAATTCTCGATCGCCCGCGGCGCCGACACGTTCACCCCCACGGTGGCGGCATTCAGTCTGCGCCGATCCGTCTCTTCGAACTCGGGGATAGGAAACAGTTCGTCAGGCGGGTTCCCGAGGGACGTCCAGATATAGCCATATGCGAGCTTGAGCGGTAACGTGTCGGTGACACTTGCAACGTCGATTGGACTGCCTTGGACGATGTCGGGTCGCTTACGCCAAACGGCCGCGCTACCGTCGCCGTCAAGCGTGAAGCTAACGGGCTCTTCTAGCAGAACGGTTTCTGTAACGACACCTGCCACAACTTCCGACAAGGCGGCAAGTGGGTGCCAGAGATCGAGGATCACCCGATCCGTGCATCGCGTGTTAATCATGTGTATGTCCTTTATAATCTGGGCGGTCACATCCGCGCTGGTATTGCGCCGTAGGTCACCGATTTGTCGCGCAGCCAGCGTCGATACAACACCGCTACGGCGTCCGGCGTTTCTGCGCGCGGATCTAGCGGCAGGCGCCTGGGCACCTGGTTCTCGAGGATCGGTTTGTCCTGAGCGAAGATCAGTTGCATGAAGCTGCGGATTCCAGCTTCTTCGATCCCGTCCTTGAGATAGGTCAGGAAAGGATGTGCAACGCAATTTTCCTGATCTACCGGTTGGACGAACAGGGTGATGACGTCGAGCCGGTTCTTCTGCACCGGATTGCTTTTGTAGAGTGCCACCGTGTAGGGGCGGATCACCTTGTAGACGTAGTCGACGATGAAGCCTTCCCTGGCAGTCGGTGAGGCGACCGGCTGGTAGAACTGGCATTCGGTTGCGACAAGCTCGTCGGCGAGCGTCAGCTCCACCTTATAGGGCGCGACCTCCGTATGTGGTTCATCGCCGAGCCAGCCGGTATGGACGAATCGGAAGTGGCCCATGTCCAGGAAATTCTCGACCGCGCGAAGCCCCGAGACCTTAACGGCGATCGAGCCGCCGGTGACCAGATGCCGGTCCGGCTCCTCGGCTTCGGGCACGAAGACAATTTCTCGCTCGGGCGTGCCGAGACAAGCCCAGAGAAAGCCATACCGTCTCGTTGCATTCACCATGGCTCCGGTGTCGTTGCGGATCACTTCGCTACCGTAGCGCCCGCGGCGATAGACGGTGAGGTCGACGCCCAGGAGGTGTGTTTGGAAGGGCGCGTCGATCGCCAAATTCGTCAAGTCTGCGATGACATGCCAGTCGTTGAGAAGAACTCTATCGGTACAAAGGGCTGCCATGCTCATCGCATCCTCCCTGTTGGCTAGCGCTTCCCCGTGAACCTAGCTCTGTCCATATTGGAAACACAAGATTGGATATCAATCAATAACAAATTGAATTCCCAAACCAGATTTTTTATTGACAGATTGCAAGGATTGAATACCGATATAGAAACCGGAATTCGGGGTATGCAACGCCGTCTGCGGGGCAGGAAATCTGGGTAGGTCCGCCCTAGTAAGGGCGCTGCCGGTAAGGAGAATTGCCATGCGCAACCGCTCGCAGGCCATTGCCGACATGTTGACTCGAGCGATCCTCGATCACAGGCTGGTGCCTGGCTGCAAGCTCGGGGAGCGGGAGCTTTCTGAGGTATTCGACGTCAGCCGCATTGTGGTCCGTCAAGCGCTCATCCGTGTCGCCGACGACGGCCTGGCGCAGATCGAGCGCAATCGAGGCGCTTTTGTCGCTCGCCCCAGCATGCAGGACGCGCTGGAGATTTACGATGCGCTTACACTTGTCGAACAGGGCGTCGCGGCTCAGTTGAGCAACCGCCTTGGCCCTGCCGGCTGGGCCGAGTTGCGCCAGCACGTAGAACGGCAGCGACAGGCAGTGGCAGCAGGTAACGATGCGCTCGCCGACGTCCTAGGTCAGGAATTCCATACCGTTTTTGTGCGCCTGAGCCGCAACAAAGTGATGCAGGACATCCACGCCCAACTGGTTCGACGTACGACGTTGCTACGCTCATTGATCACTGCGGACTTCGATTACTGCAACCTTCTCGACGACCATGCCAAGGTCATCGAACTGCTGGAGAAGGGTCGATTGAAGCCCGCGATGGAACTCATCGACGCGCATCATCGCAGCGTCGTGCGCGGCTACATCATGGACCGCCAGGTCTTTCCGGAGCTGACGGTCCGTGAGGCGCTTGAACCTTACCTTGACGGGAAGGCCGGCGAACCTCCGACACCGGCTCCGCGAAAGAAGCCGGCGCGGAATGGAGCGGCCCACGGTCACGTTCACGGTAAAAAATAGACCCGGCGCATAAGCCGGGCAGGCTCAGGTGCTTCGCTGCCTTGAACGTCGACCGGTTCGTGCCTGCGGCTTGAAGCGTAAGCTTCTCGAGCATTTCATTTGGAGTTAAGATGACCTGCAAGGTCAGCAAACGTCCTACCCGCGCCAATCACCTTTACTTCGAGCTGCCTGCGGCCCACTACGGGGACTGTCGTGACGGCAAGCTTGAATTCTGTCCAAGTCAGGGCGCGTTAAGTGGAGCGCCCATAAGAAGACGAGGTGGCGTTACACCAGCTCGTCCCGTACACGATGGGCGGTCGTCCGGGAGAGCACTTGATGTATCGGCTCGGCATGCCGGTCAGCGACGACACGCTCTTGCGGCAATTGAAGCGCGATAATCCGGCGGCCACG
>NZ_JACVBE010000026.1:0-20255 GCF_014852185.1 Ensifer sp. ENS07 | reverse complement strand
CCGACAGGTTTCGCAGCGGCAGAAACAACCCAGTTTTCTTCATCTTGAACGGTAATACCCAGAACCTTGACCCCTGGGCCGGGTGACCATTTCAATTGCGCTCGCATCCCCGCAGATAGCAGTCGAGGCGCTAACACTCTGTTAACCACAGAAATTGAGGAAGAACCCGATTAAATGCAAAACGACAGCGTCTGAAAGAGTTGTCCGCGGAGATCGACGAGCGGTTTCGTCAGTGTAACCTGGTAACTTATCGCCAGATCGCACTGGAAAAGGGATCCGTCTGGGATCTAATCGCCGAGCGCAACCTTCCTGAAATGATGTCAGCTTGGACCCTCTCTCCGGCAATTGCCAAAACATTCAAAGGTGGCGTGCCACCTGAAGGATGGCAGGGCGTCATCGTTGCGCTCAAACCGCCCGCCGGCAGCATCATCCTAAACCTCGACACCTTGTATCGGTCCGACGATTTTTTAATCGCCTTAGATCGCGAGAGGGGCTTCATCACGGGGTGTGCCGATGGAGCCGGGCGCTACGGCGGAACACAATCCGAGGTTGTATTGGAGATCGATAGTCTCAACAGCAGCGATATATACGCGCTTGGTGGCTACTCCGCTGACCGCGACACACTCATCCGTATCATGTTTCATTCGAACCCGACACCCGAGTTGATCGCGTGGTTTGACCATCACAGTAAGACAGCGGGCGTTGCTCCTGGACCTATGTGGCTTGAAGGCGATCCGTTGGTACGGGTCATGAAGCGAATGCAGCCGCATATCGAACGACTGAAGCCGATTAAGGCCGCCGAGATGGCGGCAGGCGGCATTGTCCCGATCAGGACGTAGGAATTTGCGCATCTTGGTTTTTGACTGCATCAGAAAATTATATAGCTACTACAATGCTGTATCTGCTCCCAATTTCATCCTGTTCGGTGCGCCAGTTTTATACAGGAATAACAAGCACTTGCATTTAACCATCTGCCAACGCTAGTGTTAGCGTCATCTGTTGTTTGCCGGCCGCGGAAGAGTAAAAAAGTCGGCCAACCGGAGAGTACAATGATCGGGGACTTTGGAGACCGCAACTCCAGTCCGTGACCTCTTTACACTCTGGCAGCAACTTTGCCGCGGGTGTCGGGAAAATCCAAACTCGCCGAAGCTCTCTGGTATGCCATATCGCGTCGCGACATATTCGAGCGCTTCCTGACCGACGGCCGTGTCGAGCTCGACTCCAACATTGTCGAGCGAGCTATCAGACCCCAGGCCATCACCTACGCCGCCTGAACGGCCCCGGCTTGTCGCTTACACTGCTCCTCATTTGGCGGGAAGAGATCAATCGGGCACTCCGACAATCCCGCACGTTGCAATATATGTCGTAATGCGACATAAATAAAGCGTCGGTTTACTCCCGCTTCTCCGGGTGACGAAGGCGGAATAGTTCAAAGCAGGAACTGGGCCGGGATGAGCAATTGCGCGCACGCAGTTGATAAAGGCTCTCAGAGTGGGCCTTTAATCTGGAGATCGTTAAGCAGCTCTATCAAGCGCGGGGCCATCTCCCGGATCTCGGTCAGATGAATGGCGCTCAATCGCGTAAGGATGTCTTCCGCCTTCGCAGTAAGCGCAAGCGTCTGGCGGCGACTGTCATGCGGATCGAGCTCACGCGTGACATAGCCGGCCCCCACGAGCCGCTCGACGAGTTCGGAAGCGGTGTGCCGGGCAACGACCAGGCGCTCGGACAAGTCTCCGACCGTCATGGGAGCTTCGCCGCGATGGCCTTTGATGGCCAGCAGGGCCTGATGTTGCTGACTTGGGAGCCCCTCGTGCTGTGCTGCCGACGTCGAAAAATCCGTAAAACGCCGCAGGGCGTAGCGCAGGTTGGCAAGCGCCTCGTAGTCGGCATCGGTGAGTGCGTCTTGTTTCTTGGTCACAGACTTTGGCACCAGGAGTGTTTCACGGGCTATGTGCATAGCGCTCGCGGGACGAGCTGCCAACACCGACTTGATTTATATCGCATTGCGATATATGTGCGCTGCGGGCGATCGCACCCTCTGTTCAGCCGCCACACAGGTTTCCCGATGTCGTCAAAACCTTCCCGTCCGCACCAGCACGATTTCATGGGCGGCCTTGCTCGCCGCGAAGCTGGTGATTTCACCACCGACCGGCGCGTGCTCCTGTTGATCGGAATGGCGATAATCGTCGCAACCGGTGGCGCGTTCGCGGCCTGGTTCCTCGTCAATCTGATTGCTCTCGTCACCAACATCGTCTGGTTTGGGCGGGTGAGCATCGGGGAAGCGCGGATAGCCGACGTGATCTTCTCGCCCTGGATGGCCTTGATCCCGGTGGTTGGAGGGCTCGTCATTGGCCTGATGGCGCGTTTCGGATCGGAGAAGATCCGCGGGCATGGTATCCCCGAAGCGATAGAAGCCATCGTTATCGGCGGCAGTCGCATGTCAGCGAAGGTTGCCGTGTTGAAACCGCTGTCGTCGGCGCTTTCGATCGGCACGGGAGGCCCGTTCGGGGCCGAGGGGCCGATCATCATGACCGGTGGCGCGATTGGTTCGCTTTTTGCCCAGTTTTTCCATTTGAGTGCGGCAGAGCGAAAGACCTTGTTGGTCGCAGGGGCGGCGGCCGGCATGACGACAATCTTCGGCTCACCTGTCGCAGCCGTCATGCTTGCGGTCGAACTCCTCCTGTTTGAATGGAAGCCCCGCAGCTTCATTCCCGTGGCAGTCTCAGCCTGCGTTGCCATCTCCTGGCGACCGCTGCTGTTCGGAAGTGGACCGCTGTTCCCGACGCATTTCCAGATCGATTTTCCGTGGTGGGATATTCTGCTTTGTGCCGGAGTGGGGATTATTGCCGGCCTTCAGTCCGGGCTGCTCACGACTCTCCTCTACAAGATTGAAGATCTGTTCGAGCGCCTGCCGATCCACTGGATGTGGTGGCCGGCGCTCGGAGGTCTTGCCGTTGGGCTCGGTGGCCTAGTCGAGCCACATGCTCTCGGTGTCGGTTACGACGTGATCGAGGGGCTGCTCGAAAACAGCTGGCCAACATCGACGGTCATCGCCATTCTCTTGGTCAAGGCCACGATCTGGCTCATCGCTCTCTCGTCGGGCACATCGGGCGGTGTGCTGGCGCCGTTGCTGATCCTCGGAGGCGCACTAGGATGGCTGACGGGCTTGATGCTTCCCGGAGATCCGGGATTCTGGGCGCTTCTCGGCATGGCGGCGATGATGGGTGGCACGATGCGCGCGCCGTTGACCGGAACGTTTTTCGCGATCGAGATCACCGGCGATCTCAGCACGCTCATACCCTTGCTGGCCGCCACGATTGCCGCCTACGCCGTGACTGTGCTCCTGCTGAGGCGCTCGATCCTGACGGAGAAGATTGCGCGGAGAGGACAGCACATCAGCCGTGAATACGGTGTCGACCCTTTTGAGTTCGCCCGGGCTCGCGACATTATGGTCAGCACAGTCGACACCTTGCCGGCGACGATGTCGGTGGCGGAGGTGTGTGCGCATTTCGCCGCGGCGGATGAGGCACACCGGACCTATCCGGTCGTTGACGGGGCCGGCGCGCTTGTCGGTATGGTTTCGCGTTCAGATGCGCTTCGGTGGCAGCGAGGTCCGGACATTGGGGCCGACATGCTGGCAGACAAGGTATCGGACACCTCGATCCCGATCGGGCATCCCGACGACACTGTTGGTCACATCGCGGACATCATGATTGCGACCGATGCTGCGAGGATACCCATCACGGATCCGCTATCCGGCACCTTGGTCGGCCTTGTCACCCGCAAGGACCTTCTCCGACTCAGGCAATCCCAGAAATCCGCTGAATTGGAACGGCGGCCCTATCTTGGAAGGATGCGATAGAGGCGTTGATTAGAGTGGTCTGACGGGGCTATTGCACCCTGGTTGCTTGTGGCCAGTGGAAAGCCAGGAGGGCGCGGCGGCCACAGACAGACTCGGCAAACTGAACGGCCGGTGGCAGCCGAACGTGAGGCACCCCATCGAGTTCTGAAATAGTCGATACGCCGGTCGTCATTGTTCAGGTCTCGCGGCGGCAGGCAATGGAGGAAACTCGGCGACTGTTGATCGCCGGGCTTCAAAAGCAAGAGCGAGCCGGTGGGGCGGCGAAGCCAAGACGCCAATGCGGCCGATCGTGCGGGAGAAGCCGGCGAGCTTTGTGATCTCGTCGCCCGCCGGTTTTCTCTTGGAGCAAGCCTAGAGTTGCGAAAGCGCCTTGTCGACCCGTTCGCGGGCCTTCTTCGGGAGTTTCGCAGACTTGATCGAATCGAGGTTCGCCGGAGAGTCCCCAACCACGACGACGGCAACCATGCCCATCGAAAAATGCGGCGTGCACTTGATCACATAGGCTCCTGGCACCGTGAACGCCTGTTTCAAAGTGTCGTTGATCTTGCTCTTGAAGGCTTCGGCTCCTTCCGGGATCAAACCCTTCATCGTTTCAGCGTTGTGACCCTTGTCGGTGGGAAGGAAGGTGATCGTGTCACCTGGCTGCACCTTCGTCAGCGCAGGCTCGAATACCATCACCCCGTCAGGGCCCTTGTTCATCATATGAACCTCGAAGTCCGCAGCTGCGGCCGGAACTGCGATCATTGTGAGCAAAGTTGCCGCAGCCAGATTTTTCAGAAGGTGCATGGTCAAGTACTCCGTTGAGATTGGTGTGATTGCGCTATGGAAAATGCGAGCATCCGCGTTGTGCGTCCTCAGGCTCGTGTTTCGAAACGGCGATGGCCGCCGTCCGCCCGGACAAGATCAACCAGTACGCCTGATCTGCGGTCTAACGTGGATCGGATAATGGTCTCATCCATCAAGCTGAATGCCGTCGACAGAGCATCGGCGGTGGTCGCATCATCGGCGATGACGGTCACACGCCTGTACAATGCAGCTGCTCCTCCGGTGCGCGGATCAAGGATATGGCTGAAACGCTGGGCCTTGTCGAAGTGGAAACCCATGCCACTGGAGGTCGCGACAGCCTTGTCGATCACGTCGAGAACGACGTCGGGAAACGCGTCGTCCTGTCGCTCTGCTAGGCCGATCCGCCAGGGCGTTCCATCCAACCTCGAGCCTACAGCGCGATTTTCCCCCATGTTCACGAGACTGCTAGTTACCCCGGCGTCTCGCAGCAAGTCCACGATCCTGTCCGTGACGTAGCCTTGGGCGATGCCATTCAAGGTCAGTGCCATCTTCGGTCGAGTCAGGACGATGCGATCCCGATCGAACCTGATCCCTTCGAAGCCAACGGCGTCGAGCGTGTCCCTGATCTTTTCGGCTGAAGGGCCGGATGGGTCCGCCTTGGGCCGCGTGAAGTGGTCTCGGTATAGCGACCACAGCGGCTGTATAGTGGGATCGAACCCGCCGTCACTCATGTTCCAAAATTCTTGGCAGGAGCCAAGCAGCGCCACAAGGTCTTGCGGGGGAGCGACCAGAGCGCCGACGCGGTTCAACTCGGAAAGCGCGGTATCGTCACGATAGAGGCTGAACGCGCGTTCCAGTCTTGTGACCTCGGCGACGACTGTGTCGATCAATCGTTCGGCTCGCGCGCGGTCTTCATGATTGAGGATCAGTGTCGCTGGCGCGCCGAGAGCCTGTCCCTTCCAGGTGACGGTGCTTGATGCTGCCTTTGCGGCAGTCAGGAGGGGCAAACCGGCAGCTGCGGCGAAAATCGCGATTGCGCGGCGTCGAGTATATCCTTTAGCCATGGTTGTGCCCTTCCACACTTTCCTCGGCGTCGGGGCTGGTTGTCGTGGCGTCGACACCGCCTGCACCCAGCACGTAGTCCTGCGGGACCTCGCCGAACGGGACGACGCGCCCGCCGTTCTTGACGGAAAATTGTTGCGCCGCTTCCTCTGTGCCGAACGGCACAGCCTCTTCCGCGCCCATGCCGCCCCGCAAAGAGCTGCCGATGACGTAGAAAGCCTTGCGGGCGTCAATCCAGTTGTTTTCTCCGGGCTTCTCCCAGCTTGGCGCCTTGCTCATGTCGGAGACGTAGATCGCCGCGATGTCCTTCGGCTCCTCCGGCAGCATGGTGAACGCCAAGGCGTCGCGAGCGGACGAAAACCAGATGGGTTCGGGAACTTGCGCATCCAAAATGATCTGCCCCTTGGGTCCTGGGTGTTCGAGCACGTTCATTCCGCAGTATCTGCCTGTCGCTTCGGACGTCAGCGCGTACGGTGCGGGCGGAGGAGCCTTTTGCTCTTCCTTGCAGCTTGCGAGCAGAAAGGCCGACAGGAGTGCCGCGGCCACCAAAGCGCGTCTCATAGCTCCCTCCTCGAAAATACTGCCGCGGCGAGCGCTAGCGGCACGATGGTCCACGCAGCCAGTGCGCCGACCATCATCGCGGCATTAAGCCCGGAATGCTCGGCGACACCGCCCAGACCCGAAAAGGCGCTCGCCTCTCCCGAACCGAGGTTGAGCATCCGGTAAGCGTCGGTTGGATTGAATAGCAAAACCGCATCCAGCAGGCCTGACGGGATAGCATGCCCTCCCGCCGCGACCAGTGCGCCGAGCAACGCCATGTCGTAAATCAGGACAAAAAGCAGCCAGATGCCGATAGCTATCCCGCCCGCCGTGCTCCGCTCGCTGACGATCGCACTGGCGAGGTATCCGATCGCGACGAATACCGCCCCTAGGAGCACCGACGATCCGAGCATGTTGAGGAAGGCCCACCAACTGCCCGTGTCGATGTTGCCTCCCGTGATAGCGAGCGCCAGGGCGGCGGCACCATAGCCGCAGAGCGTCGCAAACGAGAGGATGGCAATGTGGCCGAGGAACTTGCCGAGAATGACCTGATTGCGTCCAATCGGATAGCTTAGAAGCAGCAGCATGGTGCCGCGCTCCATCTCGCCTACGATCGCGTCGTGCGAGAGCAGGAGCGCGATCAACGGCACGAGAAAGATGGTCAGGCTGGAAAGACTGACGATGACAACGTCGAGTTGGTTGACCCCGACATTCCCGGTCGGCGCGCTCCCCAGTGCGGTGAGGGTGAGCGCCAATGCTGCAAGGAGAAGGGTAGCTCCGAGCACCCATCGATTGCGCAAGCCTTCCCGGATCTCCTTGCGGGCCATAATAAGAATGTTCTTCATTCGGCCGCCTTCCGCCCGCCAAGAAAATGGGCATAGAGGTCGTCCAATGTCGGCTCGACGAGTTGCAGCCCGGCAACCTCCGCAGGGTTGGCTGTGACCTCCCGAAGGAGTGCGACTTTTTCGTCCATTGCCACCTCGGTCTCGACGGTATCGACGCCCGTGATCCTCCATCCACCTCCTGCATTCCAGTCAGCGGTCGATTTGCCGTTGGCAAGCCTGACACTCACGCGCGTGGGTAGCTGAGCCAAACCGCGCAATGTGTCCAGCGATCCATCAGCGACCTTGACGCCTTCGTTGACGATCACCACGCGATCGGCACGGCCTTCGAGTTCGGTCAATGCGTGTGACGAAAGAAGGATTGTGGTTCCAGCGGAGCGCAATCCGTCCAGGATGTCGTAGAATCGCCGACGAAGAGCCGGATCGAGACCGCTCGTAGGTTCGTCCAGAAGCAGGACCCGCGGGTGGCCAAGCAGTGCCTGCGCCAGTCCCAGTCTCTGCCGCATCCCCTTTGAATAGGTCCGAACCGGACGGTCGGCGGCAACCGGAGCCAGACCAACCTGCTCCAGAAGCTCAGGCACCGAGGAGACCTCGACGCGCTTGAGGCGGGCGTAGAAGGCCAGCGTTTCGCGCCCCGTCAGGGCCATGTGGAAGGAAACGCTTTCCGGCAGGTAGCCAAGCCGCCTGCGGACCTCGAAGTCGCCCTTGGCCGGATCCTCGCCGAGAACGAGCACGCTGCCCGTCGAGGGGCGAATGAGCCCAAGCATGAGTTTGATCAGTGTCGTCTTGCCAGCCCCGTTGTGGCCGACAAGCGCGACCGTTTCCCCTTCTGTGAGCTCGAACGTAACATCCCTGACGGCTTCGACGCTGCCATAGCGCTTGGCGACCCCGGATACTGCCACCGTCGTGACATTCATTGCGCCGGCCTCCCTTGGGTGGGGGGTGCCATCAGGGGATGGCTGTCTACGACGCCGCCCGGTAGAAGGGCCGGGAATTGAGCCTGAGCCCAGCGGATGACCTGGACTGCGGGGCTGGTGGCCAGCACCTTGGCCTGGGGAGCGGTCCACATCACCTTGTCCATGACATCGTTTGGACGATAGGCGTTGTCACCGAGCCCGTCGCCATCGAGATCAAACGCCGGATTGTCGCTCCAGTAATTGCCGTGGCCGTCGACCGACCAATCGAGATACCGAGTTCCCACGTATTTGACCTGATTGCGGTTGTTGATGAAGGCGTTTCCGCTTATCGAATTACCCTCCGAGCCGGCCGTAAAGTGAATGCCGATCGAACAGCCGTCAAACCTGTTGCCCTTCAGCCGGTTCTTGTTGGCGTTGTAGATGAAAACGCACTTCTCGGGACCCAAGCGCTCGCCCGAAAGGTTGGCGTTGGGGCTCGTTGGGCTGTCATCGGAAGGCATTTTGTCAGCGGGGTCGTGATTTCCGGCGGTTGTCCATCGGCTCTGGGGCTGCATCCGCCCAATGACGGTGTTCCCCTCTATTTGCGATCCGTTGGCGAAATTCAGCACGAGGCCATGATCGCGGTCGCCGTCAGACACGTTGCCGACGACTTTCAGCTTGTTGGAGAACATCAGCGCGTAGCCGACGGCGTTTCCTATAGACGTGTTGCCGCGGATCTCGCTGTTGTTGGTGTACATGTAATGGATCGCGAAACGCACGTCGTGGAATTTATTGCCACTGAACACATTGCGTTTGCTTGCGATCGTGAAGATGCCGTCGCGGCCGAAGCTGACGTCGTTATCGATGATCTTGGCGCCCGGCGCGTTCCAAACCGCGATCCCGTTGCCCAACTCGCTCATGTGGCCCTTCTTCAGGCCGATGACCGTGTTTTTACGGACCAAGGAATCGGCGGCCCCGTGGACGTAGATCCCGTAGAGGTTCCCGGTAACGCTGTTGCGTTCGATAAGCGCGCCTGTTGCGTTCTCGGTGGCAAACACGCCTGAGTCCATGCCTTCGAGGTTCGTGCCCGAACCGCTGATTTCAAGACCACGGAGTGTTACGCCGGCCGCGTCGATGGTGACGACGGTGCCTTTTCCGTCGCCCATGATCGCAGCGCCGGGTTCGCCTTCCAGCGTCACGGACTTGGTGATTTTCACGGGACCCTTGTACTTGCCCGGACGCAATATGATGCGGTCCCCCGGTGATGCCGCCTCGATGATCGATGCCAGGTCATCGACGGGCGTGACCGTCCGCTCCGCGGCCTCGGCGGGGGTGGCGATGGCGACCCAGAAGGCCACCATCGCTGTGATCATCACGCGCCTCATCATACCGACTTCGGTTCGACCATCATGCGTCCCTTCATTTCCATGTGCATCGCATGGCAGAACCATGTGCAATAGTACCAGTAGACCCCGGGCTTGGAGGCCTTGAAAGTCACTGACGCCGTCGCCTGCGGCCCGATCTCCATGTTGATACCGTAATTGACGATGCAGAAGCCGTGAGTCAGGTCCTCGACCTCGTCGATGTTGGTGACGTAAACGGTCACCTCGTCGCCCTCCTTGACGGTGAAGGACTCAAGCCCGAACGCGGGAGCCGCCGACGTCATATAGACGCGCACCTTGTCGCCATCGCGCTTCACCTCGGAGTCCACCATGAGGTCGATATTGTCTTTTTTGGCTTGAGCGACGGCGTCTGCGAAGAAGGGGTCCTCACGGTTCCACACGTGAACCGGGTTGATCTTGGACGCGTGCACGATTGTTGCGTCGTGGGGCTCGGCGAAGGTCGGGTTGTCGTGGACGAGCACCATTTCATCCCCTGAGATGTCGATCAGCTGATCGCTCTCCGGCTTCAGCGGGCCGGCGTTGAGGTAGCGATCTTTCGAGAACTTGTTAAGCGAGATGAGCCACTTGCCGTCGGCCTCCTTGGTCTGGCCCATCGAGGAGTGGTTGTGCCCGGGCTGATAATGGACATCCAACTTCTGGCGGATCGGATTGACCTTCTCGCCCTTAAACGCCCGTATGGCATCCTCGATGTTCCACTTGCACACCTGGCTGTCGAGGAAGAGCGTCGTATAGGCGTTTCCCCTCCCGTCGTAGGCCGTGTGCAACGGACCAAGCCCAAGTTCTGTTTCGGCGACGACGGTGTCGCGCGGCTGGATCTTGTCGTCGAAGAGGTCGTCGAACTTGCGCACGTCGAATACCGTGACCGTCGGTGACAGCTTGCCATTGGCGACGAAGTGGATGCCATCCGGGGCCGTATTTATACCGTGAGGACTGTTGGGCACCGGAATGTAGCGGGTGTACTTCGAGCCGTGGGAGCCATCGATGACGGGAACGCCGCCGATCTCCTTGTAGTCGCCCTTGGTGACCGCTTCTTCGATGCGTTTGAGATTGAACACGACGACCCAGTCCATGTCCTTGCTCATCATCTCTTCGAGAGTTACTCCCTCCTCCGAGTTGTAGCAGGTCGAATAGCAGTACTTGCCCTGGTAGTCCGCGTCGACGTTGTCGAGGTTGCCGTCGACCATGACCTGCCATGCGACTTTCATTGTCTCGCCGTCGACCGCGGTGAAAATGGATTGGTACTGCTTTGGATCGTCCAGGACCTTGCCGTCATTGGGGATCGGCACACCGTCTTCGCCGTTGCAGAACACGTAGCCTGTCTTGGGGAACTTCTGGACGCGCAGCCCGTGCACGGTATGTTGGTTTGGAAGCTCGATGATCTTGTCGCACTTCATGACGTCGAGACGGATACGGCAGACGCGTGTGTTGGATTTGTCGTTGGCAAAGAGGTAACGGCCGTCGTAGGTGCCGTCCGTGAACGACGGGTGTGGGTGGTGAAGGTCGCCGTTCTGGTAGACGCCGCCGCGATCTTTGAGAAACTCGACCGTCTCCGGTCGCATGTTTTCCGTGAGGACCTTCAGGCTCTCATTCGTTTGCCCCCATCCCGTCGCGCTGCAGCGGTTGAACACCGGAATGCGCATGATTTCTCGCATCGAGGGAACGCCGACGATGCGGACTTCACCCGACTGGCCACTTGAGAAGAAGGTGTAGTATTCGTCGAGCTCGCCGGGGCGGACCTCCCACTTCGCCGGCTCCTGGGCCATGGCCGGAGACGCCCCGCCTGCAAGGCCCAGCGCACCGGTGGCCGTAGCCGCTCCTGCGGCCGCGGCCACGGCGGTGGTACCCAGTAGTTGGCGTCGGTTGAAAAGGGGCAGGTTTTTATCTTCATTCGACATGGTATTGCCTCCTGAGATGCGGCTCACATTTGCCGCGTGCCTATTTCGAGTTGGTGACGGGCTCTCCGTTATGCGTGACAAGCGTCTTCGGCGGTGTCTTTTCGCCTCTCGATCCGGGCGTTGACAGCGCCATGAATTTTTCGCGCTTGAGCCGCACCTGGATCATGTGCGGACAGCGCTGGTCGTCATGATAGAGTTCCTGGCAGTGCATGCAGTAGATGCACTCGTTGACGTTGATCGGGCCTTCCGGATGAATTGCCTGTACCGGGCACTCTTTCGCGCAACGCTGGCAGGGAGAGCCGCATTCTGGCCATCGCTTCAACCACTCGAAGGTGCGGATGCGCCCAGGGATGGCAAGTGCCGCCCCCAGCGGGCAGAGGTAACGGCAGTAAAATCGCTCGATGAAGAGGCTAGCCGCAAGAAGCGCCAAGGCGAAGACCACGAACGGCCAGTCACGGATGAATTTGAGGATAATCGCGGTCTTGAACGGCTCGACCTCGGAGAGCATTTCCGCATAGGCCATCGAATAGAACGACATGCCGAAAAGCCCGAGGAAGACGATGTATTTGATAGGCCAAAGGCGCTCGTGCAGTCCCCAGGGGATGGTGACCTGCGGCACCTTCAGGCGCTTGGCGACGATGCTCAGCAGTTCCTGCAAAGCGCCGAACGGGCAGAGCCAGCCACAGAACGGGCCGCGCCCCCAAAACAGGAGGCCGGCTGCGACGGCGGCCCAAAGAATGAAAATCAACGGTGCAGCCAGGAAGAACTCCCAGCTGAAATTGGTGACCAGCGCGTTCGTGAACGTGAGGACGTTGACGACCGACAGCTGCGCATTGGCATACCAACCGAGCCAGACGAGCGTAAATACCAGATATCCGGTACGAAGCCAGCCGAAAAATTTCGGCCTTTTGACGAGCCAGTCTTGGAAGAAGAAGATGGCGGTCAGGACAAGGAGAGCTGCGACTGTGACTGCGATTGAGATGCTGTTCATCTCCCACATGCGTTGCCACAACGGTATTTCGTCAGGCGTCAACTTCGGATCGCTAGCCTGGGAGGGCGCCACCTGCGGTGTCTGGGCCGGCGTCGTCGGTACCTCGGCCTTGGTGACGGTGTAGTAACTGGGGGGAAGCGAGTATCCGATCGTAAACGGGATAACCGATTTGTCCCGAGCACCCCTGCTGCTACGCTGCACGAGCAGTTCCAGTTCCCACGGCTCAGTCGCGTCAAAGGCGAATTCCAGCGGCACTTCGAACAAAGCGATCTCCCGCAGGCGGGGAGCGTCCGACGGCACGAGCGCTGCGATCCTGGTATGGTCTCGATCGCGAAACCGCAGCCCTTGTCCGTCCTGCAGCAACTCGATGCGGTCGAAAATGCCGCCTCGGACGTAGCCGGAACCTTTGAAGGAGTATGCTCCGTCTCCCGCCACAAGGATTGCGGACTGTCCCGGCTTGAGTTTGCCGGCGAGGCGCTGATATGCGACGTCGCCCAGGAGCGTCTTGCCAATCGCGGGCACGCTCACCGGCGCGATGTACAGATCGATGAAACGGTTTTCGGGGTTTGCGGACTCCGGATGGGAAGCCGCTTCCGCATGCCCGGCCTCTTGAAAGGCCTTCGAAACCTCCCCAATCGTCAACCGAAGGCTCCGGACGGAGCCGTCGCCAAGGAGGGTTTGCCAGTCGCTCGCCTGATCCTTGGAAAGGTCGAGTTTTTTGACGGCAGTTGCCTGTTGAACGCCGACCGAGTGGCCGCCAGCCAAGCGGTTGCTCCTAATGAGGCTGACGGCCGAGCGGACGATACTGTCGCCCATGACGAGAACCGTCACGGTCGCTCCACTGACGATATCCACCTCCGGTGGGCGCTCAGCCCCGGCCGCGACCCGTCCAAGATCTTTGCCGATGATCGAATTCAACGCGGCGACGACTTTGGCTTCAGGGATCCCGATCAGGACGATCGGCTCGTGGTGTTCGAGGAGTTTGAAGCCCTTGATAATGCCGGATTGATCGATGCCAACCGCGATGCGGATAGGCTTGCCGGAATAGCCGACCGAACTGGTAAAATCGGAATTGAGATAAACGTACCCGAGCAGGTCATCACCCCGATAGACCGGCGCGATGGGTGGTTCACCCACGGTGTCTCCGAAGCGGTCGGCCCCTTCAAAAAGCTCACCCGGCTGGACTCTTTCAAGAAAAGTGGGAAGCTGTCCTGCCAATGCTGCGGTTCCGAACAAAAGTCCGACGAACGCCACTGCAAGCACGAGCATGTTTGCAAACAATGACAACCGAACTCTTTGTGAAAAGTTCATTGCGCTGACCGTAGGATTTCTTTGCGTCCCAAGATCAGAATGTATCCTAACCTTGATCAAAGACAACTCCTCGTTGGAAAAACTTACGATTCTCTGACAGTGGATATTCGGGCAAGGGGAAGACCTGACAGGAGTGAGCTGGTATGTCGTCAAACACCTCTGATCCTTGGAAACTGGCCTCATTGGACGAGCTGTTGGCGCTTGCTGGTGCGATGGAACAGGAAGCGATAGACGGATACGTCGCCCTCGGTCTCAGGATGAAGGCCATGGGACGTCCCGAGCTTGCGGCAGTGTTCGACGCGCTGGTCGCCGAGGAGCGGGCGCACTTGAGAAAAGTGGGCGAATGGGAGAACGCGCTTCGACACAAAACGCGCTCGGTCTCCACACATCCTCCCGAGCATTTGTTCGACGACGAGGGAGCGGGGAACGTGGCTCCCGAGATGCTGAGCGCCTACCGCGCGTTCTCGATTGCCGTTCGCAACGAGGAACGCGCGTTCGTGTTCTGGTCTTACGTCTCGGCCCATGCCCGGTCGCAAGACATTAGAGACGCGGCCGAACGAATGGCCCGGGAGGAACTCGGTCACGTTGCCACGTTGAGACGCGAGCGGCGGCGTGCATTTCATCAGGAACGAAGCCAGGTACTCTCGGTCGACAAAGGCGATTTGCCGCTCCTCGAGCGGAAGTTGTCGAACCTCCTTAAATCGATGGCAGAACTATCGACGGTGGGCGGGCGCGACGACCTACTGGCTCGTTCAAATGAAGCCGACCTGAGGTCAAAAACGATGCTGGAACACCCGTTTTTGACCACTTCGCGTCCGGAGAGGGCGACACAAAAGGCAGTCGAAAGTGCGCTGCCGCTCTGTGAATTCCTGGCAGAGTGCTACCTCGACATCGGAGATCGCGCGGCCAATGAGGAGGATGCTGATAGGGCCCGCGAGTTCGCCTCCCAGGTCATTCACTGTCTTCGGGCGCTTCGCCGCCTACCCTCGACATGATCGCAAGCCACCGTCCTAGTCCATCTCAGCATCTAGTCATGGCGGAGACGACGCGGTCAATTCCTTCGGGGCGCCGAGCTGCATCAGAATGAACGTCGAGCCGATCGTGCCCCAGATTACCGCATACGGTTTCGTGTTTGTTTCCGATTTGTGCGCCCAGGATCGCATAATGTATCGACTGGAATGCGTTCAGGCCGCCGATAATTCAGGTCATCACACCGCGATCCTCAGGCTGTCTAGTAACCTGTCGCGTTGGCCGGATAGGGCTTCACCTGCTTTTTGCACGCGGCGGATTGTTCCAGCGCCGAGAGCGCCATAGCGTCCCATTGGGAGAGGACGTGGTCTGCGTCGTAGCGCCGGACGTTGGCCTCGGCGTTTGCGGCGAGGCGGGTGCGGAGGGTGTCGTCGCCCATCACGTCGGACAGGGCGTCCGCGAGTGCGGTGATGTCGCCGTTTGGCACGAGGATACCGTCCTCGCCGTCTGCGATCATGTCAGTCGGGCCCCAGTCGCAGGCAAACGAGACGACGGGGAGGCCGGCGGCCATGGCTTCGAGCAGGACGATGCCCCAGCCCTCGTAGCGGGATGAGAGAACGAAGGCGTCGGCGGTCTCGAGCCAGAGGCCCGGCTTCGGCGTGAGACCGGGCATTTCCACTCGGTGGTTGAGGCCGAGCGCCTCGCGTTGAGCTTCCAGTTCCCGCCTTGCTTCGCCTTCGCCCCAGATGACGAGCTTCCAGTCGGGGTGCCGGTCGGCGATCCTGGCGAAGGCCTCCAGCAGCAGATCGAAGCCCTTTTGTGGTGTCAGACGGCCGACAGCGGTGAGCACATTGTTGCCGCGTTTGTTTTCCCAGCCGGCGGGCAGGTTGATGGCGTTGGGGATCACCCTTCCATGGCGACGGATCTCTGGCGAGAAGTAGTCAAGCGCTCCCTTGGTCATCGTCACCAGCGCGAATGCGCGCGGATAAAGGCGAAGCTGCAGCCATTTCCAAAGGGGGCCGAAGGGCTGCACCGCCGGGTTGTTGCGTTCCGATATGATGACCGGAAACCCCAAGCCTCTGGTTGCCAGCAGCGCCAGCACATTCGTGCGGGTGAGAAAGCTCAGGACGAAATCGGGGCGGGAGTTGCGGATCACCGAACGCAGGCGATAGAGCCGTCGGATTACCAGCCAGGCGGCGTGCAGCTTTGAGGCCTTCTGCACCGGTACGTCGAGCCGCCTGATGGCAACTCGTGGATCGAGCCTGTAGTAGGGTTCGGAGGCCGGCGCTTCAAGCGTGATCACGGTGACGGCGCAGCCAAGCCGCGCCCAGTGGCTGGCAACGAGGCTGACGACGTGTTCAGTCCCGCCGGGGCCGAGTGCTGAAACAATGATGGTTATGCGCGCACCGGCAATGCCGGCCGCTCCGGCGATGCCGGCGCCCTTACCCGGTTCCAATTTGGCTTGCCACCTCACTCTCCCAGTTAGCCACCACAAGAATGCCGCACAGGATAATATATATCGTGACACGATATAAATAAAGCGGCGTTCGTGTCCCATGCCCGCGGTCACGAGGCGAAGCCGTCCAATCTGGGTCGTTGGAATGAGCAAGCTGTCGGTGGTTTGGGGTTAAGCCTCGGACGGACCATTCGTTTGCAGATTGCCGAGCAGCTCTATCAAGCGCGGAGCCATATGACGGATCTCGGTCAGATGAATGGCGCTCAATCGCGTAAGGACGTCTTCGGCCTTGGCGGTGAGCGCCAACGTCTGGCGGCGCTTGTCGGACGGATCGGTCTCCCGCGTCACATAGCCTGCCCCCACGAGCCGCTCGACGAGTTCGGAAGCGGTGTGCCGAGCAACGACGAGGCGCTCGGACAAGACCCCGACTGTCATGGGCACTTCGCCGCGATGGCCTTTGATGGACAGCAGGGCCTGGTGTTGTTGACTGGGGAGCCCCTCCTGCTGCGCTGCGGACGTCGAGAAGTCCATAAAACGACGCAGGATGTAGCGCAGGTTAGCCAGCGCCTCGTAGTCGGCATCCGTAAGTGCGTCTTGTTTCTTGGCCACAGACTTTGACACCAGTACTGTTTCAGCTGGCTACGTCCATACCCGTCTAGGCACCGTCTGCCAACTCCGTCTTGATTTATATCGTATTACGACATATTAGCGCTGCGGGCGATCAGACCCACCGTTCCGCCGGCTCAGCAGGTATACCGATGTCACCGAAACATTCCCGTTCGCATCAGCACGATTTCATGGGCGGTCTTGCACGCCGCGAAGCCGGCGATTTCACCACCGACAGGCGCGTGCTGCTGTTGATCGGAATGGCGCTCATCGTCGGAACCGGAGGCGCCTTCGCGGCCTGGTTCCTCGTCAATCTGATTGCGCTTGTCACCAACATCGTCTGGTTTGGGCGGGTGAGCACGCAGGAGGCGCGGATAGCCGACGTTATCTTCTCACCCTGGATGGTGCTGATCCCGGTGGTGGGTGGGCTCGTCATCGGCCTGATGGCGCGCTTCGGCTCGGAGAAGATCCGCGGGCACGGTATACCGGAAGCGATAGAGGCCATCCTGATCGGGGGCAGCCGTATGTCGGCAAAGGTCGCGGTATTGAAGCCGCTGTCGTCAGCCCTTTCGATCGGTACGGGAGGACCTTTCGGGGCCGAGGGGCCAATCATCATGACCGGTGGCGCCATTGGTTCGCTGTTTGCCCAGTTCTTCCATATGAGCGCGGCAGAGCGAAAGACGCTGTTGGTCGCAGGGGCGGCGTCCGGTATGACGACGATCTTCGGCTCACCTGTCGCAGCTGTCATGCTTGCGGTCGAACTCCTCCTGTTCGAATGGAAGCCGCGTAGCTTCATTCCCGTCGCGGTCTCAGTTTGCGTCGCCATCTCGTGGCGACCGCTGTTGTTCGGCACGGGACCGCTGTTCCCGACGCATTTCCAGATCGATTTTCCGTGGTGGGATATTCTGCTTTGTGCCGGAGTGGGGATTATTGCCGGCCTTCAGTCCGGGCTGCTCACGACTCTCCTCTACAAGATTGAAGATCTGTTCGAGCGCCTGCCGATCCACTGGATGTGGTGGCCGGCGCTCGGGGGACTTGCCGTTGGGCTTGGTGGCCTGATCGAACCCCGAGCTCTTGGTGTCGGCTACGATGTCATTGAAGGGTTGCTGAAAAACAGCCTGCCGACATCGACTGTGGTCGCCATCCTCTTGGTGAAGGCCACGATCTGGCTGATCGCTCTCTCGTCCGGTACATCAGGTGGTGTGCTGGCTCCCTTACTGATCCTTGGAGGCGCCCTTGGATGGCTGACGGGCCTGGTGCTTCCCGGAGATCCGGGATTCTGGGCGTTGCTCGGCATGGCGGCGATGATGGGCGGAACAATGCGCGCTCCGCTGACGGGAACGTTTTTCGCCATCGAGATTACTGGTGATCTCAACGCGCTCATCCCCTTGCTGGCAGCCACGATTGCCGCCTACGCCGTAACTGTCCTCTTGCTGCGGCGCTCGATCCTCACGGAAAAAATCGCCCGCAGGGGACAGCACATCAGCCGTGAATACGGTGTCGACCCTTTCGAGTTCGCGCGAGCTCGCGACATCATGGTTAGCACCGTCGACACGTTGCCGGCGACAATGTCGGTGACCGAGGTCTGTGCCCATTTTGCCGAGGCGGAAGATGCGCACCGGACCTATCCGGTGGTTAACGAAGCCGGTGCGCTTGTCGGTATGGTTTCGCGTGCAGACGCGCTTCGGTGGCAGCGAGGTCCGAACGTCGGGGCCGACATCCTGGCTGACAAGGTATCGGACACCTCGATCCCGATCGGGCATCCCGACGACACCGTTGGTCACATCGCGGACATCATGATTGCGACCGATGCTGCGAGAATCCCCATCTCCGATCCGATAACCGGGACTTTGGTCGGCCTTGTCACCCGCAAGGACCTGCTTCGCCTCAGGCAGTCCCATAAATCCGCTGAACTGGAACGACGACCTTATCTGGGAAGGACTTTTCAGAGGAGTTGAACAGCGGGGCCCGGTTCGGGCGTGTTTTAATTGCTGCGCCCATCCGAGACGCTCCATTACCTGCCATGGGCTTGCCCAAAAATAACCTGCCGCTAACATTCAAGGCAACCAGCACAACACGGTGAACCGATGCCGAGCTTTACACTGGATACCAACTGTCTGGTCGATGTCGACGAGGACCGGCCAGCCCAGGGCGACGTGTTGTCACTGATTGAAGCCGCAAGGCGCGGAGAAGCCGATCTGGCGATGTTGGCCTCGAGCGCCTCTGAACGGCAGCCCGGCGGGCGCCCCTTCGATCGCCTTGCGGATTTCAAGAAAAGGATGACAGCAATCGGTGTTGGCGACATCACGCTGCTAAGACCCATCGCAAGGCACGGCCTTTCGTTCCAAGGTTTCGGCATCATGAGCGAAGAGGCGGCAGTCTGTCGCGAGCGTCTGATTTTCACGACCCTTTTCCCAACGACGCCGCCACGCTGGTCCGACTTTGCGGCAATGAGCGGTTTGGATCAAAGGGATCTGCGCAACGCTGCTGCTTGGAAGTGGCGCAATTGCCTGGGCGCCGCCCAGGCCTTCTGGGCGCATGAGTACGCCAAGCGCGACGTCTTTGTGACTTCCGACCGGGCATTTTCACGCCTGCGCAACAAAACCGAGTTTGCTGATGCCGTTGTCATGACGCCCGCGCAAGCTGTTCAGTCGTTAACTCTAGGATCATCACTGCGCATGCGAAGAACCTGAGCGCCAAATGGACGGGCAAAGGATGCGACACTCGATCGCTATTTGGAAATGCAGCATCTGGTGGTTTCGTTGACCGGGGATCCACACGGCTTCGTCGATACGGCGCTGAGTAGCAGGGGCAGACGAGACGGACGGCCATAACGGTCCCGAACTTCATGTTCGCGCTCGCGATAGCTTCCGAAGCGTGTCATCGAAGCTTCGAGGTGAACTAGACCTTTTGGAACGCCGCCCGACCCGCCTTGTGGGATCATCCCCATGATGACGCCGAGAGGGGGCTACGCCATGTTTCGTGTGCTGGTGTTGACCTTTGCCTTGACAGCATGCCCGGTGCAGGCCGTGCAGCGCCCCCCCGAGGCGCTCCGACACCCGGACTTCATCAACGCCGTCGACAGCGGATACCTCGGGCGCATTGCCATCGGCTATTTTGAGTGAGTCATGTCGTGTTTGCTGCGCCGCACACTCGTCTTGACATTTTGTGCGATGCACATAAGCTCCTGCTTATAAATTAGGTAGCCATCAAGGAGACACCCAAATGTTCAACTTCGCCGATGCAAACAAAACGAGCAAAGAAGCCCTCGAGACGGCTGTGAAGGGCTACTCTGCGTGGACGAACGGTCTCCAGGCGATCGCCACTGAAGCTACTGAGTATTCGAAGACGTCGTTTCAACAGAGCATCGCGCATGTTCAAAAAATAACGGGCGTTCGCAGCGTCGAGGCTGCGTTCGAGCTCCAGACCAACTACGTCAAGGCGAGCTTTGAGGAATTCTTCGCCGAGGCGACGAAGATCGGCGAAATGTATGCTGATCTCGCAAAGTCGATCCTGTCCCAGGGAGTGGTGTAGGTGGCGGCCTTGGTCGCCGCGTTCTCCGGCATGGGCCGGGATGATCAGCGCGCCACGGCTGGCAGGCTGATGAGCGGATCATCGCTCATCTGGCTGATGGTT
>NZ_JACVBE010000025.1:0-25342 GCF_014852185.1 Ensifer sp. ENS07 | reverse complement strand
GGACGGCCCTGTCCAGCGGAACGAAGACCATTGAGCCGATCGGCAAAAAGGCCGGTCAGAACAAAACCGAACCCAAGGAAAGCCGCCAACTCAAGGCGTTCTGCCCCTTGCGTTCTTTCATTGGAGATATTCATGGGTCTTTTCAGCTTTATCAAGAACGCCGGCAAGAAGCTTGGCATCGGCGGCGACGACGATGCTCCGGATGCCGAAAGCGTTCAGAAGGAACTTGCATCCCACGATCTCGGCACCAAGGACGTGCAGGTCGAAGTGGCCGGTGACAAGGTCGTGCTGAAGGGTGTCGTGAAGGACCAGAGCGTCTTCGAAAAGGCCGTCGTCGCCGTCGGCAACACGCTCGGCGTGTCCGCAGTCGAGGCCTCCGAACTCAAGGTCGCCGATGCCGGCGCAGCACCTGCTCCGGCAAAGGAGCCCGTCTTCTATACGGTCAAGAAGGGCGATAACCTCTGGAAGATTGCCGAGGCGCAGTACGGCAAGGGCAAGGGCGCCAAGCACACGGTGATCTTCGAAGCCAACAAGCCGATGCTGACCCATCCGGACAAGATCTATCCCGGCCAGGTTCTGCGCATTCCGGATCTGGATGCGGCCTGAGCGTGTCCTTCAGGCGGTTTCTCGTCGTTGCCGCGCTGGCAAGCCTCTGGCTTGCCAGCGGTTCTTTGGCGCAGCCTTTCCGTGAACCCGCCAAGGGCAGCACTGAGCGTGCCGCCATCCTCGACGCGATCCGCCCCGCGGTCGAAGCCGAGATGCGCGGTCCCGTCGAATTCGTCGTCACCACCATGCGTGCCGCACCCAACTGGGCCTTCATGCAGGTCGAGCCGCAACGGCCGGGTGGCGGATCCATCGACCTGCCGCAAACCGGGTTGCGCGACGAGGCAGACATGATGGATGGTCTGACGGTGTTCGCACTCGTCAGCTTCCAGAATGGCCGCTGGAACCTGGTCGATCACGTCGTTGGGCCGACGGATGTGGCCTATGCCGGCTGGCCGCTTCGCTACGGTGTGCCGGCGGCACTTCTCGGCCTGGAACAATAAGGACTGCTTCTCATGCAGGTGCTCCCGAAAGGGATCAGACATATTCCGGGTTATCTCGATCGTGCCCGGCAAGAGCAACTGGTCGAGGCCATTCGGTCAGTCGTTGCCGAAGCGCCGCTGTTCGTGCCGGAAATGCCGAAGACTGGCAAACCCATGTCGGTGCGCATGACCAATTGCGGCGCGCTCGGCTGGGTCACGGATCGCGATCGCGGCTATCGTTACCAGTCTCAGCATCCGGTGACCGGCCGCCCCTGGCCGGTCATGCCGGAGATCCTGCTCGATATCTGGGATGCGGTTTCCGCAAGCAGCAAGACGCCCGAGGCCTGCCTGGTAAACTTCTATTCCGAAGAGGCCCGCATGGGGCTGCACCAGGATCGCGACGAGCGCGATCTTGAAACCGCCGTCGTCTCGATCTCGCTTGGTGACAGCTGCCTCTTCCGCGTGGGTGGCAATACGCGCGGCGGCCAGACCATGTCCTTCCGGCTGGAAAGCGGCGATGTCGTGGTGCTGGGTGGGGAAGGGCGTCTCGCCTTCCATGGCGTCGACCGGATCTATCCGAGCACGTCGACGCTGCTGAAGAATGGCGGGCGGGTCAATCTGACACTCCGCCGCGTCAATCCCTGAGGATGCACCGAAAGCTTAGAGCTTCCTGAGCGCCACCTTTTCGGTCAGATGGTTCGGGCCCTTTTGCAGGATCAGGTCGGCGCGCGGGCGTGTCGGCAGGATGTTCTGGTGCAGGTTCTTCAGGTTGATGTTGTGCCACAATCCCTCGGCAATGGCCCGGGCTGCATCCTCGCTGATCGTGGCGTAGCGGTGGAAGTAGGATTCCGGGTTCTTGAACGCGGTTTCGCGCAGCCGCATGAAGCGGTTGACGTACCAGCTGTGGATCAGGCTCTCCTCGGCATCGATATAGATCGAGAAGTCAAAGAAATCCGAGACCATCGGCACGATCTTGCCGTCGGCCGGCAGGTTGCGCGACTGCAGAACGTTGATGCCTTCGAAGATCAGGATATCTGGCCGGTCGATGACCGTGAACTGGTCGGGCAGCACGTCATAGGTCAGGTGCGAATAGCTGGGCGCCTTGACGTTCGGCTGGCCGGCCTTGATCGCCGACAGGAAGCGCAGGAGCGCGCCGACGTCGTAGCTCTCCGGAAAGCCCTTGCGGTCCATCATGTTTTCGCGCTGGAGCACGGCGTTCGGATAGAGAAAACCGTCTGTTGTCACCAGGTCGACCTTCGGGCTCGACGGCCAACGCGCCAGAAGCTGCGCCAGGATACGGGCCGTCGTCGACTTGCCGACGGCGACCGATCCGGCAATGCCGATGACGAAGGGGGTCTTCGTCTCGGACATGCTGAGGAAGCGCTTGCGCTGCTCGAAGAGCATCTGCGACGATTCCACATGGGTCGAAAGCAGGCGTGACAGCGACAGGTAGATCTGCCGGACCTCGCCGAGATCGACGGGGTCGTTCAACGATCGCAGCCGCTGTACCTCGTCGGCCGTCAGCGTCATCGGCGTATCGGCGCGAAAGCGCGACCATTCCTCGGCGGTGAAGAAATGATAGGGCGAGTAGTCCCGCTTCTGGAGGTTGTCGGGCAGGTCGGCTGCTTCGATGTCTTTCGCCGCGATCGTCATGGGGTCTGCCGATTTGCCTTTTCCTGCAGGCCGGATTGGTTGGTCCGTCGCTGAAGTTCGTTGAGCACATCCTGCAACGGAACGTCGGCGATCTTCAATACGACCATTAGATGATAGAGGAGATCGGCGCTTTCGGCGATGAGATTTGCGCGGTCGTTGCTGATGGCCGCGATCACGGTTTCAACCGCTTCCTCGCCGAGTTTCTTCGCCGCCTTCGGCTGGCCGCTTGCCACCAGTTTTGCCGTCCAGGATTCGTCCGGCGCCGCCATCGCGCGTGTCGCGACGATGGCTTCGAGGTCGGAAAGTGTGAAGTCGCCCATGGGAGATCCTGAAGCTCAGTCGAGGCGCATGGCGATGCCATGCTCCGCCATATAGCGCTTGGTTTCGCCAATGCTATAGGTGCCGAAGTGGAAGATGGAGGCGGCAAGGACCGCGGTCGCGTGACCGTCCTTGATGCCGGCGACCATGTGGTCGAGTGTGCCGACGCCACCCGACGCGATAACGGGCGCGCGGACCGCGTCGGCGACGGCGCGGGTAAGCGCGATGTCATAGCCGCTCTTGGTGCCGTCACGGTCCATCGAGGTCAAAAGGATCTCGCCGGCGCCGAGATCGACCACCCGACGGGCAAAATCGATCGCGTCGATGCCGGTCGGCTGGCGTCCGCCATGGGTGAAGATCTCCCAGCGATCCGCTTCGCCATCCGTCGAGACCTTCTTGGCGTCGATCGCGACGACGATGCACTGGTTGCCGAACTTGTCGGCGGCTTCGGCGACGAATTCCGGGTTCTTTACCGCAGCCGTGTTGATTGACACCTTGTCGGCGCCGGCCAGAAGCAGCTTGCGGATGTCGGAAACCTGGCGCACGCCGCCGCCGACGGTCAGCGGCATGAAGCACTGTTCGGCCGTACGGGCGATGACGTCGAAGATCGTCTCGCGATTGTCCGAGGACGCGGTGATGTCGAGGAAGCAGAGCTCGTCGGCGCCGGCAGCGTCATAGGCGCGGGCCGCTTCCACGGGGTCACCGGCGTCGATCAGGTCGACGAAGTTGACGCCCTTGACGACACGGCCGTCCTTGACGTCGAGGCAGGGGATAACGCGGGCTTTAAGCGTCATGGTTCAAGCCTTTCTCGCAGCGCGGATCAGCTCCAGCGCCTCCTGCGGGTCGATGCGGCCGTCATAGAGCGCGCGGCCGGAGATGGCGCCTTCGAGCTTGCGTGCGTCCGGCTCGACCATGCGGCGGATATCGTCCATCGAGGCGAGACCGCCCGATGCGATGACAGGAATGGAAACCGCGTCCGCCAGTTCCAGCGTCGAAGCCCAGTTGATACCGGTCAGGATGCCGTCGCGGTCGATGTCGGTATAGATGATCGCCGAAACGCCGGCGCCCTCGAACTTCTTGGCAAGCTCGATCACGCCGAGTTCGGAAGCCTCGGCCCAGCCTTCGACGGCAACCTTGCCGCCCTTGGCGTCGATGCCGACGGCGACCTTGCCGGGGAATTTGCGGCAGGCCTCGATCACGAGCGCCGGATCACGGACAGCGACAGTGCCGAGGATGACGCGGGCAAGCCCGCGCGACAGCCAGTTTTCGATATGGTCGAGCGTGCGGATGCCGCCGCCGAGCTGCACCGGGTTTTTGGTCGCCTTGAGAATGGCGTCAACGGCGGTACCGTTGACCGTCTCACCGGCAAAGGCGCCGTTGAGGTCGACCACGTGCAGCCATTCGAAGCCCTGGTCTTCAAAGGCGCGGGCCTGGGCCGCCGGGTCGGGGTTGTAAACCGTCGCCTGGTCCATGTCGCCAAGCTTCAGGCGCACGCATTGCCCGTCTTTCAGGTCGATCGCGGGAAAAAGGATCATGGGTCTGTCCAATCAGTCGTGCGAAAGCTCAGGGCTTCCAGCGCAGGAAATTCGAGATGAGGGCAAGGCCAAGCGCCTGGCTCTTTTCCGGGTGGAACTGCGAGCCCGCCTTGTTGCCGTTGGCGACGAAGGCCGTGACCGGCCCGCCATAGTCGGCCTCGGCGACCACGTCGGCGGCGTTCTCAGCGGCCAGGTGGTACGAATGCACAAAATAGGCATGCAGACCGGCTTCGCCAACACGGATGCCGTCAAACAGCGGGTGCTCGCGCTTGAGCTTCAGCGTATTCCAGCCGATCTGCGGGATCTTCAGTGTGGTGTCGGCGGGCGTCATCTCGACGACATCGCCGGGGATCCAGCCAAAACCATGGGTGATGGTCTTTTCAAGTCCGCGCGACGACATCAGCTGCATGCCGACGCAGATGCCGAGGAAGGGTCGCCCGGCCTGTTCGACCGCCTCGGTCAACGCTTGCTCCATGCCGTCGACGGCAGCAAGGCCGCGGCGGCAATCGGCATAGGCGCCAACGCCCGGAAGCACGATGCGGTCGGCGCTCGCCACCCGTTCCGGCTTGTCGGTAAGGTCGATCTCGGCTGCAATGCCGGCTTCGTGGGCGGCCCGTTCAAAGGCCTTGGTGGCCGAGCGCAGATTGCCCGAGCCGTAATCGATGATGGCGACGCGCATCAGCGTTCTCCGTAGGAATCAAAAAGGCCGAGGCCGGGGCCGCCACTTGAGGGCTTGCGCACGGTCCAGTCGGCCGGGGAGGGGGCGGCGGGCTTGGTCTCGTTCGAAGCCAGGCTCGTGAAATAGATCTCTTCGGCCGCTTCGAGATTGGGCGCCGGCACGATGGAACGCAGCGTCCAGTCACGGGCCGTCAGGCTGCGCGCCACCAGAACCGGCCCTTCGAGCGCCACCACCAGCCGAAGCGCGAGCTGGGCCAGGAGAGATGGCAAGAAGCCGCTCTCGTGGTTCGACAGGAATATTAACGAGATCTGCAGAACAGCAACTGCGATTCCGATTGCCCATTGACGCTTGGCGAGAAGCCAGAGCGCCGGGAAAAGGAAGGCCCACCAGGAAAAGCCGTCGGCGACGAAGCGCGCCCGCTCGTCGTTGGCGCGCGCACCCGGCGGGGTGAGGATCATGTAAGAAGCCATGAGTCAAAGCCAGTGACTGGCCGCTTAGGCAAGGGTCCCCTTGGTCGAGGGAACGCGGCCGGCCTGGCGCGGGTCGATTTCGGTTGCGGTGCGGAGCACGCGGGCGACGGACTTGAAGCAGGTCTCGGCGATATGATGGTTGTTGGCGCCGTAGATGTTCTGGATATGCAGCGTGATCCCGGCATGCTGGGCGAGCGCCTGGAAGAATTCGCGCACGAGTTCCGTGTCGAAGGTGCCGATTTTCGGCGACGTGAAGGTCACGTTCCAGACGAGGAACGGCCGGCCGGAAACGTCCACTGCCGCGCGGGTCATCGTTTCGTCCATCGCAAGATCGAGCGAGGCATAGCGGGTGATGCCGCGCCGGTCGCCAAGCGCCTTGGCAATCGCCTGGCCGATGGCAATGCCGGTGTCCTCGACCGTATGGTGGTCGTCGACATGCAGGTCGCCGTCCGTCTTGATCTCCATGTCGATCAGCGAATGTCGGGCGAGCTGGTCCAGCATATGGTCGAAGAAACCGACGCCGGTCGAAATCTTGGCGATTCCGGTGCCGTCGATGTTGACCGATACGGATACCGCGGTTTCGTTGGTCTTTCGCGAAACCTCTGCGGTGCGGCTGGACGTGGCTTCTGCCATCGGGCTCTCCTGTATACGCTGACGCGGCTCCTTATCAGGCAAAAGCTGAAATATCCAGAACTTGAGCGGTCGATTCGAATCATCCGGTGACAGTCGCCGAATGAAGATTGCGCCGGCGGCCTGTTGCCATTTGCAAACCTGTCTGCCGTACTTACATAGGCCTCAAGCAACCAGGCTCGAGTCACGAGCCGCAATGCCCCGCGTATCAGGGGCCTACGGGTAATTTCATGAGCGAACACAATCCCTACGGAACGATGCATGCGACGACCATCATCACGGTACGCAAGGATGGCAAGGTGGTGATGGCCGGCGACGGCCAGGTGAGCCTCGGCCAGACCGTGATGAAGAGCAACGCGCGCAAGGTGCGGCGGCTTGCCAAGGGCGACGTGATCGCCGGCTTTGCCGGCGCCACAGCCGATGCCTTCACGCTGCTGGAACGGCTCGAAGCAAAGCTCGAACAGTATCCCGACCAGCTGATGCGGGCAGCCGTCGAGCTCGCCAAGGACTGGCGCACCAACAAGTATCTGCGCAATCTCGAAGCGATGATGCTGGTGGCCGACAAGTCGATCACGCTGGCGATCACCGGCAACGGCGACGTTCTCGAACCCGAGCACGGCACGATTGCCATCGGATCGGGCGGCAACTACGCCTTTGCCGCGGCCCGCGCGCTGATGGACAGCGACAAGTCGGCCGAGGATATTGCCCGCAGGGCGCTGCAGATCGCCGGCGACATCTGCGTCTACACCAACCACAATATCGTCGTGGAGACACTGGATGCCCAATGAGCCCGCGCATGTCAGTTTCGTGCCGGTGGCCAATAGCCACCTGCCGCTGCTGCATGCCTGGCTGAGCGAGCCGCATGTGCGGCAATGGTGGGGCGACCCGGACAAGGAAGTGGAGCTGATCCGCGAAGGCTGCGCGTCAGGAGAAGTGGAAGGCTTCATCTTCCACGTGGCCGGCGAGCCGGCGGGCTACATCCAGTCTTGGGTGCCGGCCCAGTACCCGGACGACGAGCCCTGGGCGAAGGACATGCCGGCCGATGTGCCCGGTATCGACATCTTCATCGGCCCGGCGGAACTGACGGGCAGGGGCGTCGCATCGCTCGCGGTCCGGGCCTTTGCCGGGCGGCTCTTTGCCGCCGGCGCCCCCCGCGTCGTGATCGACCCTGACGCCGGCAACCGAAGGGCCGTCAGCGCCTACACCAAGGCCGGCTTCGTGCCTTACGCAGAATGGATTGATACGTCCGGCCGCACACTCCTGATGGAGCTGACGCGGACCGAGTTTGAGAGGACTACATGAGTACGTTTTCACCCAGAGAAATCGTGTCGGAACTCGACCGTTTCATCATCGGCCAGAACGACGCCAAGCGCGCCGTGGCGATCGCGCTCCGCAACCGCTGGCGCCGCCAGCAGCTCGGGGACGAGCTGCGCGACGAGGTGATGCCGAAGAACATTCTGATGATCGGACCGACCGGCGTCGGCAAGACCGAGATTTCCAGGCGGCTCGCCAAGCTCGCCGGCGCGCCCTTCGTCAAGGTCGAGGCGACCAAGTTCACCGAGGTCGGCTATGTCGGCCGCGACGTCGAGCAGATCATCCGTGACCTCGTCGAAGTCGGCATCGGTCTCGTGCGCGAAAAGCGCCGCGCCGAAGTCAAGGCAAAGGCGCACCAGAATGCCGAGGAGCGCGTGCTCGATGCACTGGTTGGCGCCACCGCGTCGCCGGCAACGCGCGACAGCTTCCGCAAGAAGCTGCGGGCCAACGAGCTCGACGACAAGGAAATCGAGATCGACATCGCCGAGACCGGCGCGCCGGGCGGCGGCTTCGAGATCCCGGGCATGCCGGGCGCCAATATCGGCGTGCTCAATCTTTCGGAGATGTTCGGCAAGGCGCTCGGCGGCCGCACCAAGAAGGTCAAGACGACCGTCAAGGCCTCCTATGGCATGCTGATCGACGACGAGTCCGACAAGCTGCTCGACAACGAGCAGATCCAGCGCGAGGCCGTGAAAGCAGTCGAAGACGACGGCATCGTCTTCCTCGACGAGATCGACAAGATCGCCTCGCGGGAAGGCGGCATGGGTGCTGGCGTATCGCGTGAAGGCGTACAGCGGGACCTCTTGCCGCTCGTCGAAGGCACGACCGTTGCGACGAAGTATGGGCCAGTCAAGACCGACCACATCCTCTTCATCGCGTCCGGCGCCTTCCACGTGGCCAAGCCCTCGGACCTGCTGCCGGAGTTGCAGGGCCGCCTGCCGATCCGCGTCGAGCTGCGCGCGCTGACGAAGGAAGACTTCCGCCGCATCCTGACGGAAACCGAGGCGAGCCTCATCCGCCAGTACAAGGCGCTTCTGGACACAGAAGAGGTCAAGCTCGACTTCACGGATGACGCAATTGATGCGCTTGCAGACGTGGCGGTGCAGTTGAACGCCACGGTCGAGAACATCGGCGCCCGCCGGCTGCAGACCGTGATGGAGCGTGTGCTGGACGAGATCTCGTTCAATGCGCCGGACCGCGCCGGCCACGAGGTGACGATCGACGCTGAATATGTGCGCAAGCATGTCGGCGATCTCGCCGCCAACACCGACCTGTCTCGCTATATCCTGTGACATTTCGGTCGTAGGGCCATGCAAACGCCCGCAACCCTGAATACGCAGGCCGCCTGTCTCTCGACAGGCGGCCGCATTTTTTCTAACACGGACGCGGTTATCGATCGTGGTCCGGGCATTTTTCCGACATGATCTTGGCGTAGGAGCGGCCCGCCGACCGAGGCAGCCTCCACCAGTCACAGGAAGAAGAGATCGTGCGTTTCACCGCCTGCATGCTCGCTATCGCCACGTTTTGCCTGAGCGCAAGCCAGTCATTCGCCGCGACCGACGTTCCGCCGGGCAACCGCAACGTCGAGCAACCGGCGATCCCCGGCGCATCCGTGCGCCGCACCAAGGCCGGCCGCACGTCCTTCGATGCCAAGTTCGAGAAGGTCCGCGATCTGCTAGCCACCGACAAGCAGCTGATCAGCAAGATCAAGTCCGTGTCGCGCGCCTATGGCATCGCACCGATCCACATGGTCGGCGCCATCGTCGGCGAACACACCTACAATGTCGACGCCTACGATCGGCTGCAGTCCTATTACGTCAAGGCGGCTGCCTATGCCGGCAACAGCTTCCAGTTCGGATACGATGGCGAGACCGTCGCCGAATTCGTGGCTCGGCCGCAATTTTCCGAATGCGGCGCCAAGAAGGGCGCCTATGCGCTGTGGAGCTGCCGCGAGCGGGTCTGGGACAACGACTTCCGCGGCAAATCGGTGGGCGGCAAGTCCTACCCGAACAACCGTTTCAGCGCCGTCTTCTTCCAGCCGTTCTTCGCCGGCCAGACCTTCGGCCTTGGTCAGATCAACCCGCTGACCGCCCTGATGCTGACCGATATCGTGGCAAAGACCTCGGGCTATGAGCGCCTCGACGAGAACAATGCCGCCGGCGTCTATGAGGCGATCATGGATCCGGACGTCTCGCTTGCCTATATGGCGGCCTCGATCCGTCACTCGATCGACGCCTACAAGTCGATCGCAGGGGTCGATATTTCGACCAACCCCGGTGTAACCGCGACGCTCTATAATGTCGGCAATCCGGATGGCCGCGCGGCAGCGCTCGCCGCCAAGATCCAGAGCGGTCAGGCGCAATGGCCGGAGGAAAACTATTACGGCTGGCTCGTCAACGACAAGCTGACGGAACTCGAAAGCCTGCTGTGATTCACGTGAAGCACTTTCCTTGATTGCGCCGTAAAAACCTGAAATCCTGGGGCAATCGAGAAAGGCAATCACCATGGACATGCGTCCGGAGCCGTTCGAACCGCCGGCTCCCGTTCCCCGTGTCGGCATTCCTTCCTACCTGAAGATCATCAGGACCGTGCTGCGCAATCCGCTCGAACTGTGGGGCGAGCCATCCTATACGCTGCCCTGGATCGAGACGAAGTTCGTTACCCAGCGCACCCTGATCGTCAACGATCCCGGCCTCATCCGCCATATCCTCGTCGATAACGTCGCCAATTACGAAATGTCGAAGGTGCGCCGGCTGATTCTGCGGCCCATCCTGCGCGACGGGCTGCTGACGGCGGAAGGTGAGGTCTGGAAGCGTTCGCGAAAGGCCATGGCGCCGGTGTTCACGCCGCGCCACGCCAAGGGCTTTGCCGGCCAGATGCTGCGCAGTTCGGAGCAGTTCGTCGAGCGCTATGCCGGAGCCCAGGAAGCTCCCTTTACCACCAATGTCGCCAACGACATGACGGAACTGACCTTCGACATCCTGGCCGAAACGCTGTTTTCCGGTGAGGTCGCCGTCGAGCGCGAAGGCTTCGTCCAGAGCGTCGAGGAATTGCTGCACCGCATGGGCCGCGTCGATCCGATGGACATTCTGCTGGCGCCCGAATGGATCCCGCGCCCGACCCGCATCGGCGGCAGGAAGGTGATGAACCGCTTCCGCTCGATCGTGTCGGAGACCATGGCGCTTCGCCGCCGCAAGATGGCGGAGGACCCTAAGGGCACGCCGCAGGATTTCCTGACCTTGCTTCTGGAGATCGAGGGCAGCCAGGGCCTTTCGACCGCGGAGATCGAGGACAACATCCTGACCTTCATCGGTGCCGGGCACGAGACCACCGCCCGGGCACTCGCCTGGACGCTCTACTGCGTTGCCAACACGCCGGCCTATCGCGAAATCATGGAAGCCGAGATCGATACCGCGATGGCAAGCGGTGCCGAGCCGGTCGAATGGCTCGGTCTGATGCCGCATGTGCTCGCCGCCTTCGAGGAGGCGATGCGGCTCTATCCGCCGGCGCCGTCGATCAATCGCGCGGCGATCGAGGAAGACGCATGGACCTCACCGACTGGCGAGCGGGTGCGCATCCCCAAAGGAATCGCCGTACTGATCATGCCCTGGACGCTGCATCGCCATGTGCTCTACTGGGATAAGCCGCGCGCGTTCATGCCCGAGCGTTTCCTGCCGGAAAACCGAGAGAAGCTGAACCGCTACCAGTATCTGCCCTTCGGTGCCGGACCGCGCGTCTGCATCGGCGCGACTTTCGCGCTGCAGGAAGCGGTGATCGCGTTGGCAGTGATGATGCACCGCTACCGCTTCGATACGACCGCGGAAACCAATCCCTGGCCGGTGCAGCGGCTCACTACTCAACCGCGGGGCGGGTTGCCGATGAGGGTTTCGGCTCGCTGAAGGTCTTGCCGGGGATCGGTGACTGAACGGAACGCACCGGAGAATCCGCCGGCTTCGGCTGCTGTAGCATTTTCGACGGCTTCTTGATCGTCTTGATCTGTGCGCAGGTGGCGTCGCCGACATTGTCGCAGGGCTTGTAAACCACGATCTCGCTTCCGGCGCCATCGTCCCAGACCGCCTGGATCGTCAGCGTTTGCGCCGTTTTGGCGGGCAGCGAGATGTAGACATATTCGGCCGTCTCGTCGCCGGGCAGGTTGAAGGGCAGCTGCGGATTGCACTTGGCCAGCGGGAAGCGTTGGTCGAGTGCGTCGGAATTGATCGAGTAGCGGATTTCCGATAGCCGGCAATGCATCGTCTGCAGTGCCGTGAAATAGATTAGCTGCCGGTCATCATAGTCGCGAAACTGGATCCAGCCGGTCTGCTTGTTGGCATCGAGCATCGCCTTGTAGATCGCGACTTCGGGCAGCTGCGGCTTGTATTCCTCTTCCTCCGCGTCCTGTGCTCGCGCCGCCCCAGTCGGAAGCGCAAGGGAGATAGCCGAAAGCAGCCAAACAAAGGCGAGAGGACGGTGGCGTTGGTGCATGCGCTATGTCTCCGTCCTGCATTTGTGTCGCTCGATAGATCACCGATGTCCGCGACACGATGGTTTTCCCTTGAAATATGTCATATCACCGCATCGATCCCCATTGAACCCGGGGCCTCTGCGCCCCGCCCGAATTCCGGACTGCGCGAATTGACCTCCCATTTTCTTCTCGGCATCGACACCGGCGGCACCTACACCGACGCCGCCCTCTTCTCGGAGACGAAGGGGGTGGTCGCCAAGGCCAAGGCGCTGACGACCCGCCATGACCTCGCGGTCGGCATTTCCGGTGCAGTCGAAGCGGTGCTCGATCAGGCCAGCGTGCCGGTCTCGGCGATCAGCATGGTCTCCCTGTCGACGACGCTTGCCACCAATGCGCTGGTCGAAGGGCAGGGCGGCCGCGCCGGCCTCGTCATGATCGGCTTCGGCCCCGAGGATCTGAAGCGCGACGGTTTGCAGGAAGCGCTCGGCTCGGATCCGGTAGTCTTCCTGCCGGGCGGGCACAATGTGCATGGCGGTGAGACCCCGCTGGACATGAGCGAGCTCGACGCCGTCCTGCCGGTGCTGGCTGATCAGGTCTCCTCCTTCGCCATTGCCGGCTATTTCGCCGTTCGTAATCCGGATCATGAAAAGCGCGTGCGCGACCGCATCCGCGAGGTCTCGCACCTGCCGGTCACCTGCAGCCACGAACTGTCCTCGAAACTCGGCGGGCCGCGCCGTGCCTTGACGACGCTGCTCAACGCCCGCCTCGTCTCGATGATCGACCGGCTGATCGGGTCCTGCGAAGGGTTCCTCAAGGCGCGCGGCATCGACGTGCCAATGATGGTGGTGCGCGGTGACGGTGCGCTGATTTCGGCCGAGGAGGCGCGGCTGCGCCCGATCGAGACGATCCTCTCCGGTCCGGCAGCAAGCCTCGTCGGCGCGAGGCATCTGACCGGCCTCGACAACGCCGTGGTTTCGGATATCGGCGGCACCACCACCGACGTGGCCGTGCTCGATGGCGGCCGCCCGCGTCTCGATGCCGAAGGCGCCGTCGTTGGTGGCTTCCGCACCATGGTCGAGGCTGTTGCGATGCGGACCTACGGCCTTGGCGGTGATTCGGAAGTGCGCATCAACGATCGCGGCCTCAAGGCGAAGATCGATCTCGGTCCGCGCCGGCTGATGCCGCTGAGCCTCGCCGCAGCGCTCCACGGCGACGCCGTCATCTCGGTGCTGGAAAAACAGATGCGCGCCCAGCACACCGGGCGCAACAATGGGCGCTTTGCTGTGCGTACCGGCCTGCCGGATCATCTGGCAAGCGGCCTGCAACCACAGGAGCAGGCGCTCTACGAGCGCATCGGTAGCGTCCCCGTCTCGCTTGAAACGCTGCTCGTCTCGACGCCACAGAAGGCGACGCTCGATCGTTTGGTGGCCCGGGGGCTCGTCCATATCTGCGGTCTGACGCCGTCCGACGCCATGCATGTGCTCGGCCGGCAGTCGCAATGGAACCTCGAAGCGGCCGAGCTTGGCATTCAGCTTACGGCCCGGACCCGCGACGGCTCCGGCCAGCCGATTGCTTCTTCTCCACAGGCGCTGGCGCAGATGATCGTCGATCGGCTGACGCGGCAATCCTCCGAGGTCATCCTGCAGGCCTGCCTCGGCGAGGACGGCGCCGGCGCGATCGATCCCGCCGTATCGCAGGCCGTCGATCGTGCGCTGACCCGGACGCCCGGCATCGTCCGGTTCTCGCTTGGTCTCGATCGTCCGCTCGTCGGTCTTGGTGCTTCGGCGCCGGTTTATTACCCGGCTATTGCCGAGATGCTCGGAACCGAAGCCGCCATTCCCGAGGAGGCCGGCGTCGCCAATGCCGTCGGCGCCGTGGTCGGCCAGGTAAGCGCCACCGTCACCGTTTTCGTGACGATGCCGGAGGAGGGCATTTTTGTCGTCAACGGGGCCGGGGCCAGCGAACGCTTTCTCGATCAGGAAAAGGCTTTTGGTGCCGCGCGCCGACGGGCCGAGACCGCAGCTCTGGAGGCGGCGCGCACCAACGGTGCCGATGATCCCGCGTCGTTGCTGCGCGAGGAAATCGACGCGCCGGAGGTCGAGGGCAGCCCCAAGCTGATCGAGGCCCGGTTCATTGCGTCCGCCAGCGGCCGGCCGCGCATCGCGCACGGCTGATCTTTTCCGTTTCGGAAACAATTCTTCGCATCCTTGCAGAATTGACAGGGAATGAATTGGTGAGAAACTGCGGCCGTTTCACGCGCGTATTGCGCATGGGCTGGTCCGAGACCCGCTTCAGGCGCAAGATCAACATGTTGGGGCGTTTTCATCGCATCCGTTCGGATCGGTGGCGCTCCTTACGTCTATTTCAAGGAGTTGGCAGATGGACCGCATTGAGACGTATGGATTGAAGATTGATGCGGACCTCCATCGCTTCCTGATGGAAGAGGCGATGCCGGGCACCGGCGTCGATGCAGAGCACTTCTTTGCTGAGCTTTCCGCCCTCGTGCACGATCTGGCGCCGAAGAACCGGGCGCTGCTCGCCAAGCGCGACGACCTGCAGGCCAAGCTCGACGCCTGGTACAAGCAGAACGGCGCCCCCAGCGATATGGAGACCTATCAGGCCTTCCTGCGCGATATCGGCTACCTGCTGCCCGAGGGTGGCGAGTTCAGCGTTTCGACCGCCAACGTCGATCCGGAGATCGCGACGATCGCCGGCCCCCAGCTCGTCGTTCCGGTCATGAATGCGCGCTATGCGCTGAACGCCGCCAATGCACGCTGGGGCTCGCTCTACGATGCGCTCTACGGCACGGACGCGATTTCGGACGCTGATGGCGCCGAGAAGGGCCGCGGCTACAATCCGAAGCGCGGCGCCAAGGTCATCGCCTGGGCGCGAAACTTCCTCGACGCCAGTGCGCCGCTGGCGAATGGAAGCTGGGCGGACGTTACTTCCCTGAAGGTTGCTGGCAGTGCGCTGGCGATTGGTCTCAAGGATGGTTCGAGCACTGCACTGCGCAACGCCGCTCAATTCGCCGGCTATTCCGGGGCTGAAGGTGCGCGCTTCGAGATCGTTCTCCGGCACAACAATCTGCATGCGATCGTCGTCCTCGACGCCACCACGCCGATCGGCAAGGAAGATCCGGCGGGCATCGCCGACGTCATTCTCGAATCGGCGATCACCACGATCATGGACTGCGAAGATTCGGTCGCCGCCGTCGATGCCGAAGACAAGGTCGTCGTCTACCGCAACTGGCTCGGCCTGATGAAGGGCGACCTCGAAGAAGAGGTTGCCAAGGGCGGCAAGACCTTTACCCGTCGTCTCAATGCCGACCGCGTTTACACGGCAACTGCCGGCGGCACGCTTTCCCTTCCCGGCCGCTCGCTGATGCTGGTCCGCAACGTCGGCCACCTCATGACGAATCCGGCTATCCTTGACCGCGACGGCAAGGAAGTGCCCGAGGGCATCATGGACGCGATGGTGACGGCGCTGATTGCCCTCCACGATGTCGGCAACGGCGGTCGCCGCATGAACTCCCGCGAGGGTTCCATGTATGTCGTCAAGCCGAAGATGCATGGCCCCGAGGAAGTCGCCTTCGCCAGCGAGATTTTCGCCCGTGTCGAAAAGGCGCTCGGCATGCCCGCCAACACCATGAAGATGGGCATCATGGACGAGGAGCGCCGCACGACGGTCAACCTCAAGGAATGCATCCGCGCGGCCCGCGAGCGCGTCGTCTTCATCAACACCGGCTTCCTCGATCGCACTGGCGACGAGATGCACACCTCCATGGAAGCCGGCCCGATGATCCGCAAGGGCGACATGAAGCAGGCAGCCTGGATCGGCGCCTATGAAAACTGGAACGTCGACATCGGGCTTGAATGTGGCCTGTCCGGTCACGCCCAGATCGGCAAGGGCATGTGGGCGATGCCCGATCTGATGGCGGCGATGCTCGAACAGAAGATCGCCCACCCGAAGGCCGGCGCCAACACCGCCTGGGTGCCGTCGCCGACGGCGGCCACTCTGCACGCGACCCACTACCACCGCGTCAATGTCGCCGAAGTCCAGGCGAGCCTGAAGAGCCGCGCCCGCGCCAAGCTCTCCGATATCCTGTCCGTGCCGGTCGCCGTCCGTCCGAACTGGACGTCCGAGGAAATCCAGCGCGAACTCGACAACAACGCGCAAGGCATCCTCGGCTACGTCGTGCGCTGGGTCGATCAGGGCGTCGGCTGCTCGAAGGTTCCCGACATCAACAATGTCGGCCTGATGGAAGACCGTGCGACGCTGCGCATCTCCGCCCAGCATATGGCCAACTGGCTGCATCATGGCGTCGTCACCGAGGCCCAGGTCGTCGAGACGATGAAGCGCATGGCGGCAGTCGTCGACAGTCAGAACGCCGATGATCCGCTCTACGTCGCGATGGCCGGCAATTTCGACCGTTCGATTGCCTTCCAGGCCGCCGTCGAACTCGTCCTCAAGGGCCGCGAGCAGCCGAACGGCTACACCGAGCCGGTCCTGCACCGCCGCCGCCTGGAGCTGAAGGCGCGCAACGCCGCCTGATTCGCCACCGAAGTCGGGGTATTGGGAAAGAGCCGTGCGTTCACATGAACGCACGGCTCTTTCGTTTCAGCGGTGGTCCGGGCTTCCAGACACGATCGCAGCCCGTGCCGCTCTAAAACTCCGCCCAGCCGTCCGTTGCGAGTGCGGCATTGCCGTGGGTGGCATAGGGGGCTGGTCGGCGTACCGGCTGAGGACGTCCCTGGTCACGCGTGGTTGCGGCGACTGCCGGGGCAGGCGCCATCGGCCTGCCCTTTGGCTGGGCCTCGCCGGCGAGCGTGAAGCGGTCGATCAGGTTGCGCAGGTTCGTGCCTTCCTGCGCCAGCGTCGCGGAGGCCGCATTGGCTTCCTCAACCATCGCTGCGTTCCGCTGCGTTACCTGGTCCATCTGGTTGACGGCGGTGTTGACTTCGCTCAATCCCACCGACTGTTCGCGGGCGGAGGTGGCGATCGCCGCCATGTGTTCGTTGATCGTGATCACATGCGCCTCGATCGTCTGCAGCGCCTCGCCGGTGTCGCGCACCAGGTGCACGCCGTTCTCGACCTCCCGGCTCGATGTACGGATGAGATCCTTGATTTCTTTCGCAGCCTTCGCCGAGCGCTGGGCGAGCTCGCGCACCTCCTGGGCCACGACGGCGAAGCCCTTTCCCGCTTCGCCGGCCCGCGCTGCTTCCACGCCGGCATTCAGCGCCAAGAGGTTTGTCTGGAAGGCGATCTCGTCGATGACGCCGATAATGCTGGAAATCTGGCTGGAGGATTCCTCGATCCGACGCATGGCTTCCACCGCGTTGGCGACGACGACGGCGGATTGGGCCGCGCTGGTCTTCGCCTCGCCGGCGATGTCGCGTGCCTCCTCCGTCCGTCTTGAGGAATTGCTGACATTGGCGGTGATCTGATCGAGCGCCGCGGCCGTTTCCTCGAGAGACGCGGCCTGCTGTTCGGTGCGCTTGGACAGGTCGTCGGCGCTCTGGCTGATTTCGCGCGTGCCCATGCCGATGTTTTGGGCGCTGTCGGCAACGGCGAGAAGCGCATCGTTCAACTGCGCGGCCGCCTTGTTGAGGTCGTGCCGCAATTGTTCGAACTCGGCGGCGAACGGCTCATGTAGCTGAACGGCGAGATCGCCGTTGGCCAGCCGCTGCAGGCCGCCGGCAAGTCCGGCGGTCGCCTGCGTCAGCTTTTCCTGCGCCGCCTGCTCCGCCGCCTTCTGGACGCGGACACGTTCGGCCTCGCCGTTGCGGCGGTTCTCCTCGGCCTCCGCCTGCAGCCGAAGATTCGAGCGCGCCGCCACGCGGAAGGATTGAATGGCGCGGGCCATTTCGGCGATCTCGTCCTTGCCGCGCACCGGCTCGTCGGCATCTTCAACGTGGCCGTCGATCAGCCGGCGCATGGCGGCGATCTGGCGGGCGAGCGGTCCGACGACGCCGCGCAGCACCACAAGCAGGGTGCCGGCAGCAAGCGCCACGACGAGAACGATGATCCCAATGTTGAGTGTCTGTACGGTTTCGAACTCGTGATGCTTGGCCTCGAAGGCCGTACCCGAAAGTTCGACCTGCAGGTCCGAAATCTCGGAGATCGTGGCCGTCAGCGGATCGATCGTAGCGTAGAGCTTGTCGCGCACGAAGGCGTCAAGAGCCTTCTGGTCCTTGGCCGAGAGGATTTGCGTGAGTGCCGTGATCGAATCCATCGCAACGACCATCTGGCTTCGTGCATTGTCGACGAGGTTCCGTTCCTCGTCGGTCATCGAGGTCGCCGCATAGGCATCCCAGTTTGACTTGATCGTTTCCCGTGCGGCATTGACCGAGGCAAGCCCGCTCTCCATCGATTCGTTGCCATTGCGCACCTTATGGGCAGCATCGACGATCGAGACCGCAAAGGCGTCGGAAGTCGCCTTCAGGTTCTTCAGCGGCACAATGCGATCGGCGTAGACCGCGTCCATCATGTCGCTGGTTTCCGACAGCGTGCTCTGGCTGTGAATAGCGATGCCGATAGCGATGGATGATAGAAGCGCGATTGCGCCGATAAGCTTGGTCTTGATCAGCATGCCAGTCCCTCCCGAGCGGAATTTCGTGGGCACACTGTTTCGATTATTTAGATAACGCTTACTTAATAAGCGACTGAATTTAAGTCGAAATTGAACTTTCCGAGCGGGCAGGGACATATTCCGCGACCCTGATTTGAGCGCGAATCAGGACGGCAACTTTGCGTCGATGGTGTGCCTGCTTGCGGCTTTCGCTCGGAAGTTGGGTGACGTGAGCACGAACGAAAAAAGCCGCCGACAGAGTCGGCGGCTTTGTCAGTGTCGATCTGATTCGATTACTGCTGGACGACGACGCGGGCGCTCTTGCCGGGGCGAACGCGCGAATAGAGGTCGATGATGTCCTGGTTGATCAGGCGGATGCAGCCGGACGAAGCGGCGGTACCGATCGAGGACCATTCCGGCGTGCCGTGCAGACGGAACAGTGTATCCTTGCCCTGGTCATTGAAGAGGTAGAGCGCGCGGGCGCCAAGCGGGTTCTTGAGGCCGGGACCCATGCCATCTTCGACGTACTTGGCGACTTCCGGCTTGCGTTCCGCCATTTCCTTCGGCGGATGCCACATCGGCCATTCCTGCTTCCAGGCAATATAGGCTTCGCCTTCCCATGCAAAACCAGCCTTGCCGACGCCGATGCCGTAACGAACGGCCTTGCCGCCCGGCAGCACGTAGTAGAGGAAGCGATTCGGCGTGTTGACGACGATCGTTCCGGGGCGCTCGCTGGTGGCGTAATCGACGATCTGGCGATGGAAACGGGTATCGACCTTGCTGATCGGAATGGCCGGCAGCGCGTAACCGTGATCCTCAACTGCGCCATAATCGCCGTTAAAGATCTGATTCGTAGCAACCTGTACCGTTGCGGGCGCGGGTTCGTTCGCAGCCGTTTCGGGCTTGGACGAGGTCGTCGAGCAGCCGGCAACGGCGAGTGTCGCCGCGAGGCTGCACAAGAGGAAGGCATTGCGGAAGCGCATGGGAGTCTCTTAAAAAGAAGCGAAGTAAAAACTGGGTCGCCGCGACCAACAGTGACTACGGTTATTTTCGATTAGTTTGAGCTATGCAAGAGATTGCGCGGCCACAATTTGGCTGAAAAGTGCAAATTCCATGACCCTTGTTTTTTTGCAACAAAATGACCGGCTCAAAGGGACACCGGACGCATGACGATCCTCTCCATCCATGGCGACAACCCCTTGATCGACGGTCGCCAATCGAATCGCGCGATGATGGTGCGCCGCGGTGTGCAGCGTCTGTTCGCCGAACTGCGCCATTCGGTCCTGCCGGAATTGACTTTGGCGAGTGGACGGCGTGCCGATCTGATCTCCTTGTCGGCGAAGGGCGAGATCTGGATCGTCGAGATCAAAACCTCGATCGAGGACTTTCGCGTCGACCGCAAATGGCCGGACTACAGACAGCACTGCGACCGGCTGTTCTTCGCCACCCATGCCGCCGTGCCACTGGACATCTTTCCGGAGGACTGCGGACTGCTGCTGTCTGACGGTTATGAAGGCCACATCGTTCGCGAGGCGCCCGAACACAGGCTGCCGCCGGCGACACGCAAGTCGGTGCTGCAACTCTTTGCCCGTACGGCAGCACAACGGCTGATGCTTGCCGAATGGGCGGCCGAGCGCAACGGCGAACTCGGTGATTCGATCGGCGACATCCTCTCCGGCGGTCGCGACTGATCCCGCGGGGAAAAGCGACCGGAACAGCGGTTGTGCGCCGGTCGTGGAAGTTGATTGCTTACTTCGGCGCGCGCTTGGCGAGAATGCGCTGCAGCGTGCGGCGATGCATGTTGAGCCGGCGCGCCGTTTCCGAGACGTTGCGCTCGCACATTTCATAGACGCGCTGAATATGTTCCCACCGCACGCGATCGGCCGACATCGGGTTTTCCGGCGGCTCGACGCGTTCGCCCTGGCGCTGCACGAGCGCGGCAAAGATGTCGTCGGCATCGGCAGGCTTGGCGAGATAGTCGACCGCGCCGAGCTTCACCGCGTTCACGGCGGTGGCGATGTTGCCGTAGCCGGTCAGCATGATCATGCGCGTGTCGTCGCGCCGTCCGCGGATCGCTTCGATCACGTCGAGGCCGCTGCCGTCGCCGAGCCTGAGGTCGATGACCGCATATTTCGGCGGGTTGCCCTTGGCCTTGGCGATGCCTTCCGCGACCGATTCGGCGATGTCGACCGAAAAGCCACGGGCTTCCATGGCGCGGGCCAACCGCCTGAGAAAGGGTGCGTCGTCATCGACGAGCAACAGGGTGCGGTCCGGTCCGATCAGTTCGGCGTCCTGTGCGGTGGTGCTGGGCGAAGCTGTCGATTTGTCGGTCATTCTCGCAATCCTTGGGCAAAAACGGAACGCTTTCGCCGAGATTATAGGTTTCTGCCTCGTTCAATAAACTGCGAAATGTCATTTCGCCAGTTTCGTATCCATCAGGGCGCGCGGCCATTCGACGCTGACCCGGGCGCCCGGCCTCTCCGGCCCGCCATTCTCGAAGCGCAGGCGCGCGCCCGAGCGTTCGAGCAGCGTCTTTGCGATAAAGAGCCCGAGCCCGAGGCCGCCGGCGCTGTCATCCTTCTGCCTGCGTGTCACATAGGGTTCGCCGATCCGCTGCAGGATATCGGGCGCGAAACCGTCACCATCGTCGGCGATCGTGACGCGAACCCGATCCGCCGTGTGCTCGACGGTTACGGTCACCTGTTTCTTGGCGTAGTCGACGGCGTTTTCCAAGAGGTTGCCGAGCCCATAGAGAATGCCGGCATTGCGGTTGCCGACCGGCTCCGTGGCACGGTCGCCCTTTTCGATGAGCTCGATGTGGATGCCGAACTCGCGATGTGGCGCCATCACCTCTTCGATCAGCGACGACAGCGGCAAAAGCCGCATGTGCTCCTCGCTCTCGGAGGACAGCGTCGTCAGCCGCTTCAGGATATCGCGGCAGCGTTCGCTCTGGCTGCGCAGCAGATGCACGTCCTCCCCGAAGCGCGGATCGTCGCCGAGTTCGCGTTCCATCTCCTTGGCGACGACGCTGATGGTCGCAAGCGGCGTGCCGAGTTCATGGGCTGCCGCTGCCGCAAGCCCATCGAGCTGCGACAGGTGCTTTTCCCGCTGAAGCACCAGTTCGGTCGCCGTCAGCGCTTCCGACAGCTCACTCGCTTCCAGCGACACGCGGTAGGTATAGAAGGCGGCAAAGGCGGTCATCGAGACGATCGCAAACCAGATGCCGGCGGTCAGCACCCGCGGCATCAGCAGGACCGTGCCCGGATACCAGGGCAGCGGAAAGGGTGAGAAGGCGAGTGCGGTGATGGCGATTACCGCAAAACCGGCAAGAATGATGCTGTGTGACTTCGGCTGCGACGCAGAGGAAATGATGACCGGGACGCAGAGCAGCGGCGCGAAGGGATTGGTGAGCCCGCCTGTGATGAACAGCAATCCGGTGATCTGCGCGAGATCGAGGCCGAGAAGCGCGAAGGCCGCCGGCGGCTGCAACCGGTGCGTCGGCGGATAGCGCAACGTCACATAGGCGTTGACCAGCGCGAGGCTCGCGATCAGCACCAGGCAGGAAATCAGCGGCAGAGGAAACTGCAGCCAGAAGGCCGTGATGAGGACGGCGATCGACTGGCCGCCGACGGCAAGCCAGCGCAGCCGAACGAGCGTCTGCAGGCGCAGACTGCGGTTGCTGGTCTGGTCGTTGTTGTGTTCGAGCGCAACAGTGGTCATTCGTGCCTGCATTCCAATGATCGATGCTTTCGTCTCATGTACCACGGGGCTTCGCCCGTGTCGTCGGCGCCGCATTGGCCGGATCCTCGGGCCAGGGATGCTTCGGATAGCGCCCGCGCATGTCGGCGCGCACATCGCGCCAGGAACCCGCCCAGAAACCGGGCAGGTCGCGCGTCGTCTGGATCGGCCGATGTCCGGGCGAGATCAGCTCGAGCAGCAACGGCAGCCGCCCATCGCCGATCGCCGGATGGGTCTTCAGGCCAAAAAGCTCCTGTACCCGGATCGATAACAGCGGCTCGTCGCCGTCGTAGTGGATCGGGTGCCGTTGCCCGGTCGGCGCCTCGAAATGCGTCGGCGCCAGCCGCCCGAGTTCCCGTTGCCGCTCGTGTGGAATGAGGGAGAGCAGACCGTCGGAGAGGTTGGATGCCTTGATGTCGGCAATCGCGGTGATGCCGTGCTGGAAGGGAACGAACCAGTCGTCGAGACGGTCGAGCAGCGCTTCGTCGGAAACATCCGGCCAGGGTTCACCGATCGAGCGGTTGAGGAAGCCGATGCGGTCGCGCATCTGCATCGCCTCCTTGGAGAAGTGCAGGATGGCAAGGCCGAGCTGGCGTACGCCGTCGGCGAGTGCCCGCGCCGCCGATTCACCGGTCGGTCGTGTGAGCGGCGCCTCCTCGAAGATGATGGCGCCGAGCCGCGTGACCCGACGCGCCCGCACCTGCCGGCTGGCCTTGTCGAAAAAGCTCTGGTCCTCGCGGGTTATCGCCTCGGGCATATGCGCCTCGACCTCGGCGCGCGTCAGCTCTGCCGCCGCCAGCACGCGCTGGCCGCCGGCGCGGCCGGTCAGGTCGGCGATGACGAGCATGGAAGCCGCCGCCAGCCGCTCCGTCTCGGGGATCTCGGCGCCCCGTCCGTTCGCCATGACGAATCGGCCGCGGCCACCGCGCTGCAGCGCGATGCGGTCGGGAAAGGCGTGCATCAGCAGGGCACCCGGCTGGATCGGTTCGCTCGATTTCGGCGCGCCCTTCAGCTCGGCCGCCATGCGCCGCGCCAGATTGCGCGAGGCGTCGGCGCGGTCGCCACGCTCCTGACGGAAGCGGCGCACCCGGTCCTCGAGATCGACGCTGTTACCGCCCAAGCCCTGTTCGGTCAGCATCACCGCCAAGAGACACGCGGTTTCCGCCTGTCCCTCTTCGGCCGCGGCAACCGCCATTGCCGCCAGCCGCGGCGGCAAGGCCAGGTCGCGGATCTTGCGGCCCGTCGGGGTCAGCGCGCCGGCCTCGTCCAGCGCGCCAAGGCTGGTCAGCAGTTTCCTCGCTTCGGCGAGTGTCGTCTCCGGCGGCGCGTCGATGAAGGCAAGGGTGGCCGGATCGCTGACACCCCAATGGGCGCAGTCGAGCAGCAGGCCCGAGAGATCGCTGGCCAGAATCTGCGGCGGCGTGAAGGCGGCAAGCGCTGCGGTCTGGCCGCTATGCCAGAGACGGATGGCAATGCCGGGTTCGGTTCGCCCCGCACGGCCGGCGCGCTGATCGGCAGACGCGCGCGACACGCGCACCGTCTCCAGCCGCGTGATCCCGGTCGCTGCCTCGAACACCGGAAGGCGCTGCAGGCCGCTGTCGATGACGATGCGTACGCCGTCGATGGTGATCGAGGTTTCGGCGATCGAGGTGGCAAGCACGATCTTGCGGGTGCCTGATGGCGCCGGCCGGATCGCTGCATCCTGTTCCTTCTGGGTCAGGTTGCCATAAAGCGGTACGATCGCCGTATTGTTGTCGAAGCGGTCCTGGAGCCGCGTGGCGACTCGGGTGATTTCGGCCTGGCCGGGCAGAAAGGCGAGGATGGAGCCATCTTCCGTACGATGCGCTTCGGCAATGGCCCGCAGCATCGTGTCCTCGACGCTGTCGCCGCCGCGATCCTGGTAGCGGATGTCGATCGGATAGCTGCGCCCCTGGCTCTCGATGACCGGCGCATCGCCAAGCAGGCCCGAGACCCGCTCGACATCGAGCGTTGCCGACATAACGATGATCTTCAGGTCGTCACGCAGCGCCGCCTGCACGTCGAGCGCCAGCGCCAGGCCGAAATCCGCGTCGAGCGAGCGCTCGTGGAATTCGTCGAACAGCACGGCTGCGACGCCCTCGAGTTCCGGGTCGTCGAGGATCATGCGGGCAAACACACCCTCGGTCACCACTTCGATGCGTGTCTTGCCGGAGACGCGGTTGTCGAGACGCATGCGATAGCCGACGGTTTCGCCGACCTTTTCTCCCAGGAGCTCGGCCATGCGGCCAGCTGCGGCGCGCGCTGCCAGCCGCCGCGGCTCGAGCAGAATGATCTTTCCGCCCTTTGCCCAGTCCTGATCGAGCAGGAAGAGCGGAACGAGCGTCGTCTTGCCGGCGCCGGGTGGGGCGGAAAGCACCACGGAGGGGCCTGCGGTGAGCGCATGTGCCAGTGCGGGCAGCACCTCGCGAACCGGAAGCGCAGGAAGCTGTGTCGTCACGTCTGGTTCTCCGCCCCCTTTGGCGCTGCGTGCGGTCGGTGCATCCGTCGGCTCATGCATCACCATGTTGTCGGTCCGCCACCGCATGGATCGTCATGTCGGGCAGGGCGGACAATTCGCAAGTACGGCAATCGCCCGGCCAAGGGCAAGCGTGGCGCGTCCGTGAGCGTGCTTCGTATGGCGCTTCGTGCTGGAGATATCTACATCTGACGGCTGAGAGACCCATGCTGTCTACATGTAGATGAGGTCGCTCAGAGGGGCGTTTTGGGCCACGTGAAATGGCCATCAGGTTTTTGACCGCCTGGTCAAAGATTCGCGACGCGGATTCGCTGATTTTCCGGTGCATTAAATCGACCTAGTTTATCAACAGCTGGAATTATTGTTTAAATTCAGAGATTTGTCGATTTTTGAAGTTTTTTTGAACGTGGCTGTTGACGTCTGTGAGGATGGGGGTCTATAAGCCCGATCACTGAC
>NZ_JACVBE010000024.1:0-51225 GCF_014852185.1 Ensifer sp. ENS07 | reverse complement strand
AGTTGATGAGGAGCAGCATGGCAAACGAGATCGCCAGCATGACCGCGGCAATTGCTGTCGCAGCCGCATAGTTGAACTCTTCGAGCCGGATGACGATCAGCAGCGGCGCGATCTCGGAGACATAAGGCAGGTTGCCGGCGATGAAGATCACCGAGCCGTATTCGCCGACACCGCGGGCAAAGGCGAGCGCAAAGCCGGTGAGGCCGGCTGGCAAGAGCCCCGGCAAAAGCACCCGGCTGATCGTCTGGAAGCGGCTGGCGCCAAGGGTGGCTGCAGCCTCCTCCACTTCCTTGTCGATCTCCTCCATGATCGGCTGCACGGTCCTGACCACGAAGGGCAGGCCGACGAAGATCAGGGCAATGACGATGCCGGCCGGGGTGAAGGCGATCTTGAGGCCAAGCGGCTCCAGGAACTGGCCGATCCAGCCGTTCGGGGCATAGAGCGTCGTCAGCGCAATGCCGGCAACCGCGGTCGGCAGCGCAAAGGGCAGGTCGACCATGGCGTCGATCACCCGCTTGCCGGGGAACCGGTAGCGCACCAATACCCAGGCGAGGATGACGCCGAAGACGAGATTGATAACGGCAGCGATAAAGGCCGTGCCGAAGGAGATCTTCAAGGCATTGAGCGTGCGCGGATCAAGCGCCAGCGCCACGAACTGCGCCCAGCCGAGCCCGCTGGCGCGAAACACCAGACCCGACAACGGGATCAACACGATCAGAACCAGCCAGCTCAGCGTGATCCCGAGCGACAATCCAAATCCAGGCAAAACACTCGGCTGGCGAAATCGCCACCGGTTCCCATTGCGTCGCTCCGTCACCTTTCGGTCACCTCTTAGCCCCGCAGCCGCGAGCGGCTGCGCTATCCCCATCCAAACCGATCTTCAAACCGCCGGTTGGCCGGCTTGTTCGAGCGCCGGTATCTTTCGGCGCCAAACTACCAATTTCATGGGCTCCAACAACGCAAATTTTTGACGCTTCGGCGGCCGGAAGGGAAACTGATTTTCGCTTCTGACCGCGTCTCAAGAAACACTCTGCTCCCAACTTTGTTCCATGCCTGACATCTAAAATGATGGAAGGCAAACGATGCAGCTGAAAAGTTATGCTATAGAATTTATAGATATTGAATGTTCCTTGCTTACGCGCTGTGTCCCACTCTTCCATAATCAAGCCATGAATCGGGCGCGGCAGAATGCGCGGCCGTTACTTTGAAACATTCTCGTAAGCGGCTGATGTCATGGCAACAACGCTCATCATTCCCGGGCTGTTCGGATCGGGCAGCGGCCACTGGCAGCGCCATTGGCTCAATGACAATCCGCAGGCGGTTCTTGTCGAACAGGACGATTGGGATCGCCCGAGGCTCGATCTCTGGCGCGACAGGCTCGAACACGAGATCTTCCGGCATGGAACAGTCGACCTCGTGGCCCACAGCCTCGGCTGCCTTCTGGTCGCCAATCTCGTGCGGCGCCCGCTCGCCCGGCAGGTGCGCAGCGCCTTGCTCGTCGCGCCGTGCGATCTCGGTCCGACCGATCGGCTTCATCCGGGCGCCATCGACTTCGGGTCGATGCCCGACCTGCCCTTGCCTTTTTCGAGCCTCGTCGTCGGCAGCCTGAACGACCCCTATATGCCTTTCGACCGCCTGCGTCATTTTTCGACCCGCTGGGGGAGCCGCCTCGTCGATCTTGGCCATGCCGGGCACATCAACATTGCCAGTGGTTTTGGCCGCTGGTCGCATGGCTATGACCTATTGAGGGTGTTGAACGGGATTTCGCGTCGGGAGTTTGCACGTGCGCAGCCGGGCGAATTTTCAGAGCAGTTACCCTTGCCAAACGGCGTGGCTTGAACGCTCCAGAGCATGGCGAGGGAGACCGCTTTGCGTGGTCGTGTCACACGGCCCTTGATGTCGGCGCCGTTTCGCGCTCTAATAACGCACAAAGTTTATAGAGTATACCGTCTAGGGATGCGCATGCGCCAAGGTGCCAGGCCAGCCGGGATAGGACATACGGGCTCGACCGTCCTTGCGGCGGACGATATCTTCTCGCGACCCTGCAGATGGTCGCCGATACCCTCACAATTCGGTCGGTGTCTGCGTTGAGGACCGAAACAGCCATGCATTTCAAACTTTGCCGGCGGGGCCGGCCATAGGAGAGTGCACATGACTGTCCATGGATTGTTTGCCAAGACGTCTCCGACGGAAATGAGTTCCAGGGGCAAGCCGCATATCGCCATCGTCGGCCGCGGTTTTTCCGGTGTAATGATGGCTATCGCCCTGATGAAGTCTGTGCGGGCCGCCTTTCACGTCCATCTCTTCGATCCGCAACCGACGATCAGCGGCGGGCAGGTCCTGGCCGCCGCCCAGAGCGGCGAAATCCTCAACAGCCGCGTTCGCGACCTTTCGGTGGCCGCCGGTCAGCCCGAAGACTTCAACGACTGGCTCTCGGCCAATGCCGAGTTTCGCGCCGCCGTGCCGGCCGCCATTCCCGGGTTCCAGCAGATCTTCGTGCCGAAGAGCATCTTCAGCGACTATGTTTACCAGCGCTTCTCCGAGGCGCTGACGCGCCGGCCGGATATTTCGATGCAGCTCTCCTGTCAGGCGGTGCTTGGTCTTCGCAAGCAGGCTAATGGGCGCTTTCTCGTGGTGCAGGAGAACGCGACGGTGGAATGCGACGCCGTTGTGCTGGCGACTGGTTTTGGTTTGCGCCGCGGCGAGATGGAAGTTGCCGACGAGGAAAAGCCACTGGTGCGCGCCCGTCGTCTCGTCGTGCCGCGCCACACGGTCCTGCTCGGTAGCGGAGTCCGGGTGGTCGACCGCCTGCTGCAGCTTCGCGATAACGGCTTTGCCGGCGAGGTCACCATCCTCTCCCGCCATGGTTTCCTGCCGCAGCCGCATACCCGTCTTTCGGCAGCGCCGACATTTCCGGTCGAGCCGATGCCGACGCGGCTCGGCGAGATCGTTCGCTTCGTCCGGCAGGCCTGTGCCGAGGCAGAAGAAGCAGGGCTCGGCTGGCAGGCGGCCATGAACGGCCTGCGTCGACGGGCGCGGTCCTTGTGGCAGGCGCTGCCTGAGGAAGAAAAACATCGCTTTAACCGGCACCTGCGGTCGATCTACGACAGCCACCGCAATCGCCTGCCGGCACCCCTCTACCTGCGTCTCCGGCAGGAGCTTGCCAGCGAGCGGACCGTGCTACGCAAGGGCTGGGCCGGCCGGCGCCGTCCGGAAGGGTTGATGGTGCGCTTTGCCGGTGAAAGCCAGGAGACGCTGCTGTCAGCCGACCAGGTGATCGACTGTCGTTGTTCGGCGCCTGACCTTCAGGCGCCGTTGATGCAGAGCCTTTTTTCCGGCGGCCTTGCCGAGCCCGACGAACTCGATCTCGGCATTGCCGTCAGCCCGGCGGGCGAAGTGCTCGCGGGCGGAGCCCCGACGCGCGATCTCTACGCAATTGGGCCGCTCGGCGTCGGCAGCCTGCCCGACATCGATCTCGTGCCGGAAATCGTCACGCAGACCTATGCCGCGGCGCGACTGATCGCAACCCGGAACCGGGTCACTCTGAAGACTGGCTAAGGCTTGCCGCTTAACGCCGCGTTGCCCAGGGCACCAGCCAGCGCTCGATGAGGCGTGCCGCCAATTCGAACAGGAAGGCGACAGCGGCGATCACGACGATACCGGCGATGACCACGTCGGTCACAAGGAACTGGGCGGCGGACTGGATCATGAAACCGAGGCCGCGGGTTGCGGCGACGAGTTCGGCCGCCACCAGCGTCGACCACCCGGCGCCGAGCGCGATACGGGTTCCCGTGAGGATCGAGGGCAGGGCGCTCGGCACGATGACATGGCGCAGCACCTGCAGCCGCGACGCGCCGAAGGAGCGCGCCGCATTGACGTGATCGGCCGACGCGGAACGGACGCCCGTTGCCGTCGAAAGGATGACCGGCGGTAACATCGCCAGTGCAATCACCGCAATCTTCGACGCTTCGCCGATGCCGAGCCAGATGATCACCAGGGGAAGATAGGCAAGCGGCGGCAGCGGTCGCAAGAATTCGACGATCGGATCGAGGATGCCTTTGCCGAGACGGCTCGCTCCGATGGCAAGGCCGGCGGGAATGCCGGCGACGAGGGCGACGGCAAGCGCGCCGAAGATCCGCAGCAGGCTGGCGCCGACGTGCTCAGCGAGCGTCGCATCGACAAAACCGGTGATGGCAAGGCTCCGGAGTGCCTGGTAGACGGCAACCGGTGACGGCAGGAACAGCGGCGAGACGAAACCATAGCTGGAGGCAAGGCTCCAGAGGAAAAGCAGTGCCGTAGTGGTCGCGAGCGAAATCCAGACAAGCGGCAATGGTGGTCGGTCGGCGCTCTGTTCCGGTTGCTCGTCTAGGTGACGTGCCGTCGGCATGATGGGCGGCAGGCCTTCAACCGAGATGCTCATGCGGCAATTCCTTCTTCTTCGGCATGGATGAGCACGGTCAATTCGTCCTGCAGGCGGCGAAAGGCGGCTGAGCTGCGGATTTCCGAAAGCGGTGTCCCTGCGAGGTGATCGCGGCCGAAGGTCGTGAAGATTTCGCTGGTGATCCGGCCGGGGTTGGGGGCAAGCACGATAACCCGCGTTGCCAGCAGCAGCGCCTCCTCGATGCTGTGGGTGATCAGGAGGGCGCCGACGCGATTCCGTTGCCATATGTCCAGAAGAAAGCCCTGCATACGGCTGCGGGTCAGCGCGTCGAGCGCGCCGAGCGGCTCGTCCATCAACAGAAACTTCGGGCTGGAGGCGAGCGCACGGGCAATGCCGACACGCTGGCGCATGCCGCCCGACAGTTCCCAGACATGCCGCTCGGCTGCATCGCTGAGCCCGACCTGATCGAGAAGGGCTCGCGCCCGCCGAAGCCGATCCGCCTTGGAAAAACCGCGCAGGCGCAGGGGAAAGGCGACATTGTCGAGGGCAGTCAGCCACGGATAGAGTGCATCGTCCTGGAACACGACGGCGCGCTCTGCCCCTGGGCCGGCGACCGGCGCGCCATCGAGCCGAACGCGGCCGCTGCTTGGTTTCACGAAGCCAGCAGCAAGATTGAGAAGGCTGGTCTTGCCGGAGCCGGAGCGGCCGATGACGACAACGAACTCGTCGTGGTCGATCGACAGATCGATCGATGCAAGCACCGGCGTGTTCCGGCCGGCATCGGCCGCGTATCGCAATGTGACATTCTCAAGCGAGAGGACGGACATGCTGTTCTCCTGGCATGGCGAAGTGCGCCCGCCCGAAGATTTCATCCGGGCGGGCAGCAATTGAGTGAACGTCAGAACGAGAGCTTTGCCGCTTCCTGCGCCCAGCGGGCGGAAACGTAGGGCGCGTAGTCGGGGAGGACTGCCGGGATCTTGCCCTGTTCGAGCAGGAAGGCCGAGGTCTGGGCGATCGCCTTGACGGTCGCGCCGCCGAGAAGATCAGCGCTCGCCTGCTCTTCGAGCGAAGGGAAGTAATAGCCCTTTAGCAGGTTCGGCACCTCCTCGGGCTTTGCACCGGTGAGCCGTGCGATCTTCTCGGCCTGGGGCGAGCCCGCGCTCCAGGCCTCCGGCTTGGTGCGGTAGTCCGCATAGGCGTCGCCGGTCACCTTGACGAAGCCGGTGACGATTTCAGGATGTTCCTCGGCAAACTTCTTGCTGACGATCCAGGCGTCGAAGGTCGGGCCGCCCCATTTCGCGACGTCGCTCGATGTCGCAAGCACGGTCGCGGTCTTCTTGATTTCGGAGAGAACCGGATCCCAGACATAGGCGCCATCGATATCGCCGCGCTGCCATGCAGCGGCGATCTCCGGTGGCCGGAGGTTGAGGATTTCAACCGCCTTCGGGTCAATGTTCCAGTGTTTCAAGGCGGTGAGCAGGCTGTAATGCGCCGTCGAGACGAAGGGCGTTGCAATCTTCTTGCCGGCAAGCTCTTCCGGCTTGTCGATTCCCTTGACAGCCAGCGCCTCTGCGTCGCTGATCAGGCCGACGACGAAGATTGTTTCAAGCGGAATTTGGCGGCTCGCGGCGGCGGCCAGCGGCGAGGATCCGACATAGCCGATGTCGATCGACCCGGATGCAAGTGCCGCAATCACGTCTGCGCCACCGTCGAATTTCTGCCAGGTGATCTTGGCGCCGGTCACCTTCTCATAGGTCCCGTCTGCCTGCGGCACGCGCGACGGCTCGACGATGGGCTGGTAGCCGATGGTCAGCGTCGTTTCGTCCGCATGGGCTGGAAGGGAAAGCTGGCTCGCCGCCAAGAGGGCGGCACTGGCGGCAAGAAGGGTGCGTCTGCGGATCGTCATCGTATGCTCCTCAACGGTTGCGGCTTCCTCGGGAAGTCCTCACATTATGTTGATTAAAAGCATGGATTTTATGTAGATAAATTATTCCGCTTTTTGTGGCTTTGCAGAGAGCCCATTCCAAATTTGAGATCCGTGGCAGCGCTCTGTGCCATGCATGGAAAGCAGCGTCAGAACTGCACGCCGCCGTAGCGGCCGTTGTGGTAGACGATCGGTTCGCCGGTCCCCGCGCTAATCGCCACCACCCGACCGAGGATGATCGCATGGCTATGGCGCTCGATGATCTCCTCGACCTCGCAATCGATGGCGGCAAGCGCGCCGGCAAGCGCCGACGCGCCGCTGGCAAGCCGGATCCATTCGGCGCCATCGTAGCGAGCGGCGCCCTTGGTGCCATCGACACCGGAGAAACGCTCGGCGACCCTTTGCTGTTCGCGCGACAGAAGGTTGACGCAGAAATGCCGATAGCGCTCGATGACCGGCCAGGTGGAGGATGTGCGGTTGATGTTGACGATCATGGTCGGCGGATCGACGGCGAGCGCGGTTGCGGAGGTCACGGTGGCGCCGGTACGCTCTTCGCCTATCCCTGCGGTGATGACGGAGACGCCACCTGAGAAGTTGCGCATGGCCGCCTTCAGCGCGGGCGTGGTGATCGACCCGTAACCATTGGCGGTCGGAACGATGGCATCGAATGCGGGAGAAGCGGCAAGCGCAATGGTCATGGCCAAATCCTCGAAAAATTTAATCTAATTCCCGGTCGCTCACGGCTGATGCGGGAAAAATTTTTCCTCACATCAAGGATGATCGTCCGAATTCTTATTGTCAATAAATTTTATAGAGTTTATGCTTTTTGGCAATCGAGGGACGCTCTTGCGTGCCTCCGAAGGAACCTGCGAGGAGGCTTGCGCGAATGGGAATTGTGCCCGACGAAATCCCCGAGAAGATCCCCGAGAAGATCAATGTGCTCTGGTTTCTGCCGACCCACGGCGATAGCCGCTATCTCGGAACCACGCGCGGCGGCCGAAACGTGGACCTCAATTATCTCAAGCAGGTCGCGCAGGCCGCCGATACGCTCGGCTACTATGGCGTGCTCATCCCGACGGGGCGGAGTTGCGAGGACAGTTGGGTGGTCGCTTCGGCGCTGGCGCCGCTCACTGAAAAGTTGCGGTTCCTGATCGCGGTTCGGCCCGGCCTGCTTTCGCCCACGCTCGCGGCACGCATGACGGCCACGCTGGACCGTCTCTCGGGCGGACGGCTGCTGATCAACGTCGTTACCGGCGGCGATCCGATCGAAAACAAGGGCGACGGCATACATCTCGCGCATGGCGAACGCTACGAGGTGACCGAGGAATTCCTGAACGTCTACAAGGCCGTGCTTCGCGGAGAAGAGGTCGATTTCAAGGGGAATCACTTCGATATCGAAGGCGGGAAGCTCCTGTTTCCGTGCGTACAGCAGCCCCACCCGCCGCTTTATTTCGGCGGCTCCTCCGGCAAGGGCCAGGAGGTGGCAGCGCGCACGATCGACAAGTACCTGACCTGGGGCGAGCCGGTCGAGGACGTTGCCCGCAAGATCGCCGAAGTGCGCGCCCTGGCCGAAGCCGAGGGCAGGGACGTTACCTTCGGCATCCGCCTTCATGTGATCGTTCGCGAAACCGCAAAGGAAGCGTGGCAGGCCGCCGACGAACTGATACGATATGTGGATGACGACACGATTGCTGCCGCACAGAAGGTGTTCGAGCGCATGGATTCGGTTGGTCAGAGCCGCATGAGCCGCCTGCATGGTGGTCGCCGTGACAAGCTCGAAATCGCTCCCAATCTCTGGGCCGGCGTCGGTCTGGTGCGCGGAGGGGCGGGAACGGCGCTCGTCGGCGATCCCGATCAAGTCAGGGCGCGCATGGAAGAATACCGACAAATCGGCATCGACAGCTTTATCCTGTCCGGTTACCCGCATCTCGAAGAGGCCTATCGCTTCGGTGAACTGGTTCTGCCGCATCTGCCGCTGGCCCACGCCGTCCCGGCACGCGAGACATCGATCAACACCGGGCCGTTCGGCGAAACCATCGCCGGCGATCATCGCCCGAAGCTGAAGGTCTCCCAGTCGTGACAGCTGTGCGGCGACCGGTCATTGCCATTGTCGGCGGCGGCTTCACCGGCGCAGTGGTCGCGGCGAACCTTGCACGCCATGCCGCCAGCGACGGCGCCGCCATCGTGGTCTTCGAGCCGCGAGACCGGCTCGGCGCGGGCCTTGCCTATGATAGCGGCAATCCCGCCCATCGCACGAATGTGCCTGCGGCCCGCATGAGCCTCGTTCCTGATGATCCCGACGATTTTTTGAACTGGCTGGCGGCCCATGGCGAGCCACGCGGCGACCCGGACGCAAGGGCGGCCGATGGCCATCTTTATGTGCGGCGGGCGGTGTTCGGGCGATACGTCGGCGCGTTCGTCGCGCCGTTCGTGCGGAGCGGCAAGGTCGTGCACCGGCGCGAGCGCATCGCGCGCATCGAGCGGCGTGGAGCGCGCTGGAAGCTGACCTCCGACGCTGGGACGGAGCTGCTGGCCGACATCGTCGTGATCGCCACGACGCATCCCTCGCCTTGTGCGCCGAAGCGCGTTGCACAGGCGCTCGAAGGCCACCCGCGTTTCGTCGCCGACACTACGGTCGCTGGGTCTCTCACCTGCCTTCGTCCCGATGATCACGTTCTGGTGCTTGGAAACGGCCTGACGGCGGCGGACGTGATTGCGTCGCTGAGGCTCGCCGACCACCGCGGCTCGATCGTCGCCCTGTCGCGCCGCGGACTTCGTTCGCGAGGCCATGCGGGAAGAGCACAGGAACCCTTCGGCGATTTTGTCGGTACCCCGGCGCGAACCGCGCTCGAACTGCTTCGACGCGTGCGCCTGGCGGTGCGGCAGGCCGCTCAGGCGGGGCTCAGCTGGCATGCGGTTTTCGACGCTTTGCGTAGCCAGGGCGGACAAGTCTGGCGGGCGTTGCCGGTTGCAGAGCGACGCCGCCTCGTGCAGCGCCTGCGACCGTTCTGGGACGCCCACCGGTTCCGCGTGGCGCCGCAGATCGATGACGCGATCCGGCAGGCAATCGAGACGGGACAGTTGCGTGTCCTCGGCGCTTCGATCGAGGGCGTCGAGCGCTACGGTCAGGTCATCGCGGTCGATATCCGTCACCGGCAGACGCGCATCCGGGAACGCCTGTTGTTCGATGCCTGCGTCGTGACGACCGGCCCGGCGCATACGGGTATTCTTTCCAGCCAGGACTGGCTCGCGGATCTGGCGTCGAAGGGCTGGCTGCGCCTAGACAGTGTCGGACTGGGGCTTGCCTGCGATGAGGCGAGTCGGGCGATCGGGACGAGTGGCGTGGCCGAGAGATCGCTGATCGTTGCCGGGCCGCTGGCGCGCGGCACCTTCGGCGAACTCATGGGCCTGCCGCAGGTCAACGATCACGCCATCTTCATTGCCGATGAGATCGCCGAGATGCTGGCGCGGCCGGACAGGGTCGCCACCCGCCGCAGGTCGGCGTCATCCGTTCGGCAACGACTGGTCACGACCCTCGACGGCGCCGCCAGGCGTTGAAGCCGGAGCCTCGCCGTCGAGCCGGCGGGACCAATCTTCGACAGCCCGCGTCTGCAGGCGCTTGGCTGCATAGTCCCGCCAATTCGGGGGCAGGATGGCGAGATCGGCGATTTCGGACAGGGCATCGCAGTTGAGCGTATCGACATAGAGATAGTGCCACAGCCGGGCGATCGTCCATTCGGGATAGCGCCGCTCGACGAGTTGCATCCGCTCACCGGGCGAAACCAAGCCGGTTTCGATGACCCGGTAGTACCATCCCGTTCGGCCGGTCTGCTGGACGCGGCGGGCCATATCCGGCAGATCGAAACGGCGGTTCAGCTTCCAGCAGGGTTGCCGGCCCTGGCTCACCTCGAGAAGGGCTTTACCAAGGCGGAACTGGTCGCCGACCGCGACATCTCTTTCCGTCAATCCCAAGGCCGAGATGTTCTCGCCGAAGGCGCCCGGCTGCTCCAGCCTGGCTACGCTTCCGAGATCCTTGACCCAAGCCTCGTAGTGGTCGCGCGGGTAATGATGCACGGCCTTATCCGGGCCACCGTGCCTCTTCAGATCACCCTGATGGTCGCCGGCAAAGCCGGTTGTGCCGAGATGTATCGGCCCGAGAGCCGGATGTTTGTCGATACCGCTTAAGGTTCCGCGGTCGTCGATCGGCGTGAGGGTGCCGATGAGCAGGGCGTCGAGCGCAATCGGGACCTGCTCAACCATCGACGTTCTCCAGCCATTCGCCGATCATCGACGCGGCCGCCGCCTCCAGGCGAGGCCCGTGACGTCGGGCGTCGGCGCGCAGGCCCGGCACGCTGAGCCCGGCGGACGCCAGTTCGCAGGCGTGACCGACGAGCCAGCGTTCAAAGGCCGCGCCGGCTTGGGCCTCCGGGTGAAACTGAAGGGCGAGCACCGTATTGCCGCGCGCGAAGCCTTGCTGCGCGATCAGCGATGTCGAGGCCAGCAGGTCAGTGCTGGCCGGCAGGTCGTAGGTGTCACCGTGCCAATGCAGGACGGAGACGTCGGCGAGATGGCGGAGGGCCGAGGCCTCGCCGGCGGCGCTAAGGCTCAGCGGCGAAAACCCGATCTCCTTCAGGCCGGAAGGGTAGACGCGGGCGCCGAGCGCGCGGGCGATCAGCTGGGCGCCGAGGCAGATTCCGAGCGTCGGCCGGTTGCCGGCAAGACGTGCCTGAAGCATGGCGATTTCCCCGGCGATGAAGGGATAGGCCCCGTCTTCATAGACCCCGATCGGACCGCCGAGCACGATGACGAGATCGGGCTCCAACGGATCGAAAGAGAGGTAATTTTCGTCGCCGACATTGCGGTACTCGATTTCAAATCCCGCCGCCCGCAGCGGTCCGGAAAAGCTGCCGAGATCTTCGAAATGCACATGTCTGAGGGCGAGCGCCTTTCTGGTCGTCATCGTCTGTTCTCCATGCTCAGAGGTTCTAGCCGGCCCGCGCGTCGGGCACGCATCCTTCGCTCGTGCACCCGGCTGAAGTGGCGGTGGCCGCGCTGAAATCGGGGATCGGGGCGGAAAGGAGTGTCGCAAGACGCGCGCCGATGACCATGTCGTCTTCGATGCCGAAGCGGTGGTGTTCGACATGACCGTCGCGTCCGATGATGATTGCCGTCGGCGTGCCTCGCATGCCGTAGCGCTCCATCGTTTTCGGTATCGGTCCCTGCTCGGAAGGCTGGTCGACGGCGATCGGGAAGGTCAGGCGATACTCATGAATGAAAGCCTTCAGCGCCTCGGGTGTCATGACCGCGTGATGCTCGAACACCGAATGCAGGCCGAGGACCTGAAGATCGGTATCCCGAAAAATGCTCTGGACGCGCTGCATCTGCGGCAGTCCGTGCGAAACGCAGGCCGGGCACAGCATCTGAAACGCATGAAGGAAAACGACCCGGCCGCGAAGCTGCGCAAGGCTCGGACGTTCCTGTGTGTTGAACCAGGTCGAAACGGCGAGTTCCGGAGCCGCGGTCCTGTGATTGCTGTTCATTGTTCTCATCTCCAAGACGGCCGGGCGAACGCTCGTCGCCCGGCCTTTGCGACATGTGCGGATCAGGCGGCTTCGCGAACGAGCTTCACGCCGGGGAAGTCGACCGGAACGGCAAGCGCGACGTTGATGTAGTTGGTGAACAGGTTGAGCGCGACATGCGCGATGATCTCGACGACGTCCTCGTCATCGAAGCCGGCGTCGCGCAAGGTGCGCACATCCGCGTCGGATACCTGTCCGCGCGCCTCGACGAGCTTCTGAGCAAAGGTAAGGGCCGCAGCCGTCTTCGGATCGGAGGACTTGCCGTGCTGCGCTGCCGTCATCTCCTCGGCGGTCGCGCCGGCCTTGCGGCCAAGTGCGGTGTGCGCCGCCAGGCAATAGTGGCAATCGTTGCGATCCGCGACGGCAACGGCGATCTGCTCGCCGAGCTTGGCGCCGAGGCGTCCCTTGCCGAGCGCGCCGAAGGAGCCCCACATGCTGGCAAGGGCCGCCGGTGAATTGGCGACGGCGCGGAACATGTTGGGTGCTACCCCGAAGGCGGAGCGGATTTCGCCAAGCAGTTCGGCGCTGGGGCCAGTTGCCGAAACGGGGTCGACTAGATTAATTCTGCTCATGGTTTTCTCTTTCTATTTGCTGGAGGGAGAAAATTGCCGGTCCGCCGATGGCAGTCGTCGGACCGGCGCCGACATCATCGTCTGTCCGCTTGCGACGCAGGAAACAGCGCTCGCGAATTCCGATGGTGAAGCTTGTGGCGAGGCGCCGGGGGGGGAGCGACGCCTTCGGGACCGCCGGCATTGGCGCCGGCGGCTGGATCGTTTGGCATGATCAGACCGTCTCGCGATTGAAGAGACGCCAGGCCGCCCTTTGTGCTTCGGGTTCTGCTGTTTCGTATTCGCCGCAATCGACGCGCAGTTCCGCCGGTCCGAACGCAGCATCGACGAACGCGCAGTGATGCGGCGCCTTCGGGTCGTCATAGACATGCGGCCGGAAGTATCGACAGTTGACGCACATGCGCTGTTCCGGGATGGCGCCAGCCGCCTGCAGACCACGGATGATCTTGACGAGATGCATGAGCAGATCCTGCTGCTCCAGCCTCGAAAGCGAAGCGATGGCATCCTCCGTGGCTGATGCGAGCCGCCCCGCCTGTCGTACTGCGTCCTCGCCGGCCGGCGTGGTGGCAACCGAAAGGGCGCGCGCGTCGCTCGGATCCGGCCGCTTCTCGACCAGCCCCTTGCGCAAGAGCGCGTTGACCGAGTCCGTCGTCGTCGGCTGGCTGACGCCGAGATAACCGGCGATCTGTTTTACCCGCATTCCGCCGCGTCTACGGGCAACCAGGAAGGTCAGGATCTGCAATTGCGTCGGATTGAGGCCGATCGCTTCCGCACTCGACCAGGCCTCCGTGCGCATGGCCGTCGCTACGCGGGAAAGGCCGTCGCCGATACGGTCGATCAGGGGCGGTGTCGTGTCAGGTTCCTTGCTCATACGGTGATTAATATAGGAATCCTATGTATTGTCAATGCCGACAAAAAAGCGGCGCGAATTTGACGCGCATCAAAGTGGAGGGGGCGTCTCAGGCTTAATCCTCTTCTCGAACAACCCGAGCACGGGCTGGTCGCTCAAATGGAGAAGACGATGTTGAATGCAATCAAGAGCGGATTTGGTATCGCGATCGCGGCAATGCTGGTCGCCGCACCGGCAGCCGCCGCGGACTTCGAAGTGCACATGCTGAACAAGGGCAAGGACGGCGCGATGGTTTTCGAGCCGGCGTCGCTGAAGGTTGCGCCTGGCGACACGGTCACCTTCATCCCGACCGACAAGGGACATAACGTCGAAACCATCAAGGGCATGATCCCCGATGGCGCCGAGGCCTTCAAAAGCAAGATCAATGAAAACTACAAGGTGACTTTCACGGCGCCGGGCGTCTACGGCGTAAAGTGCACGCCGCACTACGGCATGGGCATGGTCGGCGTCGTTCAGGTCGGCGATGCGCCGGCCAACCTGGAAGCGGTCAAGGGAGCGAAGAACCCGAAGAAGGCTCAGGAACGCCTGGACGCAGCCCTCGCGGCGCTCGGTAACTAAGCGACTTCTAGCGCTTCGGAGCGGGGTGGGGACAGGCCGCTCCTGGCGTCTGCGCACTGGGTGAGGCGCGGGCGCCATCATGCGGAACCAATGCGAAGCATTCGCGTTGGTTCCGCATGGATCAGATCACTGCCGAATTGTTTCCGCCATCGCAAATTTCCTATCCGGTCATTTTTGCGCGCATCCTTGGGGCGCTGCTGATGGGCGCGCTCATCGGCTTCGAGCGCGAGGTCAAGGCACGACCAGCCGGCCTCAAGACCCATATGCTCGTCTGCCTCGCAGCCTGCACCTTCGGCATCATCTCGATCGAAAGCGTCCGCCTCGGCGGCTTCTTCGACGAACGCGTCCGCATCGATCCTCTGCGCGTGGTGGAGGCGGTTACAGCCGGTGTCGCCTTTCTTGCAGCCGGCACAATCGTCTTGTCTCGCGGCGAGGTTCAGGGCCTGACGACCGGGGCCAGCCTCTGGCTTGCCGGCGCGATCGGCATTTCGGTCGGCTTCGGCCATTGGATCGTTGCCGGCCTGGCGGTCGGTTCCGCCTTCGCCGTTCTCACCATCATCGGCTACTTCGAAGCCAAGGCCGTGCGACACCAAAAGCCTGACGTGGAGCCGGAGGGTAAGGCGAGCGACGAGGGCGGCAAGAAGCAAGCCTAACGATAGGTTTGCGATAGTCCTGAGCGCCGTCTCGCGGCGGGTTCTGCAAGCCTTAGGGTAATCCCCTGCCGTCCCAGGCTAGGTGCAACGCAATGCTATTCTGCACAGAAAGGTTGTGTCCCGCTGGCGCCCTCGACCCGGCGTCGCTGTCGTGTCTTCAGGGGCGAGCCATCTGTTTATGACCCGGTGAAAGCCGCCTGCGCCATATGGCGTGGCGAGGAAATGTGTTCGGCAATCCCGATCGAAACGGCTAAGCTCGTAAGCGGCCTGTTTCCAAGGAAGGTTCAATGGACGCCACCGGTTCCCTTGCTGCCAAGCTGTTGTCTGAGACCCTGATGTTCGACCAGACGTCATTGGCTGCGTTGGAAGCCTTGGCCGCCAATTCCGATCGCGGCATCGTGCGGCGTGGCGAGATCCTGGTTCGCCAAGGCGAGTCGTCGGACCGGTTTTTCGTGGTCCTGTCCGGCCGCTTTACCGTGCACCGGGATGACGTCTCCGACCCTATTGCCGAGATAGGGCAGGGCGAACTCGTTGGCGAGGTCGGTTTCTTCGCCGGGCTGCCGCGCATGGCTACGGTCGTTGCTGCTCGCGATTCCATTGTTCTTTCGATCTGTGACCACCAGTTCGAAAAGGCGGCGAGTGCCCTGCCGAGCCTGCGCCAATCGGTCACCACGTTTCTGGCGCGACGGTTTGCCAAGCAGGCACCGGCTTCGCCGCATGCCGAGGGCGCCTGCCGGATAAGGACGCTCGCGATTGTTGCTGCCGGAAGCAGCCGGGTTTCTCCCCGCTTCATCGACCTGCTGCGCAAGGCTTTTTCCGGATCCACGCGCACGGCTTTCCTGGCGAGGGCCGACATCGAAGAGCGCTTTCCCGGCGTTCCGATCGATGATCAGCCGGTGCTGGACTGGCTCAACCAATTGGAAGCCAAGACCGGAGGCCTCGTCTACATCGCCGACGACGAACCAAGCGACTGGACGCGTGTCTGCATCCGCCAGGCCGATGGTGTCCTGTTGGTCGGCGAGCCGTCCGGCTCTGCAAAACTCAACCCGTCAGAGCAACTGGCGCTGTCAGTGCACTCGCCATCGAGCGTGCGGCTCGCTCTGGTGCACGACAAGCGCGCCGCAACGGTCGCCGGCACCAGCGGCTGGCTGAACGAGCGCCCCGGAATCCGGCAGCATCATCACGTGGCGCTCGACGACATTGAGGATGTCGAGCGTCTGGTCCGCTTCATTGCCGGCGAGGCGAGGGGCTTTGTCGCAGCCGGCGGGGGCTCGCTCGGATGCGCGCATCTTGGCGTCCACAAGGCTTTTATCGAGGCCGGCGCCTCCTTCGACTATCTGGGAGGCACCAGTTCGGGGGCGGCCATGATGGCGGGCTTCGCCCGCGGCATGAACGCCGACGAGATCAATCGTGGGACGCACGAGATCTTTGTCCGCAGTCGCGCCTTTCGTCGGCTGACCGTGCCGCAATATGCGCTGCTGGATCACAAGGTGCTCGACCGCACGCTGCAGGCGGAATATGGCGACGTTCTTATCGAAGACCTCTGGCTGCCATTTTTCGCGCTGTCGACCAATCTCAGCACAGGGCAAGCGCATGTCCATCGCCGCGGAAAACTATGGCAGGCCGTCAGAGCGTCGGGTTCGATCCCCGGCATACTGCCGCCCTTCTTCACGGCCGACGGTGACATGCTGGTCGACGGGGCGATCATGAACAATCTGCCACTGGAACAGATGAAGGAACTGAAGACAGGCCCGAACGTCGTCGTGAGCCTGGGTGGGGGCGGTCCGGGAAAACAACACATCGACTATGACAGTATTCCCGGCGCGTCCGAACTGACCGTTCGGTTGCTCAACCCCTTCGGCCGCTCGGGCTTGCCGAAAATCCCCAACCTGATCCAGGTCATTGCCGCAAGCATGCTGGCGCACCGGCCGCAGGAGATCGCTCTCGGGGAAAAGGACATCCTGATTTCCCCACCAGTCTCGGCGGCGATAAGCTTTATGGATTGGAGCCGGCACTCCGAACTGTTTGCCGAAGCTTATTATTGGGCGAAATCATGGATTGATGAGCGTATTGGCGAGAACGACCCGAGGATGGAGACCATTTGCGGCCTGCCGGCCCGCTATGGCTCGCCGGAAACACATGGCAGCGCGCAGGCGCATTCCGCGCTCTAGGATGCGCCCCGGCATCCGTGGCCTGATCGTTATGTAAGGCCCGCGAGTGCTTTGCATGCGCATGGATTTTCGACTGATCTTGCCGCCCCTGTTAAGTTGTCACTGTCCTCTTGCGGTTGTGGTATTTTAGGATAGCCTTGCATCGGGAGAGCCAGTCGCGGTTCTTTCGTTTTGCAGTGAAAAGACCAATGAATAGAGGGCCATCGGAGATATAGCGGCTCGCATTCGAAAATGTTTCGTCCCCGAATTGCACTGCCATTTGGGTTTCCTTGGATGTAACTGCGGGACGTCCCTGGTCATGTGATGCACGGAAGCCGTGTATCGCTTCGTCACAGAGCGCCCATTTGCTTGAAGTGGATCGACGTGATGTCTGACAACAAGAATGCCGGCGCACCTCCAAGTGCACAGGACCTCAGAATGCAGATGCTCCAGCGTGAAATGGACGAGATGGACAAGGAGCGGCGACTAAAATCCATCGAAGAGCAAAAGCTCGCCGACTTTGCCGCGGATTTTCTCAAGAAGCATGTAACGGAAGAGGAAATCGCCATCGTTCGCCGGCTGGTCGCGAACGCCGTGAAGGCCGGCAAGTTCGAAGCGATGGTCTACAGCTTCCCGTCCGAGCTTTGCACTGACAGCGGCCGCGCGATCAACAGCGGCGACCGGGATTGGCCGAACACGCTGCAGGGAAAAGCAAAAGAGTTCTTTGATCGCTATCAGGCCTTCGGCAAGCCAAGTGGCTACAAGTTGAAGGCGATGATCATCAACTTCCCGGGTGGCGTGCCCGGTGACGTCGGGTTCTTCTTGAACTGGGCTCCCGAAAAAGCCTGAGTACGACCGTCCCGGCGTCGCATCGCGTTGTCACGCTGCGGCTCGTCCCCGATCGAAAGTGTTCAAAGCCCGCACCTTTGGTGCGGGCTTTTCAGTCTTATAAAACGTCGGGCACGTTTCTACGCACGTGGTCGTCCGCAGCAAAGTCATCCGGCCGTTTCTGGCGCTTGCCGAGATCGGGCTCCGAGAATTTCACGCGCTCGTATGGGATCGACGAGAGAATGTGCGAGATGCAGTTGATGCGGGCACGCTTCTTGTCATCCGACGGTACGATCCACCAGGGCGCGAAATCGGTGTCCGTCATACGGATCATCTCGTTGTAGGCGCGGGTATAATCCCACCAGCGGCGATAGGATTCGACGTCCATCGGGCTGAGCTTCCACTGGCGCAGCGGATCGGCAATGCGCTGCCGGAAGCGCTTTTCCTGCTCCTTCTCGCTGACGTCGAGGAAGTATTTAAGCAGGATGATGCCGCTTTCGACCATGGCCGCTTCGAAACGCGGCGCGAGCTCGAGAAAGCGTCGGGCACTGTCATCCGAGCAGAAACCCATAACGCGCTCGACGCCGGGGCGGTTATACCAGGAGCGATCGAAGATCACGATCTCGCCAGCGGCGGGCAGGTGCTGGATATAGCGCTGCATGTAAATCTGCGACTTCTCGCGGTCGGTCGGCGCCGGCAGCGCGGTCACGCGGAAGACGCGTGGGCTGACACGCTCGGTCAGCCGCTTGATCACGCCGCCCTTGCCGGCCGCATCGCGGCCTTCGAAGACGATGACGATGCGCGCGCCTGTTTTCTTCACCCAGGCCTGCAGATGGGCGGTTTCCTGCTGCAGCCGGGCGAGCTCCTTGGCATAGCCCTCGGATGACGAGTCGTCCGAAGTCGTCGCGTCGGCGGCTATTTCGCCTTCGCTCTTGTCTTTGCCCTTTTTCTTCTTGCCGTCATGCTTGCCCATTTTTCCCTCCCGTTCGGACATGGTCATCTGGCTTGATCTCGACAGAACCGGTCGGCTGACCGTCGTTCCGCCCGTATTTGGTCTCGTAAGCGTCGAGCGCATCTTCCATCCCCTCGAAGATCATACCCGGGCCGATCTTCTCGACGACCCCGGAGCGCTCGAGCAGGGCGCGCGCATCGGTGTGCAACTCGGCCAGACCGAGCGTGACGCCGCGGTTCTTCAGGTCGCTCTGCAACTCTCCAAGCATGTCCGCGGCGGTGCTGTCGATTTGCGGGATGGCGCTCGCATCGATCACCAGCCAGCGGGCGGGTTGCGGCAGGCTCTCGGCGATCACCTCGAGGCGCTCGCGGACGTAATCGGCGTTGTAGAAAAGCAGACTATCTTGAACCATGCAGGCACCGAAGCCTGGAACCGGACGTGCCTCGGTCATGCGATGCAGTTTGTAGAAGCCGTCGCGCCCGGGGATGCGGCCCAGCATGGCGTCGTGCGGATACATGGTCTGCAAGATGAGGTAGACCAGTGTTGCAGCGATGGCGATGACCACGCCGTTCAGCACGCCGAGGCCGATCGGTCCCCAAAGGGCAATCAGCGCGAAAATGAACTCGATGCGGTTGACGGTCCAGATCCGTCTCAGGCCGTCGATGTCGATCAGGCTGAGCGCCGTTGCCGCAAGGATCGCCCCGAGCGCGGCGACCGGCAGAATGCGAAGGACGTCACCAAGAAAGAGCAGCACCACCATCAGGGTCCCCGCCGCAACGAGGCTCGCGATCTGCGACCGCCCACCGACGGCGAAATTCACGGCCGTGCGTGAATCCGAGGCGGTCACCGGAAACGTCCCGAACAGTCCTGCCGCGATGTTGGCGGCCCCGAAGCCGCTCAGTTCACGGTTCGGATCGACGCGGTAGCCGCCGAGCGCCGCAAAACTGCGCGCTGCGATGACGCCGGAACCGAAACTGACGAGGAAGATTGCCGCGCCGCCGGTCAGCAATCCATCGATCGGCAGACCCTCGAGACGAGGCAGGACGAAGGTCGGCAAGCCGTCGGGAATGTTGCCGACGACCGTCATGCCGCGCCCTTCGAAGTCGAAGAGATATGACAACAACACCGCGACGAAGACGACGATAACAGGACCTGGAACGGGTGAGCGATAGAAGCGGGCGACCTGCAGCAGCGCAAAACACGCCAAGGCAAACACCAGAGTGGGCCAGTGGATGGAGCCGGCCTGCCTCAGAAGTTCGAGAATAGGGCTGATCAGCCCGTCCGACTCGATCTGGACGCCGGTGACGCGCTTGATCTGTCCAACCAGAATCGAGAGGGAAATTCCAGCAAAGAAGCCTGTGAGGATCGGGCGCGAAAGAAAGGTCGCGAGCACGCCGAGACGGACGAGGCGTGCAATCAGGCAGAGGATGCCGACGATGAGGGCCAGCAGGGCCGCCGCCGTTACGCGGTCAGCGCCACCGGCAGAGGAGGCGAATACCGTCGTCAGCACGGCCGCCAGCACCGTCATCGTCGCCGCATCCGGTCCGACGATCAGTTGCCGCGACGGACCGAAAAGGGCGTAGGCGACAAGCGGCGTGATGCTCGCATAAAGGCCCGTCTCGGGCGGCAGCCCGGCGATGGCGGGATAGGCGATGGCGCTCGGCAATCCGACCGCGGCAATGGCGACGCCTGCGGAAATGTCACTGCGCAACCAACTTCCCTGATACCCCTTAAGGTTGTCCAGAAGCGGCAGGCGAGGCAGGTTCAGCATGCTGACGGTCCCCGGGGGCACAGCCCTCTTAAAGTGCTCTAAACGCTACAAATCAGGCTGCGCGGGAAGCGCAAACAATGCACTCTATCATTGCGTACATTAGGGTTGCAAAACTTTCCTTTCATCGGCTTCGACAAAAAGAATAAAAGTTGCAGACAATTAGAGGTGGCCTGCCGCGTCGATCCGGCAAGTGCCGGACCGAGGGATCTGCACCAAGTTATGAAGCCCGTGTCAGCTGAGCTTCAACGCTTCAGTAGTAGGGGGAGACACACGCCTGCCGCGGACCGTAATACGGCTGGAACGTGTCGTCATAGGCCCTGTAGGACCGGTAACGAGCGTAGCACCAGCGGGTGTGGGCGCTGCCTCCGTAATAGGTTTGGCGATAGTAGCGCGGCGCATAGTAGCGTGGGGCGGAATAGGTCGGGCCGTAATAGCCTTCGTCATAATAGCCCGGGCCATAGTAGCGAGGCTGCGCGAGCAGCCCGCCGATGATCGCGCCGGTTGCCAATCCGCCGAGCGCCCATGCCCAGTCATCGCCACCGCCGTGGTGATGCCCGTGGTTGTAGCCGCCGTGATAGCCGCCGCCGTGGTGCCTGTACTGAACCGGTTGGACTTGAGATGCCCCGATCTCCGCCGTAACGGCTGGAGGAAATGCCATGGCCGGCGGAACACTCGTAGCCACCGCCGCCAGTGACAAGGCAAAGATTGCTAGCCTCTTCATTGGCTTCACCTTCTTTCCACCCCGCGCCCGATTATAGCGCGGAACCGGTTCGATAGCACTTCGTTTTCCAGGTGCTTCCGCCGCCCGACCAAGCGCCTGTCTATTTGAGGACAGTCACGCTCAATACGCCTTCTTCGATCTTTCCGTCTTCATAGGGGGAGCGAATGACAAGCCGGTCGCGGCCGGTATAGCCGGGGTTCGGCGTATAGTAGGCGACGACGCCATTCACCTTGGTTGTCGCGCATTTTGACTGCTTGCCCACCAGTTTCGGATAGACCGCCTCGTGGACAATCTCCAGGTGGCCATGCTTGGGCTTCTCCGCAATCGTCATCGCCGGATAGTCGATCTGGCTGCAGTTATCGTCGATATGCCAGTTCTTGGCGACGAGCGTCTTCACGCCGCTGCGCGCCGTGATCGATAGCGCCTGCTGCCGGGAATCGTCGGAGGTTGTGGTGCAAGCCGACAAAGCGACAACGATTACGGGCAAAAAGAGATATCTAAAGGTTTTCATGAGCAATCCTGAGAATACTTTAAGTTTGGATTTAAGTCGCATGAGGGCCCGGGCCGCACCCGTTTCATCGAGATGCACCCCTTGGATCCACACGTTTTGCGTGTGCGATCATGCATTCTTTGGTCTCGGGGGACAGGGGGTGTCCTTCGCTCGTCGATCACGTGACTTTCAAACATTCCGGGCAAACCGGATGAGAACCTCGTTCACGACATCGGGGCGCTCCTGCGGCAGCCAATGGCCGCTGCCGGGCACGATGATGCTTTCCTTGAGCTGCGGGACGAGGGGCGGCATTGCATCGACAATTTCGCGCATCCCGGGGATGGCGAGGCCCGTGTCGCGCTCGCCGACCATGAACAGGGCAGGAATTTCGACCTTTACGCCGGCGAAAGCGGCCTGCAGCTGCCAATTGCGATCGAGGTTTCGATAGTAGTTCAACCCTCCGCGAAAACCGGTCGTGGCAAAGGCGCTGATGTAGGTGTCGAGGTCTGCAGCAGTGAGCCAGTCGGGCATGCTGTCGGGCAGCGGCGCAAGCAGTCCATGCCGGCGCGATACCATGCCGAACGGATTGGGTGTCTGGTCTCCGGCCTGTCGTGCGCCCGCGTCGCCGGAAGCCGCAAAGAGGATCTTTCGCAGCGTCTGGCCGATGTCACGCTCCAGCTCCGCCTCGGCGACATCAGGCTCCTGGAAATAGAGCGTGTACAATTCTGCCTCGTCGGTCCGCGGGAAGATCCGGGTCGGCGGAACGGGCGCCTGGCCCATCATCGGCACGCTCATGGCGACAACGCCGCAGAAACGGTCGGGCCGCATCTGTGCCGCCTGCCAGGCAACGGTCGCGCCCCAGTCGTTACCGACGAGGATGGCCGTTGATAGGTCGAGGGCATCCAGCAGAGCAATCATGTCGCCGACGATGTGAAACACGCTGTATTCGTCGACCGATGGAGGACATTCCGAGAGGCCGTAGCCGCGCATGTCAGGCGCGATCGCGCGAAAGCCGGCCTCCGCAAGTGCCGCTATCTGGTGCCGCCAGGCATGGGAGGTCTCCGGGAAGCCATGGCAGAGCAGAACGGCCGGGCCGTTTCCCTGTTCGATAAAGCCCATGCGGATGGTTCGGGTCTGGATTGTCTGGGCCTGCATCTTCGTTCCTTCTCGACACTCTGATACCGTAATTGTATAAGTTACGGAAACAGGTGACGTCAAGAGTGTGTAACTTATATTGTTACGCTATGGGGAGTCGAATGAAGCAAGACAGCCGGTTGGCGCGGATGATCCATGTGCTCATACACATGGCACTGCTCGGGGGACGGGAGACGTCAGAGACCATCGCCAAGATGCTGAACACCAACCCGGTGGTCGTTCGCCGGACGATGGGGGCGTTGAAGCGCAAGGGTGTCGTCGGTTCCGAAGGCGGCCGGGGAGGGGGCTGGGCGCTTCTGCGGCCGCTTGGGGAGTTGACGGTGCTCGATGTGCAGCGGGCGCTGGACGATGGGCAGGTTCTGGCGGCAGGCGTGTCCGAGGACCATCCGACCTGCCCGGTGGAGCGCGCAGCGAATGCGGCGCTGGTGGACGCCTTCGAAAAAGCGGAGCGGACCCTGCTGCAGGAGTTTGCCGAACTCAGGCTTTCAACGATTGCGGAGCGTGCGATGAAGGATGCTGCGGGGTCTCAGCGGGCAACGCACCTGGATCATCAAGCCTGAAGGCGCCACGCATGTGGGCGATGAGCCGGCGAAGCGGCAGGATCGAGCGAGCTTGTGGTCAGGCCCTTTCGCCAAAAACTGAGCCGGCGGCTCTGCATGATCGTCCGGCAGGACAAGCGGCTTGATCTCGGCCTTCGAAAGACGCTGGCTGCTCTCATATCGCTGGCGGCGCCTGAGCGGCCGGTCAGCGAGCAGGACTAGGCGCGCGATACCGACGACCGTCTCGCCAGCTGATGCTCGCGCCAGATCGTGAAGAGACCGGCGCCGACGACGATGAGCGCGCCGACGATCATGTTGTGAGTGATCGTCTCGCCGAAGAGCATGACGGCGAAGATCACATTGAGGACCAGCTGGAAATAGGTAACGGGCTGGACTTCGGCTGCCGGCAGCAGTCCGTAGGCTTTGATGAGGAAAAAGTGACTGAGGGTGCCACAGACGCAAAGCGCGGCAAGGGCAAACCAATCGGACGGCACCACCTCTGTCCAGTAGAACGGGCCGACCAGCGAGATCGCCACGGCGCCGACAACACCGGCATAAAAGAGGCTCGTGACGGCCGAATCCTCGCGACTGACGGCGCGGGTGGCAATGCTGTAAAGCGCGAAAAGCACGGAGGCTGCGAGCGGCAGAAGCAGCGACAAGTCGAAGTGCACGTTGACGGGATTGATGATCACCAGAACGCCGATCAGACCGATCAGAATGGCCGCACCGCGCCGCCATCCCACGGTCTCCCCGAGAAGAGGGATCGAGAGGATGGTGATGATCAGTGGTGTCGCCTGAAAGATCGACTGGCTCATGGCGAGCCCGGCGTGAACGTAGGAAATGACGATGACGACGATTTCGGCGACGAGCAGCAGGCCCCGCACGACCTGCAGCCAGGGGTGGCGCGTGTGAGCGGTCTTGCGAAGTCCACCCGATGACGAGGCGGCGAAAGCGAACACGAAGAGCGCAAACGCCCAGAATCGGATCATCGTGATGAACAAAGCGGGGTAGCGGTCGCCAAGATACTTGGTGATGGCGTCCTGGCCAGCAAAGATGCAAATGGCAAGGAAGGCAAACAGATAACCGCGGGTCTTGGGGCTCATTGCACTACAAACTCAGAATCGCTGGCCCCCTGAATAGCATAGTCTTGTCGCCGGGGCTTGAACCAAACGACTTTGGTTTGATGATCCTGGATCCGCGGCAGCAGGCGAGGGGCGCGTCGAGCCGGGACTGCCCCCGCGAAGGGGCAGCCTGCCTCAGCTCAATGATATTTTTCCTGCTCGCGCGTGAGGATCGCCGGAGCGTTCAGCCCGGCGATCGGTTGGTTGACATCCGTCGGAATGTCACCTGACAGCTGCAGGTCGAGATAGCGCGCGCAGCAGACCCTCAGGAATGATGTGAAGTTCCCGAGATCATGCCCGGCATCGATGGACTCGTGGTGTAGCTTGGTGATCAGCTGCGTGACGTTCATACGATCGCGCCGCGCGATCTCCTCAAGCTTCGACCAGAAGAAGTTCTCCAGCCGGACGCTCGTCACCATGCCATCGATGCGCAGCGACCGGGTGGTGCTCTCCCAGAGCCGCGCATCCGCCTTTATGAACAACTCGCACATCTCGCCCCTCCCGTGGCTGCCTTCTCAGGCGGCGTCCGTTTGTAGCAGGGCCGAGGCGTCGAGCACAGCCATGAACTGGCGCAGCCACGACGGATGGGCGGGCCACGCCGGCGCGGTAACGAGGTTGCCGTCGGCGACCGCGTCGCTGATCGCGATATCCGCATAAATGCCGCCGGCAAGTTCGACCTCCGGACGGCACGCCGGGTAGGCCGAACAGGTGCGGCCCTTCAACACGCCGGCCGCCGCCAGCAATTGTGCGCCGTGGCAGATGGCCGCCACCGGTTTTCCCGCCGCGAAGAAATGCTGGACAGCCTTGATGACATCCGGGTTGAGACGCAGATATTCGGGCGCGCGACCGCCGGGTATGACCAGCGCGTCGTAATCTTCAGCGCGGATGGCGGAGAAGGTGGCGTTGAGCGCGAAATTATGGCCGCGCTTTTCGGAATAGGTCTGGTCGCCTTCGAAATCATGGATCGCGGTCGCAACCGTCTCGCCGGCATTCTTGCCGGGGCAGACGGCATGCACCGTGTGGCCGCAGGCAAGCAAGGTCTGAAACGGAACCATCGTTTCATAGTCTTCGGTGAAATCACCGGTGATCATCAGAATTTTCGAGTTTGCCATTTGTTTCCTCCCAAAAACCAATGGGCGGAGTTTAGCAATCCGGCTGAGGCAACGGGTACTAGCGGAATACTACAAAGGAAAATTCCGGGCAGGGCCGCGGACTATTTCACGGCCGTCGTTATCTTGGCGATCCCTTCCAGAGTGCGATGGACCGGGCACTTGTCGGCAATCTCGGCGATCTTGGAGCGAAGCTCGTCTGCGACCTCGCCCTCGATCGCTATGACCCGCTCGAACCGGTCGATCTTCCCGCTGTCGGCGCGCTCCGTTGCAGCGCAGTCTTCGCAATCCCGCGCATGGATCTTGGAATGCGAGACCTCCACCTTGATGCGCCCGAGCGGCAGCTTCTTGTGGTCGGCGTAGAGGCGCAGCGTCATGGAGGTACAGGCAGCAAGCCCGATCGACAGGTAGTCATAGGGCGATGGCCCGGAATCGAACCCGCCGACGCTTTGCGGCTCGTCGGCAAAGAGGCGATGCCTGCCGGCTTGAACCGAATTCTGAAATTTGCCTTCGCCCGTTTCCGTCACCTGGACCTGTTCCACCGGCTCCGTGCCCTGCGGACTGTCGGCCACGAGATAGCGGCTCAGCCACTCCGCAATCACCCGGGCGGCGTAGGCGGCATCGGCAGGATCGGTGAGCAGATGGTCGGCCTTGTCCAGCGAAACGAAGCTCTTCGGATGTTTGGCCGCATGGAAGAGGTCGCTGGCGTTTTCGATGCCGACCGTTTGATCCAGCGGCGCGTGGAGAATGAGAACGGGTTTCCTGAGCGTCGCCACAGCCTCATGAAGGCGCTGGGCGCAAGCGTCGTCGACGAACTGTTTCTTGATCAGGAATTTGCGACCGGCAAGATCGACTTCGGCGGCACCACTTTCCTCTATTTCCTTGAGGCTCGCTCCGAAGTTCTTGAGCACATGGCCGACGTCCGCGGGTGCGCCGATCGTGGCCACGGCGCGAACTTCCGGAATTTCGTTGGCAACCGCAAAGACGGCTGCACCGCCAAGCGAATGGCCAATCAGGAGCGACGGCGCCTCGAAGTGTAGCCGCAGATAGTCGGCGGCCGAACGAAGATCCGCGATGTTGGACGAAAAGTTGGTCGAGGCGAACTCGCCCTCGCTTGATCCGAGGCCGGTGAAATCGAAGCGCAGGACCGCGATCCCTTCGCGCGCGAGTTCGGCCGAGATCTGACGCGCCGCCGCCAGATCCTTGGAGCAGGTGAAGCAGTGGGCGAAAATCGCATAGGCCCGCACCGGGCCGTTTGGAAGGTCGAGTCTGGCGCCAAGGGTGGCGCCGGAATGGCCGGTAAATTCAAGTCGTTGACTATTGAAGTTCATGTGATGCTCCAGGAAGGAGAACAATCATCCCAAGGTCGCAACGACTGTCCTGAATTCGAATGATGCGGCCGGCGTCCATGTCCGCCGAACCTGGCGGATGCATGCGGACACGGTTCGCCAGACGCTCGCCGGGGCGTTTGTTACTCCGCGGCGGACCGTCGCGGCAGCACCCAGTTCGGACGCGGGAAGTGGCAGGTATAGCCGTTCGGATAGCGCTCCAGGTAATCCTGGTGCTCCGGCTCCGCCTGCCAGAAGTCGCCAACGGGTTCCAGTTCCGTCACCACCTTGCCCGGCCACAGGCCAGAGGCTTCCACATCGGCAATGGTGTCCTCGGCAATGCGCTTCTGTTCGTCATCGACGTAGTAGATCGCCGAACGATAGGAGGTGCCGATGTCGTTGCCCTGACGGTTTTTCGTGGTGGGGTCGTGGATCTGGAAAAACAGCTCCAGAATCCGCCGATAGGAGGTCTTCGCCGGATCGTAGAATATCTCGATGCCCTCGGCATGTGTTCCGTGGTTGCGATAGGTCGCATTGGGCACGTCGCCGCCGGTATAGCCCACACGGGTGCCGGTGACGCCGGGGAGCCTGCGGATCAGATCCTGCATTCCCCAGAAGCAACCGCCGGCCAGAACAGCTCTCTCGGTCATTCAGATATCCTCCACCTGGTTCGTGAGCGCGAATTCGCTTTTTCTCCCACTGGCTGCGGGCCAGCGCGGGAGATGGACTGTAATATAGGAACTCCTGCTGCCAAGATCAGGAGGGCGGTTCCAAATCCGCGTTTTGGTTCGGCACGTGTCGCGTTACCGGTGCCACTGCTTCAAAAGGCGATCGATGTCGCTCCCGGCAGCCGACGGGTCGTCGCCCGGCCGATCTGTCCGGTTCCCCCAACAATGGCGGCTCTGGGCATCACGAGATCCTTTGCGAGTTTTCCGCGTTTGACGACCCACCGTGTGAATGTCCGCTGCATTCCGCAGCCGGAAGGAAAGTAGCCAGAGCGCATTCAAATCTACCGTCATGCTGACGGCAAGGCCGCTGAGGACCGGCTTTGTGGCGACAGTTGCGCCAATCGGTGGGCAGGGGCTTTGTCGCCCTACTTCGGGCGGCGGAACTCCGTGTCGCGAGGAGGTTCAACCCCCTAAAATTAACCTATGTTTAAGCATGCGCTTTAAAATTGAGTTCTTCTGTAATAGTATTCGCGGCATGGGAGGGTGTGGGGCTCATTCGCGTCTTCTCTACCGAATGAACGAGGATGCGATGCGCTTTGTGTGATGCGCGGTCGTTTCTGTATGTATTGAATTTCGATATCAAATGTATTCGTTCCTAGCTGCATAAATTTAACTGCGTAATATCTCTGCGATTTTGCAATGTGGGTTTTTTTAAGTATCTAATTGTGGGCTGGCTTCCATGTGTATTTCCGTGGCATTTGTCGATGATCACCCTATTCTTCTTGATGGTTTAATCAGTGTTTTTTCTGGTAAGAGCGATCTGGAGATCGTTGCGAAGGGCGAGAACGCGGTTGACGCTTTAAGAATTGTCGAAGATCATTCTCCGCGCGTGCTCGTACTCGATCTCAGCATGCCGGGGGATGCCGTTGCGGCCATCGAGTTGATTGCTCGAAAGTACCAGGGCACGCGCATCATCGTCTTCACGGCGAATTCAAGCATAGAAACGGCGATCCAGGTGCTGAACTACGGTGTTGCCGGCTATGTGCTCAAGGGCAGCAGGGCCAGCGATCTGCATCAGGCGATCCGCATGGTCTATGACGGTGAGACTTTCATCTCGGCGGGGTTTGCCACAAAGGTCATCATGGCGATGAAGACCGCGGAGATGCGCCGGCGCGAACAGGCGCAACAACGCCTCAGTCTTCGTGAAGAGCAGATCGTTCGGCATCTGATGCGCGGCAGCACCAATCGGGAGATCGCGCGCTGTCTCGATATCAGCGAAAAGACGGTCAAGCACTACATGAGCGTGCTCATGCAGAAGCTCGATGCCAGGAACCGCCTTGAAGTCGTGCTGGCGGCCCAGCGGCTCGACGTGATCCCGAAGGTTGCCGGCGAGCGCGAGCGGATCAACTAGAGAATGTCGCGCAAAAGGGCGCAGCGGTTTTGCGATAACGACATTCGACAAATCAATAATCTAACGCACCGAGCCAGTCTGAAAGATCGCGACGCCCTTTAGGGCATCCGGCGGCTGGTGAACCGGTGAACGGCCAGCAAATTCGTTTGCGAGGCTGCGTCTTCGGCGAGAGGAATGCACCGACCCTGCCGGCGGTCCGGCTCACGTCTTGCGGCTTGTCGAAAGCTTCAGATGTCGCTGCGCCAGCAGGGCCGCTTCGACCCGGTTCTTGGCGCCGAGTTTGATGAGCAGTCGACCGACATGGAATTTCACCGTCTTGATCTGCACGCTCATTTCCTCGGCGATCGTCCGGTTGGTGCAGCCGCGTCCCAGCAGGCGGAAGACGATCGCCTCCTTCGGCGTCAGCTTGTCGACAAGCCGCTCCACCCGGTGGCCTTCGGTGCGGTTGCGAATGACGCCGAACAGGCGCATGCCAAGTGCGGGCGAAAGATAGGCTCGCCCCTCGGCAACGGTTGATATCGCCGTAATCAAGTCCAGTGCGGGAGCACCCTTGAGCACGTAGCCGGCCGCACCGGCATCAAGTGCCTCCAGCACGTCATCGTCCTCCTCCGACACCGTCAGCATCACGATCTTCGTGGTTGGCCATCGCGTCGAGATTTCACGGGCGGCGTCTATCCCGCTGCCGGGCATCGAGATGTCGAGCAGCGCCACGTTCGGAAGAAAGTCTTCCACGAGCCGGAGGGCATCCTCTTTCGAGCCTCCTTCGCCGACGACGGCAAAGCGCTTGTGCGCTGACAGTGCCTGCAGGACGCCCATTCGAAAGAGTGCGTGGTCGTCGACGACGATGACCGAAGATGGTTCATCCATCGAGCATTCCTCCTCCGAGATCCAGTGTCATCTGGAGCTCCGCCCCGTCCCGTCGATGTACGAACTTCAGCGTGCCGCCAAGGCTCTCCACCCGCTGTTGAAGACCGTGAATGCCGAGACCGCTGCCATCCGGCTTGTCGCTCGAACTGCTCTTGGCAGACGGGCCACCATTGTCGCGAACGCTGAGGTTCAGAACGGTGCCATCGATGCGGCAACGGATAGCCTGGCCCCGGCCGTTCGCATGCCGGTGGGCGTTGTTCAGGCCCTCCTGAACAAAACGGTAGATGCAGGTCTTGATAACAGGCGGGAGAGGCAACTTGCTGCCGCTGCCCTTGATGGCAACTTGGGTTCCCGTCCGCGCCTCGTGAAGTTTTGCTGCCCGCCCGATCACCTGGTCGAGGTCCAGATGCTCGATATCCGGTAGCAGCAGCGATCGCGCGATCAGGCGGATTTCCTTCAGGGCTTCTCCCAGCGTGCCACATATCACCTCCAGCGCCTCTTCACGCTCGGATCTGGACCGTGCGACGCGTACAGGCTCCGTCTGGAGGATGGCAAAGCCGATAAGCTGCGCCGGACCATCATGCAGATCCGCACCAATTCCGCGCGTCAGACGTTCGTTGGAGTCCGTCATGCGCAAGGAAGCGAGCCTTGCGCGATCGCGCAGGACGCGAATTTCTTCCGAAACCCGTTCGGCCTCCTCGGCGCGCTGCTCCAGCCGCAAACGCTGCCGCTCGATCGTTGCGCTGCCACGATGAACGATTGCGAGCAGCCCGAGCATGATGAGGGTGGATGCGCCGGCAACGACCGTCCAGCCGATCAGGCGAACCTCGAAGATCTCCCAGTGCAGGGTATCCGTATCTTCGTGTATCTCCGCGACCGCAACGACTTCGCCGGTATCGGACCGGCGCAGCGGACTGTAGATTTCCAGATAACGCGTGCTCAGGCTGCGCAGCGTATGTTCGCTGGCCGTCAGGTCCGCATATTCCGCGGCAACGTCGCCCTTGAGCGCGCGCAGAAGCCCCGGCGGCGGGTTGAAACGGCGGCCAATCAACTCCTTCGAGGTGGAGTAGGCGACCGACCCATCCGGCAGCCACAGCTCGAAGTAGGGAAAACGATCCTTGAACTGCGGCTCGGCAAAAAGCTTGTCGAGACGAAGCCGGCGTTCTGCCGAAAGCTGGCCCGACTGGGCAATCTCGTTTCCGGCCGGTTCGAGAATGCTCTGCATGAAGAGAGCCGTCGCAGCCGCGCGATCGACCGCCGCATTATGAGACACTTCGCGAGAGATGAGATAGCCGGAGACGGCTGCGACCAGAAAGATCAGCGCGCCGCAGGCAAGCAGGAACTGCATGGAGAGGGTCTGCCGGCCAAACCATTGTCGTATCGGCAGCAGCAACCGACGGCGGCCCACTAGCGCCGGCTCCGCTGGCGCGGCGAACTCATGCGAAATACCCCCTGAATGCTCAGTCACGCTGCGCGATTTCCTCTCGGATTGCGTGCCGCGGAAATGCAGTGCCCCGGCCAAGCCGCCCAGGCGATGATCGCACTATTCTGGCAAATTGAAAGACCTTCTCCAGTCAATTTCTACGGGAGAAAGAAGAACTGGACCTAAGTCCAGGTTTTTCATTGGACCAATGCCATGAGTGCACGTCCACTAGTCCGAAATCCGCTCCAACCTTCGTCGACAATCTCGTCCGACCTTGCGCCGTTTCTTTCGTCGGCGCCGCGGCTCACCATACGAGCATCAGAAGGCCTATTTCGGCTCACGAACGAGACACGAAAAGCAACCGGCGCGCCGGGGAGGACAGCCTCGCCGCCGGACCATGGAACTTTGTTTGAAAACGGGCGGCCGCGATTGCGGGGTGCTCCGATGGAGGGAAAAATGGTAAAGCTTAACCGGAACGACCTCGACTTCATCCTGACGCAGATCAAGATCGCCGAAGCCCACACGGCAGCCATCAACGGCGGCGCCGATCCGCGTGCCGCTCTCGAACAGCTGGTATCGAGCCCCCTTCTTCCCTACGGCCTCCGCACGGTCGATGGCTCATTCAACAACTTCCAGCCGAACATGACACAATTCGGCTCATCCGATGAAACGATGGTGCGGTTGCTGACGCCGAACTACGCGCCGGCCGAAATCAACCCGCGCAACGGGCAACAGACGAGCTATGCCGATCCGACGGGGTCCGTCTACGATAGCCAGCCACGGCTGATCTCCAACATCGTTGCCGACCAGTCGCTCGACAATCCCGCCGCGATAGCGGCAGCGCTTGCGTCCGTCGACATCAAGGGGGCGGAAGCCCTCGGCATTGTCCGCACGGTTATGGATCTGCAGGCAGTTGCACGCGCAGCGCATGCCGCCGTGGCGACGGCGGCTGCGAACGCTGCCGCCGCCGTCGCTGCCGCCAATGTCGTCGTCGCCAATGCTCAGACGGCGCAGGCAACGGCGCAGGCGACGTATGACGCAGCCGTCGTCGTCCAGTCGGGAGCAACGCAGGCACTCGCAAGCGCCAATGCCGCTCTGGCCTCGGCAATCGCGGCACGCGATGCCCATGCGCCTCTGGTCGCGACCGCCCAGGCGGCTGCCGCCACGGCACTTGCAGCCAGCCAGGCCGCAGCGTCGGCGGTGTCCGATGCAACGGATGCACGCAACATCGCCTTTGCCAATCTGGCCTTGGCCGAGCAGGCGGAGAGCGCCGCCCTCACGGCGTTCCAGAATGCGCCGACACCGCAAAACAGCGCGCTGTATCTCGCGGCCGTGGATGCACGAGAGGACGCCCAGATCGCCTACGATCTTTCGGTCGAGAATCTGGAAGACGCTTCGGCGGCACTGACGACTGCACAGGCGGAGCACGCGACCGCGGTGATCGTCCTGCAAGACGCTGTGGCCGAGCAACAAAGCCTGGCAAGCGCCGTCGACGGTGCCCAAAGCGCTGCAGCAAGCGCCTCTTCGGCGCTGGCGACCGCCGATGCGGTGCTGGACGCGGCAGCGGGGGACCTGGCGGACGCAACAGATGCCCTCGATGATGCGATTGCCGCGCGCGACGCAATTCCGACTGGAAGTGCCGCGACGGCAGCCGCCGAGGCCGCGGCCGCCGCGGCCGATGCCGCTGTCATCGATGAACTTTCGTCTCACGGTGTGACGATGGATGGCGACAACGTCTTCATCAAGAACGTTGCCGCCGACCTCGGCGACACCGCTTCGTTCAACGGGTTCATGACCATCTTCGGCCAGTTCTTCGACCACGGCCTCGACCTGACCTCGAAGGGCGGCAGCGGCAACGTCATCATTCCCCTGCAGCCGGATGATCCGCTCTATGTCCCGGGTAGTGCGACCAACTTCATGGTCCTTACCCGCGCGACCAATGACCCGGGCGCTGATGGTGTACTCGGAACGTCGGACGACATCCGCGATCACCGCAACGAGACCACACCGTGGATCGATCTCAACCAGGTCTATACGTCCAATCCATCGCACCAGGTCTTCCTGCGCCAGTATGTGCTTGTGGACGGCAAGCCCCTGGCAACGGGCGAGATGTTACACGGCGCAACGGGCGGACCGCCGACCTGGGCTGATATCAAGAACCAGGCAAGAGACCTGCTCGGCATCGAGCTCAGCGACCTGAACGTTCATAGTGTGCCGCTCCTGGTGACGGACCTCTACGGCGAATTCGTTCGCGGACCCAACGGCCTGCCGCTGATGATAACCGTCAACGGACCTGTCGAGGGCAATCTCGCGAACCCGATCGATGCAGTCACGGCGCTGAGCGCCGGCCGCGCCTTCCTCAACGACATCGCCCACAGCGCCGTACCGAGCGGTCCTGTCGATCACGACCGGAACCCGCAAACTGCTCCCGTTGCTGTTGTCGCGGACGACGACGATGTTGCCGGCAATCCGATCCTTCCGAACGCATTCGGCGTCAACGTCACCTATGACGATGAGTTGCTCGACGCCCACTTCGTCGTCGGCGACGGCCGCGGCAACGAGAACATCGCGCTGACGGCGACCCATTCGGTCTTCCACAGCGAGCACAACCGGCAGGTCAGCGCCATCAAGGCGACGGTGCTGGCCGAAGGAGATCTGGCGTTGCTCAACGAGTGGCTGCTGGTCGACGTGTCCACGTTCCCGACCAGTTCCACAGGCCTCGTATGGGATGGCGAGCGTCTCTTCCAGGCGGCGCGCTTCTCGACGGAAATGGTCTACCAGCACCTCGTATTCGAGGAGTTCGTCCGCGCCGTGGCGCCGCAGATCGATGCCTTCGTGTTCTCCCACTCCGTCGAGATCGACGGTGCGATCTTCGAGGAATTCGCCCAGGTCGTCTATCGCTTCGGCCACTCGATGCTTGCCGAAAACGTCGAGATGCTCACGCTGAACGCTCAAGGCGCGGCAACACCGCAGGAGCTCGGCCTGATCGAAGCCTTCCTCAACCCGCTGGCGTTCAACAATGCAGGCGTCGATGCTCACGCTGCCTCCGGCGCCATCATTCGCGGCATGACCCAGCAGGTCGGCAACGAGATCGACGAATTCGTGACCAGCGCGCTGCGCAACAACCTCGTCGGCCTGCCGCTGGACCTCGCGGCGGTCAACATCACCCGAGCGCGCGAAACCGGCATTCCCTCGCTCAACGAGGCGCGACGCCAGATCTACGAACAGACGAACGACAGCTACCTCAAGCCCTATGAGAGCTGGGCGGATTTCGCCCTGCACATCAAGAACCCGCTTTCGATCGTCAACTTCATCGCCGCCTACGGCACCCATGAAACGGTCCTCGCCGCCACCACGGCCGAGGCAAAGCGGGATGCCGCCTGGGACCTCGTGTTCGGCACGACCGGTGAAACGCCGGCGGACCGCCAGGCGCGGCTCGATTATCTGAACTCCACCGGCACATGGGCAGCGCGGGAAACCGGCCTCAACAAGGTGGACTTCTGGATCGGCGGCCTAGCCGAGGCGCTGATGCCCTTCGGCGGCATGCTGGGCTCGACCTTCACTTTCGTCTTCGAACTGCAGATCCAGAACCTCCAGAACGGCGACCGCTTCTACTATCTGAGCCGCACGCAAGGGCAGAACCTGCTCAACGAACTCGAGGCCGACAGTTTCGCCGACTTGATCCGCCGCAATACCGACACTGAGGACAGCGGCCTTCACATCAACGGCTCGGCCTTCCAGACGGCCGACTACATCATCACGATGGATCAGACCAAGCAGTGGAACCACGGGCTCGGCAATGCTGACCCGACCCGTGAAGCCGACGTGATTTCTGCGGTTACGGGCACCGATTCCCTCGTCGTTCGCGGCACCAATTACCTGCGCTTTACCGGTGAAGAGCACGTGGTGCTTGGCGGCACGAACACCGGCGAAACCCTGATCGGGGGTGCAGGCGACGACACGATCTGGGGCGAGGGCGGTGATGACCGCATCGAGGGCGGCTTCGGCGTCGACCATCTGCACGGCGGTGACGGCGACGACATCATCACGGACAGCGGCACCGACATCGGCGCAAGCGACGTCATCAAGGGCGAAGCCGGCGACGACGTCATCAATGGCGGCATGGGCCTCGACCTGATCTTCGGCGGCGACGGCAACGACGTGCTGGCCGGCGGGGAGGATCAGAAGACGCTTTCGGGTGGCCAGGGCAACGACTTCATCCGGGCGCCCACCGGGGGTGGCGGCGCCATTCTCGGCAACGAGGGCGACGACTGGATGGAAGCCCAGGGCAATATGACAACGCTCACGGGCGACAATTCGGAACTGTTCTTCAACTCCCGCATCATCGGCCATGACGTGATGATCGCGGGTGAGAACGATACCGATTTCGATGCAGAATCCGGCGACGACATCATGGTGCAAGGCATCGGCGTCAACCGCTCGAACGGCATGGCCGGCTTCGACTGGACCACGTTCAAGAACAACAACTACGACGCCGATGCGAACATGAACATCAGCATCTTCGTCAACCAGCAGAACAACATCCTGCGCGACCGTTATGATCTGGTCGAAGGGCTCTCTGGGTGGGATCGCAACGATACGCTCACCGGCCGGGACGTGGTCATCGGCGGTTACGATCCGAACGGCAATGCTGCTCAAGTCGACGCCGACGCTCCGATCGAGAGCTTCTCGAACGCGCTGCTAGAAAAGAATGTCGACCGGATCGCCGGGCTGCGCGAGCTCGTCGCCCACCTCCAGCGCTTCGACCTCTACAATCCGCACAACCTCGATGCGAACGGCATTCCGATCAACCCGGCGGGCGCAAAGGAGGTCGCCGTGATGGATACGTCCGACGGGTCGGACATCATCCTCGGCGGCGGCGGTTCGGACACGATCCGCGGCATGGGCGGAAATGACATCATCGACGGCGACAAGTGGCTGAACGTACGCATCCTCGTCTCGCCGCGTGAAGGTCAGGGCTGGTCTGCCTTCAGCGTCGACTCGATCGCCGACATCCAGAGCCGCCTGTTTTCGGGCGAGATCAAGCCAAGCCAGCTGCAGGTCATCCGCGAGATTGTCGACGGCGGCAAGGCCGGCGATGTCGACACAGCCGTCTATTACGACAACTTCGAGAACTACGAGATCACCTTCAATGCCGACGGCAGCGTGACGGTCGCCCACACAGACCCCACCGCCGGCGTCATCGACCCGGTAACCGGACGCAATCTCGAGGCCGAGGGGACCGACCGCCTCTTCAACATCGAACGCATCCAGTTTGCCGATCGGGTCCTCGACCTTCGTGGTCCTTCGCTCGACCTGCACGCTTTCGACAGCGGCAATTATCGCGATGCTTTCGGTTCCGCGAACTACGCCAACTCAAACGGATCGGCGACCTGGACTTCGCCATGGATTGAGACGGACGACCGCACGACAAACGTGGCGACGACGGGCGAAATCCGCGTCAATGGCGGACAGCTCGAATTCCGCCAGGACACAGGCGCCGGCTCTACGCCAGCGGGCGCCACGATCACCCGGACCGTCGATCTTTCCATGGTCGGCGCCGGCACTGCGACGCTGAGCTTCAGCTACGAAGAAAGCGGCCTCGACAACGGCGAAACCTTGCAGGTGCAGTTCTCCGCCGATGGCAACAACTTCACGACCATAGAGACGATTACCGGGGCATCGAACGATGGGACGGCAAACCTCTCGCTTGCGGGTCCGTTCACGGCCTCGTCTGCGATCCGCTTCGTCTTCAGCGGCGTGAACGGCAACACCGAAACCGTGCGGATCGACAATGTGAATGTCGAATACACCACGCCCGTCGACGACGGAACGACGGCCTGGAACGCGACCTTCACGGAAAACCAGGCAGCCGTCGGGATCTCGAGCCTCTCGGGCATCACCACGGACGAGACGATCGTCTCGGCACGCGTCGTGCTGAAGAACATGGCAGCGGGCGACGCGCTCTCGGCAACGACGGCCAACGGTCGCCCCGCGGCAATCGCGGTGTCGCAGGCAGTGATTGCCGGGGAACTCGTGCTGCTGCTCACAGGCGAGGCGAGTGCAGCCGATTACCAGCGCGCGCTGGACGCCGTCCGGTTCTCGAACACCTCGGATAACCCAGCCATCACGGCGCGGACCATCGAGGTGACGGTGAATGACGGCTTCCGGGACAGCCAGCCGGCGACCGCCACAATCAGCGTCGTTGCCGTGGACGATCCCATGATCGCCAACAACGATCGTATCGTGACGAACTGGACCAATGGCAATCCCTTCACGATCCCGAGCTGGGCGCTGCTCGCCAACGATGTTGATCCAGACAGCGCCATGGCGATTTCGGCGATCACGCAGGCGAACAGTCTCACGGCAACCCTCGGCCCGGATGGCGTCACGATCAACGACAACGGCGTTGCTGTCGGTGGCAGCTTCACCTACCGCGGAACCGGTACGGATACGGCAACCGTCGACGTGGTGCGCGATATCCTGGGCACAATCGACGGCGGGACCGGCAACGACATTCTCGTCGGCGACAATGCGGCAAACACGCTGAACGGCAACGCGGGCAATGACATTGTCTTTGCCGGTGGCGGCAATGACACGATCAACCAAAGCAGCACTCAAGGACGCGATATCATCGACGGCGGTGCGGGCAGCGACACCTATGTGCTTTCGGGCAGTGCCGGCGCCGAACTGTTCCGCATCTATGCCATCACCGCCGGCCAGAACGCCAACCTGGCAACAAGCCTGAACACGACGTTCCTGGCCTCGACGGAAATCGTGATCACCCGCACCGTCGGCGGCGTCGAAAGCGTCATCGCCGAGCTCGACAACATCGAGGAGATCAGCGTCAACACCCTGAACGTGACGAACAACAACAACAATGGCGGCCCGGACCAGGGCGTCAGTCAAGGCGACACGATCCAGGTCATCGGGAATTTCGACACGACCAGCCTGAATTACTCGACGATCACCGTCGAAGGCTCCGCCGGCAACGACGTGATCGACATTTCGAGCCTGTCTTCGGCGCACCGTATCATCTTCCGCAGCAATGGCGGTCAGGACACCATCGTCGGCGCGCTGCGGCCTCAGGATGTCATCGAGATCCCGACGGATGCCAATACTGCCGACTATGCTGAAACCGACAACGGCGACGGCACCAGAACCCTTTCGAGCGGCACGCACTCCATCACCTTCGTCGGCGACACGCCGACCCTCGTTTCCGGCGGAGACAATGATGATGATGATGATGATGATCATGATGATCATGATGACGAAGGCGGCTCGGACGATGACGGCGATGATGACCACTGCGGCTCGGGTGACGGCTCCGGTGACGCCGACGGCACACCCTTGCCGGTTGCGGCCCGCACGCTGATCGGCACGGCGGCCTCCGATGTGCTGCTCGGTGGGGCCGCCGGCGACATCCTGCTCGGTGGGGCATCGGCTGACATTCTCTCTGGCGACAGCGGCAACGACGTGTTGCGTGGCGAGGATGGCGACGATGTGCTGAGTGGCGGCGACGGCGATGACGTCGCTTCCGGTGGGGCCGGCAACGACGAAGTCCACGGCGGGGCTGGCGCCGACATGCTGTTCGGTAATGGCGGCGACGACCTTCTCTACGGCGATGCCGGCAACGACATCATCGAAGGCGGCGCCGGGGCGGACAAAGTCTGGGCCGGCGACGGCGACGACATCGTGCTTGCCACGCTCAACGACGGTTCCGACAGCTACTGGGGCGGCGATGGCGTCGACACGCTCGACTATTCGGCGGCGACCGGCAACCTGAAGGTGGATCTCGGCAACGGCTTCATGGGCCGCGGCCAGGTGGTGGGGGCCGAGGTCGGCACCGATACAATCTACGGGTTCGAGAATATCATCGCCGGTTCGGGTCACGACGAGATCACCGCCACGACGGCCGTCAACATCATGGACGGCGGGCTTGGTGACGACGTCTTCCGCTTCACGTCGGTGGCGGCGGCCGACGGCGACACGATCTACGGCTTCTCGCCGGGCGACCGGATCGACTTCTCGGCGATCGATGCGAACAGCGGGCAGGCCGGCAAACAGGGCTTCACGCTTTCCAGCGGCACGACGCTTTCAGGGGCGGGCCAGATCGTGGTCACGCACGAGACCCGCGACGGTGCCGACGTAACCGTGATCCGCGGCAGCGTCGATGGCGACCAGGATGCCGAGTTCGCACTGACGCTCGACGGCACCCACAACCTCAAGGTCGCCGACTTCAACGGCGTCTCCTGAACATGAAGCACACGTCCCGGCCGACTGACGTCGGCCGGGACGGCATGCGGGGCGGGCAAAAGGGGATCTCATCATGAGCAAGAAGAAAGAGCCGCAACACAAGATCGGCGGCATGCGCGGTATCCTGATTTATCTCTTCGGTCTTTCGGGCATCATCAACATCCTGGCGCTGACCGGCGCCTTCTACATGCTGCAGATCTATGACCGGGCGCTGACCAGCGGCAGCATCTCCACCCTGGTGGCGCTATCGGTACTCGCGGTCGGGCTTTACCTGTTCCAGGGCCTGTTCGATGTCATCCGCTCGCAGATCCTGGTGCGTCTCGGCGCGCGGCTCGATGCGGAACTGGCACCGCTCGCCCACAAGGTGGTGATCGAAATGCCGCGCTTCGGCTATTCGACCGCCGAGGCGACGGAACGCGGCCGCGATGTCGACACGCTGCGCGGCTTTCTCGCCGGCCAGGGGCCGGTGGCGCTGTTCGACCTGCCCTGGATCCCGATCTATCTCGCCTTCGTCTGGCTCCTGCATCCGATGCTGGGTTACCTCACGCTCGGCGGCGCCTTGGTTCTGGCGCTGCTGACGGTGATCGCCGAAGTGATGACGCGGCGCCATTCCAGCCCGACGATCAAGGCCTCCGTGGCGCGCAGCTCGATTGCCGAAAGCAATGCCCGCAACAGCGACGTGCTGCACGCCATGGGTATGACCGGCCGGGCCGTGGCGCGCTTCGAGAAGGCCAATCGTCGCCACCTCGACTGTCAGACCAAAACCTCGGACATCGGCGGCACCTTGTCGGGCCTGTCGAAGGTGCTGCGCATGATCCTGCAATCGGCGATCCTCGGGCTCGGCGCCTATCTGGCGATCCGCGGACAGATGTCGGCCGGCTCGATCATTGCCTCGTCGATCGTGACGGCCCGGGCACTGGCGCCGGTCACCTGGCAATCGCGCAGTGGAAGGGCGTCGTCGCCGCCCGCCGCAGCTATCACCGCCTCAACGAGACGCTCGGCGTGCTCGACGAACGCAGCGGCAATCTCGACCTGCCGGCGCCGCAGCAGAGCCTTAGCCTCGACAAGGTGACGACGGTTGCGCCTTCGACTGGCGCGGTGCTTCTGAGCGAGGTGAGCCTCGAACTGAAGGCCGGCCAGGCCGTGGGGCTGATTGGCCCGTCGGGTGGCGGCAAGACGACGCTCGCTCGCACCATACTCGGCATCTGGCCGGTGCTGCGCGGGGCTGTGCGCATCGACGGCGCCGATCTCAGTCAGTGGCCGGAGGGGCTGTTCAACCAGCATGTCGGCTACCTGCCGCAGGACGTGGCGCTGATGGATGGCACCGTGTCCGACAACATCTCGCGCTTCGCTGAAGCGCCGAATGCGCGGGCGATCATCCGCGCCGCCAAGGCCGCCGGCATTCACGAGATGATCGTGCACTTGCCGAATGGCTACCAGACCGAGCTTGGTCCCCATGGAACCGCCCTGTCCGCGGGCCAGAGACAGCGCATCGCCTTGGCACGCGCACTCTATGGAGACCCTTTTCTCGTGGTGCTCGACGAGCCCAACTCCAACCTGGACGCCGAAGGCGAGGAAGCGCTCAACCGGGCGATCTTCAATGTGCGCGAGCGCGGCGGCATCGTCGTCATCGTCGCCCATCGCCCGAGCGCCTTGCAGACGGTCGACATGATCGGCCTGGTGCAGGGCGGACGGCTGGTCGCCTTCGGTCCGAAGGAGGAGATCCTGCCGTCGCAAAAGACCCGGCCATTGGTGGTCGAAAAGACCCGGCGTGCGGATGCCGGCGGACAACCGCCGCAACGGGTGTCGGCGGCGGCTGAGTGAGAGACCTTAAGAGGTTCGGCCGCAGGCCGAGGAGGATGTCATGGACGAAAAGCTCATCCTGAAGCGCCCCGACAGCCAGCAGGCGATCGCGCCGATGAACCGGTACGAGATCGCGGACAAGCCCGGGCGCAAGCGTGGGCGGCTGGTGCTGTCGGCGCTGTTCCTCGGCGCGCTCGGTTCAGTGTTCGGCAGCAAGGAAGGCGAAAGCGAACCGGCGAAGCACGATCCGAATCCCGAGCCGGTCGGTCCCGGCCAGCCGAGCGATGTGCTCGACATGTCCGGGGCACTCGGGGCGATCGAGGATGCCGCCGCTTACGTGCAGGGGCTTCTGCAAGACCTGGCGTTTCCGGACGAGGCCTTGCCGTCAAGGCTCGGCCGCCTGCGCTCCTCTGTGCGGCTGGCTTTCGACGAGGGCCTGCCCACAACCGATCTCATCGACGAGCGGCCCTATAAGACAAGCGCGCGCCCCGCCAACGACAACGGCCCGCAGGGTTTCGATTTCCCCGGTCTGGCGTCCTTCGGCAGTTCGCCGTCCGGCCGGGTAGAGGACGACGATGCTGATGACGATGACGGCAGTCCCGGTGGCGGCGATGACGACGACGATGACGAGCCGGGTGGTCCTGGTGGTCCCGGCGATGGTGACGACGACGACGGCAGTGCCCGCAGCAATCGCCTTCCTGTCGTCACCGGACGCAATGTGCTCGCCAACGGCCTGATGAACCTCTCGGCCGTCATCCTGTTGAACGATCTTCTCGCCAACACGGTCGATCCGGACGACGACAGGCTGTCGATCGCCAACCTGACGGTATCGAATGGATCTATTCGCGCCTATGGCGAGGGCATGTGGCTCTATACGCCGGAACGCGGCGATCTCGGTGAGGTCACTTTCACCTATTCGGTCTCGGATGGCACCGGCCGTACCGTCAATGGTGCGCTGATGACGCTGATGGACTGGCCGGCGAACGAGATCAGGGGCACCGAAGGTGACGACGTGATGCGCGGCACGCCGCAAAAGGACATCATTGCGGCCCTTGGTGGCGACGACATCGTCTATGGCCGCGAGTCCGATGACACCATTTTGGGGGGCAGCGGCAACGACACGCTCATCGGCGGCGACGGCAACGACACGCTTTACGGTGAGGCCGGCAATGACCGTCTCTATGGCGGGCGCGGCAACGACATTCTGTTCGGCGGGATGGGGGACGATCACCTCTATGGGGAAGAGGGGGACGACATCCTGCTTGGTGAGGCCGGTGACGACTATCTCTCGGGCGGCGCGGGAAACGACCGCCTGTTCGGTGAGGAAGGTACCGATGTTATCGATGGCGATGCCGGCAACGACCTCGTCGACGGCGGGGCCGGTAGCGACCGGCTGACCGGTGGCTCCGGCGACGACACGGTGCTTGCCGGCGCCGGCGATGACATCATCGTCGCTGGCCTCACCGCCGATGAAACCCGCAGCGCATCGCCGCCCGCCAGCGATGGCGACGATCACTATTCCGGTGGCGAAGGCCACGACACGATCGATGCCAGTAGCGCACAGGAGACGGTCGTCATCGATCTCGTCGCAGGTACGGCCACCGGCGCGGAAATAGGCTCCGATACGATCGAGAGCATCGAAGACGTGATCGGCGGTTCCGGCGACGACCGGATCACCGGCGACGAGAACTGCAACACGCTGATCGGCAATGACGGCAACGACGTCATTGCCGGAAATGCCGGGGACGATACGCTGATTGGTGGCAATGGCGACGATGTCGTCTCGGGAGGCGCCGGCAATGACACGATCGTGGTCGTCGCCTTCGATGGCAGCGGCGAGGCCGACGATGACGGCAACGACAGCTATAGCGGCGGCGATGGCATCGACACGCTCGATCTGTCCGCGCTGGTGAAGGCGGTTCTCGCCGACATGGATGCCGGCATCGCCGAAGGCGACGAGATCGGCGAGGATCGCATCGAGGACTTCGAGATCATCGTCGGCGGGCGCGGCAACGACCGGATCTCCGGTAGCCGCGGTGACGACATGCTATTCGGTGGTAATGGCGACGACAGGCTGCGCGGCCGCGACGGCGATGACGTGCTCGTCGGCGGTGCTGGCGACGACGAACTGAAGGGCGAAGATGGCAACGACACCTTCGTCGTCGTTCTCCTGCCCGGCACCGACGACGGAGACGATACGATCGACGGCGGTGACGGCGTCGATCGCTACGATGCCTCCGCAGCGACACAGGCGGTGGTGATCGATCTCGACCGCGGCGTTGCCACGGGTGTCGAGATCTGCAACGACAGGTTGAGTTCCGTCGAGACCGCGATCGGCGGTAAGGGCAACGACATCATCGTCGCCAGCAATGCCGTCAACTTCCTGGCCGGTGGCGCAGGCGCAGATATCTTCGTCTTCCGCAGCCTCGCTGCCCTTGCCAATGGCGGGGAGGGGCGCGATGAGATCCGCGACTTCCAGGTCGGAGACCGCATCGATCTGTCGAAGATTGCCGAAGCCATCGGCGGCCTCGCCTTTGCGCCGTTTGCCGATGACGGCAGCCCGACGCCGGTCAACCGCATCACCTTCTATCACGAGACCTTCAGCGACAGCGAGCGCACGGTCGTGCGCGCCGTCATCGATCTCGAGCGCGACGAAGATCTCGAATTCCTGATCGCCGGCCGCCACGCGCTGACCGAGCAGGATTTCATTCTCGCCGCCATTGAGACGGCCGCGGAGCAGCAGAGAGACGCCGTCTAAGCAATCGCAAGCAACACCACCCGCATCAACCAGAGCTGTCACGCGTTACCGGGAGAAGGCCATGATCAGCAGAGAGAACGAGACCAAGACCACCAAGGTCGAAGACAAGATCGCACGGGACAGCAGCCAGTTCGGCATCACCTCGCGCATCGTCGTCTCCGCTGCCTTTGCCGCCACTCTGCTTTTCGGCGTCGGCGGTTGGGCCGCCCATGCCCGGCTTTCCGGGGCCGTCATCACCCAGGGCCAGGTCGCCATCTCCCAGCAGGTCAAGCTCATCCAGCACCGTGACGGCGGCATCGTTTCCGAGATTGCGGTGCGCAACGGCGACCAGGTCAAGAAGGGCGACGTGCTGATCCGCCTCGACGAGACGCAAACCCGGGTGGAGCTCGCGATCGTGCGCGGTCAGTTGCAGCAGTTCTACGCCATGCGCGCCCGGTTGAAGGCCGAGCGGGATGGCGAGGCCGCCGTGTCTTTCGATGGCCTCGATGTCAGCGAGGTGCTGAAGGTCAGCGAGCTCAAGCTGTTTGAGGCCAATCGCCGGATGATCACCAGCCAGGAAGAGCAGATGCGCCTGCAGATCACCCAGCTCGAAGAGCAGATCCGCGGCCTCAAGGCTCAGACCGGATCGAGCGACGCGGAAAGGGAGATCGTCGGGAAGGAGATCGCCAAACTCGAGACCTTGCTGAAGAGCGGCCTGGTGCCAGTCTCCGAACACCGTGATCTCCTGCGCCAGATGGCCCGGATCGACGGCTCCAAGGGGGAACTCGTGGCGCGGATCGCCGAGGCCGTCGGGCAGATCAGCGAACTGCGCATCAAGCTGCTCGCCATCGACCAGAACACCCGCAAGGAAACCCAGACCCAGATCGTCGGCATCGAGGCCAAGATCGCCGAACTCAGCGAGCGCGAGGTCGCCGCCCGCGACCGGCTGTCGCGCATGGAGGTGCGCGCGCCTGTCGATGGGCTCGTCTACGACCTGCAGGTCCATACCATCGGCGGCATCATCGCTCCCGGCGCCAGCGTGATGTCGATCGTGCCCGAGGATGACGACCTGACCGTCGAAATCCGCATCCCGCCGGCCGACATCGACCGTATCGCACCGGGCCAGGCCAGCCGCCTGCGCTTCACCGTCTTCAATCAGCGCACCACCCCGGAACTCGATGGCCAGGTCGGTGTGGTTGCCGCCGCAACAACCATCGATCGCGCCACCGGACAACCCTACTATCTCGCCACGGTCGACATCACCCAGGCGCTGAATAAGCTTGGCGACCGCAAGCTGATGCCGGGCATGCCGGTCGAAGTCTATGTCCAGACGGACGAGCGCACGGCCATCTCCTATCTAACAAAGCCCTTCACCGACCAAATGCTTCGAGCCTTCCGCGAGGAATGATTGCGTGCTTCACAGTGGAGGGAGCGCGCCCGCACTTTGTCCTTGAGCAGGGGGCCATAGAGGCGACCATGCATCGTCGCCTCTATCGCGAGCGCACCTATCAGAGGGACGCCTTGCGCACCTGGCGGACGCCGAGCGTGAGCCCTAAGGTGGTGACGTCGGCTGCGACGAGTGCGCCATGGAGGCGGCCTGTTTTTCCCAAGGAAAACGGCGTCCAGGGAAGCAATCACGAATTGCATGGCCGCGGGAAATAAATCTTCACTTGCCGCCTAGCTTCCGATAATGCGCGAGGGGTCTGCGCCTAAGAACCTGCGCGCATGAGGAGAACCATCTTGAATGTCGATGAGAAGCTGGAACCAATTCTAACGGAAGTGCTGAGGCGCAACGCCGGCGAGCTGGAATTTCACCAGGCCGTGCGGGAAGTGCTTGAAAGTCTGGGGCGTGTCATTGCCAAGCATCCGCGCTATGCGGAACAGGCCCTTATAGAACGGATCTGCGAACCCGAGCGGCAGATCATCTTCAGGGTGCCTTGGGTCGACGACGCCGGGCAGGTACAGATCAACCGCGGCTTCCGCGTGCAATTCAACTCCGCACTTGGGCCCTATAAGGGCGGGATACGCTTTCATCCTTCCGTCAACGTCGGGATCATCAAGTTCCTCGGCTTCGAGCAAACCTTCAAGAACGCCCTGACAGGCATGCCGATCGGCGGCGGCAAGGGCGGCTCCGACTTCAACCCGAGAGGGCGAACGGATGGGGAAATCATGCGATTTTGCCAGTCGTTCATGACCGAGCTCCACCGACATCTGGGCGAATACACGGACGTTCCTGCCGGCGATATCGGCGTCGGAGGCCGGGAGATCGGCTATATGTTCGGCCAGTACAAGCGGCTCACCAACCGGTATGAGGCCGGGGTGCTGACGGGCAAGGCGCTGATTTACGGCGGCTCGCGCGCACGCAAGGAGGCAACGGGCTTCGGTGCGACCTACTTCGTCCAGCGGATGCTCAGCACCAAGGGCCTCGATTTCGAAGGCAGGCGCGTGACCGTATCGGGATCCGGAAACGTCGCTATCTACACCATGGAAAAGGTCGCGGAGTTCGGTGGCAAGATCGTCGCATGCTCCGATTCCAACGGTTATGTCGTCGATGAGGACGGGATCGATCTCGAATTGGTCAAGCAGATCAAGGAGGTTCGCCGTGAGCGGATATCCGAGTACGCCAGGCTGAAAGGCTCCAGGGCACACTATGTCGAGGGCGGCTCCGTCTGGGACGTTCCTTGCGATGTCGCGATGCCCTCGGCGACCCAGAACGAGCTCACGGGCAAGGATGCCCGCACTCTGGTGAAGAATGGCGTCATCGCAGTAGGCGAGGGGGCAAACATGCCGTCGACCCCGGAAGCGGTTCGCATCTTTCAGGATGCAGGGGTCATGTTTGCCCCTGGCAAGGCCGCCAATGCGGGCGGTGTTGCGACATCGGCTCTCGAGATGCAGCAGAATGCCTCTCGCGACAGCTGGACATTCGAGCAAACCGAAACACGGCTTGCCATTATCATGCAGTCGATCCACGACCGTTGCGCCGAGACCGCCGAGGAATACGGGAACCCCGGCGACTATGTGCTCGGAGCCAACATCGCCGGCTTCGTGAGGGTCGCCGAAGCGATGGACGCGCTCGGCGTCATCTAATGCTTCTGCTGGAGGGAGCCGGCTTGCGCTGGCTTCCTTCAGTAATTCGTCGAAGCTCTTGGGGCTGAGACTGTAGTACCACCGGTCACGGCTAGTTTCGTGAGCATGGCGCGCGATCCTATGGGGAGGCCATACCACGCCGCCCGCGGATCCGGGTTGCGAGACGGTAGCAAGAGCCAATCGGCGCAGATAGAATTTATGAGGCGACGAGACCGTCGAAAACCTCGAGCATGGCATCGCTGATTGCCTGGCCGAGGGCGGCCGCGGTTTGCGACAGGGCTTCCTCGTCTGCGCCCTGGGCTGCGATTGCGAAGGCTGCGCCTTCTCCCGTCACGATTTCCTGAGCGCGCTGAATGGCCCAAAGGGCAAAGTCGTTACGATCGCTGATTTCTACCGTTTCCATGATTTCCTCTGATTGTCCGTGTGGAAGAATTCTTGTGGCTTTGCCGGGCGGCCGAGAGCCCGGGGTCGGCTTCATAACCGGTTTGGCCCATCTAACCGTCAACGGCATCGCTGCCAAAGCCCTAGAACCGGTTGCAGGGTGCTTTGAAGCCTTAAAATGGCATCCGGGCTATCCGCCCATTTCCGCCGACTGTCAATCCGCGGTTGATGCCGCTTTGCAATTGCCTTTGCCTTATCAAAGGCTTCGGGTCATCTTTTGAGAGACGTCGGCCTCCGTTGCGCTGCTGAAGTCGACAATCGTAAGCGCCTGTTTGCGGAGCATCTTTTAGCTTACGTCCCGCTCCGGCGCTTCACCAAAACCCGGGGAGAGTGACATTCCAACTTTGCAGGATCAGGACACTTTAACTTTGCGGTGGTGGTTCCAGATTGAATGCAACGATCGCGAGAAACCTACATGCTTTGACCCTTCATAGCCAACAGGTACTGGCTGAAGATCTCCTTCGGCGTCTGGAACCCGAGGCACTTGCGCGGGGTGGTGTTGAGACGGTCGCACAATGCTCGGATCTCCTGATTGGTCACATCCAGGACGACGGTCTCTGCCGGCAGGTAACGCCGAACACGCTTGTTGGTGTTCTCGACCGTGCCTTTCTGCCAGGGCGCTTGCGGGTCGCAGAACCAGACCGATGTTCCCATGCCCTTTTCCAGCTCGCGCCACGAGACGAATTCCAAACCGCGATAAAACGTCAGACTTTGCCGGGCGTGGGCGGGTAGGGGGCCGAGATGGCTGATCAGTTTGCCCTGTTATCGGCTTCGACCTTCGATCATTGTTGCGAAACAGAACCGTGTAGCGGCTCTTGCGCTCCACGACAGTGGCCATGTTGGCCGATCCATGTTCCTTCCTGAGGATCATCAGATCCGCCTCCCAATGACCAAAATCGCTGCGGGAGTTGATGCTGTCTGGCCGGTGACGGATGGCGCATTCAATTGGAAAGACGAGCCTTCTCGGCTTTCGCGCGTATCGGGGGCGTCGCTTGCGTCGTCGTTCCGGCAAGTGACGTCCCAGCTGCTGATCCTGACCTTCCGGAGAGTAAACGTACTGATAGATCGTCTCATGGCTCAGTTGCGCCGAGGACCCGCTGATGAGCCTTAGGCGACCTGAAATCTGTTCAGGTGACCACCCATCCTTCAAACGATCGATGACCGCGGCGCAAAGCTGCGGGTCGCGCAGAAGCTTCCGGTAGCGCCGACGCCGGTCCTCAGCCATCTGTTGAGCCGTCACGTGCCAATAGCCCTCGGCAATGGGGACTTCACGGTCGTGCCAGAAATTCCGTCGTAGCTCGCGGCAGATGGTCGAACGGTCCCGGCGCTGCGTCCGCGCGGTTTCCGCCTGGCTGATCTTCTTCTCATGCATCCGCGCAATGACGCCGCGTTCATCCATGCTCAACTGCACAAAAGAGCGGGCCACATCCATCCTCCTGAAACGATGGCCAATTTGCCTCCGTTGCATTTGAAAATGGAATCCGCGCGGTGTGAGTTCACGCCGAACTGCGACTTGCGCGTGCAACGCTAACCGACACGCCGCATTTGCGCGAGCAGTTTCTTGCGGAAGACTTCCGCGGGCGTTCGATAGCCGAGGCACTTTCGGGGCGTCGAGTTAAGCCGATCGCAAATGTCCTTCAGGTCACCGTCGGTGATCGATAGAGGATCCACCTCTCTCGAAAGCCATTTGCGAGCACGGCGATTGGTGTTCTCAACGGTGCCTTTTTGCCACGGCGCCTGCGGGTCGCAGAACCATGTCTGCGTTCCGATGCCAGCCTGGAGATACGGCCATTCGCTGAATTCGGTGCCACGGTCAAAGGTAATCGACCGGCGGGCGAGATGGGGCAGGGACTGCAGCGCCTGGATCAGCCCGTCCATGATCGGCTTCGATTGCCGGTCGTTGTTGCGCAGGAAGACGGCAAAGCGACTGACTCGTTCGACCAGCGACGTCACATTGGCCTTGCCGAACTTCTTGCGAAATTGAATGAGATCGCACTCCCAATGACCGAACTGCTTGCGCTCGTCGACCGCGTCAGGACGATGGAGAATGTTGAGTTCCGGGCTGAAACGGCGGCCGTAGCGCCGCCTGGCATGCCGCGGTCGACGTCTCGCGCGACGTTCCGGCAGATGCCGCCACAGCTTGATGGCAAGGCCGTCTGCGGAATAGGCGAATTTGTAGATCGTCTCGTAGCTGACGGAAATCGGATGACGCTCAAGCCGCATGCGGCCGGCGATCTGCTGCGGCGACCAGCCATGCATGATCCGCTCGATCACCGATCGGCGCACATGCGCAAACCGAGCAAGCTTGCGCAGCTTGGCTCTGCGCTCACGCGCCATCTCGTTGGCCGTGACACAGTAGTAGCCGCTGAGCTCCGGCATTTGCACATCGTCGAAAGCATTGCGGCTGAGTTCCCGGAGAATCGTCGAGCGATGCCGCCCAAGCTTCTCGGCGATCACAGTGACACTCAGGCCAGCCGCTCGCCACCGGCGATCCTACGACGTTCATCCATATCGATTTGGGAGTAGGTGCGTCTCATGAGCCATTCCTTGCGAGTGACAACCCATTGGTATCTATCGCAAGTCGCACTTCATCCTTGAACCCACCCGGCTGCAGATTTTGTGGCAGCCAAGTTGAACTGTCCGCTTTGGCGCAAAGTTAAAATGTCAATTTGAGCTGCCCTACGGCACGACGACCAGCCCCGATCTGACCGGCTGATCCGGTTGCAAGATCAGATCGGGGTGGGTGGTGGCCACCTCTTCGGCTTTAGCTTTGAGATGTTGCGATGACGGATCATTCCGCAGCATCAAGTCGGGAAAGGGCCTTCTCACGTCGCGCGATCACCACCGGATCGTTCGTGAAGTCCGTCCGCTTGCCCGGCTTGCGGCCACGCGGTTTGTAGCCATTCTTGTCGCTGTTCGTCTTCACGGCCGGCTGCGTCTGCTGGTCCTGACGTTCCTTAATGTAAGCCAGGACATCGGAAAGCCGCTTGTTCTCGGTGATCGCCGCATGCGTCACCCGCTGGTCCTTGTCGAACACCCTGTAGGACAGGGAATGGCCTTTCCACCGCACATCCAATCGGCCATCCGCATAGGCATAGGTTTCGACATAGCGACCAGCCAAACCGCGCGTCACCTCGGTCTCCTCGAGCATGATCCGCCGGCGCTCAAACGAAAACGTCAGTTGCGCTCCGACATAGCGCTGCTCGCGTTTGCACAGGATCTCGGCCAGCCGATCCGGTGCAAGGTTCATCGGCCGGTGCAGGTCATCGGGTCGGGCAGGGACAATGGCAAACCGCGCGTTGTAGTGCTCTATGAAGCCAGGCAAAAATGCATTGCCAGCCTCCATGTCGTCGAATCCCGAACACCGTCGCTGATCCGGTTGTTCGAGGGTCGGCCGATCGCCTTATGCCGGATTGAAGCCGCGCCGCCAGTGTTGATCCGCTCCAGCAGACGACGGACCTGACGGGTGCTCAGTTCAAGCACGCGCGCCGCCGACGCCAACGTCATGCGTCCGGCGATCACCTTCGACAAAACCTCAATCCGTTGCAGATCGCGCTCGCTCATCGCAATCAATCCCATCCGCAACCTCCCAGGTCATCAAAACCCGGGGAGAGTGACATTCCAACTTTGCAGGATCAGGACACTTTAACTTTGCGGCTACAGATTTTGTCAAAGCTGAATAGGGCTGCGACGTCGCCAGCCATTTAGAAATGCGACACTGCCCGCCGGCTTGCTCTGCCAGTCAGCCCCCGATCCGACCGGCTGGTCCGGGTTGAAAGGGCGGAGCGGGGGCG
>NZ_JACVBE010000023.1:0-67695 GCF_014852185.1 Ensifer sp. ENS07 | reverse complement strand
GCAACCCGACCCTACCGAAGAACATCGATGACCACCGCTTCGCCGCCCGCTCACTACGGCGCTGTTGAGGGCGCGCTCGCGAGCGGCTTCGCTACCGCCGAGCTACACCACCTGTAGGGACACGACCCACCCGCGCGCCACTTCGAGATTCTGGTGGGGCCGGCGGTGGACTAGTTTGTAACTTCCCGTTTGCATGCAGGCGGCCGTGAGGGGATCTTACTTGTTTCGGAAACTGAAATTCCGGCAACACGGCGAGGTGAGCGAGACGATGAGCACGATGCATCATCGATTCCGCGAGGTCATACCTAGCGCTTCCGAGTCTCGGGCGGGCAGGAGAAGTTCCGGGCCGACAGCCTCCTCAAACTGTAACGACAATCTTCCCCGAACTCGTTCGGGAAGCCAGCATCTCGAGCGCGTCGGCTGCATCGTTTAAAGGAAATCTGGCATGTATATGGGGCTTGATCTTTCCGGTCTCGTAGAGGTGAACCAGCTCCGTGGTTGCCGCAGCACTGCGAATGGGGTCGCGATCGATGGCCGCGCCCCAGAAAATTCCGCTTATGTTGCAGCCTTTGAGCAATGGCAGGTTCAGCGGCATCTCGGGCACCCCTGCGGGAAACCCTACAACGAGATAGTGCCCCTCCCATGCGATCGATCGGATCGCAGCTTCGCTGTAGCCCCCCCCAACCGGATCATAGATGACGTTTGCTCCACCGGGACCGCATATTTCCTTGAACTTCTCGGACAGTGCCTTTTGCGCCGATTTGTCGAGCGAGCCTGATGGATAGACCAAGCCGCAGTCGGCGCCTGCGCGCTTCGCGACCTCAAGTTTTTCCTGGGAAGACGCGGCCGCTACGACACGCGCGCCCATGGCCTTTCCTAACTCCACTGCGGCAAGACCGACACCACCAGCTGCTCCCAAAACGAGAAGTGTCTCGCCCTCGCATAGGTTCGCGCGGTCACGCAACGCATACCAAGACGTTCCGTAGGTCATCAGGAAGGCTGAGGCATCATCGAAGGGCATTACGTCCGGTATGCAGAACACCTTTTTCGTCGGCGCGACGACCGCTTCGGCTAGGCCTCCCCAGAGCGTAATCGCGAGCACCCGATCCCCGACCTTCAAACCGGCGACCCCGTCGCCCACAGCATCGACAGTACCTGCGACCTCTCCACCCGGGCAAAATGGCCTGGGGGGCCTGAACTGATATTTGTCCTCAATGATCAGCAGATCGGGGAAGTTGACGCCGACAGCGGCCACGTTGATGCGAACCTCCCCATGCTTCGGTTCAGGTATCGGCATATCGCCCATTTGGAGCGCGCGTGGCCCACCGCGTTCGCGGCTCAACATGGCCCTCATCTTGAAATCCTCTCTCTGCTTCGACGGAGGCAACGCTGCGCGGCATCTGCCAACGGTGCTGTGCGCACGCCCGACGGTTCTGCCTCCATATTTGATGACGAATCCCGAACGCCCCTGAAAACCCGGGCCGATCGTCGTGTTGGGATAGCCGGTCCGAAGGAGAGGCTATCCAATACATGGTCGGCTAAAGACTCCGCCAGGCTCGTCAGATTGCCTCCGGTCCGCTAGGCGCTCGCAGGATCTCGGCGGACGTCGTCGCCGACTTCTTTGGCGACATACTTCTGGAACGCGTGCAACGCCCGCTCCCAATGCGGCGAAAAACGGGTTTCGAGGTTGAGGTCCTCGCGGATTTTGACCATGGCCTGGACCTCACGCCAAACGACGTCATCTTCGTGGAAAGCTTCCGCCCAGAATTCACGTACGCCGTCGCGTAGCTTCTGGAATGACGGGTCTGTTGCGGCCTCACCGATGAAGTAGGTGCGCCCGACGTATTCGGTTTTTTCCGGGCCTTGCGGCAATGACACCGACATGTTTACGCTGTTTGGTTTACAGCCGATGATGACCGTGGGAAAGATGAATAGTGTGATTGCATCGGTGACGCCTGATTCCACCATTTTGGGAAAGATGGGCAAGGTCTTGCCGTCGGTGGTACTCTCGAATATCACTCCTTTGATGTCCTCAAGCTTGAAACTGTTCGAGAACCCCGCATATGTCGTGCCGCCGTCCTCGAACTGGTAGGCTGGGCTGTGACGCATTTTCTTGTGCACAAACCCCACGTGATAGTCTTCGATGCCGCCCTCGTAAGCGATCTTCCAGTTTACCGGGTAGGACATCGTATTGATGGTTTCACCGTCCCGTATGAGCGACATGTCGAATGTGCCTTCCAACCGATCGCGGACGGGTCGAAGGTGCTCCTCAAGCGGCACTGCCTGGCCATCGATGTTGACAAAAATGATGTCCAGATATTGGCCGCTTCGCACTTCCTTGAGGCCAAGTTCGCTATAGTCGAAGTCCTCGGCCTTGTGCTCGTTGACACCGTTGATGACTGGTGTCGCCATCAGCTTCCCATCGAGAGCATAAGTCCAACAGTGGAAAATGCATCTGATCGACCGAGCGTTTCCCTTCTCCTTGACTAGACGCATGCCACGATGTCGGCAGATGTTGTGAAAGACCTTGATGCTTCCATCCTTCTGTCGAACGGTGATGAGCTCCCAGCCCGCGACGGTTATCGGCTGAATATCGCCAGAATCTGGAATGTCCTTAGCAAACCCTATCCCCATCCAGCCTTTGGCGAACACCGTGTGCCGTTCGGCTTCGTAGAAAGCCGGGTCATAATAGGCGCGTCCCGGTAGACCTTCCGCACGTCCGGTGGGCCTAAAAAGCGGCTCTCGCTCTTCGTTCTTGACACCTGGTTTGCTCTGTGAGTGTTGCATGGGCCCCCTTCGCCGCATCAAGGCGGTAGCTGTTATCCTGCACGCATCGAGGTCGTGTCCTTTTTCTTAAGATTAGCCAGTTGCTGAGCTTTGAACATCGACAATCAGGAATGATTGGTTCGTCGAAAGCCGATGGTGAAAAATGGTTGGGAGCGCATTAATCAACGCTCTTATCGAGCTACGGGTGAAGAATGGCCGTTCATTGGATGCGCGCTTACCGGCGGGTAGGTGACGAACTTAAACTCCAACCGGGGATTTCCGCTCCGAGCGCGCGGGCCGGAGAAGTCGTCGTCAAGGTCGCTTATTGGGGGATTTTGCCCTTTCGTCCTCGTGATCTCGAGAGCAACATGACTGTCGTCGGCAAAATAATCGCCGTAGGCGACGATGTCCCGGCCTTCCGGCTCGGTGACTGGATCTGCGCCGCTTGCAACGGCATACCTGACGTATCAGCAGCGCTCCTTTCAGGAGAGCTCGGAGAGTATCAACGGGTACTCGTTGGCGAAACCGTGACCTTGCAAGAGCCCTTTGTTGCCCCTTTCGCCGCGCTCTTACCTGCGTTTTATGCGCGAGCGGAGAAGCTGCTGCGCTGGGCGCAGCTAGCGCGCGGCGAAGATGTCTTGGTAATGGGCGCCGATCAGGGCCTGGGGCTCGCCGTCGCTCACCTCAGTGGCCTTCGTGGTTCCAGTGCTCGGTTCGACAAACCGCCGCATACAGGAACCTGGCATTCCGCCTTGGGAGGGAAGGATGACAGGGCCGCCAAGCCAGACGCGAGCTACGACGTGATCATCGACTGTCGGCTCGACGCAACCCATCACGAATTGCTGCCTAAGCTGAAACCGAAAGGGATTTACCTTCGGGAAAATGGTCTTCTCATCCATCGCAACACAACGGAGAGCCAGCCCGACGAGAGATATGATCCCCACATGACATCGGAGCTCGAACTCGTCGCGGACCTTTTTCGGTCAAATGGCTTGATTTCGCAAGCCTATCCGGTCGTGTCTTTCGAAGACGTCAACCGTGTCCGCGACGTCCTTTCGGCTACGTTGCAAGAACCCATCGTGATCTCGGTCCCACGTTAGTTGGCGCTCGGTAGGTTATCCCGAAACCACACAATTAATGGCAAACCAAGCGAGGCGGAGCGCCCCGCGTCAAACCCGGCAATCATGCGCAGCATGCTTCTGCGCGGCCACTTGACAGCTGACTTTCCGTCCGACGCGAGAACGGACACTCCGAGTTTTACCGCGATTGGCGAGGTCTTCACATCCCGCAATCACCTTGGTTTCCAGATATTCCTCGATCCCCATCACGCCCTGCTCACGCCCGTTCCCGGACTGCTTCATTCCACCGAACGGGGCGAGGTTGTTAGGGAAGGCGCCGTTGATCACTACAATGCCGGCCCTGATCTGCTTGGCAACCCGATAGGCGCTCTCGGCATTTTTCGACCAGACATAGCCCGCAAGGCCGTATGGAGTATCGTTGGCGATCCGGACGGCGTCGTTCTCCGTCTCGTAAGGGATGATCGACAGCACGGGACCGAAGATTTCCTCTTGAGCGATGGTCATACTGTTCTCGACGTCAGAGAATACGGTCGGCTTCACGAAGTAACCGATGTCCAACCCTTCCGGCTTTCCGAGGCCCCCGGCGACAAGGGTCGCGCCTTCGTCGATACCGCGCTTTATGAGCTGCTGAACCCGGTCAAACTGCCTTGCATTCACGAGCGGCCCAACCTTCGTGCCAGGATTGAGGGGGTCGCCCACAACCGTGTTGTCTGCGGCGAGCCGGGCATATCTTGCAGCCTCGGCCATGCGTTTGGCAGGAACGAGCATGCGCGTCGGCGCAAGGCAGGTCTGGCCGCTGTTCCGGAACACCGCTTTCGCGCCCTTGACGACCGCATCTTCGAAATCAGCGTCCTCCAGGATGATATTTGGTGACTTGCCGCCAAGCTCGAGCGATACGCGTTTAACGGTTTCAGCGCCCGCTCGTGCCACGGAAACGCCTGCTACCGTCGAGCCTGTGAACGACACCATGTCAACGTGTTTGTGCGCAGCCAGCGCGCTCCCCGCGCCGGGACCCGACCCGTTGATCAGATTGAATACACCCGCAGGCACACCGGAGGCAGCAAGGGCTTCGGTCATGAGAGCGGCGGAAACCGGCGTTTCCTCGCTCGGTTTGAAGACAATGGTGCAGCCGGCGGCGAGTGCGTAGGCAATCTTGAGCACCGCCTGGTTCATCGGCCAGTTCCATGGAGTAATGAGAGCGCAAACGCCGATCGGCTCCTTCACGACGATATCGCTCTCGATCCGATGCGAGAACTCGAACGAGCCCAAGACGGATATCGCCGCCTGAATATGGCTCAGGCCCGAGGCGACCTGGAGCGACATGGCGAGCGCGACCGGTGCGCCCATCTCCTGGGTGATAGCCGCCGCAATATCCGAGGATCGGAGCTTATACTCTCGCTCAAAATTCTTGAGCAACTCCAACCTATCGCTGACCCTCGATGAAGAATAACCTTCGAAAGCGCGATGAGCTGCCTCGACCGCTCGATCGACATCTCTGTCGTTCGCAAGCGCGATTGTCGCAAAAGGCTCTTCCCGCGACGGATCGATCACTGCCAAGGTTTCTTCGCTCACCGGCTCGACCCATTGCCCGCCTATGTAGAAGCGTCGGTAGTCCTTCATTGACCAGTCCCCCTGAGCGACGTCGATCTCGTGAGCCCGGAGCGCGGCAAATGCACTGCGGCCGCACCCGCTCCTTTTTCCGCGGCAGTACATCCGCCACGCGACGCCGCGTTCCTCGATCTTAATCATTAGCCAAATGGAAGGTGGAAGGCTTCGCGAAAGTCAGAACTTTGTTTCGCACAATTCTGATGGAATTACCCAAGACGGCTTCCGCAAATCACAAAGACGCTTGGGGCACCGCCCCGAAGACCATGATGCGAATTGGAGCTGCCTAAAATGTCACATAAGCTCCGGATCGAGCAATTCGATCGTGAGATCCTCGTGGAGACGAACGAGACGGTCCTGGAAGCCGCCCTGCGGTCCGGGATCGACTTTCCTTTCGATTGCCGGAGCGGGGTATGCGGAGAATGCAAGTGCGCGCTTGTGTCCGGCCAAGTCGAAATGCAACCTTACCTCGACGTTGCGCTTGACGACGAGGAAAGAAATCAGTCCTTCATCCTCGGTTGCAGAGCCATGCTACGCAGCGATTGCGTACTCGCTCTTCTCGACAGTGACGAGCCGGCGCCAACGAACCGCTTCAAGACGTTGTCGGCTACCGTGACCAAGATCGAGCGCGTGACACACGACATCGCTATAATCTCGTGTGCTGCTGACAACGGCGACTGGATCGACTTCCTGCCGGGGCAGTACGCTTCCTTACAGTTCGAAGGAATGCCTGAGCGTGCCTATTCATTTGCCAATGCCCCCAGTTCGCAGCTCATGGAGTTTCACATCAGGGCCGTCCCCGACGGTGCGGTCAGTCCAGCGGTTTACGCCAACTTGAAGAGTGGCGATCGCCTCAAAATCGCCGGTCCAAAGGGGATGGCTTACTTGCGAAAGAAGCACAGCGGTCCGATGGTATTTGCGGCCGGCGGGACCGGTCTCGCGCCGATACTATCCATGCTGCGCGCCCTGAAGGAAAACAAGACAGCAAGGGCGGGCCATATCTATTTTGGCGTGCGCACTCCGAAAGACATTTATCTTGAGGACGAACTGAAAGCGCTGGCTTTGTCGCTGGAGTGGGACGGGCCGCAGGTGGTTGTCTCAAGCGAACCGGCAGAGACCGGACGGCGCGCAGGTTTCCTGGCCGACGCCATGAAGGACGACCTTTCGGGCTGCAAAGAGATGAAGGCCTATCTTTGCGGCCCTCCCATCATGATCGAGACTTGCAGAAAAGTTCTGACCAACCTTGGATTAGAGCACAGCAACTGTCACGTTGACACTTTCTGGAGCCGGTGACCGATTGAGGAGACGCCATTTCTCTAGACCCGATTGTCGGCAGGTAGAGCCGACAAGACGAACACCGTTCGCGAACGGCAAGGCGGACGGATCGATTTGCCGGGCGGATGATGTTGGCGGGCGAAGGACGGCTCGGCCAAGCTGAACTTGGCGCAGTGCTGCTCCGCAGTTTTCCGATGTTCGCTTCAAGAATTGCAGATGCACAAGGGTCGCCCCAACTGGTTTAGTTAAAAAAAACCAAGCAAAAGGGGAGTACACTATGAACGCTGATTTCCATCTGTCACGCAGACAACTTTTGCAGGCGACCGCGGCGGTCGCGACGACTTCGCTGATTTGGGGGTCGGACGTCGCATTCGCCGCCCCCACCAAGGGCGGAACGCTTCGGGTCGGATGGGGTGAAGTCCAAGCCGGCGAAAAACTCGATCCCATCAGCGCAAAGAACGGTGCATCGATGCCGTTGGTGTGGACGATCTTTGAACCCCTCGTGCGTCGCAAGCCCGATTTCACACTGGAACCGTGCTTGGCCGAGAGCTGGGAGTACGACGCCAAGGCATTGGAGTGGACATTCAAACTGCGCCAGGGCGTCAAGTTCCACGACGGAACCGAATTCGGCGCGGATGATGTATTCTACACACTCTCTCGACATATGGACCCGGCTGCCGGATCCGCGATGCACTCGCGATATGTCCAGAGCTTCGATTTTTCGGGAGTTACGGCACCCGACGCCCATACCATCAAGATCAAATTGAAGAAGCCCGATACGCTTCTGCCTTTCGGCTTCACATCCTGGTACGCCAGCATAGTCAAGAAGGGTACCGTGCCGACAACCGAGGTTGAAACGGCGATTGGAACCGGCCCTTTCAAGCTCGTCTCATTTGAGCCCGGTCAATCGTGGGAAGCTACTCGCAACGACGACTACTGGAACAAGGATGTCGTCTACCTTGACGGGATTCAATGCATCGGTATTCCCGACCAGAACGCCAAGATTGAGGCCGTCCTTTCTGGCGCCGTCGATGTTGTTGATCGCATCAACCCTGCCAAAGCCAAGGAATTGGTGGGGAACTCCGAGGTGAGGCTGATGCCTCAGCGGGATTACGTGGCGATGCTTATCAATCATGATGCGTCGCAGAAGCCGTTTAACGATCAGCGCGTCCGGGCGGCTATGAAACTTGCGGTCGATCGCCAGATGATCCTCGACACTGCGTTTTATGGCCTCGGCTCGACCACGCCGGATGTCCCGGTGCCTCAGAGTGACGCCAGCTATCCGCCGGACATGCCTGTCAACAAGCCCGACATCGCCAAGGCAAAGGCGCTGCTAGCCGAAGCAGGTTACAGCGACGGCTTCGCCTACGATGTCTATACGTCCCCGGCATTCCCCGGCATGGTCGATCTGGCAGTGATCTTTGCCGAAAACATGAAAGCCATCGGAATCACAGTCAACGTCATCCAGTGGCCCGTTGAGACCTATTGGGATCAGGTCGACATGAAGATGCCGAGCTACGTCTCCATCCTGGGTCGACGACTTGCGCATGACGCGCTTGACGTCGGATACGCCAAGGGCGGCATTTACAATGGCTCGAAGTTTGACAGCGATGGGAAGCTGCGGGAGCTGATTACCGAGGCGATGGGCGAACCGGATCAAAGCAAGCAGAAAGAAATGTATGCTGCGGCACTGCGACGGGTCGGTGAAGAGTCAGCTCAAATTATCCCGGTATATGCGCATCAAAACTACCTGGTGCATCGCTCGGTCGAAGGGACGATATTTGTCGTTGACGAGCCGGCCTCCCTCGCGCCGCTTTCGAAAAAGGCCTGATCACGCGCATTCGTGCGCCTGACCGGTTCCAGGTGACAAGTCAGAGACTGTGAATCGCTAGGCCCGAGGGTCGGCGGTTCCACCTTACTTGTGGGGCGGGAGCTCGATATCCGCCCCTCTTCCTCACGACGTTGAGCTCACACACCTCCACTTGCCGATAGAGATGAAGGAGAACATGTGAAAACGCGCCTCACCGAACTGCTGGGCATCAAATACCCCGTGGTGCAGGGCGGCATGATGTGGGTTGGTCGCGCCGAACTCGCCAGTGCCGTTTCCAATGCAGGCGGGCTCGGTACACTGACCGCGCTTACGCAGCCCACGCCCGACGCGTTGAGGACCGAAATCCGTCGCTGCCGCGCAATGACGAAAGAGCCCTTCGCCGTCAACCTCACCATCCTTCCGACGGTGTCGCCACCCCCTTACGAGGAATACGCTCGAGCGATTGTCGATGAAGGCGTGACGATCGTGGAGACGGCAGGCAGTCACCCACCAAAGATTACGGAGATTTTCAAGGAGCGTGACGTCAAAATTATCCACAAATGCACTTCGGTGCGGCATGCCTTATCGGCTGAGAAGCGAGGCGCAGACGCGATCAGCATCGATGGATTTGAATGCGCCGGCCATCCGGGCGAAGAAGATATCCCTGGGTTGATCCTGATTAGGGCGGCGGCGCAGCGGCTCCAAGTGCCGATCGTCGCATCTGGAGGTTTTGCCGATGGCGACGGCTTGGCTGCGGCACTCGCCTTGGGGGCACACGGCATCAACATGGGCACCCGCTTCATGGTGACAGAGGAAGCGCCTATCCACGATGACATCAAACAACGCCTGGTCGAGGCAACCGAACGCGATACCAAACTGATTTTCCGCACATTTCGAAACACCGGCCGGGTCCTGCGCAATTCTGTTTCGGAAGAGGTCGTCGCGATCGAGAGTCGTCCAGGGACTGTTTTCGACGACATCAGGCCTCTTGTGACCGGCGCTCGCGGGCTTAAAACCTTGCTGGATGGAGATCCCGAAAGCGGTTTAATTTGGGCCGGCCTCTGCATCGGGTTGATCAGCGACATTCCGAGCTGCGCTGAGCTTCTTCAGCGCATAGATCGCCAATGCCGGGCTCGATTTGCCGCGCTCGCGAGGGCCATGCACCAATCGGAGCTCGCATGACCGTACCGTTCGATGAAGCCCACCATGGTTTTTGTCCCCGGGACCTCGATAAGCACCTAAAGGGCCGTATCCGGGGTCTTGAGGGCGCCCCGAGGCTTCAGCCGATCATGGGAGGACGTTCGAACCCGACCTTTTTTGCGGACTACGACAATCGCCGGCTCGTGATCCGGAAGAAACCAGCTGGCGCAATTCTCCCCTCCGCCCACGCGGTGGAACGAGAACACCGGATCCTGGCGGCATTACAGGATTCTGTCGTGCCCGTTCCGCCGGTTGTCCTCTTGGAAACGGACAACTCCATCATCGGTACGCCATTTTACGTGATGGAACGCGTGGAAGGCCGGATCTTTGCAGATAGCGCCCTCAGCGCCGCGTCTCCTGAGGACAGGATCCCAATGTATGTCGCGGCAGCGGGAGTGCTGGCCGCTCTCCATTCGGTCGATTTCGATCGAATCGGCCTTGCCGACTACGGCACGAAAGGCAGCTTCTATCAGCGGCAGATCGGTCGCTGGACCAAGCAGTGGCAAATGTCGAAGACCCGTGACGACCCAAACGTCGAAAAACTGCTCGCCTGGTTGCCGAAGCACGTGCCCGACAGCGATGAAACCGCGCTGGTACACGGAGACTTCCGTATCGGCAATTTGATCTTCCACCCGACGGAGCCGCGAGTTGTTGCTGTCCTCGATTGGGAGCTATCGACACTCGGTCATCCTATGGCCGACCTTGCTCATATGTGTGTTTTCACCTGGTCGATGAACGCGAACGAATATGGCGGCGTCCGAGACCTGCCACTCGATGCGTTGAGGCTCCCGTCGCTCGATCGGTTTTTGGACAGTTATTATCATGCTGCGGGAAACAGACATCGGGTCTCCGAGTTCGACCTGGCACTGGCTCTCTTTCGCAATGCTGTCATCTTCGAAGGGATTGCGGCCCGGGCACTTGCCGGCAACGCAACGTCCGACGACGCAGAAGCTGTAGGCGCTTTGTCGCCAGTATTCGCACGTCGTGCGGTCGAACTCATCGACTAGCTCTGGGAGGTTTCGTCGTGGAATTCAGCTACTCGCTCCGCGTGCTTGATTTAATCGGGGAGCTTAACGCGTTTATAGCAGCCCATGTTCTCCCCGCTGACGCCGCCTGGAATGAGAATGCGGCGAGAGGAACCTACCCCGGGCAGCTCATGGGCGAGCTCAAGCAGAAGGCGAAAGCTGCGAAGCTCTGGAACCTGTTCTTACCCACCCTCCGCCCAGACGAGCCCGGCACCAGCCTTTCAAATCTCGAATATGCTCCGCTGGCCGAAATCATGGGACGGGTACCGTGGTCGTCCGAAGTGTTCAATTGCAGTGCGCCGGATACCGGGAACATCGAGATACTGCATCTGTTCGGTACGCCCGAGCAGCGGGATCGATGGCTAACGCCTCTGCTGGAAGGCACGATCCGCTCGGCTGTATCGATCACCGAGCCGGACGAAGCCTCTTCGGACCCGACCAACCTGAAGACCACCATTAGGCGCGACGGGGATCATTTCGTCATCAACGGCAGAAAGTGGTTCACCACTGGTGCGCTTCATCCCAATTTCGCGTTCACACTCGTCATGGGGATATCCGATCCGGACCCTGAAGTTGCAGCGCATGGCCGGCATTCGTTCGTTATCGTACCCAAGGACAGCCCTGGCTTTCGAATAGTGCGGGATGTTCCTATTTTCAGCCACCACGCCCTTGAGGGGCATTGCGAGGTCGAATTCAAGGATGTCTGCGTTCCTGTCCAGAACCTTCTGGGCGAACTTGGCGCCGGCTTCGCGATCGCTCAGGCCAGGTTGGGGCCAGGCCGCATCCACCATTGCATGCGCACGATAGGCCAGTGCGAGCTGGCGATTGAGCTGATGAGCAAAAGGGCCCTAACACGCAATGCCTTTGGAAGTCGTTTGTCGGACTACTCGAACGTCGCAGATTGGATTGCCGAGTCACGGATAGAGGTCGAACAGGCCCGTCTCCTGGCCTTGAAGGCAGCGTGGATGATGGACACCAGCGGCAACAAATCGGCAAGGAACGAAGTGTCGATGATCAAAGTCGCGGCTGCCCGGCTTCAAACGAGGGTAACTGACCGGGCGATTCAGGTGTTCGGAGCAATGGGTCTAACGAACGACACGCCGCTTGCGTATCTGCACACGTGGGGACGCGCGCTTCGGTTCATCGACGGTCCCGACGAGGTCCATTTGCGCGGCATCGCGCGCCAGGAATTGAAGATCGCCGCACAGTGCTTAGGCAACCAGTCTTAGTAAATCGGGAGAGTGGTATGGATCGCGAACGAAACCCCGAAGACACGCCCGAACTCTTTGTTGAGCGAGACGGGCCAATCTGCACCATAACATTGAACCGTCCGGAACGTCTGAACAGCCTCAGCCTCAATGGGATTAAGGCGTTGTTGGCTTCGCTCCGGTCGGCAAGCCGCGACGGCAGCATTGGCGCACTTGTGATTTCCGGCACAGGCCGCGGCTTTTGCGCCGGTTGGCACCTTGACGAGGACGGCGTGCCGGGACTGCCCGACGAGACTCTTGGTGTGCGGCAAGCCCATCTGATGGCTGAATATTTCAACCCCGTGATCGAGGCTATGCGCGACATGCCCGTTCCGACCATCGCCAGCATCAACGGTGTGTGCGCCGGCGCGGGTGTCAGCCTGGCGCTTGCCGCCGATATAGCAATCGCGGCACGATCGGCGTCGTTCGTGCTTACTTTCGCTCCGAGGCTCGGCATCATTCCCGATCTCGGCGCCACATGGATACTCCCCCGCAGCATCGGTTGGGCAAAGGCCCAGGCAATTGCCTTGCTCGGTGAGCGGATTGGCGCACCGACGGCTGTCGATTGGGGCATGATTTTCGATGCTGTTGAAGACGATGCGCTTGCGAGTAGGACGAAAGCCCTGACGGACCGGCTGGCGGCATCGCCTCCGCGCGTTGCGCTTGAGGTGCGCCGCGCATTCCATGCCGCGCAGCGAAACAGTCTGACTGCCCAGTTGGAATACGAACGCCTGAGACAACGCGATCTCTTGGACACCCCCGCCTTCGCAGAAGGACTGCTCGCTTTCCAAGAGAAACGCGAACCGCGATTCCACCAACAGACCCCGGCCGACAAATGAGCTTCGAAACCATAAGATGCGAACTTGCTGATCACATCCTCACCATAACGTTGAACCGGCCTGAAAAACTCAACGCATTCACCGTTCTGATGGCAGAAGAGTTGGTCGAGGCTTTCGAGAATGCGAGCGTCAATCCCGCCGTGCGTGTTATCGTGGTAACAGGAGCAGGCAAAGCTTTCTGCGCCGGAATGGACCTTTCCGTACCGACACCGACGAAGAACGTTTTCGGCCTGGACGAGACGCTGAACCCGACGCTGGACGAGTTGGAGATACGCTTCGACGATCCAGTGCTGGTGGGTGGGGTACGTGACACAGGCGGCCGTGTTGTGCTGGCCATCTACAATTGCAACAAGCCCGTGATTGCAGCAGTGAACGGTCCGTCCGTTGGGGTCGGTGCCTCTATGCAGCTTGCAATGGACATCCGTTTGGCCTCCGAAACCGCTCGCTTCGGGTTCAGCTTCGGCAAGATCGGCATTGTGCCGGATGCTTGTTCCAGCTGGTTTCTGCCAAAGGTGGTCGGGATAGCCAAGGCACTCGAATGGACGTACTCGGCCGAGATATTCGATGCCGCTGAGGCATGCCGTTCGGGGCTCGTGAAGGAGATCGTGCCTGCCGACAAGCTGCTCGACCGTGCGTACGAAATCGCCCGCGTGCTTGCAAATGAGCGTTCTCCGATGTCGACGGCGTTAATTCGTCAGATGATGTACCGCAATTCCGGCGAACCTAATCCCCGGCGGGCCCACATCGTCGAGTCGATCGCGATGCTCTACGTGAGTCAGAGAGACGGAAAGGAGGGCGTGGCGAGCTTCAACGAGAAGCGCAAGCCGAATTTTCGCGACGATACATCAAACATGCCAGACTTTTATCCGTGGTGGCCATAGTGGCACGCGAAGCGTACGGGTCAGCCGATCGTATTGGCGGTAGGACATTTGGCATGGCGTCAAAGCTGAAACCCGTGAATAGAAGTTCTTAGCTCATGTCAAGATTTGGTCAGTTGCACGATATTGATCTGAAGACCCTTCGGGTTTTCTGTACGATCGTCGAAGAAGGCGGGTTCACGGCTGCGCAAACCAGCCTCAATCTTTCACAGTCCAGCCTCAGCGAGTACTTGAAAACGCTCGAAGTGCGGTTAGGCCTGACACTCTGTCAAAGAGGTCCGAAAGGCTTTCAACTCTATGAGGACGGAAGGAAGGTCTATGCTGCCGCACGGGAAATGTTCGCTTCGCTTGAGGCATTCAAGAACCAAGTCACCAACATAAACGACGGCGTTGTCGGTCAGATCAGCATCGCGATCCAGGACGGCATCGTCGCAAACCCGAGCTCCCGTCTGCCGGAGGCGCTAGCCTTGTTCGAGCAAGCCTATCCCGGCGTGCGGGTAAAGCTCGAAGTAATGCTCGGATTCCAGGTCCTGGGCCGCGTGGCGGATAACATGCTGCCCCTTGGGATCTGCCTTGCCCAAGCAAGCCTCGGTCCGGTGGTGTCAACGCCTCTTTTTGATGAAACTGTCCATCTTTATTGCGCGGAGAGGCATCCCCTCTTCGAAGAGGATCCCACCAAGTTGAGCGAAGACCTGGTGCGTGGATACCGCTATTGCAGCCGCGGGCACCTAGAGTGGACCCATCCCGAGTGGGGTGACGAGGGCAACTACGGAAGCGACGTCGGTTTTGGGGCCGAGGCACAGCTGGCGCTGATCCTTTCGGGGCGCGTTCTCGGGTACATCCCCGACCACGTCGCCGAGCCCTACGTCCACACCGGGGTACTGAAAAGGGTGTCCCCCGAGATTGGGCCACGTACTTCACCTGTGGTATTAGTAAAAAGCCCGGGCGCAGCCAAATTCCGGCTGGCAGGTAAGCTTTGGGAGTTCATCGTCAAGGTACATGAAGTCTGAGAGCCGGGCTCAGCCAAGAGCCTATATCCGTGCCTGTGCATCAAGCCGCCGCGGTTTGAACGACCAACAAAACATGACGCCCCACCCGCCGACAGGTCAGTGGGCGGGGCGTCCGCCTTGGGAGCGCGGAGCGCCAATTCTATTGTAACGATCGCAGTTTAGGCGGGACACATTCCCGCCTGCCCGAAGCAACCTCAAGACCTAAGTGTTCAAGGCGGCTTCAATCGAGTGGTCGAGGATTTGTACGACCTGGTCGATGTCGTCGTCCGAGTGCACGAGCGAAAAATAGAACTTGCCGTGCGTCAATGCGCCTCGTCCGAGCATCTCGTGCAGGATCTTCTTAAAGAGCCTGGTATCGCCTGCACAGAAGCTACGGTGATCGAAAACAGGTTTGTCGGTTAGCGTGATCATCGCCAAGGGACCGTTGCCGACAATCTGAGCCGGTACCCCGTGCCTGGCGAAGGCCTTTTGCGCACCCGCTTTGAACCTCTGGCCAATAGCTGCCAGACGATCGTAGACCCCTTCCCTCTTAAGAACGCGCAACGTCGCCAATCCTGTCGCAGATGCAACGGTGTTCCCGCTCATGGTGCTGCTGATGTACGAATAAGAGGGGCCGGGATTCCTCGGGTTGGTAAGCCGCATGATATCCTGTCTCCCGGCGACAACTGACAGCGGGAGCCCGCCGCCGATGATCTTGCCATATGCGGCGATATCCGGAACGACGCCGTAACGTTCCTGAGCGCCACCCCAGCCGAGCCGGAAACCTGTGACGACCTCGTCGAAAACCAGCACAATGCCGTGCTTTGTCGCCGCTTCACGGATCGCTTCAAGAAAACCAGGCTTCGGCTCGATGCAACGCTGCTGCGCTTCGATGATAATAGCAGCAAGTTCGCTCTTGTTGCTCTCAATGAGGCCAAGTGTCCTCTCGAGATCGTTGAAAGGAGCGATCAATACGTCGTCAAGAATCGCTTGCGGGATGCCGGCGCTGTCGGGAACTGGCCTCGGATAAGGCGCGTCAAGCGGAGGATTGACACCACTCATCAACGCGTAGTCGTTGACACCGAGGAACCCGCCTTCGAACTTCAGGACCTTGTCGCGCCTGGTGAACGCTCTTGCCAAACGAAGTGCAAAAAAGGTGGCATCGGACCCCGATAAGCCGAACTTGATCTGCTCGGCGCAAGGAATGGCTTCGACCAGCAAGTCGGCGAGTTCAATGCCCCTGTGGTTCAAAACGTAATAGTTTGACGGCGAGGAGACGGCCTGGGAAAGTGCTTCCACCACCTCCGGATGAGCGTGCCCGAGGATCATCGGCCCCGAGCCGTTCAGGCAGTCGATGTATTCTCGGCCATCTACATCATACACCCGAGAGCCTTTCCCGTGTGAAATCACGACATCAACGTCCTCGGGAAGATAGGCTGAGTTAAAAGTGCCGCCCGGCATGCACCGACGTGCGGTTTCGAGAAGAGCTCGGCTTTTTGAGTTCGGCAGGATGTTCATCTCAACGTCCATTCTCTAGTTCGCGCTACCCTGGCAGACTGAGCTGAAACGACCCGAAGACCATTCCCAAAACCAGAAGCGATGTTCGGCCGCAACGATGCAGTACCGGTGGCCGGCAGAACTCGTCCACAAACAACGCGCATAACTGCAAAGCGATCAGCAAAACGGAAAGGCTCGTTTTCCAGAAAAAGGACGGACCCAGCTGCGACAGCGAGAAAACGAAACACGTTGCAGCAACTGCAAAAAGCGATGCGCGTTTCGTTTCTTTCCGATGTCATGACGCGGCGCAGTCGGTTAGGCCTTCCATGAGGACGAATGGGAGGGACACATGCTAGGCGTTGTGCACCATGACGATGTCGTAGAAATCGTTCTTGCAAACCCGCCTGTGAACGCATTGTCCGTTCAATTGCGCTCGGCTTTGGCAAAAGCGCTCAGCGACGCCCTTTCCTTTCCCCATGTGAGGGGCGTCGTAATACGCGGTCAGGGAAGTTTTTTCTGCGGCGGGGCAGACATCAACGAACTTGAGCAGCATAACGATCCGTGGTTGCCCGACCTCATCGACAGGATCGAGGCAGCAGGCAAACCAGTTATCGCCGCGATTCAGGGAGACGCACTGGGTGGCGGTCTCGAACTGGCAATGGGCTGCCACTATCGACTGGCGACACCATCCGCCAAGCTTGGCCTTCCCGAAGTCAAGCTCGGCATTCTTCCGGGCGCGGGCGGCACGCAACGTCTCCCACGTCTTGCAGGCGCCGAGACCGCGCTGGACATGATCGTATGGGGAGAGCCCATTTCAGCCTTGCGGGCGCTCGAGCGTGGGATAGTTGATCGCATCGTGGATCAAGATCGTATCGTCGCCGAAGCTGTCGCATATGCCCGATCGGGGCAAGGCATTAGGCGCACGCGAGAACTGCCCTTTGTTGCCAGTGACGAAGCCTTTGACCTCTTCAAATCCAAAAACACACGCCGGCTGAGAGGCTTGCACGCCCCTGCAGCCTGTGTAGAGGCCGTTCGGGCAGCCGCGCAGCTATCCTTTGACGAAGGACTGCGTCGAGAGCATGAGCTTTTCATCGGACTGGTAAAGGGCGAGCAATCCTTGGCCCTGCGCCATCTCTTCTTTGCGGAACGCTCAGCCAGGAAAATCGAGGGGCTGGGTAAGGACATAGCCCGCCGAACGATCCGAAAGGTGGGGGTGATTGGCGGAGGTACCATGGGCACGGGTATTTCAATCAACTTTCTGTCCCGTGGCATCCCGCTCACGATCATCGAGATGGATCCGGATGGGGTCGCACGTGCGCGCAACTTCATAACGGCCAGTTACAACACGGCCATCGCAAAAGGAAACCTGTCAGAAGACCAGGTCGAGAAAGCGCTCTCTCTGCTTGAGGTAACGCACGACTTCTCCGCGCTCAGCGGCTGTGATCTCGTCATTGAGGCGGTCTACGAAGACATCGAGCTCAAGAAGGATGTCTTTCGCCGTCTTGACAGAATTGCCGACAGCAGCGCGATCCTCGCCACCAATACCTCATTTCTAGATGTCAACAAAATCGCAGCTGTCACATCGCGGCCAAACGACGTGCTCGGTCTCCATTTCTTTTCGCCAGCGAACATCATGAAACTCGTGGAAGTGGTGCGAGGAACCGAAACAGGTCCCGACGTGCTGGCGACTGCGATCGAGGTAAGCCGAAAGATCGGTAAAGTTCCGGTCGTAGCCGGCGTTTGCGACGGCTTCATCGGGAACCGGATGTTGACGCCGCGCCAGGCGAACGCCGAAGCTATGCTTGTCGAAGGAGCAACGCCCGAACAGATCGACCGAGTACATATCGATTTCGGCATGCCGATGGGGCCCTTCCAGATGCTGGATTTGGCCGGGTTGGACGTTGGATGGCACCGCAACCCAGCGCGCATCGACAATATCAAGGATGCTATCTGTTCCAGAGGCCGGCTTGGACAGAAAACGAAGGCGGGTTTCTACGATTACGGTGACGATCGCAAACCTCGCCCGTCAGAAGTCGTAGAGCAGATCGTGGGTGAATTCCGGGAAAGAGCAGGTATCCCCCTGCGCCGGATCGCTGACGAAGAGATTGTCGTACGGACGCTCTACACGATGGTGAATGAAGGGGCGAAAATCCTTGAGGAGGGAATAGCGCAGCGCGCCTCCGACATCAATGTGGTCTGGGTCTACGGGTACGGCTGGCCTCGGCACAAGGGCGGGCCCATGTATTGGGCGGAGCGTATTGGCCTGCAGACAATAGTCGACGGCCTTACCCGCTATCGGGACCGGCTGGGCTCCACCTTCACCTTGTCTCCGCTTCTGAAGAAACGCGCCGCAGAAGGCCGAAGTCTGAACAACGAATAGTTGCCAGCACTTGGCAGCCGATCTCCTCACACGAGATCGGCGGGTTCTGGGACGCAAATCGGCGACTTGCGAACACGTTTCCTGATCCGCTTACCTTTCATGGAAGGACCGAAAATGGATCTTAGTTTCTCTGGCGACGATGAACGGTTCCGACAGGAAGTACGTCAATTCCTGAGCGAAAAGCTGCCGGCACGCATCGCCGATATGGTGCGCAAGCGCAAGCGTCTCACAAAGGCTGATCAGGAGGAATGGCACGGCATCCTGCACGAGCGCGGCTGGATGGCTGGCCACTGGCCGAAACAATACGGCGGCCAGGATTGGTCGATCATGCAATGCCAGATCTTCGACACGGAAAGGGCGTTGGCGCACGCGCCGTGGATCGTTCCTTTTGGCGTGACCATGCTGGGTCCCATGCTCATGAACTTCGGATCCGACAGGCAGAAACGCCATTGGCTGCCGCGCATCCTCGAAAGCTCCGACTGGTGGTGTCAGGGCTACTCGGAGCCGGGCGCCGGATCCGACCTCGCGAGCCTTCGCACGAAAGCGGTACGCGACGGTGATCACTTCGTGGTCAACGGTCAGAAGACCTGGACGACGTTGGGCCAACACGCGAACATGATGTTCTGCCTGGTGCGCACCTCGAATGAAGGCAGGAAACAGGAGGGTATCTCCTTCCTGCTGATCGACATGAACACGCCGGGGGTCGAGGTTCGCCCAATCATCCTGCTCGATGGCGAACACGAGGTAAACGAAGTGTTCTTCACGGACGTGAAGGTGCCCGTCGAAAATCTCGTCGGCGAAGAGAACAAGGGGTGGACCTACGCGAAATACCTTCTGAACCACGAGCGCACATCGATCGCCGGAATAGGCGTGATGATGGCATGGTTTGATCATCTGAGATTCATTGCGAGAAACCAGAAAAAGAGCGGTCGTCCACTCATCGATGACCCCTATTTCGCAGCGCGACTAGCGCGCGTCGAGATCGAACTCGAGAACATGAAGACGAGCAACTTGCGAGCGCTGGCCGCCGCAAGCGACGGTGCAACCCCCGTGGCGCAGAACTCGATGCTCAAGATCCGAGGCACGGAACTGAAGCAGGAAATCACCAGCCTAGCACGGCGCGCGCTCGGCCCCTATGCGTCGCCCTTCCTGCCAGACGCGCTCAACGAGGGCTGGAACGGCGAACTGCCCGGTCCAGAATACGCAGTTCCGGTCAGCATCGAGTATTTCAACAATCGCAAGCTCTCGATCTTCGGTGGTTCGAACGAAATCCAGCGCGAAATCATAAGCAAGACACTTCTGGGAGGCTGACATGGACTTCAACCACAGCCAGGACAGGCAACTGCTCGCAAATACGCTCGAGCGCTATTTGCAGCAGAACTATTCGACCGAAACCCGGCGGACTATCGCCGGATCCGTTGAAGGCTGGTCGCCAGACAAATGGCACGAGCTCTGTGAGCTCGGTGTCATAGCGGCCCTCGTCGACGAGACACATGGCGGACTGGGCGGAACAGGTTTCGATATTGCGGCAGTCTTCGAACAGTTGGGCAAGGCGCTCGTGGTAGAGCCCCTGCTGGGAACGCTTGCGGCAGTATACGCACTTTCGAAGGGGAGCCCGCAGGCCGACCTGATGACCGCCGTCGTTTCCGGAGATAAGGTAGTGGCCTGGGCCTATGAGGAACCACAAAGCCGATATGACCTCACCGAGGTTGAGGCGAGAGCTGAAAAGGGGCCCGATGGCTGGCGACTGAGCGGAAAAAAAGCAGTCGTCTCACAATTGAAAGCGGCGGACTATGCCGTCGTTTCAGCCCGCATTTCCGGGCCGGCCGGCAGCGAGACCGGCATTGGTCTGTTTCTCGTCGACTTGTCCGCCCAAGGGGTCCGTATCCAGGATTATGCCGTCATCGATGGTGGCCGTGCAGGTGATCTGACGGTGGCCGACACGCCGGCGAAACTCGTCGTCGAGGATGGCTTTCCCATCGCGGAAGAAGCGGTGGCTGCAGCCATCGTGGCGCTTTCGTGGGAAGCCATCGGCGTGATGGACCGGCTATTGAACGAGACAATCGGATACCTGCAGACGCGAAAGCAGTTCGGAGTTCCGCTTGCAACGTTCCAGGCCTTGCGCCACAGGGTTGCGACGATGGCGCTTGAAATTGAACAGGCTCGCTCGTCGGCGATTAATGCAGCCGCATCCCTTGGCAATCCGCGCCGCGAGCGCGAACGGATGGTATCAGCCGCCAAATTCACAATCGGCCGGGTGGGAACAATCATCGCCGAGGAAGCGATCCAGATGCACGGCGGCATAGGCATGACGCGGGAACTGTCGGTCTCACACTATGCAAAGAGGCTCATGATGATCGACCATCAGTTCGGCGACGAGGACTATCACCTGGAACGCTTTATCAGGCTGAGTTCGCCATATTGAGTGTACCCAGCCGAAAGCTCGGGGCCAAGGAGCCACGGCGCAACATTTTCGACCACCAACCGTGACCTCCCAATCCTAGGAGAAATGTCGTGCGCGACGCTGTTATCGTTTCCACTGCAAGAACCCCGATCGGGCGTGCCTATCGCGGCGCGTTCAATGCGACCCCTGCTCCCACGTTGGCCGCTCATGCCATTCGCGCGGCCGTGGAGCGCGCGGGCGTAGATCCGAACGAAGTCGACGATGCAGTCTTTGGCGCGGCATTGCCGCAGGGCGTCCAGCAGACAATCGGGAGAACCGCCGCACTGCGCGCCGGCCTGCCTGTGAGCGTGTCCGGCATGACGATCGATCGACAGTGCTCGTCTGGTCTGATGGCGATCGCGACCGCCGCAAAGCAGGTAATCGTCGATCGTATGGACGTCGTTGTTGCCGGCGGCGTCGAGTCGATTTCGCTGGTTCAAACGCCTGCCCTTCGCGTCGAGCCGGATCCTGAACTCGTCAAGATGACGCCTCACATATACATGCCCATGCTGCACACAGCCGAAACCGTCGCCAAACGCTATGGTATCTCGCGCGAACACCAGGACGAGTATGCTCTGCGCTCGCAACAACGAACGGCAAGCGCTCAAGCGGCCGGCGCCTTCGATCATGAGATCATTCCAGTCACGGCGACGATGTCCGTGACGGACAAGGTGTCTGGGAAGACTTCCACGCAGGAGGTTACGATTGCAAAGGACGAAGGCAATCGACCTGAAACGACCATGGCTGGCCTGGAAGGGCTGAAGTCAGTTGTCGATCACGGCGTCGTTACTGCGGGGAATGCGTCGCAACTGTCCGACGGTGCGTCTGCTTGCGTCGTTATGAGCGCGGATCTGGCGGAAAAGCGTGGTTTGACACCCCTCGGGCGCTATGTCGGCATGGCGGTCGCCGGCACGGAACCTGATGAAATGGGCATCGGTCCGGTATTTGCAGTGCCCAAACTGCTGAACCGCTTCGGGTTGTCCGTCGACGACATCGGTCTTTGGGAGTTGAACGAGGCGTTCGCCGTGCAGGTTCTCTATTGCCAGTACCGCCTTGGAATTCCCGAGGAAAGATTGAACGTCAACGGAGGCGCGATTTCAATTGGCCATCCTTATGGCATGTCGGGCGCCCGCATGACCGGCCATGCCCTGATCGAAGGAAAGCGGCGCGGCGCTCGCTTTGTGGTCGTGACGATGTGTGTCGGCGGCGGTATGGGCGCTGCCGGCTTGTTCGAGGTTCTCTAGGACAGCAAGATGGTGCTGACCTACGCGCGTTCGTTGGCACCACTCACTCCTTTGACGGATGGCCGGACCAGGTTTCGCCAACGTAAAGCGCGATTTGGCGACGATGCCAGGTCCTGCGAGCCGCCTGGCGACGAAAGCGTTGCGGGTGGCAAGCACGAGCCGGCGTCTGTAGATGGAGCCGACCCTGTCCAGTGAGCGTTTGCGAATTCGGCACTTGGAACCGATGCTCACGTTCGCCGTTCACATGCCCAGAAATGGTCGAGGAGCACCGTTGTCACGCACGCAGTGTGTCGTACGTGTCATTCCGCTTTCTCAACAGCCGGGTTCGGCGCCGTGTTGTCGTGACGGCCATCGCCGTATTTGACCAGCCCGAACGAAGCGATCCCAAACAGCAAGCAAACCGAGAGGGCGCCGATCAACGGCCACACGCTCGTTGTGAGCATCTCTCCGACAATTGCGTTACACAGGCCGGAAAATCCTATCTGGAAACTTCCCGAAAGCCCGGCAGCGGCGCCGGCGAGCTCCGGCTTTACACTGATCGCACCCGCGACGCCGTTCGGCATAACCAGACCATTGGCCGCCCCAACGACGAACATCGGGATACTGATGGACAACGGATGGACTATATCGCATGCGAATGCCAGTGCCATCAATCCCATCCCGAGAAGCGCGAGCAAGGTCCCCGCAAACACCATGCGGTCGGGCCCTGCTTTGACCACAAAACGACCCGACGCAAAACCACCGAAGAGGTATCCGACCGGCATGGATGCGCAATAGAACCCAGCTTCGGCCGGCGTGTTGCCCATTAACTCGATCAAAATGTACGGAGCGCCGGCGACCAGAACAAAGAAGCTGGCAGAAACGAATGCGACCACTAGCACGTATCCCCAGAACACCTGGGATTGCACGAGATCGACATAACCGCGCAGTATCTCATGTGTGGAGGTGATGGAATGCCCGCTTCGCCGGGTTTCATGAAACCGCCAGTATGAACTCGACAGGGCGACTGCTCCACAAATGGTCATGCATAGAAACGAGGCTCGCCATCCAAAACCGTCGAGCAGACCTCCAATCAGTGGACCCACCATGGAGGATACCGACATCCCCATTGTCACATAGGCATACATGCTCGCGGCCTTGTCCCGCTCGTAAACATCTCTGACGACCGCACGACACAATGGAACAACAGCGGAGGCGCCGAGCGCCTGAACTATGCGGCCGAAAATCAAAACCTCGAATGTCCGCGCCGTCGTGCAAAGACCCGATCCAAGAGTGAACACCGCAAGACCGACCAGGAGGACGGGCCGCCGGCCGACACGATCGGACAGCGGGCCAACGATCAATTGACCGATAGCGAGGGTACCCAGAAATACTGAAAACGTCAGTTGGATGGCCGCGAAATCTACGCTCAGGGAGCGCGCCATGCCGGACATGGACGGGGCATACATGTTGATGCCGAGGGGACTGACCATCGCGACCCCGACAAGAAGTGCAAGGGGAAGCACCCGACCGGCTTCCTCGACTTTTGTTGCGTTGCTGATCATAACTTGCTGTTCCCAAGTGGAGAGGACAACCCGCAGCCAAGGCGAGCCGAAAGGCCGATACGTCCGCCAAATTAGACGATGTTGAGGGGAACGTGCATGAGAGATCCGCAATGCGATCTTTGCGAGAAGGCGATGCAGGTGGCATCGATGGCATTTCTCTCTTGTAGCGTGACGAACACGCCAGAGCGCTGCGAGACACCGCCTTTGCTTGTTTGCCTCTTCGACCTTCTTTGAAAACGTCAGAGGTTGCTCATGCGTTCGGCGCGCTGCCCGTCGGCGTTGTCAGCTCCGAACCCGCACGCAAGGAAGGGATCGCGGCGAGAAGCTCGCGCGTATATCCTTCCGCAGGGTGTTCAAAGAGTTCGGTGGCCGAGTTCTGCTCCACGATGCGTCCATTTTGCATAACGATGACGTGTTCGGCCAGCGTACGAACAACTGCGAGATCATGACTGACGAAAATGATAGCGACCGCCGTCTCGACTGAGAGCTCGGCAATCAGTTGAAGCACCGCCGCTTGAACGGAAACGTCCAATGCGGAGGTAATCTCGTCACATAGCAGGAGTTTCGGTTTCGCGAGAAACGCCCTCGCAATGGCAACACGCTGCCTCTGTCCGCCGGAGAGATCGCGAGGAAGGCGGTCCAACAGATGCGCCGGAAGCCGAACCTTCTCCAGCATTTCCTCGATAGCAGCGTCGTACCTTGCGCGTTCCAGTTCCGGCCTGAACAACGTCAAGGAGCGCCGGAGCAAAGAACGGATGGTGTGGTGTGGGTTAAGCGATTGGTCCGGGTTCTGGAAGATCAACTGGATGGCCGCGCATATGGAACGAGGTCGCGATCGCGCGAACTTATCAAGCGCTTTGCCCTCGAATTGGACGTCACCCATCGTAGGAGCGCGCAAACCGGCTATTATCTTGAGCACGGAGGACTTTCCGCTCCCACTTTCGCCGACAATGCCTATTCTCTGGCCTTGCGATATTGTTATGTAGACATCCGAAACTGATGCAAAGGGCACTCCGGGATATTGCAAGCCGAGATTTCTGGCCGCAAGCAGCCTATCGGTCTTGAGCGAGGGCGCAGCATTCAGGAACGTGCGCTCGGGAAGCATGTTTTGAAGTTCCGCAGCCCGGACGCATCTAACCTCCTCTCCAAGCAACGTGGTGAGCGGCACGCTTCCGTTTCTGCATCGCTCGTCGCTGTAGACGCAGCGTGGTTCAAAGGCGCATCTGTTGAGGATCACGCCTTGAGGTGGAGCACCGGGAATGCCCGGAAGTAGCCGGGGATCATCGATCCTGGGGCTTAAGCCGAGCAAATTTTTGGTGTAGGGATGCAATGGCTTGCCAATGACGGCCGCGGTAGGGCCCTGCTCGACGATCTGCCCCGCATACATGACCATCAAGTTGTCCGCCAGATTGCTCAGCAGCGCGAGGTCATGGCTGACGTACAAAACCGCGACTCTGGTCTGATCCACGATTCCTTGAATGAGGTCAGAGATTTGTGCTTGGGTCGTCACGTCCAGTCCTGTCGTCGGCTCATCGAGTATGAGGACCTCCGGTTGGCAGGACAACGCGATGGCAAGAGCGATGCGCTGTTGTTGGCCGCCGCTGAACTGAAACGGATACCGTCGCAACGCCCGTTCCGGCTCGGTCAGCCTCACCATTTGCAACAATTCCACCATACGCGTCTGCAGGTCCTTGCCGGTTAGCCCGAGATGCTTCGTCAGAGGTTGCGACAACTGACGACCGACCGTCAGGGCAGGACTTAGAGCCAAAGCGGCGGATTGTGACACATAGCAGATCTTCCGTCCCCACGGGTTTTCCTGGGAGATCGATTTGGAATCCAGCAGGTTGATTTCGCCCAAAAGCGATTGCCCGCTGACCGTTTCGCTGCCCCGCTTGTAGCCGATCGCCGCGATACCGGCGGTGGATTTGCCGCATCCCGATTCTCCGATGAGACCGGTGATTGTTCCTGGATGCAGGTCGAAGCTGACCCCCCAGATCGTGTAGGGTTTGTCCTCTCGCCCAGGATATCGAACAGAAAGGTCTCTGACCGTGAGCGCTGCGCCCGTGGTGGTTTTGAGGTTGTCTTGCATGGTCAATATCTACCTATCTGTCCGGACTGGAGCCGAGACAAGGCGTCGCCGATAAGACAAAGGCCAATTGACAGGGAAGCCAGGGCAACCGCGGGCGCAATCAGAACAAGCGGGGCCGATTGCAGGAAGCCCCGGCCCTCCTGAACCATAAGCCCCCAATCAGGATGCGGTGGCTGTGCGCCAAGTCCGAGAAAGCTCAAGGTGGATAGCCCGAGGATCGCCCAGGTTATTCGCAGCGTGAAATCTGCAAGAATGGTGTCCACGATGTTGGGGAAGATCTCACGGATGGCGATGGTCACAACATTCTCGCCGCGAGCTTCAGCCGCGTAAATGTAGTCCAACCCCAATTGGCTCAAGACTGCTCCACGCACGATACGCGCGGCACCCGGAAAGCTCGCAATGGCGATCGCAAAGACCAAAACCGTGGTCGAGGGTCCGAACGTCGCGACCATCAGCAGAGTGACGAAGATACCGGGCAGCGTCTGCAATATTTCAATCGCGCGACCAAAGATAACATCGGCGATGCCGCCCTTGTATGTCGATATGATCGCCACCAGAGCCGCCGCTACATATGCAAATGTCACGGACAGAAACGGAATGATGATGATGTTCTTCCCGCCGAGGAGAAACCTGCTCAATACGTCACGCCCCAGATGGTCTCCGCCAAGCAGGTGCCCGGCGGTCGGGCCCGAATTGGCCGTCGTCACGTTCACGGCGGTGGGCGGATATGGAGCCACAAGCGGCCCTACAAGAATGATCAGCAGGACCGCAAAAACCAATCCCAGACCAAGCTTCGCTTCGAATGTGCGCAAGAGCAAACGAAGTGAACTCAAAGGCGTCGGGCCGCTAGCAAGACTTCTCAGCATCATGAGACTGGTCCCTACTCGGTAAAGCGAATGCGTGGATTTAGCCAGAATGTCGCGATATCGACCAACAAGTTGATCGATATGATAATGACTGCGAAAACAAGGATGATGCCCTGGCTTACGAGAACGTCGCCGCTGCCCAGTGTTTGAATAAGCAGGGAGCCGATTCCCGGGAAACCGAACACGACCTCAACCGTTACCAGGCCGGAAACCGCATATGTCATCGCCAAGCCGATGGCGCTGACGACCGGCACGGCAGAATTGCGGAACGCGTAATCCCAGACAACCGTCCGCCGATCCAGTCCACGAAGGCGCGCTGCGTCTACGCAGGGTGCGGACAAAGCTTCCACCGTCGTCGCGCGTGTAAGCCTGGCGACATGCGGCATAACCAGAAGCGCCACGGTGGCGGCCGGCAGGATCAAAGTCAGTGCCTTGTCCCACAATCCTCCGAACGAGAATGCGAGGCCCGATTGCGTGGGGAACCACTTGAGCCAAATGACGAAGACGAGATAGAGGAGCATCGCGACAAGGAATTCAGGTACTGCGGCTACGCCAAGATTGGCACCCGTGATTGCCACGTCGAACTTCGAGCCGAAGCGTCTGGCCTGCAGAACTCCGATAAAGACACCCATTGCGACACCCAGTGTCCCTCCGATGGCAGCCAGAAGCACCGTTCGCGACAACCGCGTACGGATTTCCTTAGAGACGGGGCGCCCCGTCAAAAGTGATTCGCCGAAGTTGCCGCCGACGGCTCCTGCCGCCCAAACTGCATACCGCTCCACCAACGGTGCGTTGAGTTGGTGCTTCTCGATGAACGCATCAAGCTGTTCATGGGAGACCTCGCGCCCGAGAACGCTTCGAGCAACATCTTCAGGTGTCTTGAAACTCATTACAACAAAAACGAGGAAGGAGATGATCGCGAGCGTCGCCAGGTTCGCCGAAATTCGAACGACAATCCGGAACGCGACACGTTTGCCGGCGCCTCGATTACTTTTGAGAATGGGCGTTGTCGCGGCGTGATCCCCATCTGACATGGTATCTCGCTCCGTTGATGCATTCGCTACTGATCGTCGCGCATTTCGCGATGCCGTTTCAACCATGCCATCAGCGTTTTCGTGCAGCAATCTGAACTCCCCTCATCACGGCAGGATCGCAGTAGGTGCGTCGTTGAGATCCGCGACATCGTTCCGAAAACATCGGGCGAAGTGTCATGCATATCCAGGCGTGACGCACGATGCAGTTTGGGGAACCTCGCGCATTCCTGTCCAACGCCGCATGCTGTTTCTTCGCGAAAAACTACCGCAGCACTGACGCAGTCAGCCCTAGTAGGATTGCCTTCCACTAAGGAACCCGGTTCATCCGACGATCGAGAAGTTCAGATCAGGCCCGTGAGCGGTCGCATCGCTACGGCCCTCGCCGACGTGACATTCCACTATGGACGACGTCGACGCTGTGGCAGTGGATGTCGTCGAATGTTCTCGCATCCCGGCGCCATTTTTCATGTTCATTCCCCTTAGAATTGTTCGTTCTCGAGATTAAAGCAGTCGTAAGTCGCGTTGAGCATCTGCAAGATGTGAAGCATGTATCGGAAAACTCAGACCATCCAGAGTGCCTTTGGTCGCCCTCGCCCCTCTGGCCCGGAGTACCTCGGTAATCGCCGGGCACGTCTTCCGCCGACGAGACTGCGCAATCGCCAGTTTGGCGGCAATCTCGTCGCGGGCCTCCCTGCTCAAGTTTGGCCAATCACGAAGTGATCGCAGTAGAGGAGAAACGCTCGCGCAGCTCGCGTTTCAGAACCTTTCCATAGGCGCTTTTGGGGAGGCTATCGACGAACACCACAGCTTTCGGCTTCTTGAACGAGGCTATGTGCTGGCGCGTGAACTCGATCAATTCCTCGCTGGTGATGCTCGAGCCCTCTCGTCGCACGGCCACGGCCAATACAGCTTCTCCCCACTTTTCGTCCGGCACCCCGATCACCGAGACTTCTGCGATTTCCGGATGCGAAAACAACACCTCCTCAATTTCACGAGGATAGATGTTGGAGCCACCGCTAATTATCATGTCCTTGACCCGGTCCGTCAGGAACAAGTACCCACCATCGTCAACGTATCCTACGTCGCCGGTCCTCAGCCACTTTCCATGCATCGTCGCCCTGGTTCCCTCGGGATTGTTCCAATACCCCTTCATCACCAGGTCACCGCGGACACAAATTTCGCCGGGAACGCCGGGTGCCACAGGGCGACCTTCTTCATCAAGGATGCGCAGCATAACTCCGACGGGTTCACGGCCCACGGAAGAGAGCCTGGCAATGCGAACCGGATCATCACCGCAGATGTGATCGTCCTTGTTGAGAATGGCGCAACTCGCCGCGGCTTCACCCTGTCCGAAGCCCTGTAAGAAAATCGGACCGAACTTCTGCATCGCTTCGTCAAGGACAGCCTTGTGCATCGGCGCACCGCCGTAGATGACCGTACGCAGGCTCGACACGTCATACTTCGACACTGCATCGCTGCGGCTCAACATCTGTACCATCGTTGGAGCCATCATCGTGGCGGTGACGCCAAACCGATCGATTGCTTCAAATACCTTCTCGGGTTCGAACGACTTGGAGAGCGGAAAGGCCTGAGCGCCGCCGCGCGCCAGATACACGAGACCCACGCTCGTAGTGCCGTGCGATATCGGTGCGAGATGAAGCATCACGTCAGTTTCGTTGGCATCGCCGAACCCGCTCGTCAGGAAGGACTGCACCATCGTCAGAAGATTTCGATGGGTTTCCATCGCCCCCTTGGGGCGACCCGTCGTGCCCGAGGTGTAGAACAGCCACGCGAGATCGTCGGGATCGATGTCGATGTCCGGCGCACCTACGCGTTCTCCCTCCAAAAGGCTTGCGTAGGGCCGCCCGCGATTGCTGGCATTCATGTCGCCGATGCAAAACACCTTGTCTGGCAGCGGCACGACGGTGGCAATCTCTTCAACCACGTCGACAAACTCGCTGGAGTATACGAGCGCGCTTGCTCCAGAGTCCGCCAGGATGTGGGCATATTCTCGTGCGTGCAGCTTGGGATTCATCGGCACCGAGGCCATGCCGGCGTGCATAGCGGCTAGATAAATCTCCATCCCCTCAAAGCGGTTGGTTGTAAGGATTGCGACACGATCATGTTGCTTTCCCTCCGCTAGCAAGGAGGTTGCGATCCGATCGATGCGTCGGCGGCCTTCAGCATAGGTGATCACACCATCCTTCAGCACCCATAGAGGTCGATCCGGATAGCGCGTTGCCGACCGAACCAGAAGATGTGCGACATTCATGTTGCTACTCCATAATCGTCTCGGATGAGCTTCGCGCTGCTTGAAGGCGAGCTATCAGCCATGGATGAGATGCCGAATTGGAGATGGGGGCAGTCGAGGGTGCCGGGTCGGCGCCAGCGCGCCGTCAGAGCCTGTTCCCCTCGCCATCGCCTGTTCCACTCCCATTCGTTGACTAAATTCACTAGATTCCCACCACAATTGAGTGCGCTGCGCAGAGCTGTGCGCAGGTTCCACATGACCCTTCTCTCCAGTTATGGCGGGCGGATCCTCCGGTGAGGCTAGGGCCAGTTGATGGATAGAAGTATTGGAAAAAGCTGAACCAGAGATCGCCATCCTCAAAATCGCCTGGTCCAGGTAAGGGGGAAGTGATGGCTTGAGCTCGACTGCTTGGCCGCGACCCTCCACAGAACTCTGTCGGCCGAGCGAGCCGACCTTGCTTCCCCGAGGTGACCTTTGATCGAGGGGCTCTATACGACCGACATGCAAAGCCATTCAGCAACCAGCGCCGGCTTGCGTTCGTTCTCGATCTCAACCGATATTTCAATCGTCGCAAGCCAATGGGCAGGTTTGCGCTCCGTGAAGCCCTTCAGTAGAAAGCGTCCCCGAATTCGACTGCCCGAACGGACCGGAGAAAGAAAACGTATGTACGAGAACCCGTAGTTGATTTCCGTCGTCCGCCCGCGCACGCCGGGCACGACTTGATACGACATGTCAGACATCAGGGAGAGGGTGAGAAATCCGTGTGCCACAGTACCTCCGAAGGCTGAGGTTCGCGCCTTGACGGGATCCGTATGGATGAACTGGTCATCCAAGGTCACGCGCGCAAACTCGTCAATGCGCGATTGATCGACGACGATCCAGTCCGACACTCCGAGATTGGTGCCGATGGCTTCTGTTAATTGAAGCGGCGACCATTCACGTTTACGCATCCGTGATCTCCTGTCATTTTTGGCAACGCGAACTTCCGACCGTGACCGACAAGGCGTTTGAAAAAGGGAGCCCGGTGGCCAACTCCTCGATATACAGCGGAACGCTCAGTCACCCTTTGCGACTACGCAGGATTTCTCCGATGGCGGTGGTCGCCAAGCGGGACGCAGTAATCGCTGCCGTACCGGTGATGTCCCGATCTTCGACAAATTCGACCATCGCAAAGCTGACGATCTTTGCTTTCCTTGCCACTCCCCGGATCAGCTTGGACGCCTGCCAGTAACTCAGCCCGCCAGGTGTGGGCACCCAAACAGCCGGCATGATCGAAGGGTCCAGACTATCAAGATCGAAATTGATGTGGACATTTGCACCCTCGCGGATGCTGTCGATCACGGGATCGACACCGTGATCATGGATCTCTTCGCCCGTGAAAAACTTGACCCCCCATGCCCTGGCGTCGGCCACTTCCTTGGGGCCACCCGAGCTAGGCCCGCGCATCCCGACCTGCACGATACTCTTGACAAAGGGTAGCTCCGACGCCCGGCGCATGCCGCTCGAAAGCCCGAACCGTTCACCGTTCACTTCGTCGCGCCAGTCCATATGTCCGTCGACCTGCAAGATTGTCACATCTTCAAGGCCGGCCAGCCCCTGTACGACCGGGATGGGTATGGAGTCTTCGCCACCCAACACAACCGGAACCGCTCCCTGCCTTACGATTGCTTCCGTGGTCGATTTGATGAGAGCTCGATTTTCTGCGGCTTTTTCGAAGGATACGTCCAGATCGCCAATGTCGACGACCCGATCCCGCGACCCAGAGAACATCGTATCGGCAACGTCCCAGTCAATTCGGTCGTGCGACTGAGCAAACATGGACGTTGCGCGTCGTATGGCCCGCGGCCCTGAGAGATTGGCGCGTCCGTACTCGGGAATGTGAAGATACGGCGTGGCGCATGGAATGCCCATAACAACGACATCCGCATCCAGGTTCGAGATGTCCGAAACATGCCGAACATCCAAGAATGTCAGCCGCTCATCGCCATTGGGGTGCGCCTGGGGCTCCGTTGTTTCTTGACCCATTTCGCTTGTCCTCCTTCAATTTATCGAACAGACCGGAAACCGGTTCCATCAACCCACGCAGGTCGGTCGCTCGTCGTAGGTTCCTTCCCAAGAGGACAGCGTAGTCTGAGCGAAGCGTCCTGAACCAACGGTGAAATGCGATGTGTGCTTCGCGTTGTTCGATGCAAAGCAGCGTCGCCGGTCGTCCCTCCTCGGCATAGGTCGCAAAAGCTGGGGCCCTTGCTCGGCAATTAAAAGCAAAGAGCGGCCCCACCGCGAACCCTGCATGCCGACAAGACGGCGTTCTCGGTATCTTTCCGACCTAGGCTTATCCCGAAAAACTAACCGTTGCCCGGCGAGCAAGAAAGCAGTCATAGGACACGACCCGAGAGGCTTGACGGACGGAAGGATGCGAAACGCGCGAACGCATCTGTCGAGTCAGCTCGCTTGGGTGCGGCGCAGCTTCGAACAAAGCTCTATGAAGGCGCGCAACTTTGGCTGGCTTTGCGCCGACCGGGTAAAGTAGAGGAAAAGCCCGTCTTCACCGGGCGAGCAATCCAGCAAGGCTGGCTCCAGAAACCCGGCGGAAAGTTCACGCGATGTATGAAAGGTCGAGGAGTAGATTAGGCCGAGGCCCTGTACGGCGATTTTGCGCAGGAGCTCACCATCATTCACCGTGATCGGCCCATTGGGTTCTATTCGAACCGTTTGACCCTTTTCAACGAACTCCCATCGATAAATGTCACCCTTCTCCGGTCGGCGAAAGCGAACACAAAGATGGTCTGTGAGGTCTTGAGGCGACGCAGGCCTGCCAAACTTTCTGAAGTAGGCAGGCGGACCGAACACGGCCCATTTAAATGGGGGTGAGATCCTTATCGCGACCATATCCTGCGCGATGTAAGAACCGATCAATATGCCCGCATCGTAGCCACGCGATATGAAATCGTCATGCCGGTTGCTGACCGTAACATCCACTTTGACGAGCGGCCAGGCTTCTCGGAACGCCGGCAAGATTGGCTCAATCACGTGGGGTAAGGCCAGGCGCTCCACGATGAGCCGCAGCGTGCCAGAGGGCTCGCTCGTCGACTGCAAGGTTTCCTCAAGGCTGGTCTCAATCAAGCCTGCCGCAGGCCCGATCTTTGCCAGAAGCGTTTGACCAGCCTCCGTTAAAGATATTCTGCGCGTGGTGCGATGAAACAGGGGCGTCGCCAGGCGCCGTTCAAGTCTCTGCAAGGCTTGGCTGATTGCTCCGGGTGTCAGGCCCAGCTCCACGGCAGCCTTCCGGATGCTCTGGTGTTTTGCAATCGCCAGGAACTCAGAAAGACCGTCGAATGCATCGTGGCGGGCCATAAATTCGTTCTCGCTTCCGGAAAGGTCCGCCCTCGGTCGCGCAAGAATAAGGAAATTCCTAGGCTGAATGCAAGCTGATTGAACCGATTTTCTAAACAATCCATTTAGCAGCAGGTGGCTTATTTGCCGTCTCCGGACCGGCGATATCTTGTATGTCGTAACCATCCAAAAGGATAAAGCATGTCCCTCTTGAAGCATGTCGCTGGACTGTGTGTTGGTATCGCTGCGTTTGCCGCTCTTCCTGCGCAGTCGTTTGCGCAAGACGCTGAGAATGCGAAAAAGAAGATCCTGATTGTTGTCTCAAGCCTCGACAAGAAGGCACCGGACCTCGTAGGCGGCTACTGGTTCCCCGAACTTACGCACCCGGTCGAGGTTTTTGACGAGGCGGGGTTGGATTTTGACATCGCAAGCCCGAAAGGCGGCCTGTCGCCATTTGACGGTTTCGACCTCAAGGATCCCGCAACGCTCAATTTCTGGACCAATCCGGAGCACCGGAATAAGATTGCCAACTCGATCAAGCTTTCTGAAGTGGACACATCGCAATACGCCGCTGTCCAACTCGTTGGTGGCCACGGTCCGATGTGGGACTTCGTCAACAACAGCGAACTTCAGGACATCGTCAGAAAGATCTACGAGACAAACGGTATCGTCAGTGCCGTTTGCCACGGTCCGGCCGGCCTCATTAATGTAAAGCTGAGCAATGGCGAGAGCCTGATCAAGGACCGGCATCTGACCGGCTTCACGGCCGAGGAAGAGGCGGCGCGAAACTACGACAAGATCGTACCTTTCGAACTTGAGGCCGCGCTTAAGAATTCCGGGGCAAGGTTTGAGGAAGCCCCAGTCTTCCAAAGCCGTGTCGTGGTGGATGGACGCTTGATCACGGGCCAAAACCCGGCATCGGCAAAAGAATTTGCAGAAGCAATCGTCGCGGCCTTGGAAAGCAGGACACAGTGAGCGGGTGACGTGCCGCTCGCGACATCGCAGCTATCGAAATTACCGCGACGGAAATAATCGGTAGCGACCAGTGAGTCAGCTCGGTGCGCAGGATGCCAATGCCTTGGCCAAACTTCTGGCGGTACTTCGTAGCGCTTCGGCATCATACCCCTGGCGGGCAACAAACTGCGTACCGATCCTGAGCGCTCTGCGTTCCGGCATCGACGGATCTGAACAAATGCCGGCGAGTATCGAGTGCTTTTCAAGCGCTGCCATCACGTCTCCATCGGCAATTTGGGCTGCCAAGGGGATCAGGATTTGGTGCGTGCCCAGTTCCGCGTCGCCTGCTGCAAGAACCTCGACGCCTTCACGCACCAGGGCTCGCTTCAAAACACGCGCGGTTTCGACGATATGCCGCGCATACCGCAACCCGTCTTCGCGCACCTCCCGCAGCGTCACCAGGAGCGACGGAAGTTTGCCAGCGTCATAGTTTGCAAGCAGCTTGCCCTCGATAATCTCGGCAAGGCGCCATGCGTCCGCGACGTCGCGCCCTACGGTGAGGGCATGCGGGCGGCCGGGTAAGGTCTTGTAAGTCGAGAAGGTCAGGACATCGACGCCGAAAGACAAGGGGTTGGGATACTGCCCCCCTGCGATCAATCCGGCCACATGGGAGGCGTCAAAGATCGTCTTTGCTCCGACCGACCTGGCCGCCTCGACAACGGGCGAAACGTCGTCGGGCTTTATCATCACGGAGCGGCCCAGCATGATGAGTGCTGGTTTGCGGAAACGGATCATGTTTGCGGCCGCAGCCGCGTCGAGGCGGCAACGTTTCGTGTCGAAAGGCAGATCCTCTACGGCCAGGCCGGCGAGCTCTGGTGTCCCTCCGCTTCGCTGGCTGAAGTGCCCTCCATGGTCTGCTGCTGGCGCCAGCAACAGTTCCCCGGGCTTGGTGAATGCGTGATAGGCTGCAAGGTTGGCGATCGTGCAACTCGGCAGACGCGGCTCAGCCCACTCGGCTCCAAAAAGCGAACAGGCCGCTGCGCTGACGGCTTCTTCAAGGCGCGAGACAAGGTCGGTTTCCGGCTGTTCTTTAAAATAGCTCGGCCCCATGGCGGGATACGCACTCAAACCGGGTGCATAGGCCGCAATCGCTTCCTCCGACGGAAGATTGGCACCTGCGTAAAGCAGGACCCGATCTTCCATCAATTGCCGGCGGCGCCCGGCCGCATGTGAGAGCAGCTCCAACTCGTCACACATCCGCATGTTCGCCGCTCCCTGGATTAGTCGGGCATCTCCGTTTCATTCGGGCGTGACCGAGTGGGCTGCCATTAATTCCAGGGCGCGTACGATACCGGAGTGGTCCCAATTTGCTCCGCCATTTGCGACGCACACACTGAACAATTGTTGGGCCGTGGCTGTACTCGGCAGGGCGACCCCGATGGTCCGCGCGCTTGCCAAGGCAAGGTTTAAGTCTTTCTGATGGAGGGCGACGCGAAAGCCCGGATCGAAAGCACGCTTGATCATGCGCTCGCCGTGAACCTCGAGGATCCGCGAAGTGGCAAGCCCGCCCATCAGGGCCTGCCGCACCTTAGCGGGATCAGCGCCCGATTTGGAGGCAAACAACAGACCCTCTGCAACCGCTTCGATCGTCAGGGCAACGATGATCTGATTAGCGACTTTGGCTGTCTGACCGGCACCGCTGGGGCCTACCAGTGTGATGTTCTTACCCATCAGCTCAAGAACTGGTCTGATGCTTTCGAACACGTCTTCTGGGCCGCCGACCATGATGGAAAGGCTTGCAGCCTTCGCTCCCACCTCACCGCCCGAGACTGGCGCATCAAGGTAATACGCGCCAAGGGCGTTTATCTTGCTCGCAAATTGCTTGGTCTCGACAGGAGAGATCGAACTCATATCGACGACGATTTGGCCCGCCGAGAGGCCAGAGGCAACACCATCCGAACCGAAGAGAACCTTTTCAACGTCAGGCGTATCCGGAACCATCAGAATGATAATATCCGCCTTGGTGGCGACCTCAGCCGGCGTTGCGCAAGCCGAACCGCCTGCTTCGACAAGCGCCGACGGGACCTTGCTTCGCGTGTTGAGGAATAGCGTGTGGCCTGCCCTGATGAGGTGCTCCGCCATCGGAGACCCCATGATACCGAGACCTATGAATCCGATCTTCATCCGCTGTCGCTTCCTTTCCGTTTGCAACCGGCGAAGTCGGGCTTACCTTGCCCAGTCCGTCCGCGGTGCGTGGTGTGGCTTTTCCAGTTAGTCAAGCACCATCATTGAGGTCGGCGCATCTTCCGCCGTAATCGCGAGATCCTCGAATTCGTTTATCCGGTCGATCTCGGTGCCCATCGCTATGTTTGTGACCTTCTCGAGCATCACTTCGATGACGACCGGAACGCGATGGGTCTTCATCAACTCGTCGGCTGTCGCGAAGGCGGCGGCGAGATCGTTGGGGTCCGTCACGCGCAACGCCTTGCAGCCGAGCCCCTCGACCACCCGCACATGGTCGACCCCGTAGCCTTGCATGTGCGGGGCGTTGATGTTGTCGAAGGACAACTGCACGCAGTAGTCCATGTCGAAGTTTCGCTGGGCCTGCCGGATGAGCCCGAGATAAGAGTTGTTTACCAGCACGTGGAGATAAGGAATGTTGAACTGCGCGCCCACAGCCAGTTCCTCGATAAGGAACTGGAAGTCGTAGTCCCCGGAAATAGCGACCAACGGGGTATCGGGATTGGCGATGCGCACACCAATCGCGGCCGGTATGGTCCAGCCGAGGGGACCGGCTTGTCCACAATTAATCCAGCCGCGAGGCTTATAGACTTTAAGGAACTGCGCCGCAGCGATCTGGGACAGGCCGATCGTGCTGACATAGGTGACATCCCGGCCGAAGGCTCGATTCATCTCTTCGTAGACGCGTTGCGGCTTGATCGGGATGTCATCGTAATGTGTGCGCCGATGCATCGTGTCACGCCGCTGGCGGCATTCAGCAGCCCACGCGGTATAGTCGGCGAACCTGCCAGACGCTTTCCAGTCCGTCGCGATCGCGACGAAGCTTTCGAGCGCCGCGCCGGCATCTGAGACGATGCCGTAGTCCGGCATGAAGACACGGCCGATCTGGGTCGGCTCAATGTCGACATGAACGAACTTGCGCCCCTTCGTGTAGGTCTCGACGGAACCCGTATGACGGTTGGCCCAGCGATTACCAATGCCGAGAACGAAATCCGAGGCGAGCAGCGTGGCATTGCCATAGCGATGCGACGTCTGCAGGCCGCACATACCTGCCATCAGCGGATGGTCATCCGGGATCGTGCCCCAGGCCATGAGCGTCGGAATGACGGGTATCCCGAGAGTTTCGGCGAATTCGACGAGAAGGTCCGAGGCATCGGCATTGACGATACCGCCGCCGGCGACGATAACGGGACGCTCGGCCTCCGACAGCATCTGCAACGCCTTTTCGACCTGAGCGAGCGTCGCGCGCGGCCTGTAGACCGGCAGCGGTTCATAAGCTTCGATATCGAACTCTATCTCCTCCATCTGCACGTCGATCGGAAGATCGATTAACACCGGACCCGGACGGCCCGAGCGCATGATGTGGAATGCCTGCTGGAAGACATAGGGCACGAGACCTGGCTCACGCACCGTTACCGCCCATTTCGTCACGGGCTTGGCAATCGCCTCGATATCCACTGCCTGGAAGTCCTCCTTGTGCATGCGCGCTCGGGGCGCTTGGCCCGTAATACAAAGGATCGGAATGGAATCGGCTGATGCAGAATAGAGGCCAGTGATCATGTCTGTGCCAGCCGGCCCGGACGTGCCGATGCATACGCCGATGTTCCCAGGGGCGGCACGCGTGTAACCTTCGGCCATGTGGGAGGCGCCTTCCACGTGCCGGGCAAGGGTGTGCTTGATGATGTTGCGCGGCTTGAGGGCGGCATAGAGCGGATTGATTGCCGCGCCCGGAACCCCGAACGCTTCGGTGACATTCTCGCGTTCCATGACGAGGACTGCGGCCTCGACTGCTTTCATGCGTGCCATGTTTTTCCCTTTCGTTCGAAACGAGACTTGGGCGACCACGTCACTCAAGCGACGCGGTCCAGATCCGCCGGCATTGCCGCCCGCAGCGCCGTGACGGCGGCAATGTTGACGATGCCGCGCTCAGACGTGGATGATGTGATGATATTAACCGGGCTGCGTGTGCCCAGGAGCAAAGGGCCGACAGTTACGCGGTTGCCCGCCGCGCTCTTTAAAAGACCGAGCGCAATGTTGGCTGCGTCCAGATTGGCCAGAAGAAGCAGGTTTGCGCCCGAGGTGACGTCCCCTCCTGCGACAGCCGAAAGGACCGACCCGGCATCCTCTTCGCACACCGCGCGCAACTGTGGATGACGCTTGCGGAAGAGATCAATGGCGGTCCGCATCTTAATCGTCGAACGTCCGGGAAGTCCGCTACCGGGGGTATGGGAGAGAAATGCCGCCACGGGCTCTAGTCCGAAGCGGCGGATTTCGCCCGCGGCCAGAGAGGCGAATTGTCTGAGTTCGTCCGCCGAGGGCTCCTCGTTCAGGTAGGTGTCGCAAAGGAATACTGCTTGACCGTTGATGACGACGACGTTCATGGCCGCGAGTGGCCCTTCTCCAAGGGACGCTCCATTCAAAGCGCGAAATTCCTCGGCGAAACTGTGGTCGCCACCTGCTAGGAGCCCGTCGACATCGCCGCTGCGCAGCAGCGCCAAAGGGTTTCCCGTCACGATCTCGTAGTCGCGTCCTTCCTTGAGCCTTACTGAGGCCTTGCCGATCGCGTTGACGATCGCATCGCGTTGCCCGGCCAAAACAGGCCTGGCAAAGCCCTGCTCGACGACCATCTCGATCGCGCGCAGGATGCGCGCGTCGGAAGTAGACGTAAAAAGCAGACGCTTGCGGTCCTCGCGCCGCTCGGTGCGCACGGCCTTGAAGATCGGCTGCATTACGGCCGCCGAACGGTAGACAAATGCCTGAAGCGACGCTCGGTAAGCGTCGAAGTCTGCGATCGGACGGGTCGCAACGCCGGTCAGCACTGCCGCCTCGGCGACGGCAGGTGCAACAACCGTGAGGAGGCGCGGATCAAAGGCGCTCGGAAGAAGGTAATCCGGTCCGAAGCCCCGCAATGTCCCCTCGTATGCACGCGCAACAACGTCACTCGGACTTTCCTTTGCGAGTGACGCAATGGCGAGCGTTGCTGCGACCTTCATTTCCTCGTTGATCGTTGTCGCGCCTACATCGAGCGCCCCGCGGAAGATGAACGGGAAGCACAGAACGTTGTTGACCTGGTTCGGATAGTCGCTACGCCCTGTGCCGATGATGCAATCCGGCCGGACCTGACGTGCATGTTCCGGCCGGATTTCCGGCTCCGGATTGGCCATGGCAAAGATGATCGGTCGCTCCGCCATCGTGGCAACCATGTCGGTTGTGAGCACGCCACCCGTCGAAAGACCGAGGAAGATATCCGCGTCCGCAATGATATCGCCAAGTGAGCGGGCATCTGTCGGCTTGGCGTAGCGCCGTTTATGCTCGTCCATCGTTCCGTCGCGACCGGAATGAATGACGCCTTTGCTGTCAGTGACCCAGACTTTCAATGGATCAAGTCCGAGTGTCACGAGGATATCGAGGCAAGCGGTAGCGGCGGCGCCGGCGCCCGAGCAGACGAGTTTGACCGCGCCGATCGGCTTGCCAACCAATTCGAGCGCGTTCAGCACTCCGGCGGCGGCGACGATCGCGGTACCGTGCTGATCATCGTGGAAGACCGGGATGGTCATGCGCTCGCGCAGCAATCGCTCGATGACGAAGCATTCCGGTGCCTTGATGTCTTCGAGATTGATCCCGCCGAAGGTCGGTTCAAGACGCGTGATAATCTTCACCAACATTTGCGGATCTGTTTCGTCGATCTCGAGATCGAAAACGTCGACGTCTGCAAACTTCTTGAAGAGGCAGGCCTTGCCCTCCATCACCGGTTTTGATGCAAGCGCACCGATGTTACCAAGACCGAGCACCGCCGTACCGTTGGAGATGACGGCAACCAGGTTGGAGCGGCTGGTGAAGTCAGCCGCCAGAGCAGCGTCTTTGGCGATAGAAAGGCAGGGCGCGGCGACGCCCGGCGAATAGGCGAGCGAAAGATCGTCGCGGTTATCCATCGGCTTGATCGGCATGACCGCAATCTTCCCCGGGCGGCCGGAGCGATGGTAGGCAAGCGCCCTATCGATGATATCTTTGTCCATCCTTGTGCAGCCTTTACGATTGATCGGCCGCGGCATCGCCATTGCGGCGCGCGCTGACCGAACCGATGCCCACAACGGTGCCCGTTGCCGTCGTTCCGGGCAAAAGAGCATTCATGCCGGTGTAGGATCCCGTGGTAACGAGGTCGCCGGCCTTAAGGCCGCGTTTTTCCGCAAGCCAGGCGATGAGATCGATGGGGTCGCCGGCGGGGTTGCCCATCCCCTCCACTTCATCTTCCTCGCCAATGCGGATGCCGACCTTGGCGCCCATGAAGTCGAATGACGGGTCGAAGGGTATGGTGTCCCCCAGCACCATGCCGCCGTGCGACATGAGGTCTGCCAGGCTCAAAAGGGGTGAAATCTCCGGCCATTGCGCAAAACGGCTGTCTACGACTTCGAAGCAAACCAGCATCTCGCCGAGCGCAGCCGCCGTTTCGGAGCGGCTATACGCCTGGCTGCGGGCCGGCAGGTCGCGGGCAACGCGGAAAGCAATCTCCGTCTCAAGCCTCCAAAGCCGGAATGCGTCAGTGGCGATGCTTGCGCCGCTCTGGTAGGTCCTCGATCTGAACAGCGGCGCACAGGATGGCGCAACCTCCGGTGATTTGCGTCCCACCTTCCAGCCGATGGTCTTGCCGAATCCCGCACTGAAAGCGCTCTGCACCCGATAGGCTTCGTCAGTCGTGGCAGGTTCGCTGGCGGCGCCCACCTGAACTGCCTCACCGTTCGCCGCCGCAGATATAAGCGCTTCGGCAAGATTGGCCTGTCTTGCGACCCGCGCCGTATTGCTCTTTCCCATTGGTTTCTCCTCCCGTTTTTATGATGCGCGTCCGGCTAGCCGGTGGATGCGGGGGGGGGTAACCCCGCATCCTTGATCGCGATCACGCGACAGCGCGCTCCGGCGACTGCGCCGCCTCGCCGTTGCCGGTGAGTGAACGCATTGCCGCGTCGAGACCGCCCTTTTTGTGTGGTACGCCACACAGCTCCAGACCCATTTCGACGCCTGAAATTGCCCCAAGCAGGGTCAGTTCGTTGCATTCGCCAAGATGGCCGATGCGGAAAACACGGCCGGCTAGCTTGGTGAGACCTGCCCCGAGCGACATGTTGTAGTTTTCCAGCACGACCTTGCGGAACGCGTCGGCGTCATGGCCGTCAGGCATCACGACGGCCGTCAGAACAGGGGAGTATTCGCGCGGTTCCTGGCAGAGGATTTCAAGGCCCCAGGCATTGACCGCCGCGCGCGTTGCGGCGGCAAGGCGATTGTGGCGGGCAAAGACATTCTCAAGGCCTTCCTCGAGCATCATGTTGATCGCCTCGCGCAGGCCGTAAAGCAGGTTTGTCGCAGGCGTGTAAGGGAAGAAGCCGCTGGCATTCGGCTTCAGCATCTCGTGCCAGTCCCAGTAGGAGCGCGGAAGATTGTTCGTTCGCGAGGCTGCAAGTGCCTTTTCCGACACGGCGGTGAAACCGAGGCCCGGTGGCAGCATCAACCCCTTCTGGGAGCAACTGACCGTGACGTCGACGCCCCACTCTTCATGCCTGTAGTAGGCCGAACCGAGCGAGGAGATGGTGTCTACGAGAAGCAGCGCAGGATGGCCTGCCTTGTCGATAGCCTTGCGGATTTCCGCGATCCGGCTGGTGACGCCCGTCGAGGTCTCGTTGTGCACGACCATGACGGCTTTGATCTCATGTCCCTTGTCCTCCACAAGGCGGGCGCAGATTGCATCCGGGTCAACACCGCGGCGCCAGTCGCCCGACAGGAATTCCGGCTTGATGCCCCAACGCAGGGCCATCTGGTGCCAGAGCGTGGCGAAATGGCCGGTCTCGCTCATAAGCACCTTGTCGCCCGACGACAGCGTATTGACGATCGCCGATTCCCAAGCGCCGGTGCCCGAGGAGGGATAGATGATGACCGGGCCCGACGTCTGGAATACGGCCTTGCAACCGTCCAGCACCTCGCGGCCGAGCTTTGCGAACTCCGGACCGCGATGGTCGATGACTGGCATGTCCATGGCGCGCAGTACGCGCTCGGGAACCGGACTCGGTCCGGGGATCTGTAGAAAATGGCGACCAGTGGTCATTGTGCACTCCTCCTGATGCTGGATCGGGCCTTTCGATCCTTCCATCAAGTTTTTGCATTCATGGTTTCGACGCTCGTTGTCTTCGCCTTCGTGTTGTTGCTGTGGGGTCCCCTTTCGGATCTTCTCGCCAAGCTCAAGCACTCCCCCGCCGGAACGTCGCCGGCGGCCTGATAAGGAACCGCCGCCCGGCCAGACCGGGCGGCGCCCAAAAATCCCTCAGAAGCGAGAGCCCCATGAACACCAACGTCAGCATCTCTCTCCCGGCAAGGAAAGCCCCGGCCGCGCACCGTAACATTGCGCTCGAGCGCTAACTCGCCAAGGCTCTGGTAGGTGAGGTTCGCTTCGACCTCTTCACCCGTGGACGATACGCCACGGACGCTTCGATCTACCAGATTTTCCCCGAAGGCGTGGTCTTTCCCAAGAACGAGGCCGATATCGCGGCTAGCCTTCAGATTGCCGCCGAACACGGCGTACCCGTCATCGCCCGCGGCGGTGGAACGTCGCAGAACGGCCAGCCGATCGGCGAGGGCCTGATCCTCGACATGAGCCGTCATTTCAACGGGATCAGGCACTATGACCCCGAGGCCCGCACCATCACCGTAGCGCCCGGTATCGTGCTGGAAGCGCTTAACAATCGGGTCAAGGCCAACAACCTGTTCTTCCCCGTGGAACCGTCGACGGCGAGCCGCTGTACGATCGGCGGCATGACCGGCAACAATTCCTCCGGCGCCCGATCCTTGCGCTATGGCAAGACCGTCGAGAATGTTCTGTCGATCGATGCGATGTTCCATGACGGCGAGGCGGTTACGCTTGGCGCCGACAGCATCGGCAACAATGCCTCGCTGCGGGCCCGTGATCTGATGACGCGGCTCGTTGCAATGGCAGGTACCTTGCGGGAGGATATCGATGCGATTTTCCCGAAGGTGCAGCGCCGGGTCGGCGGCTACAATCTCGACGAGCTCCTGCCCGCCAACCCGAACCTGTCGCACCTGCTGGTCGGCTCGGAAGGCACATTGGCGCTGACGACCGGCGTGACGCTGAAACTGTCGACGTTGCCCAAGCACAGGGTCATGGGCGTTTGCCATTTCCCCGATTTCCGCTCGGCGATGGAAACGACCCAGCATGTCGTCGCTCTCGGCCCGGTCGCGGTCGAACTTGTGGACCACAACGTGCTGGTGCTCGGCGCCGATATCCCGCTCTTCAAGCGCACGCTCGGCGACATCACCCGCGGCCAACCGAACTGCCTTCTCCTGGTGGAGTTTGCCGGCGACGAGCTCGACGTGCTTAAGGCCGACCTCAAGCGGCTCGACGAATGCATGGACGAGTACGGTTTCCGCAATGCGGTGGTCGAGGTGCTGGAGCCCGCACGTCAAAAGCCCGTCTGGGAAGTGCGAGAGGCTTGCCTCAACATCATGATGTCGATGAAGGGCGACGGTAAGCGGATCTCCTTCATCGAAGACTGCGCCGTGCCGCTCGAGCACCTCGCTGACTACACCGATGCCGTAACGGACGTCTTTTCCAAACACGGTACACGCGGCACCTGGTATGCCCACGCCTCGGTCGGCTGTCTGCATGTTCGCCCGATCCTCAACATCAAAACCGAGGACGGCGTTCGCAAAATGCGCGCGATCGCGGAGGAAACTGCAGAGTTGGTGCGCAAGTACAAGGGCTCCTATTCCGGCGAACACGGCGACGGCATCTCCCGTTCCGAATTCAATGAGCCGATGTTCGGATCGAAGCTTGCCCGTGCCTTCGAGGCGGTGAAAGACGGCTTCGACCCCGGCAACCGGCTCAATTCCGGCAAGATCGTGCGTCCCTTGAAGATGGACGACCGCAGCCTGATGCGTTTCCAGCCCGGCTACGAGACCTCACAGCCGAAGCGCGCGGCCCTCGACTGGAGCGAATGGGGATCCTTCGGCGGTGCGATCGAGATGTGCAACAACAACGGCACCTGTCGCAAGATGAATGCCGGAACGATGTGCCCCTCCTACAGGGTGACGAAGGAAGAGCAGCACTTGACGCGCGGGCGGGCAAACACTCTGAGGCTCGCCATTTCAGGACAACTTGGCCGTGACGCGCTCACCTCGCCCGAGATGAAGGAGACCATGGACCTGTGCGTGTCCTGCAAGGGCTGCAAACGTGATTGCCCGACCGGGGTCGACATGGCGCGCATGAAGATCGAGTTCCTGCACCACTATCATGAGCGCCACGGCCTGCCGTTGAAGGAGAAGCTGATTGCGCACATACCGCGCTATGCTCCACTGGCGGCGCGCCTTTCCTTTCTCATGAACCTTAGAGACCAGATCCCGGGCCTTGCCAAACTGTCGGAAAAGCTGCTCGGCTTCAGCGCGCGACGCACCTTGCCGAAATGGCGTAGACCCTGGCGAGAGACGGGCGAGACGGCAACCCCTGAAGATGTCGTCGGCGACGGGCGCGACATTGTGCTGTTCGGAGACACGTTCAACCGCTATTTCGAGCGCGAGAACCTGGAAGCTGCCGAGCGCGTGTTGAAAGCTGCAGGCTACCGCCTCCATAAAGTCGCGACACCGGACAAAGGCCGGCCACTTTGCTGCGGGCGCACCTATCTTTCCTCCGGACAGGTCGACGAGGCCCGCAACGAGGCGCTGCGCACGGTGACGGCGCTGGAACCCTTCGTTGCCCGCGGCGCGCGCGTGCTCGGCCTTGAACCGTCCTGCATTTTCACCTTCCGCGACGAGATGACTGTACTTCTGCCTAAGGAGAAGATCGAAGCCCTGTCCAAGGCGTCGTTTCTCTTTGAGGAGGCATTGGCCTCTGACCTTGCCAAGGGCCTTGTCACCTTACCCGTGGAAAACCAGAGCGGCCGCATCGCCCACGTTCACGGCCACTGCCATCAAAAGGCCTTCGGCGCGATGGGGGCGGTCGAGAGCGTATTGAGGGCCGTCCCCGACCTCGACGTGCGCATGATAGAGTCGAGTTGTTGCGGCATGTCGGGCGCTTTCGGCTATGGCGCAAGCACGATCGACACGTCACTGGCGATGGCCGAACTCTCTTTGCTGCCCGCCGTTCGCAAGGCTGAGCCCGACGATGTCATCGTGGCCGACGGTACCAGCTGCCGCCACCAGATCCACGACGGCAGCGACCGCGAAGCGGTCCATGTCGCCCGCGTTTTGGATATGGCACTGAAGGAAGCCAACTGACGAGGGCCTGCCTGCAAGAGTGACGCCCGGGTTGGCATCGACAATGTCATCCCGGGCTTCAACGTCCTCATTGCGATTTGCGATGGGTATCTCGCCCGGCGACATGATCTGTTGCTCGAAGGCGAATAGACTATGACGATGGCCACGCAGGCCCCGTTCGATCATCGATTTTTCACCGCGCTTGTTCCCAATAAGGTCCGCCATGTCGCCGAGGACTGGAGCTTCGGCCAGCGCGTTCTAAGCTGCAGCTTGCTGTGTGTGGGCTTTCTGCAGCCTTGCTCCTTTCTGCTTGCTTGGCCGATATCGGTTTTTCACCTGCCAGCTTCGGAGAAATCGAATAGTCGCCATTCTTGGCTCCTGCCAGATTTGCCGTCGCCGCGGTGAATTCGAATGCACTCATCCGAACAGGTTTTGACCAGTATTGACAGCACCTGAACGGTGACCAGTGCACCGTGCGGGTTTGCCAGGGAGCGAACGATGCAAGAAAGTTTGTTCACACGGAGAGTTGTTCTTGGCGGTTTGGCTGCAGCCGGCATTGCAACATTTGGCTCATTAAAAGGAGCAGCGGCCCAGGCAAGGTGGTCGCTCCCTCCCAAGCGAGGTTTCCAACGAATAGAAAAGGGCTGGATACCGCTTTCAGGGAAGGTGAACCTGTCTGCGCGCTTCTGGATCCCCGATGGCGCGGACGCGGCTCCGGTCGGAGTGGTCTTGGAATACATCCCCTATCGGACGCGCGATTTGACGCGAGGCGACGATGACGAATGGGGAGCGAATCTCGCAAGTCACGGTTTCGCATTCGTGCGCATCGATATGCGCGGTTCTGGCGATTCAGATGGTGTGAAGTATGACGAGTTCGAGACCGTCGAGCGGACTGACATCTTGGAAGCGATCGACTGGCTTTCCCGCCAGCCTTGGTGCAACGGATCGGTCGGTATGCGTGGTCACTCCTGGGGTGGGAACGCTTGTTTGACGACCGCTGCGAAAAATCCGCCCGCTTTGAAGGCGATACTGCCGAGTTGCGCGTCCGGCGACCGGTTCCGCAAGGATCTCCATTGGGTGGGCGGGTCGCCGACGATGTCGACGCTGTTTTGGGCAGCAATGCTAAAGACGGTCATCGCGCTCCCACCGGATCCGAACATCGTCGGTGACAAATGGAGCGAGATGTGGGAGACGCGCCTCTCGGGGGCTGCACCGGTCGCCGCACAATGGCTTTCTCATCAACGGGCAGACGAATATTGGGCGCGCGAATCAGGCGCCCTTGAATTCTCAAACATCCGTTGCCCTGTCTACGCCGTCAGCGGATTGCAGGACGGCTTCACAAACGAGGTACTCGACATCCTCGCCTTGCTCGACGTTCCCCGCAAGGGAATGATCGGAACATGGGGCCACTTCTATCCCGGGAAGGGTGTCCCCGGGCCCGCGCACGAAGACTGGTTGGCCGAAGAGCTGCGCTGGTGGTCGCAATGGCTTGCCCGCGAGGAAACGGGGATCATGTCCGAGCCCATGCTGCAGGTCTATGTCGAGGATGCTGCCCCGGTGCAGGTGGCTCCGGCTGATGTGCCTGGCAGCTGGATAACCCAGCCGGTTTGGCCAGAACGCGACGTCCCGCCACTTCGCCTTCATCTCGGGGATGGGCGGCTTTCGGACATGCCAGGGGCTGATATCGACCAGACGATCCCCAACGATCACATCGTTGGGCTTGGCTGGCGAGAAGCGATATCCGCGGGTGCGCCTGAAGATCTTCCGCGCGAACAGTCCGACGACGACCGCTATAGCCTCGTGTTCGACGGTGACGTGCTCGACGCGCCAGTGACGATCATCGGCCGGCCGCGCCTGGAAGTCAGGGTGAAATCCGACCAGCCAATTGCAGCTCTTGCTGTGCGGATAACCGAACTGAAACCGGACGGTTCGTCCTGGCCGATCACGTTCGGAGGCCTGAACCTGACACACAGGGCCGGATCGGAGAAGCCGCTGCTGGCTGAAGCGGGAACCTATTACGACATCGCGGTCGACCTCAAGTTTGCAAGCCGACGCATTGATGCGGGATCGCGCATCCGGGTGGCACTGTCGAATACGCTCTGGCCGATGGTGTTGCCTTCGCCCAGACCCGCCCAATTGGTCGTCCGAGCAGGCGAGTCTTCGAGGATTTTGCTGCCCGTCAAGGAGATCGCGGGAAGCCCTGTCCCGGATCCGGTTAAAGCCGAAGACGCTCCCCAGACTGAACCCTCCGCGGTCATCGAGAAGGTCGACCGAGGCGGGAAAATCACGATCACGAAGCGGACATCGGCTTCGTTCGTGATTGACGGGGTCGGCACGACCGCCGGGTTCGAGAGTGAGCAGATCATGCAGATAGACGAAGCCGATATTTCGCGGAGCTCGTATTCCGTGCGCTATTCCACCAGCCTCTCAAGGGGGGACTGGCAGACCCGCGTGACAGGCCAGGTGGACCTCCAACTCAGCGCAAGCGATTTCCAAATCTCGGAAATCACCCAGGCGTTCGATGGGACGAAACAGGTCTTCGAGAAGACGTTCTCCGACAAGATCGCCCGACAGTTCTGTTGAAGCATCTTAAGGTTCGGGCCGGGCTATACGCGTCCCGGCCCCGACCAACCCGGACAAGCGGCTCCAGCAGCCCCAACCCGGTCTCTCACCCTCACGTTCTCTATTCGACGGGTCGAGGTCAGGCGTCGGCCGAGCATGCCCGCGCCGAGCACGACACGATCTGCGTCGCCCGCCTGCAGACGATGCGGCGTCTCGAAAGATCGGGGTGCAGAAGCGAGAGAGGGTGGCTGCGTAGCGTCAGACCGACATGGCCATAGTCTTCGACCACCTCGCTGCCCGTTTACGGCGCGCTGGATTTCCTAGAACATGAATGGCCGGTACGGCACGGAGCAGGATATGAACGAGGCATCGTGACGTGCCGGGACGCGCTGAACCGTTCGGTGTCATCGGCGGTCGCACGAGAGGCCTTCATCGGCGTGTGCCTTGAGGCAGGCATGGCAACGTCAACAGTTGCTGCGATGCCCCGTCGAAGCCGGGACATCGCGTGCAGCCTAGTTGGCACCGAACCGCTTGAGCATCGCTCGCAACTGGATGTTCTCTTGCCGCAGCCGATCCGCCAGTAGGCCTTTGAGCCGGCGGTTTTCCTCTTCTAGGGCTGCAAGCTCGTCAGGAATTATTTCGGGAGCAGAACCGGCCACAATCGACCGGGAAACAACGTCACGACCTCTGCGCGGTGGGCCCTTGCGCTTCGACTTCTTTGATACGACCGTCGTTGGGTGGTCTGCTTCTGACGCTGGGACAACGGCAGAACCGAAGGCAACCTCGTCAAGAATGTTGCCTTCTCCCGTGCTCGCGGAAATGGCGATCTGGTCAACGTCAGGCCCGTTGTCATCACTTGGACCAATTTCCACACTTGGCCCCGAAACGGGCGCAACTTCTTGTGCTGTCGGGTCGAACAGATGCGGCGCGTCGGCCTTCGCCTCGCGGGCCAGGGCTCTAAGATCCGTGTCGCCCCATATCGAGGAGGGTCTGGTCGTCGTCCGACGCCGGGACGACTTGACTTCGACGACAAACTTTCGCTGCTGTGGCCTCATATGGATCCAGTATTTACTTGCGAGACGTCACGCTATGAAGCGTCGTAGCGCTTAAGCATCTTCTTGAGCTGCGTGTTCTGTAGCAACAACTTTTCTGCCAAACGTCGTCGAAGTTGCCCGACTTCCACGTCAAGCGCTCTCATTTCTTCGTCGAAGGCAATCGGTGGCCTGGGAACTACGGAGCCCGCATCTCCATACTCGACGACGTCGGACGCTGCAACAGCGCCAGTGCCCGTTTTCCTGCTGCGCTTTTTGCTTCCTTTTGGCAGAGGTTGGGGCCGCGGCTTGTGGCCAGGCAACAAAACCCGATCGTCGGCACCGGGCTGAACGACTGTGGTAGTAGGCGTCTCAGCAGCCCCGGTGACCGTGGCGTAGGAGGTTGCTAGATCGTGGTTGTCAGCGACCTCACTTGAGACCTGTTCTGTTGGATCAGCAGCTTCTCCAACTCCTTCCTCTACCTCGATTTCGCGCAGGCTTTCCTGCTCCTTGGCCGCTCGCTCAGGAGACACCAGTTGCACCAGATATTTCCAAGGTGATTTCATAGCGCGCCGCAGTCTCGAGGAATGGCACCAGCAACCTTCATGCAGCTCTCCACGAACTCCAGCGAGGAAGCGATGGCGAGGCTGATCGTTTCCGATCAGCCGTTCCCCCAAAGATCAGATCAGTCCCAATCGCTTGCGCAGCTCGGCATTCTCGGCCTGCAGTTTTTCAGCCAGTGTCTTGCGCAGCCGTGCATTCTCTTCCTCAAGCTGAAGAAGCTCAGCTATGCCATCAAGCGCTGGAGCCGATGCGGCTGGCGTCTGTTTTGCCGCGCGTGTTTTTCTGGTGCCCTTGGCAACATTCTTTGCCTTGGCAGCGACCGACGCCTTTGCCGAAGCATTCCCCTCCGCCGACTTATCCAAGCGTTTTCTGCGCCCTTTCAGTGGCTGAGCAGATTCTGCTTCTGGTGTGTCGACAACTGTGTCCGCAACGACATTCTTCGGTCGCGGACCCCGACGTTTCTTTGGTGGGGCTAGGTCCGCCGGCGGTGCGTTCTCTGCAATCTCGGTGTTGCTCTCGTCTGTCATGAGTTATTTCCTCTCCAAAGGTGCATCTTTTTCCGATGAGCCAGAACAGAGTCAACAACCGCAGCTGCCGGGATTGAACGAGGCGGCGCAAGTTGATCGGACGAGAGCTGTTGTCGTGAGTGCCATCGGTGATAGCGATCCCATGGAGTTTGTCGAGCGCCACGATGCACTTCGGTTAGGTTTTCCACCAAAGCCTAAAATCGGTAGCTGTCAGAAGAAGGCTTGGATGCCTGTTTGGGCGCGGCCGAGGATGAGCGCATGCACGTCATGAGCGCCCTCATAGGTGTTCACGGTCTCCAAGTTCTGCGCGTGACGCATGACGTGGTAGCCAATCTGGATGCCGTTACCGCCGTGCATGTCGCGGGCCTGACGGGCGATGTCGAGCGCCTTACCGCAATTGTTTCGCTTGACGATGGAGATCATCTCGGGAGCCATCTTACCCTCGTCCATCAGACGGCCGACACGCAGGCTGCCCTGAAGTCCGAGTGAAATCTCGGTGAGCATGTCGGCGAGCTTTTTCTGGTAAAGCTGTGTCGCCGCCAGCGGCTTGCCAAATTGCTTGCGGTCGAGTCCGTATTGCCGTGCGCGGTGCCAGCAGTCCTCGGCCGCACCCATCGCCCCCAGGAAATGCCGTAGCGGGCACGGTTGAGGCAACCGAACGGGCCCGACAACCCCTTCACGTTCGGCAGAAGTGCGTCCTCGCCGACCTCCACGTTGACCATCACTACCTCGCCGGTGACCGAAGCGCGCAGGGAGAGCTTGCCGCCGATCTTCGGAGCGGACAAACCCCTCATGCCCTTCTCGAGTACGAAACCGCGGATGACGTCCTTGCCGTCTTCGCCCTTCAGCTTCGCCCAGACGACGAAGACGTCGGCGATTGGCGCGTTGGAAATCCACATCTTAGATCCGTTGAGGCGATAGCCGCCGGCGGTCTTCTCGGCTCGGGTCTTCATGCCGCCGGGGTCGGAACCGGCATCGGCTTCGGTCAAGCCGAAGCAGCCGATCCATTCGCCCGACGCGAGCCTGGGCAGATACTTGCTGCGCTGTTCTTCGGAACCGTAAGCGTAGATCGGATACATGACGAGCGAGGATTGCACGCTCATCATAGAGCGATAGCCTGAGTCCACGCGCTCGACTTCACGGGCGACGAGGCCATAGGTAACATAGCTTGCGCCGAGCCCGCCATATTCCTCTGGGATCGTCACACCGAGCAAGCCGGCATCACCCATTTTCCTGAAAATCGCCGGATCAGTTGTCTCATTGAGATAGGCTTCCTCCACATGGGGGGCGAGCTTGTCCGCGGCAAAGGCCGCAGCGCCGTCTCGGATGGCACGTTCGTCTGCCGAGAGCTGATCCTCGAGCAGGAAGGGATCGTCCCAGACAAAGGGTGTGGCGGTTGAGGTGATCACGTTCATGGCAATTCCCGATCATGTTTGCTTCAACTGATTTTGGCGTGAGGACGATACGAGCTTTTGACCCACCACCTCCAATCGGGCGAATAGGCCCTACTCCCGCAGCCTTGCGTGAGGGCTTGCAATGGGCATTTTGACTTCGGCTGCCCTTCGACCGATCGGCCGAGAAGCCTGCATTGGAGGTGGCTGCGGATGAGAATTTGCGCAACCCACCAACGGCATACGCATCGAATATCACTTCCCGGGGAGGCGTGCTGACCGACGCAACAGCTGGGTCAGGATCAGTGTTCCGATAGCCAGGGCTGCCATCAAGGAAGAAACGGCAAGAACACGTGGGCTTAGGTCTTCGCGAACACCGGTCCACATTTGTCGAGGTATCGTCGTAGTTTCAACCCCTCCCACAAAAAGCACGATTACAAGCTCATCGAATGAAGTCGCGAAAGCCAGAATTGCACCGCCGATGATTCCTGGCATCGCAAGAGGAAGTGTCACGCTCCTGAATGCGAACACGGGTCCGGCCCCCAGATTGGCAGCAGCCCGCATTAACCTGCTGTCGATCATCGACAACGAAGCACGCACGGAAAGCATCACGAAGGGAGCGGAGATCGTTGCGTGAGCGAGAATGATCCCCAACTTCGTGTTGAGCAGGCCAAGTTCCGCGTAGAGAAAATATAAGCCAGTCGCCAGGACAATCGTCGGCGCGAATATGGGGAGCAAGAAAATGGCGGAGAGAACCTCACGCCCGCGGAAAGTACTCTTCTCAAGCCCTAGGGCGGCGAGCGTACCGATTGCGGTTGCCATGACTGTGGACCACAACCCAATCTCCATGGTGTTAAAGAAAGCGGCTCGCCACTCCGTCCCAAACAGGACCTGCTTGTACCACTGAGTGGAAAAAGCTGACGGCTCAAGCCTGAGCATTTCCGGCGTATAAGCAAAAAAGGGCAAGGCGCTGAATGACAGCGGCACCACTGCCAATATTGGCATTATCAGAAATGCAAAGATCAGTATGCAGAACGTTTTGTACGCATACCACGCAACTTTGGTACCAGTGGTTGTGGGGCCGTGATCTTGCATATTAGAGTGCCTTACCCGTCTGATTGATTGCCCTGCTCTGGAATATGTAAATGCTTACAACGAGCGCAAAAAGCAGAGCAGACATCGCGGCCGCAAGGCCCCAATCGAGGGTCTGCTGCATGTGAAACGCGATGACGTTGCCAATAAACGTCCCACTGGTTCCGCCTACAAGCGCTGGCGTCACGTAGTATCCAACAGACAGCATGAAGACCAATGTGATGCCCGCCGCGATGCCTGATCGGGTTAGAGGAACGAATACATCTATGAAGGCGCGAAACGGGTGCGCACCCAATGAAACTGCAGCTTTCACTTGAGTTGTCGGGACGCTGAGCATCGAATTGTAAAGCGGCAGTATCATTACCGGCAGCAAGACATGAACCATCACGATCATCGTGCCGGTCGCGTTGAAGATCAGTTGGAACCTGGCCGAATCGTCAATGACGCCCAATGAGACGAGGATGTTGTTTAGCAACCCCTCACGCTGTAGCAGCGCCATCCAACCGGTGGTTCGCACCAGAACGGACGTCCAGTAGGGAATCAGCACGAGTGTCATGCATATTCCCGCCCAAACTGGTTTCACGCGGGTCAGGAAATATGCTGCCGGGTATCCCAGGATCAGGCACACGAAGCATATCGCGCAACTCATCCATATCGTGCGCCAGTAAATTCCGACGTTTACCAGCGAGCCGTCTCCGAGCACCTTTATCGTCCCGTCGCTGGCATACGCTAAGTCAACAGCAGCCAGGTATTTGTCCTCGGATAGCACGCGCAGCGATGCTTTCAATGTATCCCAGGTAAAGGGATCACCCCACAATGCGCTTGTTGAGAGAAGTGTTTGTTTGGCTGGCGCTTGGCTTGCACGGAGAGATACCGCACTTCTATTCAGCAGCGTGGCGGCTCCGGGGATCCGATCACCCATTCGCGACGCTACCTTGTTGATATCCCTGGAGGTAAGAACATCAACCAGTTCGTGGCCAAACACTTCAAAGACATGATCATCGGGGAGCCCTGTGGTCACAGACCAAATGGAAAGCTCCGACTTGGTCTTTGCCATGATCTGGCCGGGCGCCGCGTCATAGAAGCTGCGGCTCAGCATCAGCCCAATTGGCCACACGAAAAACAAGCAAAGGAACATGATAAACGGAGCCAGCAACAGCAGATTGCCGCCTCGGCCGAAGGCAGGAGTCGAGATTTTTGACAGCGGTGGCTGAGCCACCTGGATTGAGATTGACAATTCAAACGCCTCTAAATTGACAGCCTGCAAAAGCGCTTGACGAGAAGCAAGCGCTCGTCCTTGCTCAAGCCTTTGACAATGTCTCGTCGTATCCGAACGCAAAGGCTTCGGATCTCGCCCAACTCACGTTGACCACCTCGTCGACCGAAAACGGCTCCGACTGACCGGTATTCTGCATCTTCGCAATTAGCGAACCACCTCCCTCGAGTTCGAGTTCGATTCGGAAAGCCTCACCGAGGAAGGTGACCCCCTTGATGCGCGCCGGAAAACAGTTTTCTCCCTGCACGCTCACGCTACGTTTCGAAACGTGGGTTCTCTCTGGCCTGACCGTGATATAGACCTGATCTGAGGAAGCATTCAGATCCCCTGCGACGCAGTGCACATCCCCGGAGCCCGGCATCTCCACTGCGCAATGATTGCCCTCGAGCCTGCGTAGGCGGCCAAGCAAGCGGTTATTCTCGCCGATAAAGTTCGCAACAAAGGCATTCGATGGCGCCTCATATAGCTGCCTCGGCGGCGCCAATTGTTGGAGCTTCCCACCTCGCAGAATCGCCACCCGATCGCTCATGACCATCGCCTCGGATTGATCGTGGGTCACATACACAATCGTGACACCGACCTCAGTATGAAGCTTCTTGATCTCATACTGCATTTCTTCCCGCAGCATCTTATCCAATGCTCCGAGCGGCTCATCCATCAGTACCAGGTCAGGATTGAACACCATCGCTCGAGCCAGTGCGACGCGCTGTTGTTGGCCGCCGGACATGGCGCCCGGCTTTCTTTCTCCAAACCCAGAAAGTTGGACCATATCCAGCGCGCGTGCGACGCGCTTCGCAATTTCAGCCCTGCCCAACCCCCTGACGCGAAGTGGATAGCCGATGTTATCTGCCACAGACATATGCGGAAAGAGCGCGTAGTTCTGGAAGACCATTCCAATGTTGCGCTTGTGAGCAGGAAGCTCGCTTACCGATCGACCGCGAACACTTATTTGCCCTCCGGATGGCATCTCGAATCCCGCCAACATTGTCAGCAGGGTCGTTTTTCCTGAGCCGGAAGGGCCAAGCATCGTCAGGAATTCGCCGGCGGCAATGTCCAAAGCGAAGTCTTTGATGGCATAGAACCGTCCATCATACGTTTTGGATATCCCCTCGTAACGTACGAGGGGGCCTGTCCATTTCTCTCTGCTCATGACGTTTTCCTGGCTCATGCTTCACTCAACACAATCAGACTCCCAAGCAACCGCGTTTCAGAATACTGCGTTGCGCACGCGATGGCGTACTGGAGCGCATCTCGGTGCGACCCAGGTTTCGTCTTGAACCTTACGAGGCCCAACCTCCGAAAGCGGAGCAATCTCGCACCGCCTCCCGCCGAACGACTACGGACGCTTGCTGACCATTCGCGCAAACTTCAATTTGATGGAAGGCTAACAGATCACGCCGCTGTGCGTATCGGCAAATGGTGATGCAAGCATCGACGAATGGCTTTGGCGCTCGCGGGTAGTTGAAGGGAATAATCATCACGCGATCATCATATCGGCAAGCATGCCGAGAACTCGGCAGGCCTGCCCAACAAAGGGGAAGTCTAATGAACCGAAACTTGTTGAGGTCTTTGGCCTTGGCCGCCACAGTGGCATCGTCGGCGACTGCCTCTGCGCAGGATTCCATTACCGTGGTGTCGTTTGGTGGCGATACAAAATTACGGGAAGAAACGTCGTTCTATAAACCATTCGAGCAGGAGACCGGCATCAAGGTCGTCTCGGTAGATTATTCTGGCGGCATTGCACAGATTAAGGCCCAAGTTGAAGCTGGAGCGGTTTCCTGGGACGTCGTGGATGGCGAGAATGCGCTGGCCAATCAGGGCTGCGACGAAGGTTACCTTGAGGATCTCTCGGGTATCGTATTGCCGCCTGGCCTGGACGGCACTCCAGCGAACAAGGACTACCTGCCGGGTGCCATGGTGAAATGCGGAATTGGCATGACCGCCTGGACGACAGCCATCGGCTACCAGGAAAACCTGCCTGTAAAGCCGACCACCATGGCGGACGTGTTCGATACCAAGAAAATTCCTGGCAAGCGTGGGTTCGTCAAGTCCGCGGCTTATGTCCTCGAGTTTGCGCTTGAAGCCGACGGTGTGCCCGCCAAGGACATCTACTCAGTGCTTGCCACCCCGGAGGGGGTCGACAGGGCTTTCAAGAAGCTGGACACCATCAAGAATGACATCGTCTGGTGGGATAGCTGGTCGCAGGGCATGCAGCTGATCGTCACGGGCGAGGTCGCCATGGGCATGTCCAGCTCTCAGCGACTACTGGTGGCCAAGGGGCAACGCGCGTTGCCGATCGGAATACTGTGGGATGGCCAGATTGCGCTGATGGAAGTTTACATGGTGCCAAAAGGCACGGCGAAGATGGACCTCGTTAAGAAGTATCTCGAGTTCATCTCACGCCCCCAGATCCAGAAGAACCTCTATGTCCCTGAAGCCGAATTCAAGGGCGCACCCGACGCGTTCCGCTCGAAAGCGTTTCCGGCGCGCATCTCGGTCTTGAAGCAAATCAAGTTCGATGAAGTGGCGCAGCCTGCAGTCGACCCGTTCATCGGCAAAGCTACCAGCGCTGTGGTCTTTGACGACGGGACCTTCTGGCCGGCGCACAGGGAGGAGCTCGAACGCCGCTTCGCGGGCTGGCTGCAGCAATGAATTGCCATGCAGCCTATCACTGAAATGCGACCCGGCACGTGATTGTAGTGCCATCCGTATCGGCAAAGAGGCGAACCAAGCATCTATGAATGGCTTTGGCGCTCGCGGGCAGCTGAAGGAAATAACGCGATCATCACGTCGGTAAGCATGCCGAGACACCCTCGGCATGCCTGCCCAACAAAGGGGAAGTCTAATGAATCGAAACTTGTTGAGGTCTTTGGCTCTGGCCGCCACCGTGGCATCGTCAGCGATCGCCTCTGCGCAGGATTCCATCACCGTAGTGTCGTTTGGTGGCGATACAAAATTACGGGAAGAAACGTCGTTCTATAAGCCATTCGAGAAGGAGACCGGCATCAAGGTCGTGTCGGTAGACTACTCGGGCGGCATTGCACAGATTAAGGCCCAGGTTGAAGCGGGAGCGGTGTCCTGGGATGTTGTAAATGGTGAGAACGCGCTGGCCAATCAGGGCTGCGATGAAGGATACCTTGAGGAGCTTTCAAGTATCACGCTATCACCGGGGTCGGATGGAACTCCTGCCGACAAAGACTACCTACCAGGTGCCGTTGTTAAGTGTGGAGTTGGAGTCACCGCTTGGACCGCGGCCATCGGCTACCAGGAAAACCTCCCTGTAAAGCCGGCGACGATCGCGGACGTTTTCGATACCAAGAAAATTCCCGGCAAGCGCGGTTTTATCAAATCGGCCACCTATGTGCTTGAGTTTGCGCTTGAAGCCGACGGCGTTCCTGCCAAGGATGTCTATGCGGTCCTCTCCACTCGGGAGGGCGTCGACCGGGCATTCAAGAAGCTAGACACGATCAAGAATGACATAGTCTGGTGGGATAGCTGGTCCCAAGGAATGCAGCTCATTGTTACGGGAGAGGTAGCCATGGGCATGTCCAGCTCGCAGAGGCTCTTGGTGGCCAAGGGTCAGCGCGAACTCCCGATCGGCATCCTTTTCGACGGCCAGATAGCCCAAATGGACGTCTACATGGTGCCGAAAGGTACGGCCAAGTGGGAGCTCGTGAAAAAATATCTCGAATTCATCTCGCGTCCAGAAATTCAGAAGAACCTCTACGTATCTGAAGCCGAATTCAAGGGCGCACCCGACGCGTTCCGCTCGAAAAGCCTCCCGACGCGGGTTTCCGTGCTGAAGGAGATTAAGTTCGACGCAGTGGCGCAACCAGCCGTCGATCCGTTCATCGGTAAGGCTAGCAGCGCTGTGGTGTTCGACGACGGCACCTTCTGGCCAATGCACCGGGAGGAAATTGAACGCCGGTTCGCAAGCTGGCTCCAGCAGTAGTTCAAAGCTGCCTCTTCCCGATCCGGGGAGAGGCAACCTCTCAGTTTCTAACGATTCAGCGCACCGAGAGCGGTGCATGCACGTCGACGAGCGTGCGCAGGAAGTTTTTTACCAGCTTGTTCTGGGCCGACCTCGGAGTTCTCATCGCCGCGACACTTCGAATTCGTCGGACCAGATCCGGTTTGACGCTACGCAATTGCTTCGATTTGACGTAGCTCTCTGCGGTATGTGCCGGCAAGTAACCAAGGTTTCGCCCGGACAATATCAGCGCCAGTTGCGCATGTGCGCCAAGACCGATGTCGCCTGCAAACGGGCTGGTATCAACGCGATCAGGGTGGGTCGCTTCCAGATGTCCCCTGCTGCAGTAGGGGTAGCTGGCGATCTGGGCGGCAGTGATTTGGCCGTCAGGAACGTCGAATAATCGATGCGCGCTGCTGCAATAAAGCTCAAGGCACTCGCTGAACAATGCAGTGTATTCGAGCTGACTAAACGACGGGTTATAGAGCCCAATACCCAGCGGTATGAGTCCGTCTGCCACCCGGCCGATGACTTGCGCGCCCAACATAATCTCGACGCGTATTTTCACCCCTTCCGTAATCTCTGAAAACCGCTTGATCGCCAGCGGCAATCGACATTCTGGATTGTCGACAATACTGTCTTCCACGGCCATTACGAGTTCACCGCGATAGCCATCGCCAAGGGTATTCACACTATCTTTGAACCCCTCGATAGAGGCAAAGAGGTCGCGTGCGGCAAGATAGACTACCCGCCCTTCATCAAACAGTTTGAACCCCTTCGGCCCGCGTTGGCATAACTTGACTCCCAGTCGAAGCTCCAATGTTTTCAAGTATTCACTGAGGCTTGGTTGGGATAAGTTCAGCGCTACCTGAGCCGCAGTGAAGCTTCCCTCTTCGACGATGGTGCAGAAACATCTCAGGAGCCTCAAATCTATGTCTTGGAGTTGCCCAAGTTTCGACATCTTGTCCTTCCTGGCTGATCGGGTATTTTCAACTGCATTTCGCCGTATGAAGCCGCGTTGGAGGCAGCGAACAGCAACCGTCAACCGCTCTTGAACAGGGCTGACACAATAGCCGATAGATCTGCCGCGATTTTTCTTACGTGACCCAGTATTCTGGGTTCGCCATCTTCGGCCAAGAGATCCGGCTCGAAGCCGATTACCCCCGCTACAAACGCCAAAGGATTTCCGGCCAGCTCGACCGGACAGGCGAGTGAATAAACGTTCTCGTCAAACTCGTCCCGGCACGTTGCGTAGCCTGCCGCCCTGACCCGATCAATCTCCCGACGGAGTTCGTTCGGATCCGTGATTGTTGAGGGCCGATACTGTTCCAGATAGCAAGTACCGAAAAAATCCTCCCTCTTGTCGGGGGCCATTCCGGCAAGGAAAAGTTTCCCGGATGCGGTGGCATGAAAGGGAGCGTCGCTTCCCAACAACACCAGAGAACCTGAGATTTTCTCCGGAATCGCCTGCACCGCCGTGACGATGCGACGGCCGCTGGTTCGTGACAGAAAGACAACCAGGTTCAGTTCGTTGGCAGCTCTCTGCAGCAGCGGGCGACATATTGAGCTAAGCTCGTCCCTGGTGACCCCACGCTCAAGCAACCCGTAGAGACGCGCTCCCAGCCGATAGCCACCGCGTCGTCCCCCTTCCAGGTATCCGACAGCAACGAGGCTCTGAACGAGTCGATGTGCCGTTGCTAACGGGAGCCCAGCATTTTGCGCGATTTTTGCAACTTCGAGACCATTGGGTTCGACGCTCGCAACAGCTTCGAGAATGGTGGCCGCCCGGCTCAAAGGTTCCGGAGGCTTACTTGTATTCGACATCGACTTACTTGCTCCGCCTGCCACAACGCCCCTCGCCTTCCCAGTGAAACAGTCTTGTCATTGCGAAAGCCAGCTGGTAAAAGCGAATTATCGTTAAACGGGATAATTCTCATTTATTGAGAATAAATATCTGCCTCGGAAGGATAGGTCAAGGGAAAATTATCGTTGTGGTGCCGTCACGCGCCGCGTCTTACTTTTAAGGGAGGGAAACACATGTCTGACGACTATTTAAGGCTGCGCAGCCCGGAACTCTCAGCCGCTCTGCAAGACGATGTTCCGGTGATTATTTGTCTGGGCGCGATCGAACAGCACGGCGATCATTTGCCGGTGGGAACTGACACCATTCAGGCGGAAGGCCTCGCGCGGAAAGCGAAAGAAGTTCTCGATGCAAGGGGTATCCGGTTGCTTCTCGGACCATCGATAACATTCGGATTGCGACAGTTCCCCAGCGAGGCCCCACGCGACCGTGTCGGCACCGTCAGCATCTCCAGCGGTCTCTTTCAATCTCTGGTCAAGGAGGTTGCCAACGAGCTGATCCGTCACGGATTTCGAAGGCTATATCTGTTGATCGGGCACGCCGAGAACGATGCGCCTGCGCAGCTCGCGGCCAAGGAGCTAAGTGAAGAGACAGACGCTGTTGTCACCACTATCAACTGGCTCGTTGTCAGCGGACGTTTGAACAAGGGCTCTTCTGCTTTCTCCTCACCCCAGGGACACGGCGGTGCCGGCGAGACATCGAGAATGATGGTGCTCTTGCCAGATTCTGTCGATCTCAGGGCGGGAAAAGCCTTCTACCCAAAGCGGTATGGGGAGACATACGAGGGAGCAGACCCTCCCTATGTTGGCGGAGCCGTAGGTCGATACAAAACGCCTCCAGATTCATTCTCATCGGATTTCGCTGGCATCATTGGCAGCCCCGAAGAGTCTTCCGCGGAGGCGGGCGTTCGCCTCATCGATATGATCGGCACCTGGATTGCCGACGTCGTCGAATTTGAGGAATCCATTTGGAAAGGGCCGCCCCGGTTGGCTTCCCGGGTGTAAAGCAACCCTTCTTGAGAGCAAGGCTCGCGCCGCCATGGCGGCAAACGTTCCCACGCGTTCCAGGTGTGTAACTCGGAACCGTCGACAACCGGCAGAATGCCACGGGAGAACATTCGCATGAGAGGCTTAAACGGTAAGGTCGCCATCGTGACCGGATCAGGCGGGAGCATAGGCAGGGCAAGCGCCTTGCGTTTTGCGGCGGAGGGCGCACTGGTTGTCGGCTGCGACATTGCCAGCGATGCTGCGGAGGAAACGGTTCGTCACGTCACTGCGGCAGGAGGAACGATGACATCGATCCATCCTTGCGACCTCACAAAACGAAGCGAATGCGATCGACTTGTCGCCGCCGCTGTCAAAGAGTTTGGAAAGGTCGACGTTCTCCTCAACAATGGCGCCATGGCATACTTTGCCTGGATCGAAGACATGGATGACGACGCGTGGCATAACACGATAAATGAGGAGTTGAACTTAGTCTTCCTGTTAACTCGAGCTTGTTGGCCGGAATTGGTGAAGACAAAGGGGGCAATCGTCAATGTCGCCTCCATCTCGGCTTGGCAAGGATTGCAGCTTCTGCCTGGTCTCGCCCACACTGCCGCTAAGGGCGGTGTGCTGTCGATGACGAAGCAGCTGGCGATGGAGGGACGTCACCACGGGATCCGTGCAAACTCAGTATCACCCGGGTCGATCCAGACCAACCAGAGTCGTTTCAAGCCCGGTGAGCCCGGCTATGATGAATGGTGCCGGATTCAGCTGGGACGCGCGATGATGAACCGAATCGGAAAACCTGAAGAGGTTGCCGCCACAGTGGCCTTCTTGGCAAGCGAGGATGCCTCGTACATTACTGGCGAAGACATCGCGGTTGACGGTGGTATTCGCTCCTGGTGACGATGCCGGGGCAGAACGTCGCTCGCGCCTGCTTCATTCGCTCGAGTGGGAAACGGTCTGCCCGCATGTCAGGTAATTCGTGAAAAATCCAGGTGGTCTGGCCACCTGGATTTCGCCGGTGAGGTTCCCGGCGAGAACACGACAGGATTGGCGCTTCCGCGCATGTGGCTTTTTTGTTCGTGTCGCTGCGAGCGCCCGGCGTGAGCTGTTGATCTTTGCCAAATGTGTCAAGTCATCACGGCTTTGACAGAATCCTCCAGGGTAGAAAGAATTCTACCCATGTCATCATCCGTGATTGCCAACGAAAAATAGAACTTTCCGTGATTCAGAACGCCGCGACGCACGATTTCGCTTGCGAGCTTCTTCTGTAAGGCCAGGTTTCCCGACATGCTGCTTCGGTAGTCAACCACTGGATTATCGGTCAGAACAATTTGCGCAATTGGACCTGCTCCAATTGCCTGGCCCGGCAAACCATATCTGGAGAATATCTCTTTCGCACCGTCGCGGAAGCGTTTCCCGACGTCTTCGAAACGTTGGTAAACCCCCTGTTCCTGAAGGACACTCAGGGATGCCATTCCCGCGACGGCAGCGAGCCCATTGCCGCAGGTCGTACCCCCGATAAAGCAATAGCGTGGATCTGCGGCACGACGGGGGTCAGCCAGTTGCATGATCTCCTTAGGTCCGGCAACGGCTGAAAGCGGAAGACCGCCACCGATTACCTTTCCGTACGCGGCGAGGTCTGGCACCACGCCATAACGCTCCTGGGCGCCACCCCAAGCAAGCCGGAACCCGGTCACCACTTCGTCGAAGATCAGCAATATGCCGTTTGCATCACAAAGGGCGCGCAGACCTTCAAGGAATCCGGGCCGCGGATCTATGGAGCGTTGCTGCGCTTCCACAACGATTGCGGCGATCTCCTGGCTACGAGATTTTACCAGCGCTTCAACAGCTGAAAGGTCATTGAATGGCGCGATAAGAACTTGCTGCTCAAGAACTCGGGGAATGCCGGCACTGTCAGGCTTTGGAGCCGGAAAATCAGGTAGAGGCTTTCCCGGCCTCATGCTCATCAGCGCGTACTCGTTACCTCCGAGGAAACCACCTTCGAATTTCAGGATCTTGTCCCGCCCCGTGAAAGCACGCGCGAGACGCATCGCGTAGAGCGTCGCATCCGAACCTGTCACACCATATTTGATCTGCTCGGCGCACGGGATGGCATCGACGAGTTTCTCAGCGAGTTGTATGCCATACTCGTTGAGTAGATAGGTGTTAGACGGCCACTCGACTGCCTCGCGAAGCGCCGCGACCACCGAAGGGTGGGCATGTCCCAGCAACATCGGGCCGGAGCCATTTACGCAGTCGATGTATTCTCTCCCGTTACTATCGTAGACTTTTGAGCCCTTACCTTTCTTGAGCACGAGATCTACATCCCGCTCAAGGGCGAAGGATCCGAATGTTCCGCCGGGCATCACCCGGTCCGCGGTAGCAAGTAACTCTTCCATACTGACCTCAATCAAAGTGCCATGGGACCTGAGCGTGGCGTTTCAAAATGTCCGGCTGATAGAAATCATGTCGTATCCGCTCTGGTCGGTTAAGTATCAACACCGGATATACCTACTGAATGTTACGGTAGGTAGATTTTCGAACCATCGGCCATTTAGGAAGCATGTTTCGGAAAAGAGACATCGAGGTCTTTGGAAGAAACGCCACACTTTTCGCTCCGCGCGGTGACCGCTGTCTTGCAGTTTTGCACGACTTACAAAGAAGCCGCCGAGCATTTTATGGCTTAGGCAAACGGACGCCCTCAGCTCTTATTCCTGATGCTTGTTTCAGGGCTTTCCGATGTATCGACCGATAGCGATGGCGGATAACAACAGCATGGATGCCAAATCGCACCCGGACAGCCGCCCGAAGGAGATCTCCGACATGCAGTATTCCGACTATCAGCATCTTAGGTTCGAGCATAAGCCAAATGGCGTTCTTCTAATCACCATAGACCGCCCGCCCATGAACGGGACGAATGCCGTCTTGCACCACGAATTGGCGGAGATCTGGATTACAGTCGGGAAGGACCCCAACGTACGCGTGTCTGTAATTACCGGGGCAGGCAGGGCGTTCTCGGTGGGAGGTGATCTTTCACAGGCGACGAAGAAGCTGGGAAAGATCGATCGGCACATAGAGACCGGCGAGGAAGCGCTTCGGATCGTTTACAATATGATCCACCTTGATAAGCCCATCGTGTCCGCGATCAACGGCTCCGCAGCCGGCGCAGGTCTCGCCGTCGCCCTCAGCGCCGATATCTCCATAGCGTCCACCACCGCAAAACTCTGCGATGCACATATGAACATCGGTGTAGCCTCAGGCGACCACGCAACGATGTTGTGGCCGCTTTATTGCGGGCTCCCCAAAGCAAAGCTCTACCTCCTGACAAGCGACGTACTTTTGGGGGAAGAAGCCGAGCGCATCGGTTTGGTTTCGATGTGCAAGCCGCAGGAGGAAGTCCTTGAAGCCGCTTTGCGTCTCGCCGATGAGTTGGGAAGAAAGCCCCAGCGAGCGCTTCGGTGGACAAAGCGTTGCCTGAACCATTGGGCCCGACAAGCGGCACCGGTTTTCGACCTGTCTGTGGCCTACGAGACCCTCAACTTCATGGAGCCGGATGCACGCGAGGGGCTGACTGCTTTCATGGAGAAGCGTGCGCCTTCGTTCCCGTCGACGAAGGAGTGATGCGTTGGATCTGGCTCATCTCTTCCACCGCGCCGCAATGGATTTTCCGGAGAGGCCACTCTGGATATCCCCAGCGACTAAGATTTCATATGGCAACGGCGCCCGTCGGATAAATCAGATCGCGCATTCCTTATTGGTCCGAGGGCAACAGCGAGACCGTGTCGCAATACTCAGCGTAAATCGCTTTGAGCATTTCGAGATCTATCTGGGTGCGTTGACTGCCGGAATGACCGCGACACCGCTTAGTCCAAAGTTGCATGTTGATGAACTAAGCTACATGGTGGAAGACTCCGAGCCACGGTTTTTCGTGTTCTCTCCGGAGTTCGCCGATGTCGCGAAATCGCTTCGCACGAGACATTCGTGCGTAGCCCATTGGATCTGCATGGAACCCCATCCAGAGTTCATGCAGTATGGCGACTTACTTGACACGGCACCTGATACGAGACCGGACTTATTGATCGATCCGGACGATGTGGCTTGGCTTTTCTACACCTCGGGGACTACCGGTAAGCCGAAAGGCTGCATGGAGACCCATCGAAACTTGCTAAGCATGGTGACTGGGCGCCTCCTCAACGTGCTGAGGGACATCGATGAAGAGGATCGTATGATTCACTTCGCCCCGTTGGCGCACGCGTCCACTAGCGCCGGATTGTGCCACCTGGCTCGCGGTGCGGCGCAGATTTTTCCGGAGTTGGGCAGATTTGATCCACCGAAGGTTTTGGATGCCATTGAACGTTACAGGGCCACATCCACTTACATGGCGCCGACAATGATCCAGATGTTGCTTCAATATCCCAACTTACAGCAGCACAACATCCAAAGCCTTCGTAACGTGCAGTTCGGTGGTGGCCCACTCTATGCTGAAGTTCTCCGGCAAGCCATCGAAGTCTTCGGACCGATCTTTGGGCAGGGTTATGGCCAGAGTGAAGCGCCTAGTGGGATATGTGGGATACACCGCTCCGAGTATGATCCCACGACTGACCTCGGGCTGAAGCGGTTGGGTTCGGTCGGCCGCGAGTGTCTTGGGGTCCGGGTTCGCATAGTGGATAGTCAAGGGAGCGAGTTGGGAGCCAATATTGCCGGCGAAATCACCGTGAGGGGCGACATCGTCTTCCCAGGGTACTGGCGCAAGCCGGAGGCCACTGCCGAAGTTTTGCGAGATGGATGGCTACACACAGGCGATGTAGGCTTTCGTGATGAAGAAGGCTTTGTTTTCATCACCGACCGCGTCAAGGACATGATCATCTCGGGTGGGTCGAACATCTACCCGCGCGAGGTTGAGGAAGTTCTGCTCCAGCACGACGCAATTGCCGAAGCCAGCGTCATTGGGATTCCCGATAAGATTTGGGGCGAGGCTGTCCGAGGGGTGGTCGTGCTCCGCTCAGGCATGGAAGCGACGGAAGGCGAAATAATCGAGTTCTGCCGCACCCGCCTTGCTTCCTACAAGAAGCCTAAGGCTATCACATTCGTCACCGACCTGCCCAAGAATGCCAACGGGAAAGTTCTGAAGAAAGAAATCAGATCCCGTCTCTTGAGCTTGTCCTAATGTCACCCACCAGCAAACAACCCGAGATCAGCTATGACGATATATTCTTCGAATACCTCCGCTAGCTCCCCGCCACTCACGTTTCTTGGGCTACCGTCATGCAAAGACTTGAGCGAAATCGATGCGGACATCGCGGTCATGGGCGTTCCATGCGCGACTCCCTATCTCCGCAATGAACAATACGGCCTGGCCAACCTAGCCGGGCCAGCTGCTCTGCGGAAGGCTTCTATGCGGCTCGGAGGGTATCATGATCGACACGACTGGGATCTGGATTCCCGGCTACTTCCGGCAAATCGTGCGGTTGACATCGGAGATCTCCCGCTAGACTTCTATCAATCTGAAACCAACAGGGCCACCATAAAGGCGGCAGTTGAACAACTGGCGGCACGTAGAGTAGCGGTGCTCGCGCTTGGCGGAGAGGACTCTATCCCGATCCCCATGGTGCAAGGATTGAGTTCGTACGAGGACGTGACAGTTCTTCAGATCGACGCCCACATGGACTGGCGCGATAGCAACTACGACGAGCGCTGGGGCCTTTCAAGTGGCATGCGCAGGGCATCAGAGCTCCCGTTTGTAAAGAACATAATCCAGGTAGGGACGCGCGGTCCCAGCTCCGGCGGCGACATAGAGGTCAGGGACGCTCTGGCCTGGGGCGTCAAATTCTTCACCGGAGAGGATATCCATGACAAAGGCGTTCAGCCGGTCATAGATGCCATCCCTCAGGGTGCCAACATACATGTCAATTTCGACCTTGATGGCCTGGATCCCTCAATCATGCCGGCGGTGTGGGTACCTTCGCCGGGAGGGCTAGGGTTCTGGCATGCAATGAAGCTCATCCGTGGCGTTGCTCACAAGGCGAACATCGTCAGTGTCGCTTTTGTGGAGTACGTCCAGGACCGGGATCCCAGCGGCGTTTGCGCGGGAGTAGCCGTCCGCCTCGCCTCGGCGTTCATCACCGAAATCCTGCGTAGTCGCGGAAGGTTCTGACGAGCAACCGATCGGACCCATCTACAGGCCGCCTGATATTCAGGTACCGAGTCACCCAGACATTCGGGTCGCTTCATGCGAGGCGACCCGAAAAGTCGCTCCTTGGAGACAAGGCTGCGTCACCAAGCGGTCGGAGCAGGCCGATTTCAGTGTTCGGGAAACGTCACGAACACGACGTCGGCTCCATGCTCCAAGTCCTCGGCCTCCAAATCCCTCGCAAGGACGGCACGCTACTGCATAAATGCTTGCTCTCGACCCGGGACCGCAAAAGTAATGGCCCGGCCAACTGATCATTGTCACTCACACGTTTCTTCTTTTGCCCTCGATCAGGTCGAGCACCGCGCGTGCCGCATCGAGCACGTTGGTGCCGGGGCCGAAGACCGCCGACACGCCGTTCTCCATGAGATAGTCATAGTCCTGGCGAGGGATGACACCCCCACAGA
>NZ_JACVBE010000022.1:0-73984 GCF_014852185.1 Ensifer sp. ENS07 | reverse complement strand
ACCATCAGCCAGATGAGCGATGATCCGCTCATCAGCCTGCCAGCCGTGGCGCGCTGATCATCCCGGCCCATGCCGGAGAACGCGGCGACCAAGGCCGCCACCTACACCACTCCCTGGGACAGGATCCCTGTCGGTCAAGCTTGACGATCCGAGCTTCCCTGCCCCGATCTACGCAACGCTCGCTGAAGTGGAAGGCGAAGACGGACTCCAGCTCATCTGGTCCCGCCCGAGCAGGGACTGAGGTTTCCAGGGGCCCCGCCGCCGGCGGGGCCCCAGCAATGCAGGAAAACATGGCTCCGTCTTGGCGGTCTTGGTACCGGAAGCGGGATTTCATCAGTTGCAAATTTCTCGGGCCGGTTTTGTGCAGTCCGAATATTTGCAAAGGCGCGCCAACCGCCGTACCCGATGTTGGGATTGGCGGCGATTTCATTCGTTGTCGTCGCCCGCTCTCGCCCGCGCGTGCCTATACGCCCCCATGGCTCGAGCATCGCCGATCGGGCAGTTGCACCTCCAACGACTTATATGAATCGATCGCAGCCAATCGATTCACGAGGGTGATGTTTCGTAAAGGTGGCTTCAAATGGAGCCGCTTGCCGGGGATAGTCGGTCCCGGGTTCCGCCTGGCGGCGGCGCTATGCTAACCCTCCTGCGGCGATCCTTTTAACCGGTCAAGCGGCGCGCGAATTGGCGCCGGACGCAGGATGCGTCCTCTGCCTGATACGCTCATTGCCTCAAGAGTGGCGGGGAGCCGCGACAGGTCTCATCGCCTTCGGCTGCGTCAGTTGCACCAGCTCCGACGCTGTCCCGCCCAGCTGCGCGCCAGGCCCTCGGATATCATGATTTCGCCGAGCGATGATCCGTTGCGCAGCACTGTCCGCAACTTCCGGCCGTTGCGATCTGCATCGCGCAAGCCGCTGGTGAGCGAAAATTCCCCGGCATTTAGGAGCACGAGCAGACGGTACTTTGCGGCTTCACCGAGCTCGGCTTCGCGCACGCAACGCGGCGGACTGAGCTCCGGTGTGTCGATGTCGGCGATGCGGATTTTTTGACCGCGAAACCAGAAGGTGTCGCCATCTACGACGCAATTGACGCGCGGGGCGTTGGAGCAGATCGAAAACTGTGCCGAAAGGCTGTCACGCGCCGCGGCATGCGAGACTGCCGGCCCAGCCATACAGAGCAGCGTGCCCGCGATGGCCAACGAGCCTTTGAGAAAATTCATGCTGGCTTCCTATTTCATTTTTTCGAATCTGTTTTCCGCTACGCAACTTTTCATGTCTGCACGGCGAAACCAAATCGCTCGGCCGCAGCGAAGCGGCGGATTGCCAGCAGTAAATACGATTTGCTCGTCGGCTCGCATCTGCAGCACTTCGTGCGGCTGGATCAATGGTCTTGCCGCGAGTTGCTTCGAACGTGTCCGCGAGGATCCCCGTGACTGGAAACTGCGGCTCACCTGATCGATCTCGACAGTCGTCATTCCGCATCGCCGGGAAATGTAGTCGGCGGTTTCAGGATCGTTGATGGCAGCGAAACTGATCCAGCTTACACTTTCGAACCACTTGCTTGCCGCGTCGCGCCCGCCATAAGCTTCTCGCATCTGACCTATCGACTGATAGATCATCGTGAGCGTGATACCGTACTTGCGACCGGCGTCCCTTGCCGTTTCAAGAACGCGCATGTAACCGAGCCGGGACACCTCGTCGAGAAGGAACAAGGTGCGACCGTTCATCTCCCCATTGCGATTGTAGATCGCGTTGAGCAACGCGCCGATGATGACACGGGCAAGGCCGGAGTGGCCTTCCAATGTTTTCAGATCCACGTTGATGAAAACGTCCGCGTGTCCGGTGGCAATCTCTCCGGTTGAGAACGTCGAGCCGGATACAAGTGCGGCGTAGTTTGAGTAGGACAGCCAATGCGTTTCCCTAACCGCGTTTGCATAGACGCCCGAAAAAGTCTCCGGCGTCATGTTCACGAAGGCCGCAACGTTCTCCTTCACGAAGTCGGAATCCGAATTGTCATAGATTGTTTGCAACCGCTCGCGAAGCTTCGGCTCCGGTTCGGAGAGGTTCTTGCGTACCTGACGCAAAGTTTGGTCCGCTTTGTCAGTGCGTCCCGACAGGCACACATCGGCGATCAGAGCCGTCAACAACTGTAGCGCTGACGCGCGAAAGAAGTCATCGCGCACGCCACGTACACCACCGCTTTCGCTCATGATCCACGAAGCGACCGACGCAATATCCTCTTCCTTCGTTCCACCAAACCGACCGACCCAATCCAACGCGTTGAATCCTGTCTCCGGGGCCATTGGATCGAGGACGAAGACGTCCCGGTCGGCGTCTCGCCTATGCTTCGAGACCATTGGCGCTACTTCTTTCGACGGATCAAGGATGACTACGGAGCCACCCCATTTGAGTGCCGTCGGGATCGTCACTGACGTCGTCTTGAAGCCGCCGGATCCGGCGAATACGATCCCGTGTGAGGAGCCGAATGACCCGTCGAAACAAAGGAGCGGCGATTTGCCACCGGCACCCCAGGTGTCGGGACTATCCGCGCGAAACGACTGTGCTGCAGTGCTATCCTTATCGACCCGGTAAAGCTCTCCGACAACGATTCCTCCGGATTCGGGAAAAAGCCTTGCGGCCGATGCGAGCTTCATCCAGTCCGCTTCTCCATGAAGTGCCCGTCTTCCGTTGACACGCTTCGGTTCTGGACGCGCAAAAGCGGCGTTGCCGATCAACACGACCCTCAAAGCGAAAGACGCCGCCATCAGCGCGATCGCAGCGCCGAGCACTGTTGCGGGGTCAAGAGAGGCCGCCAGGTTCTTGCCTGCCGGCATCTTCCCCACAAACGCGGCAAGACGTACCGCTTCACGCAACGCGGCGATCAGGATTGTTGCACCGCTCCCGGCAACGACACCCCAGCCGGAAAAGCGGACACTTGCCGAACCAGCAGACGCGAATAGGAAGACGACACCCACCGCCGACGCTGCAATATACGGCGCAGAAATTCCAACGCGACCAAGAGCGACCTTTGCCGCTTCCGTGTTTCCGAAGCCTTGAAGCCAAGTCTCCATTCCGGTCGTGAAAAAGATGGCGGTCACCATGAGTGCGACCGGTGCGACGACCAACAGGGTCCTAGTCGCCGTCATTGCTGAAGGCCTCCGCACCGATAGCGATCAGCCTGGTTCGCTCGCCTTCATCGTATTTGAGGCGGCGAGAGAGTTCGATGAGCGCGCCCAGGATAAGCGCGCGCTTCTCGTATCGCAGACCTGCTTTGACGATCAGGTCGCCAAGTTCGATCTTGTCGCGCGTGTCCTTTTTGCGCGCCTTTGAAGTCGTAGTGCGGCGCATGCGCTCAAGCCTCGTGACCGCTCCCCGAAGTCGCGCCAGCCGAGACCGTCGCACTTTCCGTCGTGGCCGCGACGCCAACCCCTGCCCGCCCCTTTCCGTTCGATCCGACTTTGCCTCCGCGAAAGTGTTTGGCCATATCCTCGAAGGCCTTCTGAAGATCCGCCTCCTCGATCTCGATTTCACCGAGTCCGGCCTTGAGTGCGATGCGACCGATCCGTTCGGCTTCACGCGTCTCGGCGTGCTTCAGCTGTTCCTGGAGCTTGGCGATTTCTTCGCGGATCCTGGAGGAGGGCTTCTTCATTTACGGTTGTCCCTGTCTGATGTTGTTTGGATTGAACAGCATCAGGTTCGTTCAGATCGGCGTGCCGATCCACTAACAGAAGTGCGAGTTGGCGCAGCCAACGCCTTTGATCATGATCCCGGCCGTTCCGAAGGAGCGGATCCGAAGGGCGCAATTATACGTCGCTGACGCGACGCTTTGCTTTTTGGCCCAGCGGGGCCGCCGCTCACGACGAATGTATTGAATTCGCTCGATCACAGGAACTTTCGTCGCGATGGCCGCTCCGCATTTTTCCGTCAGTATCGTCGCACGCGGCTCCGGCCGAAGTGCAGTGCTGTCGGCGGCCTACCGGCACTGCGCGAAGATGGACTACGAGCGTGAGGCCCGTACGATCGACTACACCCGCAAGCAGGGACTTCTGCATGAGGAGTTCGTCATCCCCGCTGATGCGCCGGAATGGCTGCAATCGATGATTGCCTATCATTCGGTGTCCGGCGCCTCGGAAGCCTTCTGGAACAAGGTCGAGGATTTCGAGAAACGCTCGGACGCCCAGCTTGCCAAGGACGTGACCATCGCCCTGCCGATCGAACTTTCGGCCGCGCAGAACATCGAGCTCGTGCGGGATTTTGTTGCAAGACATATTACGGCTCAGGGCATGGTGGCGGACTGGGTCTTCCACGACGCGCCCGGCAATCCGCATATCCATCTGATGACGACATTGCGGCCCCTGACCGAAGATGGGTTCGGTTCGAAGAAGGTTGCTGTCACAGGTCCGGACGGCAAACCGCTTCGTAATGATGCTGGCAAGATCGTCTACCAGCTTTGGGCCGGAAGCCTCAACGACTTCATTGTGTTTCGAGATGGCTGGTTCGCCTGCCAGAACAGGCATCTTGCGCTCGCCGGCCTCGACTTGCGCGTCGATGGCCGCTCCTTCGAAAAGCAGGGTATTGCGCTCATGCCCGCAATCCATCTCGGCGTCGGCGCCAAGGCCATGGAGCGGAAAGCGACTGGTTGCGGAGAGGTGGCAGCGCTCGAGCGGTTGGAGCTCCAGGCGCAACGTCGCGCCGAGAATGCGCGTCGGATCCAGAGAAATCCTGGTATCGTGCTCGACCTGCTCACCCGTGAGAAGAGCGTTTTCGACAGCCAAGACATCGCGAAGATCTTGCATCGCTATATCGACGACGCCGGCCTCTTCCAGAACCTGATGGCGCGCATTCTGGAGAGCCCGGAGACGCTGCGACTGAATCTCGAGAGGATCGACTTTGCGACGGGTTTGCGCGCCCCGGCGAAATACACCACCCGCGAGCTGATCCGGCTGGAAGCCGGGATGGCCAATCGCGCGATCTGGCTGTCGCAGCGGTCCTCGCATGAAGTTCGCCGGCCAGTGCTCGACGCGACATTCGCACGTCATGACCGGTTATCAGACGAACAGAAAACGGCGATCGAGCATGTCGTGGATAAAGCACGCATCGCTCTTGTCATCGGCCGCGCCGGTGCGGGCAAGACGACCATGATGAAGGCGGCGCGGGAGGCGTGGGAAGCCGCCGGTTATCGTGTCGTCGGCGGCGCGCTTGCCGGTAAGGCGACCGAAGGTCTGGAGAAGGAAGCGGGCATTGCCTCGCGCACGCTTGCGTCCTGGGAAATGTGCTGGGGCAAGGGTCGCGAGCAACTCGACGACCGTTGCGTTTTCGTTCTTGACGAGGCGGGCATGGTCTCATCGCGGCAGATGGCGCTGTTTGTCGAAGCCGTCACCAGTTCCGGTGCCAAGCTCGTTCTTGTCGGCGATCCGGAGCAATTGCAGCCGATCGAAGCGGGCGCCGCCTTCCGGGCCATCGCGGATCGGATCGGTTATGCCGAGCTCGAAATCATCTACCGCCAGCGCGAGCAGTGGATGCGCGATGCTTCGCTCGATCTGGCGCGTAGCAATGTCGGCAAGGCGGTCGAAGCCTATCGCGCCAACGGCAGGATGATCGGCGCAGAACTGAAGTCGGAGGCAGTCGCAGCTCTCATTGCCGACTGGAACCGCGACTTCGATCCTGCGAAGTCTTCCCTGATCCTCGCTCATCTACTGCGCGACGTCCGGATGTTGAACGAATTGGCGCGGGCCAAGCTCATACAGCGCGGCATCATTAAGTCGGGTGCGACATTCAAGACAGCAGACGGCGATCGCAGTTTCGCAGCGGGCGACCAGATCGTCTTCCTGAAGAACGAGGGATCGCTGGGCGTCAAGAATGGCATGCTGGCCAAAGTCGCCGATGCGGCTCCCGGTCGCATCGTTGCGGAGATTGGCGACGGCAAGCATCGCCGCCAGATCTCGGTGGATCAGCGCTTCTACAGCAATGTCGATCACGGCTACGCGACCACCATTCACAAGAGCCAGGGTGCCACGGTCGACCGGGTGAAAGTACTCGCTTCCCTCTCGCTGGATCGTCATCTGACCTATGTGGCGATGACGCGCCATCGCGAGGATCTCGGCGTCTATTACGGCCGTCGTTCTTTTGCGAAGGCCGGCGGCCTAATCGCGATCCTGTCTCGCAAGAATTCGAAGGAAACCACGCTCGACTATGTGAACGGCAGCTTCTACCGCCAGGCCCTCCTTTTTGCCGAAGCTCGGGGATTCCATCTCGTCAATGTCGCGCGCACTTTAGCGCGAGACCGGCTCGTTTGGGTTGTCCGGCAGAAGCAGCGGCTCGTTGAGCTCGGCGCTCAACTGTCTGCCCTCGGCAAAGCTTTGGGCCTGTCCCCAATCAAGAAATCATCCGAAACAGCGAGCGCCATCAACGAGGCAAAGCCCATGGTGTCAGGAATTAAGGTATTTCCAAAATCGCTTGAGCAGACGGTAGAGGATAGGCTTGCAGCCGATCCCGGTCTGAAGAAGCAGTGGGAGGAAGTCTCATCTCGCTTCCTCGTTGTCTACGCGGAGCCGGAAGCCGCATTCAAAGCGATCAATGTCGACGCCATCCTTGCGGACGAAGCTGCCGCGAAGTCCGCGATCGCGAAGATCAACACGGAACCGGAAAGTTTTGGTGCGCTCAAGGGCAAGACAGGCATGTTCGTGAGCAGCGCCCACAAGCAAGATCGAGAAAAGGCGACTCTGAATGCCCCCGCTCTCGCGCGCAATCTGGAACGCTACCTGCGCCACCGCGCGGTGGCCGAGCGCAAGCACGAGACGGAGGAACGGTCGATCCGCGCAAAGTTCTCGATCGACATTCCCGTCCTCTCGCCGTCCGCCAAGCAGATACTCGAACGGGTTCGAGATGCGATCGATCGGAATGATCTTCCGGCGGGTCTGGAGTTTGCGCTTGCCGAGGGACAAGTGAAGGCGGAACTCGATGGTTTTACCAGGGCGGTGTCCGAGCGGTTTGGCGAACGGACCTTCCTCACACTGGCTGCGAAAGAGCCGAACGGCGAGACGTTCCAGAGGCTGACGTCGGACATGAACCCATCGCAGAAGGGCGAGGTCCAATCTGCTTGGAACGCCATGCGGACCGCTCAGCAGCTCGCCGCGCATGAGCACACCATGACTGCCTTGAAACAGTCAGAGACATCTCGTCAAACGAAGAGCCAGGGGCTCTCACTGAAATGATCCTTGCACTATTTGGACATTCGGGTCGGCCATCACGCGCAAGCGTCCGGTCGAGAAGTTTTCTGGTCGTCACCCTGGCAATTCCGATCATTGTCGGCTTGGGCGGGCTCCTCGGTTATCGTGTGAACCTGACACCAAGCGAGCCGTTGGGCGTCTGGCGTATCAGGCCGCTCGAGCGGCCGGCAGCCCGCGGCGATCTCGTCTTCATCTGCCCTCCGCAGGCGAGGTCTATGGAGATCGCGCGCCAGCGCGGTTATCTGAGGGCGGGACTTTGCCCAGGCGCTTACGCTCCGCTTATCAAGACGATCGTGGCCTTGCCAGGCCAATACGTTCAGATCGGTCACAACGTCACCATCGACGGTATTCCCGTGTTGAGCTCCACGCTTTCATCGAAGGACGGGAGAGGCCGACGATTGACAGCTTTCAGTGGCGGCAGCGTGCCGTCGGGCACCGTGTTCCTGCACTCTGGTTTCCGGGGCTCCTTCGATTCTCGATACTTCGGCCCGGTGCCGGCGTCGGGCATCCTCGGTTTGGCAGAGGAGGTTATCACTTATGTCCCATAATTGGTTCCGACCTCTCCTGCAGGTCATCAGTGCTGCGGCCGTCGGATGGGTTGGCTGGAGCGGTGAAGTGCTGCTGCTGCCGGTCTCGGCATTATTTCCCGCACTCTGGTCCACGGCGGAAAACAGAGCGCAGGCCGCGCTGGTTTCCACCGCTTACTTTCTGTCGGCGTCGCGTGGCTTGCCGCAAGGTGTGGCAACGTTTTACGCGTTCGACCTCTGGCCCGGATTGATACTGTGGTTGATCGCCTCGAGCGCCTTCGTCGTCGTCCATACGTCCTGTTGGACCGGAAGAAGTGGTTGGCGGCGCGGGATTTTCTATCTCGGCGCATCCGTCCTCATGGCGGTCCCACCATTTGGAATTCTTGGCTGGGCGCACCCGATCACCGCCGCAGGCGTCGTGTTCCCGGGATGGGGTTGGTCGGGACTGGTGCTGATGGCAGCCGGCCTCGCCGTCATGACGACTTGGCTTCGGCCGGCTGCAGCCATAGCCTTGATGAGCTTCTGGCTCTGGTCCGCCGCTGAGTGGACGACGCAGAGTTTACTTTCGGGTTGGCATGGTGTCGATCTTGATTTCGGCGCCTCCCTCGGTCGCGTGAGCAATCTTGACCGCCACCGTGCTCTGGCAGCAACGGTCGGGGCAGCAAACCAAGGCCAAGGTTCGGTTGTCGTTCTTCCCGAGAGCGCGCTCGGTTTCTGGACGCCGACGGTCGAACGCCTCTGGAACCATGAGCTGAATGGAACCGGTCTCATCGTGCTCGCTGGCGCAGCGGTCTTGAATGACGATGGATACGACAACGTCTTGGTGTCGATTTCCGAAAAGGGTGGTGAAGTCGCTTATCGTGAGCGAATGCCGGTTCCCGGTTCCATGTGGCAGCCGTGGCAGGCCTGGACAGGGGGAGACGGTGGCGCCAAAGCACATTTCTTTGGCGATTCCGCCGCCTTCGTTGGTAATACCCGCATCGCTCCCCTGATTTGCTACGAATTGCTTGTCGCCTGGCCGGTCCTGCAATCGATGCTCCGTGATCCCGACGCCATCGTCGCCGTCGGCAATGGCTGGTGGACGGCTGGAACCTCAATCGTCGACATCCAACGCGCCAGCGCTCAGGCCTGGGCACGGCTCTTCGACAAACCTCTCGTCATTTCCTTCAATACGTGAACCGGGAGATCGCATGATGGACATTGCGTTGATCAAAGAATGTGCCGACCCCTCACTCAGGCCGGCGATCGTAGAGAATTTTGTTGAGGCAGCCGGCTCGCCCGATCCGCTTACCATTACCGTGAATTCGGGCGGGCGATTGATCCTCGTGCCGAAGGCGACAACAGCGGACAGCGCAATGGAGATCATTCGGCAGAATGTAGGGCGCGCAGTCGTTCGCGTGGGCCTAACGCAGTTTCCGGCAGGAGTAGGCTTGAAAGAGGCGTCCGAACTGAAATCCGACCTCGTCGAACCATGTGCGAACCTGCGAATGGGCACGCTGATGTTTGCGAAGATCCTGCGCATCGTTGCCAAATGGTACGGCAATCCGAGGAGCGATGACGTCTTTCCGCAGATTTTCGAGGATGCGGTCTATGCTTGGAAGACGGGAGAGTTCGAAGGCGTAAGCGTGTTCGAGGCGGAGGACCCGGGAGGTTCAATCGAAATGCCGAAGCAAAGCAAAGTGCATTCGATCGATGATGAGGAAGCAGCAATGACCATACCCGCGAACGGGACGAATGAGGATCTTGGACGCGCTGGAATTCGCATTGACCTGTCCCGCATCGGCGGAAATTGACATTCACCCCGTTCCCTGTGTCGTCAGAATGGCATTGTGATATCTTCGCCGATCTGGATGGCGCCGTACGTGAGACAGTCCCTAAGGCGGTCCAATCCCTCTTCCCTCATCATGCCAGCTCCGGCGCGAATGGCTTCCTGCCATTGCGGACCGCGTTCCCACGCCTCGTTGTATACGAGGGCTAGGTCCGATGCCCTCCTCGTCTGCTGCAGGGCCTCGAACAGAAGTTCGGCCTGTCGGATATCCTTGTCCCGCTTCGCAGCCCCCTGCACGTCGTTGTGTCGGCGGCTGGCGACGATGAGCTTATGGACGGCATACCGCTCGGGGGCTGGGACAGTCACAGGGACACCGGACTTGTGAAGCAGCATTGTCCGCACCGGATCGCGGATCAGGAAATCGAGAAAACGCAGCGGATCGGCACGAGCTCCACCCAGAGCTGGCATCTTAGCGGGCTGGTCGAGGTAATCGTCTGAGCCGCGGTTCGATGTCAGAAACTCGACTCTGTAGCCGTTGGCGGTTCGGAAAGCGGACGAGGACGCGGCGCCCGATCGATGGGGCACCGGGATGAAGGTGGGATCCACTGACTGCAGCAGTTCGAGCATCGGCGGCAGGGTGTCTTCAACCTCACGAGAGATGGCGTAGTCCTGTGCGATGTCCGCATCGCCTGTGAGGAGCGCGGCCATCGGCAGGCGAACACCGAGGATTCCGGCGTAAGTCTGAAAAGCTACCGTGCCGATGAGAACGCCCCGCAGCCGAAATAGGCCTGCAGCCGACAGCGCCTCGACGATATCGCCCGTCATTGAATCCGGAGCGATCATGCCTCCTTCGCGGGTCAGCGACGCCACCATGCGCCTGCGGGCGCGAAGGTCGTCTTTCTCTCGCTTGTGGGTTTCGACGCGCTTTGCGATGTCCGGATCGTCCGCAGGACCAACGTAGCGGCGTGTCCTGCCCCCAGTTCCATCAGGGATATCGAAGTACCAGTAGCGGCGATCTTTCACTGTGACCGGCGTGAACCTGCCCTCAGGGGGGAAGTCGGCCGTCCATGCGGCGTCGAGCGAGCGTTGGCCGAGTTCGGCCAGCATGGTCTGGTACATGAGGTCGATTTGCTTCATTGGCGGGCTTTTTTCCTCGGATTTCTGCATCTCGATTGCGTAGCAGGATAGGCAAGCCGCTTGTCGCCGAGCGGATAGACCGCCACTGGCTCTCTCTTGGGGAGAATCTCGGCTTATTTTTCACCGGACTCAGCTGTCCGTGTCGCATTCCTCGACGTTATACCGTTTATCAAAAAAAGGTATAACTGGATGGGAATCGAGGGTCAAGGATAGGACCCTGATGTCGTCGAAAAAATCAACGTTATACCTTTCCACAAAAAAGGCATAACCCCTTCGTCCAAACACCCAAGGATCGTTGGCCGTACTGCGGCGTTTGAGTCCAAAGCATAAAATTAGTGCGATTCAGATACTTGATATTAGTGTTTGTCGAAGGCGCCAAATAAAAGCGCAACAATGCACGGAAATAGCGAGGCGCTAACGGTGCGCCGTCGCCGGAGCTCAACCTGCGGAAATCGATCAACAACCGACGAGGTTCGTCTAATGGCCGTGCTCAGCTAGCCCTTGTAATGGGATGGGAAGATAATGTCCTGGTCGACGAGAACGTTGAACCTGTAGCCCGGCCTGATCCGGATTGTCGGCTGCACGTTGAGATTCTTGGAGATCGTCTGCTCGGCGACGCGTCCGAAGGTTTCTGCGAAATTCCTGCGCGCTGCGTCCGAGGCGCTATCCTGTGTCGCAAGGGTCGAGCTTTCCGGCATTGAAGCATCGATCCCGGTGCCGATGAGCGCAATAAGCGCCGCCGATCCGAATGTTCGCCAGAGGTGCCGGTCGACCCGGTCTCTTAAGCCGCCATAGCCCTCGGCATCCGTGCCGGCCATGCCGCCGATCTGTAGTGTTGAGCCATTCGGAAGAATGAGATCGGTCCACACAACGAGCACGCGCTGCTGGCCGAACGACACCTTTGAATCGTAGCGCCCGAACAGTCTTGCACCTTGCGGGATCAACAGGCGGTGTCCGGTTGCGCTGTCATAGACGTTTTGGCTGACCTGCGCTGTGATCCTTCCAGGTAGGTCGGAGTTCAAGCCCGTAAGCAAGATCGCAGGGATGACTGAGCCGCGTTTCAGCTCATAGGGAGAAAGCGCCGGCACGACCTGGTTGGGCAGGTACCCGAGATCCTTGATGTCCTGATTGAAAAAGTCTTCCTTCGATGTTTGTCCATTTGGATCGGCATTCTGGCCCATCGCACTGGACTTCATCGCGGCTGCATAGAGGTCAGAAGCGCTATTGGGGGCGCGACTTGAGCTCTGGCTGCCGCTGACACGATCAGAGGTAGACGTCCGAGCGTTGGAGACGTCAACAGTCAGAGGTGAATCCATTGCGGTAGCACGCGCCTGCAGGCGGGCCATTCGTTGGCGCTGGGCTTCCCGGATATATTGTTCGTCCTGCTCGCGCTTCAGTCGAGCTTTCCAGTCTTCCTCGGACTCCAGCCGTTGCCGCTTGCTATCGCGGACCTCTGCTTGCCGCTCGATGTCCGGCTCCCTCGCCTGCTCCTTCTCGACAACGGCTGGCGTCGGCTGGACGCTTTCTTTGCCTTCAGGCTCCCCGATAATCCCGTCCGGCACACCGCGCTTCAACTGGTCTCCGAAATTCGTAGCGCTGCCGTTTGCCGCGCTTTCAAGCTCATTGGCTCGATTGAACGATAGTCCGCGCCATGAAAGTCCAATCACGACAACGCCGAGGAACAGCGCAACGATCATGACTGTGACGATGATTGGCAGCCGGTTGAGGCGGCGCATCCCATGCTGATCGTCGCCATTAGGGGATGCACCGAGCTGTAGCGATTGAACCAAAGTCGCCTCCTGTCATCCGCGCTGCATGATCGAAAGCGGGCTCGTCGGCGTCGCGCCTGTCGCAGTGGGCGTGTAGGCGCGGCCAAGCGAGATCGAGGACGTGGTCAGCCGCGCGAAAACCTGGCCGTCGATGCTATCGATTGAATAGGCGAGTTCGATCGGGTTCTGATCCTTGGCAGCTTTTCCATCGGCAACGATCGTATGTCCCCACCCCTTCAAGGCGGCCTCGAGCGCGGCCGCATATTCGGACGGCTCTCCCTGCAACTTGATGGTGGCCGCGCCGGCGGACCTGATTTGCTCGGCAAACCTGCTCGCCATGTCGCCTGCTATCGCGCTTGCAGCCGGCCCGGTGATGGCGATCGGCGCTCCTATCACCGAGTGCTGTGGATCGGCGGTCTGGCAGCTTGCAAGAAGGGGTGCCGCAACGAGAGCGGCGAAAAATCTTGGCACGGTTCAACCTCCTCGCCTGATCGTGATTTTCTGCTGACGCCAGCCAACACCAGAGACAAGGATTGCCCGATCGATGGTGTAGTCGACGATCATCATGTCGTTCTTCATGCGGTAATTGACCACGCGGTTCTGGCCGCCGCTGACGACAAAGAGAACCGGTGCATCCTGCCCGGCGATGGAACGTGGAAAGTGGATGTAGGTCTTGCGGCCATCGGAATAGACGCGCTTCGGCTTCCAAGGCGCGCGTCCGCTTACCGTATATGAAAAAGTCAGCACCTCGGGCGCCGCCGACCCGAAGCTCCCGGCCTCCAGTCGTGAGTTGATATCGGCGAGCTTGTGCGCGACATCCTCCGGATACTCAAACCCCACCCTGGCCATATATTGGTTCGGATGAGACTTCAGCTGGATGTGATAGGTTCGCCGCGACGTCGTGACGACCATTGAGGTCACGATGCCAGGTTCGGATGGCTTGACGATGAGATGGATTGCCTGCCCGCCGGCAGCACCTGATGTCGCCGGCTCGACCTTCCATCGGACCGTATCGCCAACGAGCACGTCGCGAACGATCTCGCCGCCTTGCAGTTCGATATCGCAGACTTGGAGCGGCGAGCAAACCACCGAGGGCTGGATTTGCCCAAAGAGGAAGATGACCTTGCCGTCGGGCCCCTTTGTAACGAGCCCCGGCGCGCCACGCCATTTGGCGGATAAACTCGTGCCCTTTGCCTCGCTCGTCGTCATATCTTGCGCGAACGTGCCGCCGACAAACGCGAGCCCGGCCATGCAGCCTGCCGCCGCCATCAATACTGATTTGTGCATTTGAATGTCCCTGCCCTTAAAGCTGCGCGGTCCAGTCGAAGTCCTGGACGTAGAGGCCAATGGGATTGATGCGGATGATCGCCTCGTCCTGCGGCGTCGTCAGCGTGACAGTTGCGATCCCGCGGAACCGGCGCGTGCCGGATTCCTTGCCCTTGCGGTCGCGCTCGTATTCCGTCCAGTCGATTTGGTAGGTCTGGTTCGAAAGCGCGACAACGTTGTTGACCTCGATGGCCACGGTCGACGACTTGGCCTTCTCAAACGGCGAGTTGCCGCGAAACCATGAGTTGATCTTTTGGGTAGATGGATCCGATGTGCGAAGGAGGGCGTAAGTGCGGTCTATGTACTGCTTCTGGACCACTGCATCCGGGGAGATGCTCCGGAAGCTCGCCACAAAATTTGCAAGCGTCGCACGCACCACGCGCGCATCGGCATACTCTATCTGCTCCGGGAAACCCGCGGCGATCGGGGTGCCTAGCTTGTCGACCTCGACGATGTAGGGCACCAGCCTGACCTGGGTGCTCAAATACATTGCGTAACTGAATCCGATAACAGCCATGGCAAGCCCGAGAATGCCAACGATGCGCCACGCGGCGGCCGCCTTGACATAGGAGCCGTATCGCTCGGACCATTCCTGACGCGCAGCAAGGTACGGGTTTTCGGGGGCGCGGTTTGCTGCCATTGGTATATTCCTTCGATAAACTATTCATCGTTTCGCTCAGGCATCGCGTTGCTCCGGCCGGCGCGCCCGCGTGCCTTGTCGAGTTTCGCGTTGGCAAGGCCGAGCAGTGACCCGGCATAGGCACCAGGCGATCCGATCGCCTTCTCTTTGGCGGCAGACCCCATTGCCTTGCCGCCGGAGCCGAGAGCGGCTCCCATTCCGCGAAGCGCTGAGGCGGCGGTCGTTGAGCCGGCTGCGCGAGCGGACTGGGCGGCTGCGGCGCCGGCGCCGACCGCACCGGCTGCCAGTGACGCCGCACCGGCGGCGAAGGAGGCAGCTTGACCCCCATGACGAATGGTTTCCATTCCACCCGTCACAGAGGCGCCCTGCACGACGCCCTGCAGAATTGCGGGCACGTACATGGCGATGATGAAGACGACGACGGCTATGCCGGCAATCGCCAGAGCGGTTTGAAACTGGTCGCCCACTTCGGGATCATTCGCGAGCCCGATTAAAACCTCGGATCCTATGCGTGAGATCATTACCAGTCCCATCAGCTTCATGCCGACGGAGAAGGCGTAGACGAGATATTTGACTGCGAAGTCTTTTGTGAATGACGATCCGCCGAGACCCAGCATGATCATGCCGGCGAGAAGACCCAGGTACATCTCGACCATCACCGATACGAAGATCGCCGCCACGAGCGAGAACGCTATCACCGTCACGACCATTGCCACCGCCGCTGAGATAGCCAGTGCATTGTCCTCGAAAAGGCCAAACTGCACCTTCTCCGACATCTTGGTGGCAACGACCAAACCGGCGTTGAAGACATCTGCAGGTGAGGCGGTACCGTTCCCGGCTCCAATCTCGAACAAGCTATCGACAACAGACTTCGCAAACTCCGGGCCTTGCTCGAGCACGAATGCAAAGAGGCCGACGAACAGAATCCGGCGAACGAGCTCGGCGAACCAACTGTCGAGTGAGGCCGCTTGTAAGGCAAGCCAGACCGCCGCGACGCCAATCTCGATTGTCGCAAGAATCCAGAAGAGCGAGCTGGCCGCGTCCATCACCGTGGTTTCCCAACCCTTGGCTGCCGTTGTGATTTGGTTTTGCAGAGACGTGAGGACCGAGCCTTCCTGCGCAAGGGCCGGGTGTGTGGTGGCCAACGCTGCAGTGGCTGCGATGAGCGCGACCGCCCGAAATCTAGGATGGAGCGTTAATGACATGGGATCACCACTCAATTTTCATCTTCTCACCGCCCGAGGTCGGATATGCCCTTGAGCTGCCGTAGAACTTTGCACGTCTTTCTTGAGCCGCTTGTTTCTCCGACATGAGAATCCAGACGCCTGTGCTGATGATGGCGAGGGTGAAGGCCAATGAGACCAGGATGATTTTCGTTCTCACCATTCCACCTTCATCTTTTCACCACCTGTCGTGGACGGAGCGGTCGCTCCGAAGAATTCTTCGCGCCGCGCCTGTGCCAGATCCTTGTCGGTCTGTTCCGACTGAAGCCACGTGCCCATCATCGTCATCTGCTGCGAGACGAGACCGCGCAGTTTCTGCATCTGGCTTACCTGTTGTGCAGCGATCTGATGACCGACTTGCAGCGCCTTCATCTGTCCGTCCGCGGACTGTGACATCGACCGGATCTCGTCCATGGTGCCCTCCTCCGTATCGAATTGGTCGGCGGTGAGGCTTGCTGCCCTCAGAGTGCCGGCGATTGTGTCGCGGTTTGTCTCTGACCAGGCCCGGTAGGTCGACGAGAAACTCTCACCGCTAGGCAGGTTCTTCCTCAAGTCTGCGTAGCTCTTGAAGCGCTTCTGCAGAACGTCGTCCGCGTTACCCATCGAGAAGGCGATGCTTTGCCCATTCTCCACGATGCCGCGCAACTGGTTCAGGTCGCGCTCGACCTCGCCCCAGATATGATCAGGTAATCGCGCCGTGTTCTGGAGCATGTTGTCGTAAATCTTCAGCTGGTTCTGGATTTGCTCCGCCAGCTGGCTGATCTGGGTCAGTTGGTTGTCGACCTGCAGGCCACTGCTCTTGAGGAGATCGACGAGCTGAGCGTTGTTGGCAAGCTGCGTCCATTCTGTGGCAACGCCCGTTGCCGAGCCGGAGCGTGCCGGCAGCGGGGACAAGGATGCCATGGCAATGGCGGCTAATACCGGAACCACCCTATTCGATATTGAGCAGTGACGCAGCATCCTGAACTCCTCTCGTTTTCAGCCATTGTGTCGGCCAGTCCCGGCCATGTTCCGATCTGAGCTCGCGAATGCGCTTGAGGTCCTCCTTGCCGGACGCGCCAACGAAGCTGAGCGCAAAAGGACCCAGCGCCATATCGAAGAGCCGGCGGCCCTCGGGCGTCACCACGTAGTATTCGCGCTTTGGAGTGGCCATCGAAACAATCTCGATCTGCCGCTCGTTGAAGCCAATCCGCTCGTAGAACGCTCGAGTGCCGGGTTCCCGCGCAGCACCGTTTGGAAGGCAAATCTTGGTTAGACAGGATTCTTTCAACACGTCGATGATGCCAGAGCGCTCAGCATCCGAGATCGACTGGGTCGCGAGCACAACGGCGCAGTTTGCCTTCCGCAAAACCTTGAGCCACTCACGGATCTTGTCGCGGAAAACCGGGTGGCCAAGCATCAGCCAGGCTTCGTCGAGCAGTATCAAGCTTGGGGATCCGTCGAGACGCTTTTCGATCCTTCGAAACAGGTAGGTAAGCACTGGAACGAGGTTGCGCTCTCCCATGTTCATGAGCTGTTCGATCTCGAAGCATTGGAGCGATCTTAAACTGAGCCCGTCATGCTCCGCGTCGAGCAGCTGGCCCATCGGACCGTCAACCGTGTAATGATGCAGAGCATCCTTGATCTCACGAAGCTGAACGCCTGAGACAAAGTCAGACAGCGAACGTCCGGGCGCACTGGCCATGAGCCTGATTTGCCTGGCGATCGCGTTGCGAAGGTCCGGGGTGATCGTGACGCCTTGAAGCGCCACAAGCATCTCGATCCACTCGGTCGCCCAAGCGCGATCTTCGTCGGTGGAGAGCTCCGAAAGCGGGCAGAACGCCAGTGCCCTCCCCTTCTCGTCGCTGCCGATCTCATAATGGTCGCCGCCTGCGGCAAGCGTCAGCGGCAGAAGTGAGTTTCCTTTGTCGAAGGCAAAGATCTGGGCATGTTCATAGCGTCGGAACTGGGCAGCGATCAGCGCCAGCAAAGTCGACTTGCCGGAGCCAGTGGGGCCGAAAATCAAAGTATGACCGACGTCATCGACATGCAGGTTCAACCGAAAGGGTGTCGAACCGCTGGCGACCTGCATGAGAGGCGGCGAGTTCTGCGGATAAAACGGGCTCGGGGCTACCGGATCACCCGGCCAGACCGAGTTCAACGGGATGAGGTCAGCGAGATTGTTGGTGTTGATCAGAGGCTCACGGATGTTGCAGTACCAGTTGCCCGGCAGGCTTCCGAGGTAGGCGTCCGTCGCGTTTAGTGTTTCGATCCTGGCGCCGAAACCCTCGGCCTGAACCAGCCGGCGGACCGCCTCCGCTTTTTCTTGTAAGGCTTCTTTGTTGCCATCGAACAACACGACGACAGTCGTGTAGTAACCGTAGGCGACCAGTTGCGACGATGCCTGCGCGATGGCGTCCTCAGTCTCCGCCACCATGGTGAGAGCATCCTGATCGACTGATCGGCTCTGCGTCTGGAAGAGTTGATCGAAGAACGGCCGCACCTTCTGCTGCCATTTCTTCCTCGTCCGCTCGAGTTTCTGTCGAGCTTCCTCCGCATCGAGGAACACGAAACGCGACGACCAACGATAGGCCAGCGGCATCAGGTCAAGACTGTTCAGGATTCCCGGCCAGCTCTCAGCAGGAAAGCCATCAATCGCGACGACGCCGAGGAAGCGGCTTTCGACCATCGGTGTCAGCCCGTGCTGAAGCTCGGCCGTCGCGATCCAGTCCAAATACATCGGGACGTCTGGGAGGCGGATTGGATGGTTTTCGCCGGTAATGCAAAACCGGGCGAACTGAAGGAGTTCGTCATAGCGGGCTGTTCGTGCGCCGCCTCGATCGGCGATGGCGCGGGTTCGCATTCTGTGCATGGATAGGGTGTTTGCGAAGTATTGCTCGACCTCGCGGACAGCGTTCTTGAACGCGATGAGAACCGTGTCGGCGTAGGACTTCTTGCGGCTCTCTTCGTCGGAGTAGATATATTTGCTCAGCACCGCTTTCCTGGACTCGGGCGGCCGATACGTCAGCACCAGAGCGTGCTTGCTCTCGAAATGCCCGTTGTCGCGCGCGAAATGCATGCGGCGTTCCGCATCGATTGCCCGCGTAACTGGGTCCGGAAAATGGCAACGTTCTTGCGACGGGTAGTCGACGGTTGGAATCCGGATTGCTTCGACCTGGATCATCCAACCGCTGCCCAGCCGCGACAGGACGGCGTTGATCTGGCGAGAGAGCTCGTTCCTCTCCTGATCTGTCGCGCTTTCCAGGTCTGGCCCGGCAAAGTACCAGGCGGACATGAGGCTTCCGTCTTTCAAGAGAAGGACGCCGTTATCCACCATACCGGCATAGGGTACGAGGTCAGAAAACGAAGGGCCTTTGGCCCTGAATTGCTTGAGCGCGACCATGCTCGCCTCCTCAATACTTGCGCCACGGCGAGGCGGTTGGTCTGTAAGAGGGTCTATAGGAAATGTGGCGGAGGTAGACCTTCCGCATCAGCGGATCCGACTTGGCCATGATGCGTAGCGCGCCAACGACCATGATCCAGACAGCGATCCCGAAGAGCGCCGAATAGACCGTTAACACCACGAAGATAAGGATGACGGCGGCAAGGCCTGTAATCAGCACCAGTTCGCGATCTGCACCAAGCAGAAGGTTTGGTCGGGAGAGGGCCCGATGTATACGGTTGCGTTGAAGACCGGTTTCAGCCACGCGCCGCCTCCCAACTTCCATCCGAACACACCGATTCTGCCTGCGACTCCGACAGTGCGATGGTGGCTCCGGTGGCGCCGAAAAGGGCGACGATCTGTGTGGCACCGAGCAGGACCCCGGCGACCAGGACCACATACACCAGCCGTCGTGCGAAGTCGTTTAGCTCGCCACCAAAGATCAGCATGCCGCCGGCGATGGCGACTGCCGCGAGCGCGATATAGCCGGCGACTGGACCAGTGATTGACTCCTGAATCTGCTCAAGCGGCCCTTCCCATGGAAGTCCTCCGCCCGAGCCCGCGACCGCGGGGCCAGCAACAGCGATTGCAGATAGTGCAACAATGCTGAATGGAAGAAATCTGCGGTTAGGCTGCATTGCGTGCTTCCTCGGCGTAGGGCTCGATCTGGTACTGGCCGCCGGCAAATCGCTCGACGTGAAGGATTTCCAGGACGCGACGTCCCTTCGGTGTCCGCTCGATCGAGATGATCAGATCGAGAGCGTCCCCAATCACCGCCTGCATCGGTTGCTGGCTGACCTCGGCCGTAAGCTGCTCGAAACGCCGAAGTGCAGAGCGCGCCGTGTTCGAGTGTATCGTCGCAACACCACCTGGATGGCCGGTGTTCCAGGCCTTCAGCAGCGTTAGGGCTGCTCCGTCGCGGACTTCACCGACAATGATGCGGTCGGGCCGAAGTCGCATCGTGCTTTTGAGGAGACGGGACATGTCAATGGCATCGCTCGTGTGGAGGCAAACGGCATTTTCCGCTGCGCATTGGATTTCGGCCGTGTCTTCGAGAATGATGAGGCGATCCTCTGGTGCCTGGGCGACGATTTCGGCAACGATTGCGTTGGCAAGCGTCGTCTTGCCTGATCCCGTGCCGCCGGAGATGACGATATTCAGCTTTGCGGCCACCGCACTCCGAATGACTTCGACCTGTGTGGTCGTCATGACTTTGCTGGTGACAAACTCGTCTAGGGGGATGAGTCGTGAGGCACGGCGCCGGATCGTGAAGGATGGTCCCGACACAACCGGCGGAAGAAGACCCTCGAAGCGGTGGCCGCCAATTGGAAGCTCGCCCGTAACGATCGGGCGTTCGTCGTCCACCTCGCAGTTCAGTACATGAGCGACGGTGCCGATCACGGTTTCTGCCGCAGATCGGGACAACTCACCCGCCGTTGTGATGCCGTGGCCCAAGCGTTCTATGAACAGTTTCCCGTTGGGGTTCAGCATGATTTCGACCACGCTCGGATCATCGAGGGCCACGCAAAGATGATCGCCGAGAGCATTCTGCAGCTTGCTAATGAGGCGAGGAAGTGAGCGATTGAGGGGTGTCATCATGGCTCATGCAACTTTCTGCTGGAGAGATGCCATCGAGACGAGCGGCTGATCAGAAGTAAGCCAAAGGCCAGCAGCGGCAACTTCGGCGTCGAAGCTCCGCGTCCCGGTAGTTGCCACTGGGCCGGGGATGTCACGGCACGCAATCGGACTGGTTTCGCAACGAGTCATTGGGATGACAGGCATCAAGCAAATCTCCTGTTCGGGTCGTCGGGGAGATTTGCAGCGTCGCGCGGATCAATCTACTCGCAGAAGTGTTAGTCGCCCCCCGCCGGGAGGATTGGCCCGTCGGGGCAAAGCCTCGGCGGCAGCAGCATCTAACGCTTGGGTTGCGGCGAGTCGGAGAGTGTTTAATATTGTTTCAATCGACTGCCCATTGAACCGCGAAGCTAGAGCCTCCTCCGACCATGATGAAATCCAGCCTGGATCACCTTCCCGAAGCCAAGCGGCGCCAGCTCGCTCGGGCATTGGAGATCCTGCGCGAGGAGTTCGACGATGCGCTGGCCGAAGGCGCTGCGGAGTTCAAGAAGAAGGGGCGCATACTCAAGGTTATCCTGTTCGGCTCCTATGCCCGCGGCGATTGGGTGGATGAGGCGCACACTGGCAAAGGATATCGTTCCGACTACGACCTGTTGGTCATCGTCAACAATCGCAAGCTGACGGATTTTGTCACCTACTGGAACAGCGCCGCTGATCGCTTGCTGACCGACAAAATGCTGAAAGGCGACCAAGTGCCGTTTATCGTGCATTCGCGGCGGGAGGTGAATGAAGAGCTCAAAAAGGGAAACGACTTCTTCTGCGATATCCGTCAACAAGGGATTGTGCTCTATGAACTTGACAGTGAGCCGCTCGCTGAGCCGCGACCGCTAAGCCCGCAGCAGCAACTTGATGTCGCGCGCGAGCATTATCAGGGCCGGTTGCCGCACGCCCTTGGATTCCTCAAGGTTGCACGGTTTTGCATATCTGAGGGTGATGCCGCACTTGCAGCGTTTCAGCTCCATCAATCCATAGAACACGCCTATTCGACCGTGCTGCTTGTCCTGAAGAACTATGGTCCGCCGACGCACAATCTGCGTTCCCTGCGCGGCTTTGCGGAAGAACTTGACCGTAGTCTGGCGGATGCCTGGCCCCAAGACCGCCAGCGCTATGTTGCCTGGTTCAACACGATAAACGAAGCCTATGTGAAGGCGCGGTACTCGAAGCACTACCAGATAACCGACGAGGCGCTCGCTTTCCTTGTCGAGCGCACGCAAGTCCTCCACGCGTTGGTCAAGAAAGTCTGCGAAGACCATCTCAATGCGCTCGAAGCTCTGGCTACTAAACTCGAAAGCTAGGTGGGGAGGATATGTTGGGTGAGCCGTTTCCCGGCAAGACCGTCAGGCAAAACGTATCCGTCGCAAATTCGGTCCGGCAGAAGATCGGATAGAACCATACGCGTTGCTGTATTCGCCTCATGTCTCAAGGAGTCGAAGAAGCAAAAACGATCCGGCGCGTCTATCCAGAGCCGAGCGTGAGTATCCGATGAGCCCGTGGGGCGAAGTCGATGCGCTTGGCACGATTATGTTTGGTGACATCACCATTGTCGGCCTTCATTCGAGCGCAGGAGCGCAGGAGCGCAGGAGTGCAGGAGCGCTGAGAGCCTATATAGAGTGGCGGACCGGCGCGTCAGACTTCTCATCGTACCGTTTCCCGAGTTGAACCCGTTGGACTTCTTGTTTGACTATCGCCTCTGGAAAAATTGTAAGCTTGGTGCTACATATTCGGCCAAATTGTAGTGCGAAGGTAGCAAATGCCGACACCTCATAATCCTCCGGCCGCGGTGCGGCGCGCGCTGCGCAAACTGGGCGCAGACATACATGACGCACGTCGGCGCCGGCGGCTGCCGATGGCTGTGGTGGCCGAACGTGCCTTCACGTCGCGCTCGACACTTCAGAAGATCGAGGCAGGCGACACCAACGTCAGTATCGGCATTTATGCCGGCGTCCTGCACGCGCTTGGCCTCTTGGATGGGCTGAGCCAGATCGCCGACATCAGTAACGACAGTGTCGGTCAGTCGCTGGCCAGCGCCCAACTACCTAAGCACGCTCACCCGAGGCGATTGCCGGGATCATCGCGAGATGGCTGATTTCGAAGTTCACATCGACCTTCACGGCCGCACGCGTCCGACCGGGCTGGCGCGGAGCAATCGCGTCCGTGGCGCTGAGACTATCATGTTCGAGTATGACCGCGCCTGGCTGGAGGACCCCGACCGCTTCTCGCTGGAGCCGGCTTTGGCCCTCACTCGAGGAGCTTTCGCGCCGCCCGCCGGCCTCACGACCTTCGGCTCCATCGGCGATTCGGCACCTGACACCTGGGGCCGCCGCCTCATGCAACGCTCCGAACGACGCATTGCGGAGCGGGACGGCCGTGCTGTGCGCACGCTAGCTGAAAGTGACTATCTGCTTGGCGTCGCCGACGAGACCCGGTTGGGTGCACTACGCTTTCGCTGGGCCGGCGAAGAGCCGTTCCAGGCTCCGATCCGCGCCGGTGTCCCCGCCTTTATCGAGCTCGGTCGCCTGCTGCAGATCACCGAGCGGATCCTACGCGATGAGGAGACCGACGAAGACCTCCAACTTATCTTTGCACCTGGCTCGTCGCTTGGTGGGGCCCGGCCGAAGGCCTCCGTCATCGATCAACATGGCCACCTCTCGATTGCCAAGTTTCCCAAGGAGACCGACGAATATAGCATGGAGACATGGGAGGAGATTGCTCTGCGACTGGCTGATCAGGCCGGCATTGCGACGCCCCTCCACGAACTCATAGACGTGGCCGGTAAGAAGGTCATGTTGTCCCGTCGCTTCGACCGCGATGGTACCGTCCGAATTCCCTTCCTGTCGGCAATGGCGATGATGGGCGCCAGGGACGGTGAGCGCGGTAGCTACCCAGAGATCGTGGACGCGTTGGCTGAACACGGAGCGCAAGGAAGAACCGATGCCCACGCCCTTTATCGCCGCGTGGCCTTCAATGTGCTGATTTCCAACGTCGACGATCACCTGCGAAATCACGGCTTTCTCTGGCTCGGTAAGGTCGGGTGGTCGTTGTCCCCTGCCTATGACCTCAATCCGGTGCCGACCGACGTCAAGGCACGGGTGTTGACGACCAATATCGATCTCGATGAGGGTACCTGCTCGCTCGATCTGCTGGAAGAAACCGCCGGGTTCTTCGCGCTCACGCTCGCCCAAGCTCGCACTATCATCAAAGAAGTGGCGACCGCCACCGCGACTTGGCGGGAGACCGCAAAGGTGGTCGGTGCGCGGTCGGCCGAGATCAACCGCATGGCCAGCGCGTTCGAGCACGACGATCTGCAGCGCGCGCTAGCCCTGTGACGAGGACCTTCCTCCACAGCTTCGATCCGTCCTCCTGCTACATGGCTATCTGGGCGCGACGCATCGCCTCTCGGGGCAACCTCCTCGCCACGCTGCACGAGCGCTAGATTGCCCGCGTCGGCGGCGAGCTGAGACCATACCGCCGCCGCCAACGGAGAGACCTTGCTTGCAAGGTTATAGGGGCAGTCCTGTTATCGAGCGGCGAGTTCGAGCTGTTCGAAAAGAACCACAAGTTCGCTATGGTCTCGCATCCCATCATGGACCGCCCTTAGCTCCGAGGTTGGCGGTATTGTTCGAGGAGGATCGGCGTCGCCGACTGCGAACGTTCACCTGGCACTAAATCAATCGTTGACGGGTTGCCTGATAAACGGCGTTGGTGAGGTTGTACGCTCCAAGCTTCATTCGCGCCCGATCGAGGTGGAACTTCACGGTGCCTGGCCGCATGCCCACCAGTTCCGCTGTCATTGCCATCGATTTCCCGAGCGATGCCCAGGCGAGGCATTCGACTTCGCGCGCCGAAAGATTGACATCGGGCGCCTTGAGCGTGGTGGGCCGGCACGCAACGATGCGTGCATGGACGAAGGCGACCGCGGCGATCGCCTTGAATTCGTCGAGTGGCGATTTGGTATGCGGCCAGTCTCTCGCGGCGAAAGTCAGTGCCGCGAAGTTGCCGAAGGGGCAACGGATAGGGATGGATACCCCTCCCCCAATGCCGTGGCGGCCGGCGCCCTCCCAGAATAGTCTGACGTTGCGGTCGGCACCCGGCGTGGGTGCGTTTAGCCAGGCGAACGGGCGCATCAAGCGCTGGGCCTGGGCCATGACGGGGTCGATCTGCAAGTAGCCGCAGGCGGAATACTCGTCCTGCCACGCCTCGGGGAAGTTCGTGAACGCTGCACCGAATGGGAAGGTCATATCGACATAGGCAAACCAGTCGAATGCGCATCGCTTCGTGAACGCGCAAAGTGCCTCGCGAATGTCTTCTTCATTCATTGCAACATTGCTTGCGTCAATTAGTTGGTCCAGGGCCGAATTCATCTGGCATCATCTCCGGTTGCGATTGCCAAGCGTGCAATGCTCGCAAAAAGGGTGCAACGAAGCCTGGATGAAGAATTCACAATGGTTTTGTGAAGGTTTGTGAGTGCAATCAGTTCTGATTGAGCGCGTATCCTATCGATCGCACTGTCCTGATTGGGTCGCGTCGTAAAGACCTGCGCAATGTGCGCCGCAATCGCCCGACATGGACGTCTACGGTTCGTGGTTCGACGAACACAGTCGCTGGCCATGCTGCCTCGATCAGTTCGTCACGTGAACAGACCTGTCCCTGCTTGCTCAACAGAAGAACCAGAAGTTTGAACTCGAGAGGCGGAAGATAGATCTCCTCGTCAGCGCAAATGACACGATGCGACGCGAGATCGATCTGGATTTCAGCGAATCGTAGCGATTTCGGCCCTGGAGACCTTTGCTCCGGGTTCATTGTCTGTGTCGGCGAAAGGCGCAGCAAGTAGTCTACCAGCCGCCGCGGCGAGATTGGTCGATGGAACCGTTCGGCGCCCGCCTTGATCAGATCGAGATGGAGTTTGCGATCATCGCCCTCGACAAGGGCGATAAGAGGAACGGACAGAGCTGCAAGTTGGTCCATAGAAGCGCAGCACTGTTCAGATGGGTCGCCCGTGAGGCGGCAGTCGATGACGACAGCCAGGACCTCGCTATCGATCTGGCGATCAATCCCGTCACTCAGTTCCACCTGAAACCCTTCTGTGGCAAGAATGTATTCCAGCCAAAGGTAAAGTTCCGCATCGGTTGAATTGATGAGTATTCGAGGCACCATCCAGTCATCCTTTTGGCATCGTCATTTTGATGTCACAAAAAGATTGCGATAGGAAGGATTATTCTCGCCTTTCGATTGCAATACGGTCACGAATAGGCGATTATGCAATTCTTCTTCAGAATGAAATTCAATATTCCATAACACTTAAATTAAAGATGAGGTAACATAAGGCAGTAATTTGTATTTCGACTGTCTTGCATACGCCAAGGGCTCAGTGCGAATTTCGCACTACCTGTGATCAGGTCCAATAGGCCGGCGCAACGCAAGTCAATCCACGCCGGCTCAGTGGAGCCTGTTATGTCGACGCAAACGACCGCTTCTATGATTACTTCGCAAGCCGCTTTGCGAGCGAACGAGAATGAAAGGCATCTCAGAAACGCCGTCACCAAGGTATTTGGCGACGATGCACGTCTGGTCGCTGCCTGGAGCGCTTTGGAGGCCAAATTCGATGGTCGCGAAGAGGATTGCCGCCTTTGGGCCGCAGTCTTTCATCAGCTGGGCGCGCGTACCGTGTAATGGTCTAATTGTCTGGCGGCGCAACCAACTTGTACCCGGAGCCTCTGATCGTTTCGATGAAGGTCTCGCCGAGCGGCGCCAACGTCCGCCGCAGCCGGCAAACATGGACGTCGATGCAGCGGACAGTTAGTCCGGGCTGAGACCAGCCGGCGGCAAGCAGGTCTGTGCGCAGCCTTACCCGACCGTAGTGCCGATGCAGGTCGGCAAACAGACCGAATTCAATTGGCGAGAGCGGGATCGTCCGATCTTTCCAAGTGACCGTTCGCTCGAGACGATCAAGCCGGAGGCGAGAGGGTGGGTGTTGTCGCTCGCCGGGCGAACCGGCGACCCGTCGCAGAATATCGAGGAGGCGCGGGAGACCGAATGGTCTGGTCACGCATATCGTCACGCCCGCTGGCAGCAATCGGGCGACAAGTTCGCAAGAGGTGGATCGAATGAGAGCGATGGTGGCAGCCGGCTGTTTGTTGCTCGACACTATCGATCGGCATATTTCTAGCGTGTTTTCGCTGGTATCGAGGATGATGACCGCGGGATCGACGTGTTCATCAATCGCTATGTCGCCCGGCCTAATTGCTCGAGAAACCAGAAAGCCCTCAGCCTGGAGGACATACCCGAGCAGGCTGAAGAAATCCGGATCATCCGTAATCACAAGCACGCGCGCCATGTACCACCCTGACAGCCCCTAATTGGGCACGAATTCTCCGCCATTGACGTCAATCGTGGCGCCGTTGACGAAACCTGCCTCCGATGAGACCAGGAACGCGATTACGCTAGCAACGTCGTCCGGAGTTCCGAGCCGTCCGAGTGGAATGCGCTGACGCGCCTCCACATTGACCGGCAGCTCAGCGGGGCCCGTCATGTTGGTGACGATCCTTCCTGGTGCCACGAGGTTGACCGTTACTCCCTTCGGACTGAGGGAGCCGACAAGGCCTTTCATCAGTCCCGACAACCCGGCCTTGGAACTGACGTATCCCAATCCTGCGATCCTCGGGCGAGTTCGTGCTGCGATCGATCCGACCAGCACTATCCGGCCGAAGCCCTGAATGATCATCTTTTCTGCGACCGCCTGGCAGCAGAGCATTGCGCCCGTCAAATTCACTGCGAACACGCGGTTCCATTCATCGAGGGTGAGATCCGGAAGCGCTGTTGGGCCATTTTCGCCTTTCGGCGAAATCCCGGCGCAGCAAACGAGAATATCCGGGGATCTCCAGCTCTTTTCCACTTCAGCAAAAAAAGCTCTGATCGACGGCGGGTTCGTCAGATCGGCCTCCCCGCTGATCACCCACTCGTCGCTGGCGAGCGCTGTAAGCGCCTGCTTGGCGAGCACTGCCTGATCGTGTCGCTGTCCGAAGACAGCGACACGATAGCCATCCTTCAGCAGGCGCTGCGCCGTCGCGAGCCCGATGCCGGATGTGCCGCCCGTCACGACGGCCACTTTTTCGTGTTCGGCAATCATGCGCATTCGTCCATCTGCGCAAAAAGTGAAAGAGCCGGATGCGCACCGGGATCCGCTATCACCTCAATCAAGGTCGCGGTCTCGCTGCTCAAGGCACGCCCAAGCGCGCCGGCAAGATCCTCTGGCTTTTCGACCCGCTCGGATGCGCAGCCGCAAGCGCGCGCGATCAAGCTGTGGTCAACGCTGCTAAAGTCGATCGCCGTCGTATGTCTGCCGAACTTTGCGATCTCGGCATCCTTTTGGAAGCCAAGAATGCCGTTGTTCAGCACGACGATGACTATGGGGAGGTCACTTCTGACGATTGTTTCGAGTTCGGCCCAGCTGTGAGCAAAGCCGCCGTCTCCGACGATTGCGACGACCTTCTTGGCCGGTTGGGCGCACTTGGCGCCGATCGCCAACGGCACGCCCCATCCCAGTCCCGCCAAGCCCCGCGGTGTTATGAAACGAGCGCCAGCGCTTGCGCAGCGCAACTGGCCGACCACCCACATGGATGAGTAGCTGGCGTCAGCAGCGACGATCACGTTCTCATCCAACTGTGCCTGGAGCTCACGAAGCACGCGCTCCGGACGGATCGGCATCTTGTTCGAGGACGCAACATCTTGCCGATCGACCTCAAACCGGGCCCAGCATTGGGCGATCTGCTTTTCTATCCTGGTCCGCCCCGCCCTGCGCCTGGAAAGGTCTCGGTCCTTCAATGCGTTGGTGAGTGCCATAAGCGTCGCCCTGACGTCGCCAACCAGGCGGAGTGCCTCGTAATTGCGTCCGATCTCCAGCGGATCGACGTCGATATGGATGATCTTCGCGTTGGGAGGAAACTGGCGCCAACTGTCGGTCCCGTTCTGATTGGTACGCGAGCCGACCAAGAGGATCAGGTCTGCGCCGTCGACCAGCGGCAGAGTGTGTCTGCCGAGCGAGCGCGGTCCGACGAGCGAGCCAAGAACGCCGGCTGAGAGTGGATGATGCTCGTCGACTGATCCTTTCCCCATGTTCGTCGTAAACACCGGCAATCCAGCAGCTTCCTGGAGAGTTGCAAGTGCTTGCGACGCATCGCTTGCGTGGACCCCTCCCCCCGCGATGGCAATCGGTGCTTGCGCTTCGGCGATCAGCTTAGCTGCGAGCGCGATGACGTCATCGCAGGGGCGCCCGCGATCGAGCGGATAATGTCCGAGGTGGCTGCGCCTTATTGCCGGCCGCTCGGGTCCTTGTTCTCTAAGGAGGTCCGCCGGCAGCAAAAGCACTGCGGGTCCTGGTCTTCCGGAGGCGGATGCAACGAAGGCCTGGTCGAGGTAGTCTTCAATGCGGTCCGCCTCAGTGACGCGGCGCACCCACTTTGCGCAAGGTTGGTACAACTGGATATGGTCCAGTTCCTGGAAGGCGTTCTTGTCGGTTTGTCTGCGTTCGACGTCCTGGACAAGTGCAATGAGCGGGACGCTGGCTTTCAAGGCTTCGGCGAGGGGTGGAACCAGGAGCGTTGCTGCCGGCCCGTTTTGAGCGGCGACCACCGCAACCTTGCCGGAAACGCGCGCGTAGCCATCTGCCATTGCACCGCCCATGTTCTCCTGCCGGTAGGCGATCTGGCGTATGCCAATTGCTTCGGCTGCCAGGATGAGCGCGGATGGAAGGCTTTGTGCAAATATGTGCTCGACGCCATGACGCTGAAGCGCAAGCGCCATGCGTTCCGCGACGGTGACCATTTTCGTATTGATCGTCATTGTGCTTCTCGTCGTTTAGTAGGTCTGGGAAAGAAAATCATCGAAGACTTCGATGACATGTTCGATGTCAGCCGCCGTCATGGCGGTGGAGAGGCATGCCGAAGCGCCCATCGGGAGGGAGATGCCGTGGGAAATGCAATGGCGGGTCAATCGGCGCATCGTTTCCTCCTGCTCGGCCGACATGAAGGCTTCGCGGTAGGTGCGTGGAAGTTCTGAGCGTGGGTGGATCCGAAACAAGGACGCAGTGCCGGTCACGCAGAATGGCGCGCCGCTTCTTGCGATGGCCGTTCGAAGCCCGAGGCGGACTTGATCGCCAAAATGCTCGAGACGGCTGAATGCATCTTCATTCATGGCCTGCATAGTTGCTAGGCCGGCGACCATGGAGACTGGATTTGCAGAGAAGGTGCCGCCTTGCGGAACCGCCGGCCGGCCATGCTCCGCGCTAAAAACGCGCATCACCTCGCTGGAGCCCCCGATCGCACCGATGGGGAACCCCCCACCAATGATTTTGCCCGCGGTGATGAGGTCCGGGGTAAGGCCGTGCCGCTCGGATGCGCCTTGGTATCCCTGCCTGAGGTTGAGAACTTCGTCGGACACGATCAAAATGGAATGACGGCGCGCCAGTTCCATGATCGCCTGGATGAACTCTGGCTCAGGTTCGATCAAGCCGGCCCTGCTCGGCATGACGTCGATCAAAATGCAGGCGGTTCGGCCGCCGACGGAACCGATCGCGTGTTCAAGGGCGTCAACGTCGTTGAATGGCAGGACCGTCACGTCGTCTGCGACGCTGGCCGGGGCGCCGCGGTAACCCGGAACGCTGCTCGGTCGCTGGACTGGTCCCCAATTTGCCGGGCTGTTTGACTGCCCGACTTCAGCCCAGTCGCCGGCGCCGTGATAGGCGCCCTCGAAGCGAACCACATTTGTCTTGCCCGTGAATGCGCGCGCCGCTTTGATTGCGAACATGACGGCTTCCGTGCCGCTGTTTACGAAGCGAATATTTTCGATCGCCGGAATGCGCTCGACGAGCAAGGCGGCGAGTGCAATTTCATGTTCGGTTGGGTTAGCGAAGCAGGTTCCGTCCCTTATCGTTCGAGATACTGCTTCGACGACCGGCGGGAACGCGTGGCCGTGTATCAGGGTAGTGAAGTTGTTGTTGAGGTCGAGAAATTTGCTGCCGTCGAGATCGACGAGGTGGGCCCCCTCCCCCCGCGTCACGTAGATCGGGCCACCATCGCGCTCAACCGTAGCTCTTGAGGTGCCATCCGGAAAGTATCGGCGCGCCTCCCTGAATGCGGCGTTGGACCGGGCTCTGGATTGAGCCCGAGCGGCCACTATGCTGTCCATCATCAAACTTCCCTTTGCAACGAGCAGTGGTTCATGTTTTCGTCGCAATTATGTTGCAACAAAAATGACGCTCTGGGAAGTCACGCAACAAAAAACTTTTCTTAGGTCGTCGACTGTCGCCGAATTCTGTCCGCATCGACCCGGCGGAGGCGCCGGTATCCGTCCCGGATGTCGCTCTCGATTGCCGCCCGCACGCCCTCGGAATCGCCAATTACAAGGCTTTCGATTGCGGCCAGGTGGTTGTGCACACCAAATCTGTTTTCTGCGAACTCCGGGTACAGGTCATGGAACGCCGCCCCTGTGCGCAGCCAAAGTGTTTCGATTGTTGCGACGAGGTTGGGCATGCCGCTGAGCTGGTAAAGCGCGAAGTGGAACTCGCGGTTGGCGGCCAGGACGCCGACATATTCGCGTTTGTCGAGGCGCTGGTTGATCGTCTGTTGCAGTGTCTGCAGCTGGGTGATCGTCTCTTGTGTGGCGTTGGATGCCCCCTTGAACGCAGCAAGGCCTTCCAGGGCCAATCGCATCGCGGTCACCTCGTCGAGCGCTTCTCGCGTCAGGCTTGGAACGATCACCGTCTTCGGGCCTGAAAACACAAGCGCGCCTTCCTGTGTCAGCCGGTTGATGGCCTCGCGAGCAGGTGTCGAACTCACTCCGAGTTCGTCGGCGACGCCCCGCACGGTCAATTTGGTGCCTGGCGCAAATGCCCCTCGGATCAAGCGTTCCTTCAGATCGTCGTATGCGACATCGCGTAGTCGCGTCGGATTCTTTCCATCTGTGGTTTCGATTCCATCCGCTGCGTCGTTCAATCTACGTCTCCCGGTTGACTTGTTCGCAATTATGTTGCAACAAAAGTGAAATGTGTCGTTTACGCGAACTTTATGTGACCTCGCAGAGCTACCACTATTCGCTCCACGGGTAACGCAATCATGACTTGCATGTTTATTCGCAGCTTTGCAGCCTGCGGTAATTGATTGATCAATGGGAGGTTTATTTGATCGGAGAGAGAGTCACCCTACGCGGTCTTCGAAAGAGCTATGCGGGCGCCTTGGCGGTGGAGCGACTGTCGCTCGACATAGCCGCAGGGGAGTTCTTGTCCATCCTCGGCCCCTCCGGCTCGGGAAAGACCACCCTCCTTACCATGATCGCAGGGTTCGAGTACCCGGACGAAGGAATGATCTCAGTCGGAGACAGGGACATCACACGAGTTGTGCCGAACCGGCGCGGGATCGGAATGGTGTTTCAGAAGTATGCGCTGTTCCCGCATCTGACCGTGGCTGAAAACATTGCTTTTCCCTTGAAGATGCGGCGCCAGCCGCGTGGTGACATCAAGGCGAATGTGGCAGCCGCTCTCGGCCTGGTTCAGCTTTCGGATTTTGCCGGGCGATATCCGCATGAACTGTCAGGAGGGCAGCAACAGCGCGTGGCCGTGGCGCGCGCATTGGTGTTCCGCCCACCCGTGCTTCTCATGGACGAGCCGCTGGGAGCATTGGACAAGAAGCTTCGGGAAAGCATGCAATTCGAGATCAAGGCATTGCAGCAGAACCTGGGCGTAACCGTGGTTTATGTGACCCATGATCAGGAAGAAGCCCTGACAATGTCTGATCGGGTTGCGGTTATGGCCGGCGGCAACCTTGTTCAGGTCGGCTCGCCGCAAGATCTCTATGATAGGCCGCGCGACAGTTTTGTAGCTGACTTCATAGGCAAGATGAACTTCGTTGCAGGCCATGTTGTCGGGGTCGAGGCTGACGAGACGATAGTCCGAACCGCGCCAGGAGGTCTCTTCCGCGTCAAAGGTCGGACGGCAGGGGCCAGACAAGCTCAATCCGTCCAACTGGCGTTCCGTCCGGAACGCGCCCGATTGATGGCGAAGGAAGAGGGCCGGCCCGATGCAATCGGCGGAACGGTGGCCGCGAGCGTATTTGTTGGAACTCACCACATGTATGTGATCGATATCGCCGCCGGAGATGCCCGCCAGCTGCACGTCCAGGCCGAGACAAGTGCAACGATGCGCTTTTCGACCGGCGACAAAGTCGATGTCATACCCGACCTCTCTCGTCTCGCGGCGTTTCCTCAGGCGGAGGCTCGTTAGATGGAGCAAGTTTCTCTGGAAATACCTGGAGGTTCGATTGCTCGCGGCGGATCGGCAAAGATCCTGTCGCGGAGCGCGACAATCCTGTTGCTGATGCCGCTGGCCCTGCTTTTGGCAATCGGGTTCGTCTACCCCCTTCTGCAACTGGTCAAGATCAGCCTCTTCACGCCCGAATTTGGAATAGAAAGCTATCGGCGCATCCTCAACGAGCCTTTGTATCTGCTGGTCCTGCTGCGGACTTTTATGGTGGCGTTTTGTGTCATGGTTTTATGTCTCGTCGGTGGCTACCCGGTTGCATTCGCCATGTCGCGTCTGAAAGGCAGATCCGCGGCGCTCGTTGCTGCATGTGTGCTGATCCCCTTGTGGACATCCGTTCTGATCCGCTCCTACGCGTGGATCGTCCTGCTGCAGCGCAACGGGATCATCAATTCCGCTCTGCTCGACGCAGGCCTCGTCAGCGAGCCGCTGAAGCTCATCTATACGGAGACCGCCGTGATCGTGGCGATGGCGCATGTGCTCATGCCGTTCATGATCCTGCCGTTGTTTTCCACCTTGCGCTCCATCCCGAAAGACCTGTCGCATGCAGCTCTCAACCTTGGTGCCGGACCGCTCGTAACATTCTTGCGCGTGACCTTGCCATTGAGCACGCCAGGTGTCTTTGCCGGCTGCGTCATGACCTTCATTCTCGCGATCGGCTTCTACATCACGCCCACCTTGGTTGGTGGGCCAGGTTCGATGATGATCGCAACCCTGATTGGCCAACAGACCACCGTTGTCTTGGATTGGTCGTTCGCAGCAGCACTGTCGACCGTGCTTCTGGTGATCACCCTCATCCTTGTCGTGGCCTTTCGAAAAACCATCTCGCTGAACAAGGGGTTCAACGGTGTCAACTGATCAAACCACTTCTCAAACTCCATTGCAGTTCACTCATCTGACCCTCGCAGGATCAGGACGCCTGTGGAGATCCGTCACGGGCGGTCTCGCCCGGATCGTTGTTGCCGCCGTCCTGCTTTTCCTGATGCTGCCCACGATCGTGGTCATCCCGATGTCGTTGAGCTCCGGCGAGTTCATCGAGTTCCCGCCGCGTGGTCTGAGTTTACGCTGGTATGGGGAGTTCTTCGCCGATCCAGAGTGGCTCTCTGCCACGCTCTTCAGCCTGAGAATTGCCCTTTCAACGACAGTTGCCGCAACGGTCGTCGGGACCCTGGCCTCTATCGCCCTCGTGCGGGGTCAGATTGCGGGGAAGCCGATTATTCAGGCGCTTTCGATCGGGCCGATGATCGTTCCGCATATCGTTCTCGGCGTTGCGCTCTATCTCGTGTTTGCACCGCTTCAGTTGACGGGTAACTTTCTCGGCTTTCTGATCGCTCACACCGTGCTTTCGATACCTTATGTGGTCATCACCGTGAGTGCGGCCCTTCAACGTCTCGATCCGGTCCTCGAACTTGCGGCACTTAGCTGCGGGGCCAGCAGACCGCGCGCCTTCTTTTCCGTCGTTCTGCCGAATATTGCCCCGGCGATCGCCGCTTCTTCCGTCTTCGCGTTCCTTGCTTCTTTCGACGAGGCAACGGTGGCGTTCTTCATCTCCGACACGGGCGGCAAGACGATCAGCCGCAAGATGTTCGAGGACATCGATTTCAATCTCACACCCGTCATCGCAGCCGCATCAACGCTGCTCGTCGGTGTTTCGCTTTTGCTGATGGCATCCGTCCAGACCTTCGCAAAGAAACGCTGAATCAAACGCCAACATTTTTATTTCCGGGAGGAAAATCCAATGACAGCAGCCAGGTATCTCATACAGCGGCCGTGCACCTTCATCGTTGCAGCTCTCGCACTTGTGTTGGGCGCGAGTGGCCATGCAAGCGCCAACGAAGAGGTCATCATTGCCTCAACCGGCGGGGCCTACGACAAGGCCTTGCGCGAAGCGTGGTTCGACCCTTTCACAAAGGAAACGGGCATCACCGTGAAAACCGTCGCGGCAACCAATGCGGAAATGCGGGCCAAGGCCACTGCGATGGTCAAGACCGGCAACGTGTCCTGGGATCTCTTCATGCAGGGCGAAATCCAGGCGATGTCCCCGCAACACCTCGAGACTGCTGCGGATATCAGTGACTTCTGCAGAAACCTCGACGGGCGTGAAGACCTGGTTGCGGACGCCTGCAGACCGGGCGGAATCCGGCTCCAGTCCACCGCAACGCTGCTCGTCTATGACCGCAGCAACGCGTCCGCGCCGGTTCCCGAGACGTGGGCTGACATGTGGGACACGAAGCGGTTCCCCGGCGGCAGAGCCTTTCCCAACTTTGATGACCCCTGGCGCGTGATGGCAGCGGCACTGCTTGCCGATGGGGTGCCGCGCGACAGGCTCTTTCCTCTCGACGTTGATCGGGCGTTTGCGAAGCTCGATGAAATCCGCCCGTCCGTATCGGTATGGTGGAAGACGGGCGACCAAAGCGTGCAGGGTTTCAGAAACAAGGACTACAGTCTCGGTCAAATCTGGTTGACCAGAGCAACGGCGCTGAAAGCCGAGGGCCACCCGATCGGCTGGTCCTACAAGGCCGCCTTTCTTGTCGGAGACCGCGTCGCCCTGCTCAAGGATGCTCCCAATCGAGAAAACGCTCTCAAGCTCATGGCCTATTGGCTCAACAATCCGAAGGCCCAGGCGCGAGCCTGTGAGCTGCTTTCATGCACACCGCCTAGCAACCTTGCGATCGAAATGATGTCGGCTGAAGTGCGGGCCAGCATGCCCTCGCCTGTCGACATTGAAGAGCACATCATCGTGCCCGATGCCGAGTGGATCAACGCGAACGCCCCGCGGCTGCTCGAACGCTGGAATGCGTGGATCAGGTAAGGATCAACATGAGCACTGACTTCAACTCACCAAGAAAAACCGTCCTTGTCGCTCGAATCTGGCACGAGTCGAACGGTTTTAATCCTCGGGTCACCGGGCGGGACGCCTTCGAGATCATGGCAGGCAAGGATTTCCTCGAGAAAGTTCGGAAGAGTGGTTCGACGATCGGCGGTATCATTTGCCGGCTAACCGAAGCCGATGTCGAAATCGTCGGAAGTTTGTCTGCCTCCGCCCCTCCGAGCGGACTTGTCGAGCATGAGTTCTATGTGGAACTGCGGGACCAATTGCTCGGTGATGTTGCGGCTCATCGGCCGGATGCCATCGCGTTGGAACTGCATGGGGCCATGGCGACGACCAGATGCCCCGATGCGGAAGGGGAGCTCCTTACGGAACTCAGAACGCTCGTCGGTCCTGACGTACCAATCGCCATCGGCCTCGACCTCCACGCCAACGTCACTGTGGATATGATCGAAGCGGTCGACATCTGCATCGCTTGCAAGGAGAACCCTCATTCCGATGTCGTCGAATGTGGCCACAAGGTTGCCGACTGCATACTGGCGATGCTGGATGGTCGATTGAAACCTGTCACGACAATGGCAAAGGTTCCAATGATCCTGCCTGGAGCTGGAGAGACTGCGACGGGTCCCCTTTATGACCTGCACGAGATGGCGCGCGATTACGTCAGTTCTGATCCGGGTATATGGGACATATCGCTGTTCAACGTGTTTCGTTACTCGGATGATCACGATATCGGACAAGCCGTTGTGGTTACCACAAATGGCAAAGCCGACCCGACAACCATAGCAAGGAAGCTTGCTGAGGCGTTCTGGATCCGGAGAGACGAGTTTATCGATGACCTTTTGTCCATCGACGAGGCGCTGACGAAGTGTGCCGCTAGCCACGGCGAGCGCTACATCTTCGCGGACATGGGTGACCGCATTCTTGCAGGGGCGCCCGGCGACAGTACGGCCATCCTGCAGGCCGCTCTGGAAAGGTATCCCGGCCTGCGGGGTGCTATGTCACTGACCGATCCCCAAGCAGTGATCGCAGCGCACACCGCCGGACAAGGAGCGTCACTCGAAATTCTGATCGGCGGGCGCGTGACCCCGGGTTTTCTACCGTATCATGTGAAGGCCGTCGTCAGACATCTTGGCGACGGACACTGCGTTCTTGCCGGCCCGTTTCAAGGGGGACAGGCGTGCACGATGGGCGATACGGCTGTGCTCGAAATCGACGGGCGACTTTCGGTGTTGCTGACCACTCATCCAGCCTTCAGCCATGACCCGGCTGTCTTTACCAGCCAAGGTGTCGGGTTAAGCAGCAAGGACTTTATCGTTGTGAAGTCCGGCTACCATTTCAAGCTCAATTTTGCTGACTACGGAGAACCTCTGCTCGTGCGTAGCCCGGGCGTCGGCTACTATGAAAAGGGTGTCTTCAACTACAAACGCGCCCGCTTTTGGCCCGAGCACGCGCAGGCCTCCTCCCCGGTCACGACCATGGTACGGAGGCCGATCGCTGGTTCAAGCCATGCCGAACGGATCGATTGAGTATGAACCGGTTGTGGGCTCTTCCCTGCTCTACGTAGCCCAGGTCTTGAAACCCGAGTTTTGTGAGAACGCGCATGGACTGATGGTTTTCCGGCCGAACGAAGGCGACGATCTGATTGATCGACATTGTCTGGAACGCGCGGTCAACGACGGCCGCCGCCGCCTCTGTCGCCACACCACGGCCGGTGGCGGCGGCTAAGAAACAGTAGCCGAGCTCGACTTCTTCGTCGGGGGTGAGCCGAAGACCACATCTGCCAATAGGAGGGCTCGCTGCCTCTTTTCTATCAAAGACGAGATAAAATCCGCAGCCGAAGGATCGCCAGTGTTGAACATAGCCTTGAAGCAGGTGATCCGAGCAACTCCTGCTCATTTGATCCACATTGGCCAGAAGCAGCGACACGGCGGCATCCCGGTGGACATGATAGAGGCCGTCACCATCGGCGCTCGTGGTGGGACGCATGTAAAGGCGCGACGTTTCCAGGCACGCCTCTCTTGCCCCTCGATACGACATCTGAGAGCCCTCGGTTGCTCAGCGCATTATCTTGCCGACAGCGTCTGCGAGGCCGTTGACCTCATCTATGGTATGGCCGGCGGTTGGGCACACACGGATCCCGGCCTTCCCTCGCGCTACGGTCGGGAAAAAGATCACCGAGGTGTAAAATCCCATGTCCAGCAGGGAGCGCGCAGTCGCGATGGCTTCGACGTGGTCGCCGATCGTTAAAGTCCTTATAGGTAACGTGGTGCCACGATGTTCGGTTGGCGTCAGGAGGTCGAACAAAGCGAGTTTCTCACCCAGGTCCCGTTGCCTGATCGCCAGTTCGGGGCTCTCATGAATCGCTACGGAGGCCATCGCTGCTCCAAGAGCGGCAACGTTCGGAGAGGCGGAGAACGCGTGAGCGATCGCGTATCTGCGGAAAAGCTCCTCTTGCCGCTCCGTTCCGAGCATCAGCAAACCGCCGGATGCGCCGAACCCCTTTCCGAGCGAAGCCGCGATAATTGTGCTGTCCCCAAGCGGGCCCTCAAGCTGGGACCGGGCAAAGCCTTGTCCTTTATCGCCAAAGATCGAAATGCCATGCGCGTCATCGATGTAGAGGAACATGCCATATCGGCTCTGCAGCTCTTGGAGGTTTCGGATTGGCGCTGCGCCGCCCATGGAATAGACGCCATCGCAGACATAGGCGACTTTTTTGCCCGTTCGACACACGCGCTCGAGCGCTTCGATGTCGTTGTGCGCTATCGTCAGGACTTCTGTCTCAAGAGCGACCGTCGCTTTATGAAACGCCAGCGTCGCGTGCGCGAATTTGTCGAACACGACAACGGGTTTCTCTCCGTTGGTCAGATGGCCGGAGGCAAGAAGCGGCAAGGCGCCCATGTTTGCAGCGAGGACAGTCGTATAAACGATAACCCGAGCGGAAAATAGCTTTGACAGAGCGTCTTCAAGATCGAATGCGATCTTGAAATTGAGGCGTGTTCTCGCGCATGACCAGTGCAGGTTTCCATATTGTTCGAGCGCTTCGATTGCTCCGGCGACTATCCGCGGGTGGTTGTCCAGCCCGAGATACGAGCATCGAACAAAATCCACGATGTTACGGCCTGCATCGTTTGCTGATTGGAGTTCAACGCCCCGCCCCCGATTTGGGTATGCGGAGACCCCGATCAGGCCAGCCGCCTGTGCCGCCCGGAAACACTCATCGGACGACTGAATAAGCGCGGCAGTGTTCCTTCGGACAGTCTGATCGGTTCCGGCCACGAAATCCGTGAGCATCCTTGCCTCCATCAAGAGCGGTTGTTGCGCCTAAGGGTGGCAGAGATCACTTTTTACTCAACGAACGGCGGCAAAAGAACGCAACAAGTTTCTGCAAATTTTCGTTTGCCATGGGTTGCATTGTGCAATGATTTTACGAACAAGTTTGACGGCCCTTCTCAGTGGTAGTGCTGGACGGTTAACGGTCAGCGCAGAATCGAACATAGCGGCGTCTAAGGTCGGCGATTCGGTCGGGCGGTGTGAGTCGGAGACGAAATAGTGCCTGTGCACACGACGAGTCCCGAAAGCCGGAAGGGCATGAGGGATTCTCCGGTGCAAAGCTTGCGGCGGCCCTAATGCGGAGAGTACGCCGGTAAGCTATTGAAAAACAGTGGGAAAATGCGCTCTATTGACTTCATGAGCTGCTGTCGATCCGCTCTGAGTTAACCCTTTGTTAACTCTATATTCCTTGTCAGACGAAAGGAACCGCACATAATAACGGTTAGGATGAGTTCCTGCCTGAAAAACCGTTATTTGAGAGCTTCCTTGCAATGAACGCTAATTCGCTGTCAATGGCTCCCGCACAGCCGATGCACTTTGAGGATTTGATCCTCGAACAGGGCGATTTGATTTCAAAGAAGCTGCACCTGTTGAGCATGCAGCAGTTCCCGCCGAATGCCAAGAAACTGCTGCGCCAATTCTCGCTCTCGGAGGTCGCTGATTTCCTCGGGGTGTCCCAAAGCACGTTGAAGAAGCTCCACCTTGAGAGCAAAGGCCCCCTCCCCCAGACGTCTTCGTCGGGCCGCCGTTCCTACAGCGCCGAGCAGATGGAGGAACTGCGCCAGTACCTCGACCAGCATGGTCGCTCCGAAGCGCGCAAGTACGTGCCACGCCGGCGCGCTGGCGAGAAGCTCCAGATCATTGCGGTCGTCAACTTCAAGGGTGGATCGGGCAAGACTACCACTGCGGCTCACCTGGCGCAGTACATGGCACTGACAGGTCACAGAGTGCTCGCCGTCGACCTCGACCCGCAGGCTTCGCTGTCTTCGCTTCACGGCTTCCAGCCCGAGCTCGACATGACGCCTTCCCTTTACGAAGCGATCCGCTACGACGAGCAACGGCGATCGATCACCGATATCATCCTGCCAACCACCTTCCCCGGCCTCGACATCGTACCCGCCAACCTTGAGCTGCAGGAATTCGAGTACGATACGCCCCTCGCGATGACGAACAAGAGCTCGAACGATGGCAAGACCTTCTTCACGCGCATTTCGCGCGCGCTTGTCGGGGTCGAAGATCGCTACGACGTGGTTGTCATCGACTGCCCACCTCAACTCGGCTACCTGACGATCACCGCCCTGACCGCGGCGACAAGCGTACTCGTCACTATCCACCCCCAGATGCTTGATGTCATGTCGATGGGACAGTTCTTGCTAATGCTGGGCGGCATCTTGAAGCCGATCCGCGAAGCTGGTGCCGCCGTCAATCTCGAATGGTACCGCTACGTCATCACGCGCTACGAGCCAACGGACGGGCCACAGGCGCAGATGGTAGGGTTCATGCAGACGCTGTTTCACCAGTTCGTTTTGAAGAACCAGATGCTGAAGTCGACAGCGATCTCTGACGCTGGAATTACAAAGCAGACACTTTACGAGGTCGACAAGGCCCAGATGACGCGCTCGACCTATGAACGAGCGATTGGATCCTTGAATGCGGTCAATGCCGAAATCGCTGAACTCGTGCATGCGTCCTGGGGACGTAAGGCTGCACGCTGATCAAATCAACCTTCACACTCAGTCGGTTAGGTAGAACGGAGCAGGCACATGGCGAGAAAAAATCTGCTGGCGGGACTGGTAGACGCAGCGGAGATCCCGCAGGCGGATACCGCGCCAGCCTATCCCATGCGTGGTGCGTCAAAGAGCATGGTGCGTTCTCTCGACGAACTCTCTAAGCAGGCCGACAGGTTCCTCGAAGGTGAAGCCGTCGTCGAGCTCGATCCGGATACGGTGGATGGGTCCTTTGTGCTTGATCGTTTGACGGACGATAGCGAGCAGTTTGAAGAATTGAAGGCGGCAATTGCCGAACGCGGCCAGGACACGCCGATCCTCGTGCGCCCTCACCCGTCTGCATCCGGACGCTATCAGATCGTCTTTGGACATCGCCGTGTGCGTGTAGCGCGCGAACTCGGCCGTAAGGTCAAGGCAGTTGTCAAAGCAATCGATGACCGGACACACGTTATCGCCCAGGGCCAGGAAAACTCAGCCCGCGCCAACCTCTCGTTCATCGAACGTGCCAGCTTTGCTTCACGCTTGGAGGCGCTTGGTTACGACCGTGGAGTGATCGCATCAGCTCTTGCTGCGGACAAGACGGCGGTTTCGAAGATGATGAGCGTGACTGAACGGGTGCCGTTGGTAGTCATCGAGCAAATCGGTGCGGCGCCCTCGACTGGGCGCGACCGCTGGCTCGAGCTTTCGCTTCTGGTAGGCAAGGCCGCCAATGCGGGAAAGGTGAACGACATCGCCGGCGATCCGAGCTTCCAATCGCTTTCAAGCGACGAGCGGTTCAACACGCTATTCAAGGCACTGGATACGTCGGGGCAACCCGTCAAAAAGATGTCACTGAAATCCAAGGAAAGCTGGCAGACTAGCGACAAGGCAGTCTCGGCTCAGTATTCGAACTCCGGCAAGGCCTTCGAACTTTCAATGAAATCGAAGAACGCCGGTCGCTTCGGGCAGTATCTCGCTGAAAACCTGGATCGGCTCTATTCCGAATTCCTGGCGGCGAATGACGGGAAGGAAGACTGAACGCGCAAAAGAAAAAAGGCCCCCAGACGGTAACCATCGTGGAAGCTCGCTTTAGCGCCTGATGAGCAAGATGGCCCCGCTGTCGTCGTGTCGACGTTATCTAAGTAATTGAAAAAAAATAATAAAACTGGAAAATTGTCGGCCGGCAACTTTCTCGATCCCCGGCAACGCTGATTTGCGCCCAGCGCATAGAGTGACCGTCAGCGCTAACCCGGTGTTAGGGTCAGCACCTCGCTGTTGGTTTTGCGCGAATCGCGGCTACGCCGATGCCGACAATTTGGAACGCCTCATTCAGTTTCGCCACGGTTCTGCTCACCTTGATCCCGGCGCCGCCGCCGGTGACCACCCACGAGCCGCGACAACGATTGTCCAGCACATGCTCGGCAATCAGGGCAGCATCGTCCAAATGCCCATCGTCGTCTGAAAAGCCGGTGAAGCTTTCGAGTATTTCGACCGCTGGGGGTTGCTCATTGTTTCTATGGTCCAAGCGGCGTTTCCGGCGCCGAAGGTGATACGGCGGCCAATCAAAAAGTCTGGCACCAAAGTGCCAACCTTCTTAAACACCGTGGCCGGTTCGGCATGGAGGGGAGGGGGGAGCCGGCGCCAAAAGAACCCACCGCGGCGGATGAGGATGCAGGCGCTTGGCTGAAACTGCGAGACGGCGGCAATTACCGTCGGCCGGCGGCGCAGATCGTCAATAGCTTGGAAGACCCTGTCGGCAGAGGAAGCACGCGATCGGTCGCCTGATGAGCCGTGCCTTCAATGGCGGATGAGGCCATATCGGTGGGCTTCGTCCAGCAGGTCGCGGACGGAGGAAGGCTGCCATTTCTTGCCGCCGCGCACAGACCGTTCTCCCATCTGATCCAAATTGGACGGCAATGTCGCGGAGCGACAGATTGGGATCGGCAATGGCGATCGCCGCTACCAGCTTCATCAGATGGTCTTCGGGCGCACGGCGAGGGGACCGGGCCAGGGGGTCTTTTTCCGCGAGCTTGTCGCGCACCAAGCGCGCTCGACGGTCCAGTCGTGACCGCGGCGATTAAGCACCCGCACGACGTTGTCCCAACTGTGGTGAGGCCGCAGTTGCCGCACCATCGGCAGCCAAGTTTGCGCGGATGCAATGAGCTCGTCGAGATAACGCTTTGCACGTGCTTTTGAGACTGATTTGATGGCCTCCGGTGGCCGTTCTCGCAAGCCCGGGTTTCCCGGGAGCTTGCCACGCGCCCTCGCCGCCTTGATGCCGGCTTTGGTGCGTTCGGCAATCAGCGCCCGCTCGAGTTGGGCGACCGCGCCGAGAACTTGGAGGGAGAACATGCCCTGAGGCGTCGATGTATCGATCGGATCGCGGATCGAGCGGAAATGCACACCGCGCTCTTCAAGATCCTCGATCACTGCCAATAGATGGCTCACGGCTGGCCAGCCGATCGAGGCGAACGACGACGAGGACATCTCCCGCGGTGAGCTCGCCAAGCAATTTGATCAAAACTGGGCGCGCGCGCGATGCCCCAGAACCGTGCTCCTGATAGATGCGGTCGCAGCCGGCAGCTCGCAGCTCATCGATCTGGGCATCGTGGATCTGGCCGTCTGTCGAGACGCGGGCGTAGCCGATCAGCCGTCTTTGAGGCTAGCGTGTTTTATGTACTGAATAGCGGCCCGCCAGACTCAAATCGGTGCCCGGGGCGAGCAACGGAGCATCCATATAGGCAAACGCGCGTCAACGGCTTCTGCGGCTGAAAATGCAGTTGTCATTATCTCCCAAACTCTGGAATGGGGGGGCAATTCGGCCCGGCGGCTCTCTGCGGGATTTGAGCGCGAGCCTGGATCGACGCTGATGGCGCTGATGCGGTACTCGCCAAGTCTCAAGGCCTCTTGAATGCGGAATTGAGCGTTCGCATTTGGGGTGGTGGCGTAGTGTCAATAATTGCGCAATTCATGTTATTGTGCGATGCTTGTGGGCAAACGGAGGTGTGACATGAACGTTTCCATTGGTGACCGTTGGGAAGCCTTTGTATCCAACATCGTGAAGGACGGCCGTTACGGTTCGGCCAGCGAAGTCGTGCGTGAAGGATTGCGGCTGGTCGAGGAGCGCGAGCAGAAGTTGAGGGCTCTGACCAGCCTCCTCAACAAGTCGATCGCCGATGGCGGCGAAGCATCCGACGCAGATATTGACGCGGCGCTGGAAGCCAAGGCCGCTCAACTGACCAAGGAAGGCTTCTAAGGGTGCCGCAGCTTCGTATGCTGCCTTCGGCACTCACAGACCTGGTCAATATTCTCGAATACATCACTCGACAGAGCGGTAGTTTGATGGCGGGACGTCGGTTTGTGGGAGAACTTCGGCAAAAATGCCGGACACTGGCCGATCTTCCCGGCACCCTCGGCCGAGCAAGGCCGGAATTGCGCCCCGATATACGCAGCGCGGCGTTCAAAGGATACGTCATCTTTTTCCGGTACGCCGACGAACGTTTTGAGGTCGTCAATATCATCGAGGGGCATCGCGATATCGATGAGTTGTTTTCCGCGGTCGACGCGAACGAATAGCACCCCACGCCCCCGCTAGCCTGACTGCCGATTGCCGCTACCAAGGATGAGCGAGCTCGCGGGGGCGCTAGGTAACCAACCGCGCCGCCCGTCCCTGCTTACGCTCGGCGTCGTTGTAGTAGCGGGCTGCCTGCGTGACGGACTTGTGCAGCGACTGCTGCATGGCTTCCGGAAGGGGAATGCCGCGATTGGCGGCTTCGGTCAGATAACCTGACCGCAGTCCGTGCGCCGAAAACAAGGTCGGGTCGAGCCCCGCCTGCTTGCACCGGTTTTTGAGGATCAGATTGACCGACTGCGGCGTCAGCGCACGGCGATCAATGTTCCCCCAGTGGTCAATCCGGCGAAACACCGGACCCTCTTTGATATCGGCTTCCTCGAGCCAGCGTTTTAATGCGGTCACCGGTCGGCCGATCAGCAGCACATGTTCGTCGTCATCGCTGGTGGTCGTCTTCGTCCGACCCAGTCGGATGGCGAGGCAGGGAAGGGGAGGGGAGTGCGGGATCGATGGATCCGTCAGCACGGGATCCTCGTCGGTCAGATCCTCCACACGCAGCGCCGCCACTTCCGACCGGCGACGGCCGCCGGAGGCGAACGCGGTCAGCAGCAAGGCGCGGTCGCGCAGATCGACCAGGCGTTCATCCGCGCAGGCGTCCAGCAGCTTTGCCAGGATTTCGCCGGTGACCGCTTGTCTGCTCTTTCGTTGCCGCGGCCGGGCGCTGGCGCGAACCGCAAGCCGTAGCGCCGATTTGAGCGACGGCCCATCGATGGCGCCTGTCAGGCCGCGCCATCGGGTGAGGATCGACCAGCTTGTCAGCCGGCGGCGCACGGTTTCGGGGGCATGCGGCCCGTCGGCGCGCAACAGCCGGCCGGAACGCAAGCCAGCCTCCACCTCCACAGGCATGCCATGGCTCTGATCTTCCGCGCGTCGGAGCGGGTCCCAGAGATGATGGGCAACGAATTTCAGCAGTAAGCTTTCCGGCGCCGGCCAGGGGAGGGGAGTGCCCGTGGCGAGCTGGCACCACGCCTCGAGGTAGCCGAGGTCAGACGCCAGCGCCCTGAGGGTGTTATCGCCCATGCCTTCGCTGGCGAGATGCTTGAGCGTCGCGACATCGTCGTCCGTCAGCAGGGCAGCCAGCTGGTCGCGGCGATCAAACGGCAGGATGGCGTCGAGCGCGTCGAGTTCTTCAGCGCGCTTGAGCGTCGCGGTGGAGAGCGGCTCCTTCAAAGGTCGGCTGACGCGGGGTGGCATTTCAGATCGGTCTTTCCGAAATCATGCCCCTTGTAGAGAAGGGGTGCCTTAGCGATCCTCGCGACCGCATAGGAAAAACAGTCGCCCATGTTGAGCGTGGCCGGATGGCGACCCTTGCCGAAGCGGTCGAACGCTCGTTCCGCTTCCCGGTAATGCGCCTCGTCGAAAGCAATCGCCGTGACGTTGGGCAACTGGAAAAGCTGATCAAGGATTTTCGAAGCGTTGGGAAATCCTTTGCCGGTCAGCACCATTCGCGCCTCCAGCAGCGTCGGCCAGCCGATCGCGACGGCCTCTCGACCGACCAACGCCGTGAATCGTTCGGCCTCGGGTTCCCCCAGTGCCATCGCCAAAATGACCGATGTGTCGACAGCGATCATCGCGGCAAACCGTGCTCGTCGTAGAAATCGTCATGCGCCGATGTCGTGCCGGACGGGACGGCATGCCGGCCTTCGGCCATCAAATCCGACAGCACATCGATCGGCGCCCGGGCAGACTGCTGGCGGAGCTCGTTGTCATAGCGCTCGAGGGCGCGCTCGACCAACTTGCTCATCGGCATGCCGGTGCGACGCGCCAGTGCGTGCGCGAGTTCTTTGGCTTTGGCGCTGCGGATGGAAAGCTGCGGCTCGGACATTAGGCGAGTTCCTGATCAAAATTCCTGCCTCCAAGATAGTCATTGTGCCCGAAGATGGCAAGAAACCACGACGAGATGGCTAACTATCGATACCTGATACCTATCGATAGTGATTGGGCGCGAAAATTAACGTCTGCGTGACGGAAGCATTCTGTTGATTAATTTCCGTTGGCGGAATTTAAAACGTTAATACAGATGGTCAATGACTGCCTACGATGCCGAGGAGCCGCGCCAAGGAGGGTAACCGGGGCAGATTTGGGGACAGACGGGTTGAGTCGCGGAAGCACGGTGGTTTTCGGTCATCGAGATCGGAGCAGTCTTGCGGCGTTGTGCACACATGTCCGTGGCATCGACGCTGACCCAAGGTAGTTCTCCTTGCCGGGGCTGTTTGCAAAGTGGAGAGCCGTGTTCAAGCCTTAGCCGCGACCAGAGTGGCCAGCGGCGGGATGGGCGGACCGTCGAGTTGCAGGCGGTCGCCGAGATAGTGCCAGAACGACAGCCCGAGCTTGCGGCAGGTTTTCATCAGCCCGAGCATGGTGTCGCGCGCCACACGACCATCGCGCTCATCGTGCCGCCGGAGATCTTGCGCTTGACGAGGCTGCGCAGGTCGTTCTCCGACGCATTGGTGTGGAGCGGCGTTCCCGGACAAGAATGGCTGGCCAAAGTCCACCCGCCACCAGGAGGCACGGCCATTTTCCGGTCCCGTCAGTCCGAATTGTGCGATTGTTTCAATCTTTGCCGATAGACCTCAGGAACCCTCCGACAGGTCTCCCAGCCTGCCTAAAAAAGTGGCCCTGTCGCTATTGGCCGGACTCGACCAGAGGCGTCGCGCAGAAGAAACAGCACGTCGAGGCCAAGGTGCTGGGCAAGCTCGATCCCGGACGTCGGACCTAGAACCATCAACGCGGTCGCCCAGGCGTCGGCTTCAGCGCAGGTTCGTGCGACGACTGTGACCGAAGCGGGCGACGACAGCAGCGGCGCACCGCGGCGCGGATCCATGGTGTGTGAGAGACGGCGACCGTTCACGACAGTCCAATGCCGGTAATCGCCAGAGGTAGCGACCGCAGCATCCTGCAAGGCGAGGATGGAATGCCGCGCTCGACGGGCCGTGTCGGGACTTTCAATGGCGATATTCCAAGGCTCACCGTCGGGACGCAAACCGATTGCCCTCATCTCGCCGTCAATTCCCACGAGGCCGGAAGTTATGCCGAAGCGCGCGAGGATCGCGGCCAGCCGGTCGACGCCATATCCCTTGGCAATGCCGTTGAGGTCGATGGTGATCGGCGCGCGCTTTCGCACCGTCGCGCGAACAGGATCGAGTTCGAGCGCGGCATGGGTGGGTTGGCGCGGTGTCGCGAGTGCCTTCTGGATCAGGGTCCGGTCGGCCGCGTGCGGGCCAAAACCCCAGGCGCCAACCGCATCGCCCACGCCGATATCGAAGGCCCCGCCGGACGCGCGGCCGATTTCGAGCGCAAGATGCAGCACGTCAGCCAGACGAGCCGGGACCTCGATCCAGTCGCCGACTGGGTCAGCGTTCAACCTCATCAGAGCGCTGTCGGGCTTCCAGGTGGACATCTGCTCGTCCACCTCGTCCATTTCCGCTTGAAGAGCGTGCCGAACCGGCTCTGGATCGAACCCTGCCGCGGTGTAGAACAGCGCCGACCAGCGCGTTCCCATGGTCGGTCCGTTAAGCGTGTGCCTCATCGGATCAGTAGACGTCTTCGACATAGCGTCCCTCCGCCTTGAGCAGTGCCGGCGTCAATCCGGCTGGCGCTAGAAGCTCGGCAAGCGCCGCCGAAACGCCGACAGCCATATCGCGCCCACCACAGACCATGACTCTCGCGCCCCCACGGATCAGGGTCGTCATCTGGGCGGCTTCCTCAAGGAGGGCGTGCTGGACATAGCGCGGCATCCGCCCGCGCGAGCACGCCCCGACGAGCCGGTGAAGGCGCCCTTCGCGGCGCCAGCACGTCAGTTCGTCCTTGTAGAGGAAATCGCTGGCAGGATGACGCATTCCGAAGAACAGGTGGATCGGACGGCGGCGCGCATTGGCACGCACGAAGCCCGCCAGCGGCCCTATCCCTGTTCCAGCTCCGATCAGGATCAGCGGTGTCCTGCTCCTGCCGGCATGGAAGCCCGGATTGCTGCGGATGAATGCGCGAACGGCACATCCTGGCTCCAGATTGAAGAGCTGCCCGGAACAAAGCCCCGCCGGATGCTTCTTCACGACGATCTCGATGAAGCCGTCGCACCGTCCCGAAGCCAGCGAGTAGAACCGGGGAACGGACGAGCCCTCGGGCAGCACGCCGAGAAGATCGCCTGCCGAAAACCGACCGAAGCCACGCCCGGCCAACCGATGCCAGAACGGGACTTTGGGTAGCGCGAACCGCAGGATCACGGTCGGAGCTTGCACCTCTGCGCCGTATTCGCGTCGCGAAACGAGGGTCAACGGGGAGGCCGCCGGCAAGGCTGGCCGATGGACAAGCTCCAACCCGATCCCCATCGCTTCACCCAGCGATCGTCCCCAACGGGCAAATTCCTGCGGTGACTGCCGGTCGACGGTGTCATATGGGATCAGCGTGCTCCACCCTCGCGCCTCGGCGGTCCTCGCGACGACCTGGGCAAAAGCGCAGTAGGCCGGGAAGCTGCGGTCACCGAAGCCGAGCACGGCCACTGGAATGGCTGGCTCTGCCGGCAGGGCTTGCAGGCGATCGAGGAACCCCCGCGCCGAAGTGGGCGCATCGCCATCGCCATAGGTTGCCGCAAGGATGAGAATGCGCCGGGCATGCCGGTAACGCTCAGGATCGAAAGACGACATCGGCGCGGTGTGAACCGCCTGCCCGAGCTTCGTCAGTGCGGCGTGCAGCGTCGCAGCGAAGCTCCATGTGTTTCCGCTCTCGCTGCCGACAAGCAGCATCGTTTCTGCACGTCCAGCCGTTACATTGCCGTGAATTCGGGGGCGCCCGCGCCGACCCGCCAGCCACAGGATGAGGCCGGTGCCCGCCATCGCCGGCAAGCCGAGCGCCATCATGCCGAGCACGAGGCCCAAGGCGGCCGCGCCTCGACCGGTATGCAGCATATAGATGGTCTCCGAGAGGCGCTGCCATCCGGTCAGGTCGCTCCAGGCCAGCAGCACGCCGGTGCCCTGATCCAGATAGCCCGTGCCGCGATCGGTCTTCAGCGTGAAGACATCCGTCGCATCGGCCGGGTCGGGAAACGCCAGGCTGCGCAGTTCGGTGACCGGTGTCCGTTTCAGCAGATTCATGTGCGATGCGGCCATGCCGGCCCGGCCGCTCGCCTCGATGTGGGCGACGGGAGATGTGGCCGTGTCGGGCAGGAGATCGAATGTCGACGCCGTCATCCACAATGCGGTGACCGAGGACAAGACGAGGCCCGCGACGGTCAAGCGCGCGATCTCGACATGCAATCGTCCAGCGAGCGGCCCGCGCATCGGCGCGAACCATCGCCGCCAGCCGCCGGCCCTGCGTGCGACGAGCATGGCGCCGGACACAGCCAGGACCAGCATGGCGGCAGCGCCCACTGCCCCTGCGATGCGCCCGCCGTCACCGAGAAAGAGCGACCGGTGCAGGCCGGTAAGCCACTGCAAGACAGCATTCGGATCGCTGGAGGCGACACCCAGCCCTGTTGCGGGATCGATGAGGGCGGCCTGAGGCACCCCATCCTCGAACCAGTAGGCGGTGATCTTGCCGGAGGGCGCGCGACGTATCTGTTCTATCTGAGGGTGGACGGTGAGGATGCGCCCGGCCAGCGTCGCGACGGAAAGCCCTGCCTCGGCTTGCGGGGCGGACAACCGTTCGGCGGCGGGAAACAGCGAGAGTGCTGCACCGCTAAGGCTCAAGACCAGCAGAAAAAGAGCGGCCAGAAGGCCTGGCCAGCGATGGATGACACGAATCATGTCCTTCACCGCCTAGAAGGAGTAGGCGACGGTCGAAACGTAGCGTCGACCGCGAACGGGCGTCTTCGCGCTCGCAACCGTCAGGGGAACGGCGACCTCGTTGGGGCTGTCACGCATGTCCTCCACGGCTGCGTCGACATGCAGCGTGTAACCTGCGTCGAAAAGCGCATCGGCAAGGTCGAGCGAGATCTCCAGGGTGCGCCCCGCACCGACGCTGGCCCCGGTAATGCCGTCGATACCGGCGCGGCCGCCAGTGGCGCGATACCAACCCGAAAGATGCTCGTAATATTTGGACTTTCCGCCAGCGACCCAGAGCGTGCCGGCATATTTGCCCTGGGGATCGGTGACATAGAGCGCGAGATACGCGCCGTCGCCGCCATAGTTGGTCAGCGTTGTGGTCAATGTCACCGGCCGGGCCATGGCGAGGCCGGGCAGCGTGAGGGCGGTTGTCATGGCGAGAACTGAGAGAAGCGATTTCATGTCGGCTTGCCTTTTGCGAGGAAACGGTGTCCGGGTCGTCACAGAGCGCCGACCCGTCCTCGTCACTGTGGCGAAGACGCCTGAGGGCTGCCTGACGGTCATCGGGATTTTCCGTCAGCACTTCGTCAGGAAGCATCGGAAACGGTCAGGTCCGCAGATGCAGGAGCGGCCGGCCTGTCGGCAGGCCAGCCGCGAAAGCTCCGGGGACTGAACAAGACGGCAGCCAGCCACGCTCCGTTCGGGCGCGTGTTTCTGCCACTGCGTCAGCGTGGGGACATCCGCTGCAGCGTCCCGTCGCGCAGGACGTACTGGTGCCAGACCGCCATCGCGGCATGCAGTCCGGCGAGGTAGAGGATGATCGTGCCGGCATTCTCATGAATGTCCGCGATCAGGCCCGGTGCGCCCTGCACCCGCTCGGTGATCGCCGGAAGCTGGAAGCCGAAGAAGGAAACGGGAACACCGAGGCGCGAGGCAGCGCACCAACCGCTCAACGGCAGGGCAATCAGGAAGAGATACAGCAGCGCATGTCCGGCTTTGGCGGCAAGGGCGAGACGGCCATTGGACTGGGGCGCGTCCGGGTTTCCGCCCACAAGGCGCAGGATCAAGCGCGGAAGCACCAGGACGAGCACGGCCAACCCGAACGAGAAATGCAGCAAGGGCGGGTTTTCGGCCATATGACGGCCTCCCGTCGAGGTCAGCCAGGCCCCGAGGATCAGCAGGGCCGTCAGCCAGTGGATGACGATCATGCTTCTGGAATAACGGGCCGGATCATGAGGCATGGCGGAATCTCCTTGCGACGGTCGCAGTGCTTGAGCGACAGCGAGATGGGACTGCTACTTGATGGTGGTTTTGGGCCGCACGGTCGCCCCGAGCAGGGTGTTGGAGGATGTCCCACCTACGGCGTCGTTCTCCGAGGCTGGCGGCCGCTGACGCCTCGATCCGTGACGGTCGTCATCGCGATCCCTGTGCCGGAACTTGACGATTTCGAGGGTTTCCGGATCGACCTTGGCCTTGAAAGCCAGGCCGTTCCGGTCTGTTCCCCGGATTTCGTAACAGCCGTCGTCGATCTTGATCCTGGCAACGGCCCAGCCTTGACCGGCGGCCATTGTCTCGACCGCTTCCCGCGGCTTCCATCGATCCATCGAGACATGGCAATCGTCGTCGTCAGCCTTAGCGATACCGGGACCGGAGAACGCCAGAACGAGAATCGCGGCCAGCAAATGTTTCATCGTTTCATTGTTCCTGATCAACGCGCTTTCGGGGGAACCATGGCACGCTTTCCTGACGAACGCCTGAAGCGGCGTTGGGCCGGTCTTCAACAAACCGACAGCATCGGACGCTAGGTAGGAGGATGGCGAGTCGGGGTGACCTTGGGATGAGAGTTCTACTGATCGAAGATGATGCAATCCTCGGAAAGGCCGTGCGCGAGCAGGTCGCGACCCTCCACTCGGTGGACTGGGTGACACGGCTCGATGCGGCGCGCGAACATCTCCAAAGCGCGGCATACGATCTCATCCTGCTCGACCTGATGCTCCCGGACGGATTGGGCATCGTCTTTCTCAAAAAGCTTCGAGCCGAGGGCAGCGTGACGCCGGTCATCATCCTGACGGCGCTCGACCAGATCTCCGACCGCATCGCGGGCCTCGATGCCGGCGCCGATGACTACATGATCAAGCCGTTCGATCTGTCGGAACTCTCTTCGCGGCTGAATGCCGTGGCGCGGCGATACAGCGGCAACCCGAATCCTCTCATCGAGATCGGCGATCTGCGCGTCGATCTCGCCGCCCGGACCGTGATGCACGGCGCGCGCCCTGTCGAGCTTACCGGTCGCGAATGGGCGCTGTTCGAAGCATTTCTGCAGCGGCCCGGCATCGCGATGACCAAGGCGCAGCTCGAAGACCGGCTCTATGCGTTCGGCGCAGAGGTCGAGAGCAATACGATCGAGGTTCACGTCAGCAGACTGCGAAAGAAGCTCGGCCACGGCGCGATCGATACGGTGCGGGGCATCGGGTATCGTCTTGGAACGGCAAGATGATGCGGCCCAGAAGCCTGCAATGGCGGCTGTCGCTATGGCTGGGGCTGGGGCTGACGGTGTTGTGGGCACTTGCCGCGGTCGTGACCACGCAGATGCTGCGCCATGAAATGGACAAGGTGTTCGACAGCGCCCTCGAAGAGACGGCGCAACGCATCCTGCCGCTTGCGGCGATCGAGATCATCGGCCGCGATACCGACGACACCGAACAGCGCGTTGCCACGCTCCGACAGCACGACGAGTATTTCACCTACGTCGTGCGCGATGCGGCGGGCAAGGTTCTGCTGCGATCGCACAGCGCCGACCTCGCTGCATTCCCGCCGTTTTCCGGGATGGGCTTTGCCACGACGCCGACGCACCGCCTCTACTCCGACGCGACCCTCCAGCAGAACCTGACCATCACCATCGCTGAGCCCCTGTCGCATCGCCGGACGACCGCCGGACGATTGTTGCTCGGGCTGAGCCTGCCGCTCGCCGTCATTGTCCCGCTCGGCTTGATAGGCATCTGGGTCATTGTCCGGCTGTCCATGACCCCGGTTCGGACCTTCCGCTCGCAGATCGAAGCGCGCGGCAGCGGTGATCTGACACCCATCGACGCGGAGGACCTGCCTTCGGAGATCGGCCCCGTCGCCAAAGCGGTCAACCACCTCCTGGACCGATTGACGCGTACCTTGCAGGCCGAGCGCAGTCTCGCGGCCAAATCGGCCCATGAACTGCGGACACCGGTGGCTGCGGCACTGGCGCAGGCGCAGCGCATGATCGCGCAAGCGCCGGACGACGCCACGCGTGAGCGCGCCGAGGATATGCAGATCGCCTTGCGGCGCCTTTCCCGCCTCACCGAGAAACTCATGCAACTGGCGAGAGCCGAGGGCGGACGCCTTCTCGCCGAGGCGCCGGTCGCGATCGGCGCCATCCTGCGGATGGTTGTGAGCGAATTCGACGGGCAGGCCGAGACGGCAGGGCGCATCGACTTGGCACTGCCAGACGCGCCGGTGTTCGCAAGCATCGACGCCGACGCCTTCGCCATCCTGGCCCGGAACCTGATCGAAAACGCCCTCAAGCATGGCGTGCGGGACGAGCCAGTCGCCGTCACCTTGTCGGCAGACGGCTGTCTGCGCGTCACGAACGCCGGCCCGGTCGTGCCTTCCGCAGTGCTTGCGCGGCTGAGCGAGCCCTTCGAGCGCGGTCAGGCTCTGGTGCGAGGGGCCGGCCTCGGGCTCGCCATCGCCCGGACCATCGCTGCCGGAACAAATGGGCGGATAGAACTCCAATCCCCCGCGAGCGGCAGAATTGACGGGTTTGAGGCAAGGTTCTTCATAGACAAATGATCATCGACATCGACGCCAGATGCTGAAAGGCAACTCGGGAGACTATGGACACTGACGCCCTGCTCAGCCGCCTTGCGATATCGCTTTCGATCGGTCTGCTGATCGGCCTGGGGCATGGATGGCGTACCCGCAACGAGGAAGACCATCAGCGAGCGGCAGGTCTACGAACGTTCGCGCTGACCGGTCTCACCGGCGGCATTACCGGCGCCCTGGCCCGGCAGTTCGACTCAGGCCTCGTGATCGGTCTTGTCTTCCTGGGATTCACCGCGGCATTCACCTCCTATCACTGGCTCGAAGCGCGGGCCGAACGAAATTACAGCGCGACATCCGTCGTCGCCGGCATAGCCACGTTCCTGCTGGGAACGCTTGCCGTCGTCGGCGACCTTGCAGCCGGCATCGCGGGGGCTGTTGCCACGGCTGTGCTGCTTGCCCTGCGCGAGCCGTTGCATCGTTGGGTCGCATCGCTGAGCTGGAATGAGATCCGGTCGGGCCTGACGCTTCTGGCAATGACCTTTCTCATGCTGCCGATCCTGCCGAACAGGCCGGTCGATCCCTGGGGCACCGTGAATCCATATGAGATCTGGTTGCTGACCATCCTGATTGCCGCAGTCTCCTTCGCCGGCTACGTCGCTGTCCGCGTGTTCGGGGACCGGCTTGGGGTCCTGATGACGGCGATTGCGGGCGGGCTCGCCTCTTCGACAGCGACGACCTTGACGCTGGCAAGGCTTGCCCGCCGACACCCCGAGTCCAGCACGCTGCTTTCCTGCGGCGTGCTTCTTTCCGGCTTGACCATGATCATCCGCGTCGCAGTCGTGGCGACGGCCTTGAACCAAAGCTTGCTTCCGCACCTCAAATGGCCGTTCCTCATCGGCGGTGGCGTGCTCGCCATCGGCGCCGGGCTCCTGCTGTTGCAGAGTCGCGGCTCCTCCGAACAGCCGGAACTTACGATCACCAACCCCCTGGAATTGGCGCCCGCCCTGAAAATGGGGACGCTCATCACCATGGTCATGGTGGTGTCGCATCTGCTTCAGCAGTCATTCGGGAATGCGGGCGTCCTGGTGACAGCCGCCGCTTCGGGGATCGCCGATGTGGATGCGATTTCGATCTCCATGGCCCGCCTGGCGTCGCATTCGATCGAGCCCGGTCTTGCGGCGGATGCGATCCTGATCGCCGTGGCCATGAATACACTTGTCAAAGCCGTGATGGCGGCATGGGTCGGAGGCTCAAGGATCGGCGGGCGCGTCGGCGCCCTTAGTGTGCTCGGCCTTGCGACCGGCACGGCAGCGTCTCTGTATATTGGCCGTCTGTGAACTGAGGCCCAGCAACCAACAACTTTGCCAGGGCCTGAACGCACTTCGGCGCATCACCCCGCAGACCACGGAACACTTTTCAACGATCAGGGAAACTGAATGAAAATTCTCGTCTTGAACGCCGGCAGCTCCAGTCTCAAATTCGGTGTATTCGATATCGCCTCGATGCGAAGGCGCATCTGCGACGGCCTTGCGTTCATGGGGGTGCAACTCGACTTCGACCGCAATGACGCGCCGGATCTATCCGACCATGCCGCTCCGCAAACTCAGTCCTACGGCTCGCGTGTTCGTGTCATCGTGACGGAAACGGCAGAGCAATTGATGATCGCTCGCGAGACGGCGCATGCGCTTGCCCGTAAAGCGCCGGCCACTGAAACGATCCCGGTGGCCGTTTCCGGTCGTCACGTCCATTTTCGGCCGCAGCCGTCGAAACTTTGTTCGGCAAGGACTACCTTGAGGCGGACAAAGCCGCTCCGCCAACCGGGGCATTGGGCAGCGCAAGAGCGGGTAACACTGGAAGGTCCGAAAGAAAGACTGGAGCGGGTTGCTATTCTCGGACCGTTGTGGGAGCGTCGGCAAGTGGAGGTCTCACGTACCGACAGCTTCGTGCTCGGCATCGACGTGCCGTTGCGCGAAAGCGGCCCGCTTGACGGTACACCTTCTGTGACATTGATCGGCCCGGCCGGCAAGCTCTTGAGTGACGGGCTGATCGTGGCGGCGCGCCACATCCATGCCACCCCGCAGGACGCGGCCAGGCTTGGCCTCGCGGACCGGGAATTGATCGATGTGCGCGTCGGTGCACGGCGCCCGCGGACTGACCTTTACGCAAGTTCTGGCACTCGTCGGCGAGAAGGCATTCACCGAAATGCACATCGAAACCGACGAGGCAAACGCTGCCGGTATCGCCGCCTTCGGTGAGGGGGAGATTGCGGCCGGGCATGCAGCCACACTCGGGCCTTGATGGTCGGTCTGGTCGGCTGTAGGCGATGGTTTCGGGGAAAGTGGTGTCACTGATCTCCCCGAAACCGGGTAATGCAAGCGGGGCAGCAAAACGCGGCCTCGCTGTCCCGTCACGCGTTGCGGAGCGATGCCACGATCTTGTCTTTTAGCATCAGCCGCTGGCGGCGCAGATCGGCCTCGGCTGCTTCAGAAATGGCGTCGAGACGTGTCTCGGACCGATGAATCTTGTCGTTCACCGCGTCATATTCCGTCAAAACATGCGCAAACTCGGGGCTTTTCGCCTTCAGGGCATGAATGGCGTCCATCTGGTCCGGGAATTCGTCGCCAAGAGTGTGAGGTGTATTCGACAAGGTTCTTTCTCCTTTTCTGCAATTTCGCCCCGGCGTCAGGGCTTTTCGACGCGCGCGACCTGATAGGTGACAAACGCGCCTTCCCGCCCGACCGAGATGTATTCGCCAAGTCGGAAGCATTCCTCGCCCAGGCGGAAACCGATCTCGTCGTCCCGATCACCCGGCTCGTAATCGAAATACCACTGCCCGCCGGGCTTGCGCCGCAACAGCCCGATGCGGGCCGTCTTACCGTCCCGGAAATATCGGACGCGACAGGCGTCGCGAGATTTCTTCCATTCGAGCGGATCAAGGAACCCTTCGTGGTTGAGCGGAACCAGAAGATCATAGCCTACTGCCCGATCTCCCTCCGGATGATCTTTGCCGCGAGTGAGAACCAACCGCACGTGGCGGAAACTTGAGGGTAGTTCTTCTGCCTTGACCACAATCCGATCCTTCATTTTCCCCCTGATACGCCATTGGCAAAGGACCTTTCTTGATCTGGCGCAAGTGAGACGAGGCATGTGTTATCCGATGCCGGCGACTATCCGGAATGGTCGAGATGAGCATGCGTCAGGATGACCGCGTCGATCGCCCCCGGATGAACCGGAAGCTTCTCCCAGTTCAGCTCGCGCAGGTTCTTGGGTCCCTCGAACAGTCCGTCGATAAGGATGCGGTGACCGTCGTGTGTAAGGAGATGTTTCGACCCGGTTACGGTTCCGGCCGCGCCGAGCCATGTCAAAGTCAGCATTTGTGTACCTTTGCGGTTTTTTAGGACAGGGAAGGTCTGGCTGCCGACCTATCAGCACTGGGGCCGATCATGGTGTGGTGGGCGAGGTCGCCCGCGATCCGGACGTGCTGCCTGCTCGATCCTGGAGCTCAGATTGACGAGAACGGTGGAAGTTCCCGTCGCCGGTGCGGATTCCGTCCGACAGGAGGCGTAGACCATTCAGCACGACCAGAACGGTACCGCCTTCGTGTCCGATCACCGCGAGCGGAAGCGGCAGGTCGAAGAACAGGCCGCCGGTCACGAGCAGCAGCATCGCGCCGATCGCGACGACGAGATTCTGTCGGATGATGACGCCGTCCGCCGTGCCAGCCGGTGCGCATCGGCCAGCTTCTTCATGTCTTCCGACAACAGGGCGACGTCGGCGGCCTGCAGTGCGACGTCCGACCCCGCCGCTCCCATCGCGATGCCGACATCGGCACGAGCCAATGCGGCGGCATCGTTGACGCCATCGCCAACGAAAGCGACCTTGCCACCACGCGCGAGGTCGCCGACCTGGAGCACCTTGTCCTGCGGCAGCATCTCGGCATGAACTCGTCGGGCGCAAGGCCAAGTTCCGCACCGATGCGCAAGGCCACCGGCCTGCGGTCGCCGGTCATCATGACGATGCGGTTGATACCACCGGCGCGAAGCGCGGCCAGCGCCGGGGCTGAGCTGGCTCTTGCTTCGTCCGCAACACTGACCGCCCCCAGAACGGTCGCACCGCGCCCGAGATAGACCACGGTTTGAGCGCTGTCGGCGAGTTCCCGGAACGCGACATGATCCACCGAGGCACCCATCTCTCCGACGAGGTGGGCATTGCCGGCCCATATCGGGCCGAAGGTATCGTAGCCGACGATACCGGCGCTCGGATGGGAGGTCACGTCCACGACCGCTGCCGGCTCAACGCCATGAACCAGAGCCTCACGACGGATGGCGGCAGCGATATGATGCTCGGAATGCGCTTCCAGCCCGGCAAAGAGCGAAAGGAAACGGCGATCCTCACCATCCAGGGCGACAATGCGCGTGACCTCCGCACGTCCATTGGTAGGGTCCCGGTCTTGTCAAAGGCGAAGGTATCGACAGCGGCGAGCGTTTCAAGCGCACCGCCCCCCTTGAACAGCACGCCGCCTCGCGCCGCGGCGGAGAGCGCCGACAGGATCGCTGCCGGGACCGATATCACGATCGCGCAGGGACTGGCGGCGACCAGCAGGGTCGCGGCCTTGTAGAGGGGCTGCTCCCAGTCGCGGCCAAGCCAATAGAAGACCGCAAGGGCCAGAGCGGAGCCCAGCAGGACACCGACGGTATAACGCTGGCCGAACCACGCGCTGAAGCGCTCGGATGGCGCCTTCGCTTCCTGCGCCTCGGTGACGAGCTGGATCATGCGCGCGATCGTGCTGTCGCCGACCGTCCTGGTGACGGTCACGTCAAGGACCCCGTCAAGATTGACGGTCGCCTCGAAGACCTGGTCGCCGGTTCCTTGGAGACCGGCATCGACTCACCGGTGATATTGGCCTCGTCGATCCCGCCGTGGCCATACAGGATCACACCGTCTGTCGGCACGCGTCCGCCCGGACGCAGCACCACCACATCGCCGACGGCAAGCTCCGCAGCGGGAACCTCCACGACGGTGCCATCCTCCCTTTTGCGGAAAGCCGTCTCCGGCCGGAGCGCCATGAGCGCCTCAACAGCCCGGCGTGCGCGTCCCAAAGCCTGATGTTCGAGCGTGGTCGACACGCTGAAGAGCGTCAGCAGCACCGCGCCTTCGAACGGCGCCCCGACGATCGCCGCCGCCACGGCCGCGACGACCATCAGCAGATCGATGTCGAGGATATGATCGCGCCACAACGCCGTCAGGGCGCTCCAGGTGGCGGGAAGCCCGCCGGCTAAATAGACCATCGCCAGACCGGGCGACCTTAGAATGGAAAGCCCTTCCGCCGCCGGCCAGGTCCCGATGACGGCCAGCATCATCCCGAGGACCGCAATTGCCGACATGACGGTCTGGAAATCGAACGACACGCGTTTCATCGTCACACCGCCCGGCCGATCAGGGAGCCGATCAATGCGGTCGAGGCCATCGCGACGGCGCCCCAGAACACCACCCGGATGGTCGGTTTCGAGATGCTGGCGCCGCCCGCCCGTGCCCCGATTGCGCCGAGGATGGCAAGACCGATGAGGCAAGCAAGGGATACGGTCCATGCAGCCGTTCCGGCCGGCGCAAGCAGGGCGACGATCAACGGCAAAGCGGCGCCCGCCGCAAACGTGACCGCCGAGGTCAGCGCGGCTTGAACCGGTCTTGCCATCACATGGCTCGCCAATCCGAGTTCGTCCCGCCCATGGGCTTCGAAGGCATCCTTCGCCATCATCTGTTCGGCGACCTGCCGGGCCAGATCCGGGGCCACGCCGCGCTGCTCGTAGATCGCGGCTAGCTCGGCCAGTTCGGCCTCCGGCTGCGTCCCCAGTTCGTGACGCTCCCGCGCCATGTCGGCCTCCTCGGTATCGGCCTGCGAGCTGACGGACACATATTCGCCCGCGGCCATCGACATCGCCCCGGCCACCAGACCGGCCACGCCGGCAACAAGGATCTCATGTGAGGCGTTGGTCGCCGTCGCGACACCGACGATCAGGCTCGACGTCGAGATCAACCCGTCATTGGCGCCCAGTCCAGCCGCCCGAAGCCAGCCTATGCTTGTGAAGGGCGCGCATCATTGGTGCTCCGGGCAGTGATGTCTGTGCAGCGGGATGATGCTGCATCGACGCAACCTCATTCCGTGATGGAAAACGCAGCGAGATATTCAGTTTAGAATTATTCTAATTAAAGGATCGTTTCAAGATACATCCGGCCTTTGGAACCTCACTCGCCAACTACGCGGTCTACGGCCATTGAGCGATCACCAGATCCCGGCAGGTCTGCGATCAAGACCAAGATCGCTCGCCCGCCGGGCGGCCCGGTGTCACCCACAGATAGACAGCTTCGAGGCCAAGCCCACTCGCAACGCAACCATCGCTAGTCCAATTCCGTCTCCGGCGACGTACCGATGGTGCTGCCATCGCCGAAGCGCTTGACGCTGCCATCGACGACCTCGAGCGTTGCGGGATCGATCTTCACCTTGAGGACGTTTCCGCTGGTGTCAGTGACACGAAGTTCGTAGCAGCCATCGTCGATCTTCATCTTGTCGATGGTCCATCCGAAGTCGCCCGCAAGCTTCCCGAGCGCTTCGAAGGATTGCCTCTTCTGAGGCGGAACGTCGCACACTTCTCCAGCAAACGCGGACGTTGCCGGAAGCGCCGCGAGCAGTGCAAGCACTGCCAATGTCTTTCTCATGATTTATTCTCCTGGGCTGTGTGTTGTTGATGGAGGAAATCATGCACAGAGGGACTGACGGGCTACTGACGATCGGCAGGAATTGTCGTCAGCTTCCGGTCAGCAAACACCGCCACAGTTGCAGCGGCAAGATAATCGTTCTCACGGGCCTGTGTCGAAGCCGCGCCCTTCGCCTGCTTCTTCGTGGGTGAACCGTCGCGGATGTGGTAGATGCGCCTGAGGGTGGGGATGATCTTTTCGTCGTGCGTGACGACGATGATCGCCGTTCCGAATTTGATAGCCATGTCGTTGTGGATCCGGATCACGGCCGGCAAGCATGGGAAGCAGGGCGACATTGTCGGTCACGTCCAAAAAGGGAATGAGGTAAGGCGCCTGGAAGACAAAGCCGATTTTGTCGCGCCTCAACGCGCGCAGATCGCGGATCTTCCATCAATCGTCATAGATCAGCTCGTCGCCGAGAGTCATGCGTCCACCGCTCGGGTCGACAACCGGGGAAGGAGAACTGCCGGAACAGCGCCTTCAGCCCCGCCTCGTCCTCGCCGATCTCGGGATAGACCTGCGAATAGGTACCTTCCAGATAGGTATTGGCCACAATGCCCGGCCCGCCGTGGCCGGGGCCGCCGATATAGAGGACATCGGCATCGCGCATCCGGATGATGCGGTTGAGATGGGCATAGATGAAGTTGAGGCTCGGCGTCGTACCCCAGTGGCCGATAAGGCGCGGCTTCACATGCTCCGCCTTCAAAGGCTCGCGGAGCAACGGATGTCGTTTGGCATTTAACTGGGGTCTGCCTCACTTTGTGTGGAGATCGGCCGATTTGATTGGCATCATTCGCGCTCTTAGAAGTTCTGAACCCGCTCGGCCATACATTGCGCACTTGATCGTCTTCAGTCGGTTAATCTGACCCCCGCCTGACCATTGCTCCAGGAGATGGCGTTACAGACGGCGTCTATATCGCCGCGAGGAACCCGGGCAAAACGGGCCGGGAGAATGAGGCCAGAATGAATGGCATCATCGATCCATTCTTCGAGTTTCGCCGAAGTCCGGCCATGAAATATTCCGCGAAATCGCATGGAGAAGCTGCGCAAACAGCAAACGTCTGTGATCCGTGTTTGAGGGCATCCACTTTCCGTGCTTGATTGGATGGTAAGCGCGCCGCGCGGCTTGATGCAAAGAGTAGCGGTGACAACCGGTGCGATCAAATGACCGCTTTGCGGATCACGCACAGGCGCATTGTCAAGTGTTCTGGCGGCGAGCCCAATCCGAGCCGGCGCCGCATCACCATTATCCACTTCCGGCCTCTCGACGCTGCGCCAGGTCGCCAGGAGGCGTTCAAGATTGGAAAAGCTGCCGGTGTATCCGCGGCTCTTGATGTCATGAAGCGGTGATGTCACGTTATTTGCGGCTTAACGGTTGATGGCTATCGGTCGGTGATGAATTCATCGATCGTCAGCTACAAGAACCACCGTTTCCCGCCGCAGATCATCGCCCGCGCGGTGTGGCTGTATTTCCGGTTCCCGTTGAGCCTGCGGCTGGTCGAGGAAATGCTGCTGGAGCGTGGCATTATCGTGTCCTATGAAACGATCCGGCGATGGGGCCGCAAGTTCGGGCCGGCCTATGCCAAACAACTGCGCAGAAAGAAGCCGTCACGAAAAGATGTCTGACATCTGGACGAAGTGGTCATCTCCATCGCGGGTCGAAAGCATTGGCTATGGCGAGCGGTCGACCAAGACGGGTACGTTCTCGACGAAATCGTTCAGGCTCGTCGTGATACGAAGGCGGCCAAGCGATTGCTGGTGAGGCTGCTGAAGAAGCAATGCCTCACGCCGGAGCGGATCATCACCGACAAACTGCGCTCGTATGGAGCGGCCAAGGGGAGGCGATGCCGAGCGTCGAACACCGATCGCACGAGGGCCTGAACAATCGGGCGGAAAATTCACACCTGCCGCTGCGAAAACGAGAGCGGGTGATGCAGGGTTTCCGATCCGCGGGCGGCTTGCAGCGATTCAGATCAGTGTTTTCGGCGGTCAGAAATCTTTTCGTCCCGCAATCACAGAAGCGTTCTGCCCTGTGCACCCAAATTCACCGGATGCGGGCAATGGCCCAGTGGAAGGCCATAACCGGCATCGCCGCCTGACTCGATGGAAAGTGTTTCATCAGGCTTCAGTCAAACAACGTGACATTACCGGCAGATGCCATCGCAAGTCTTAACTGTTACGTACTTCCCTTCCGCACGTAATAAGCAATGATGTTTGCCGGACGTCGCGCCACGCCATCGCGAGCAGTTGCGGGGCGCGATGGACGAACGCATCTGTGAGCTTTTCGAGGCCTACGCATTGGCATCGACGACACTCGACAAGCTCGAGCGAGAGATGACGAGGCGTGAGCACTTGATAGATGAGTATCGTCAGATCTGCCTGGATTTGCAGGCGGACGTGATGACGATGCTCGCGCTGAGAAAGGGTAAGTCGTATCGTCGCTGATGAGCGGTCGTTTGTGTAAGCGACAACTTCGTCGAGAGAGAAACCGAGGAACCGGACGAGCCCGTAAAGGGCTAACAGACGAATCCCTCATCTTCCAGCCTCGTGAGGTGGCGGGTGTAGCCATCTAAGCCGTCCATCCTGTGCAGAGAATCGTCGGATTGGACGGCGACGGCAACCAGCGCCGCGGCTCTTATGCGGCAGCGAGGTCCAAGGATAATGCGGGCGTCACGACCTTGCTAGGCTTGCTACCCAATCGGGGCCCATCGTCGCGGCGATGCGTCATCTTGTCTATTCGCCCATGCGACGGAGCGCCGTGAGGTTCAAGACTTTTACGCAACGCGTGCTCTCGAGCCGGATGATTCCCATAGCGCGCAGCTTCGAAAAGCTCCGTGAAACCGTTTCGATTGTCATACCGAGATAGTCGCCGATATCTGTTCGGGTCATTGGCAGGTCGATCGTGCCGTTTGCGCCTTGACGTTCGAAAAGGTCAACGAGGAAGACGGCCACTTTTTCAAGCGCGTTCTGTTTTCCGACGACCAGAAGATGTTCCTGCGCCCGCACCATGCTCTCCAGCGCCAGCGCCATCAATTCGGGAGTACCATGGCCTGTTTCTTCGATGGCGACGGTGGTCAAACCCGTGGGCACGATGCTTTCAGCAAAGAAGCTACGCATGGCCCTCGCTTCGAAGCCGAAGGTTTCTCCGGCAACGTGAAACGCCACGACCTGCCGGCGTCCGTCGGCGAGGAGACGGAAAATCCGAACCGCGCCGTACTCGATCCGATAGAGCGCACCCGCCAGTTCGCCTTGGGCATAGATTTCGGTTTCTGCGTCGTAGAATGCGACCGGGCGCGGCCGAGCAAACGACCGACCAACAAGGCTGGCAGCGGCATTAAAGCCGAAGGAGGAGGCGATGGAAGCGGTAGAAGCGTGCATGGGACCGACCCTTTGTTGATGGTCAGATCATGACGAAGCATGGCCGCGTGCGAAATTCGTTCGTTCCACTACGCATTACTACGTAGTGCGGCCAAGGCCGCGATGACATCGGGGCCGGAAAGAGGTTTGTGAAGGACAAGAATGTTCTGAGGCCTCGCCCGGTCGATGTCTTCATCTGCAAGCAACAGGACTCTCTTGCCGGCCGCCAGCGCCAAGCATGCTTCGATGTCCGTCACCGGAAGAGATCCGTCAAGCACGAGGATCTCGGCCGCAGAGCTTCGCTCTTTTGCTGCAAGCCATGACTGGAACTGCTCGACCTGGTATCCATGCGCCTGCATTGCGAAGACCAATGAGCGGAGCAAGGCTTCGTCTTTCGCAATGGTGACGACAGGTGGCGGGCTGGACACTGCAGTTCCGTGGGTTCGAGCGATAATTCCTCAAACTTCGCACAGACTGAAAGTCCAGGCTTTGTCCCAGATCAAGATGATGGCGCGATTAGTCTGCGGTTTCCGCTGCGAGAGACATTCTGACAAGTTCCGGGAGACTGCGGGCCTGCATCTTCGCCATGACGTTCGCCCGGTGAACTTCAACGGTGCGCGGGCTGATGTCGAGCGTAAAGGCGATCGCCTTGTTCGGTTGTCCAGCAACGACCGCGGTTAGAACCTGACGCTCGCGGTCGCTGAGGGTGCTGATGCGCGCCCGAATGTCTTCAGCACTCTCGATTGGCGACGATGCATCGCTCAAACGCTCAGAGGCGCGTCGGATCGCTTCAACAATGGTGTGGTCGTCAAAGGGCTTTTCAATGAAGTCTACGGCTCCCGCTTTCATCGCTTCGACCGCCATCGGCACATCCCCATGGCCAGTTATCATGATCGACGGGATGGTTGTCTTGAGGGCGACCAGTCGGCGAATGAGGTCCAATCCGCTAAGGTCCGGCATGCGCATGTCGGTAATGAGCACGGCTTGCCGCAGATTTGGAGCAACGGAGAGGAACGCAGTGGCGGACTCGTGCACTCGAACACCCAGTCCGTTCATCGTCAACAAAAATGCGAGCGATTTCCTGACCGCCTCTTCGTCATCGACAATATGCACGGTGAAATCGTCAATCGGCATTTTCTTCCTCGTTGTATTGCGGCAAGGTAAAGCTGAAGCGCGCGCCGCCCAAACTCCCGCTGAAGACGGTTAGATCGCCACCATGCGCCTCGACGATGCGCTTGGAGATCGACAACCCAATGCCCATGCCACCAGCCTTGGTCGTTGTGAACGGCTTAAACAAGTTGGCGGCAATTTCCTCAGGTATGCCAGCGCCGGAGTCTTCGACCGCAATCATGACCTCTGTAGTGCCCAAGCGCCGAATGGTGACCAAAAGTTCCTTCTTGGGCGTATTTTTCATCGCCTCTACGGCGTTGCGCATAAGGTTTGTCAGCACCTGCTGTATCTGGATTCGGTCGACCAGGACCTGGTCTGCGCCTGATTCGAAATCGAAGACCGTTCGCACGCCTTTCTCACGCGACCCGACCAAAGCAAGCGCGCCGGCTTCTTCGACCAGTTGCCGCAGGTTGTGGGGAGACTTATCCGTCTCTCCCTTGGTGACGAATTCCCGCAAGTGTTTGATGATTTGTCCCGCACGCAGGCTCTGTTCGCCGGCTTCCTTCAGCGCATCCCGTATCTGGATGTCGCGCGGACTTTCGGCTTGCTGAAGCAGCCGCCCGCAACCGTGGACATAATTGGCTATAGCGGAGAGTGGCTGGTTCAATTCGTGGGCGAGCGTCGAGGCCATTTCGCCCATTTCGTTGAGACGGGCGAGGCGAGCCAACTCCGTCTGAACCTCTTGCAGACGAGCGGCCGATTCTTCGCGCTCAGTCAGGTCGCGTATAAAACCTGTGAAAAACCTTCGACCACCGGATCTCATCTCCCCGACGGCAAGTTTCATGGGAAAGGTCGACCCGTCCTTTCGTTGACCGACGACCACACGATCGGTTCCGATAATACGTTTTTCACCGGTCGAGAGGTACCGCTCGAGATAGCCGTCGTGTTCCTTGCGATAGGGTTGCGGCATCAGCATCCGCAGATTTTGGCCGATCACCTCATCTTCGCGGTAGCCAAACTGTCTGATGGCCGCAGCGTTGAACGATACGATCGTGCCGTCCTGCTCGCTGACGATGGTGGCGTCGAGAACAGTGTCCAGGATCGACCGGAGATGCGCCTCTCTAGTACGCAAGGCTTCGTCAGCGGTTGTTAACTCATGTTGAGCGCGTCGGAGCATTTCTCCCAAGAAGGAAATTGCGACCCCCACGGTGGTGAACACGACCAATTCCGGTATCTGTACCCCGCCAGGAGTAAGTGACCGAAGATAGGCTGCCGAACCGATGGAAGCGATGACAGCAAGGATCCCGGGACCGATGCCCCCGATTGCGGCTGCAAGGAGGACGGGGGGCACGAAAAGAATGTAGATTGCCCGATCATCTAGAACACCCATTAGGAAATAGCGAAGGACAAAGGCAATCAAGACCGCGGTGGCGGCAAATCCGTACGCTTTGACGGGTGACGAATTTCTGTGGAGCACGCAATCCGAAATGGTGCGCATGAAGCCGGCCCGACCAGTGAGCATTATGTCTTCTTCCGCGATTCCCAGTTGCACTCGAACTGACGTTTATCATCCAGACAATGCTGCTGTCACATGGAAAGCCGAACCTCTGCCTTGCCGAAACGGCGATTGGAATGTTGTTTCAGTCCGGATGATGGACCTGATGACGGTCGGGTTGGGGAACCAGTCTTGCGCTTTCGTGACTCAAGTGCCGGTCGGCCAGGGTGTCAAGGTCGGCGGCGCCACGCCCTTAATAGGCGCGAGTAAAACCGCCATCGTGCAGGATGTTCAAGCCTGTCATGTGATCCGAAAACTGCGAAAGCAATCCCTCGACCACGATCGCAACCTCGGCTGGCTCGCCATATTTGCGGAGTGGAACATTGTCCGTCTCGATGGCGAGCTGCGCCTCAAAGGAAATGCCGTTCTTCTGCGCCTTCGTTTCGAGTTTGTCTCGGTACCACGGCGAAAGTGTACCGCCGAGGGACAGGGTGTTGACGTGAATACCTCGGCTTCCAAGCGCGAAGGCGAGCGTTTTGGCTTCGCCGATCCAAGCGGTTCTGATGACGTTGGCCGTTGCGTAGTGGCCCAGGACTTGCGCTGACGAGATGCCGGAGATGATGACGATCTTGGCTCGCCGGCCCCGGGCGGGGTCCGGGTTCATGCGTGCGATCGCGGCTTTCAGCAACCCCAGCGGGCCGATGAAGCTTACCTGAAACAAGTGTCGCCAGACGTCAGGGGCGGGCATTGGATCGTCATCAGCATGCGGTTGCGGTGGCATGAGTACCACCCCATCCAGATTGACATGCTCGCTTTCCATTCTCGCTGCGAAAGCATCGATGGCGCGATCCTCACCTATGTCGGTCGCCCATGCCCGGTGCGTTCCACCAAGATCCCCAGCTAAGGCATCGAGTTTGGCCTGATTGCGCGCCACCAGCATCAAAGAATGATGCGGGGCCATTCGTCGGCAGATTGCTTCACCGATGCCACCGGTTGCTCCGGTTATCAGATAGGTTCCCATTTATCGCTCCCCGGACCGCGCGGAAGTCCCACCATATTGCGACCGGCGCTATGAAGCCGTAGCCTCTGTCGTGATTAACTCGACCCTCGTCGCGCAGCTTTGCGGCCACAGAAATTATTCCGCGCCGTGGTGTCGGGCAATCATGCAAACGGGTGAACACGCGGTCGCGGATGTTGCGGGTCCAGTCCCGGCGCTAGTGGAGAGTTTTGGGCCAGGTCACATCCACGAACCGTCCAATCGACCGAAGGTAAGTGATAATCTCAGACTTGAGGGATGCGCGGTTGCCGTACCGTTGGGCGATCCGTCTCAATTCCTCTTTGGCTTCTTGCTGCTCGTCGACGTCGCCAAGCACATACATGTCGTTGCCCACGGCGTTGATGTCGCAACCCGCCGCAAACACCTCGGCGACAAAACTCGGGATCTCATGGACATTCATGATACGCTTGCTGTCGGTCATGCAGCCTCGCTTGCTGAACGACAAACGAAGGCGAGGGCATCGGGTTCCGCGCCTCCGCGAGATTGATCTTTCCGAGCAAGGCGAGGTTACGTGTTTGATGTCATTTTAGCGCGCTCTCAATAACAACTGAATTGCCTACCGGAGATAGCCCACTGCGGGTTTCGCAGGTGTTTTCGCCATCCTGACTAGGCCTTCGTCCAGTGGCGGGAGTGTGGATTTCCACACCTTACCTTCTTCCGCACCTTCTTCCGCGTTGGCGAAAAGCTAAACCAATGCAGAAAGCACGAATTTCTAAAGGTTGCCGGATGCCTGCGCACGATGTTCCTTACGCAACCGAAGGAAAGGACTCAGCCGGGAAAACGCAGGCGCCCTTCATGCTCGGCAAGGTACTTTAAATCATCGCATCGCGAGCATCACTGTCGGCATCCTGCTTCTCGCGCTCGCCGTTGTCGCGTTGCGTGTTTGCCTAACCGTTGGACGTTGGGTAGCGTTTCCACAAGTCGTGATGAGTGGTGAAGAATTCCGATAGATTAGCGATCCTTGACCTTCATGTCTTCTTATCGTGTCTGAACGCTTCGGCAAATCGGGACATCAGCCGCACCAGATCTTCAACATCCTTCTCCTCCCATGTAGCGAAGATCGCTCGGCACATCCGCTCGCGCGCTGCATCGAGTTTGTCGGTCATATGCTTTCCCTCCTTCGTTATGTCCGCTTCTCGAATTCGTCGGTCGGCAACGCTTCCCTTGCGAGCGACGAGACCCAGGCTATCGAGCTTACCGACTTGCCGACTAACCGTCGTGTAATCCAACCCTATGCGCTCAGCCAGCTCAACAACGCCGATCGGCCCGAAACGCTCGATGGCTATCAGGAGGCGAAACAGCGCGCGATCCAGCGTAATCCCTGCTTCACGCACGAGTTCGTCGTCGCGCTGGGGGCGGTTCATCGCGCTGACGATCTCGATCAAGGCACCGTGAAGATCGCGCATCATCGCGGAGGTGCGTGTATTTTGCACATTGTTTGTTGACATCGGTCCCATCTCCATTTATGTGCATAATACACATATGGAGGCAGAGATGACAAATGATTTCGCTGCAGATGTACTCATCTGCGGAGCGGGTGCGGCTGGCCTGACGCTCGCCATTGAATTTGCGCGGCGCGGGGTTTCCTTCCGATTGATCGATCGGCTGAACGCGCCATTTCACGGGTCGCGCGGCAAGGGAATACAGCCCAGAACCCAGGAAATATTCGAAGACCTCGGCATTCTCGACAAGGCTGTGGCAGCAGGCGGACTTTATCCACGCCAACGGACCTATCGGGACGATGGAAGCTACAGCGATGCTGACATGGGCGAGATCATTCAGCCAACGCCGGCGGAGCCCTACCATTTGGCGCTCATGGTTCCTCAGTTCATAACCGAACAGATTCTACGCTCGCGCCTGGCCGAACTTGGTGGCCGGGTTGAATTCGGTCTGGAGTTGAAGGGGTTCGAGCAAGATGAGGACGGAGTTACTGCCTTTGTTGCGCATAATGAGCGCGAAGAAATCATTCGGGCACGCTGGCTGATCGGCGCTGACGGCGGCAAGAGCTTCGTGCGACGATCTCTTGGGATCGGTTTTCCCGGGAGCACGCTTGATGCGCGTGCTGTCGTTGCCGACGTCGAGCTTTCCGGGCTTTCCCGTGAGGTCGCTCACCGCTTCGCCAGGGGCGGCGACATGAGTTTGCAGATTTGGATCGGTCCGCTTGCCGGCACAGATCTGTTCCAGATCCAGGGACCTGTCGCGCAAGAAGCGCACGTGGATCTCACTCCCGCAGGGCTGACGAAGTTTGTCTCAGAGCGCACAGGTCAAAGCGACGTCGTCGTGCGCGCTGTCTACTGGGCCTCAGACTACGAAATGAACGCTCGCCTGGCTGACAGTTATCGGAGCGGCCGCGCATTCCTGGTCGGCGATGCTGCCCATGTCCATCCGCCGACTGGTGGCCAGGGCCTGAACACCAGTGTGCAGGACGCCTACAATCTGGGCTGGAAACTTTCTGCCGTGTTGCGCGGCGCGCCAGTTCGCTTGCTGGACAGCTACGAGGCAGAGAGGAGACCGGTCGCAGCCACCATGCTCGGCCTGGCAAGCCGCCTGCTTGACGCCCAGAAGCAAGGAGAGATGCGACGCGGCAGGGACGTCCGTCAGCTCGATATCGACTATCCGGTTTCCGGACTGTCGCTGAATTGCACGGCAACGCAGCCTTCTGTTCCTGCCGGCACGCGTGCTCCAGATGCACCCCTTCGCGGAGCCGGAGGACAGATCACCCGCGTCTTCGATCTGCTGAAGGGACCTCATTGGACCTTGCTGGCATACGAGTTCCCAAAGCAGACGGTCAAGTCACGTGCGGGATTGCACGTTCACCGGATCGGCTCCGATGGCGAGTTTTTCGACGCGTGGCAGCATTTCAAGGACGCCTACTCACTGATGCCGGGAGAGTGCGTCCTGGTCCGTCCGGACGGATACGTTGGCGCCGTCTTCGATGCCGAACGAGACGAGGACATAGAAAGCTATTTGGCTGGAGTGAACCTCACCTCTTTGCAGGAGGAACGCCGATGAAGGCGGCAATCGTCGCGGCGATGGGAAGGGAACCCGTTTTGGGTGAAGTCTCCCCGCCTGCCCCTCTCTTTGGAGAGAACTGGATCAAAGTCACCGCAGCCGCGATCAGCCATGTCGCCAAGGCGCGTGTTTCGGGTGCCCACTACAGCGCGAACGAGGTGTTTCCCTTCGTCGTCGGAATCGACGGCGTTGGCAAGCTCGATGACGGGCGTCGTGTCTACTTTGGTCTTCCCCGACCGCCGTTTGGAAGCATGGCTGAGTACGTGGTCGCAGCACCTCGCTTTTGTGTTCCCCTTCCAGACGACCTCGACGATTTTACTGCCGCTGCCGTTGCCAATCCGGGAGCTTCATCTTGGGCGGCGCTGACAGAACGGGCCCGTTTGCAGCCGGGTGAAACGGTATTGATCAACGGAGCGACCGGAACAGCCGGACGCCTTGCAGTGCGGATCGCGAAATGGCTTGGCGCCGGCAAGATTGTGGCAACCGGTAGAAATCCGATTGCGCTTGGCGAACTCAAGCAGAGTGGCGCCGTCACGACCATCCAGCTCGCGGCAGAACCGGAAGCCCTCGAACGCCGATTGGTGGACGAATTTGAACAAGGCATCGATATCGTTATCGACTATCTCTGGGGAAAGAGCGCGGTGTGCCTTTTGACCGCCGCTGCAAAGGCTGGCCGCGACCGGCCGCCGGTGCGTTTTGTGCAGGTGGGGTCCGCCGCTAGTTCTGAGATCTCTTTGCCGGGTGCTTTGTTAAGAGCGTCAGCGCTCGAGTTGATGGGCTGCGGAATTGGCAGCGTATCCGTGCAAAGGCTCGTTGAAATCACCGGCGAGGTGCTGCGTGCCACGATCCCCGGCAATCTGGACATCAATTTTAGAAAGGTCCCGTTCGCGGATTTCGACAAGGCATGGCCTAAGGACGACAGTACATCGCGTACTGTTTTCGACCTTACTCAGGGGGCGACGTGGGGATGAGCGACACCATGTATCCGAAAACCGCTTCCAAGATGCGCCGGAACTGGCAAACCTTGGCGCCACTCTTTCTGATCGTTTGCATCTATGCTGCTGGAATGGCGTCGGTCCTGCCTGTCTTGCCGTTCTACCTGCGGGACTTGGGGGCAGGCCCGTTCATCTTCGGCCTTGTCCTTGCGACGGAAGCATTCATCCAGTTTGTTGCCGCACCCACCCTCGGTCAGCTGTCAGACAGGTTCGGGAGGAAACGCATTCTGCTTGCGAGCCAACTTATGGCAGCCGCGAGTCTTCTTCTCCTCGCGATTGCGCCAAATGTGTTCGTCGTAATTGTAGCGCGCGCTCTCTTTGGACTGACAGGCGGCAATTTCTCCGCCGCCGCAGGTTACGTCGCTGACCACACGACACCTGAGGATCGGAGGCAGGCCCTTAGTATCCTGACCGGTGGCGTAGGTTTGGGCGGTATTAGCGGCGCCGGCTTGTCAGGGTTTCTCTCTAACACTTCGCTGACAATGCCAATCTTTGCAGCCCTTTTCCTCTCGATCGGCGCTGTTGGGCTGACAGTGTTTGCGCTCAAGCGAGATCAAGGAGCATCTCCTCAGACCACAAGATATCAACGCGAGAAAATCTCGTTTCGTGCCATCTTTTCCTCGCCGGTCGTTCGCATCCTGGTTCTTGTGATGTTATGCCATTTTCTTGCCTACGGCATCTATAGCTCGCAAATGCCAGTCTTCCTCGCGGAGACGTTCATCTGGAATGGGGAGCCTTTCGGCCCCCAGCACCTCAGCATCATCGTCGCGGCTGACGGAGTGATCAACATCTTGGTCCAGCTCGTTGTATTGGGTTGGCTCAGCCGGGGGCTCTCCGAACGCCACCTGATCCTTTTGATGTTCGGCCTGGTCTGCACAGGATTTTTGGTGGCCGGCCTGGCGACCACGGTGCCTTTTCTGGCATTGGCGGTCCTTTGCGTGAGCACAGGCGATGCCATGGCCAAGCCAACATATCTTGCGGCCTTGTCCGTTCATGTGCCGGGAAACCGTCAAGGGGTCGTCATGGGTTCCGCCCAATCGCTCGGAGCGTTCACGGACATTGCATCGCCTCTGATCGGCGGTCTGATTCTCGGTCAAAAACTCTACGGCGTGTGGATCGGTCTGGCGATGGGTGTGGCGGCCATAGGCGCCATGTTGGCGGCTGTAAAACTTCCCGCAACAGATCCGGAAACACCGAAGTCGTAGGCTGAGCTTGATCTGCCTCAGAAGATCCTTCCTCCGCGCCGCCGGCAAACGGTGGCTGCCCTCTCCGACGGAGTGACTGGATGAAGCTCTCAATTCGAGAGAATTATAGAATGCCCTTTCACGCCGCACTCGTCAGCGTGTCGATCCTCTTAACGGTTTTAAGCGGATGCACGACACCGGAACGTCCGATGTATAGTTCGTCCGAGGCGATTTGAGAACATCAGGGCTCACGTTGATGATCCGCGGCCAACGGCTTTAGAACATGACCCCTGGAGGCCGGTCGTCGTGAATGGAAGGCCTACTATGCTTGCCATCTCAGGCGGCGGTTCCGGGGGAGCCTTTGCAGTTGGAATCCTGTCCGCATGGAGCGAACTTGGAACCCGTCCAAATTTCGCAGTAATGACGGGCGTGAGCACCGGAGCCTTGATTGCGCCTCTTGCGTTCCTTGGACCTGAGTATGACGAGCAGCTCAGGCGCCTCTATCTGTCGGACAAAACGAGAGGTATCCTTGATATCGAATGGAAAGGCGTTGGTGTGTTCTCTCCCTGTCGTTTGGCATTTAACCGTAAGAATGCGCCCGTTCCGGCAGGTGATCGCACTTAATTTGAGATTTTTCCGTGCGAGTTTTGGCACTTGACGCCTTGCGGCCCGGCCATACCGTTTGTGATATTTGGCATTTTCTGATGAAGCTTGGCCGCAGGCAGCCATGTTTTCCTCGGCGGCCAATCTCACGTTAAGTGCCAACATCGAAGCCAGAATCTCAAATTAAATGCCCAATCTCAATTTAAGTGCCGCGCTATCTTGTTGAAATTATTGCATGCGGTGTCTCACGATTAAAGGTTCATCCTCAATTTCTGTGATTCAGTGGCAGCATTCTCGCCCTCATCAGTTGTGGGCCGGCGCGACCGTACATTGCTCGCTTCAGCATCTTGAGGCGGTTGATCTGCCCTTCGGCTTGACCGTTG
>NZ_JACVBE010000021.1:0-102332 GCF_014852185.1 Ensifer sp. ENS07 | reverse complement strand
CGCCCCCGCTCCGCCCTTTCAACCCGGACCAGCCGGTCGGATCGGGGGCTGACTGGCAGAGCAAGCCGGCGGGCAGTGTCGCATTTCTAAATGGCTGGCGACGTCGCAGCCCTATTCAGCTTTGACAGAACTTGTAGCCAGGTACATTCTAATTTGAAGTGCGACAGTTGGGCCAGTTAGAGATGCGACAGTCTCGCCTCTCGGCTCACTGGTCAAAGCCGTGCCCCTTCGACGCGCCGGCCGAGCGCGACCATGTACCTAACTGCGCGGAGCATGACGACGAGAAACGAGCCCCCGGCTTCGCCCCTCAAACCAAGACTCGACGTTCGCGCGGGACTTCGACCGGAAGCACCTCCCGGGTGCCATGGATGTGGCAAGATCGCCACCAAGTACCCAAGCGCAACCAGGTGAGAGCGACGATCCACCTGCTCTAGTGCCAATCCAGGCAGACGTTCGTGATCTTCTCCCGTTCGATCCGCAAGCGCAGCGCACCGATCCGGGCGGCTAACTCTTCCGAGAAGAATTCATGGGTTTCCACCAGGATCAAGTCGATCTGACGCTCGAGGCGTTCCGCGAGCAGGGCTTCGAGGACTTCAGCCTCGTAACCTTCAATGTCGAGTTTGAGGATGCGCACGCGCTCCGGCAAACCACGAATGTATTCAGCCAGGTTGGCGATCTCCACCTGAGCAACGGGTGCCGTCGTGTGAACGTCGCGACGCATCAAGGAGGAGGCAATCGTCTCCTTGATGTTGCCATCGGCAAGCGCCTCGGTCTGATAGAATGGCGCAAAGCCGGCGGCCGCCCCGACAGCCTTCTGCTCGATGACTAGTCGCGGCTCGTTCGGGAAGCGCGCTTTGAGGACCGCAAGTGCAGTCGGATCCGGCTCAAACGCAATTACCTTCATTCCCTTGGCCAGGAAATAGCCGCTGACATCACCCACGTTGGCGCCGCAATCAAGCACCAGTGCACCCCTTGGCAGTCTGCGCACGGCCGTCCGCATTTTCAGCAGGGCACCCTTGAAGGCATCTCCCTGCTTGCCCCTGCGCTTTCGATAGAGATGCCAGCGCAACCACGAAACCCAGTAGGCTTCCTTCTCAAACATCAATAACCAATCCCAATACCGCGATTGCAGTCTGCTGGACGCAGACTCACGGACCGCCGAAAATCACGGCGGCCGGATAACACACGTAACCGTTGTGTACAAACGAGCGTTTTTATGGCGGTCGTGCTGATGACACACGTTGAGCAAGGGATCCGAAGTATCTAGATTACCGGCGTCGGCGTCACGGCCTCGCGCGCGCCGCGGCGGGGCAAGGGAGGGAGCGCTGCTGGCGGCGTTTATCGAGCGTTCTTTGAAGCTCTGGCTGCGGACAGGAGAGCGGTGGTATCGCGAACCACCAGCGGTCCGTCGACTTTTATTGTCATCGGCCGCATGTGTTTTCCGTGGATCGCCATGTCGATCAGAAGTTCGGCCGCCTTCTGGCCCATTTCATAGTTCGGCAGCACGAGGGTCGAGAGCGGCGGATGGGTGTAGCGCGCCAGTTCCTGGTCGTCATAGCCCATCACCGAGAGATCGGTGGGCACCCGCAAGCCCTTTTCCTGGGCCGCCTCCATGACGCCGATCGCCATCAGGTCATTGCCGCAGAAAATGGCTGTCGGCGGGTTGGGCATGGAGAGCAGGTCCAGCCCGGCCTCGTAGCCGCGGAGCGGCAGCCAGTCGCCATCGCGCACAAGCGTTTCGTCGAAGGCGATGTCGGCTGAGGCAAGCGCCTGCTTGTAGCCTTTTAGCCTATCCATGGCGGCGTCCATCCAGCACTCGCCGTTGATGAAGCCGATGCGCTTGTGGCCGAGCGCCGTCAGATGCGCTGTGGCGGCGAAACCGCCGGCGACCTCCCCCGGCACGATCGCCACATGCTGGCGCGGCTCGCAGTAACAATTGAGAAGCACGGTCGGCAGCGGCGCCAACGCCCCGGGAACGGCAACCTTGCGGGTGAAGATCGTCGCGTAAATGACGCCGGCGATGGAGGGGTCGCGCAGGACCGACCGCAGAACCGCTTCCTCGAGTTCCGGGTTCGATCGGGTGACATGCGCCGAGACCAGCATGCCTTGCTCGAAAGCATAATCGCGAATGCCGTCGAGGCTGACGACCGGGTGCGGGCTGGTGGAGATTTCATCGACGATGAAGGCGATTGTGTCCTTCTCTACCGCCGGCGCCGCTGCAACCGGACCTCGGGTCGCTGGCAGTTTATAACCGATTTTATGAGCAGCCTCGCGCACCTTCTGCTGCGTTTCGGGCGAGATGCGCGAGCCCGACATCTCGTTCAGCACCAGGGAAACGCTTGACTGGGAAACGCCGGCTATCCTGGCGACATCCGTCATGGTTGGGCGTCCTTCCCCCTTTTTCTCCAGATTTCGCCCGTTTCCCTTGGCCATGTGTGCTCCCCTACCCTACAGCACCGCGCGTCTAGGAGACGTGCAAAGGTCGCTGTAGCACTTTGAATTTCTGCATGTTTTTCCCCTTCAATCGGAGACGATTAAAGGAAACATGCAGTTGAGCGTGCATTGCACCGCACGCGGGCTTTTGCAAGTGCTCATAAATTTTGGCCTTGACTGCTAATATTATTAGCGCAAGATTTGGAGATGTGAAGCGCAAAAACGCTCACGTCCGGTAGAGGAGCACCGGCCAATCTGGGAGGAGAACCCGATTATGACCACGATTTCCCGTCGTACCTTCATGCTGGCGGCAACGGCCGTCGGCGCGCTCGCCCTTGCGGGTGTCGCGATCGCCGAAGTGCCGAAGCTCGAGCAGAAGGACAAATACAAGGTCGGCTTCGCGCAGACCGAATCCAACAATCCCTGGCGCATCGCCCAGACGAACAGCATGAAGACCGAAGCGGAAAAGCTCGGCTTCCAGCTCGTCTATACGGATGCCGCCGGTTCCGCCGCCAAGCAGGTCGCCGACGTCAACTCGATGATCGCTCAAGGCGTCGATGTGATCTTTCTCGCGCCGCGCGAAGAAAAGCCGCTGATCCCCGCCGTCATGGCCGCGAAAAAGGCGGGCATTCCAGTGATCCTGCTCGATCGCTCGGTCGATCCGTCGTTGGCCAAGGCCGGCGAGGACTATCTGACCTTCATCGGCTCGAACTTCGTCGAAGAAGGCAAGCGCGTTGCCGAATGGCTGGTAAAGAACGCCAACGGCAAGTCGAAGATCATCGAGCTCGAAGGCACGACCGGGTCGTCGCCCGCCAACGACCGCAAGAAGGGCTTTGACGAGGCGATCAAAGCGGCCGGCGGTTTCGAGATCGTCGCCTCACAGACCGGCGATTTCGCCCGTGACAAAGGGCGCCAGGTGGCAGAAGCCCTGCTCCAGGCCCATCCGGATGCGGACGTGATCTACGCCCACAACGACGAAATGGCGATCGGCGCGATCGCGGCACTCGAAGCGGCCGGCAAGGTGCCGGGCAAGGACGTCCTGGTGCTGTCGATCGATGGCGGCAAGGAGGCCGTGCAGGCGGTTGTCGACGGCAAGATCGCAGCCGTCGTCGAGTGCAACCCGCGCTTCGGGCCGAAGGCGTTTGAGACGATGATGCGCTACGCCAAGGGCGAAAAGATCGACCCGATGATCATCAACGACGACAAGTTCTACGACGCCTCCAACGCGGCCGCCGAACTCGCCAACGCCTATTGATCCAATCTCCCGAGCCTCCACGGCCGGGACGGCGCAACCGTCTCGGCCGTCTTTTTGACGGCAGCATGACCTTCAGCCCGTTCAAGTGTAGGCTGATGACGCCCACCCCCAAATGGGGCGGCGGATGGCGAAGATAGGGAGGAGACCCATGCTTCTGTCCATGCAGGGCATTTCCAAAGCGTTCGCCGGCGTGCCGGCACTGAAATCCGCCTCGCTCGAGGTCGAACCGGCGGAGGTCATGGCGCTTGTCGGCCAGAACGGCGCCGGCAAGTCGACGCTCATCAAGATCCTGACCGGCGTCTATCGCCGGGACGAAGGCAGCATCGCCTACGACGGTCGGGATGTCGATTTCTCGATGCCGGCTGAGGCGCAGGCCGCCGGGATCGCGACGATCTACCAGGAAATCAATCTCGCCCCGCAGCGCTCGGTGGCGGAGAACATCTACCTCTCCCGCGAGCCGAAGCGGTTCGGCATGATCGATTATTCCGCCATGCGGCGCGGGGCCGAAGCGGTGCTCAAAACCTTCAACCTGACGATCGACGTCGACCGTCCCGTCGCGCATTTCGATGCGGCGACACGGCAGATGGTGGCGATCGCCCGCGCGGTGACGCAGAGCGCCCGGCTCGTCATCATGGACGAACCGACCTCCTCGCTCGACGAGCGCGAGGTCGCCATCCTCTTCGATACGATCCGCACGCTGAAACGCTCCGGCGTCGCCGTCATCTTCATCGGCCACCGGCTCGACGAACTCTATGAGATCTGCGACCGCGTGACGATCATGCGCGATGGTCAGACGGTCGCCAAGAGCCCGATGGCGGACATGCCGAAAATGGCGCTGGTGCGCCACATGCTCGGCAAGGAGCTTGCCGCCTTTCAGGCCATGGCACCGGAGAAGGACGCGCCGGTGCGGCCCGTCCGCCTCGAACTCGACAAGGCGGGCGCCGGCGTGCGCGTGCGCGACGTCAGCCTTGCTGTGCGAGAGGGCGAGATCTCCGGCCTTGCCGGACTGCTCGGCTCCGGCCGCACCGAAACGGCGCGCTTGATCTTCGGCGCCGATAGGATGGAGCGCGGCACGATCCGCATGGAGGGACAGGGACGCAGCTATCGCGAACCGGCGGATGCGATCGCTGATGGGATCGGCCTCGTGTCCGAGGACCGGAAGATCGATGGCATCGTGCCCGACATGAGCATCCGCGAAAACATGACGCTCGCCTTGCTGCCAAAGCTGAAGAAAGCCGGTATCGTCGACCGCGCGCGCCAGGATGAGATCGTCAGCCGCTACATCCGGGCGCTTGGCGTCAAATGTGCCTCCCCCGATCAGCCGATCAAGGAGCTTTCCGGCGGCAACCAACAGAAGGTGCTGCTCGCCCGCTGGCTTGCCACAGACCCGCGGGTCCTCATCGTAGATGAGCCGACGCGCGGCATCGACATCGGCGCCAAATCGGAAATCCTCAAACTCCTGCGCAGTCTCGCCGACGAGGGTTTGAGCGTGCTGATGATTTCGTCTGAACTCGAAGAACTGCTTGCCGCCGCCGACCGCGTGACGGTCCTGAGCGACGGTACTTCCGTCGCGACGCTGTCGCGCAAGGACTTGAGCGAGACGGCGCTGCTTGCCGCCATGGCCCACCAGGAAGTCCACCAGGAAGCCCACCAGGAAGAATGACATGACGACGATCGAGACCCCTGCCCCGCAGCCGTCGGGAACCCTTTCGTCCGGAAACAGGCTTTTGACGCTCGCCAGCCGCTACGGCACCTTCGTCGCCTTCCTGGCGCTGATCCTCTTCAACGTCGCCGTCACGCCGAACTTCCTGTCCTTGCAGACGCTGAACGTGAACCTCACCCAGGTTGCGACAATCGTCATCGTCGCGACCGGAATGACGCTCGTTATTGCCACCGGCGGCATCGACCTCTCCGTCGGTTCGTTGATGGCAATTGCCGGCGCACTGGCGCCGATGATCTTCATGGGCCAGTTCTGGCCGGTGGAAAACATGGCGCTCGCGGTGGCTCTTGCCTTCCTCTTGCCGATCGCCGCCGCTGCCCTCTTCGGCCTCTTCAACGGTTTCCTCGTCACCCGCTTTTCGATCCAGCCGATCATCGCCACGCTTGTGCTGTTCATCGCCGGCCGTGGCATCGCCCAGGTGATGACCAACGGCAACCTGCAGGTCTTCAAGAATGAAGGCTTCCAGTTCATCGCACTCGGTCGCATCGCCGGCGTTCCGGCCCAGGTCCTGCTGATGATCGTCATCGTCGCAGCGGCTTTCGCGATGATCCGCTACACCGTCATCGGCCGACAGATCATCGCCGTCGGTGGCAACGAGAAGGCCGCCCGCCTGACCGGCATACCGGTGAAACGGGTCAAGCTCTTCGTCTACATGATAAGCGGCGCGCTTGCCGGTGTGGCCGGTCTCATCGTCGTTGCCCGCAACTCTGCAAGCGATGCCAACCTTGTCGGCCTCGGCATGGAGCTCGATGCGATCGCCGCGGTTGCTGTCGGCGGGACGCTACTGACGGGCGGACGGGCCAATATCGTCGGCACGGTACTCGGCGCCCTCGTGATCCAGCTGGTGCGTTACACCCTGCTTGCCAATGGCGTTCCGGATGCGGCAGCGCTCATCGTCAAGGCCGGGCTGATTGTTACCGCCGTCTTCATCCAGCAGCGCGCCAGCAAACATTAGAGGCAACCACGATGCAACCGATCCTCCGCCTCTTCCTGGTCAAGAACTCCGGCGACCTTGCCCGGTTCGGCGTCATCCTGGCGCTTGCCGGTCTCATCCTCTTCGGGGCGCTGCGCTATGAAAACTTCCTGTCGCCCTATAACATCCTGAGCTTCCTGCGCTACAACTCGATGTTCGCGCTGATCGCGCTCGGCATGGCCTTTGTCATCATCACCGGCGGCATCGACCTGTCGGTCGGCGGCACGGCGGCGATGGCAAGCGTGGTGGCAGCCCTGTTATCCCCCTATCATTGGGCGGCGGGGCTTGCGGGCGGCATGGCGGCAGGCCTTGCCGTCGGCGCGCTCAACGGCTTCATCATTACGAAGATGCGGATCCAGCCCTTCATCGCCACACTCGCGACGATGCTCGCCGCCTATGGCACCGGCCTTTTGTTAGCGGACAACCAGTCTGTCTCCGTCTCCTATGACACCGGTTTCACGGTGATCGGGCAGGACGATTTCCTGGGGTTCCCCATTCCCGCCTGGATCGCGCTTGCGGCCTATGTGCTCGGCTGGCTCGTGCTGCAAAAGCTCCCGATCGGACGGCATATCCTGGCGATCGGTGACGGCGAGGCGACGGCTGGCCTGATGGGCCTGAAGGTGGAGCGCGCGCTTGCCGGCGTCTATCTCGCCTCGGGCACGCTCGCCGGTCTTGCCGGCGTCATCCTCGCTTCCCAGTTCGGCGCGGGGCAACCGACGGAAGGCGTGGGCTGGGAACTCTTCGCGATCGCTTCCGTCGTCGTCGGCGGTACGCTGTTGACCGGAGGTTCCGGCTCAGTTGGTGCGACGCTTGCCGGCGCGCTGCTGCTTGCCATGGTCTTCAACATCCTGAACTTCGAAAACGGCCTCGGCTGGATCTCGCTTTCCGCCTACTGGCAGTCCGTTATCCGCGGCGCCTTCCTGCTCGTCGTGGTCGTGCTTCAGGCAAAGCTGATGGCACGGCATCGCAGCACCTAGACCCTCCATCGCGAACGGGGCGCGAACATCCACAGGACGAAACGGGGAAACCTACCCCTGGATTAGCCCTCGTGGAGCAGGAACAATGCATGACCGCTAAAGGTGCAAGCCCGCGCCAATAGGATTGCGCATCGCAGCGATAAACAGACAGCAAAAAAGGCCGGAGCGCGCTGGCTCCGGCCTTCTTTTCTTTTTCGCTCTCAAGGCTTCTGCCAGTACATCCATGGTCAAAAGGCGAAAGCGATACGCAATTGCCGGCATCAACTTCCATTGCGCTCGACAATAACGTTTATGACACTTTTATACTTCGCCACGGCTGTTGGAGCAAGCTGTCCATTCGGGCTAGTCTCGACGAGCAGTACGTCTTTTTGAAGCGAGCCGGCTGTTCTCCGACCGAGGAAGAGATCACTTTATCTGCCAGCATCATCGCGGTTTCCGCTTCCGGCGCCGAGCGGCGAAAATGAATGTCGGCATCCCGCTTGGCCAATCGTCTTCAGGACAGGCAAGCCGTGGAGGATAAGATGACGATCACGATTACCGCCTTTGAAAAATCGCCCGATCGCGGCCGAGGTCTCGCACGCGACATGCGCGTTCGCTGGGCGCTCGAAGAAGTGGGGCAGCCCTACGAGGTTCGCCTCGTTACCTTCAAGACGATGAAGGAACCTGCGCACATCGCGCTTCAGCCGTTCGGGCAGATCCCTACCTATCAGGACGGCGACCTTGCCCTGTTCGAAACCGGTGCCATCGTGTTTCATGTCGCGGAGCGTCATGCCGGCCTGCTTCCAAGTGACGCCGATGCCCGCGCACGGGCGATCACTTGGATGTTTGCCTCGCTTAACACCGTGGAGCCGCCGATCCTCGAGCGTGAAGCGACCACCTACGTGGAGCGGGACAAGGACTGGTATCACGAGCGCCTGCTGATGCTCGAAGATCGTATCCGAGTTCGGCTCGCCCAATTGTCCAGGCGGCTCGCGGAGGCCGACTGGCTCGATGGCGCCTTCAGTGCCGGCGACCTGCTGATGGTAACGGTGCTGCGCAGGCTGGAAAACTCAGGCTTGCTCGACGCGTATCCCAACCTCTCCGCCTACGTCGCGCGCGGCAAGGCGCGGCCGGCCTACAAGCGCGCCTTCGATGCGCAGCTTGCGGTCTTCACATCCGCCTCATCCGCCTGAGGGTAGCGTGATCCCGGAACGGGCGGGCTATCCGTGTCCCGGCTGATCGTCGACCGCAGTCGGTCGTTCGCCCCTGGTGATCTGCAGCCCCTGGCGAACCAGGCGGGAAGCGACCCGCATGAAATCTTCCATGTATAGATAGATGACAGGGGTCACGAAGAGGGTCACAAGCTGCGACACCAGCAGGCCGCCGACGACGGCGACCCCAAGCGGCTGGCGCAGTTCTGCGCTGGCGCCGCTGCCGATCGCGATCGGCAGCGTGCTCATGATCGCAGCAACCGAGGTCATCATGATCGGGCGGAAGCGCATGACACAAGCCTTATGGATGGCCTCGGCGGCCGGCGAACCGGCGCGCTGCAGCGTCAGCGCAACGTCGATCATCATGATGGCGTTCTTCTTGACGATACCGATCAGCATTAGCACGCCGACAATAGCGATGATCGAGAGGTCGAAACCGCCGAAATAGATGGCAAGCAACGCCCCGGATATGGCTGACGGCAGACCGGAAAGCACGGTCAATGGATGGATCAGGCTTTCATAGAGAATACCGAGCACGAGGTAGATCGTGAGGATAGCCGCCAGCACCAGCAGACCCTGGTTGGCGGCGGCGTCTTCGAATAACTGCGTGGTGCCGTAATTGCGGGTCGTCACCTCAGACGGCATGCCGATTTCTGCCTTGAGGCGGTCGATCTCCGCAAGGGCGTCACCGAGGGCGACCTTGGCCGGCAGGTTGAAGGAAAGCGTGACCGCTGGCAGCTGGCCGAGCTGGTTGACGGTGAGCGGTCCGGATACGGTCTCGACCCGGGCGAAGGCCCCGAGCGGAACAAGGCCGCCATTGGCACTGCCGACACGCAGTTCGTCGAACTTGTCGGCTGACCATTGCATCGAGGGATCGAGTTCCAGGATCACTTCGTAGCTGTCGCCCGCCGTGTAGATCGTCGAGATCTGCTCGGTACCGAAACTGCCATAGAGCGTGGTGCGCAGTTCGCTCGCGTTGACCCCGAGCGTTGCCGCCTTGTCGAGGTCGACCACGAGGCGTGTTTGTGGAGCGTTGATCTGAAGGTCGCTGTTGACGTCGGTAAAGAAGGTCCGATCCGCGCTCATCGCATCATGGAGCTTCTGCGCCCATTCGTTCATCAACGGCTGATCGAGGCTCTGGAGCACCAGCTGGTACTGGCTGGCCGACGCGCGCGATCCGACCGAGAGGTTCTGGACCGGCGACATGAAGGCCTGGATACCGGGGATCGCCGCCAGCTTCCGGCGCAAATCCGCAAGGACGGTTTCAAGCGGCGGACGCTCGGTCTTGGGCTTTAGCTCGACGAACAGCCGACCGGAGTTGAGCGCGCTCGACGCGCCGCCCGAGCCGATCGTGCTTGCCACATGGGCCACGTAGGGCGAACTGGCAAACGCCGCCTCCACATTGGACTGGAGCTTCGACATGGCGGCGAAGGAAATGTCCTGGCGTGCTTGGGTCGTAACCTGCAACTGGCCGATGTCCTCCTGCGGGAAGAACCCCTTCGGGATCGTGGCGATCTGGTAGCCCGTGATCGCGACGGTAAACAGGAAAAGCAGAAACACCAGCGCGCGCGCCTTTATGCAGAGCGATAGCAGCCGCTCATAGGCGCGCAGAAGCCCGTCGAAACCTCGTTCGAATACAAGATCCAGCTGCCGCAGCCAGCGCGCTTTCTCTGCTCCATCCGCCCTCGCCGGAAGCCGCGCTGCAAGCATCGGCGTCAGGGTAAGGGAAACGAAGGCGGAAGCGAGGATGGCAACGGTGACGACGATCGCAAATTCGTTGAGAATGCGGCCGATCACGCCGCCCATCAGCAAGACGGGAATGAAGACCGCGACGAGCGACAGCGAAATCGCGATGATCGTAAAGCCGATCTCACGCGAACCGATGAGCGCCGCCGAGAAAGCATCGATGCCGTCCTCTTCCATGTGCCGCACGATATTTTCCAGCATGACGATGGCGTCATCCACCACCAGCCCGACGGAAAGCGTGAGCGCCATCAGCGAGATATTGTCGATCGAAAAGCCAAGTGGATACATCGCCGCGAAGGTGGCGATGATCGAGATCGGAACGGCAAGCGCCGGAATAAGCGTCGCCCAGAGGCGGCGAACGAAGGCGAAGATGACGAGGATCACGAGGCCGACGGTGAGGATCAGGGTGAACTGGACGTCGTGCACCGCCCCGCGGATCGACGTGGACCGGTCGCTGAGCGTTTCGATCGAGGCTGCGGCTGGAAGCGACTGGCGAAGCGACGGCAGCAGCGCCTGCACCCGGTCGACGACTTCAACAGTATTTGCATCCGGCTGCCGCTGGATGGCCAGGATGATCGCCCGCGAACCGTCGTGCCAGCTTGCCGTCTGGTTGTTGGCAACGGAATCGATCACCGTCGCGACGTCACCGAGCCGCACGGGCCTGCCGTCGACGCTCTTGACGATAATATCCGCGAAACTGGCGGCATTCATGCGCTGCGTGTCCGCAACGATCGCCGCCTGACGATCGCTGGTCTGCGCGGTGCCGAGAGGCGAATTGTCGTTCGCCGCCGCAACCGCCGTCCTCAACTGGTCGACGGAAATGCCGCGCGCGGCAAGCGCGTCAGGATGCATCTGAAGGCGCACGGCATATTGCTGGCTGCCGAAGATGGACACTTCCGCCACCCCGTCGAGCACCGAAAGCGTCGGCGAAATCACCTGCTGCGCGATGGCGTCGAGGGCGGTGAGCGGCACCGTGCTGCTCTTCAGCGCCAGGAGCAAAACCGGTGCATCAGCCGGGTTGACCTTCCGGTAACTTGGCGGCGCCGGCATGTCCTGTGGCAGCAGCCTGAGCGTCCTGGTGATGGCTGCCTGCACGTCGGCGGCGGCGGCATCGATGTTGCGCCCGAGCACGAACTCGATTGAAATCGATGTCGAGCCGAGTGCATTCGTCGTCGAGATCGTGTCGATCCCGGCGATGGTGGCGAACTGCTTGATCAGTGGAATGGCGACCGACGTCGACATGGTCTCGGGCGAGGCGCCGGGCAACGAGGCAGAAACGTTGATGACCGGGAAATCCGTTCGCGGAAGCGCGGCAATCGGCAGGATTAGATAGCTGAAAACGCCTGCCAGGATGAGCGCGACCGATAACAATACGGTCGCGATCGGGCGGCGGATACTGAACTCGGACAGCGGCATTTCACGCACTCCCGAATGATGGCAAATCCTAATCCGCGGCCAGATCGGCCGCGCCTGCAGCGACAACGACATCACCCGACTTCAGCCGCGCCTGTCCTTCGATGATGACCCGGTCACCGGCGGCAAGGCCCGTGCCGATGGCGGCCTCCTTGCCGTCGTCGGCCAGCACGGACACGGCGCGGGTCTCGACCGTGTTGTCATCCTTCACATCAAAGACGAACGGGCCGTCCTGCCCGGGCTGGACCGCAACGCTCGGGATAACAGGCGCCTGATGCAGTTGCGCCTGATCGATATCGACATCCACGAACTGGCCCGGCCAGAGCTGCTGAGCGGTATTGGGGAAGGTCGCGCGCATGGCGATGGTGCCGGATGCGGTATCGACGGCAGAATCGATGAAATCGAGTACGCCTTGGCCGATCACTGTTTGCGTGCCGCTCGACCTGGCACGAACCGGTGGAGGCGTCCCGCGATCAATCAGATCCTTGAACGTCTGCAAGCGCTCTTCCGGCAGGCGGAACGTAACGTCGATCGGGTCGATCGCCGTGATCGTCACCAGATTGTTCGATGTCGCGCCCGATTGGCCGACAAGATCTCCGAGCGCGACCTGCACGGCGCCCAGGCGTCCACCGATCGGCGCGGTGATCTCGGTCAGGCTCAGCGCGACCTGATCGGCATCCACGGTGGCGCGATCGGCATCCAGGGTCCCCTGCGCCGCCTGCTGAAGCGAGAGAGCGGTGTCATAGCTTTGCTGGGTGCCGGTCTTGTCGTCGCGCAAGGTTTTGGCACGCTCGAGTTCCGTGTTGGCGTCGGCAAGCTGCGCGGTATCCTTGGCGACGATCGCCTGGTCACGGGCAAGCCCGGCCTTTATCGTGCGGTCGTCGAGCGTGAACAGCAGGTCGCCCGCCTTGACCATCTGCCCGTCCTTGATGTGGATGGCCGTGATCTGGCTCGCAATGCGCGCGCCCACTTCCACGGTATCGGGGGCCTGCACGTTGCCCAGGGCATGGACGACAACGGGAACATCTTTAAGCGTCACTGTCGCCGTCTGCACGGACACGGCGCCACGCTTGGTGCTGACGGCCGCGTTGGCTGGCAATTTCGCTTCGCTCGGCACGGGCTTGCGCGCCACCACGAACCCGACGGCGGCGATTGCGAGAAGAACGACGGCGATACGACACGTGACACTTGATCGGCTGAGCATCGGCGCCTCCCCAGACCTTGCTGTCGGCACGCGGCTATAGGTGGTGCCGACTATCGGAAGCTGGGCCTAAATGTGGCCGCTTCAATGGCGCAACACCCTGAAAAACAATTAAAAATTGTTCATCTTCGGGTGTCGCTCATCAGGTTTTGACGGCCATCGCTTCAGTGGTGACGGTTCCTCCGTCCGTCAGGCATCGGCCGGCGCGCGCTCGATTTCGTCGGCAAGCGCCTGAAACAATTCGCGAAACCCAACCTCACGTTCGCCCGGCTCGTTGAGACGATCGAGGAAAGCGGCCTGCTCGGTGTAGTTGAGGCGCGTTCCCTCGCCGTCGGCGGAAAATTCGAGGGTTCCGAGAGAAGCCGAAATCGGCGTTCCCGCCACGGTCATCGTGTAAGAGAAGACGATGCGCTTATTCGCAACGATCTCAAGATAGATCGTGTCGTTGCACATGACCGGGCCGTTTCCGAAGCGGAAGCGGCTGTGCTCGCGGCCGCCGACCTCGAAAGACGAGGTGAATTCGTCGACCGTCCACCCCTCCCCTTCGATGAACCAGCGTCGTTTGGTGGCGGGATCCGCAAAGGCATGGAAAACGGTCGCCGGTGTTGCGGCGTAGCTGCGGCAAATGACGAAGGTGGCGTGGCCGGCAGATCTTTCATTCATGCGCATGGGTCTCGCCGCTGGTTGCTTCATCCACCGCCCGCTGCTGGGCGGCGATCTTTTCGTTCTGGTGCGTGGTGTTCTGGGCGACAACGATCCTCCAGGCGCCATCGTGGCGTCGAAGAATATAGAGCGGCCGCCCCTCGTCCTCGCCCGGCCGGCGGTTGCCTTCGGCATCGACAGGAATTTGCCGCACGTTCACCGCGACGACATCCGCATGCAGGAAGGTGATGCGCTCGACGTCGTAGAGCGCCTGAAAATCGCGAAACAGGTTCGGGAGTACGGCGGCGGTGAAGGCATGGATTGCCGGCGCGCCGACGATTTGGCGCCCGAATGCGGTTGTCCACACGGCCTGTGGCGCCAGCAACGAGACGAAACCGTCGACGTCCCGGAGCCATTGGGTCTCTTCGACCCGGGCGACGAGCGCGAGAACGGCACTGACATCGCGGGCATCAGGTGACGATACGCCACGAGCTTGGCCGATTGCGGGAATGGGGCGCATGCGCGGCATCACGGCGTGCTCCCAACGGTGCGGTACCCGACCGCTAGAGCCTGGGCGACAGATCCGGAAACGTGGGTGCGAAATACCGGATCCACGCCAGGCCCTAGCAGCAGGAAAGCCTCGTCCGGCGGCCGGCCGGCGATAGAAGCTTCATCGACGTTGCACGGGACGGAAGAGGCGAAGATACGGACGGTGATGCGATCACAGTCGCATGCCTCCCGCGTGTCGGAGGTGTGATTGATGATCGGCCGTTCCATTGCCTGCTCCCTTGACCCGTGGGCGGAGCATTGCCCAATTCAAATGATCAATGTAATTGCTCAAATATCGATCACTTTGATCGGGATGGCCGATCATGCTGGATGCCTTGACGCTCGACCAGTTGCGCGTATTCGTCGCCGTCGTCGACCACGGTTCGTTCCGGGCGGCAGCGCGCGCGCTCGGGCGTGCCCAATCCGGCCTCAGCAGCGCCATCCTGAACCTCGAAACGGAACTGCGCCTGCCGCTGTTCGACCGCTCCCAGCACCGCCCCGAATTGACGAAGGCCGGAGCGACCTTGCTTGCAGAAGCCAGGACCTTGCTGATAAAGGCCGACGCGCTGCGGGCCAAGGCGAACGGCTTCAATCAGGGCATGGAATCGGCGCTGCGCGTGGCGCTCGACCCGCTGCTTCCTCTGCCGGATATCGCACGGGTCATCAGCGATTTTACCCGCGCCCATCCCGGCGTGCGGGTGGAGCTTGTGACGGCGCCGATGACGATGGCGTTGAGCCTGGTGCTCGACGGCGACTGCGACCTCGGCCTGACGGCGGCACAGGAAACGGACGCACATATCGAAAGCGAGGCGGTCGCAGCCTTTCCGGGCATGGTTCCGGTATGCGCCGGCGGTCATCCCCTCGCCGCACCCCGCGACGGAACCGTTGGCCTGACGACGGTCGACCTTGCCGACCATCTGCAGATCGTCGTTGCGGATCCTGCAGCCGATGCGCAGGCGGTGAGCTACGCAGTCTTCTCGCAGCAAACGCTGAGGGTCAGCGACCTTGCGACCAAACACGCCCTCATTCTTGCCGGGGCCGGGTGGGGTCATCTGCCGCTATGGCTGGTCGCGGCAGATCTTGGCGAAGGGCGGCTCTGCGAAGTGCCACTCGCGGCCCGCAACGGTCTCCCCGGCCCGCTTCTCCCCCTCTACACGATCCGCCGGATCGATCGGGTCCGCGGACCCGCAATGGAAAGCCTGTGCAGGCTCATGATTGCCCACTTCGGCGGTCAGCCGCAGGCCACATCGGCGCTCCCCTGATCGGGCCAGCAATACGCAGACGAGTTCGAGAAGGCAGCCAGGGGGTTGACGTCTGCGAGCGGAGCGTCTTCAGTTTGCCCCGAATAGGGTTGCCGCCTTGCAACGGGGCGGCCACGTCCCCATCTCCAGATCTCAAGGTCGCCTGGCCAGGCGACCTGTTCCCCATTGACCTGATCCTACGGCATCGCGCTCAAAGCGGCGAACTTCATTCAGTAAAGGGTTTCCCATGGCTCACTACCCAGACATCCTGCTTCATATCGACGGCGCCTGGCGGCCGGCGCGTTCCGGCAAGACCATTCCCGTCATCGACCCGGCCAACGAGGAAACGATCGGCCAGGTGGCCTGGGCCGAAGTGGAAGACCTCAATGAGGCGCTTGCGGCCGCCGAGAAGGGCTTCAAGACGTGGCGGGCAACCTCCGCCTTCGACCGCGCCCAGGTGATGCGGTCGGCAGCCGCCCTGCTGCGCGAACGGGCCGGCGACATCGCCTTTCTGATGACGCGCGAGCAAGGCAAGCCGCTTGCCCAGTCGAAGGGCGAGATCCTTGGCGCCGCCGACATCATCGAGTGGTTCGCCGAGGAGGGAAAGCGGGCCTACGGCCAGATCATTCCGCCGCGCGCACCCGATGTCACCCAGATGACCGTCAAGCTGCCGGTCGGTCCGGTTGCCGCCTTCACGCCCTGGAACTTCCCGATCAACCAGGTGGTGCGCAAGCTGTCGGCGGCGCTGACCACCGGATGCTCGATCATCGTCAAGGCGCCCGAGGAAACACCGGCGTCGCCGGCCGAACTCATCCGCTGCTTCGTCGATGCCGGGCTTCCGGCCGGCGTCGTCAACCTCGTCTACGGCGTGCCCTCGGTCATCTCGGAATACCTGATCGCCCATCCGGTGATCCGCAAGATGTCGTTTACCGGCTCGACCCCGGTCGGCAAGATGCTGGCGGCCCTTGCCGGCCAGCACATGAAGCGCGCGACGATGGAACTGGGCGGGCATGCGCCTGTCATCGTCACCGATGATGCCGATGTCGAACGCGCCGTCGCCATCATGTCCGCCAGCAAGTACCGCAATGCCGGCCAGGTCTGCGTGTCACCGACCCGCTTCCTCGTGCAGGAGCGCGTCGCTGATCAGTTCCTCGACGGCTTCGTCGCCGCCTCGAAGACGATCAAGGTCGGCAACGGTCTCGAAGCCGGCGTCGACATGGGGCCGCTTGCCAACGAGCGGCGCATCCCGGCGATCGAAAGCCTGGTTGCCGACGCGCTCGAGCATGGTGCCCGATTGGCGACCGGCGGCCATCGCATCGGCAACCGCGGCTACTTCTTCGAGCCGACGGTTCTGGCAGACGTGCCGCTTTCCGCCCGGATCATGAACGACGAGCCGTTCGGCCCGGTCTCGATCATCAATCGCTTCCATGATCTCGACGAGGCGATCAACGAGGCCAATCGCCTGCCCTTCGGTCTTGCGGCCTATGCCTTTACCGGATCGGAGCGCAGCGCCCACCGCCTGGCAAGCGAGGTCGAAAGCGGAATGATTTCGATCAACCATCTGGGCCTGGCGCTCCCCGAAGTCCCCTTCGGCGGCATCAAGGATTCCGGCTACGGCACCGAGGGCGGCTCCGAAGCGATCGAGGCCTATCTGGAAACACGCTTCGTCACGCGAAAGAGCGTCTGACACCGGCCGCAGGCAACTGCCTCGCGACCGAGAAGCAACAGGGGACGGCGCCCGATGGCGCCGTCCCCTGCTTAAAATGCGTTGCTGATCCAGTCCTCATGCCCATGACGGACGCGAACGACGAGGATGTCGCCGTCCGCCTCGACCCGGTAGACGACCAGATGCGCCTTGAACGGATGGATGCGCATCGGCGGCGACAGCTCCGTGCGTTCGCGCGCCATGCGCGGGTTGGCGGCAATCAAGGCGAATACGGCGAAGAGTTCATCGTGATATCGCCGCGCCTGGGCGGAGCCGAAAAGGCGCACCCCATCTGCGGCGATCGCGATGATGTCTTCTTCTGCCGCGACGGAAAGCCGAAACGCCATTATCCGCGCGGCACTTCAGCGCGCGTAAGCGCCGCGGAAAAGAGCTCGTCCTTGGAGCGGGACCCGACGCCGCTCTTCAGACCGTCGTCGACAAAGCGTTGCATCACCGCAACCTTGTCATTTCGCTCCTGATCCCTGCGGATGAGGTCGCGCACATAATCGCTGGCGTTGGCATAACGGCCCGTGCGCGTTTGCGCTTCCACCCAATCCTTCATCGGGTCGGGCAAGGATACGTTCATCGTCGCCATGTCGGTCTCCATTTCCTGCGGGCAAGCATGGCATACTTTGGCAAAGTTTGTCAAATCAGCAAGCCCAGGCTGCCGGTTTTCGCCCCGCACAGCCCCACATCCTGCTACGCTCGTGCAGACCATCGTGCGGTGCATCGGAGGCGCCGGTCCGGTCTGATCGCCAAGGCGGTTGACTATCGGCATGCCAGCCTTTCTGAATGCCGTCGGCACTACTAAACGTCGGATTGCAATCAGGCCGCAAGAATGACTGAGACGCTTCATCGAAATGCAATGGCAGCAACGGGGTCCGCCCTTTCCGAGCCGGAAAAGAACGTCATCATCGGCGGCGTTCTTCTCTCCATGCTTCTGGCAGCACTCGACCAGACGATCGTGGCGCCGGCGATGCCGACCATCGGCAAGGCGCTGGGACATAGCGACTATCTGCCCTGGGTCGTGACCGGCTACCTGCTGACCGCGACGGCAATGGCGCCCCTTTACGGCAAGATCTCGGATATCTACGGACGGCGGCCGACGATCTTTGCGGCCATCATCATTTTCCTTGCGGGATCGCTGATAAGCGCGCTGGCGCCCAACATGCTGACACTGATCGTAGGCCGTGCGGTGCAGGGTCTTGGTGGCGGCGGCCTGTTTGCGCTGGCGCAGACCGTCATCGGCGATCTCGTACCGCCCAAGGAACGGGCGCGTTACGCCGCCTGGATATCGGGAACCTGGGCGGTTGCGAGCATCGCCGGGCCGCTGCTCGGCGGCACCTTCGCCGAGCATCTGCACTGGTCGCTGATCTTCTGGATCAATATCCCGCTGGGGCTGGTGGCGATGGCGATCATCAACAAGCCCCTGAGGAAGCTGCCGACCGTCGCCCGCGCGCATCGTATCGACGGGGCCGGAGCCCTATTGCTCGTCGCTGCGACTTCGCTATTGCTGCTTGCGCTCAACTGGGGCGGCAGCCGCTACCCATGGCTTTCCGCCGTCATACTCGGCTTGCTTGGCGTTTCCGTCGTGCTCTGGTTCGCCTTTGCCATGCGGCTGCGCAGGGCGAGCGAACCGCTGATCTCGCTGGAAGTGCTTGCCAATCCCATAGTGCGCTACGGAACGCTCGCGATGTTTCTGGCGCAGGGCGCCAATGTCGGGCTCTCGGTCTATATCCCCGTCTATGCGCAAACGTTCCACGGCCTGTCGGCCAGCAGTTCGGGCGTGGTGATGCTCGGCCTGCTGCTTGGGACCGTCTGTGGAGCGACGACCAGCGGGCGGACGATACCGCGCATCGTTCACTATAAGAGGATGGCGTTGGTCGGCGGCGCGCTGGCCTTCCTTTGCCTGGCGGTCCTTGCTGCTCTCGCCGGTCGGACCTCGCTCGTCGTCCTCGAAATGCTGACATTCGCCGCCGGTTTCGGCTCGGGCATGACCTTTCCGGTGGCGACGATTTCGGTTCAGAACGCCGTCGACCAGGCGCATCTTGGCGTCGCAACCGGTGTTCTGACGTTCCTGCGATCGCTCGGTGGCGCCCTCGGCGTCGCGGCATTCGGCGCGATCGCTCTTGGCAACGGACTGCCGCTTGCTGGCGAAGGGGTGGGACCGCTCGGCACGACGGTTACGTCGGCCGTGCCCTTCACCTATATCTTCATCGCGAGCGCCGCAGCGATGGCGGCGGCGCTCGTCTTCTTTCATCTCATGCCGGAAAAACCACTGCGAGGCCGCGACGAAAATCCTGTCGCCGCAGTCGTCGAATAGCTGGCCGCGCCGGCGCCGGCGCGGTCATGAACGGCATGCGGTTCGCGGGCTTAGAACTCCGCCTTCAGCGACGCGTAGAAGGTACGTCCCGGGCCGGGCTGCTGCACCAGGCTCAAGGGATCGACATAGTAGGCGTCGGTCAGGTTCTCGATGCGGAAGCTGGCGGTCAGGGTCTCGTTGATCCGGTACTCGGCGAACGCGTCCACCAGCGTATAGGGCTTCCAGTCGATCAGCGAGATGAACTGGGAAGCGCCCTGCGCGGTCACGTCGCCATGACCGATCGCGCGCGATCCTGTGCGAGAAATCCGCCCGCCAACCGTCAAGGCGTCGTCGAGGAATGTCTGCGACAGCGTCAGCGCGACCGTGTATTCCGGCGGCACCTGGTTGGTGGCGTAGTCGGCGTAGAGCGACTTGTTCCCGCAGGTGGTGGCCGTTCGGCAAAATGCGACATCGGTGTAGTAGTTGGCGGCAAGCTCGGCGGTAAAGCCGCCGCGCTCATAGCGCGCCGACAGTTCTATGCCCTGGAAATGCGCGCCGGCAATGTTGTGAATGCGCATGCCGGAAACTCCGCGCGGGTCGGTATACCATTCACGCGAAATGTAGTTGTCGACGTTCCAGTCGAAGAAACCGAGCTTCACCATCGCCTGGTCGTCGGCCGAAAACACGCCCTCGCGCCTGAGATTGGTGCCCACTTCCCAGTTGCTCGACCGTTCCGGCCGCAGGTTGGAATTGACGTTCATGGTGAAGGCCGAAACGCCCTCGAAGATGCTCGGCGAGCGCAGTGCGCTCGAGTAGTTCACGTAGAACTGGGTGCCGTCGAAGGGCTCCAACGTCACGCCCACCGAGGGGCTGAAGCCGCCGTCGCTGAGGGCCGTGTCGTAGGTGTAGCCCGGTCGGGCCTGTTCGGGGGCATTTCGATCCTCGGTCCAGTAGTGCTGGTAGCGCAGGCCACCCTTGATCGTCAGCCAATCGGTGGCTTTCCAGGCAGCCTTGGTGAAGGCCGCCGCCTCCTGCCGCGTGCCATCGCGAAGGTCGAGCCAGGTCTCCAGTTCCGGTGTGAACTTGCTCGGTCGCGTATCCTCGCTCAGGAACGACAGGCCGTAGGTCAGGTCGAGCCCGCCGTAGTCGGTCGTCAAGACCGACGTGTTTGCGACATCGGCGCCCCACATGAAGGTGTCGGAGCCGGTGCGGAAATCGGCCGGCAGGCCGAAATCTCCGGGCTGCGGATAGAGCACGCCACTCCGCCGGGGATTGCGCAGCTCCAGCCGCGTGGCCCAGAGGTTGGCCTTGAGATCGATGAGGTCGTTGTCATCAGGCTTCCAGCCGTAACGGAGCGTGCCGGCATCGACCTTCGTTCCCGCCGTCTGGCCCTGCTGCATCGCCTGACCCCGATCCGAGGTCAGGCGCGACGCCAGGAGGTCGCCGGCCTCGCTGCGAAAACCATTGTAGCCGAACTGCAGGCTGTGACCGTTCTCGAAGCGAACTGTGCCCTTGGCGAGATAGGACTTTGTCTGGAGCTGGGTGTTCAGCACCTCCTCGCCGGCGCGGTAGTTGGCGATGCCAATATTGTCGATATAGTCTTTCCAGCCCCGGGCGGGCGGCAGGCATACGCCGCTCTCATAGCAGAAGGGTCGCGGTCCCATACTCACCGGTACTGCCGAGGGTCCGTTGGTGCCCGCGTGATAGTTGCCCTGCCGGCGATAGGCGTAACCGGCAAGGAGGTCGACGTTTTCTTCCTGCATCGCACCGACGATGCTGCCCGAGCCGCTGGTCGGATCGAAGAACGAGGGGCGGTCCATTCCGTCGCTTTTTGCCGTTGCGACCGGAGGCGCCCAGGTGCCCCCCGGCCAGGCATAGCCCGCCGTGGTGCCGGCAGGCGGCGGCGTGGATGTGTTGGTGCCGAAGCCGCCTTTGACCCGAAGGCCGAATGTGTGCCCCTCCTTCACGATGTCGCCGGCGTCCAGCGTGCGCATCGCCACCGTGCCGGCGATACCGCTCGATGCGACGTCCGAACCCTTGGTGATATCGACGCCCCCCAGGAAATCCGGATCGACGAAGGTCCGGTTGGAGATGCCCTGATAGCCCTGATAGACCGTGGCCGAATTGCTGGCTCCGTCGACGGTGACGGCAACGCGGCCCATACCCTGCATGCCGCGGATGTTGACGTCGACGGCGCCGGCGCCGTTGCGCGCTTCGCCGGAAAGCACGCCCGGCGTGCCGCGGAAAATGTCGGCCGGGCTCGATCCGCGGAAGCGGTCGATGTTTTCTTGCGAGATGTAGGCGGTCGGCGCAGCCGTTTCATAGGGCGCATCCACCGGATTGATGATGCCGCCGCCGGCGACGATCGGCGCAAGCATCGTCTCGCCGTTGGCCGCACCGACCGCGTGCGCACCGGAAACGCGCTCGGTGATCGTGACGGTCCCGCCGTTCAGGCTATAGGAGAGGCCGCTGCCGGACAAAAGCTGCGAGAGCGCCTCTGCCGGGGGGATCGGTCCGCTGACGGCAGGCGCGGATTTCCCCTGGGTCAGCGATGCCGAATAGGCAAGTCTCAGCCCCGACTGCCGCGCAAATGCCGTAAGCGCCGCGGTCAGGGACTGCGCCGGTATGTCGAAGGTGGTGGCGCCGGAACGGGCAGACCGTTCCTGTTGTGCCAGAGCCGGCATTGCCGTTTGAAGTGAACCGACCGCCGTGGTTGCGACCACGACCGCGCCAAGAAATTTGTTTCGCCCCGTTTGTCTGGACATCTGATCCCTATTCCCATGCTTTGAGCGAGGGATCGTTCTTCCTGCTGGCAGGACACACCCCTCAAAAGCCGAGACGAGGCGTCACCCAAAAACCCGCAACGATGTTCGAAAAAAAGTGAAACCGGCTAGACCGCCGAGATCAATGTCACGAAGCGCGTCATGCGCGTGACCCGGATCGGCAGGCCGGACGCAAGTGCTGAAAGCGAGGCGTCAGGGGTTCTGAGATCCAGCACCGCGCTGACCAGCGTCGACTTCAAGCGGTCGTGGCTGAAGACGATCCAGCCGCCGTGATAGCGGCTAAGGGCAGCGACGACGTCGCCGAGCCTGCGGTTTTCGGCGACATACATGCCGGACTGCCATGCGAGTGCGATTGCCGGATCCTGCACGACAGGGTTACCGATGGCGCCGTCACTCCCGACCGACACGCGCTCTCCCTCGGCGATCGTAACGCCCATGAGGTCCCCGCCTGCCATTGGCGATACGCGAACGGAATGGCGGGTGACAGCAATGCCGAGCGAACCATCGGCGGCATTGGCGTCCACGTCGAAGGCGGTTCCAAGGGCCTTGACGATGGTTTCACCTGAGGCAACCTGAAAGGGTCGTGCGTCCGCCGCCACGTCGAAGAATGCCTGGCCTTCCTTCAGAACCACCCGGCGCGCCCGTTCGTCGAAATCCACGTCCATCGCAGTGCGCGCGTTGAGGACCACCCGTGACCCGTCGGGCAGGTCGATCGAACGCGTCTCTGCCGTGGTGGTCGCATAGTCGGAGCCGAGGATGCGCAGCCAGGGGCGCGAAGCGGCAAGCCCGCCTCCCAGAACAGCGATGCCGAACGCGCCGGTCAGAAGACGGCGGCGCGAAAGGAGCGCGGTGTCGCGGCCGGGATAGACGAGACCGGTTTGGCGATCGCGGCGCAGGTGTGCCGCATCGTCCCACAAGGCTTCCGCTTCGATCGCCGCCGCCTCGTGCTCGGCACTTTGTCCGCGCCACGCATCATAGGCGCGTTGATCCTCGCTGGTCGCCTCGCCGGAATGCAGCCGGACGACCCAGGCGAGCGCCGCGTTGGAGATGTCCCTTGCGGGACATTGCGTTGTCGCTGATGCCGGTTTCATCGCCGCCCCTTGTCAGACATGGTCCAGCTCGCGCCGCACGTCGCGGCAATGGCTCAGGGCACGCAGCATGTGCTTTTCGACCATGCTGACCGAGATGCCCAGCGTTTCGGCTATTTCGCGGTGCGAAAGGCCCTCGACCTTGTTCATGATGAAGGCCGTTCGGCAGGCCACCGGCAACTCGTTCAAGAGAACGGAAAGGGCTGCGACCTTGTCGCGAAATTCCAGCCGCAACGCAAAATCGTCCGACGATGACAGACGGTCTGCCTGGTCCAATTCGACCCGGCGCGACCACTCCCGCTCGAGCTTGATGCGAAAGTCGATCGCCGCATTTCGCGCTGCCCTGAACAGGTAGGAACGCGGGTGCTCGACGCTGCGGCGGTCTACCCTCACCATGCGCAGATAGGCGTTCTGCACAACTTCCTCACCGTCATCCCGATTGCCGATCAGGCGCGATGCGTAGCGCACCACCTCCTTGTGGTGACGCCTGAAGAGCAGACCGAGCCAGTGATTGAGAGAGCTTGCCATCAGCCACCCTTCCTAGCGAAGCGCGCCACGGCGGTCTTGGGGGTGGATTTCTTCAGGCATGATGCAAACTTCGCGGGAAAAGCTGCGGCTCGTCCGATGCCGCACGCCAATACTTGTCTCTTATACTCATGTTTTAGAGCCCGACAAGCGCCTTTGCGCGAAAACGCTGGGATTGGATCGCCGGCACCGAACCCCGGATGGTTCCGGGCAGTCGGTACCGGCGGCATTTATTGCTGATCAGAAGAAAATCGATCCAGGCTCTGTTTCAAACGGCCTGTTCGAAGTCTGTCGAAACGGAAACCGTGTGCCACTGGGCAAGAAGATCGCGATCCGAAGCGTGCTTGGCCTCGATCGCAGCCACCGTGTCGCTGCCAAGCGGAAGCCGGACCGGCGGCTGCTCCGCATCGACGAACGCAATCAGTACGTTCGCAAGCCTGTCGGGGTTGCCCGGCTGGTTGTGGCTGATCTCCTTCGCCTTGCTGCGAACGGCACCTGCGGTCTCCGCATAGTCGCTGATCTCGATCGGGCTGATGCTCAGTGACGTCGAGTCGAGAAAATCCGTGCGGAAATAGCCGGGCTCGATCGCCGTCGCGTAGATTCCGAGGGGCGCGAGTTCCGCCGCCAAAGCCTCGGTCAGTCCCTCGACGGCAAACTTCGTCGAGCAGTAAACGCCGAAACCAGGTCCGCTGCGGTAGCCGCCGACGGATGAGAAGTTGAGGATCCGCCCATGGCGTTGGCGGCGCATGTGTGGCAGCACCGCGCGGGTCACGGCCAGAAGTCCGAAGACGTTGGTCCGATAGAGCGCTTCAATCTCGGGACCTGTCGCTTCCTCGACCGCGCCCAGGAGACCGTAGCCGGCGTTGTTGACCAGGATGTCGATGCGCCCGAAGCGCGCGATCGCCTGGCCCACAGCCTGATGCGCCTGGGCCTCGTCAGTGACGTCGAGCGCGACGGCCAGGAGATTGGGATGATCCCTGAAGCGGTCCGCGATCGCCCTGGGATTGCGCGCCGTCGCGACCACCTGATCACCCTTCGCCAGGGCCTTTTCAACGATAAGAGCACCAAATCCACGGGATGCGCCAGTGATGAACCACGTATGCATGTGAACCTCCGGGTTGTTTCGCCGCTCCATCGTCGGCGGCTGGGAAGGTTGTACTGCGAGACGTCTGCTGAGATAATCGACTGGATTCTTGTTGAGTTGTTGAATAGCATTCATCAATGCGAACCATATCGCCGTCCGACCTGTCGCCTTTCCTTGCGCTCGCCCGCCACCAGAGCTTCCGCCGTGCCGCCGACGAGATCGGCTGCACGCCGTCCGCACTCAGCCACGCCTTGAAGGCGCTTGAGGAGCGCCTGGACCTTAGGCTCTTCAACCGGACCACCCGCAGCGTTGCGCTGACCGAGGCGGGAGAACTTCTGCTTGCCCGCGTGGCGCCCGCCTTCCGCGACATCGAGGACGCCCTTGACGATCTCAACAATTTCCGGGGAGCGCCGATCGGACGGTTGAGGTTCAACACGGCGCGCGCTTCGGCAAAAATGGTTCTCCTGCCAATCGTTGCGCGGTTTCTCGAAAGTCATCCGAAGGTCAACATCGAGATCGTCGTCGATAACGACCTTGTCGACATGGTGTCGGAGGGTTTCGATGCGGGTGTTCGCTTTGGCGAGATCGTCGCGCAGGACATGATCGCCGTCCCGATCGGTCCGCGCCAGCGTACCGCGATCGTGGCAACACCTTCCTTCTTCGAGCGCCACGCAAGGCCTACCGCTCCCGGGCATCTGAAGGCGCTGTCCTGCATCGGACTGCGCTTCGGCAGCGGAAGGCTCTATGCCTGGGAGTTCGAGCGCGGCGGTGTCGAAGTTCAGGTCGAGGTGACCGGTGCCCTGATCGTCGATGACCAGGACATGATGGTCGACGCGGCCCTTCTCGGCGCGGGGATCGCCTTTGCCTTCGAGGACCAGGTGCGCGCGCTCATCGACGAGGGCAAGCTGGTCCGCGTCCTTGAAGACTGGTGCCCCTATTATGGTGGCTTCTATCTCTATTATCCGAGCCGACGCCAGATGCCGGCGGCGCTCAGGGCATTCGTCGATTTCGCCAGGGTCTGGGACAAGTCAACGCCTTGAGTCGGAACAGCGCAAGCGATCGTCGAGCCCGCTCGCTGCTCTCCCGCCTTTCCGCGTAATGTCCGTGCAACCTCGCGTTTACAATCGTCTCGGCAAGGTTTTACTGACATCGGTCTATGCCGCCTCAATAAAAGCGTAAGCCGAACGGCGTTGCCGGTCCAACAACATGGTGCGGATAGTGTGGAAGCTCTGGCCACGGTCTCTCAAGCAACGTCTCATTGCACACTTGCTGGTTCTGCAGCTGGCGGTGCTTCTTGCGTTCGGCCTATCCTTCGTCACGCTGCTCGTCGTCGCTGACGAAGGCGGCGCGCTCGTCAGTCCCGCCCCGGTCGAGACGGCGTTCCGCGCGATCAAGCGGAGTGCCAGCGGCAAGCTCGAACTCGCTGACACCGCGGAACTGGCACGCGTTCGTCGCGAGCAACCGCATTTCTGGTTCATCGCGCGCAGCGACGGGGGCGAGATCGTTCAGTCCGGCGACGTACCGGAGATCTACCGCGGCATGACCGTGGCCCTCGACCGAATGACCTATTCGGACATCCGCGACGACGGCCCGCCATCGAACTATCTCGCCGTCATCCGGCGCATGACAAACGAGGAAGGCAGCTTCACCGTATTCGGACAGGGAACGCTTCTGAGCCAACCTTCGCTCATCCTCTCGTTCTCACGCCTGTTCGTCGCGCCGATGCTGGTGCTGCTCGCGCTCGTCACGATCTTCGCGGTGCCCCGCATCGTCAACCGGGCGATCCGGGGCATCTCCGATCTCGCCCGCGAAACGGATGAGATCAACATTACGCACCGGAGCCACCGGCTGGCCGAAACGGCGGTTCCGAGCGAGGTCCGCCCGCTCGTGCGCGGCATCAACAGCGCCCTTCACCGGCTCGATCAATCCTATGGCCAACATCAGCGCTTCATTCTCGACGCCGCCCATGAGCTGCGGACGCCTGTGGCCATTCTTCAGGCGCGGCTCGACTTGCTCGCCTCAGGGCCGGAGCGCGACCGGTTGATCTCCGACTGCGAGAGGATTTCAGCGCTTGCCGAGCAGTTGCTCGATCTGCAACGGCTGGAAGCCGACGCCAGGCCCTTCACCGCCGTGGACCTCGTCGCGCTCTGCCGCAACGTCGTTGCCGACCTTGCTCCGCTCGCCATCGACGAAGGCTACGACCTGTCGTTTGAACAAAACACCGAGCAGTCGCTGATACAGGGCGACGCAGTCTCGCTTGAACGGGCGGTTACCAATCTCGTCCAGAACGCGATCGAGCATGCCGGAAACCAGGGCGTGATCGTCGTACGGGTCGCACCGGACGGCGTGATTGAAGTCAGCGACGACGGCCCGGGCATCCCGGAGGGGGAACGCGAGCGCGTCTTCGAGGCTTTTTACCGCCTCAAGCCGCGCGAACGTGGCGCTGGTCTCGGCCTCAATCTCGTTCTGCAGATCGCGCAGCGACACAGAGGCCGCGTGAGCATCCTCACCTCACAGAGCGGCGGTGCCTGCTTCCGGCTGGCCTTTGAGAACGGACGCATCTGAGCTGCAATCCGTAGTACCCCCAACAGGCAAGTGTGAGCGTAGTCCGAGTACTAGTCGCCCGGAAAGGGGCCGAAATGGGCCTTTTCGGCGGAAAAAAATCGATCCGGGATCTATTTCGGCGGTTGGAAAGCAAAATTTAACCATACTTCTCCATCTTTTGTCCATCAGTCGTCAAGAAGGGGACAATCCAGAAATCGCGCAGCGGCGTTCGCTCGCCGGGCTGAGAGCCTTTGTGAGATTTTCTGGCTTGATTTGCGTTGTTGAGTAAGATCATTCGCCCACAGTCTTTGCACCGTCTGTTGCGCCCATTGCTGATCACTTGCTGCGGCACCGCCCTCGTCGGCGCGGCTGCGTGGTCGCTTGTCGGCATGGCCGCGATCGGCAGTTCCTACGCGCATGGTTCCGGCCGCCTGCTGCCGAAGCCGCAGCTGCATTTGGCCGAGACGACCAAAGAGCGCGCCTGGGACAAGCACGCCAGAACCAACCAGGCGACGCGGCTCGTGGCCGCCGCCGCGGCGCAGCCCGTCATGGTCGCAAGCCTCGCTCCCAGCGAGGCGAGGTTCGGGCACGATGCCCTGTTCCCGATAGATGCGGAAACGATCGGCAAGAGCGCCCGGATTGCAGCCGCGGTGAAAAAGGCTGTTCTCTCGTCCGAGAAAGTCGCGAGCATCCCCGTTCCCGCTACCCAGGTTCACCATCAGATCGCCACGGTAAAGCTCCCGGCGCCAGAACGCTTCGCGCCGGTGGCGTCTGTTGCCATTGCCAAGAACCCGGTCCAGCTCGCCTACGCCACCCCCTCCCAGAGCCACGTAGAAGGCAGCGCCTTTTCGGCTCTGTTGACGGCGCCGTCCGAGGACGATCTCGCCGAACAACCGGACCAGGACCAGGCTGAAGACACGGCCGCCCTGCCGAGCCATGAGGACACGCCCTCGGTCGGTCCCATGCCGCAATTCCGCCCCCGCACCGCGCAAGCGGAAAAGCCGCCCGCCGAAGACGAAAAACCTGCGACCAAGCAGGCGGAAGACGCAGCGGTGAAAAAGGAAGAAGAGACCGCCAAGGCAGACGCGGACGAAGCGCCGAAGAAGCAGAAACTTGCCTATGCACGGCCGGAAGATCCGACCGAGAACAGTGCCGGCACCGGTTTCGGCCAGGCGTTGCGTAACATGTTTGGCGGCGGAGCGAAGGCCGGCAACGGCGTCGCCGTCTACGACATCACCGCTGCCAAGGTCTATATGCCTGACGGCAGCGTGCTCGAGGCGCATTCCGGTATCGGCAAGATGGCCGACAACCCGCGCTACGTCGACGTCAAAATGACCGGACCGACCCCGCCGCACACCTACAATCTCAGGATGCGCGAAACGCGTTTCCATGGGGTTGAGGCAATCCGCATGCTGCCGGTCGACGGAAGGAACAAGCACGGCCGCGACGGCTTCCTGACGCATAGCTACCTGCTGCGCGGCAAGCGCGCGGAATCCCATGGCTGCGTCGCCTTCGCCGACTATCCGCGATTCCTGACCGCCTTCAAGCAGGGCAAGGTCAAGCAGATCGTCGTGGTGCCGAGCGGCGGACGCGCGGCCGGCATGCGCCTGGCACAGAACGGCCGGAACTCCTGAGCGGAGCCGGCCAACGGTCGGATTGCAGGCAGCGGACGGTAAAGGTCTTTCGCTGACGAGGAACGGGCACTAAGATCCGGCCCTCGACAGGAGCGAGAACGAAGAGGACCGGGAGCCCGTCATGTGCCGAAACATCAAACCCCTGTTCAATTTCGAGCCGCCGGCGACGAACGCCGAGATCCATGACGCTGCGCTGCAGTTCGTGCGCAAGCTAAGCGGAACGAGCAAGCCGTCCAAGCGGAACGAAGCGGCGTTCGAGCACGCGGTCAATTCGATTGCGGCATGCGCGCAAGAACTGCTCGATGCGCTCGAGACGTCACAGCCCCCACGCAACCGGGAAGAAGAAGCAGCCAAGGCGCGCGCTCGGTCCGCCCTCCGCTTCGCCTGACGGCGGCAAGAGGCTGGCCGCGCGCTCAGCCTAAATCGCAAATACCGTTGCCCGGCGCAGCGTCACGTAACCGGTGTCGCCGGCCTTCACGATCCGCTCCGGCTCCAGGTCCAACTCCAGCGGCACGCCACGCTCCGTCGTCGCGACCACCCGGCGGCCGCCAGGGCGATCCATCACCCGGCTGATATTGGCCGCGATACCCGGGCCTCCCGCCGCCCAGTCGAGATCGACCGGCCGGGCGTAAAGCTCGGCCTTGCCGTCGGCGATCCCTGCGGCATCGATGACCGCGCCATCGGCATAGGCCCGACCATCGCGCACCTCGGCGGGAAGCATGTTGGCATCGCCGAGGAACTTCATGACGAAGGCCGATTTCGGCTCGCGGCAGACCTCCTCCGGCGTCCCCTGTTGAACGATATGGCCATCCTTCAGGATCACCACGCGGTCGGCGAGATCGAGCGCCTCTTCCTGGTCGTGCGTGACGAAGAGCGTGGTGATGCCGAGCTCACTATGGATTTCGCGCAGCCAGCGCCGCAGCTCACGCCGGACATTGGCATCAAGCGCGCCGAAAGGCTCGTCCAGCAGCAGCACCTTTGGATCGACGGCAAGCGCGCGGGCAAGTGCGACGCGCTGGCGCTGACCGCCGGAGATCTGCGCCGGAAACCGGTCGCCGAGCCCTTCGAGGCGAACCAGGCGCAACAGTTCAGCGACCCGCGCATGGATGGCCGCCTTGTCGCGCTTGACCTTCGAGACCTCCATGCCGAAGGCGATGTTCTGCGCCACGGTCATATGCGGGAAAAGCGCGTAGTGCTGGAACACGAAGCCGACGCCGCGATCGCGCACCGGGATGTCGGTCGCATCCTGGTCGCCGAAATAGATGTGACCGCCATCGGCGAATTCGAGGCCGGCAACCATGCGCAATATCGTCGTCTTGCCAGAACCGGAGGGCCCAAGCAGCGCGACGAGCTCGCCGCTTTCGATCTCCAGGGAGACGTCCTTGACGGCACGGAAGGTTTGGAAAGTCTTGACGACGTGGTCAAGGCGGATCTTCATGATGCATTCTCCGCGGAATTGGCAACTGGGCGGACGCGGCCCGCCCCTTGGCGCTCCAGAGCGACCTTGGCGATGATGGTGAAGACGGCGATGAGCGCCAGAATGGACGCCGACGCAAAAGCGCCCGCCGCCTGATAGTCGTGATAGAGCAGCTCGATATGGAGCGGCAGGGTGTTGGTCTGGCCACGGATGTTACCAGAGACGACCGAAACCGCGCCGAACTCGCCCATCACGCGCGCATTACAAAGGACGACGCCGTAGAGCAGCGCCCACTTGATGTTGGGCAACGTCACCGAAAAGAAGGTGCGGAAGCCGGAAGCGCCGAGGGAAACGGCCGCCTCTTCGAGATCGCGCCCCTGGGCCTGCATCAGCGGAATGAGCTCCCGGGCGACAAACGGCGCGGTGACGAACATCGAGGCGAGCACGATGCCTGGAATGGCAAACAGGATCTTGATGCCATAGGCATCAAGTGTCGGACCAAACAGGCCCTGCAGCCCGTAGACCAAGAGATAGGCAACACCCGCGACGATCGGTGAAACCGAGAACGGGATCTCGATCACCACCAGCAGGAAGCCCTTGCCGCGGAAATCGAATTTGGTGATCGCCCAGGCGGCGGCGACGCCGAAGGCGGTGTTGATGGGTACGGCGATCAGCGCCGCAAGCACGGTCAGCATGATCGCATGGCGCGTGTCGGGATGCAGGATCGTGTCGCGATAGACCTGCCAGCCTTTGGCAAAGGCTTCGACACCGATGATCAGCAGCGGCGCGAGAATGAGGAATGCGCCGATGATCAGCACGATACCGATAAGGGCGCGGCGGAACACGGGGCCGTCACCGACCCGCGGCAGCGTGCGTACGGTCTTTTTGAAACTCATCGTCAAGACCTCCGGGTGTAGCGCAGCGCCCGCGCCTGCAGCCAGTTGGTTACCGCGAGCATGAGGAACGCCGTGAGCAGCAGGACGGACGCGATCGCCGCCGCTGCCTGATAGTCGTATTCCTCAAGCCGGATGAAGATCAGCAGCGCGGTGATCTCGGTCGACATCGGCTGGTTGCCGGCGATGAAGATGATCGCGCCGAATTCGCCGAGCGAGCGGGCGAAGGACAAAGAGACGCCGGCGAGAAGCGCCGGTGTCAGTAGCGGCAGAATGACCTTGCGGAAGATCGCGAGGTCCGAGCCGCCAAGCGACTGGGCTGCCTCCTCCAGCGCCGGATCGAGATCCTCCAGTACCGGTTGCACCGTGCGCACGATGAAGGGCAGCGAGGTGAAGCACATGGCGATCATGATGCCGATAGGCGTATAGGCAACCTTGATGCCGTAGTTTTCGAGGATTGAGCCAAACACGCCGTTGGTCGTGAAAAGTGCGGTCAGCGAAATGCCGGCAACGGCCGTCGGCAAGGCAAAAGGCAGGTCGACCATGGCATCGACGATGCGGCGCCCCGGAAAGCGGTAGCGCACCAGCACCCAGGCGAGCGCCAGGCCGAAGAAGAGATTGAAGAGCGTCGCGCCAAGGGCGGCCGTCACGGTGACGCGATAGCTTGCGAGTGCCCGCGGCGACGAGACGATCTGCCAGTAGTCGAGAGGGCCGAGGCTTGCGGCCTTGAACACGAGGGCTGCCAGCGGCAGAACGACGATCAGGCTCACATAGAGCAGCGTCACCCCCAGCGACAGGCGTAACCCGGGCAGGACATTGCGTCTCAAGCGTTCATTTCCTTGTCATGTCATGGTGAAACCCGGCAGACGGTTCGTCTGCCGGGCTGACTGAATGCGAGTTTAAAGAGCGATCAGCGGCTGCCGTAGAGCTTGTCCAGAACGCCGCCCGAGGCGAAGTGCTCTGCCTGGATCTTGCTCCAGCCGCCAAAGACGTCATCGACATTGACGAGGCGAATGTCGGGGAACTGCGCCTTGAATTCGCCGGCAACCTTTTCGTTGCGGACGCGGTGGCCGAACTCGGCGGCGATGCGCTGGCCTTCCTCGGTATAGAGGAAATCGAGATAGGTCTTGGCGAGCGCCTGAGTGCCGTGCTTCTCGGCGACCTTGTCGACGACCGCGACCGGGAACTCGGCGAGCAGGCTGACCGACGGGATGACGGCCTCGACCTTGTCGGCGCCATACTGTTTGGCGATGCTGCGGGTCTCTGCCTCGAAGGTGATCAGGACGTCGCCGGTTTCGCGCTCGACGAAGGTGGTTGTCGAGGCGCGGCCGCCGGTGTCGAACACCGGAACGTTGTCGAAGATCTTGGTAATGTAGGCTTCGATCTTCGCCTCGTCGCCTTCATAGGCCTCCTTGGCCCAGGCATAGGCCGCCAGATAGGTGTAGCGCGCATTGCCCGACGTTTTCGGATTGGGGAAGACAGCGTGAACATCGTCACGGGCGAGATCGGACCAGTCCTTGATGTTCTTCGGGTTGCCCTTGCGCACCAGGAAGGACGGGAAGGAATAGAACGGCGAGGCATTGTTCGGGAACGCCTTCGCCCAATCCTTGGAGACAAAGCCGTTCTTGGCCAGGAACTCGATATCGGTGGTCTGGTTGAAGGTGACGACGTCGGCTTCCAGGCCTTCGAGGATCGAGCGGGCCTGCTTCGACGTGCCGGCATGCGACTGGTCGATGGTCACGCCCGGATGCTGCTTGATGAAGGCCTCGTTCTCGGCAACGAAGAGCTCGCGGGAAACGTCGTAGGAGGCGTTGAGAAGCTTCGTCGGCTCCTGTGCCAGCGCAGGGGTCACAAAGTGCGCGACAAGGGTGGCGCCGAGAATGAGGAGGCGTTTCATGCGGTTCTCCGGTGTTGATGCTGACCCAGAACCTATCGGCAGGCGTGTGGGAGCGCGAGGGAACGCGGACCCTGGTTGTGCCAAGCCTTAGAAATTTCGTCTCGTTTCCGCTCAGTTTCGCGGAGTTTTTGCCTCAGCTTTCCCAAGGCAACCAATAGCTTACAGTCAGGGCTTATTCAGCACGCGCCACACGTCGATATGGTCGGCCCGTTGACGATAGAACACGAGGTATGGGTACCCCTTCAGACCGACACTTCGCCAATGAGGGAGCGCCAGTTCGTAGGCAAAGCGCAACGAACCGGATTCCGGACGCGCAACAATCAACGCATAGGCAGCCTGAAACGCGTCGCCAAAAGCGTGAGCGACGTCAGCCCCAGCCTACGTTGCATAACACTCGATCGCCGCCTCGACGTCGCTGCTGGCCGGTTGACGCGAAATGACCGGCTTGTTGCTCACTTGGCCGATCGACCACGAACTCGGTCACGCAAATCGGCGAAGTAGCCAGCGTCGGTCGGGTCGGCTTGTGCGGAAGAGGCACCATCGAGCAATAGCCGACGCAGATTGTGCCAGTCCTGATCCCGGCGGATCAACTCCCGGATAGACTCGCTGCTCGTACCATAGCCTCGCCGGGCGACCTGCTCGTCGACGAAGCTTTTGAGAGAGTCCGGGAGGGAAATGTTCATGGTGTTCATGGGTGGCAGAATAGCGCATTCGGCAAAAACTGGCATGAATGGTGATCTTTAACACCAGAGCCGATCGCCTTACGCGGGGAACCTCTCGGCCGCAGCAATATGACAATCGGGGACTAGATACATCCTTAGCGCTTTGACTAGATAGGCGTTCAAGGCAGGGTTGGCGATTCGATGACGATATACTTCAAGGCAGGAATTTCCGATGAAATGGCGCTCGGGATGATCGAGCGTTGTTTCTCCGATGCGAACGACTATGACGGCTATCTCGACATTTTTGCCGACTACACCGAAAAGACCGTCTCGTGGAGCAAGGGCAGATCCGTTGAGGAGTTCAAGGACCAGATCACCGAGGCGCTGCGCGCGGCCTGGGAAGCTTCGCCCTTCTGGCAGGTCTATGAGCGCCGCGAAGAGCGGGACGACGCCGGCACCAACGAAATTCGAAGGGCAGCGATCGCCCTGACCCGCACCTATGGCGGCGTGGTCGTGATCACGCTCAGCCTGCTTGGAAGGCGCAGCAGCGCAAATGACCTCGAGCTGGTGTTCGTCTGCTTCCAGGAAGATGCGCAACGCCGGAATTTCCGCGTGCGTTATGACGGGAAGTTCATTCCGTCCTTGAACGCCTGACGCCCCTACCCTGGGCCATTGAGTCGAAGGGCGATGACAACCGAATATGATGCCGATGACGCCTTCGCCCTGATCGTTGCAAGTTACCGCCAGGTGACCGGCAAAGAGCTGGTCGACCATCCGTTCGACGGCCGCTGGCTCTACGAGAGCGCACCCTTTGCGCTTTTGGCGCACGACCGGTCGGAGGACCCGCGTTTCTTCTACGCGAACAAAACCGCCCAGGCCTGCTTCGGCTACAGTTGGCAGGAGTTCATCGGCATGCCGTCGCGCCTCTCGGCCGAGGCGCCGAACCGCGAGGAACGGCAGCGTCTTTTAGACAGCGTCTCCACCAAGGGCTTCATCGACAGCTATCGCGGCCTTCGGATCGCAAAATCCGGACGCCGCTTCTGGATCGAGAACGCCATCGTCTGGCAATTGGTGCGGGCCAACGGCGAACATGCCGGCCAGGCCGCCATGTTCCACAGCTGGAAGGATTTGTAAGCGCGCTGCCCAAGGCGGAGGGTGTGCTCCTGTCTGCTTCCTCTCAATTCAACAGCCGGACCAGTGCCAAAGCGACACCGGGCGACAGCGTGATGATCGCCAATCGGATGAGGTCGGCAATGACGAAGGGCATGACGCCACGATAGGTCTCAACGATCGGAACGTCGGTCGCCAGCTTGTTGATGATGAAGACGTTGAGGCCGATCGGCGGGGCGGAAAGACCGATGCCGACGACGATGAGCACGAGAATGCCGAACCAGATGGCAACGTCCTCGGTCGGCATGCCCAAGTCCAGCGTCAGGATGATCGGAATGAAGACCGGCAACGTCAGCAGGATCATCGCCAGTTCATCCATGACGGCGCCGAGCACCAAATAGGTGACGAGCATGCCGCAGATGACGACATAGGGCGGCAGGCCCGACTGTCCGACCATTGAGGCCAGCGTCGCCGGCATCTGCGTTAGCGCCAGAAACGCGCCAAAGACCTCGGCGCCGAGCAGGATCAGGAAGATCATCCCGCTCGTTTCAGCCGTCTGCAGCAGCGCGTTTTTCAGGGCGCCAAGGCTCAGGGTCCGTTGCAGCAGCCCCACCAGCAGCGTTACGGCGGCACCCACCGCGGCACCTTCCGTCGGTGTGAACACTTCGCCATAGATGCCGCCGACCACCGTGACGGCAACCGCCGCCGCGGGCACGATCGCAAAGTCCGCAGCCAGCAGCAGCAGGCCGAATATCGCCAGCAATACGCCCCCTACCGTCCCGAGCGAGCCGAGCAGCCAGCCGATCGCGCCACCGGCAAAGATGATCAGCCCTACGGGCCTCGCCCAGAAAGGACGGGGGGTTCGAACCGCCTCGGTCGCCGTGACCGGCGGCGCGAGATCGGGTTTGCGCCGGACGACGACGGCGATCGCGATCAGATAGAAGGCGGCCGCCAGCAGCCCCGGCACCAGGGCGGCCTGAAACAGCTTGGCGATGTTCTGCTCGGCGGTGATCGCATAGATCACCAGGATGACGGATGGGGGAATGAGGATGCCGAGCGTGCCACCAGCGGCAATCGTCCCGGTGCCAAGACCGACATCGACGCGCGCCCGGCGCAGTTCCGGCAGGGCCGCACGCCCGAAGGTCGCCGTGGTTGCGACCGACGAGCCGCAGATCGCGCCGAATCCGGTGCAGGCGGCGATGACCGCCATTGGCATTCCGCCCTTGAACCGTCCGAAGCCTCGCTCGGCGACGCGAAAGAGCGTTGCGGCGATGCCCGATTGCTCGGCAAGCGCGCCCATCAGGATGAAGAGCGGTATCACGGAAAGCGTGTAGCTGGCAAACTGGCTGTAGGTGTTGGTCTGCAGATAGTAGACCAGCGCATGCGGGCCAGAGAGATAGGCATAACCGGCAGCGCCCACCGCAAGCATGGCAAGGGCGATCGGCATCCGGATGGCGATCAAGAGCAGCATGGCTGCGAATCCGACGAAGGCAATGGCAAAACCGCTCATCGGCCGCCTCCGATTTTCAAGAGGGAAACGGAAACTCCGATGATGGCTGCGAGCGCCGCCAGCGCCGCACAGGTCAGATAGACTGGCCAGATCGGCCAGGGCAGCTGGATCAGCGTCGTCCCGTATCCCCTCGCCTCCAGGCCACCAGTAAACAGACCCCAGGCAAAAAACGCCAGGCAGCCGGCCAAAAGCAGGTCCCAAAGGCCGTCGATGACCCGCGTGACGCGTGCGGGGAGAGCCAACGTGAAGGTATCGACGGCAATATGGCCGTTGCGGGCCTGTGTGTATGCGAGAAAGGAGAAGGCGGCGACGCCGACCGCCACCTCCACCAGCTCGTAGTCGGCCGGCACCGGCCGATTGAACAGCCATCGGCCCAGCACGCTGACGGTGACCAATCCCGCCGCAAGGCAAAGAAGCGTGCCGCCGATCAGTGCCAAACCGGCCGCGAGGCGTTCGACTTCCCTGCGGCGCGGCACCCTCACCGCGTCCTCGTATCCTACGTCTTCCATTGTTGAGGCCTCGAGCTGTTGGTTCATGCAGCGGCGCGTTCAGGCGCCACGTTCAGGCGAGTACGGCCGGCAGTGCGCTCAGGCGCTCGAATATTTCTGCACAAGCGCCTGCGCCGTGGCGATCAGCGCCTTGCCGTCGAGGTCCTTGGCCTTCATGTCCTCGATCCACTTGTCGTGGACGGGTCTGGTTGCCTCCACCCACTTCGCCTTTTCGTCCTCGCTGATCGTGCTGATTGTTCCTTCACCGGATGTCTCGATTGCCGCGCGCACTTCGGCACCGACGCTGTCCCACATCTCGCCGGCCTTCTTGGCGAAGGCCATGCCGCTGTTGGCGTCCAGCACGTCCTTGAGGTCGGCCGGCAACCCGTCGTACTTGCCCTTGTTCATCGCCAGGAAGAAGGTTGCGGTATAGAGCGTCGGCGAGCCCGGGATTTCGGTATGGAACTTGGTGAGCTCGTTCACCTTGATCGAGGGAACCACTTCCCACGGGAGCACGCAGCCGTCGATCGACCGCTGGGCCAGTGCTTCGGGCACCTGCGGAATGGGCATGCCGACCGGCGTCGCCCCGAGTGCCGCCAGCGCCTCACCGGCAAGGCGCGTCGGATTGCGAAGCTTCAGCCCCGCGAGGTCCGCTCCGGTCTTCACTTCCTTATTGGTGTGGATCAGGCCCTGATCATGCGCCCAGAAGCACAAGAGCTGGGTATCGCCAGTTTCCTTCAGTACGTGCGTCTGGCCATATTCCTGGCAGGCTTGCGCGTTGACGGTCGCCTCCTTGGCGGCGACGAATGGCAGTTCGAACACTTCCGTGGACGGGAAACGTCCGGGCGTGTTGCCGGGCAAGGTCCAGACGATATCGACGACGCCGTTCGACGCCTGATCGTAGAGCTGCGGCGGCTTTCCGCCGAGTTGCATGGCCGGGAAGATGTCGACCTTCAGCGCACCGCCGCTTTGTTCTGCCAGCAATTTCGCCCATGGCGTCAACAGCCGCTGATGAACGTTGGATGCCGGCGGCAGGAAATGGTGCAGCTTCAGCGTGACTGTTTCCTGGGCGCGCGCCGCACCGATTTTCAGAACGAAGGGCGCTGCAAGCAGAGCGCCGCCGGTCTTCATCAAATTCCGTCTGCTCAGTTTCATAGGTTCCTCCCTGTCGACCCCACATTCACGCGCGGCGAACATCGCATGCACGCACCTGATCCTTCACGGCCATCCGGCGGGCAGATCTCCCCGGTCGCTTGAAACTTCCCTTTGCTCCTCATCGGAAAGCTTCAATCCATTAACATGTTAAGTTTATTTTGAACCGACTGTCAAGCGACGGCATCGGGCGACAAAACGGCATGGCGGATCACCCGGACACGTCCTCGTGAACGGGCCCGCTCGAGCCTTCCCGTAAGGATTTGAACCAGTAACGCGCCAGGAGATGGGATCAGAGCGTGAGCGTCTGCACAGTCCCCGCATATTCGCAGTCGAGCTTCCAATCGGCGCCATCCTGCCGGACGTGGAGAAAAGTCGCACCGTCGCCGGGAGCCGGCCGGGTCGCGTCGACGATGCAGTGATAGCGCTTGGCCTTGTAGTCGAACTCGAACGTCTCCTGCTCGACGATATCCTCGTCGATCCCGTTTGCAAAAGGATAAGGCGCATACATTGCCGCGGTGTGGATCGAATGCACGGTCGTGATCGGCGTGCCGTCCATTTCCGTCAGAAGCGCCGTTGCAATGCAGCCCCGGTGTTCATCACCGGAGAGGAGCACGACATGCTTGATCTTTCCGGCGGCGATGGCGCCGAGAACATCACGCAGACTGTTCGGATAGCCATCCCAGCCATCGGAACGCAGCGCACTCAGGTTGTCCGGGCTGAGGCTGGCATCGCGCTGGATCGCCCGGCGATGACGCGGGAGAAACATCGATGGCGACGCTATGAACTTCGGGCCATTTTTTAAAAGCCACGTCTCCAGGTCGCTCATCGTCTCGCCGACGCCCGTCTTGAACAGGGTCGCATTGGCAAGCCCGGCGCCGATCTTGCGGTGCGTCCTTTCGCTGCGCGTGTCGAGCAGGAAGAAATGGAAGCCCTCGTAGTCGAACGTCTTCAGCTTGGGATCCACTCCACGCTGGTATTTCTCGAAGGCCGCGAAACCCTCCTTCTTCAGCTTGGCATTCGTATCGATATCGTTCGGAGAGGCAAGCGGCTCCCAGTTGTCGTCGATCTCATGGTCGTCGAGCAGCATGAACGACGGTATGCGGCGCAGGACCTCGCGCACGCTGCGTTCCTGCAACCAAGCTTCGTAAGGGAGGCGATACCTGTCATCGCTCGCGGCCGGATCGTAGAGCCCTGCGGTCGGATCCACATAGACCTGATCGCCGACGAGGAGCGCGAACTTCGGCTGGATACCCACCCCCGCCCCTATTCTGTCAGCGACCTCGGCATAGGAGCGATAGGCAACCTTCCTGTCGATGAACCCGGCCGGGTACTGGCACGAAGCCAGGATGAAGCTGGTGCCGGCGGGCGAAGGCTGAACAGGAGGAGCGAGCGGGGAATCGTAGGGGATAACGCCGTCCATCATTGCCCGGTCCTGCTCGACCAGATTTTCCAGAACCGACGCTCCCATAAGGAAGTTGAGGTTCATCGAGGAACTTGCAGGCGTCGCCATCTGCGGAGCGGCGCCGACCGTCAGGTTGGTCGTCGGGGTCGTGTCCTTGTAGACGAGGCGGTTCGGCGAAAATTTCACAGCCTTGCCCGGATTGATGTCGGGCTGCGGCGCATCCATCATCCGCGAGGCGGCCTGCGAGATCCGCTCGAAACGCTGATAGGGAAGTATCTCCAGCACCCTCTCCGGGTTCTCGTTCGACTCGCGAAGCAGCGCCCGATAGACGACGCCATTCTTGGCGAGCGCGTAGTATGTCTCCTCAATGAACGGCGGCAGAAGCTTGTCTTCCGCGTAGGCAAGCAAGACGAGCAACGCGTTTCCCGGGAAGTTCGGATCATACCCCGGCATCGATGTCGGGAGCGGCGCCTTGAACGCATCCCAGTGGTTGTCGCGCAACGCCGGGGACCAGTAGACCATCATGTGGCTGACGATGTAAGGCAGATCCCAGGGTTGGCCATCCGGGCGCTGGATGTCGTCGCCGTTTACCAGCACGCGCAGCATGATCACGCCCTCGGTCTGGCGGATTGACGGCAGCGTGCCAAGGCGAATGGTCAGCTCGCCGTTCTCCTCGGTAATGATCGGCCCGATCCAGGGCGGGTAGGCCGTCATCTCGGTGTCTGCGGCCACAGGCTGGCGTTGGATGTTCTGGTCGAGGAAAGCTTCGATCTTCTGCAAGGTCGCATGCCGGGTCGTCCCGATAAGGGCGTCCTGGTGACCGGCGCCAGGGTTGAGATAGGGTTCCAGGTAGACACGACCTGCATCGTCGAAGACGCGGCGCATGCGGTCGACGGTGGCAGGATCCGTGAGACCGTTGCCCGATCCATGGACGCTAAAGGTGGGGAACTTCCACTTATCCTGCAGGACTTCTCGTGACACCAGTCGGTTTTGCCCCCGGAAGTCGGTGAGCATGGCATTACGCACGAAATGCACCGTCGTGGAGACCGTATTGAGGCTGAGCGCGCCGAAATGCTCGTTGATGAAGCGCAGCATTTCAGGCTCCATGTTGGCGACGTTGAAGTCGCGTCCGTAGAGCGCGTCCATCCGGTGCCGGGTTCTTGTCCACGGCGTCCGCTTCCATGGCCAGATCGGATTTTCCACGTCGAACTCCTCGACCGGGTAAGGAAGCGTCGAAAGCACGCGGTCCCAAAGGTCATCGGCGAGCGTCGGCTTATCCGGATTGAAGCTGTAGCTGTCGGGCAGGAAGCCGAGAAGGTAACGCACCGCATAGGCGCGGAAGATGTTGGCAGGCGTAAAGACCACCAGCGGACCGACCTGCGTGAAGGCCACCCGGTCGACGAGGTCCTGGATCTTACCCTCCAGTGTGGCGATGCTGAAAACCATCGTGCCCATGCAATGGGCGATGACGTCGAGTTTCGGCACACCGGTCTGTGTGGCGATCGTCCGCAACACCAAGGGCACGTCTTCCTTGCCGATTTCGTCGAAGCTCCAGGCCGCACTTGCGGTCGGGTGCGCCGGGCTGGTTCTGAGGTCGGCGATCCAGACATCACGCCCCGTCTTCCAGAAATGGCTGGCGAAGTTGGGATTGACGGCGTGGTGGGCAAAGGTCGTCCCGCCGGCGCTGTATCCGTGGATCATCACCAGCGGCCGCTTCGTCGTGCCCGGATAGGGATAGCGGGTTAGCAGTACTTTCCCGACAACCGGCGGGCCGCCGAGTTGAGGCTTGCTCGTTCCGACGACGAGCGTCTGTCGTTGCGCCGCGACCGTGCCGCCGCCCTTGATCTTCAACTGCGCCGGCGGGCGGAAATCCACCGCGTCGTTTGCCGGGTCCTTGTCTTTATCGGGTGCGCGGAAACTCCAGATATGCATTCCCAAAAGCAGCCGGAGAAAATACCCGAGGAAAGTCAGGAGCGCTCCGATCGCGGCGACGCCGTCGCGCTGTTCCGTGATGCGCACGAGCGGCACGCCGATACGGGCGAGATAGTCGAGGTCGAGCGTCAGCACGCGCCCGCCGGACGCTGCCTCCAACCCCGGAAATTGCTCCAGCGCGACTTCCATGAGCTGACGCCAGGGATTGGAACGCCGATCATAGGTGAAGCGCTTGGTGCCGACGATACGATCGCCCGCAAGCGAGATGCCACCGGTGATCGGGTCCGGCGCGCCGACCTTCAGATCATAGACGAAGGCGCGGATCTCGCCGGACCGGCTGGCGATGGCAAGACCTGAGCGGACGCGCTCAAAGAAGCCGGGCCCACCGTCGCCGTCGACGATCGCCTGATAGCTGTCGCGCAGGCCTCGGTTGAGCACCCATGCCTTGCCGGCACGCCAGATCCTGCCGCCGACCCACGTCGACTGGCGCTCGAGGACCCGCAGGCTGCCGGTCAGGGGCGCCGTAAAGACGGCGATCGCCTGGAGCTTCTGCTCCATCAGACCGGCGGGCGCCCATGTCTGATGGAGATTGTCCCACTGATCCGCCGGAAAAATTCGGATCATGCTACGGGCCAACGGCACGGAGGCGTCGGTCGCGACCTCAAGGGTTCCATCGCCACCATTGCTTGGCGCCAAATCGGCCAGCGCCTTCGGCTCGAAACGCAGTGTGAGCTCGACAACTCTCGTTTCAGAGGCCGTCCCGGGCGCTGAAAACCTGACCCGGCCGGCAAGGCGCTCGATGATCTCGGCATCGGTATCAGGGGCAGATGCAGCGGCATCGGTTTCACGAAACACCGGGCGGACCAAAGCTAGGCCGGGCGCCGCAGGGGCCGGGGCGACATAATTCCAGGCGGCCGCGAGTGTCTCCGAGGCGCGCAGGGCCACTGCCGCTATGGTGAGCGCCGGATTGGTGCCAAGCGCCGTCGGGATAATCGAGCCGTCGAGGACCACGAGGCCATTATGGAAGTCGTTCGGGAGCTCCGATTTGAAAACACGCCCCAAATGATCGACGACGCCCGTCGCGCCGGTGTTGCCCATCACGCAGCCACCGAGCGGATGCACGGTCGTGAGCGGACCGCGCTTGTTTTGCAGCAGCCAGTTCAGGCTGGCCGGCAGGAGCTTCCAGACGGGATTGGCGATGACGCGCCCGCCCGTATTCTTCGCCAGCCGCGCCAGCGCCTCAACCTCGGTGTCGAAGATCGGCAGGGACGGCAGATCGTCCCAGCGCATCCGCGCCGCGCCGTCATCGCTGTCGGAAGCCGTTTCATCCAGTTCCATACGACCGGCGGCGCCGTCATCGGCCATGACGGCATAGACGGCGGAATGTTCGATCCTGGCGGTCGGCGCCACATAGGCGTCGTCGTCCGGAAAACCCCGCGTATGCGTGGACCAGTCGAACCGGTCGAGCCCGTGAAGCGTGTTGAGCGTTGCAAAGATCTCGGTGAAGGCGAGGCGCAGGCCAGCTGGAACGGAGAGTTCCTCGATCAGAACACCGGCCGTTTTTCGAAGATCGAGCACGCCGGTGATCGTGGGACCGATCGCACGCTTGGAGGGCTGCACGGCCTCGTCCGAGACGGTATTGACCGGATTTGACGTGGCATAATCGGTCACCAGCATGTCGCCATTGGTCGAGCAATGGTTGCCAAAATGCACCGAGAGGCTGAGGCCTTTGGCCTGTGAGCGCTTCAGGATTTCGAACGAGCCGAGCGTGCCCGCCGCCAGCACGACCTTGTCTGCGCGCACCTGCAGCACGTCGCCGTCGCGTGCGCGCAGGGCCGCGTCGGTGTAGACGCAATCGACGATCCAGTTGCCGCCGTCCGGCTTGACGCTGAGCACGGTCGCGCCGCTGAAGATCTCTGCCTCGTTGCGCAGCGCCGTCACGAGCAGGTTGACGTCGAGCGAGTTCTTTGCGCCGAAATTACAGCCCGTCGCGCAGTCGCCGCAGCGCACGCATTTATTGAGCCTGACATTTCCCGAGCTCACCGTGTCGGTCATCGCGACCGTAATCGCTGCCTCGCGAAAACCCGTCGACGCGATGCTGCGGAAGGACTTGTGTTTCTGGGGAATGCCGTCGGGATGTTTCGAGATGCTGTTCGGGACGCCGTTTGCGGTGCCGCCCAGAAGCTCGCCCGCACGATCATAATACTGCCGCCAGGTCGTCAGGTCCTTGAGGTCGTCGGGCCAGCGCGTGTGAAACACGCGCTCGTCGGGAACTTCCATGACGCCGGCATTGATCAGCGAACCGCCGCCGACGCCGTTTGCGACCACCGTGACGACCTCCGGGCCGATCCGCACGTCGACCAGCCCTTCCTTGTTGCGATCGCGGCGGATATGGCGAGGCAGTTCGCCAAGACCTGTTGGAAACGCGCCCGGCAGATACTCCTTGCCCCGCTCGAGCACCCCGACCTTGATCGGAGCGCCTCCCTTCGTGCGGCCGGCCATGGTGGCGGCAGCGATTGCGCCGCCATAGCCACTGCCGACGACCAGAACATCAAAGTGGAGCGCCGCCGGCGTCTTCCGAACCCGGTCGACCAGCCTTTCGAAACCCTGGGAAATCCACGCGGTGTGCGAGGTGTTGTCGAAGTCAATGCTGGCCATGGTCGCCTCCGGGACGTCGGTCTCGGGCACGGTGCGGGTATCCGTAGCTCCAATCGGACATAACGCTCTCCATAAGATGCGTCTGACGCCTGAACTCGGTGTGCGAGCCGCGATGGCTCATGTCTTTCGGTGATCCCCAACAGGGGGCATCGACATCCGGGAAGAATGCAAAAATCCGAAACGTGTGCGGTTTCCGCCAAAGCCGATCGATCGAAGTCGGCTAGCCCTCTTAGCGATTGCTAAATAATATGCGAGAGTCAGCAAATCGGCGAGGGATAAATGCACTTCTGCGCGAAGATGGCCCCTGTTTCGCGCATTTCGTGATCAATCACCGCGCGAAGGAAACATGGAGACGATCGCAAAATCGCTCGAAGGGTTTTTGCCGCTGAACTTGCTTGGCCGGCTTCACGGCTCTCACGGAGAGCGGCCGTCGGCGGTAGAGTTTCCGGCCGCCGTGATCTTTGTCGACGTCTCGCGCTATACGGCCCTCGTCGAGCAACTGGCGCGGCGCGGCAAGGAAGGGCTGGTGCAGATCCCGAAGCTGCTCAGTATTTCCTACGCGCGTTGCGCCGACCATGTCTGCGACCGGGGCGGCGAAGTCCTCCTCTTTGCGGGTGACTCGCTACTGGCCTATTGGCCCGCCGACGAAACGGGTCTGGCGCGCGCGGTCAAGAGTGCGGCCGAGTGCGCCGAAGCGATCTGCAAGGAGAGCCGCGAGCAGCGAAATCCGGGTGCAGGCGAAATCGGACCTACCCTACATATCGGCATCGGCGCCGGGCAGCTCTGGGCGGCCGCCATCGGCGGCCAGCCGGTCTGGAACCTTGTGGCTGGGGGCGATGCCGTCGTTCAGGCCGCAAGTGCGCAGACACTTGCCCATCGCTGGGAAGTCGTTCTGTCACCAGAGGCGGCAAATGTCCTGACCGATGGCGAGGCAAATGCGCGCGCGCCCGTCGCCGCTCCAGCGCATCCGCACATCGCGCACGAATGGCTCGTCGCATTCCTGCCGATGCAGCTTCAGGAGTTGCTTGGCCCCTCGCCGACGATGATGGGCATCGAACCCGCATCCCCCAACGCCTTAGCCGAAGGCAATGTCCATCGCGATGCACGGCTGGACACGCTTGCGGAGATCAGACCAGTGTCCGTCATTTTCGTCCGGATAATCGGTCTGCAACATCAAGATGCCCAAGCGCTCGTCCGACACCAGAACCTCTGCGCAACGCTTCAGGCGATTTCGCACCGCTACGGCGGTCCTCCGGGCGAACTCCTCTTCGACGACAAGGGGCTCGTTTACCTTTGCGCTTTCGGGACACGCGGGACGTTTCACCGCGACGACCCGGCCCGCGCCGTGGATGCCGCCCGCGCCATCGGTCGCCATATCACGGAGATGGGGCTTGCCGTCTCGGTCGGCGTGGCGACGGGCGAAGCCCTGTTTCGAGTCGTCGGCAGCACGCGCCGCCGACAGCTGATGGTTCTCGGCACGCCGGTCAATCGCGCCGTGCGCCTCGTCACGACCGTCTCCAATGATGTGCTGTGCGATGCGCCGACCGAAAGGGCAAGCCGGGCGTCCTTCGATTTCGAGCAACGCGGAACCGTCCAGCTGGCGGGACTTGGCGACGTGGCGCCCGTCTTTCGGCCTCTTGAGCCGAAGTCGCGGGCCCTGTCTGCGGCAACGCTGATTGGCCGAGAGCGGGAACTTGCTTTCCTGCAGCATGCTTTCGAGGAGACGCGCGGCGGTTCGAGCCGTCTTGTCGTCATCCTGGGCGAACCCGGCATCGGCAAGAGCAGGCTGGCTGCCACCTTTACCGACAATCTTCACGCCGCGGGAGTGGCGATTGCCGTGACGCTCGCCGAACGGGACGACCGGCGAAGCTCGCTTCTGGCCTGGCGACGCGTTCTTGAAACGCTTTTGGGATTGCCCGTCGAAAGCGATGGCCTCGTCCTGCTCGAAAGCATTACCGCGCGCATCCGCACGGCGCCGTGGATCGCAGACCGCCTGCCCCTTCTTAACGACCTGCTGGCGATCGAGATTGAGCAGAACGAGGGAACGCGCCACCTGGAAGGTGCCCACCGCGCCGATGCGACCATGCGCCTCCTCGGCGATATCCTCGGCGTCTTGGCGCCACGGCCGTTCGCCCTCGTACTCGAAGACAGCCAGTGGCTGGATTCCGCCTCCTGGCGGCTGGTCGAATGGGTGCTCGGTTCTGTGCCTTCGCTGCTGCTCGTGCTCTGCGTGCGCTCCGAAGAGGTGCCCGAGGATCTGAAGCAATTGCGACGACGGGTCGAGGCGGCAGGCGAAGCCGGGACCGAGACAGAGGAGCCGGCCCGGCGCTACCGCATCCTCGAACTCGAAGAGCTCGACGACGGCACTGTTTGCGAACTCGTTTCGCGCACCCTTGGCGAGGTTCCGCCACAACAGGAACTCGCGCGCAGGGTCGCTGCCCTTGCCGGAGGCAATCCGTTCTTTGCCGAGGAGATCGCGCTGACGCTGAAGAGCGAAGGCTTGATCGCCGTGCGCGATGGCCTCTGGCGCTCGATCCGCCCCCTTGAGGACCTCCAGTATTTCGAGGGAGTCGAGCGCGTTATCCGAGAGCGAGTGGATCGCCTCGATTCGACATCGCAGGACGTGATCAAAGCGGCGGCCGTCATCGGACGCTCGTTCACCTTTGCCGAGCTGGAGGCATTGCTGAAAGAAGAGCTGAATGCGGAAGGGCTCGGCTCCGCCGTCGAAAGGCTGGTCGATGCCCATCTGGTGCGCCGGCTCGGCCAAGCCGGAAGCTACGAATTCCGTCACGACCAGACGCGCGATGTGGTCTACGGATCGATGCCGGGCGACCTGCGCAGCCGCCTCCACGCATCGCTCGCCCACTGGCTGGAGCGCAGCCGCATTGAAGCAATGGGTGGAGATCTGGCGGTTCTCGTTCAGCATTTCGAGGCGGCGGACAACAAGGAGAAGGTCGTGAAATACGCGGACCTGGCGGCCGCGAGGGCTTTGCAGGTCGGCGCCTTCCGCGAGGTCGAGTTCTTTCTCGGCATTTGCATGGCGCACGAGCCGAAGCCGCAGGACCGGACGCCCGAACAGCGACTGCAGGCGGTTCGCTGGCGGCGCAAACTTGCCGAAGCGCACTACAGTCGCGGCGACATTCACGCGCAGGGCATTGCCGTCAGGAATGCGCTGAAAGCGGCCGGCCAACCGGTTCCCGTCTCTTCGTCTGCGACGCTGGTACGGCTTGCCGCGCGCAGCTTGCGGCTTGCGGCGCAGCAGATGCTGCCGGAAACAGCGAAGCTTGCCCGCCGCGAGGACCGGCTGTCCTGGGAGAGGGAAATGGCGCGGTGCCTGAACCAGGCAGCGCTGGTTGACTACTTCGAGCTGCGCTTCACCCGTGGAATGTGCAATCTCGTTGGCGCGGTGGCGCGCGCCGAACGGACCGGACGGACGATCGAAATGGCCGTCGCCGCCTCGCAGCTCGGCTGCGGCTTCGGGATGATGGGCTGGCGCTCCGGGTGCCGCTATTTCATGGAAAGGGCGGAGCGGATCGCGACCGAGCTTTCAGACACCGCGATCCATGCGCATGTCTGCAATCTCGACGCGCTCTGGCAGCTCGGGCGCGGAGAATGGGCGGGGGTGGACGCAAGGCTGGAACAGGGCCAGCAGTTCTGCCTTCGAGCCGGCGACCAATTGCGGTGGTGCAATGCCCAGGGCATGCGCTTCTGGTCGCTCTATTACCGTGGCGAGCAGGCCGCGCTCGAACCAACGGCGACCGCCCTGCTCTCGCGCGCGCAGAATGCCGGCAATATCCAGCAGGAAATCTGGGCGTTGCGGTGCAAGGCGTTGTGCGTGCTTCACACGGATCAGCCGCGCGAGGCCGTCGACATTCTCCGGCTGATCGGCTCGGCGATGCTCGGGTCGGTCGATCTGGCCGCGCAGATCTCGGCGAAGGGTGCGCTGGCGCTGGCGCTCGCGCGCACGGGGCGGCATGCGGAGAGTGTCCAGGCGGCCGCCGAAACCTTGCAACTGGTCAAATTGATGCGCCGGCCTTCGTCCCACAGCACTTTGGTTGGCATCTCCGGCGCCGCCGAGGTTTTCCTGCGGGGCCGCGAGGCCGGCCTCGCACACGCTTACGACGAATGGCCGCGCTGGGAGGCCCAAGCGCTACGCGAACTCAAACGTTATGCCCGAGCCTTTCCGATCGGCGTGCCTCAACTCGCGCTGTGGTCGGGCGTATCGCTCTGGCTGGAGGGCAAGGAGGCCGGCGCAATGTCGGTGTGGAAGGATGGCATGGCGGCCGCGCAACACCTCAGTCTTCGGCGCGACGAGGCCATGATCGCCGCCGAGCTGCGTCGCAGGCGGGACCGGCTTTAGGGACGTGACTAATCGGCGCAACTCGCGAGACTATCGTTTCCAAGCCCGCCCAGCCGTTCGGTGAGAAGCGTTTTAAGGCCAGGCTGCCCGACAAGCGACGCCGCGAGGGATGCCGGCACCCAGCGCATCGCGCGCGCGCCCTTTTCCGGAAAGTCGGGCGCCATGGACACAACGGCGATCAGGTGAACCTGGACGTGATAGACGGCGGTCTTGCCGACCTTGCTGTAGGTGTAGCCGCCGATTTCGTCGTTTAACGCCGTTCCGATAACACCGGCCTCTTCGAACGCTTCCCGGACGGCAGCGCCAGGGGTGTCTTCACCATACTCCAGGTGCCCCTTGGGAATGCCCCAGAGCCCGGTGGTGCGGCCGCAAATGAGCAGCACCTCGAACCGGTCCCCGCCGCTTTCCTTGCGAATGCAGATCGCACCAGCCTGGTCGACGACGACCGGCTCTGCGTCGGAAGCGGCTATCGCGTCAGATGACAGACGTGACACAGCGGGTGTTTGCATCATCGCTCTCATGTTGAACTGACTGGAAGCCAAGGGAAGGTCAGGCGGCTATGTGACGGTTTTATGACGATTCATAGTGAGATTCAACAGCATGCTAATGCAATTGAAAGGCCGGCAAGATGGCCGGCCGCGGGGCAGTATTCTCAGCCTCGCCGAGCCTGATGACGGCCCACAAATCGCGGGCCGTCATCACATCAAAGCTTAATCAGAACGGCGAATCCGGGAAGTAGAAGTCCTTCGCATTGTCCTTGGTCACGAGCGTTGCATCGATCGTGTAGACGCCGCGCACCGGAACCTGGCCGTAGAAGTTGGCGACGGTCATTTCGAGCGCCGTGCCGACCATTGCCGGCGGATAGAGCACGTCGACCGGGATCATCTTGTCGCCGTCCATGACCTTCTTGATCATTTCCTTCGAGCCTGCGCCGGCGACGACATACTGGATGTCGGTGCGCTTGGCCTGCTCGATCGCCTGCAGCACGCCGACGGCCATGTCGTCGTCCTGGCACCAGACAACATCGATCTTCGGGTACTTGGTCAGGTAGTCCTGCATGACCTTGAAGGCATCGTCGCGGTTCCAGTTGCCGTACTGGCGGTCGAGAACCTTGACCTTCGAGCCTTCGATACCCTTGTCGAAGCCGTCCTGGCGCTGCTGGTCGATCGGGATCGGCAGGCCGCGGATGACGACGACTTCAGCTTCCGGCGTCGTTGCCTTGATGTACTCGCCAGCGACCTGGCCAAGCGCCGGATTGTTGCCGGCAACGTAGAGGTCACGCACCGAGTTGTCGTTGACACTCGGGGCACGGTCGACGAGAGCGACGAAGGTCCCCTTGCCCTTCACTTCCTTGATGGCGTTGACCAGTGGATCCGGATCGGTCGGCAGGATGACGAGCGCGTCGATGCCTTGCGTCTCAAGATCCTGCACGGCGTTGGCCTGGCTTGCCGGATCGGGTGAGGTCTTGACGATGACGTTCAGGCCGGGATTACGCTCCATCAGGATCTTGGCGACCCGTTCGGCATGGAACACGACGCCGGCCGTCCAGCCATGGTCGGCCGCCGGGATCGAGACGCCGATGGTTACTTTCTTTTCCTCTTGCGCGTGAGACACGCCGGCAAAGGCGGTCATCGCGGCAAGGGTCAGGCCGAATAGCTTCTTGTGCATTAAGTTCCTCCCAAATTTCAGGTCAGCCTGTTCAAGGCCGGGAGACCTGTAGGCCCGGCCGTCTCACGACTTCCGCACCAGCGAACGCTGGACGAGCATCGCAATGATGATGATCGCGCCCTGGATGGCACCGATCAGATATTCGCTGATGAAGTTGGAGAGCAGCATGATGTTGCCGACCAACTCGAGGATGAACGCGCCGCAGATCGTGCCCCAGACGCGCCCTGCGCCGCCCTTCAGCGCCGTGCCGCCGACGACGACGGCGGTGATCGCCTGCAGCTCCCACAAAATGCCCGTCGTGGCCGAGGTCGAGCCGAGGCGCGGCACATAGAGGAGAACAGCGACCGCAACGCAGAGCCCTTGAATGACGAAGGCGATGGTGCGCACGCGATTGACGGAGATGCCCGAATAGCGGGCAACGTCGCGGTTGGAACCGACAGCAACGACGTGGCGACCGTAGCGCGTGCGGTAGAGGACAAAGGCAGCAACAGCAGTCACCGCAAGGATGACGACGATCGGAACCGGCACGCCGGCGATCGTGCCGAAATAGGCTGGCCGGTACATTTCCTGCAGCTCAGGCTCCTTGAGCGTGATCGCTCCGCCCTGCGAGAGCCAGGTCGTCAGCCCGCGATAGATGCCCATGGTGCCGAGTGTCGCGATGAAGGGCTCGATCTTGCCGACGGTGGTGATCAGGCCGTTGGTGAGGCCGCAAAGCGCACCGGCGACGATGGCAAAGAGGATTGCCGCCAGAAGCATGAGAACCGGATCGGCAATGACGCCGGAGTTCATGAACAGGATCATCAGGCTGGCGATGAACGCGACCATGGCGCCCACGGAGAGGTCGAGATCTCCGGACGAAATCACGAAGGTCGCGCCAACCGCGATGATCGCAATGAAGGCGCTTCGGGTGGCGACATTGGCGAGGTTGGTGATGCTGATGAAATTGGGATTGACCAGCGCGCCGACCAAGAGAAGCAACGCCAGCGCAACGAATGGCGCCACTGCCCTCAGATCAATGTCACGCCAGCTGCGGCGGCGGATGGCTTCCTGGCTGCCTTCCTGGTTCACGCTCATGTCCAATCGAACCTCCCCCATCTGTCGGGAATCTTGTTGTTGTTGCCGTCGGCCGCGCCGCTGGTGCGGCTCAAGCCGCCGTCTTTTTCTTCAGGCCTGCGGCGTAACGCATGATCTCCTGTTCGGAGATCTCGTCGCCTTCGAGAATGCCGGCGATATGGCCTTCCCGCATGACCGCGACGCGACTGCAAAGGCCAATGATCTCCGGCATCTCGGAGGAGACGACGATGATCGAGCGGCCATCCCGGGCGAGCGCCGAAATGAAGTGATAGATCTGCTGCTTGGTGCCGACGTCGATGCCCCGCGTCGGCTCATCGATGATGATGATGCTGGGGTCGGTTTCCATGACCTTGGCGAGAAGCAGCTTCTGCTGATTGCCGCCGGACATGCGCCCGGCTACGATCCTGTCGTCCCGCACGCGAATGTCGAAGCGACGCCGCGCCTTGACCAGGGCCGCCTCTTCGCTGCCGGGATCGAGATAGCCGAGGCGGCTGTGGCGGCCGAGCGATTGCAGCGTCAGGTTCGCCATCATGCCGGCATTGAGCAGGAGCCCCTTGGCCTTGCGGTCCTTGGTCATATAGGCAAGGCCAGCCTTGTTGGCCGCATGCACGTCGCCGGATGGCACCGGCTCGCCACGCACCAGCACCTCGCCGGCCGTGCGCGCGCGCAAGCCGACGATCGCCTCCATCAGCTCCGTCCGGCCTGAGCCGATCATGCCGGAAAAGCCGAGGACTTCGCCGCGGCGCACCTCGAAGCTCGCGTCGCGGACATAGCCGGTCGATACCGCATCGACGCGCAGAACCACGTCTTCGTCGACATCCGGCTCGTTCTTTGCGGGATAAAGGCTCGACAGCTCGCGCCCGACCATCAGCTGGGCGATCGCCTCGCCGTCGAGAATGGAGGTCGGCGACGTCTTGATCCACTGGCCGTCGCGCAGCACCGTCACGCGGTCGGTCAGTTCCATCACCTCGTCGAGCTTGTGCGACACGAAGACGAAGCTCGTTCCCTTGTCGCGCAGCTTGCGCACCAGCCGGAACAGGAAGTTCGTCTCCTCGCGCGACAGCACAGCCGTCGGCTCGTCCATGAACACGACGCACGCATCGCGGCTGATGGCCTTGGCGATCTCGACCATCTGCTTTTCGGCAATCGAGAGCGATCCGATCATCGCGCTCTCATCGACATGCGAACCGAGGAGATCGAGCACACGACGGGTCTCGGCGCGCATGAACTTGCGGTCGAGCACGCCGAAACGGGTTACCTCGCGGCCGAGAAACAGGCTCTCGGTAACGGTCAGATGTTCGGCAAGATTGAATTCCTGGTGGATGATGACGATGCCGAGCGCTTCCGCAGCGCCATTGGCCGGCAGCTTCGTCGACTTCCCGTCAAGCAGGATCTCGCCCGATGTCGGCTGCTCGAAGCCCGACAGGATCTTCACCAGCGTGGATTTTCCAGCCCCGTTCTCGCCCATGAGCGCATGGATTTCGCCCTGGCGAAGCTCGAAATCGACGCTGAACAGGACCTGCACGCCGCTGAACGATTTGCTGATGCGGCGCGCCGACAGCACGACGGGAGCCCCGTCGACATGCTCCGTGGTCATTATCCCCTCCCTGCGGCCTCCACCGCTATTTCAATGATGTAAACCTTTACACTCGCCGATGTAAAGGTTTACATCAAACTTGCCCGACAATTTTTTTGGCTTCTTCGTTTGACCGTCGGGCGAACCTGTGTAACGTCCTCGCAGCAAATCCCGAGGCCAAGTGTGTCCAATTCCCAGCCCGCAACCATTGAAGACGTCGCACGGATCGCCGAAGTGTCGATCGCGACCGTATCGCGGGCCATTCACATGCCGGAAAAGGTAGCCAAATCGACGCGCCTCAAGGTCAACCAGGCGATCGCGATTACCGGCTACACGCCCAATGCGATGGCGCGCAGCCTGCGGCTCGGGCGGTCGAACATGATCCTCGTTGTCGCACCGGATATCGGTGATCCGAACTTTTCCAGCATTCTGGTGGGTCTCGAAAACGAAGCGCGCGCGCATGGTTACGGCGTCCTGATCGGCCATACGCAGAACGACGCCCAGCGTGGCCTGGAATATTTGAAGTTCTTCAATTCCAACCAGGCGGCGGGCATGATCCTGTTTACGGGCATCCTTCCCTTCGGCCATCAGACGCTAACGGCGCGGCTGCCGCCGACCGTCGGCGTTTTCGAGCCGGTCTTTAACGGCGGCATCCCCTATGTCGGGGTCGATGACGTCGAGGGCGCTCGCAAAGTCGTCGATCTCCTGATTTCCGAAGGGCACCGGCGCATCGCCTTCATCGGCGATTCCAACACCCGCCTTGCCTATGGTCGCCGGCGACAGGGATATGAAGCGGGGCTTGCAGCGGCCGATATTGCCATCAATCGCCGTCTGATCATGGAAGGCGACGGCACGGTGGAAAGCGGCAGGCTGGCGCTCGAACAACTCTTCATGCGTGACGACCTGCCGACCGCCTTCATGTGCGTCAACGACCAGACCGCGCTTGGCGTGACGCTTGGCCTGCGCGCCCGCGGCTACGACATCCCTGACGATTTTTCCGTCACCGGCTTCGATGATGTCCCGCAGGCGAGTTTCATGACGCCTTCGCTGACGACCATCCGCCAGCCTCGAACCGCCATCGGCAAACACGCGATGGCGCTGCTTTTGGAGTTGCTTTCAGACCGCGCGCCCTCCGAAACCGAAATCCTGCTGCGGCCTGACCTCGTCATCCGCAACTCCGTTGGCCCCCCGCCGGCACGGCGATGACGCGACATTCGCAGCCCTTCTGGAAACTCCTGCCCGTGCTTGAACCTGTGACACGGTGATGGAACCGTTTGCTCTCAAGTCGGTTCTCCCACTGTGAAGTCAAAGGAGCAACGAAGATGGATCACACTGGTCACGTACGCCTTGCAGCCACGGAACTGACACCGGCGATTTTGGAAGGGGCAACGGTTTACGGAGCGGACGACGATAAGGTCGGCACGGTCGACCACGTCCACGGCGTCGGCACAGCGAGCACCGTCGTCATCGACGTCGGCGGGTTTTTGGGCATCGGCGCAAAACCCGTTGCCGTGCCGCTTGCCGATCTCGATTTCATGCGTGACGAAGACGGCGACGTCCACGCCGTGACGACGTGGACCAAGGATCAACTCAAGGAAATGCCCGAGCATTACGACTCGTAGCTTGTCCGACATAAAGGCCTGAGGCTTCTAGCACCCAGGCTCACATTAGGATTGCGGCGGCGGCCAAAACATATCCGGCCGCCGCATACGGCTGAACACCCCGTCTCGCTGCGCCATCACTCCTGGAGCGAATGCCAGCCATTCCCCATCACCCAAGGACTGCAGTTTCAGTTTCGGCCGGGATCGGCGCCACATCCTTCGCCCTTCGCGGCAAGCCTTGCCTGATGTTCCTTGCCCCAAGTCGACAGGACCGTGACCGCCTCGTTCAGGGTCTTGCCGAACTCCGTCACCGAATACTCGACCCTTTGAACGGCGGCCGGAAAAACCTCGCGGCGAACCAGACGATCGGCTTCCATTTCGCGAAGTTGTTGTGCCAGGACCTTTTCGCTGATCCCCGGCAGAAGACGTCGCAATTCGCCGAAGCGACGCGGTTCGATGTTGACCTCCCACAATATCAGGGTCTTCCATTTGCCGCCGATCGCGTTCAGCGCCGATGCGAAGCCACAATCGTCCTGCTGCAACCGTTTCACGCGCCCCGCTCCCTACTTTCGAGTTACCGCTTACTTTAAAGTGCGTAATTTACAGGCTCCGAAAACCGCTCCTATTAGACGGCAGCTTTCAACCGGAGTTGTCGTTCATGACCAATATAGGTGTTGCCGGCGGCGGGCGCATTGGCCCCGCGCGCGCCCGGATATTTCTGAAGCCTGGCACGTTTGCGGCAAGATATCTGTCGCGTGAACGCGCGGCCCTGGCCAGGTCCGTGCCATGACCACAAGCGATCGCCTGAAAGACAATGGACGGCCGCAGACCCTAGAGTGCGCCGGAAAGCGAACGGCAAGCTGTGCCTGCGGTGGCCTGAAGATTACCGTGAACGGACCCCCTGCCCGTGTCTACGCCTGCGCCTGTCTGGAATGCCAACGCGCAACGGGATCGGGCTTCGGCTATCGCGCCCGATTTTCCAGAGCGTCCGTCATCGGCATCGAAGGGGAACGCCGGGTGTGGCGACGCGGCAGCGACGCCGGCCGCTGGGTGGACCAGACCTTCTGCCCGAAATGCGGAACGCTGGTCTACATGGAGGCGGAGGCGCTGACGGACGCGGTGATGATCTCCGCGGGCTGCTTTGCCGACCCGGACTTCCCGCCGCCCGCCGCCGTGTTCTGGGCCTCGCGCCGACATACCTGGTACGACCTGACGGAAGGCATCGAGACATTTGGATAGGTGGCCGATTTCCCCTCAGACGCAACATGTCGCAATCCACCGCGGCGAGGGCCACGGCGCGGGAGCTTGTCCGCTCATCGTGTCTCGGTATCCGCCCGTCGGGCCACGAGGCCCAGGTCCTTGGCCCCGAGCCTGCCGATGGCCGACAGGATGCGGTAGCCTCCGACGACGGTCTCCCGCTCAGCGGTGGCGAGCTTCACCTGCGCCTTCACCACGTCGGCCTGGGCTTCCAGTACGTTGAGTAGCGTGCGCTGGCCGATCGCTTGTTCTGCCATCATGCCGTCCTTGGCCATTTTTGCCGCCTTGACGGCGGCCCGGTTGGCGGACGCGGTTGCGAGCGCTCCCTGGTATTGCGCCCAGGCAGAGGCCGCCTTCGACTGAACTTCGGCGTGCTGAACGTCGACGGTGAAGTTCGATTTCCCGAGGTCCTCCTTCGAGCGCCGTACCTCGGCCGCCGCCTTTCCTCCCTGATAGATGGGTACCTTGAGCTCGATGCCCGCCTTTTGCTCCGTCGCCGATCCGTCGAACGCCATTGCGTCGATCGCGCTCACGCGCTCACCTCTGCCAATCCCGATCGCCCCCTTCACGGTCGGCAGGAGCTTTCCCTCGCTGACGGCAACATTGAACATGGCGCCTTCGGCGAGGTGCCGTCTCGCCAGAAGAGCGGGATGCTGCTTGGCGGCAATCGCCAGCGCCTTATCGATGTTGGCGGGCAGCATTTCCACGGGAACTTTTCCACCGGTTAAATTGCCCGGTTCGTCGCCGATGACCTGCCTGTAGGTCGCTTGGGCACGCTTGGCTTCGGCATGGGCGAGGCTCAGTTCCGCCTGCGCCGCAGCGCGGCGCGCCTCGGCCTGAGCGATGTTTGTTCGGGTCCGTTCGCCTGCTTGGTGGCGGGCGATCTCGGATCGCGTGAGCTCCTTGAGGAAATCCAGATCCTGTTTGCGTAGCGCGACGATGCGGCGCGTCAGCACCACGTCCATATATGCCTCGGTCGCCTCGAACAGGATGTTCTGCTCGGTGTTGCGGGTGTTTTCCTCGGCGGCGCGCTGTCGCGCCTTATTGACCTCGACATTGTTGGTCGTCTGCACGCCGTCGAAGAGGGTCTGATCGAGAACGATACCAAACGTGCCGCGATTGGTCGCCGCACTGGAATTGTACCCGATCCCGCTGCGCCAGGTGATTTTCGGATGCATCGCCGACCGTGCGATGTCGATGTCGTACGCGCTCGCGCGCACTCCGGCCCGCGCTGCATTGAGCGTCGGGTTGTTGTGGTAGGCCTTCGCCAAGGCACTTGAAAGCGGCTCGGCATGAGCCTCAGCCATGGCAATCGGAGCAATCATTGCAACCAGGGTCACCAGTATTCGTTTCATCGAACAGGAATCTCCGTTGGGAACCCGGATGGCTCGCAAGCGAGATAATCCGGATCGAGGGCACGGAGACGCTCGGCGGACGGCGTCAAGGGACGGCCAACGGCCGAACAGCACTTGGCCGGCGCCATGGCAGAAGTACAGCGGCCCAAATTTGGTACCGATGGATCCGCCGTCACGAAAAAAGTCGTGCCGTCGCGAATCCTTTTCCGGGTTCCGCGCCTCTTGTGACTGAGACGATGGGTCTCGGTTTGCACCGGAGGTGTTGCATGGCATTTTTTCGCAAGAATATAGGTAAGGGGCAGCAGATCGTGCGGATTGGCCTTGGGGTTGGCGCGGCTGTGATGGCATACAGTTTCCTGAGCGGGTGGATCGCCCTCTTGGTGGGCGTATCGGCCCTCACCTTCGTCCTCACCGGCCTCATCGGCTATTGCCCGGCCTGCGCCGTTGCCGGGATCCATGATCGGATCAAGCCATGAACACAAAGGCGGTGACGACTGAAACTTTCGAAGCCGCCCGCCACGGCGATCGCAATGCGATCGTCCGGCTGCTCGAGCGGACGCAGCCGGATATTCGCCGATATGCCCGAGCAACCTGCCGGACCGCCGATGTCGACGATGCGACACAAGAAACGCTTTGGCTTCTGTCGCGCCATGTCGGCGCGATCCGGGCACTCGCGACCCTGTCGAACTGGTTGTTCAGCGTGGTGCGGCGGGAGTGCCTGAGGCTCGCCCGACGTACCGGCATGATCGCCGCCGTAGACGAGGACGCACTTGAAACAAGTCTGGTGCAGCGGCCCGAACATGTGTTGCGGCTTGATCTGGCAGCGGCCTTCGAGGCTCTGCCGCCGCACTATCGCGACGTGGCTCTGATGCGCGACCTCCAGGAGATGACGATCGACGAGATCGCCGCGGCTCTCGATCTTTCGCGACAGGCAGTGAAAGCGCAGCTGCACCGTGCACGCCTGCTGTTGCGCGAATATTTGGCGGAGTGAGCGAGCCGAAGAGATTGTGCGCGAGCGGCTTCAAGGAACAATGGCGCGGCTATCACGAAAACGCGGATTCCTTCGCAGTTTTCGGAAACGCCAGATCGACGACCAAACCGCCGTTCGCTGCTTCTCCGAGCGCCACGGAGCCGTTGTGTGCCGTCATAATCTGGGCAACGATGGCCAGTCCCATGCCTGTTCCCTCACTCGCGCTGGTATTGCCCCGCACAAACGGCCTCAGCATTTTCTCGCGCTCCGCGGCCGGGATTCCTGGGCCCTCATCGCTGACCCGCACGATCCGGGCTTGCAGAACCTCGACTACAAGCACTTCCGTTCCGCGTGCGTGTCGCATCGCATTGATGATCAAGTTGTAAGGCCAGGCGAATGGCCGGTTCGGAACCGGGGACAATGACCCGCCCCTCTGCTTTGAACTCGATGTCCATGCCCTGCTTCATCACGGATGGCACATGCTCGGCAATGGCCGCGCGCGCGATGGCTGCGAGATCTACCATGGTGAAGGTCAGCGCCTGGCCTGACAAACGCGCCAACTGCAACGATGTCGTGACGATTGATGCAAGCCGCGCCGTGTCGCGAACAAGGACCTCCCGCACGTCCGGGTCCTGAACAAGGTCGAGCTTCAACCGCAATTTGGTCAGCGGCGTCCGCAATTCGTGGGATGCGTTGGCAAGAAAGTTTCGCTGCGCTTCGAACGCGTTGTCGATACAACCGAGCGCCGTGTTGAACGCGGCAACCATCGGCTTCAGTTCTATCGGAGTGTCGCGATCCGATATCCGGCGACCATTGGGAAGCCCGTCGATCTGCTCGGCTGAATCGACAACCCTTTTTACAGGGGTTGCGATCGTGCGCTTGACAGCAACGACAGCGATCGTGGCCGTGGCAACAAGAACAATACCCAGAAGATGGTAAAGCCCCTGCGGCCAAATTTCGCGCAGGACCACGAGCAGCGTTTCAGCATTCGAAAATGTCACTCCGCCGACCACAACGAGTTTGGGTGGATCCTCCGCGTTCAGTTTTCGGAGCCCGAGAAACTGCTGCTGGCCCGCCATGTAAGAAAACTCAGAGGAGAATACCTGGGGAGAGGTCGTATCGATGATGTCTTGGACCGATGCCGGCACGGCACCGTGTATGATGGTTTGGGTTCCGTCACTGACAAAGTACCAGAATTCGGACTGCTCTTCGGAAAGCCTGATAATCTTTTCCGCAATTACGCCTTCGACCTCGAGCACAAACTTGCCGGTGTGATCGTAGCTCACACCATCCTGGAGAAGTTCGACGACACTTTCGACTGCGATTTTTTTCCTGCTCTGCCCATCCGTCAACAGGAACACCGCGACGGTGAGGACGGTGCTGATCACCATCATCAGCGCCATGCCCAAGATGAGCACAATGGCCACCGGAAACGCGATTGAATTCGGACCCCTCATTACTCTTGCACCAGCATGTAGCCGATGCCGCGAATGGTCCGGATCGTTGCGCTGCAATTGCCCTCGCGCAGACGCTTGCGTAGCCGCGAGACATGGGAATCGAGCACGTTGGACTCGATCTCCTCCTCGATATTATAGACGGCAGCTTCAAGATTGTCGCGCTGCACGACGCGCCCTGCCCGCCGGATCAACGCTTCCAGAACGGCGAGTTCGCGTCTCGGAACGCTCAGCGCGTTCTCACCGATCATGGCGGATCGATTGATGAGATCAAACGATAGATTGCCGAATTGCGTGCAGCCGGTCTCGTCCAGGCTGTAGCGACGAAGAACCGCGCGCGCCCGTGCAATAAGCTCCATGGGCTCGAATGGTTTGCCGACATATTCGTCTGCGCCCTTGTCGAGCGCAGACACGATATCGGTCGGATCGTCCAATGCCGTCAGAACGAGCGTTGCCGGCCTCGGGCGGAGTTGCCGCAGCGTCGGCAGCAGCGACAGGCCGTCACCATCAGGTAGGTTGCGGTCGATGACCACGAGATCGAACTTGAAGGCAAGCAGTGCCGCCTCGGCATCCGCAAGCGTTTCGAATACATCCGCAACGCCGATCGCGGCTTCCAGCATGGTCTTGAGCGAAGACGCCAGCTCACGATCATCTTCTACGATCAGAATTCGCATGTTGCCTGCCAGTGTCGACTAGAATTGAGTTTTGAAGATGCGAATATTCATGAAGGAAACAAAAGAGGATTCTAAACAACACGACGTAAGTCAGGTCGCAATCATCCTAATCGAAACAGCCCTCGCTAAAACATCCGTCATCCCTGCGGAATTACTCGTAAGAATACACGGGAGGATCGTAATCGCGTCCTCTACGGCGTTCATCGGACATATCAAGACGTTGTACGCAATTAGCATAAGCATCGGTTCCCGGCACGAATCCGTACTCGGCACAACGGTTTCTGTATTCTACGGTTTCGCATCCCGCCAACACGATCAGCAGGCCCGCTGCAATGAAAAGACGCATAAAATGACCTCGGTTTATTTCTCGTTTTGTCGATACCTGGATCCCATTGCCACCTTGCGACAATGTTACGAGACACAAGCGTAGTCCGCCTCAGCGGCTGCCAATGGAAGGGATTGTTTTTTCGGCAGAAACGGCTGTTCCGGTTGCCGCGACGGCGAGCTTGCCTCCCCTGTCCGTCCAGGACGGCGGCGCTCCGATGGAGGCGCCGATCATGCCGACCACACCCGGCGCACGCCCGAAGTCCTCACAGATCGCAGAACCGGGTTTCCCACCAAGCAACGTGCGAATGTCATAAACGGACGGCAAGTACAGATCGAAATCTCCAGGTTCTTTGCCGGCGACGACCATTCTTGAGAAATCCTTGCCGAAAGCCGCGGCCAGGTCATAGGCGTCACCAACCTGCGAAACGCGCGCTTCACTCGTAAACGAGTTCGCGCCCTTCGACCAAACGATCGCCGCCGTTTGTTTGCCGGTTCGATCGACGGCCTCCGCTTCGACGGCCAGCCCGCCGAGCCCGAAGGGCAGTCGTGGTATGCCGACCGGCAAGGCAAGCGAACTGCCGATGGAAATCGCCTTGGCGGCACCAGCGACGGACGGCTCGGTCGGGACAATGTCCGTAACAACCGTTCGGACCGTCAGATCTGCGGGCGTACCGAACGGGACGATCTGATATTTTTCGCTCATGGTGATGCAGATCGCGCGGTCAATCGCGTTCGTTACCAGCAGGCGGTCCTTCTGCTTCTCGACACGCTGCAGCGCAGGCGGGGCCAGAGACGTCGGCGCGATGCTCACCGTTTTGACGTCCTTCAGGCCATCCTTGCTGAAATAGACTCTCTTCTTCTCGAACTTCCCCTTCGGAGCACTGAGGTTGCTGTAGGAGGTAAGCGTTCCTGCTTCCTTCAAGGGAACGGTCGTACATCCCCCAAGAGTGAGCATGATCGGCACTATTCTTGCGATTCCCCGACCCCCTGCCACGCCCCTTCTATGGCTGTTCGTCTTCTCATTGCATGTCATTCGCCCAGAACCCTCGTTGTCAAAGACGAGCGCCGATTGGGGTCCTGCACCTTGTGAAAACATTACGAATTCAGCTCAACGCGCTGACTACCATTTGAATTCAATATCCGGGAAAAATCAGGTCTCTTGCAGCGTAATGTTCCTGCAAAAAAACAATAGGACAAGGATGTACGGTGATTTTACTCGGAGCGCATTGATGTACCTTTTTATGTTTTTTAGCGCGATAATCGTATTCAGCATTCTGTTCCTGAGCGCATACTCCATTTACTCGCAGCTCAGCGACGCCAACGATATTTTATAGGCTTGTACGTCTGCGCTGAGCGCGGGAAACAAAAAAGGTCGACAAAAGAGTGCTTTGTCGACCTTTCCTCAAGTACCCGCGCATCGGCCGAGCAGACTACTTTCCGGTGGCACTTGCCGGTGGCTGCGTGGCCGCCTTCAACCCACCTTCCTGCAAATCCGCCTCATCGGCCAGAATGGCGGTCGCCTCAGCAAGCAGAACGTCCTTTGCGTTCTTGCGGGCGTTTTCCATTGCGATATCGGCACTCAGGCTGCGTTCGTCCGCATTCAATCCATCGTCCTCACCGGTATCCTCGCCATCGCTTCCCTGGGCTCGAGCCTTAAGACGATTTTCGCGATCCTTCATTTCCTTGCGACGTTCGGCTTCGTTGAGGGAGACAACGCCTTTTTCGCGTTGCGCCTTGATGTCGGCGATGTCTTCGAGGAGGCGCTGGAAATCGGGGTCGCTTGCAATGCGCGCATTATGGCGGTCCTGCAGTGCCGGCAGCAGCGCCGTGACGGTATCGGCCGGCGTATAATCCGCAGGCTTGATCTCTGACCACGGCAGGGCGTTATCATAGCTCGTCTCGCCAAAGCGCGTCGGGTCGGAAAGCCCCGGCAGACTGATATCGGGCGTTACGCCGTGCAGCTGCGTAGTGCCGCCATTGACCCGGAAGAACTGGGCGATCGTCACCTTGAGTTCGCCAAACGCAGGCTTGCTGTTGCGGACCATCTGGTCGAGGTCGACGACGGTTTGAACCGTGCCCTTGCCGAAGCTGGGCTCGCCGATGACGACACCGCGGCCGTAGTCCTGGATGGCCGCAGCAAAAATCTCAGAGGCCGAAGCCGACCCGCGATTGATCAAAACACCGACGGGTCCTGACCAGAGAGGCTCAGGAAACTCCGAGCTTGTCACCACGACCTTGCCGTCGCCACTGCGTTGCTGAACGACCGGTCCAGAGCCGATGAACAGGCCGGTCAGGGCAATCGCCTGGTCCAGCGAACCGCCGCCATTGTTGCGAACGTCGATCAGAACGCTGTCGACCTGTTCCTGCTTCAGCTCTTCCAGAAGCTTTGCGACGTCGCGGCTCGCGCTGCGATAATCCTGCTCTCTTTTGCGCCGGGCTTCGAAATCCTCATAGAAGGCCGGAAGAGTGATCACCCCGATCTTGCGGGTGGTATCGCCCGCCTTCACAGACAGAACGCTCTTCTGCGCCGCCTGCTTTTCGAGGCTGATCTTGTCGCGCACGAGGGTGACGATGCGATGGGCGGCGTCTGCTCCCGCATCGGCCGGCAGGACGTCGAGGCGCACGACCGACCCCTTCTTCCCGCGGATCAACTGCACGACTTCATCGATGCGCGTGCCGACCACTTCCTTTATCGGGCCGTCGTGACCCTGCCCAACGCCGGTGATGCGGTCTCCGACCGCAAGCTTGCCGGACAGCTGCGCCGGCCCACCAGGCACGAGCTCGCGGATCGTCGTGTAGTCGTCGCGTTCCTGCAGCACCGCGCCGATTCCAACCAGCGAGAGCTTCATGGCGATATCGAAATCGGCCGAAGCGCGGGCGCCAAAGTAATCCGTGTGCGGATCGACCGACGTCGTGTAGGCGTTCATGAACGACTGGAAGACGTCGTCACTCTTGTACTTGGAGGCACGCTCGAGCGCGTTTGCATAGCGCTTGTCGAGCGTTTCGCGAATGGCCGCATCAGTCTTGCCACTGAGCTTCAAGCGTAGCCAGTCGCTTTTCACACGCTTGCGCCACAGCTCGTTGCTCTCGGCTTCCGACTGCGGCCAGGGCGCCTTCTCGCGCGACAGGGAATAATCCTCCTGCTTCGTGAAATCGAAGTCCTGCTTCAGCAGTTCGCGCGCGTAGTTCATGCGGTCGACGACACGCTTTCCATAGACGTTGAAGATCGCAAACGGGATCTTCAGGTCCTTCTTCTTGATGGCGTCGTCGATCTCGTTGCGGTCAGGTTTGAAACTGTCGATGTCGGCCTGCAGGAAGAGCCCACGATCCGGATCGAGGGACTCGATGAAGCTGTCCATGATCTTGGCCGACAAGGCGTCATCTAGCGGAACGGGCTTGTAGCTGTAGCGCGTCAGAAATTTTGCGCTCAACTGTGCGGCCTGTGCCTGCTGCTTCAGCGGCTCCAGAACAGGAGGCGAGGCAACGTCGGCATAGGCGGACGGCGCGATTGCAAGAAATGCACCAAGGAAGACGTATGAAATGCGCATTCAGCGTTGACCCAATTCTTAATGCCGAGTTTCGAAGAGGGATCTAGGTGAAGCAATTATGGCTTTTTGGCAACCGGATTGATCCGACGCCGAGGCCGGCCTTACGTCAAGGCAGGCATCCGCCCGGGACTAATGGAGCGAGCCTGCCGCCCGGAATTCGCCCGGCGCCATCCCGTAAGCGCCCGTGAAAAGTCGGTAAAACCTTGCAAGACTATCGAATCCGCAGGCATAGGCGACCTCGGTGACGGGCAAGGCGGGCCGCTCGACGAGAAGCCGCCGCGCCTGCGAAGTCCGCATCGATGCCAGCGTGCGAGCGAAGGTCAATTCCGCGTGTTCGAACAGGACATGCAGCTGGCGCACGGAAATACCGAGCTCGAGCGCGACCTTTGCCGGCGTCAGTTTCTGCTGGTATTTGTCGCGCGCCATGATCTCTTCGGCGGCATAGCGCAGGCCCGAACGAAGGGCCGCACGCACTTCGGGCATGCCGGGTTTCAGTCTGTCGAGAATGGTCACCGGGTGGGCGGCATGTTCACTGATCCAGCGGCCGTGAATGCGCTTGATCGGCAGCGCATTGAGATAGTTCCAGCGCTCGCGTCCTGCCCGGCTGACGATGATCAGGTCGGCCTCTTCCAGCACCTTCAGATGCTGCATGACGGTACAGCGATCCATGTCTGAAAAGGCGGCGCAGAGCATGTCGGTGGTCTGCGCCTGGGCCAATGCCCAGAAAACCGAGACTTCTTCCCGCTTGCTTGACATGTTATGTTTTTACAACATAATTCAGCCAGATGCGACGGAGACCGCGCCGGTAAGATCGGATTGAGAGCTTTTCGGGAGCAATCGAACCGAGCCGGTTGGCTGGACGTCGCCCACCGGAGTTCAGCGTTGCAACGATGCCCCCACGCAAGTTGCCCAAAAAGGGAGATCATTGAGAATGTTGCCTAAGATCGTTTCAATGGATGAGTGGCAAGCCGCAATCGAACAACAGATTGCCAGGGAGAAAGCCCTCACCCGCGCACGCGATGACTTGAGCGCCGAGCGACGGCGCTTGCCGATGGTCAGGATCGACAAGGACTATTCGTTCGAAGGCCCCACGGGCACTTTAAGCCTTGCCGACCTCTTCGATGGTCGGCGGCAACTGATCGTCTATCACTTCATGTTCGCGCCCGGATGGAAGGCGGGCTGCGACGGCTGTTCCTGGGTCGTGGACGCGATGACCCACCCGGCGCATCTCAACGCACGCGATACGTCCATCGTGCTGATCTCGCGCGCGCCGCTCGAGAAGCTGCAGAAATATCAGGCCCGGATGCAGTGGCAGCACCCGGTCTGGTACTCGTCCATGGCGAGCGACTTCAACCACGACATGGGGGCCACGGTCGCCGACCCGGATGACCCGACCAGGACCAGCGAGCGTCATGGCGTCAGCGTTTTCCTCAGGGACGGCGACGATATCTACCGCACCTATTTCAACGGTGCGCGTGGCGTGGAGTATCTCGGCAGCATGTGGACGTATCTGGACCTGACGCCCTACGGTCGCCAGGAAACATGGGAAGTGTCTCCCGCGGGATGGCCACAGACCGAACCCTACGTTTGGAACCGGCGCCACGACGAATACGGGACCGAACCGGCCTTCTGATTTTCCCCGGCGGCGAGCATGGAATTGTCGTGCTGCCGTTCCTACGTCTTGTCTTGCCGATCGTCCGACCTCCGTCATTGCTGCGGGCCGGAACAGGGCTCGGGCGCGATGCTGAAGGAATATCGCCGGCCCTGGCTGGAGCGCCGAATTTGTGGATGGATCGCGCCTTGAAGAGGGGCGCTGTTGGGGGCCGTCAATCGATGGGAAACGAGACTCAAATCGGTAAGGAAGGTCCGGCGCCGAGAGGCAAGAGGTTTTGGTGGCGGCGCGGCGTTCGGATTGCATCGATCGCGCTTGCCGCCTTGCTTTTCCTGCTGGTCGCGCCGCTTGCGGCTATTCTCTATCCGACGCTGAAGAGCTATCCCCGAAGCGACTTTCCGGCCGCGACCTCGCAACTGGAGCGCAACAGGCAGGACCTTGCCCATCTGCGGCGCCTGATCGAGGTCGACCGCAGCTTCTCGCCGACCGCCCAGGCCGCGTTTGCCGCCGCCCTCGAAGTGATCGAACAACGGGCCGGTGATCTCGACCGCGCCGGTCTGGCGATCGCGGCTGCAAAAGCGGTCGCGCTCGCCGACAATGGGCACACCAGCGTGGTCGGCCTCGTCGGCGGCCACAGCTTCAATGCGGTTCCCATCCGGCTTGGCTGGTTTGCCGACGGCCTGTTTGTGATCGCCACGACAGGCGAGCAATCGCACCTTTTGGGCGGAGAGATCCTTGAGGTAAATGGAAGAGCGACGGAGGCCTTTGTCGATGCGCTTCGGCCCTATTTCGGCGGCCCCGCCAATCTCGCCAAGGAATTCGTGCCGAATGTCGCGATTTCGCCGGAATTGCTCCATGCCGCCGGCCTTGCCAAAAGCCCGCAGGAAAGCGCCTATTTCATCCGTCGCGAGGATGGAAGCGCTGCGCAGATCGCTCTTGTCGCCACGTCCGGTGCGCCGGAACCCTTGAACGCCCATGTCTGGCCACGACGCGATTTCAGTCCCTTGTCACAGACCGGTCGCGGCGCCGGGTGGCGGCACGTGCTCGACGATGTCACGCTACCGGCCTATCTCACGCGCCCCGACGCCAATGTCTGGCACCACTATCCCTTGCCCGATCTTCTCTACATCCAGATCAACCGCATCAGGGATGCGACGCCAGAGGGCCTGTCGCAGGGGCTCGCCAAGGTGCTGGACGAAGCTGAGAAAAAACCGATACGCAATGCAGTCGTCGACCTGCGGTTCAACAATGGCGGCAATTACGAACTGACCGCCGATTTCTCGCGAAGGCTCCCGGCCATCCTGCCGCCGGAGGGACGGCTGTTTGTGCTGACCAGCGCGAACACGTTTTCGGCCGCGATCAGCACGGCGGCGCGACTGAAGTACTTCGGCGGCCCGCGCACGGTACTTGTCGGCGAGCCGATAGGAGACCGGCTGCAGTTTTGGGGCGAAGGCGGCCGCACGGTTCTGCCGAACTCGAAGATCACCATCCGTTACTCGACGGCCTATCACGACTGGGAACACGGTTGCAGCCTGTCGGAGATCAGGACCTGTTTCCTGCTGAATTACGTCTACGACGTCCCGGCAGGTCCCCTTCAGCCAGACGTCGCGCGCTCCACTAGCTTTGCCGACTATGCCGATGGCACCGACCCGGCAATGGCCGCCGTCATGAAGATACTCATGGTGGGCAATGCCGATTGAGAAGCAGCTTGTGGGGAGGCAGGGCCGCGGCCGTACGCCGCCGTGGCCGCTGACATCCGTTGGCCCGGCCATTCCCGGCGGCGAAGGATCTGCGGCGACGCTTTACATCTTCTCGCCCGGCAGTTCGCTGGCCTGCTTGACCCAATCCATGAACTGCGCCTCGTCGAGTTCGTCCGTCTCATAGATGTCGAGATAACGAACATCCGGCTGTTTTGACGTGCCGGGAGGTAAGGGGCTGAATTGCGCCCCGCGGAAGAAAGCGACCTTCACGTATTTCGTCATGCAATGAAAACTGAGGAACCAGACATCCTTTTCCACGCCATAAAAGGGAGAGTTCCACTTGACCGCTTTTTCGACGCCGGGAACGGTCTTGACGACCAGCCGGTCCAGCCGCTTGCCTAGATCGCTTTTCCACCCCGGCATCGCAGCGATGTACTGCTGCACCGGCGCATTTCCGTAGCCCTTTGCGATCTGCGGATTGCCGCCGGTTAGAAGGACGACGCCATCGGCCGATTTTGTCGGCGGCGTCTTGCGTCCGATCTTTGAGCGTGGCGCAAGGGAAGCGGCTTTCGGTGCGTTCTTTCCGACTTTCTTCTCAGACATCCCGGACCTCGACTGTTCCGTCAGTTCGTTCAGGGTCGGATCCACCGTGATGGGCGCGGAGCCCCATACCAAATGGCTAAGCACGATACATAGCCATCCAGCTATGCATCGGTCAAGAATAAACCTCCGGTGTCAGCTGCATTGCGGGCCGCAACTCGATCAGAAAGCCGCTTCGCCAGGTATTGGCCATCGGCACGGCATCCCTCCACAGCCGTAGGGTCATGGCATGCAAACGGTCCGGATCCCCTTGCGATCCCGACCTGTGCAGCAGCGGCTCTCGTGACGAGCCATCATTCGGGATCTCGAGCGTGTTCTCCACCAACACCTTGACCGCCGGACAACACCCATGCCCAAACGGCTGTAGACCTGCTGAACTGAAAAGACGCTCTGCCGACACGACTGCGCGCGCTGTTGCAGCCTGCTCCGGTCGATTTGCCACGTGGGCCCAAGGCCACGGCCGCGATCCCTTGTCACCAGCAAGCGCCTCTACCCGGCATGTGCCGAACTGGCCGTCGCGGCCCGAACCGAATAGCGAAAGAGCGAAAGCACCCGCAACATAGGCACCCCAAGGTGCGTACTTGTAGGTGGCCTCTGCGCCCGATAGGCCTGCAGCCAAGCCCTGGAGTTTCCCTTTCCAGGTTGTCCGCTGCTTGAGGAAGATATCGATGAAGGCAATGGTTCTCTGCTCCAGCCCGCGGCGCGATGGAAACTCCACGACGATGGCGAAAGCGGTGGCCGATGGTTTGCTTGAGGCGGGCCATCAGGTCGAGACCGTTCATGTCGACGACGTCCTGTCGGCGCTGCTTAGAGACTGTCGCCAATGTCGTATGCCCGATGGCGAATGCGCGATCGACGACGGTTTCCGGCGGGCGTTCTTTGGCTCCTACCTTCCCGCTGACGGTTTTGTCGCCGCAAGCCCGATCTATTGGTATGGCGTCTCTGCGCAGTTGAAGGCGTTCTTCGATCGAATGTTCTGCTACGTGGCCGCGTCGCATCCACAATCGGCGTCCGTTGTCGCGCAGATGACTGGAAAACGGATCGGCCTCGTCCTCAGCTCAGAAGAGACCTACCCCACCGTTTCGTCCAGCCCGCAGCATCAGTTCCAGGAATTCAGCCGCTATACGCGTTCGACCTTCGTCGGCGTCGTTCATGGCCATGGCAACGCACGCACAGATATTTGCCGCGATCCGAGTGACCCGATCGGACGGGCACGCGTGTTCGGTCGGAACTTCTTCAGCGCTCACACCTCCGACTACCAGATCGACACGCCGCGATCAGGTCGCGTCTGGGCGTGAGCCGTCTTGCGTGCGCGCAATATCTTTCGGCTAGGCCAGGCGGACCTTCCGCCGCCTGGCCGCCTTTGCCTCGCTCGCGGCCGCATCGTATTGCTCCCTGAAGTAATCAAGCTCCGGAAAGTTCCGCTCCGCCCATCGGTCGAGGCTGATGAGCGTTTCGCTGAGAGACAGGCCGACTGAGCTCAGACTGTACTCGACATGGGGCGGGTTCGTCTGGTGATCGTGACGCTGCACCAACCCGTTGCGCTCGAGGTCCTTCAACGTCTGGGTCAGCATCTTTTGCGAAATGCCCTCGATCTTGCGCAGCAACGCGCCATTGCGCATCGGGCCCGCCGCGAGCGCCGACATGATGAGGATCGCCCATTTCGTCGATATCAGTTCGAGCGCATGCCGAGCCGAGCAGGATGCGTCGAACACGTCGGGATTGCTCGCAGGCGGGGCTCCAGCTTGCGGGGGCAGTTTCATCATCACCTCAAGGACATGCCGTTGCGGCCGCCGCTCTTCACGCCTCACAGGTAGTGCGCGTGATCGCGCCCCACAAGTTGCGAGTAGCACAGCCGAAGGCATGAGGGCGCGCCGGGCTACGCCCAGGGCGCACCGGCCGCCCATTCCGCTCGGATGGCCTCAATAAAAAGGCGGACCTTTGGAGAAACGTGCTTTCGTGTCGGATAGACGACGTAAACAGGCGGCTCGTCGCGTTCGAATTCTTCGAGCAGGGGGACAAGCCTGCCTTCCCTGATGTCGCGGCCCACCAGGAAGGCGCCGAGTTGCGCAAGGCCCGTTCCGGCGAGGCAAGCGTCGCGAATGGCCTCGGTGTTTCCGAGACGCAAGTTTCCCTGAACACCGACGTCCCGGTCTCCGCCGCCGACCCTGTAATGCCACGGTACCGGTCCGCCTGCGTGCTTGAACCCGATCCTGTCGTGGCGCGTCAGTTCGTCGATGGTGCGCGGCGTTCCGCGCCGCTTTAAATACTCCGGCGCAGCGCAGGTTATGAGCCGATGAGAGGCCAGGACCCGCCGCACGAGGCGACTGTCGGTGGGCCCGCCGATACGAACGGCAACGTCGATGCCGTCGCCGACGATGTCGCGATACTCATCCGAAAACGAAACCTCCGCTTCCACCTCGGGCCAACGGTTCAGGAAGCGCTGGAGAACGGGCAGAATGTGCAGCCTACCGAGGGCGATCGGCACATCGATGCGAAGGCGCCCTCTTGGGGCCTGGTGCCGTTGTGCCAAGGCGAACTCCGCGTCGTCCACTTCTGACAGGATCCTGATCGCATGCTCGTAGAAGAGCTGGCCCTCCTCGGTGAGGCTGACGCTACGCGTTGTTCTATGGATCAGCCGCGTTGCCATATTGTCTTCAAGACGTGCGACACATTTCCCGACCGCGGAACGGGAGAGGCCGAGCCGTTCCGCCGCCAGGGTGAAGCTCTGGTCATCGGCGACACGAACAAAGGCGCGCACATCGCCGAGATGGTCCAGCATCGCAAGATCCTATTGGGGACGATTCGTCCCTTTTGTTTCCATAAGGCCGAAGTTTATCTGAATATCGGAAACAGTAAAGAATGCCTCGCAACGTCCCGGCAACGGGACATGAAGGATTGGCTGGGCGCCACAACGTGCCTCGCCCCAGAATGAAAGAGGCAATTAGATGAAACTCCAGGAAGAAACCGACGGACTCCAAAGGAAGGGAGGCCCTGACCGGGAGAATTGGCTACCGGTCTATGCCGCCGGCCTGTCGACCTTTTGCGTCGTGACGACGGAGATGCTGCCCGTTGGGTTAATGACGCCGATCGCAGACGACCTTCAAACGTCGATGGGGACCGCCGGTTTGACGCTCTCGCTGCCGGCGCTGCTTGCCGCGCTCTTTGCGCTCACCGTGGTACTCTTGGCCGGCAGGATCGACAGAAGGCGCATCCTGACCACCCTTCTCTTGCTGCTGGTTGTTGCAAACATCATTTCGGCGCTGGCCAGTACGATCGGTTTGCTCCTGGCGGCGCGTATCATTGTCGGCCTTTGCATGGGCGGCATCTGGGCCGTTGCCGGAGGCCTTGCGCTACGGCTGGTTCCGGGCCGATCGATCGGTGTCGCAACGGCGATCATTTTCGGCGGCGTTGCAGCAGCGTCGGTTCTTGGCGTTCCGGTCGGAGCCATGATCGGTGACGCGGCGGGCTGGCGCTTCGCGTTTGCCGCGATGGCGGTCTTTTGTGCGATCGTGCTTGTGGTCAATCTCTGTGCGTTGCCTGCGCTGCCCGTCCACCAGTCCGTCCGGCTCAGCCAGTTTGGCCATCAGCTCTTGAACCGCCGGATCCAGCTTGGTTTGGCGATCACGTTCCTGTTCGTTGCGGGGCATTTCATGGCCTACACCTTCATACGTCCGCTTCTGGAAGTTGTTTCGGGCATCGGCACACAATGGGTCGGGCTCATGCTGTTTGCCTATGGAGCCGCTGGTATTGGCGGAAACTTTGTTGCTGGCCCTGTCGCCGACAGGCGTACCGGCGCGACCTTGCTGTGCATTGCCGGTGCCCTTGCTGCTGTCCTCTTCGGCTTTGCTCTCTTCGGAAACTCCGCTCTTGGCGGTGCGGTCGTCCTCATCTTGTGGGGCATCGCCTATGGTGGCGTCTCGGTCTCATTGCAAACCTGGATGATGAAGTCGGCACCCTCCGACATCGAAGTCGCAACGGCGCTGTTCGTCGCAATCTTTAATATCGCCATTGCCGCCGGATCCTTTGCCGGCGGTCGTATTGTCGATCGGTTCGATCTCGGCACCAACCTGCTCGTAGCGGGCATCCTGCCTTCCCTCGGAATTCTGCTCGGATTGAAAGCGCAACGTCTGGCCACTGCTAAGGTTGACTGATCATCGGACATATATCGAGCGGATCGCACTTACCATCTGTGCGCAACCGGATGGACCGGGACGGCTTTCGTCCCGGCTCCGGCGGATCAGGAACAATCGCTTGAGGAAATTCCTACTCCGGCCGGGGGGGAGAGCAGCAAAATCATTCCGCAATACTACATAAAATACATAGACTAAATGTGTATAAACCGAGGTTTCTCACGCATGATGCTGGCAACAACGCGTGCGCCGGACCCGTTCCGCCTGCAACGAATGACAACGCTGGCCAGCCCAGATTTCGACGGAGGATCTCATGTCCAGTTCCATTTTCGGCCAGGCCTATCGCCGCCGCAGCGTGCTGAAATCGCTCGCGGCTGCCGGCGCCCTGCCCTTCATCGCGCCACTTGCCTCCTCGACGGCCCTTGCGTCCGGCAACAAATATGCCGGCCGCACGGTCAATCTCCTGATCATCCAGCCGCATGTCGTCACGGGCAAGAAAATTGCCGAAGATTTCGAAAGGCTGACCGGAGCCAAGGTCAACGTCACGGCGGTGCCCTACGACCAGGTCAGCGTCAAGGCGACGCTGGACGTGCAGTCGGGCGCCAACCAGTTCGACGTCATCGACTATTTCTATACCTACAAGGGTCAGCTCGCCGAAGATGGCGTGATCGAGGACGTGACCGATCTCATCGAGCGTGACAAGGCCGAGATCCAGCCGGAAGACTTCATCCAGACGATCTACGACCAGTACACGCTGCATGACGGCCGTCGCTATGGCCTGCCCTATGACGGCGACAGCCATCTGTTGTTCTATAACCGCGAGCTGTTTGATCGCTACGGCCTGAAGGCGCCGGCAACCTGGGACGAATACAACGAGAACGCCAGGGTGATCACCGAGGCGGAAAAGAAGAACGGCATCTATGGTGCTGCGGTTCTGGGCGCGAAGATCCCGGTCATCATTCTTTCCACCTATGCCAACCGGCTCACCGGCTTCGGCGGCAACTTCTTGAAGGCGGACGGCACCTCGGCGCTCGACAGCACCGAGGCCGTCGAAGCCCTGAAGTCGCTGCTTGCGTCGGCTCCCCATGCGCTGCCGACCCCACTTGAAACCCGCTTCGAAGAAGGGCTGCCCGCGTTTCTCAACGGCAAGGCTGCACAGATCGACTTCTGGACCGATCTCGGCGGCTATGCACAGGACCCCAAGGGCTCGAAGATCGTCGACAAGTGGGGGGTGACGCGCATTCCCGTCGGCGGCAGCAACAAAACACCCCGCCTCGCCTTCAATGCCGGCTTCGGTTTTGCGATCACCAGCGGATCGAAAAACAAGGACGTCGCCTGGGACCTGATCAAGCTTGCGACCGGCAAGGAGTACCACCAGGAGCTTCTGGCGCTCACCGGCTCGGGCATCGACCCGGACCGCCAGTCTGGCTTGAAATCTAAGAATTTCAGAGACTTCCAGCCGTTGGTGCAACCGCTGCTCGATGATGGCGCATTGGAAAACAGCCTGGCCTGGCCGACCGCCGTCTATGCGCCAAAACTCGAAAATGCGCTGACCGACGAACTGGCCCTGGCGCTCGCCGGCACCAAAAGCGCGGAACAGGCGATCGCCGATGCCCACCAGGCCTGGACCGAAATCATCGAGACCAACGGCTGATTGCTTGCGGGGTGGCGCTTCCTCCCGGCGCCGCCCCGCCACTTTTTCTGAAACGAGGCAAAAGACCATGAGCGCAAGATCCTTGCCGAAACGCAGGCTCGGCCGAACCGATTTCGACATCACGCCCGTTGGCTTCGGCGCCTGGGCCATCGGTGGCCCCGATTGGGGCTGGGGATGGGGAAGTCAGGACGATACCCGGTCGATCGCCGCCATCCGTCATGCGGTCGAGCGCGGCATCAACTGGATCGACACGGCGCCCGTCTATGGCCTCGGCCATTCCGAACAGATCGTGCGCGAGGCGCTTTCGACCATCCCACGCTCCCAACGTCCGTTGATCTTCACCAAGGCCGGGCTGATCTGGGACCCGGACAACCGCAACGCCCTTCCCGCCCGCATCGGCAATGCCCAATCCATTCGCCGCGAGCTGGAGGCTTCCCTGAAGCGGCTCGGCGTTGATGTCATCGACCTCTACCAGGTGCACTGGCCTGCCAATGACGGCACGCCGGTCGAGGAATACTGGGCGACTTTTGCGGAGTTGAAGAAAGAGGGTAAGGTACGGGCCATCGGGCTTTCGAACCACGATCGGGCGCTTCTGGAGCGCGCGGCAACGGTGGCGCCCGTCGATGTGGTGCAACCGCCCTTTTCGGCAATCAAGCGCCAGTTCGCCAGAGCAGACCTGCCGTGGGTGCAGGCGCATGGCAGCGGCGTCATCGCCTACAGCCCACTGCAATCAGGCCTGCTCACCGGCGCCTTTACGCCGGCGCGCGCCCGGGCCCTTCCGCACGACGATTGGCGATCGCGCGACGAGGAATTTTCGGGCGAAGCGCTTCACCGCAACCTGGCCTTTGCCGAAGGCTTGAGGCCGATTGCCGCGCGACACGAAACGACCGTCGCTGCGATCGCTGCGGCCTGGGCGATTTCCTGGCCCGGCGTCACCGGTGCCATCATCGGCGCGCGCGAACCGCTGCAGATCGACGGTTGGATCGATGCCGCAACCCTTGCGCTCACGCCCAGCGACCTCGACGATATCGAGGACATGTTGCTGGCCACCCGGGCCGGCAGCGGGCCGACACGCCCGGATCTGGCCGAGGCCGCATGACCACCTTTGCCGTTGAGGTGCTGGAACGCGCCGGCGCGGCGGATGTTGCCGCGCGCGCCCACGCCTTTTGGGCGCGTCTCGCACGGTTGGCCTGGATAGCACCGGTTCTCGTCGCGCTGATCGTCACGACGCTCTACCCGACTGTCTTTCTGCTGGCGCTTGCCTTCAGCAAGAGCACGCTTGGAAAGCCGTTCCGCGGCTTCGTCGGCATCAAGCACTTCGCAACGGCGCTTCAGGATCCGATCTTCCTCGCGGCCATCGGCAGAAGCGTCGCCTATGCACTTGCCACCTCGCTGGTGCAGCTTGCGCTCGGCTTCTTGATCGCGCTGCTTTTCACTTCCCTGTTGAAGGCCGGCCGCTTTTTGATGAGCCTCGTTCTGCTGCCACTGATGACCCCGCCGGTCATGGTCGGCATCGCTTGGAAGCTGATCTTCGCGCCGGCAGGCGGGCTCCTGAACGGTAGCCTGATCACCTATGGCTTTATCTCCGAGCCGATTTCCTTTCTTGGTCACCCGACGCTCGCCTGGCTGGCGATCGGCGCCGCCGACCTCTGGCAATGGACGCCATTCATCGTCATTCTCTGCTTTGCGGCTCTTTCCACGGTACCCGACAGCGTTCACGAGGCAGCGCTGGTGGACGGGGCCAATGGCTGGCAGCGCTTCTGGCACATCACACTTCCGCTGGTCGCCGCACCGCTTTCGTCGATCTATCTGCTGAAGCTCATTTTGTCGTTCAAGCTCTTCGACCTCATCTACATCCTGACCTTCGGCGGACCGGGCTTTGCGACGACATCGGCCGGCTTTGCCATCTATCGGCGGGCGATCGAACAGTTCGACGTCGGCCGCGCCGCGGCCGAAACGATGATCTATGCGCTTGTCATCGGGCTTGTGACCTTGCCCGTCGTACGGCTGCACCAGCACTTCGAAAGGCGAGAGCTGTGAGACCTGCCGCGCGACATCTGTGGCTCGGCCTTGCGACAGCGCCGGTCGTCAGCTTCTTTGCCTTGCCTTTCCTCTATCTCATCGCGGTTTCCTTCAAGACGAAGGACGACGTGCTCAACGGACGCTTCTGGCCGACGATACCGACGCTCGCCAACTGGCCGGCGGCCTTCGACGCGGCCAACATCCTCGGTTTCATCCTGAATTCCGTGATCGTGTCGCTGGTTTCGGGCCTCGTCACCATCGCGCTGGCGCTGCCGTCGGCCTATGCCGTCCTGCGGCTGAAGATCGGTGGCAAATGGCTGTCGGACGTGACGCTGTCGAGCTACATGGCGCCGCCGATCGTAGCGCTGATCCCGCTGTTTTTTCTGCTGAAGACAACCGGACTGCTCGATACGCGCGCCGGCCTGATTCTCATTTATGGTTTCGCCAACGTGCCGGTCGCCTTCTGGCTGCTGATGCCGTTCCTGCGCCGGATGCCGATCGAGATCGAACAGGCAGCGGCGATGGACGGCGCCGGTCCATTTCGCACGCTGCTGCAGATCGTCGTACCGATCATCGCGCCCGGCATCGTCGCGACCTTCATCATCGTCACGGTCTTGTCCTACAACGAGTTCCTGTTTGCTTCCGCCTTCACCTTCTCCGACGCCACGCGGACCTTGCCGGTGGGCATCTCGCTCTTCCAGGGCGACCGTCTCGTGAATTTCGGCCAGATGGCAGCCGCCTCCCTGGCAGGCATCGCGCCGGTTTATCTGGTCGCGCTGTTCATGCAACGCTACCTCGTGAGCGGGCTTGCCCATGGCGGGGTGAAATAAGGATCGCCAACCGCAAGCTATCGCGCAATAGGAGAGTTGAACGCTTGTTGCGCCGCAGCTTTTGGTTTCTTGTCGGTCCATTGAGGCGGCGCGCCGTATTTGGCTGCTATCGCGCCGACGAGGCCCGGTGCCCGACCGAAGGCATCGCATGCGGCATATTTGGGTTTGCCACCCAACCAGGACTGCATGCGTTGCCGGGTCGGCAGCGAGATATCCAATGCCTTCGGCTCCTTGCCGGAAATCAGCACCTGCGAAAACGCGTCGGCGAATTTCGTCGAAAAGCTATAGGCGTCGCCGACTTCCGAAACACGGGGCTTGTCGAGGATCGAATTTGCACCACGCGCCCAAAGCATGGCGGCACTTTGCAGACCGCTGGCATCGACCGCTTCGGCCTCTACAGCCAAGCCTCCCAGGCCGACAGGCAATCGCGGCACGCTGACGGGCAGGACGAACCCCGTACCAATGGTGATGGCCGTGGAAACCCCTGCGAGCGCCTTGTCTGTCGGGACAATATCGGCGATCACGGAGCGAACCGTCAGATCAGCAGGCTGATTGGCAGGAACCATCTGGTACCTGTCGCTGAGCGCGACGCAGAGCGCCCGATCGAGAGCGTTCGAAACCAAATCGCGATCGGCATCGGACTTGATCTTGGAGGCGGCTGCAAAGGAAAACGTCGTTGGCGCGATGCGGACGGTTTTCACGTCGACCAGACGTTGTCCATCAACGTAGAGGCGTTTCTTGGCCACCATGCCTTTCGACGGACCGAGCTTGCCATAGGAGGTCAAAGTCCCCGCCTCCTTCAATGGAACCGATTGGCATCCGACCAGGGTTGCCGAGAGTAGCCCTGCCAGCGCCACCGCGCGGGCCGGGACGAGCGATGAAGAAACCCAGGCAAGCGATTGAATAAAATATTCTTTTAGCACGTTTCATGATCTCCGTTGACATGCAACGGCGACCTTGGGGATGGACAATTGCTACAGAATTACAAGCAGGTTAGAGCTGACACCGAAGGGGTGGTGTCTCGAAAACCCTTCAAGCATGGGCGCGGCGGTGACCGCGACCTAAATCCCACGCCTCTCGCGGTCAGAGGTGGACGACCACCTTGGTTCCGCGCGCTGAACTCGTGAGACTGACACGCCCCGCGTGGTTTGAAGCCACCTGTTTTACAAGGCTCAAACCAAGACCCGCGCCCGTGTCCTTGGGAGAAACCCTGTAAAAGGGTTCAAAGACGAGTTCCTGATGCTCGGCAGGTATGCCAGGTCCTTCGTCGGAAACCTCCACGCGCCCATCGCTTGAGACCAAGACGGCAATCATGCCCGAATTGCCGCCGTGATCGATCGCATTTCGGACGAGGTTTGTGACCGCGCGCAACACGGCAGGTGGGTTGCCCTTTCGCGCCAGCGTCTCCACGTCACTGTGGAAAGACACCTGATAGCCAGCCCCTATCGCCAACGGAGCGAGATCGGCAACCGCCGATCGCGCGATGTCAACCAGATCCATCGGCTCGTCCAGAACGAGCGCCTGGTCGTTGCGCTCGAAGTCCAGAAGCTGCTCTGCCGCTTCTGCGAGCCGGGCGACATCATCCATCAGGCGCGTTCTCTCCCGGCCATCAGGCATGCCATCGATGCGCGTCTGCATGATCGCAATGGGGGTTCGCAGTTCGTGGGCCGCATCGATCAGGAAGCGCCGCCGCTTTCTGGACTCGTCCTCGAGACGCTCAAGTGCGCCGTTGAATGCGATCAGAACCGGGGCGACTTCGTTCGGGATTCCCGCGAGCGGAAGGCGCGTCCCGTGGCGGCGCGGATCGATCCGCGATGCTTCGTCGGCAACCTCGCTCACCGTCGCGAGAGCACGCCCGACGATGTGAGGAACGGCAAGAAAAATCGCCGGGAGAGCACTGGCGATCAAAGACAGGTAGATTGGATAGGCCTTCGCCAAGAGAGCCAGGGCACCCCAACCCTTGTCCGCCACGCCGCCAAACAGAATCCGGACTTCGCCAGCCGGCGTCTTCGCGTTTTCGATCGTCGCAATCTCGCCAGTGGCTGCGGCCCCCCTGATATCCGCTTCGTCGAACAGGTGGATTACCGTGGGCAGCGCGGCATAGGCGGGCGGAACGGATCCATAGGACGCGAAGGCACCGCTGGTGGTGGCAACTACGAACCACAATGCGCTGTTTTGCGCCTTGAGCGTCGTCAGGTCATGGGTCTCAAAAAGCTGCAGTTGACCATCGCTTCCGCGGCCTACGGCACGGGACACGACCGAGACGACCGTCCCCTCCATGGCCGTGTTCGGCGACATGATCGTGGTTGCCCAGATGCAGAGCCCGATGATCACCGAGGCAACGACGGCGATGATGACGAGGCTCAATTGCCAGCTGAGCCGCCACCAGAGCGACGGATTGCGTCCTGTCGTCTGACCCATCACTCTTCCTTCAGGAGGTAACCGACCCCACGGATGTTGTGAATCGAAACTCCGGCCCCAGCATCCGCCAGCCGCTTGCGCAGCCTTGAAATGTGGGCGTCGATCGCGTTCGACTGGATCTCTTCTTCGTAGTTGTAGACCGCTGCTTCGAGCGTCGAGCGGAGAACGGTTTTGTCCCGGCGCCTCGCAAGGGCCTGGAGCACGAAGAGTTCGCGCCTTGGGACGTCAAGCTTCACGTCATCGACGGTCACGGTGAGGTTCAGCGGATCGAGCGCCATTCGTCCCACCTTGATCTGAAGCTCAGCAAGCGCAGCCGGACGGCGCAACACGGCGCGCAGGCGCGCCATTAGTTCTTCGACGAGAAAGGGTTTGCCGAGATAGTCGTCCGCCCCGGTGTCGAGACCTTCAACCCGTTCCATCGGCTCGTTGCGTGCCGTCAGGACGATGATCGGCGCGTCTTGGCCAATGCGGCGCAATTGCGGGATGAAGCTCAGCCCTTCACCGTCGGGCAGGCGGCGGTCGAGAAGAATAGCGCCGTAGTCATTTTGACGCGCAAGTTCGGCTGCATCGGCGAGATGGGTCGTATGGTCGATGACGATGCCATATTTGCTGAGCGCCACAGCCAGTGCCGCCGCCAGCTCCCTCTCATCTTCGATCAGCAGTATCCGCATCGGCACCCCATGGCTTCGACCTTTCGAATCTGCCGCAAGAATTACAGCAGCATTACGGAAACCACGGGGCAGCCGAACGTAACACTGCTGCAATCGTTCAGAGCTAGCGCACGCATCGAGCCGCCCTCGCTCGTATCAGCAGTGATAGGCGCGGCCTTCAACGAACCGGAAAGGCAGGAAGCATGACGACGTCACAAGTGGAGTGCCCTTCCGGGCCGGGATTGAAAACTGTTAGTTCGCGCCATGAGCATAGGGCCGCTCGATGACCCGCGGCCCCCTGCTGCGCTTCCTCATACGCTCGATCCTGTCGGCACTTTTCCTCGCAGCCTTCCTGGCTGGCCCGGCGATCATTCTGATCCTGACGTCCGATCGAATTGCGATGTAGCGCGCCAACGGATCAGATCCCCGACGTGGCGATCTGGTCGATCCAGCCAGTCAAAACGTCGCCGCGCGGATTGACGGCGGACAACATTGTTCGAACTGCTTCGGGCCCATTCACGACCCTTGGTTGCTATCTTCGCCGGATGTGGGTGCCGGGGTGTTCTTCGCTTCCATCGCCGCTTCGATCTGCCTGATGACCTTGACGGCCTCCTGGAGGATTGCCCGCATCTCATCGTCATAGAGATATACCGGCATGCCGCCGGCGCGAATGATGTCCATCGTTTCGGCAGACTCGCTGAGGCGATTGGGCTGCCCGAGCAGCTCCCAACCTTCCTTGATCGCGACATAGGCCCGGGAGACAAGACGGAGCTTTTCGCCCTCCGTCAGCATGTGAACGTCGCGCGCGGCGCGGGTCAGTTCGGCGATGACGTCTTTCGTGCTCTTCATGGGACACCTTGGCTATGCAAGTACCGCGGTGCAACCGACCAATCCATTCATGGTAACTAATGTATAGATTGAGGAAAACAAGAGCCAACACCTTCACGTAAGGGCAAGCCGAGGCCCTGAAATCCATGCACCTCGCGGAAATTCATCACCGGGGAAGCACGTCCGATGGCATCAACCGCTTCTTAATCCTTTGTTGACCATAATCTCCGTCGAAGAGCCGAGCCGCCGGCCGTTGCCGCCGGTGGATTGTACCTCGATTGAATCGGAAGCCGCTGTGTCTGAGTATCCTGTAACTGCGTATCCAGAGCCTGCCTCGCCTGCCATCGTCAGAGGCGTGAAGCGTATTGCCCGGTGGGCCGCTCGAGCGGCCGCCATCACCGCCCTTGCAGCATCCGCCATGACTTTCACCAGCACGGCGTCGTCGGCGGAAGTCCGGTCGCTGAAACTGTTCTTCACGCACACCGGTGAACGCGCGACGATCACCTTCAAGCGGGACGGCAAATACGACCAGAAGGGGCTCGCGCAGATCAACCGTTTCCTGCGCGACTGGCGCAGGAACGAGCCCGCCCGTATGGACCCGCGTCTTCTCGATCTTGTCTGGGAGGTCTATCAGCGCGCCGGTGGGAAGGACTATATCAACGTCGTCTCGGCTTACCGCTCGCCCGCCACCAACAGCATGCTGCGCGGCCGCTCCCGCAGCACCGGGGTCGCCAAGAACAGCCAGCACATGCTGGGAAAGGCGATGGACTTCTATATTCCGGGCGTGAAGCTCACCCGGCTGCGGGAAGTCGCCATGCAGATGCAGGTCGGCGGCGTGGGATACTACCCGACGTCAGGATCTCCCTTCGTACATCTCGACGTCGGAAACGTACGGGCGTGGCCGCGCATGTCGCGCCAGGAACTCGCGCGTATATTCCCCAAGGGGCAGACACTCCACCTTCCGGCAAGCGGCGGGGCTTTGCCGGGGTATGACCAGGCGATGGCCGACTACAAGCGACGGGTCAAGGCCACCTCGATCGTCGCTGCAAACAGCGCCGGCCCAGCCAAACTGAAGGGCGGAGAACCGGCCGGCAACACGCTGTTGACCGCGATGCTTCCCACGCGCAAGAGCCGCGGTGAAGAAGCCCTCGAGCTTCAGACCATGCGGAAGGAAGCAGCCGAAAAGTCGCCGTTCTTCGACCTTGCGGCGATCACCGTGCCGCTGCCGACGCTGCGCGCCACGGCTACCGCCGCGACCGTGACGCCCGTCCCCACGCCCGAGCGCGCGCTACCCACAGACGTCTCGGCTTTCATTCCCTCCTCGTCGTTCAAGGTTGCGCTTGGCGTGGGCATGATGCGCCATCCAGCTGCAGGCGAAAGCAGCCTCACCGGCCCGTCGCCTACAAATGCCGAGTGGACAATTCGCGACGCCGCACTCTTCAAGTGGGCGCTTGCGCCGGCCAAGGAGCTTGAGCGTCTGGCACTTCCGGCGAACCTGGAGCTCTCGGTGGCAAGCGCCGACGATACACCGCGCGTTCTAAAGCGGGCGTCCCAGGCCGGTAAGGAAAACAAAAGCTTCAACAAGGAGCGCTTCTGGTCGGACGGTTGATGCGGCAAGCACCTGTCAGCATCTCGGCTTAAGGTTCGACCGGCCGGTCCGGCGCGCCACCAAGGCCGGCGTCACAGCGGCAGACGGCCCGATGATCACGCCAAGCTTTTCGGCCGAAGGAGCGGCGACCCCGCACACCTTTTGCCACGCCTTGTAACGCGGCCGCTCGGGAAAGTTCGCCCGAGCGGCCCGGTTTTCTCAGCGACCGCGGCCGCCGCCACCACCACCACGTCCGCCACCGCCGCCGCGGAAAGCAGCTCCACCGCCGCGACCACCACCTCCGTGGAAGCCGCCGCGGTTGCCACCCTGGAAGCCGCCGCCGCTGTAGCCGCCGCGACCACGGTCAAAGCTCTGGAAGTTCCGGCCGGACTCTTGGTAAAGCCGCCCATAATTGCGGCTCAGTTCGTTCTGGTTGCCGAATTGCCGTCCGGCACGGTCGAAGGACAGATGATCCGGCGCCCGTTGGCGAACCTGCTGGTTGCGGCGCGGTGCGGGCCTCGTTTCAGCACGGTTCTGGATACGCTGCGTGGCTTGGGGCCGGTTGGATGCCGCGCCTTGGGCGGCATTGCGGAGGTTCTCCCCGTCCGGCCTCTGAACCGGTTGCCAGCCATCCGGCGTATGCTTCTGCCATTGGCCGTCCTGACGGCGATAGACGCTGCCATCGCGGCCGGCATAAACGTCACCGCCCTTGCTGCCGGCGATAAAGCCCTTGTCGCCTTCCGAGTTGCGCCAGCGCAGGCCGCCGGCACTCCCGGTTGATCCGCCGCTGATGCGCGCGAACTCTCCGCCGTGCTTGACGGCTACACTGCCCCAGGAGCCGTAAACATTCTGCCCGCCCCGCGCGACCATCGCGTTGCCCGTGCGTGGATTGTAGGCAGAAATGAAACCGCGCTCGCCACCGGGACCCGCCACCGCGCCACCGCGGAACCGTGTCCCCGTGACGGGGTTATAGGCTGCGCCGAAGACCAGGCCCCTTTCCGGGCCATAGGCGTAGCCATAGCGCCCGAAAGTGCCATAGGCCGGGTTGTACGAGGCGCCGAACCCGTAGCTGATCGGCGGCGGATAATAGGGCCAATCGTCGTCGTAATAGTCCCAATAGGGCGGATAATACCATCCCGAGCCCCAGACGACTGTATCCCAGGCAAGGTAGGTATAGAGATAGCCGAGCGTATAGCCGTACCAGATGGCATCCGGTTCCGTATCGTAGATGCGGACATAGGTCGCGTTATAGACCGGAGACGACGATGGGATCGTGTAGATCTCATCGGCAACGGCGCGCGCAACGGCGAAGGGCCCGGTCGGCGTATCGCCGACGAACCAGATGCCGTCCTTCAAGACGAAATACTTGTCCGCGACCTTGATGACCTGCTCGTTGGCATTGACGGCATAGAACATGGACGTGCCTTCGATCGGCTCGAACTTCGGCTCGCCATTGTAGTGGACGTCCACCTTCAGCGATCCATCCGTCGAAACCCGCGCGAGCTTCGGAATGCTCGCCCGCAGACGCGCCATTGCGCTTTCGGACGTGCCGGGGATCGACGCGCGCACAGCCGAGTAGGAGGCGTCGTCGGGCAGGTTTACGAAATCATCGGGCAGGTCAGGCGTGGCAAAGGTCCAGGGACCTTCGAGTGACGTTGAAGAAAACCACCGTCCGGAAACAAGTGTGTACCACGTCTTGCTGGCCCGATGGAAAAACACCGAACTGCTCGTATTGGAAATCCAATCCAGCCCGGTGCCCGCGATCGGTTCGAGGGCCGGTTTTCCTTCAAAGATCAGAAGCTCCGCCGGCTTCTCCGAATAGAAAACTTTCGGAACCTGGTTATCGCTGAAGGGCGTGGGCGGAAGAGAGGCCTTTACCCCTTTCCAGTTGTCGATTTCCGGTAGCTTGGAAAAGACGTCCGGCACCGATGCCGCTTCAACCCAACCGCTCTCCAAGGTCTTTGTTGTCAGCCAGTTCTTTTCGCTCCGCAGATAGTAGTCTGCCGCCTGATCCACCTTGAAGAGGTCCCAATTCGTATTGACCACGAAGGAGAGGCCCTCAACGCCCTTGACCGGAGCCGTCACCGGCTTGCCGTCCGTCTGCACCAGGATGGCCGGCGTCTCACTGACAAAGATCGGCGGCGGATCGGCCTTGATATCGGGGATATCGGCGAGGCGTTGGAAGTCCGCAAGGCTTGCCGCCAGGCGTTGCTGCGACACGACGATCGGATCGGTCGGGACAAGCTTGCCGATGTCGAGCGCGAGGTCAGCGAGCTGCTGTCGGTCCAGTGCGGAGAAATCGAGCTGCGTGGTGCGAACATCCGTCAGCGTAACATTCTCCGTCGCCTCGTCGGCCACAGTCTTGGCCGAAAGCCCGATGATCCCATAGATCGGCTTGGCGTCGGCGGACGGTTTGAGCTCGGTCGCGACAAGGGCTTCGAGCTCCTTGAAATCCTTCCAGGACGTGATCTGCGGCTGGAAGAGCGTGATCGTCGCGCCTTTTTCGGTGTTGAACATCCTTGGCCAGGCCGGCGCGGTGGCATCGGACTGGTTGAGATACTTGCCGGCAACAAAGCCATTTGCCCCGGCATAACTCACGGCACACCAGGAGGCTTCTGCGTCGCATTCCTTGATGTCGACTTCCTCGCCCTGGGGGATCACGCGCATGGCGTCAAATCCGGTTCCCGGGCCCACCCTGAAGTTCACATTTGCAGTCAGGATGGCGGGATCTGCAAAGGCTGAAGTTGAGAAGAACGAAGCGATCGTCAGGTACGCAAGAAGTCTACGCATGATCACATTCCCTTCCTGGGGTGTCTAAGCTGTTCGAAGTCCCTGCATGCTGGAGTGCTACTGAAAAAAAACGGACCGCCACGACAAAGTCGCCCGCGTTCGCAGCCGGTTAAAGTCGTTCAATTTCAGGATCATTGCACATTCGGTGATAGGTGCAACTGCGCAGCACGAAATCCTGGCGCGCACCGGCGCGCCTCGCGATCGTGAGGACTCTTCCGCCAAGCTGCGCTGAGCGTCAGCCGAGGTCGCCTGCCTGTTCGAGAACATCATGCGCGCGCTCGATGATCGGCGCATCCACCATGGTCCCGTTCAGCACGAAGGCGCCACGGCCGTCTGCCTGCGCCGTCTTCGCTGCGTCGATCACGGACTTTGCCCAGGCGATCCGTTCTGGGCTCGGGGAGTAAGACGCATTCAGCACCGGGACCACGGACGGGTGGACACAGCTCGCGCCATCGAACCCGTGGGCCTTCGCCTCACGAGCGGCTGCCTTCAAGGCATCCAGTCGCGTATAGTCCGCAACCGTCAAAAGCATGCCGAAGGACAGCTTGCCTTCCGCCTTGGCGGCAAGGTGGACCATCAGTTTCGGAAGTCGCAATACGTCTGGCAGCGGTTCTGCGCCCATGCTGGTCGCGATGTCTTCGCCGCCAGCGGCAAGGCCGACCACGCGGCTGACGCGGGCAATCGCGCGCGCATCGAGAACTGCCCCGGCATCTTCGAGGAGTGGCACGAAGGCGACCGGCGGCCTGCCGATCTGCCGCTCAACTGGTGCGAGATGCGCTGCAATATCCTCTAGCTCCTGCGGCGACCGGGTTTTCGCGACATAGAGACCGAACGCGCCGGCACGGCAGGCGGCCTCTGCATCCGCCATCCGCAGATCCGGCGCCGAATTGACGCGGACAAAGACGGTCGCACCACCGCGTGCCACCTGCGCCACGGCGTCCTTCAACCCATCCCTTGCGGCCTGTTTCTGATCCGGGGCGACTGAATCTTCCAGGTCGAGGATGATCGCATCCGCTCCGCGTTCGTGCGCCTTGGCGATGAATTTTGCGGACGAGGCCGGGACGTAGAGTAGGGAGCGAAGCCTCATGCGGCTTTACCCTGGAGTATCGTCTCGATCGCGCCGCGATCCAGTCCCGCTTCGGCCAGAACTTCCGCCGTGTGTTCCCCAAGCGCTGGTGCCGGCCGCCGCCAGACGCCCGGCGTCTGGGAAAGCCGCGGCACGATGTTGTGCATCGGCAGGCTGCCGAACTCGTCATCCTCCACATCGACGATGATTTCGCGCTCGGCGAAATGCGGGTCCGACGCGGCATCTGCGATGTTGTAGATCGGCCCGACCGTCGCACCGGCGTCACGCATGATCTTCAGCGCCTCGTCATGGTCGTGCCGGGCAAACCAGCCGCCAACGGCCTCGTCGACCAGATCGCGATTTTTGACGCGTTCAGAATTGGTGGCAAAGCGCGGGTCCTGGTTCATGTCGGCACGGCCGATGATCTCGAAGATCCTCCGTGCGACCTGCGGCGTCGATCCCGACAGCGCCACGTACTTTCCGTCGCGGCAGCGGTAGACATTGCGCGGGGCGGCCGTATTGGAGGCGCTGCCCACGCGCTCCTTGATCTTGCCGGTCGTCTGATAGATCGCCGCTTCTGGCCCGAGCACCGAGAACATCGGTTCCAGCAGCGACAGGTCGATGACCTGTCCTTTTGCGTAGCCGCGATCGCGCGCAAGCAACGCTGTCACGGTGGCCGAGCTGCCATAGACACCGGCGATCATGTCGGCAAGCGCCAGCGGCGGCAGCACGGGCTCGCGATCGGGAAAGCCGGTTCTGTAGGCAAAACCGCTCATGCCTTCGATGATGGTGCCAAAGCCCGGGAACTGCGCGTAAGGCCCCGTCTGGCCGAAACCGGAAATGCGCACGATGATCAGGTTGGGATTGCGGGCGTGCAGCGTTTCCGGCGAAAGCCCCATGCGCTCCAGCGTTCCCGGCCGGAAATTCTCGATGAAGACATCGGCCGTATCGATCAGTGCCCAGAGCGCCGTCATCGCCGCCTCTTGCCTGAGGTTCAGAACGACGGAGCGCTTGTTGCGGCTATAGGTCTTCCAATAGAGCGAGTGGCCATCATCCTTCCAGTCTCTGAGCGGATCGCCCGCCGGCGGCTCGATCTTGATGACATCGGCGCCGGCATCGGCCAGCTGCAGCGACAACATGTTGCCGGCAACGAGCCGGGAAAGATCCAGAACCCTCGTGCCGACCAGCGGTCCCTTGGCGTCGGGATCGAACTGTCGCTTCGCAAATCCACTCATCGAAGGCGCTCCCCGGTATCCTTGTCGAAGAGCAGAACCTTGTCGGCATCGATCGTCAGCGTCACATCCTGCCCGGCCGAAAGTAGCTTGCCGCCGTGGACGACGACCGAGATATCCTGGCCGCCCATGTCGACGACGATTTCCTGGTCCTCGCCGGTCGGCTCGACGAGGCTGATGCGCCCCGGCACGCCCGTTGTTCCGAGCGTGATGTGCTGCGGGCGGATGCCGCAGACGACCCGCTTGCCAGCCTGCACCTGTCGCCCGAGCGGCAGGGATACGCCGCCCCGGGTCAAGGCCGTCGCTCCCTCTGTGACCGCCTCGATCAGGTTGATCTCCGGCGAGCCAATGAAGCCGGCGACGAAGAGATTGGCAGGATCGTTGTAAAGATCGAGCGGTGCGCCCGCCTGCTCGATCTTTCCGCCGTTCATCACCACAATCTTGTCGGCCATGGTCATGGCCTCGGTCTGGTCGTGGGTGACATAGACCATCGTGCGGCGAAGCCGTTGATGCAGCTTCTTGATTTCGCTGCGCATCTTCACGCGCAGCTTGGCATCAAGGTTCGACAGAGGTTCGTCGAAGAGGAAGGCACGCGGGTCGCGCACGATGGCGCGACCCATGGCGACACGCTGGCGCTGGCCCCCGGAAAGTTCCCGCGGCAGGCGGTCGAGCAGCTTTTCGAGGCCGAGGATTTCGGCCGCCTGGGTAACGCGCTTTTCGATCTCCGCCTTCGGCGCACCGGCGAGCTTCAAGGCGAAGCTCATGTTTTCCGCGACCTTCATGTGCGGATAGAGCGCATAGGACTGGAAGACCATGGCGATGTCGCGCTCCTTGGCCGGCATATCGTTGACGACCTTGCCACCGATGGTGATCTCGCCAGCTGAAATATCCTCCAGCCCGGCGATCATGCGCAACAGCGTAGACTTGCCGCAGCCCGAAGGGCCGACGAGCACGACGAATTCGCCGTCGCCCATTTCCAGCGAGATGTCGTTGAGCACGGCGACACTGCCATAGCTCTTGCCGACGCTTCTAAGCTCTATCTCGGACATGTTTCCTCCCTTTCTTTCCGCCTCGCGCAGTTAGCGCTCGGCGACCTCAAGCCGGCCGATCGACATGCGCCCGGCAGACGCCATGCGAAGGCCAGCCATGCCGTAGCGCAGCGTCCCATCGTCCGCCTGAAGCAGCCGCTCGCCATCGACGGAAAGCGTCAGCTTGCCACCTTCGACAGTGAGATCGACCGCGTAGCTCCGGCCGTATTCGATACGGAACGGGCTGCGCGCGAGGATCTTCGTGCCGTGGTCTTCAAGAAGGATCACGGCTTCGCCGTTCTCGAAACCGGCGGCATAAAAGCGGCTCGTACCCTGAGCCCGGGCCACCACCAGGTGCGAGGCACCCGAGTGCGGCTGAAGCTCGGCCTTGACACTAACGTCGCGGAGATAGGCGTTGCCCGTCCAGGCGTCCGCGTCGGTTGCGGTATGGGCATGGATGCGGCCTTGCTGCAGGCTCCAATGGCCGCGGTTCCAGGTGAAGCGGGTGATGCCGCCCCATTCATGCGCTTCCTTCGACGGGTCGATGACGGCGCGACCCTTGCCGGATACGGAGAAGTCCGCAAGGAACAGCCGGCCGAGGAATTTCAGGCGCCCGAAATATTCGACCAGGATGCCGATCTCGTCGACCGCCTCGCCGTTGCCGTCGGGGATGGTGAACGCGTAGTCCTGCCAGCCGCTCGCAGACGGCACGTGCCAGGCGCCTGTTTCCTGGATGGCGCCTGTCATGGCGCGGCGAACATAGGGCGCCACACGCAGGTTGCCGTCACCGTTCCAAGGGTCGAGCCAGAGCTTGAACGACACCCTTTGGCCGTCATCGGCAAGCGGCGTGAACATCGGGCGGTAGCGCTCGTCGTCGAAGTCGGAGCGGCGATAGAAGGGCTTCCAGAAAATGCGTCCACCATGCCCGCGCTCGAGACGGTCGAGCAGGATTTCCAGCGATCCCTTGGCGTTATCCGTATGACGCTCCGCCGATGCCTTGACGGCGATCTGGTTGAAGGGCTCGGTGCGGAAGCCATGGGTGGCGCCGGGTGCGTCGAAATCGAAGCGAACGCCGCGGCGCTCGAAATCCTCGACCCAGAGCGCCGGAGCCTCCCGTCCCTGCAGGCGGAGCGCCAGCACCGTCAGTTCACGGGCAAAGGAGGGGATGTCGACGACGTTGACCGTACCGGTTACGCCGGAAGCGACGACGAAATCGTTGATCGGCTTGCGGTACTTGTCCCAGCCCGGCTGCACCTTTTGCAGGGTGCCGACGATCGCACCGGCATTGCCGGCGTTGCAGTCCGTGTCCCAGCCGGCCATGGTGGCGATCTCGACGGTGCGCGGCAGATCGCCCTGACCGTAGATCAGGCTCATGATCAAGACGCCGGCATTCGGAATGATGTGGCAGACGCCGGGATAGCGGTCATAGCCCCAATCCGCCGTCAACATGTCGCGGCAGGCACGCCAGTCGTTCCGGTTGCTGTCGTGGAAGCGGAGTACCGCGCGCGAAACCTTGGCATAGAGGGAGTCGGCCGGGATTGTCGCGAGACCCGTCTCGATCACGTCCTCGATGTTCTTGGCAACAAAAGCCTGGGCGATGGCCGCGGCGCAGAAGCGGGCGCCATGCAGGCCCTCGCCGTCATGGGCGACACTTGCCGCACGGGCTGAGGCTTCGGCTGCCTTCTTCGGGTCGGCCGGATGCACCCAGCCCCAGCTGTCGATGAAAATCTGCCCGCCGATCTGCTCGGCAACCGTCGTGCCGTTCTGGGCGATCGAGCCGGATTGCGGCGCCGGAATGCCAGCGCGCAGGTTCTGGTAGGCGGTATGCTCGGTCGAATTGCCGAAGCCGCCCCACCAATACATGCCGTGTTCCTCGGCCGCATAGTTCAGCCAGGTCTTGCCGACCTCTTCGGCGGTGGCGCCGAGACCGTAGTCGCGCAGCGCCCGGATGAAATAGACCGGACCGTTGGTGTCGTCATCGGCAGCGAAATTCTTGAAATCGCGCAGATATTCCGTCACCTCGCCATAGGTGTCCCGGACGCGTTCATAGCTCCAGATCGTCGGTTCGACAGGTGCGCCCAAGCGCACGCCGATCGCCTTGCCGATAAAACCGGAATAGATACGCTCGAAGATTTCTGTGGTGCTGAGCATCGGATACTTTCGAATTCTAGAGACTGGAAACCTGGGTGAGCTCGGGAGCGGCAAAGAGGCCTGCGCGCGCCGTGGCCCGCGCCATTTCGCGTTTGTGGTCGGCCGCCCGGATTGCGGTCACGGTTGCGGTAAAAGCATCGGCCGATCGGTAGAGATCGAGCTTGTTGACACGGTCGAGCTGGGAGACCATCGCCCGGTCGATGATGCTCTCGCCCTGCATGGCGCCGAGGATTGCGCCGGCCATGACGCCGATCGAGTCCGTATCGCGGCCGGAGTTGATGCCGTCGATGATCGACTTGTAGAAATCACCGTCATTGACGACCGCAAAGCCGAGCGCCAGCGGCAGTTCCTCGATCGCGTGCAGACGCGACGGCTGGTAGGCGTCGGTCGCAATGCCGGCCTTCTGCGGCGTGTGCTGCACGTCGTCGCCCATTGGAGAATAGCGCGCGATGATGCGGTGGAATTCGGCGACGACTGTCGCATGATCCGCGCCCTTCAATGAGCCCGCAGCCTCGACGATATCGGCGATCGCATCACGCGTTCCGTCCTTGGCAACGGCCAGCGTTTCTTTGATGACGGTGTCGAGGGTGGTGCCCGGCACGAAAGCGGCGGCGACCGCGGCGGCGAGTACGCCGGCAGCTTCCAGGCCGAAGCTCTGCTGGTGGCCGGAGGCAAAGGCGATCGCCTCATCATAGGCTGCCTTCGGATCACAGGCGTTGGCGACGCCGATCGGCGCGATGTACATCGCCGCGCCACAGTTCACCATGTTGCCGACGCCGCCCTGGCGCGGGTCGCAGCCGGAAAGTTGATGGCGCTGGAAGATCCACTTCTCAGGATAGAACAGCCGCTCGATCAGCATCGTCTCGCGCTGCAGCTCCGGCACCCAGCGCGGCGTCCAGGCAATTTCCCGCACCATGCCCGAGGCCATATCCCAGGCATCGAGATGGCGCTTCACGTCGTCGTAGATCGACATCACGCAGAGCGTCATCAGCGTGTCGTCGGTGACGATGCCGCTGCCGCGGACACGGCCGTTGCGGGCCGCCTCACTCTGCTTCATGCGGTGCCACTCTGTGTCGAGAGATGTCACCCGGCCATAGCGCTGGCGGATTTCCGCAGCGGAGAGCTTTTCGACCGGCGCCCCGATGGCGTCGCCGTAGGCGACGCCAAAGAGAAGCGCCCGAACCCGTCCCTTAAGGGAGAGCCCTTGAGCATCATTTGTCATTGAGAACCGTCCTTGCATATTCGGTCATTTTCTCGCCGCCGGCAGCGTTCCACTCGGAAACGAACTGGTCCCACTGGTCCAGCTTGGCTTCGCCGGAGACGAACTTGTAAACCCAGGCCCGGTAGACGTTCTCCGTGGCGTCGATGTCGGTGGCGTATTCCGCAGGCCAGACGAAGGCGTTGTCCGGCTTGAAGTCGGCGGAGATCGTCTTCAGCGATTGCTGCGCGGCATCGCTCAGCCACTGAACCGGCGGCTGCCAGTTGGCGGCAACGAGGAAGCGGGCATACCAGGTAGCGAGCTTGTCGGTCGGCTTGATGGTTTCGCCGTCCTTGGTGTACTGCTCGCCCTCAAAGCCGAGCCGTTCAATCGCCTGGCCCTCGGGGCTGGCGATGAAGTCGAGCAACTTGACCACCTCCTCCTTGTGCTCCGAGGTCGTTGCGATCGCGAGACCGCGCGCTTCCTTGGAGACGTCCAGCGCCATCAGGCCCTGGCCGCCCGGACCCTTCGGCGGCGAAAGCAGGCTGAGGGTCACGCCGGGATGGGCCTGGCGCATCTTGCCGCCATAGATGTCGATGACCTCTGCGGAGGAACCGAAGATCACCCCGGCACGGCCGGAATAGAACTTGTCTTCCTTCACGTCCCACTTGGTGGTGATGAATTCCGGATCATAGAGACCCTGCTCGCGGAGCGATGCGTAGAAAGCGATCTTTGCCTTTTCCGCGGCCGAAACGCGGGCATGGATCCACTCGCCAGCATCGTTCTTCAGCCAGGTTCCGGTGACGCCAAATGCCTGATTGAAGACGGCGTCGAGCTCTTGAGTGTTGTCGGCGGTGGTAACGCCGTAGCTGTCGGCCTTGCCGTTGCCGTCGAAATCGCCGTCCTTGATCGCCTTGAAGAGGGTGACGTAGTCGTCCGTAGTCTTCGGTGCTTCGACGCCCGCTTTCTCGAGCCAATCCGCGCGGATCACCGGCTGCGGTATGCGCGGCGGGTAGACATAGAGCAGGTAGGGATAGTTCTTCAGCCGCTCGACATTGTGCGGGAAGAGCGCGTCCTTGAGATAGGTCGTCTTCGGCAGCCAGGTGTTCCAGTCCTCCAGCACGCCCTGTTCGGCCATCTTGGCGTCGCCGCCCTGGAAATAGATGAGATCGGGGATATCACCGGACAGAAGCATGGCGCTGAGCTTGTCGGCATAGCCAGAGGACGGCAGGTCGACGACCTGGATATGGATGTCGGTGCCCTTGGCCTTCAGCGCCTCCTCATAGGCCTTCATCAGCTTCACGTCGTCAGGATTGCTCGTCGTGAGATCCTTCGAGACGACGCGGATCGTCACCGGATCGGCGAAGGCGGGCATGGCGACGCTCGCCATCAATGCCATGGCGGTGGTTGCGCCAAGGATCAGTTTTCCAAGCATGTTTGTTCCTCCCAATATGCTATGGCTTTTATGGTTCGGTTCTGCATCGTCAGCCCTTCAGCGCACCGCTCATGGTGCCCTTGGTGAAGAACTTCAGAATGAGTGGGTAGATTGCGAGGATCGGCGCGATCGTGAGCAGGATCATGCCTGCCTTCAGCGCGCGAATGTTGATCTGGCTCGCACCGGTGTAGTTGTTGCTGTCGACGACCCCGACCATGGCGAGCTTGTCGCCCTCGACCACGAACTGGCGCAGCACGACCTGCAGCGGCCATTTTGACTGGTCGTTGAGATAGATCATCGCCCGGAAGAACTCGTTCCAGTGGAAGACGAAGTAGAAGAGAGCGATGGTCGCAAGCGCGGACTTGGCGAGTGGTAGCGCCACGTACCAGAAGATCTGGAAAGGGTTGGCGCCGTCGAGCTCCGAGGCCTCGATCAGTTCCTTCGGCACTTCCTCGAAGAAGCGGACGAGAATGATCAGATACCAGGCGTTCACAACCTTGAAGAGGATTAGAGACCAGTAGCTGTCGAGAAGGCCGAGGCGCTTGTTGATGAAATAATCGGGAATGATGCCGGGCTCAAAGACGATCGTCACCAGCACGAAGACGAAAATCGCGCGCCGCCCCGGCAAACCCGGGCGGGAAAGTGCCCAGGCCATCAGCGCCGTCAGCACGACACCAAGGACGGTGCTGACCAGCGTGATGAAGATCGAGTTCAGGAGGCCGCGCTGGACGGCCGGGTTGTTGACCAGGAGGCTCCAGACGTCGGTCGAAAACCCGTTGGGGACCACCGTCAGGCCGCTCATGCCGGCAACCTTGCCCGGATCCGAAAAGGAGATGGCGAGCAGGTTGAGCAGCGGCTGGACCGTCAGTACGACGAGGAACATCAGCGTCGAGACGATGATCGCATATTCGAGCCGCTCGAGCGGCGTTCTGCGAACGTTGTGGGCGGCCATCACCATACCCCCTTGCCGGTAAGACGTTTGGAAAGAAGGTGGGCGGCGACGATCATCAGCATGCCGAGAACCGCCTTGAAGAGGCCGGCGGCCGTTGCCAGCGAATACTCGCCGGTCTGCAGGCCGATGCGGTAGACATAGGTGTCGATGATATCGATCTTGCTGCGCACCACGTCGTTGGAGAAGTTGATCACCTGGTTGAGGTCGGCGTTCAGGAACATGCCGGCGTTGAGGATGAACAGCGTCGCGATCGTCGGCACGATGCCGGGAATGGTGACGTAGCGGATCTTCTGCCAGCGATTGGCTCCGTCGATCTCGGCCGCATCATAGAGTTCCTGGTCGATGGCGATGATGGCGGCAAGGTAAAGCAGGCTGTCCCAGCCGGCCGATCGCCAGATCTCGGAGAAGACCAGCACCCAGCGGATCGAGCCCGTGTCGGTCATGAAGGAGACCGGCTGCAATCCGAAGAAACCGATGATGTCGTTGACCGCGCCGTCGCTCGGCGAAAGCACCGCGATGAACACGCCGGCGATGACCACCCAGGAAAGGAAATGCGGCAGGTAGATCGCCGACTGGATGAACTTGCGGAAAGCGCCGCCCCGGATCTCGTTGAGCAGCAGCGCAACGATAATCGGGACCGGGAAGACGAAGACGATCTTCATTGTCGAGATGATCAGCGTGTTTATCAGCACCTGCCAGAAGATCGGCGAGGAGAAGAGCGTCTGGAAATGCTTGATCCCGACCCAGATGTTCGGCGGGATGATGCGCAACTGTTCGAAGGCGATCTTGGCTTCCCAGATCGGAAAATAGTGAAAGATCACGAAGAAGATCAGCCCAGGCGCCATCATCAGGTAGTAGGGCCACCATTGCCGCACGTTTTTCGTGACGCTTCGCCGATGGACGTTGGGAACGTTCCCACTTCTAGGCATGGCTGCATCCGCTACAAGATCGTTGCTTACGCTCATTGTTACCTCCCTGCCGCCGTGCGCACAGCTACCGAGGCCGAGACATCGGCAAGCGAACCGCGCTCGACCAGTCGGCACGGCAGAAATATCCGGCCGTGCTCCGGGCGGCCGGCAATCTGATCGAGCAGGCATTCGACCGCGCGAATGCCGATCTGCCGGCCAGGTTTTTCGATCGTCGTCAGACCGGGCCAGGAGAACGCACCCGCCGGAATGCCGTCGAAGCCAAGAATGGAAATATCCTCCGGGCACCGGAGCCCCGCCTCGCGCACGGCGATCATGGCACCGAGTGCCATCAGGTCGTTGGCGACGAAGACGGCGCGACTGCCTCTCCACGGCCCGGCGAGCAAACGCCCCATGGCCTTTCGGCCACCCTCGACCGTGTAGTCGGATTCCTCCACCAGCAAGATGTCGGGGTCGATGTCGCGCGCGATGCAATGCTCGTGCACGGCGCGCAGGAACCGGGCGCGCGCAAGACGCGACCGCGGGCCGAGCATCAGGGCCGGCGCCGGGTGTCCGCGCTCAACGAGGATATCCATGCCGAGACGGACAGCCTGGGCGATATCCGATCCGACGCTCAAGGTATCCGGAAAACGCTCGGCGCTCGATCCGATGAAAACGAAGGGTAAGCCGAAGCGATCGAGATCATCGAAATTGTCGGCGACCGGATTGATGATCGCGCCATCGACACGGGCGCGCCGCAGGGCGCGAAGATGCGTCGCCTCCGTGCCGGCATCCCAGTCCGACGAGAAGACGAGAAGCGAAATGTCGTCCTTGGCGGCGCGATCCTGGGCGCCGCGGGCGACTTCGGCCCAGAAGGGGTTGGTGATGTCGGGAATGACCAGGCCGAGCATGCCGCTGCGCCCCGAACGCATGCCAACGGCCAGATGATTGCGCTCGTAGCCGGTGGCTGCAACGGCCTTCAGCACGCGGTCGCGGGCTTCGTCGGAAATGCTGGCAGAACCCGCCAGAACACGTGCAACCGTGCTCTTCGAGACCCCTGCCCGCTCCGCGACGTCGATAATGGTGGCCCGTTGCCGGGGTCCGTTCTTCATGTTTCCTCCCGGGCCGGAAGCCATCATCAAAGGTGACAGACCTCAAGCTCGTGGGAACGTTACCATGAGAGTTCACGCATTGGCAAGACATGAAAATCCCGCCTTAACGCAAGGCTCCTTTGTCGCCGATTACGCGCGACCGATCTCGCCGTGGGCATCTTGCCCCCTCACGCCAGGAACGTACTCGACGGATGCGGGGATATTATTGAGCAATCGCCTCATGATACCAGCAAGCCATTGGCTGAAAACAGACTTCCACGCATTGTTTCGAACACGCGCCGACGGGCGGATTGTGTGCGAGAACGATCCGGATCAGGCACCGGGCCCGCGCTTCTGGCTCGCCGGATGCGCGGAGGGAAACCTGTGCGAAGCACGCGCGGACCTGCCGGGCGGTCTGGTCGCGGAGCTGGAAGGACTTGCCGCAACCGAACCGCCCTTCGTTCATCCCAGCACGCCTGTGAACCTTGAGCGCTATCTGTCGCTGCTTGGTGATGATGGGCCTGTCGAATACGATTTCGGCCTTGTCTTTGAGTTGCAGCACGACACTCCTCACCAAGGCGATGCGCGGCTCGTTGGCAACGACTCCGAAGAAGGCGACGGATGGGATTCCTGAGGCCTGGTTCGATCTTGGTTTCCACGGCGTTGCCGACTTCTGGTCGCCCTGGTGCGCTGCCATTGTCGACGGTGAAGTCGCCTCCCTGGCATGTGCGGCGCGGCTCACCGATTCCGGCGCCGAACTCGGGCTTGTGACCGCCAAGGCGTTTCGAGGACGCGGTTTCGGCGCTGCTGCGACGGCTGGTTGGTCGCGGCTGCCGACGCTTCGCTCTCGCACCTTGTTTTACAGTACCGATCGAGACAACGCCTCGTCGAAGCGTGTCGCCTCCCGCCTTGGCCTCCGGCATCACGGCGCGAGCTTGCGGATAACGTGAGCTTAGCTGCCGTGCCCTCGCCCGCTTCTCTACACCGAATGCAGCGCGGTCGCTCGCCGCATCGGTTTTTGGTCAATAACGCTTCGGTCAGAACGAGCGGGGCGCGGGATCCAGAAGCTTCACGCTGCCGGCGGTCACCTGATAGATGGCGCAGGTTCGCTCTACCGAGCCGTCCTTTGTGAACCGGAAGGTGGCCGCCGCACCGACGAAACCGTTTGGCGCGCGGATGCTTTCCTGATTGATGGCGCCTTCCCCCTGGGACCGCACGAGACCAGCCGCAAGGGCGATGACGTCGAACCCATAAGCCGCGTCCGCACTTGCCGCACGCTCGTAGCGATCGAGGAAGCGCGACGTCATCCGCGAGCCGTTTTCCGGGCCGAAGAGACAGAGGTGGCTTCCGGAAAATTCGGGTCGCTTGTAGGCGGCATTCGTCCAACCGGAAGTTCCGACGACCATTGCATTCGGTTTCAGATAGCCGTTGGCCTTGAGTTGCGACAGAGAACCGACCTCCCCCCCTTCCGATCCGATGAGGAGAACCGCATCAATATCCTTTAGCTTTGCCTTGGCGGCCGCGTCACCGGAAAATGTCGTGATGCCGGTCACGGCGACAAGCGCCGGCTTGATGCCATAGCCCGCAAGACCGCGATCCAGCCTTTGCCGTTCGGCGGCAGAGACATCGCTGGGCAAAAGCACGATCAGCCGCTTGCGGCCGGAGGCAAAAGCATAGGAAGCGCCCTCGACAGCGCTATCGATGCGGTCAGAAACGAAGGCGAAGGTGCCGGCCGGCCGCTCGGCGCCGTTGCCGCGCAACGCGAGAAGCGGCGCGCGGGCAGAGCCAAGTCCCTGGCGGACGGTGCTGACAGGCACGTCCGCAACCGACAGCGCAATCAACGCCGCGTTCTGGCCCGCGAGACGCTTGGCGGCGTCCTGGACTTGCTGCGGCGAACCGTCGGTATTTTCGACCAAAAGCGAAAGCTGGCCACCACCCACCTCGTCCACGGCGAGCGACGCCCCGTCGCGGATGTCGCGTTCGCGCACCGTTTCGCCCGAAGGCGCCATCAGTGCAGTGATAAGCCCGACACGCGTTGCGCCGGTTCCGAAGGCCTCCTGCAACTTCACCGCATGCTCGGATGCGCGCCGGGCATGCCTTGCCTGCGGCGATTCGACGTCGAGCACCTCAGGGGCGGTGGGAGCACCCTGGCAGCCGGCAAGGACTCCAAGCGCCAGCACGCCGAGTGCCAGCCATCGTCGGCACGACGACACGCGCCGTGCCGGGGAAACCACAACGTGGGGCATTTCGATCATACCGGCTGTCTCAATTCATGAAGTGCCGCATTTTGGCGTAGAAGCAATCGCACTTGGCAATGTAGTCCTCGTCACGCCAGCTCGATTGCAGGTAACCATAGGCCTTGCCGCAGGCGACCTTGGTCTCGGACGCCCAGACGAAGGCCGGCCGCGTCGAAGCGATCCAGCGCGGATCGTCGGCAACGGCAATCGCCTCGTCCATGCGCGCCACGACTTCCTTGGTCAGCGTCGCCACGTCCTGATCGACCGTCAGCGCGGACTGGCTGATCTCGGTGCATTGCCGGGCCGCCGGCGCATAGTCGCCGATAAGGTCGGCCGCGAAACTGGATATGGGCATCAGTGCGAGCATCACCCCCGCCAGCATGCTTCTGCTCATGAAAAACTCCCCCTGAATACGCGGTTCCCGGATGATTGCCGAGAACCGCAGAACTGTCGAGATCGACCTTGCGTTAGTGGACGTCCTGTTCCGTTTTCGTCCCATTATTATTGAACAGGATCTTCACCACATCCGTCGAGACGTGGAAATCTTCCAGCACCGCAACCGTATGCCAGCCGCCGCTGCCGACACCATCGGTGTCCACCTGCAAATTGGCGTTGTCACCGCCCGCGTCTTGTACGCGGACATAGTTGTTTTCGAGCGTTGTGTTCGAGGGGAGGCTGCCAAGCAACTCGGATAGATCGACAGCGTCACCATCACCATAATTGTAGTCGGTAATGACGTCTTCGATACCAGGGGCATCGGAGCCGATGACGAACGTATCTCCGCCCCCGCCGCCAGTCATGTGGTCGGCGCCGGCACCCCCATAAAGCATATCATTGCCCCCACCACCAATTATGGTATCGGCACCTCGACCACCATAGATTTGGTCGTCCGAAGCGCTACCTGTGAGCGTATCACTGTAATCGGAGCCGATAAGCCCCTCAATATTGCGATATGTGTCGGTCCCGAGACCCACGCTCGTCAGGTTCACTGTCGTGTCGCTGCTGCCCTGCACCAGGGTGAAGGTTACACCCGCAGTCGAGTCGGATAGGTCGAGCAGGTCATTGTCGGCACCACCATCGATCCTGTCGCTTCCGCCGCCGCCCCTCAGTGTATCGTGTCCGCCGCCGCCGTTGATCAGGTCGTTTCCGCCACGGCCGATGATGGTATCGTCGAGAGCGCCGCCGGTCAGGGTATCGTTGCCCGAGGTGCCGTAGATGAGGTTGGACTTGCCGCTGTCACCCACCACGATGATGCCTGGGTCACCCGGGTCAAATTTCGAGAAGTCGAACTTGAAGTATCGTGCCTGTTCGTTGCCCCCCTTGTTGTCTTCGTATTGTACGGTCCAAACGTCGGTTGCTTCAGGTGCGTTTGCAGGGATCGCCAGATATTGCGCTAATGTCTGCGAGGAATTGGTCGTGTTCTTGATCAAGTCGAAATCGACGTCGGCCTTCATCAAACCGGAAGAGGCGTCGTAGGCCCAATTGTCGGGATTAGCGTCGTTGGCAAATATCACCTGAAATTTTATGCCGTCGACAAAGACAAAGACGTTGACCTGTTTCTCCAGGTCATTGCCGTTCCGATCACCACTGTTCACAGTTGCATAGGTGCCGCTGGGATCAGTCGCCCCCTTGTTGTTCCAGTTCTGAAAGTTGGTGAACAGGCTTAGCAAGCCACCAGATGGGTCAGCGTTGACTGCAGAAGCAAACGTCGATCCGAGTACTACATTGGCTTGCGCGCTATTACCCGACGTGAGCGGGCCGGAATTGTCGGATATCGAGTTGACGGGCCCGCCGATCCTCGTCGGAGCGATTTCGCTTATGGTTACAGAATAGGGCACGGGCCCCGATCCGTCGTTTGCGCTAAGGTTCAGAGTAACCGAAGGGGTGTCATTCACAATCGAAGTTGGCCGATAGACGAGATCATCAAGCAGGTTGATCCCCGCCGCAGGATTGTAAAGTACGGTTCCGGCGATGAGCTGGACGTAGCTATTGCCGTTGAAATAGAAAACTTCGTTTGGCGCAGTCGTCGCGGTAACGGTCACGTTTTCGCCATCGACATCCGTCGGCACGGATACGTGTAGCGGATAGCCATTGGTGTAGCCGGTTGCCTGCTGCGTAGGATCGCTCGGAAGCCAGACGCTGGTGCTGGCAACCACCGGCGCGTCGTTGGCGCCGTTGATGGTGATCGTCACAGTCTCAGTGTCGGTTGCTCCTTTGCTATCGGTAACGGCGACATTGTAGGAGAACGTAATCGTCTCGCCGCTGTCGAGGAACTGCACCAGCGCGTTAGAGACATTGTAGTTCCAGCTAGAACCTGCCGTCGAGAAGTTGCTGGTCAACTCGGCGATCTGCGACGCGCTCAGCACTGCCGAAAGATTACCGCCGGACCATACGGGTGCACCGGCCAGCGTACTCGATACCGTGTGCGTATCACCGATGTCGACGTCGGCATAGCTCAGGCTTCCGCTATCGCTGAGCTTACCCGCAACGACGCTTACGTCCTCCGTGACAGAGCCAGAGTTATCGACAGTCAGAATAGGAGCGTCGTTGGTGCCGGTGATCGTGATCGTCACCGTCTGTTTCGCCGTGCCGCCGTGATCGTCGTCGACGGTCACCTCATAGGTCTGCGTCAGCACCTGGTGCGCCTGCAGCGAGTCCAGCACGCTGTCGGCAACCTGGAAGCTCCAGCCGACCGAATTGCCGGCCTGATCGACCGCACCGAGCGAGAACGTGCCGAGATAACCGCTGCCGCCGGCTACGAAGCTGGCTTTGTGCACGTCCAGCGTATCGGCATCGCTAAACGTCACTTCGCCGGCCTTGGCATGAAGCGTGGCGTTCTCGCCACCCGCGTTGTCGGCGATCTCCGTCACAGAACCGCTTTGGGTACCCGAGGTAATAATCGGCGCATCGTTGGTACCGGTGATCGTGATCGTCACGGTCTGGGTCACCGTGCCGCTCTTGCCGTCATCTACGGTCACGTCATAGGTCTGCGTCAGCGTCTGGCCAGCCTGCAACGAGTCGAGCACACTGTCAGCAACCTGGAAGCTCCAGCCAACCGTGTCGCCAGCCTGATTGACCGGGTCGAGCGCGAAGGTGCCGAGGTAGCCGTTGCCGTTCGCCTTGAAGCTGGCGCTGTGGGTATCCAGCGTATCGACGTCCGAAAAGCCGATCGTACCACCCTGCGTGTGCGTGGCCGTGTTCTCGCCCGTCGCCTTGTCGGCGATCTCAGTCACAGAACCGGTCTGAGTACCCGAGGTAATGATGGGCGCATCGTTGGTACCGGTGATCGTGATCGTCACCGTCTGGGTCGCCGTGCCGCCCTTGCCGTCATCGACGGTGACGTCATAGGTTTGCGTCAGGACCTGGCCCGCCTGCAGCGAATCGAGCACGCTGTCAGCGACATTGAAACTCCAGCCGACCTTGTCGGTTGCCTGGTTCAGCGGATCGAGCGCAAAGGTGCCGAGATAGCCGTTGCCGTTCGCCGTGAAGCTAGCGCTGTGCTCGTCCAGCGTATCGACGTCGGTAAACGTCACCGCGCCATCCTGCGTGTGCGTCACCGTATTCTCGCCCGTCGCCTTGTCGACGATCTCCGTCACCGCACCGCTCTGCACACCCGAGGTGATCACAGGGGCATCGTTGGTACCGGTGATCGTGATCGTCACCGTCTGGGTCGCCGTGCCGCCCTTGCCGTCATCGACGGTGACGTCATAGGTCTGCGTCAGCTTCTGGCCAGCCTGCAGCGAGTCGAGCACGCTGTCGGCAACCTGGAAGCTCCAGCCGACCTGATCGGTTGCCTGGTTCAGCGGGTCGAGCGCGAAGGTGCCGAGATAGCCGTTGCCGTTCGCCGTGAAGCTAGCGCTGTGCTCATCCAGCGTATCGACGTCCGAAAAGCCAACCGCACCGCCCTGCGTGTGCGTGGCCGTGTTCTCGCCCGTCGCCTTGTCGGTGATCTCCGTGACCGCACCGCTCTGCACGTCCGAGGTGATGACCGGGGCATCGTTGGTGCCGGTGATCGTGATCGTCACGGTCTGCGTCGCCGTACCGCCCTTGCCGTCATCGACGGTGACGTCATAGGTCTGCGTCAGCTTCTGGCCAGCCTGCAGCGAGTCGAGCACGCTGTCGGCAACCTTGAAGCTCCAGCCGACCTGATCGGTTGCCTGGTTCAGCGGGTCGAGCGCGAAGGTGCCGAGATAGCCGTTGCCGTTCGCCTTGAAGC
>NZ_JACVBE010000020.1:0-123552 GCF_014852185.1 Ensifer sp. ENS07 | reverse complement strand
GTGCCGAGATAGCCGTTGCCGTTCGCCTTGAAGCTGGCGGTGTGCGTGTCGAGCGTATCGACATCGCTAAAGCCAACCGCACCGCCCTGCGTGTGTGTGACCGTGTTCTCACCCGTCGCCTTGTCGGTGATCTCCGTCACCGCACCGCTCTGCACACCCGAGGTGATCACCGGGGCGTCGTTGGTGCCGGCGATCACGATCGTGACCGTCTGCGTCGCCGTGCCGCCGTGGCCGTCATCGACGGTGACGTCGTAGGTCTGCACCAGGATCTGGCCGGCCTGCAGCGAGTCGAGCACGCTGTCGGCAACCTGGAAGTTCCAGCCAAGCTTGTCGGTTGCCTGGTTCAGAGGATCGAGCGAGAAGGTACCGAGATAGCCGTTACCGCCCGCCGTGAAGCTCGCCGTGTGCGTGTCGAGCGTATCGACGTCGCGAAAGCCGATCGTGCCGTCCTGCGTGTGCGTGACCGTGTTCTCGCCCGGAAAGCCGTCAAAGCGCTCCACCACGCCGCCGAGCTGCCAACCGGACGTGATCACCGGGGCATCGTTGGTGCCGGTGATCGTGATCGTCACGGTCTGCGTCGCCGTACCGCCCTTGCCGTCGTCGACGGTGACGTCATAGGTCTGCGTCAGCTTTTGGCCAGCCTGCAGCGAGTCGAGCACGCTGTCGGCAACCTTGAAGCTCCAGCCGACCTGATCGGTTGCCTGGTTCAGCGGGTCGAGCGCGAAGGTGCCGAGATAGCCGTTGCCGTTCGCCTTGAAGCTGGCGGTGTGCGTGTCGAGCGTATCGACATCGCTAAAGCCAACCGCACCGCCCTGCGTGTGTGTGACCGTGTTCTCACCCGTCGCCTTGTCGGCGATCTCCGTCACAGAACCGCTCTGCACGCCCGAAGTGATGACCGGTGCGTCGTTGGTGCCGGTGATCACGATCGTCACGGTCTGGATCGCCGTGCCGCCATGACCGTCATTGATGGTCACATCATAGGTCTGCGTCAGCGACTGGCCGGCCTGAAGCGAGTCGAGAACGCTGTCGGCAATCTCGAAATTCCAGCCAACCTTGTCACCGGCCTGATCGACCGTCCCGAGCGCGAACTTGCCGAGATAGCCTTCGCCGTTCGCCTTGAAGCTGGCGCTGTGGGTGTCCAGCGTGTCGACGTCGGAAAAGCCGACCGTGCCGCCCTGCGTGTGCGTAACCGTGTTCTCGCCAGCGGCATTGTCGCCAATCTCCGCGACCTTGCCGCTCTGCGGGCCTGTCGTGATGACCGGGGCATCGTTCGTGCCGGTGATTGTGATTGTGACGGTCGTCGACGACCTATCACCATCTCCGTCAGTGATCTCGTAGGTGAACGTATCCGTCACCATCTGGCCCGCGGCGAGACTTTGCACACCGGCCGTCGCGTTGTTGAGCGTGTAGGTATAGCTGCCATCGGAATTCAGCACCAACGTGCCGAACTGACCTGCCGTCGAACCGCCGACCAGACCTGTTGTGCTCCCGAATGAAACGGACGTCACCGATACGCCGTCTGCCCCTGCGATATCCTTGACACCGTCCGTGCCGTTCTCATCCGCACCTCCCGAACCGGTCAGCACGTTGCCATCTGCAAAGACGGCGCCATCTTCGGACACGCTGTCCGTGTCGGCGGCAGCGACCGGCATGTCGTCAGAGACCGCGATCGTCACCGTGCCTTCGGCCCTGTCTCCGTCGGTATCGGTTGCGATCACCTTGACCTGACCGAGGTTTGCAAAGTCATCGGAATGGCTGGCGTAGTTGCTGTTCAAAGTCGCCGTCACCGTCGCGCTATCGCCTGCGCGAACCAGGTCGAGCGTGACGACAGCCGTACCGCCGGCCCGGCCGATGATCTGGGTATCGGAAATACGGTCCCAAACCAGCACGCTGGTCAGCCCGCTGGTGTCACCGAACGCAATTGTCGCGATCGTATCCGAACCCGCGACAAAGCCAATCGTGCCGCTGCTCGTCTCGGCGCCACCGACCGGCGTCGAGCCATTGGCAAGGTTCTGGTCATCGAGCGTCAGCGCTGCGGACGCGGCAAGCGGATCAACCGACGGACCTGCGCCGTCCACCACCTTGATCGTCTGGCTGTCGCTCGTTGTATCGTTGTCGCCGTCCCTGGCCGACAGCGAGAACGTCACGTCGAGACCGCCGGCATTGTTAAGATTGCTTGCTGCCGTGAACGACCAGGTCTTGTCCGCATTGACCGTCAGCGTACCCTCGGCGAGCGTGAAGTCCACCTTCTGGCCTGCGGTCAACGTCAGCGTTTGCGTGGTGTTGCCAACCGTCACGTCCACCGTGCCGACGCCGTCAGCGCCTGCCGTCAGTGTCCAGCTGCCGTTCAGTGTCTGCCCCTCAGCAACCTGCGCCGTCTCTGGATTTGTGATGCCGATCACTGGAATGTCGTCAACGATATCGACACGCAGCGTGGCCGTGCCGGTCGCGCCGTCACCGTCGGTGACCGTCAGGGTGAAGATATCCCGGTCCTGTTCGACATTGGCGCCCGGATTGACGCCTGAGCCGATGACCGGGCTCGTCAATTCATAGGTATACTGCGCAACACCGGTCGCGGGATCGTAGGCCGTGATGGTGAGCACGCCGAACTCGCCCGCAACCGACTGCCCGACCAGGCCGCCGATGGGAAAGGTCCGGCCGTTGATCGTCAGGCTGGCGATATCGCCGGCACCATCCGGATCGGAAATGGTGAAGATGCCCTTGACCGACGCGCTGCCGTCACCGGCGCGCGAACCGCTGGCGAGGCCCGCTTCATCGACCTGCCGGTCGCTGACAAAGATGCCGCCGGGGCCGCTGCTGCCGTCGGGAATGATCGAGGGCGCATCGTTGGGATCGAGGGTCGGCGGCAGAAGCTCGGTCGTCTCAAGCGTCGGAAACTGCAGCGCGGTCGGCGCCAGCAAGTTGATGACCGGTCCGGCCTCGCCGATATCGCCATTAGCCCCTGCGAAGTCGCCGCCGCTGCTCTGGTTCGAAACGACGCTGATGCTGCCGTCCGGGCCGGCCGCGACGTTGATGCCGTTTTCTCCGAGCACCGCCACGAGGGTTTCGCGCGGGATTTCGGCGTCACCGATCAGGAAGGTCGGGACCTTCAATGCCGCGTTGTGAATGGTGATCGTGGAGCCGTCAGGCTGTTCCAAAACGATATCATTGCCAACGACCTTGATCTTTTCGATCGACGCGCCCGCAGGCAAATGCACGATATTCGAAGCATCGGCGCTGATTTCCGTCGGCATGGGCGCTGTCTGGGATGCGGTTTCGGCGCCCTTCACAGGGGCACCCGTCGCGGGGTCGATGAGTTCCGGCTCGCCTGCGGGAGCGGCCTGCGCAACCAGGCGGTCAGCCTTGCCGTCGGGCGCGTTGCGGAATTCGATTGCCTCTGCCGACAGAGCTGCGGCGTCGTTGGAAATTGCGGTGCCTTCGGTTGCCATGGAAATACCCCTCGACCTTTGCGGGCGACGAAAACATCAACCCTGCGAGAGCGCAATCGGCACTGAAGAGCCTCACCTAAAACAGCATACTATATTATGCTAATACCCAAAATTGGTGACGTTAGTACAAATTTAGTATTTCTGGTCATCGTTCGGAAACCAACCCTGCTTTCGGATCAGCGCCGCTGATGCTGCCACGGCAAAACGTGCGTCGTTCAATGACGTGGACGTCTATTTCGCCAGGTGCCAGCGCAAGCCTTTTCCGAGACAGGCGAATGTGATCGGCCACCGTCCTCATCGGCAAGGTCAGCAAGCCCACGACGTCCTTGATATAGAAGCGGCTTGAGCGGAAAGAATACACAAGTATAAAATTTGACTAAAATTTTAGATAAAACGTATCTCTTCGAAACATTCTAAATAATACATACCGCTTTACCGGCATTTTTCTTTTCGTTCGTACAGTGTCCTCAACAAACCGAGAGACACGGCGATGAATAAGACGCGTTGGAAGCACCGCAGGAAATACCTGAAGACTTCGGTCTTCGCGATCGGCCTTGCGTCGCTTTTCGCAACGACACCCACGCAGGCTGGCCAACCGGCCGTGCTCGTCCCCGGCCTGTTGCATCAGATGGTGAGCCTGGCAAGCCCGCTCGCCGCCATCGCAACGCAGACCATCGACACCTGGTCGAAGCAGGCTTCCGAAGCCCTCCGGCGCCAGAACGTGCAGCAAGTGGCGCTGGCGACCCGCCCAGATCTCCGGCCCCAGCCGTCCGCTCAGTCGGAACCATCCGCCGTTTTCCACTCGGTTGCGTTCCGGGTGTCAGCGATCCCGGTCGCCCGCAAGTGGAAGACCGTCTACCCGGCAGTGGTGGCTGCGGACTTCAACGATTGCGCACAAAAGAGCGGTTGCGCCGCCCGCGACATTCTCGGCCAGGCGATCGAAAACGCTGATGGTCTTGCCTTTCGCCAGAAGATCAGCGGCATCAACCGGACTGTGAACCGGATCGTTCGCTACCAGCCGGACGCGGAAAACTACGGGGCCAAGGATTATTGGGCGACGCCGGACGAAATTCTTGCCCGAGGCAAGGGCGACTGCGAAGACTATGCCATTTTGAAGATGGCCGCGTTGAAGGCGGCGGGACTGCCGTCGGAGGCGATGTCGATCGTGGTTCTGCGTGACGTCAGGCGCAACCTATATCACGCGGTCCTCGCGATCACGACGAGCCAGGGCCACTTCATCCTCGATAACCTCAGCGACGAGGTGAAGCTCGATACCGCCTTGCCGAGCTATCAGCCGCTGTTTTCGGTCAGCGCCGAGCGTTCCTGGATCCACGGCATCAAGAGCACCGGCGACAAGGTCGCCTCCGCCGCACCGCTTGCCGACGTCATGCCCGGAGAAGGCATCGCCGTTCGCTGACTGTGCCCGCCAGGCTCGACTTGGCTGACGGCCTTGTGGTTAGCAGCGACCACTACTCAGTCAACCGAGAATGAAGCCGATGATCACGTCCTGATCCACGAGCGGGGCGAGTGCAGCATTGAGCTTGCCGCGCGTAACCTGCCCCTGCACCCCGATGGTGAAGCCCGCCGGCTGCGGCTCGCCCGGAGCCGCTTTCAAGCGCTGGACCAGATCGACGAACTGAACGTCGAACGAAAGCCTCAAGCCACGCGCCGCCTGCGGCTGCTGGGAGCGCAATACGCGCGTCTGAACGAAGGAGAGGAAGGCCGCGTTGTAGGCGACGATGTGCTTGCTGCCCGTGAGCGCAAAAGCTGGCGACGGGCTGGCGCGTACCTGGCTGGCGACGGCCGCCAGGCTGCCGCGCTTTCTGGCCGTCTCAAGCTGATCACGAAGGTGGCGGGTCGCGACATAGCGCAGACGTGCGGTCAGATTGCCGTCGCCTTCGAGTTCCCTTTCGCAGGACGCAACGATATCGGCGAGCCGACAGCCATTCCGTGCGGCAAGCTCGCCCAGACAGTGCCAGTAGATTTCCTCGAGCTTGATGCCGCGGCGTTGACCGCCGACGGTAACGACGCGGAACCGAAGCGCACTCATGTCCTCTTCATCTGCCAGAGGCGGCGTCTCGTTCATCGGTCAGCGCTCCCGCAGCGCTTCCTCGCGGGCCTTGTTGATCGGCTTCATCAGGTAGGCAAGAATCGTCTTCTTGCCGGTCATGATGTCGACCGAGGCAATCATGCCCGGCATGATCGCGTATTCGCGCCCGTCCTTCACGAGGGCGGCCATGTCGGTTTTGACGCGCACGAGATAGTAGGTCTCACCGCTGTTCTGGTCGACGAGGCTGTCAGCGCTGACGGTCTCGACAATTCCGCCGAGCCCCCCATAGATCGAGAAATCATAGGCAGAAATCTTGATCAGCGCCGCCTGTCCGGTGCGAACGAAGGCGACATCCCGCGGAGAAAGCCGCGCCTCGACAAGCAGCGTCTCCGACGTCGGAACGACGCCGCCGATCACCGCTCCGGGCGTCACATAGGCGCCGACGGTGTTGACATCGAGCGTATTGATGATGCCATCGACCGGCGAGCGAATGTCGGTATTGGCAACGCGGCTTGTGGCGCCGCGAATGGTCTCATCGATCACCGAAAGCTGCGAAAGCGCCTCGGTTTTTTCGGCCAGCGCCTCCTGCTTCAGTTGCAGCGAGAGCTCCGTCACCTGCAGCGACGCCTCCCTGAGCGCCGCCTCGAGTTTGCCGACCGATTCCTTCCAGAGTGCGAGCTGCCCTCTGGTGTCGGTCAGTTCCTTTTCGACCCGAAGCAGTTCGGTCTGCGCGACGAGCTTGCGCTTGCCCATCGGCGCGAGCAGCTCCTGCTCGCGCTCGGTCACCTGCATGCTCTCGCTCAGCCGGGTGATGTTGGCCTCCGCTTCCGCCAATTCCTGCTGGCGCTGTCCCTCACGGGCCTGCATCACCGACAGCTTGTTGTTGAAGTTGCCGGCCTTGGCCTGAAGCAACTGCTCCTCGTTGGCGCAGATTGCCGGGGCAACCTTGGCGATATCCTCGGGGCAGATGTACTTGCTGTCGTAGGCCCCGGTCTCCTCGAGTTCCAGCCGTGCGATCTGCGCCCGCAGCGAGCGGGCCTTGGCTTCGAGCTCGCCGAGCGACGAGCCGCTTGCCGTATCATCGAGGCGCAGGATCAGGTCGCCGCGGCGCACGACCTGGCCGGGCTGCACGGCGATCTCGCGCACGATACCGGGCTCGCTCGATTGAATGATCTGCGTTTTCGAGACGGGAATGACCTTGCCTTCGCCGCGGGCGATCTCGTCGACCTCGGCGATCGCCGCCCAGGCGACGAAGGAACTGATCAAAAGGCCGATCACCAACAGTCCAGCGCGCGCGGCCAGCGGCGGTTTCTCAGTCATCTCGGCGCCCTCCGAAACGCGGGGACCGGCATTGCTTCATCGTCATTTAGATAAGGGTGGATCATAGCCCCGTCCCTTCTGCCGGCCCGGCGGGACCGGAACGTCGCTGCAACTGCTCGATAACGGCAGCCTTCGGTCCGTCGGCGACGATGCGCCCTCGGTCGAGAACCAGCAGCCGGTCGACAAGGCTCAGCATGCTATGGCGGTGCGTTGAGATCAAAAGCGTGACGTCGCCGCTGAAGACATTGGAAAGCTTGTTGATCAACTCGCGCTCGCTGGCGAGGTCCATCGCACCGGATGGCTCGTCCAGAAACACCACCTTCGGCTTGCGCAGTAGCAGCCGGGCAATGGCGACCGCCTGGCGCTGTCCACCCGAAAGCTGGGAACCGCGTTCGCCGACCGGCATGTCATAACCACGCGGATGATGCGAGACGAACTCATCGACGCCGGCCAGTCTCGCTGCCGCAACCACCTCTTCGTCGCTGGCGGTCGGGTTCGCCATCAGCAGGTTTTCCTTGATGGTCCCGGAAAAGAGGTCGGAATTCTGCGACACGAACGAGACGGCCGAACGGACGACGGAGGGGTGTAGCTGCCGAATATCGACACCATCGAGCAGGATGCGTCCGGCGCTCGGCGCGTAGAGACCGGCCAGAAGGCGGCCGATTGTCGTCTTGCCCGAACCGATGCGGCCGATGATGCCGACGCGCTCGCCCGCTTTGATCGTGACGTTCATACCGCTGACCACCTTGTGGTCCGTTTGCGGGTAAGCAAAGTCGAGATTCGTAAAGGTGATGCTGCCGTTGCGGATCTCGCGGTTGACGAAGCCGATCGTGTCCGGTCGGTCCTCCGGCTGCTCCATCACGGCATTGAGGATCCGCAGCGACAGAATGGCCTGGCGCAGTCGCGCCAGGGTCATGGCGATCTGCCCGAGCGGCGCGACGGCGCGGCCGGAAAGCATGCTGGCAGCAATGATCGCGCCGGATGAAATCTTGCCCTCGGTAAATTCATAGGCGCCGGCAACGACGATGCAGACCGTGACCAGCTGCTGCACGAACTGCGTCGCATGCGAGGCCCAGGAGGAAATCTCCTTGATCTGCTCGGACGTGTTCGAGGAATGCTTGGCGAGCTCGTTCCAGCGGCGAAGCAACTGCTTTTCCGAGTGCAGCGTCTTCACCGTCTCGATCGCGCTTATCGTTTCGACCAGCAGCGCCTGACGCTGGGCCGATTCATTCGACGCGGCGGCGACGCGGTTGCCGATCTTGTACTGCGCCACATAGCCGATCAGGAGACTGAAGATGAAGGCGACCGCCGGGATAATGGCGATCCAGCCCGCCACCGCATAGACGGCTGCGATGAAGACGAAGACGAAAAGACTATCGATGATCGTGCTGAGCGTGTTCGACGTGAAGAATTCCCGAACGAATTCGTACTGCATCGCGCGGTTGGCGTATTCGCCGGTCGAAGGCGGTCGCGACGCCATGGTCGCGTGCAGGATCTTCTCGAACAGCATGTAGGAGAGTTTCAGGTCCGCCTTGCGGCCGGCATAGTCGATCAGCGCCGCACGCACAGTCTTCAAAAGGAAGTCGAAGAGAATGGCGGTGCTGATCCCGAGCGCCAGCACCCAGAGGGTCGCGATAGCCTTGTTCGGCAGGATGCGATCATAAACGTTCATCGTGAAGAGCGGGGCTGCAAGCGCCAGCACGTTGATGAAGAAGGCGGCGATCGCGACCTGCACATAGGCCTGCCAGAACGGCTTGACCGTGGCGGTCAGCCAGTGGCGGCGGTCGATGTTGCGCGCCTCGCCGACGCCGCGGCCAGTCGCGGTGTTGAGGTAGGTGGCCGAGAAAGACAAGGCGTAGGCGAGCCCGCCGACGTCAAGGTCGGACAGTGTGATCGGCATCTCGCTGGGCGCCGCCAGTCTGTTGGATAGGCTTAGCGTGCCGTCGGGCGCCTCTTCCAGAAGCGCCATGGCACTGCCATCGCGAAAGACCAGCAGCAGAGGGTAGACGAAATCACGATTGCCGATCGCGCGCGCGGAAACGAGCTCCGTTTCCAGGCCGACCCGCTCGGCAATACGGGAGACGTCCTCGGCGCTCGGCAACCGAGGGTCGAAGGGCACGTCCGAATAGAGCACACTATCTGACGAGGGGCGGTTCAAGAAGATGCAAATCTCCTTGAACGCCTCGGAAAAGCCGGTCAGAGACGGGCCAATCTGCACATGCCTGTCAATGCCTTGCATTACCACCGGTTGTGTCCACCCTGACGAGGACTATTCATTTCTGCCGGATCGGCGCCAACAGGTCGAGCGGCAAGTCGTTCGTCTGGCGCGACGGCACACGACGATAGGTTTCCGTGGCCGGCGCATCCGGGACATTGAACTCATTGCGCGCATAGGCTTCCGCCTGCGCCGGCGCCTTGATCTTCATGGTCGGCAGCAGCTGGCCTGTTGCTGCCAGCAGCCGGTACTCGGCAAAAAGCGCGGCATACTGCGCGGTCTTTGCCAGAACGCTGACGTTGAAACGCGAATTCTGCGCGCCGAGCACGTCGAGCAGCGAACGCTGGCCGACCTTGAGCTGCTCGCGATAGGATTCGACGAGTTGCACGTTCATCTGCGCCTGCTGGTTCAGCGTGCGGGCGATGTCGTACTGGCTGCCGCGGCGCTCCCAGGAGATGCGCACGGCTTCCTCGACCTCGCGGTGCGCCTGATGGAAGACCAGGCGCTGTTCGCTTGCGCGGCGCATCTGCTCCTGCTCGTTGGCGACATCGATGCCGCCACGATAGAGATTCCACTTCGCGACGATCCGGCCCTGTGCGTCCCAGGTGTTGCCGGTCGAGCCGTCGATATCGTTGCCTGAGCGCACGCGGCCCTCGGCGAAGACTTCGGGCAGCATGTTCGAGCGTGCCGCCTTGACCTGCGAGTCCGCGACATTGATGTCGGAGTCGGCAGCCTTGATCCGCGGATTGTTGGTGCGCGCAATGCCGATCGCCGTCTCCAGTGTCTTCGGCAGCGCGCCGGCGACCGACTTCGGCATGGATGGATTGGTGAGGGGCTGTCCGACCAGGCGGTTGAAGCTGATCTTGACCGTATCGAAGGCCTCTTCCGCTTCCTGCAGGCGGGCCTTGGCCGCCAGCAGCCGTTCGCTTGCCTGCTGACGGTCTGCCTCGGTGAGAGCGCCGCCCGAAATCAACGAACTGATATCCGACAAGATCGACTGGTGCACGCCGACGTTCTTGCGCGCTTCCGCAACGATCTGCTGCTGGAGAATATATTCGAAATACTCGCGAACGATCTGCAAGCCGATCGTCTCGGAACGCTCCAGCACCCGGAAGGAGGCGCTATCGACGCGCGCTGCTTGACGCTCGAGTTCGGCGCGACGGCCACCACCATCAAAGAGCTTCTGCGTGATGGTCAGCCCGACGTCGGAAGGATAGAGCGGATCGTTCTCGATCGAGGCAAGGCGACGGCTGCTGTCTTCGAGGTGGCGCACACCAGTCGATGCTTCGACGTCGACGCTCGGCAGATAGAGACCGCGCGCCTGCCGCAGTTCGAATTCGATTGCCTCACGGTTTTCGATCGACTGACCGATTTCCGGATTCGATTCCATCGCAATCTGAAGCGCTTCCCTCAGCGTCATCGCTTCCGCAGCACCACCCGCAAACACCGTCGACGCGAGCAGAATAGAAAGCAGCCCGCCTCCAATAAATTTCCCCACTTTCAACTCTATCCCCCTCGCAATCAGTACGACATGCTGGTTAATCCAAACGTACGTCGCAACTGCCTTATTTATCGACAGATAATACAGAGGTAATATAAAGCAGGGACCAATTTTGGGGTGGTCCCTGATAGGCCCAAGCTTTCGCACGGCTATGTTGCAAAAATGGAACAACGGTGTTGCGCCGAAAGATTCCAGTAACCTATTGAATTGAAATAAGCTCCACGACAGTACTGCAGATGACAGGCAACCCTTTGCAACAGTGGGGCCCAGCGCAACACAACCCTAAAGCGACAAACGAACTGGCCCTCAGCCGCCGCGAGCGATCGTTGCATACGACTCCGGCACAAGCAACGTTACCGCCAGTCATTCACGCCGAAGGCAGGCGGACGAAATCGACAGGCCGGGTGCCCTCGCTGGCAACCATGACCGTCTCGGAGGCAGCTGCCCGGCGCAAGCGTTCCAGATCGACACTGCCATCGAACAAAGCTCCGCCGACGCTGAGTTCGAGGTCGACCTTGCTGCCATCGGCAGAGAAATGGGCGGACGACAGCGCCGTCGTCAGGCGGTTTGAGACATGTTCCGCATCCGTCTCCGTTGCGCCGACGAGCAGGACGTCGAAACTGGCTGGGCCCGTCCGGGCGACGATATCGTCGCGACGCACGGACGTGCTGATCGTCGAAGCGACGAATTGCAGCAGCTCCTCGCTCCAGGCCGGGCCGAAAGCAGCGCCGACGTCATCGAGATTGTTGATACGCAGATGAATGAGCGCGCCATGCAGCTCCTCGCCGGCGCTTTGGCGGCGGCGTTCGAGGCCATTGACCTGCTGTACGAGCCCGCGACCGGTCACGCAGCCCGTCGTGGCATCATGGGCGACAACATGATTGATCTGGTTGCGCAGGCGCTGCGCCCGGCGAAACTGCGTCGCTGCCACGACGATCAGTGGCACGCCCATCAGCAGGGAGATTAGCGCGGCACCGACCATGGCAGCCGCATAAGGCTGGTCGACCAGGGCGACCAGGCTGAGATAGACCAGGAGCTGGGCGAGCACGGCGAATCCAACAATGCCGCCGATGGCATATCGCGCGATCCGCCAATCTTTCTGCCCGTTGAACTGCACGTCTCTTTGCATGCCTCGCTCCCGATTCACGAATGACGATCGGTCTAGCGCGAGTTTATGGATTTTCCATTTCGATGGTACCTACAACTTTATGCAGTGCGCCGGTTCTCCGCAAAAAATGCACCAAAACGGGAAACGTTCTCCGGCGTCTGCCCGGGTGATGCGCGCTCTGGTCATCCGACGCGAGGGGTTTCTCCCTTCATGCAATACTTCGCCGGGGACGGAAAATAATCCCCGGCGAGGTTCGACGTTGGTTTGCTTATCGCGAATTGACGATCCAGAAGTCCTGCCAATCCTGCAGCTTGGCAAAGTCGGCCTCCGACGTCTCGGAATGCGGGACGTGCAGTTCATGCACGACGTCGATGACGCCCGAGGCCTCTTCCTTCGGAATTTTCGCTTCCTGGTTGGAGGAGATCTTGCCGTCGGCGAGCTGCGGCGCCATGCCCTCTTCCGTCATCATGAAGTGAACGAAGAGCTTGGCTGCGTTCGGATGCTTCGAGCCCGAAGCGATCACCGCCACGCGCGGGGTCAGCTGGCCGACCCAAGGCTTCAGGCCGGCGCAGATGCCCATGCCGTAGCCGTTCTTCTTCGCGTCACGGAAGATGGCGGAGCTGAGGAAGCCCATGAAGGGTTTTTCCTGCCCGGCCGCACCAATGATCGGGCCGACATCCGTATCGCTGCGGGTCACGCTCGGCTTGTTCCTGGCAAGGCGCTTGACCCATTCGGCCGTTGCGCTTGCCTCTTTCGTTTCGAGCGGCTTGCCGAAGAAGGCCTCATAGGCCTTGCGCATCGCGTCGTCATCGTGGGTTTCGATCTGGTTGAACCAGAACATCGTCTCGTTGCGCAGCAGCGGATCGGGAATGGCGACACGGCCCTTCCAGTCTTCCGTCGTCAGCGCCCAGACGTTGTCGATCGGGCATTTGTCGCCATGGACGTCGGTGTTGTACGCCCAAACCCACGGGTTGAGGCTGGTGATCGCGGGCGTCTGGTATTGGGCCGGCACAACCTCCTTGAGGTCCGGCGGCATCCAGCTTACACCTGCGCCCTGCGCAATGATTTCCGTGGTGACCGACGGAAGGTTGCTCATGTTGAAGACGTCGGAGCGAACGCTGCCTGCGACGGCTTCGCGCAGGATGACCTGCTGCTGATCCTGGCCGCTCAGCTTCACGCCCGTCGCCTGAATGCCGTACTTCGCCGTGAAGTTTTCGGCCATGGAAACGATCTTGCCGGTCGCATCAACGACGGTGATCGGCCCTTCCTTTTTTGCCGCCTCGATCAGCGCTTCCAGGGTGTAGTCGGCATCGGAAATGCCGAGCTCGGCTGCGTCCTGCGCCGCCGCCGGTGCGGCCAGCGCCACCAGCGACACACCGGCCAGAATGGCGCGGCGAACGGACCTTGGCAGTCTTCCTTTTTGTATTGACAGCATTTTATCCTCCTTACGGTCAATTGCTCTGTCGGTATGGGATTGCTTCGTTTCAGGCGGCGATACGCCGACCCGCGTTATCGAAAATGTGAAGGTGCTGGGGCTCGACATGGAAGAACACGGTGTCGCCCCGGGCCGCCTCGGGCAGCTCGCCCGCGATTGCAAAGAACTGTTCGCCGTCGACCGAGAGCTCGACGATCCAGCTTCCGCCGGTCGGCACCACTTCGACGACCTTGCCCTCCTTTGCGCCTTCCACCTTGGTGCGCGCCAGGCGAACCGATTCCGGGCGGATGCCGACGGAGGCCGCCGGCTGCGGCAATGTCCTTGAGGCCAGGTGGGCCTGCATCCAGGCGACCAGCGCGCCGGATCGCTCGCTGCTGAGTTCGATGATGTTGATCGGCAGGTTGCCGACGAATTCGGCGACGAAGCGGTTGGCCGGGCGCTCGTAGATGTCGTCAGGCGTGCCGAGCTGCTGCAGTTCGCCCTCGCTCATGACGGCGATGGTGGTTGCAAGCGTCATCGCCTCCCACTGGTCATGGGTCACGAAGACGATGGTGGACCCGAGCTCCTGATGGATCCGCTTGAGTTCCGCCCGCATTTCCAGGCGCAGCTTGGCGTCGAGATTGGACAGCGGTTCGTCGAGCAGGATGATGTCGGGCTTGAGCGCCAGCATGCGGGCGAGCGCCACGCGCTGCTGCTGGCCGCCGGAAAGCTGCGATGGCAGGCGTGTGCGGTAACGGTCGATAGCGAGTTTTTCCAGGACCTCGCCGATGATCGCGTCGCGTTCAGCCTTGGCGACCTTGCGCAGCTTCAGCCCGAACTCGATGTTCTGTTCGACCGTCATGTGCGGCCACAGCGCATAGTTTTGGAAGACCAGGCCCAGGCCGCGTTTTTCCGCCGGCACGTAGATGCCTTCGTCGACCGACACGATTGTGCGGTCACCCAAGTGAATCTGGCCTGCGGTCGGGTGCTCGAGGCCGGCGATCATGCGTAGCGTTGTCGTCTTGCCGCAGCCGGACGGGCCGAGAAGGCAGAGGAAATCTGATTTCGGTATCTCGATGCTCAGCCGCTCGACAGCTGCCTGTGCCGTGTTGCCGTAGCTTTTTCTGACATCGCGGATGCTGATGTTTGACATTACTTGCCTCCCAAACCGTCGGACAATTTGCTTTTTGTGAGTTTCTGGACGATCAGCGTGCCGCCGAAGGCAATGATGCAGATCATCAGCACCACGGCGTTGGCCGCCTGGCCGTAGCCGTAGTCGACCAGCCGCAGCGCATAGGTCGTCAGCACGTCGGTCCCGGGGACGGCGAGCACCACGACGAGGCTCAGTCCCTTGATGCCGGAAATGAAGGGCAGCAGGATTCCTGTGACGAGCGCGCCCTTCTGGATCGGCACGACGACCGATGCCAGCCGCCGGAACCAGCCGGCACCGGCAATCCGGGCCGCTTCTTCCGGGTCGCGCCCGAGCTGCATCATGGCCGAGATGCCGGCACGCGAGGCGAAGGGCATCTGGTCGGCAAGGATCGCCAGCACCAGAATGATCGGCGTACCGTAAAGTGCAGGCACAGGCCCTCTTTGAACCGCGAACATCGAAAGATAGGCGGCGGCAAAGGCTATTCCCGGCACGAGATAGGGCAGGAACGTCACTTGCCGCAGGAAGGCGGCGATCATCGTCGAGGATGTGCGGGTAACGGCATAACCGACGAGCAGGCCGAGGAAGCCGGCGCCAGCGGCGGCCGAACCGACGATCCAGAGCGTGTTCCAAGTTGCCTGCCAGAATTCGGGCGTCAGGAGAATGCCCTGTTTGAGCGCCGTGGTGCCGAGATCGGAGCCCAGCCAGTAGGCGAGCGTGAAGTTGTCGAGCGCAAAAACGCCGGGTACCTTCATCACCGTGGTCATGGCGAGCGCCAGCAACGGAACGACGGCGCTGATCAGGAAGACCAGCGTGGCGAGCCCCGCTGCGGGCAGCCGGTACCCGCGAAGCGACGTCGTGCGGTTCATCGAACCCTTCGAGCCGATGACCACGAAACGGCGTGCTTCCTTCAACAGGTACATGTCGAGCGTAATCGAGATGGTGCCGAGCACGACGATGGTGAGCGCAAGGATCGCCCCCATTCCGGTCTGACTGGTGGAGATGGCGCGAAACAGCGAGGTCGCCAACACGTCGTAGCCGACGGGAACACCAAGGATATAGGCGACGCCGAAATCACCGAGACATTTGGCGAAGATCAGCGTGCAGGCCGAAACCAGCGACGGCAGCATCAGAGGCAGAATGATCTTGCGGGCGATGACGCCGTTGCCGGCGCCGATGACGCGGGCGGAATCCTCAAGCGTCGAATCGAACTGCCGCAACGCATTGCCGAACAGCAGGATGACGAAGGGCGTATAGTGCAACGCCAGGATAAGGGTGATCGGCAAGGCTCCATAGGCGAGCCAGTCCGGCGGGGCAAAGCCGAGCGCTTCCATCCAGCTCGGCTGTCCGCCGGTGGTCCTGTTCTTGAAGAGCGTCTGCCACGCAAGAGCAAATGTCCAGGACGGCAGCATGTAGGGGATGATCAGAACGGTGGCGAACCACTTCTTTCCGGGCATGTCCGTGCGGCTGATCAGCCAGGCCATCGGGATCCCGACCACCAGCGCAACCACTATCGCGCCGAAGGCAATAGTTGCGGTATGGAGCAGTGGCCGCCAGAACACGTCGGTGGCGATCACCGACAGGAAGACGCGGTTGAAATAGTAAAGCGTCAGCTCGCCCATCGATTGGCCGGAGCGGGCCTGGTCGGCGAACTGCACGAAGAACGCGTCCTTAAGCAGAAGCAGGATGGGCGCGGCAATCAGATAGGCGAACAGCACGACCAGACCGACGCCCACCATCGTGGTGGGGTCCTGGTTGTGGACCCTGTAATTGTAAATGGCTTTGCCAAAGTTTCGCATAGCAATCCCGTGGGTTGGAAGCCGCACAGCAGTCTCGGGCGGGTTCGCCCGGCCTGCGGTGACGTTTGTGGTAGGCGCGCGACAGGGCCTGCGCACACGGCGCATCGGCATCCTGTCGGGCTGTGGGATGAGGTCAGAAGGTGGAAGCGCCGGCCTTGTCGATGACCTCGCGCACGCTTGCCCAATCCCGATCGTAGCGGATCGGAAGGAAGCGCTCGTCGCCGTGAAACTCGCTCTTCATTTCCGGGGTGAATTCAAAGTCGAAGAAGCACCGCTTCATCGCCGCGACCAGCGGTGGGGCGAGATCATGCGCATAGGCAAAGGACGACGTCGGAAAGATGCCGCTGGTGAATATGACGCGCAGGTCTTCGCGCTTGACCATGCGCCGCTCAATCAGACGTTCCAGCACGTCCGACGCGACCGCCGCCATGTCGTAGTCGCCCGAGATCACGCCGAGAATGGACTTGTCATGGCCGCCGGACATGATCGGCGCGTAGTCTTCCCCCGGGCTCAGGCCTTCGCCCGGGAACAGCGCGCGTGGCGCCAGGTGCCCGGAGTTCGAGAACGCGGACGCGTGCGCCACGCGCCGCCCCTTTAGATCGGACAGGGTCTTGAACGGAGAGTCGGCGCGAACGATGGCAATCAGATTGTAGCCGCGCACCGCATTGTCGATGCCTTTTGCGGCGAAGGGAACGGCACCGGCACGGTTGACGGCCTCGACCGTCGGTCCAGTCGAGAAGCCCGCGAAATGTAGTCGTCCGGACCGCATGGCTTCGATCTCGGCCTTGCTCGATTGCACCGGGTAATAGACGATCTGGCGGCCGAGACAGGCACCGAGATGGGTGGTGAAATCCTTGAACAGGCTCGCATAGATGGCCGGTTCCTCGATCGGAGCATAGGCCCAGACGAGCGTCTGCGGATCCCGCCAATTCGAAGGGTCTGCCGGCGCATCGGCAACGTGGTCCTTGTCCGCGTCGCAATATCGCTCGTCGAGATCAGGGCTTGTCCCGCAACCGGCTTTCGCCGTTGTCGCTACGGGCAACAGCAGCACGCACGCCAATGCGAGGCCGGCTAGAAACAGCCTGTGCGCGTTCATGTCCACCCCTCCCCGAAGCTCCGCTCTCCCGGCGAAAGCTTCATAGTTCTCATCTGCTTTCCATCTGTGTATGGGAGTATCACTGTCACAATCCTGTCACCTGGAAACGCGATGCGCATTCTCCTGATCGAAGACACCCCCGACATCGCCTTTGCCATTTCCATGCGCCTGGAAAAGGAAGGCTACGAGGTCACGACCGCGTTCGACGGCGCGGAAGGAGAGCGGCTCGCCCTCAACGCCTCGCACGATCTGGTGATCCTCGACATCAACCTGCCGAAGCGGGACGGCTTCGCCATCCTGAGTTCCATGCGCCAGGGTGGGTTGACGCGTCCCGTCATCGTCATCACCGCCCGCAACCAGGTGGCCGACAAGGTCGATCTGCTCGAATTAGGCGCTGACGATTATTTGGTCAAACCGTTCGACCTGCACGAGCTCGTCGCGCGCATCCGGGCCGTCTCCCGCCGGCACCTGGGTGCGGCGCAATCGGTTCTGCGTTTGGGCTCGATTTCCATCGACCTTTCGGCCCGCGCGGTGATGCTCGAAGGCCGCCCGCTCGACCTCGGCCGCCGCGAATTCGACGTGCTGGAGGCGCTCGCGACCCGTGCCGGCACGACGGTCAACAAGGAGCAGCTAGTCGTGAAACTCTTCGGCTACGAGGACACGGGCACGCCGAATGCCGTGGAGCTTCTGGTTTCCCGGGTGCGCCGGAAGCTGGAGGACTGCGACATCGAGATCGTCACGCATCGCGGCGTAGGCTACATGCTGCGCCAGCGCTCCGGGAGCGGTGCAAGCGGTGCGCTCTGATTACTCGATCGAGCGCCGCATCCTTTCCAGCGGCGCTGCCCTGCTCATCATCATCGGGCTTTTCCTGTTCTGGATGGTGCGCTGGAATGCGCACAACGCGGCCGAAGAAGCTTTTGACCGGGTGCTTGGCGCGGCGGCACTTTCGATTGCCGATACGGTGTCGATCGAGGACGGCACCGCAAGCGTCGACCTGCCGCATTCCGCCTTCGCCATCCTCGGCACGTCCCGGCTCAATCGCATCTTCTACCGGGTGGCGGCTCCCGACGGGACGATCATTACCGGCTCGCCGATCCTCGGCCTGGAGATCCCGCACGGGACGGGACCGCAGTTGCGGCTGGCCGACAGCACCTACAGGGGTGAACGGATCCGCATCGCCGCCGTCGCCCGCTACAGCACCGATGCCGCCGGCGGCGGCTGGGTCGACGTTCTCGTCGGCGAAACGCGCGAAGCGCGCGATCAACTTGGGTTGCATCTGACCTTCAATGCCGCCCTTCCCGCAATCGCCGTGTCCGTGCTGGCGTTCCTGCTGATCTGGCTTGCGGTCCGCCAGGCTTTTGCACCGCTGAGAACCGTCGAGGCCGATCTGCGCCACCGTGCCTCCTCTGATCTCAGCCCGGTCTCCGGCCCGGTGCCAAGGGAGGTGAGCGCGCTGATCTCGGCGCTCAACGATTTCATGGGTCGGCTCGATTCCGTGCTCGTCGGCCTGAAGAGCGTGACGGCCGACGCTGCCCATCAGTTGCGTACGCCCCTGACCGCCTTGCGCGCGCTTGCAGAACTTTCGATCGACGAAGCGCCGGCCGGCAGGCTGCGTGACATTCTCGGCCGCATCCACGCCAACTCGGTCAATGCCAGCGTTCTCGCAAACCAGCTTCTGTCGGATGCAAGCACGCTGCACGGCATTGAATCGCGCCTGCGCGAGACCCTCGACATGCGCCTAGTCGTGCGGGAAGCCATCCGTCGCCTGCAGGCGGAAGGCTCCTATCCCGCCGCCGCCGACATGTTCACGCTCAACCTGCCCAGCAACGCTGTCGAGATCGAGGCGGAGGCCGTGAGCCTGCGCGAGATGATACGCAACATCATCGAAAATGCGCTCGTGCACGCTCCAGGGTCTATCGACATCACCGTGACAGAGGTGAATCGCTTGGTCCGCTTCGTTGTTTCCGACCGGGGGCCTGGAATCCCGAGGGATATGCGCAAGCAAATGTTCGAACGCTTTTCGCGGGCCGACAGCAGTAAACCGGGTTCCGGACTTGGGCTCGCCATTGCCAGAACCGTTGCGGAAGCCATGGGCGGCAGCATCAGCCTCGACGATCGGGATGGAGGCGGGTTGTCGGTCGTGGTTTGCCTGCCCAAAGGCGGAACCCCGGCATGATCGCTCGGTTCACGCTCATGCTTCTCGCCGCGCTCTTTGCCGCATCGACGCCGGCGCGAGCCACTCCGGAGCGGCTCACCATCGTCGGGGTCGACGCGCAGCCGACGATGCAGCCATTGCTCGACGCCCTTCAAGCCGACATGCCACACACAAAGGGCCAGTACAGGCAGGCCCGGCCGAGCCAGATCATTTCGCGGCTGCTGGCAGGCGTCGACGACACCGACCCGATCGATGTGCTCGTGCTGCCGACGCCGGACCTCGCCGTTTACCTGGCCAACGAAGGCAGTGTCGCGCAGCATCGCGCTTCGGCGGTCAAGCACGGGCCGCAGCAACAGGTTCACTGGCGCAGCGAAGTCTTCAGCATCGGCTACGATCCGGCGGTCTTTGTCGTGCGCAAGGGCGCGATGGCGCCGTTCGACGTCCCGCGCACGCGGACGGAGCTTGCGCGCACGCTGGAGCAGAACCGCGCGCGCCTGCTACGACGGGTCGGGTTGGTCAACATCGGCATCGACAATGTCAGCTATGCCTTCGCCTCGCAGGAGGCGCTTCGATCGCCGCTCTTCTGGCGCATATCCCGAGCCGTCGGTGCGTCGCAGGCGCGCATATTCGACAGCAACGAGGAACTGCTGCAAGCGATGGCGGAAGGCCGCATCGACATTGGCTACAATGTGCCCTTGTCCGCCGTGCGCAAATGGATGAGCAAGACCGCATCCATCGAGATGGTGATCCCTGAGGACTATGTGCTGGCGCTGCCCTGGACGGCATTGATCCCGGAGAAGGCGCGCAATCGCTCGACCGCCGGCGACGTGGTCGACTTCCTGCTTTCCGGTCGCGCCGACCGCGCGCTTGAAGAGGTCGGCCTGACCCGGTCGCGGGATCTCGACACGATGAAAAACGTCCAGTTCATCGAACTGGGACCGGAGCTGCTCGTCTATCTCGACGCCGTCAAGCGCAGCAGATTTCTCGACACGTGGTTCCAGCTCGTGATCCAGGACTAATACCGAAACGTTGGGGCGGCGCTTGGACGACCTATGACTTCGCCGCGGCCCGGAAGGCACCAGCCAGCTTCCGCACCGCCCCCTCGATCTCGCTTGGCGTATAAGCGGCAAACCCCATGAGGAACCCGGGCTCGGGCTTGCCGCCGGCGTGAAGCGCGGACAATCCCATGATCTCGATCCCGACACGTCGTGCCGCATCGACGGCCGCGGCCTCCGAGATCGCACCTGTCAGCGCGCACGGCATCTGCAGGCCGCCATCGGGCACCCGCGCTTCAAGGAAATGCGGCAGATGTTTTCCGACAAGCGTCGCCAAAAGGTCGAGCCGGTCGGCGTAGATGCTGCGCATTGTGCGCACATGGGCGCCGAAATGCCCGCCTTCCATGAAGCGCGCGAGTGTCATTTGCGCCATCGGAGCGGAGTGCCCGTCAAGCAGAGTACGCGCGACGGTCATCGGCTTGACCAGCTCAGGCGGCAGAACTGCATAGCCGATCCGAAGCCCTGGAAAGAGCGATTTGGTGAAGGTGCCGATGTAGATCGTCCGGTCGTGCGGATCGAGGCCCTGAAGGCAGGCCGTTGGTTTGCCGGCATAGTGGAATTCGCTGTCGTAGTCGTCCTCGAGGATCCAGGCCTGATGGCGGCTCGCCCATTCGATCAGCGCAAGGCGGCGATCGAGCGTCAGCGTGGCGCCGGCCGGGAACTGATGCGAGGGCGTCAGGAATACGGCCTTGACCTTGCGCGTCTCCGCCTTGATCTGGTTGACGGCGATGCCATGGCGGTCGACGCGGATGGGGACGCATTCGAGCCCCGCCGCATCGAACGCCTTGCGCGCGCCGTAATAGGCCGGATCCTCGATGAAGATGCGGTCACCGGGATCGAGCAGCATGTTTGCGCACAATGTCAGCGCCTGCTGCGAGCTGGTGAGGATCAGCACCCGTTCGGCCGTGGTACGGGCGCCGCGTTCTAGGTTCACATAGTCGGCAATGGCACGGCGCAGCTCCTCGATCCCTTGCGGGTCGCCGTGAAGCAGCGCCCTTCTGCCGGTTTCGCGCAAGACCTGCCGTCCGAGGCGCTCCCACAGCGCGAGCGGAAAAGTGCGCGTCTCCGGCACGCCATGGGCGAAGGGGCGGGGCAACAGCTGTTCACTGACGCCGCCGCTGCCGAACATGGCATTGCCCCGCCTGCTCAAAGCCGCTGCCTGGTTGGGCGACTGCGCGCGCCTTGGAGACAGGCGCCTGCCGGGTGCAAACTCCTTCACCTCGGCCACGAAACTGCCGCTCCCGACGCGACGGTCGATGAAGCCTTCGGCATGAAGCTGGCCATAGGCCGCTTCGATCGTATCGCGCGATACGCCGAGGGATTTGGCGAGCACGCGCGAAGCTGGAAGCGGCTTTCCCGGCCCAAGCGCACCGTCGAGGATCAACTGCCGGATCGCCCGCTGGATGCGCGCATGAAGCGGCATCCCAGCCTGGGCGGGCTGGGCAATCCATGCCTTCACGGACTCGAGTTGGGAATGCTTGAACAAATGGTCTGATCATCTTCAGAAAAATGGATGGGCATATCGGGCCAATGACTGGCTATTTGTCAACGCGGCTTGCCAGTCCTCCCCGAAATTTCAGGAGCCCCGATAGATCATGTCATCACATGTTTTCCCGTCATCCCTTCGCTTCAACGACCTTGCCCATCCCATTGTCGCGGGTCTGATCTCCGTCATCGTCAACTATGGCGGCACCTTCATCCTGGTCTTTCAAGCCGCGAAAGTGGCTGGGCTCAGCCCCGAGTTGACGGCTTCCTGGGTCTGGTCGGTCTCGATCGGCGTGGGAATGACGGGGCTTTGGCTGAGCTGGCGCTATCGCGAGCCTATCATCACCGCCTGGTCGACGCCGGCCGCAGCCTTTCTCGTCACTGCGCTTGCGACCACGCCCTATGCCGAGGCCATCGGCGCCTACATGATCTCGGCTCTAGCCTTCGTCGCACTCGGGCTTTCGGGCTATTTCGAGAAGGTCATCCGGCTGATCCCGCCAGGCATCGCCGCGGGCCTGCTCGCCGGTATCCTGCTGCAGTTCGGCATCGGCGCGTTCGGCGGCGCAAGCGTCGATCCGTTGCTCGTCGGCCTGCTGATTATCGCCTACGTCGTCCTGAAGCGCTTCTCCGCCCGCTATGCCGTGGTCGGCATCCTCGTTCTCGGGCTCCTGTTCCTGCTCGCGGAGGGCCGGGTCGACCTGTCGGGTCTGAAGTTGGAGTTCGCGGCGCCCATTTTCACCATGCCGTTGTTCTCGCTGAACGCGCTGCTTTCGGTCGCACTGCCGCTGTTTCTCATCACGCTGACCGGCCAATACATGCCGGGAATGCTGGTGCTGCGGAATGACGGCTTCAAGACCAGCGCCAACCCGATCGTCACGACGACTGGCTTCGGTTCGCTGATCATGGCGCCTTTCGGCTCGCACGCCTTCAATATCGCGGCAATCACGGCGGCGATCGCAACCGGCAAGGAGGCCCACGAAGACCCCTCCAGGCGCTGGATCGCGGGTATCGCCGCGGGCTTTTTCTACGTGCTCGTCGGCGTGTTCGGCGTTACGCTTGCGGCCGTGTTCATGGCGTTTCCTGCGACCTTCATCGCCACGCTAGCGGGCCTCGCCCTTCTCGGTACCATTGGTGGCAGCCTTGCTGCAGCAACAGCCGACCCGGCCTGCCGCGAAGCGGCGCTCATCACGTTCCTGGCCTCCGCCGCCAACATCAAGCTGCTCGGGATCGGCGGGGCCTTCTGGGGCCTGGTGATCGGCCTTCTCGCCTACATCGTTCTGAACGGCCGCCTACCGCAGCGTCGCGGGAGCAAGCTGCCCCTGAACGAAGGCACAGCGAAGTAGCAGGATGACCGGGTCCCGCCGCGTTTGACGGCCTTCGTCGCTGATGAAGGCCCTATGGCGGGTTTTGGTCCATCTCGCCCAAAGCCCCCCAGCCCTGAAAATCGGCGAAGCCCACCAACGGAGAACCGAGCATTTCAAAGGGTGGCGGCAACACATGCCGCCATCCGCCGCTCCAGGCGAAGTCGCGGAATGCCAATCGGTCCGTCAGGACCGAGCCTCACACTCCTTAACGCCAGCGAGCCACGTAGGCCGCCGTCGCGGGCCGCCTGTGACGGCGTCGTTGACGCATGTGCAAACGTCAGCTTGTTGCCGCTGGACAAGGCGAATGTAACGCTATAACACAACATATGTAACGTTATTACATTATAGGAGATTTCATGTCCCGCTCCGGTTTGCCCGCGCTTTTCGCCACCACCATTCTCGCGACCCTCGCCTTTCCGTTGACCTCTCATGCCGAGGAAGAACAGCAGCGCGAGACCTGGCGTTTGTTCATTGCCGACCACACCCAGCCCGTGGTCCGCGCCATCGATTTGGAAACGGACAAGGAAATCGGCCGTTTTGACCTTGAAGGCTTCGCCGCCCTTTCTCTGAGCGACACCGGACGAACGGTCTTTGCCGTCCAGGGCGAAGAGAACCTGATCCATGCCATCGACACCGGCATAGCGCTTTCCGATCACGGAGAGCACCGGGACATCGAGGTCAAGGAGCCGAGGCTGCTTGAGACAACCATTCGCGGACAAAAGCCCGGCCACGTGGTTGCCCATGGTGACGATCTCGCCATCTTCTACGATCGCGGTGGCAAGTTCGATCTGCTTGGCGAAAGCGCGCTTCTGGACGGCAAGGCGGAGCTCAAGGCTTACGATACTACCGCCGCACACCATGGCGTCGCGGTTTCGACCGGCAACCATCTTCTCGTTTCGGTCCCGAACCTCGAAGCGACGGTAAAGGAAGGTGAGCTTCCTCCCCGCCTGGGTCTGCGTGTTCTCGACAAGGAGGGCAAGCAGGTCGGCGATGTCGCAACCTGCACGGGGCTCCACGGTGAAGCGACGTCCGCCCGCCTGGCCGCCTTCGGTTGCGCCGAGGGCGTCCTGGTCGCACGCCCAGGTGGGCTCGATGGCCCCAAGCTCGAGATGCTCGCCTATGGCGACAAGCTGCCGGAAGGCAAGGTATCCACACTGCTCGGCGGCACTTCTATGCAGTTCTTCCTTGGGAACTACGGAGAAGACAAGGTCGTACTGATCGACGCCGACGCGAAGGAACCCTACCGCCTCGTCGAACTGCCGCTGCGGCGGGTGGACTTCATCCTCGATCCGGCAAAGTCACGCAACGCCTATATCCTGACGGAGGACGGCAAGCTTCACCTCCTTGACGTCGTGGATGGCGTGATCACCAAATCGGAAATCGTCACGGAGCCCTACAGCAAAGATGGCCACTGGCGCGACGCAAGGCCCCGCCTCGCCGTCGCCGGCAATCACCTCGCCATCACTGATCCGCGCCAAAGCCTGGTACGCGTGATCGACACGGAAACACTGAAGGAGACCCGCACGATCGCGGTCGAGGGACAACCCTTCGCAATCGTCGCAGCCGGTGGGTCGGGCGCAACCCACTAGGCAACACAGGCAATGAAGTCTGGACGCCGGCCAAAGGGCCGGTGTCCATAAGCAGGTGAACCCGGTAGCACCGGTTGCCCGACCATCGTTCGGCCTTTTCTTCTGGAATTACACCGAGAGCCAGCACCAAGGTCTTAGCGGATTAACTTGCGCGGCCCGTTTCTATCCTTCGCCTTGGTCAATCATTTTAAGGTTGCCTTAAGGTAGCGGCCTGATCGCTCCGCCCTCGATTGAAGACGAGGACGCAAGAACGATGCGGAAAGCAAGTCTGCTGGCGCTGGTTTGGGTTTTGATTGCGGCCATCCTGCCAGCCCGGGCGCTCGAGGCGCCCCTGCCGATGGACGAGGCCTTCGTACCTGGGATCGCCAGGCAAGACGACGGCCGGCTGGCGATCACATGGACGATTGCTGACGGCTACTATCTCTACAGGGACTTCCTGGCAGCAGAAGATGAGGGTAACCGGCCGATCACCCTGCAAACCGAACCGGGGACAGTCAAGGACGATCCGGGCTTCGGCACAACCGAGGTCTATTACCAAAAGGCTTCCGCCCGGATCGCGAATGCGCCTCCGTTCATTCGCCTCACCTATCAGGGCTGCCAGGATGGCGGGCTTTGTTATCCGCCGACAACGCGGACGATCGATACCGCCGCGATGACCATCAGCAAACCGGTCGGTGGTTTTACCTTTGCGCCTGCCAAGGACGCACGGCCCGTGGAAGCGCCGGACACGGGTTTTTCCATCGCAGCTGACGGCGGAGAAACGGCGGTCGACCGGCTCATGACAGGTGGCGGGTTTGCGCTTCTTCTTGCAGGCTTCCTCGGCTTCGGACTGCTGCTCGCCTTCACGCCTTGCGTTTTCCCGATGTATCCGATCGTCGCGGCCATGCTCACGCGCGAGGGAGAGGGGCTGACGGCACGACGCGGTTTCATGCTCGCCTCCGCTTATGTGCTGGCCCTTGCGTCCGCCTTCGGTCTCCTTGGCATCGTGGCCGCTTGGTCGGGGCAAAACCTGCAGATCGTGATGCAATCGCCCGTCGCTGTCGGCGTGGTCGCGGCACTGTTCGTCCTGCTGGCGCTCTCCAGCTTCGGGCTCTTCCACATCAAGCTGCCGGCAGTGATCGGCAACCGCCTGAGCAGCGGCCGGCAGAAGGGCGGCTCGGTCGCCGCCGCCGCCCTGGCCGGTCTTTCCTCCGCCTTCCTCATCGGCCCCTGCGTAACCGCGCCGCTTGCCGGCGCCCTCCTCTACATCGCCCGGACCGGTGACATTGCGGTCGGCGCACTCGCCCTTTTTGCACTTGGCCTTGGCAAGGGCATCCCGCTCATCATCATGGCGACAATCGGCGGCAAGGCGCTTCCACGCGCCGGCGCGTGGATGGAACGTGTCCGGCACGTCTTCGGCTTCGCATTCCTGGGAACGGCGATTTGGCTTGCGACGCCGCTTGTGCCGGAGCGCTTCGTCCTCCTGCCCTGGGCCGTGTTTTCCCTTGCCTTCGGCATCTACGCGGTCGCTCCCGACGGGCTGCGGTCCACAGGCGGCTACGGCGTACTGACGCGCTTGACCGCCGTCGTCTCGCTCATTTGGGGTAGTCTGCTGCTGGTGGGCTTCGGCCTTGGAGCCAGCGATCTGCTCACTCCGCTCGGCCCGCTCAAGGGGGCGGCGAGTGCTGACCAAACAGCCGCCATCCAGAAGTCGGATTTTACCAAGGTCGGCTCGGCCGGCGCACTCTCCCGCCTTCTCGACACCGCAGCCTCCGGGAGGCAACCCACCCTCGTCTATGTCACCGCCGGCTGGTGCGTCACCTGCCGCACGATCGAGCGGTCCGTTCTGACAAAGCCTGATGTCGCGGCGAGCCTTGACGGGATCCGCTTGGTCAGCCTCGACGTCAGCACCCTCGATGCGGAGAATGGCGCACTGATGCGATCACTTGCCGTCGTTGGCCCGCCGACTATGATCTTCTTCAACCGCAGCAAAGAGGAGGCCCCCGGTACGCGCCTCGTCGGAGAAATCACGGCCGGCTCGCTTGCGGAGGCGGCACGGATGGCCAAGGGCAGCGCGCAATGAACGCCGTCGCAATAGGTCCCTTCGCTATTTCCGCCGATCGCTTTTCGGTCATCGCCGGGTTGATCGTCTTCATGCTTGTCGGCTCGCTCCTTGCCGCCCGCATCCACAACCGGCTTGGCACCTTTACGACGGCTGCCACACTTTTCGGCGTTGTCGGCGCGCGCGCCGGGCATGTGCTCATCCATGCCGAGAGCTTCCTGCAGGAGCCGTTGCGAGTTCTCGCCATCTGGCAGGGCGGCTTTTCCCCGACGGGCGGATTCCTCGGTGTTTTCCTCGCCGCAGTGATGCTCTGGCGAAACGCACCGAAAGCCGCTCCTTGGGCGATCCTGCCGCTTGCGGCCGGCCTCTTCGTCTGGGTCGTCGCCACAACCCTCACCGATAGCGGCGCTGCACCCCGTGCCCCGGAAACGTCCTATGCCGTTCTCGCACGGAACGAGAGCCTCGCCATCGCCGAGCGCAAGGGCCGCCCGGCGGTTCTCAATCTCTGGGCAAGCTGGTGTCCGCCCTGCCGGCGGGAAATGCCGATGATGGCGGAGATGACCGAAAGGAATCCTGAGGTCGACTTTCTCTTCGCCAACCAGGGCGAAAGCCGCGCGGCGATAGAATCCTATCTGCGCCAAACAGGCGTCGACCTGGAAACCATCCTTCTCGACCCTTTCTCGGGCCTATCCCGGCACTACGGCGCGATCGGCCTTCCTGCCACACTTTTCATCAACCCGGACGGTACGCTCGCCGCCACCCATCTCGGCGAAATCTCCCGCGAGGCAATCGCCGAACGGCTCGCCGCCTTTGCATCTGAGGACAGGAAGCAGGCAGAATGACAGCCCCGGCCTTTCCGACTTTCGTCGTTTGCCTGCGCGGCATGATCCTCGAAATCGCCGCACGCGCCGTCGCTCTCGGCCCCAATCCATTCGCACAAGGAGAAATCTGATGTTCACCCGCAGAACCGTTCTGACGGCCACGGTCGCGACCGCCGCCGCCGTGCTTGTCGGAGGCCGATCATCCTTCGCCCAGCAATTGACCAAGGAGGAGGTGTTTTTCGACAAGGACGCGCCCGTCCTTGGCAATCCGAAGGGCGATGTCACCATCGTCGAGTTCTTCGACTATCAGTGCCCTTACTGCAAGAAAGTGCATCCGACGGTCGAGAAGGTGGTCAAGGCCGACGGCAACGTGCGGCTCGTGCTGAAGGACTGGCCGATCTTGGGCGAAGCCTCCGTCTTCGCCGCACAGGCAGTGCTTGGAGCCGCCCAGATCGGCAAATACCAGCCGGCGATGGAGGCGCTGATGAAAACCAAGGCGAGGCTGTGGCAGGACGACATCGAGAAGGCGCTGACCGGGGCGGGTCTTTCGATGAAGGAGCTGACCGCAGCCGTGAACACGCACAATGCCAAGATTTCCGGGCTGCTCGACCGCAACTACAGTCAGGCACTCGCCTTCAATTTCGCCGGCACGCCATCCTTCGTCATCGGTTCGGCGATCATTCCCGGCGTTCTGGATGAAAAAGGACTGAAGGACGCCATCGCCAAAGCGCGGAGTTGAAACACGAACTTGGTGAGCTTACCGGACTGCCGCTTCGAAACGCGGCCAGAGCCCATTTGCGCGCGACCTGACCGGTTGAAAGGGTCGCGCGCCGAGAGGTTCACCTTGGCAGCCAGCCGACGAGCGGAAACCGGGCTCGCTGAGCCTGGTGAGCCACCCCAGTCCGACCAGGCAGGCACCCATTCGGCCACCCGACTGCGGCCTTTCTGGCATCATTGAACGACCTTGCTAGGCCGAGAATTTCACCGTTACGCCGCGCTGCCGAAAGTACGCCTGCATCAGCTTCCGTCCGGAACGGTTGTTTTGCACGAGCCTGGTCGGGTCGAATACGGCCTCTTTCAAACCTGCCCGCATCAATGCTGCCTTGAGGGTTGCGATATGAAGATCGATGTCGGCATTGTCTGCCTGCAGCGATGCGTAAATGCGATCTGTTGCCTCTGCTACGGTCGGTTCGCTCACTATACACTCCTGTTGCTGTCTTGTTGGCGTTTGGCACGCCTGTCGGCTTGGCCCTATTTGCTGGAGCCGCCAACGTCAATCGGGAGAGGGCAGAATGTGCTTCCGACAGAACGCAGCAGGGCCTTGGAACAGGTTATCGAAGGTGTCGGCTTGACGCCTCGACGAAGGCGTCGAAGACGCGAGCGCCCGGATGGCTGTCGGCATCCAGCATTTCGGGGTGCCATTGAAGGCCCATGGCAAAGGTCTGCGAGCCGATCTCGATCGCTTCAACGACACCATCCGGGGCTCGGGCCGTAACGGTCACCGCGCCCGATACCTCCACGATCGCCTCGCGGTGAAACGTGTTCACGGTGAATGTTTCGATGCCGAGGATGTCGGCCATTCTGGTGCCGGGGACAACGCTGACGTCATGCGAGAAATTGGCCTGGTCGTGATTGAGCGCGTCGGGCCACGACGAATGGACATCGGAAACCATCCGGCAAGCGTTGAGGCAGCCGAGCATCTGCATGCCGTTGCAGATGCCGAGCACAGGCTTGTCGCGCGCAAGGAAACTTTCCATCAATGCCATGTCGACGGCTAGCCGATCCGAGGGCGGATACTGGGATTGGTCTCCTTCGACATACCAGCTTTTCGGGAAGTTGATGCGGCCGCCGACGCTTAAGAACCCATCAAAATCTTCGACGACCTGGTCGACGAGATCGGGAACATAGGGGATGCCGAAGGCAAAGGCGCCGGCGCGGCGCAGGGCGGAAAAGTAATTTCGCGAGACGTCATAGCGTCCACCGCCCGCACTGGTGTTTTCATCCATGATCACGGCGATCTTCGGCATGCGTTTCATCGGGTTCATCCTAGATTTCAATGATTCCAAGTTCGGACGTTGAGCAACCTAGCTTATCTTTGCAGCGGCGCGGAACGGGGCTTCGCTCAGCGCATTCCATCGGTTAGGCCAAAGCCATCCGAACCCTATGGTTCCCGCCGATCTCGATCAGTTCGGATCGAACAGGCGCGGTAAAAACATCCGGCGCGGTGCTGCCATCGGAAACGAAGCTGCGGCCGGCAAGTTGCGGCACGGTGGCGTCGCTCGCCTGCCTTTCCGCCGGGTTCAGCGCCGCATCCGGATCGGGAATGGCGGCGATCAGGCGGCGCGTGTAGGGATGGGTGGGGGCTTCGAAAATCTCGCGCCAGCCGCCCTCTTCCACGACTTCGCCGAAATACATCACCAGCACCCGGTCGCTCATGTGTTCCACCACGCTCAGATCGTGGCTGATCATCAGATAGGAGAGGCCGAGTTTTTCCTGAAGGTCGAGCAGGAGATTGATGATCTGCGCGCGGATCGAGACGTCGAGGGCCGAGACCGGCTCGTCGAGCACGACGATCTCAGGCTCGAGGATCAGCGCGCGGGCGATGCCGATACGCTGGCGCTGACCGCCGGAGAACTCGTGCGGATAGCGTTCGGCCTGTTCGGGCGTCAGGCCGACATTCTTGAGCATCGCCTCGATGCGGCCCTCGATTTCCGAGGCAGCGGTAATGCCGTGCAGCCGCAGCGGTGCTGCGAGCGAGGTGCGCACGGACTGGCGGGGGTTGAGCGATGCATAAGGATCCTGGAACACCATCTGCACCGCTTTCGCCCGGTCCATCCGGTGCGGCGCGCCGGGCCCCGCGAGCGGCTGACCGCGATAGCGGATCATGCCCTCGGTCGGTTCCTGCAGGCCGAGGATGGAAAGCGCCGTCGTCGACTTGCCGCAGCCCGACTCGCCGACGATCGACAGGCACTCGCCCTTGGCAAGCTCGAAGCTGATGCCGTTGACGGCGTGAAGCGTACGCCGTCCTTTGCCGAGCAGGCCGCCGCCGGAAATGGGGAAACGGACATGGAGATCGTCCACCTGAAGCAGCGGCGCGGTCATGGCTGGCTCCCTTCCCGTTCGCGTGGCGCGATGAAGCGGCTTTCCGTCAGCCTCGAGCGGTCGGCGATGATGCTGTCGATATCGACGAGCCGCTGCCGCCCATGTTCGCTGCGGCTGCCAAGGCGTGGCAGCGCGCCGAGCAGGCCGCGGGTATATTCATGCCGAGGACTTTCAAAGAGTGCCCGCGTCTCGTTCTCCTCGACGAGGCAGCCCGAATACATCACGCCGACGCGCTGGCAGATGCTGGCGATGACGCCAAGGTCGTGGCTGATGAAGAGGACCGCCGTCCCGCGCGCCGCGCAAAGTTCCTTGATGAGGCGCAACACCTCGGCCTGTACGGTCACGTCGAGTGCCGTCGTCGGCTCATCGGCGATCAACAGGTCCGGGCTGCAGGCAAGCGCCATCGCGATCATCACCCGCTGGCGCAGCCCGCCGGACATCTGGTGCGGATAGTTCCTGGCACGGCGATCAGGGTTGGGCACGCGGACATTCCCGAGCGCTTCGACGGCGAGCTTTTCGGCTTCCGCCCAGCTTTTTCCCTGATGTAGCACGAACATCTCGGCGATCTGTCGCCCGACCGTTGAAAGCGGGTTCAGCGCTGTCATCGGCTCCTGGAAGATCATGGCGATGCGATTGCCGCGCAGGCGCCGCATCTCGCGTTTCGGCAACGCCAGCAGGTTCTGCCCCTTGAACAATATCTCGCCACTGGTAACGGCAAGCGGCCGTTTCAAAAGGCCCATGACGGCAAGCGATGTGACCGATTTTCCGGAGCCGGATTCGCCGACGAGGCCATAGGCCTCGCCGGGCATGATCTGGAACGAGACGCCCTTGAGCAGTGGATGGTAGCTGGAACGGCCGAGCGAAACGCCAAGCTGCAGGTTCTTGATGTCGAGAAGCGGCGCGGTCATGGCTTGCGCGTCCTCATATGCGGATCGAGGCTGTCACGCAGACCATCGCCGAGCAGATTGAAGCCAAGCACCGAAAGGAAGATGGCAAGGCCAGGGAAGAGCGCCGCCCAGGGGGCGAGCTGGATGAGTTGGCGGGCATCGGTCAACATCGAACCCCAGCTCGGGAATGGCGGCTGGATGCCGAGGCCGAGGAAGGAGAGCGCCGCTTCAGACAGCACCGCCGACCCCATGCCGAGCGTTGCCATGACGAGGATCGGCCCCATCATGTTCGGCAGAATCTGCGTGAACATGATGCGCAGGTCGCCATAGCCCAGCGTCTGGGCCGCCTGCACGTAGCCTTGCGATTTCAAGGAGAGAGTCGAGGAGCGAGCGATGCGGCAGGTCCAGCTCCAGTTGGTGAGGCCAAGCGCGATCAAGAGCGACGGCAGGCCGGGGCCAAGCACCGCCATGACGGCAAGCGCGAAGATCAACGAGGGGATGGCGAGCATGACGTTGGTCAGGCCGTTGACCAGATCGTCCCACCAGCCGCCCCAATAGCCGGCCGTCATGCCGAGCGTGACGCCGATGATCGAGTTGATCACCTGCGACACGATGCCAACAGTCAGCGAGATCTGCGCGCCGTAAAGAATGCGGGTATAGACGTCCCGTCCCTGCCCGTCCGTGCCGAACCAGAAGGTGGCGTCCGGCGGCAGTTCGGAGTTCATCAAGTCCGCATCGAGCACGGGGTCAAAGGGCGCGATCCAATGGGCAAGGACACCGGCGAAGATGACGAGCGCAGTCAGCGTCGCACCGAGCCAGAAGTTGAAGCCGAGGCGCACGGTCGTCACTCCTGCTTGATGCGCGGGTCGATCGCGGCATAGACCAGATCGACGGCGGTGTTGATGATCAGGAACCACAGCACGATGACGAGGATCGTGCCCTGCACCACGGGAATGTCGCGGATCGCCACACTATCGACCAGCAGCGAGCCGATGCCCGGCCAGGCGAACAGCTTTTCGATGACGACGGCCTGGCCGATCAGCGAGCCGAACTGCAGGCCGACCGTGGTGACGATCAGCACCAGCGCATTGCGCGCCACGTGCCAGCGCACCACCTTCGCCTCGCTCATGCCTTTGGAATGGGCGGTGCGAATGAAGTCGGCGTTCAAAACGTCGAGCACGCCGGCCCGGGTGGTGCGCGCCAGCAGCGCGAGCGGCGTGACGCCGAGGGTCACGGCCGGCAGGATGAGGTTTCGAAACGAGCCGTCGCCGTAACCGAAACTGGGCAGCCAGTTCAGTTGCAGGGCGAAGAGATACATCATCAGAAGGCCGAGCCAGAATTGCGGCATGGAGAGGCCCGAAACCGCGCCGATCATCGTCACGGTATCGAGGATCGAACCGGGCCTGAGTGCTGCAAGAAAGCCGAGCGGCACGCCGACGACGATGGCGAAGACCATGGCGGCGACGGCCAGCTGAAGCGAGGCGCCCAGCCGGTCGTTGATGAGGTCAATGACCGGCTGGCGGGTGCGGAAACTGGTGCCGAGATCGAACTGGGCGAGATCCGTAACATAGGTCACGAAGCGCTCCATCAGCGGCTTGTTCAGACCGAACTCCTCATTGAGGCGAGCGATCATTTGCGGATCGGCGGCACGCTTTCCGTCGGCAAAGAGGCTGGCCGCGAAGGTACCGGGGACGACGGAGAAGATAACGAAGATCAGCAGCGCCACCACGACGATCGTCGGGACGACCTGCAGAATGCGGCGCAGGGTAAAACGAAGCATGAGCGGTTCCATTTTGGCCACCCGGATGGGTGGGACAACTGATGTGTGGGGCGGCCGAAACCGCCCCGAACCTCTCAGGGCTTACTTGCGTGCGTCCGGAGCCGTGTCGTCGATCCAGATCTCGTCATAGGGCTGGACCGCCAGTTCCGTGGCGTTCGGGACAAGGCCGTGGATCCAGGGCTGGTAGGCCATGACCGCCTTGTTGTAGTTGAAGAACCAGACCGGCGCATCGTCCTGCACGATGTTGTTGGCCTGGCGCAGCAGATCGCTCTGCTTGGCAGGGTCGCGTTCCTGCTGGGCCGCCTCATAGAGTTTGTCGAAATCCGGGCTCGCATAGCTCGCGTAGTTGCAGGCGGACTGCGCCGTCTTGGAATAGAAGCAACGCAGTGCATTGAGCGGGTCGGGACCGGACAGGTTCGACCAGATGAAGGCCTGGAAGTTGTTCGACGTCACGGCATCGCCAAGCGCCGAGCTTTCGACCGGCTTCGGCTTCACGGTGACGCCGACCTTCTTCAGCATCGGCAGGATGGCTTCAACGATCGGCACGCCCCAGCTTTCGTTCGGGCTCGCCGTGACTTCGAACTCGAAGCCATCGGCATAGCCTGCTTCCGCCAGGAGTGCTTTCGCTTTCTCTGGATCGAAGGCGTAGGGCACCTTGTCCTTGTCGAAGGCCGGCGAAGACAGCGGCAGCCAGCCGGAGGCGGGGTAGGCCTTGTTCTTGACGAGCCGTTCAATGATCAGCGGCGCATTGATCGCATGGTTGATCGCCTGGCGGACCCGCTTGTCCTTGAAGGGTTCGAAGGCCGGGTTGAAGCCGATGTTGCGCGTATAGACCTCGGCAACTTCGAGCAGGTGATCCTTCAAGGCGTCTTCACCCTGATAGGCCTGGTATTGGGTCGGGCCAAGGATCGAGACATCGATTTCCTTGTTTCGGAACGCGACGTCGCGCGCGGCGTCCTCGGCCATCAGCACGATGTTGATGCGGTCGAGATAGGGCTTGCCCTCTTCGTAGTACTTGTCGAACTTTTCGACAACGACCTGCGATCCCGGCACGTGCTCCTTGAAGACGAAGGCGCCGAGGCCAACGGGGGTCTTGGCGAAGCTCGATTCATCCTTGACATCAGACGGATAAATCACCGTCGTGTTCTGCATCAGCGGGAAGCCGGGGTTGATCGGTCCGGTATAGGTGATCTCCAGCGTGTGGTCGTCGATTTTCTTGAGACCGGAAATCTCCTCAGCCTTGCCGGCGATGAACGCATCCGCACCCTTGATGACGGCAATGTAGCTTGCGCCCGGGAAGGCGTTCTTCGGGTTGGCGATGCGCTTGTAGCTGTAGATGATGTCGTCGGCCGTCAGTGGCTTGCCGTTGTGGAAGACGGCATTTTCGCGCAGGCGATAGGTGTGCACCGTACCATCCTCGGACACCTCTTCCGAGCTAGCGAGTTCCAGGACCGGCTTGTTCTGGATCGAATCCCAGCTGTAGAGCGCGCGGTGGATCGCCTGGGTGATGAATTCCTCCTGGGTGTTCGGGCTTGCCTGAACGTCGAGCGTGGCGAAGCTCGAGCCATAGGGTGCGGTAAAGACGAGCGTTCCGCCGTGGCGTTCGCCGGCAGCCAGCGCTCCGGTTGCCACCCCGAGGCCGAGCATTGCGGCCAATGTCAATCTTTTCAGCATGCTGTTTTCCCTCTCGTGCCGTTTTCGGCTTTGTGTTGATTGGTCTTTCAGGTCGTCAGCGTGCGTCGTGCACGACGCGGCCTGCAAGCAGGGTCATCAGGCAGCGTGTGCCTGAGAGAATGGTATCGGCCGGTGCCTCCAAGAGGTCGTTGTCGAAGACGGCGATGTCGGCCCATTGTCCCGGCACAAGCCTGCCCTTCACGTCTTCGGCCTTCTGAGAATAGGCGCCGTATTCCGTGTAGGCCTGCAACGCTTCCTCGCGGCTCAGCTTTTCCGCCTCCACCATCACGGTACCCTTGCCGGTCTTGCGCGTGATCATGGCGTGAAGGTTCGGGAAGGGATCGGGCGAGCAGACGGGCGAATCCGAGCCGGTCGAGGGCTTGAGACCCATGCGCATCCAGGTGCCGATCTGGTAGGAGGCCTTGCCCCGTTCCTCACCAAGCACGGAAACGTAGCTGTCGCCGAAATCGTGGATGAAGGCCATCTGCGGCGCCGGCAGGATGCCTGCCGCCTTCATGCGCCGATCTTGCTCCGGGCTCGAGAAGCCGCAATGCTCGATGCGATGGCGCCGATCCGGATCGGGATTACCGGCCAGCGCCTTTTCGTAGGCCGTGATCAGCTGCTCGATCGCACCGTCGCCGATGGCGTGGCAAGCCATCTGATAGCCCCGGTCGTGGCAGGATTTGACGATCGCCTCGACGTCGGCATCCGGCAGCATCTGTACGCCGATATTGTCGGGCTCACCAAGATAGGGCTTCGACATCCATGCGGTGCGCCCGCCGGCCGAGCCGTCGAGGAAGATCTTCACGGCCCCGACGCGCAACATGTCGTCGCCCGCACCGGAAATGAGCCCGGCACGCCAGGAATCCTCTACGATCGAGACGCCGGGATCGCCGAGCAGTGTCAGCCAGACGCGCACCGGCAGGCGGCCGGAAAGCTTGGCCATCTCATAAGCCTGGATTTCCGCAAAGCCGGCAAGTTGGCCGACCGCCGCATCCATGCAGCTCGTAATGCCGAGCGACAGAAGATAGCGCCCTGCCCGCTCGATGCCGTCGATCAACTCCTCCGTCGTCACGTCGGGAATAGCCGTCTTGATGAGGTTCTGCGCGTTTTCCGCCAGGAACCCGTTGAGGCGCCCGTCCGTGGTGCCGATTACGCCGCCGTCCGGCACCGGCGTCGCCTCGGTGACATCCGCCAGGCTCAGCGCCAGCGAATTCGCGATGGCCACATGGCCGCAGGCGCGCGTCAGCAGCACGGGATGATCCGGTACGGCGCGGTCGAGTTCCTCGCGGGTCGGATGCCGGCCGACATCGAGCTTGACCTGGTCATAGCCCCGTGCCCGCACCCATGCGCCCTTCGGCGTGACGGCCGCGCGTTCGGCAAGTTTCTCCATAAGGGCGGCAAGCGTCGGCGCAGCGGCAGGGGTCGCGTCGACCCAGCCCATGGTGATGCCGGTGGAGATCAGGTGAAGGTGATTGTCGATAAGACCGGGGCTGGCAAAACGGCCTTCGAGATCGATCACCTTGGTATGGGGCCCCTTGAGGCTCGCCATCTCGGCATCGCTGCCGGTGGCCAGAACCTTGCCCTGCCAAATGGCAACGGCCTCGCTGATCCCCTCCTCCCTGCCTCGCCAGATTCGGCCGTTGTGCAGAATAAGATCAGCGTGAAGCTGGAAGGCCATTAACAATCCCCCTTTTGTTATCAGCCTGATTTCGTGAGCCTCCTCGCTGCCTCGAAATCAGAACTGTTTGCCTTGGGCGCAACGTGGAAGGTTTGTCGGGGTTTGGCTAATTCGCTTTTAGCAAAGGCTGATGCAATATCGGCATAGCGATTTCTTTCCAACGACTTATGATCCCCTCAGCTGCAACGCAGGGGAGATCTGGGCATGGAGATCAAGTGGCTGGAGGACTTCGTGACCCTCGCCGACACGTGGAGTTTTTCGCGCGCTGCCGAGTTGCGCAACGTGACTCAGCCGGCGTTCAGCCGCCGCATCAAACAGTTGGAGCGTTGGCTCGGGGCAACGCTGATCAACCGCGCCACCATGCCGGCGGAACTGACGCCGGCAGGTCGCAATTTCCTGCCCATAGCGCAGGAGGCAATCCGAACCTTCTATGCAGCGCGCGAATCGCTACGCCCGTCTCACGAAGAAGGCCTCATCCGCTTTGCCGCGCTCCATACGCTGACGGTAACGATCTTCCCTGGCTGGCTCAAACTGCTCGAAAACGCAGCTGGCGCTTTCAGCACCTCGCTGATGCCCGACCGCGGCGGCATCGAGGCCAATCTTGACGCCCTCATCGGTGACGAGGCGGATTTCTTCCTGACTTATGCGCATTCGGAGGTGCCATTCCATCTCGACCGCGCACAATTCTCGTCGCTGACGATCGCCCATGATCGGCTGATCCCGCTCGCCGCCGCAAACGTCTCTATCCCCGATGGTACGCTACCGGGGCTGAATATTCTCGACCGGGCTGTGGCGCAGCCGCGGCTCGCTATTCCCTATCTGAGCTACGGGTTCAATTCGTTCTTCGGGGTCGCCCTTTCGCGTCTCATGCTGCGGCGCCCGCCCTTCCGGCGCCGCACGACGCATGAAAACACGATCAGTGCCGGGCTGATGAACATGGCGATGTCGGGTGCCGGCGTCTGCTGGTTGCCCGAAAGCCTTGCCCGTGACGCGATCGATGCCGGTGGCCTCGTACCCGCCTCTACGGATAAGGGCTGGAATCTCGACCTCGAAATTCGGCTTTACCGTCACGCCGCGACGCGCAGCCGCAGGGTCGAGGACCTCTGGCAAACGGCAAAGCTCTTGCTGGAACGCGAGCCCGCCTAGACGGGCTCGCGGGAAGATCAACACGCGCAATTCGTCGCATCGCGAAAAGATGATCTAAATCTTGACCCTCAGCGCACGCGGATCATATGCCGGTGCCAGATGCACCGTCGCGGCATAGCGAATGCCTGCAAGATCGATCTCGAAGCGCTCCCCCTCGAGGAACGTTTTGTCCACGCCTTCAGGGTTTTCAAGCAGGCCGAGTGCGACCGAACGCCCAAGCGTGTGACCGTAGGCGGCGGAGCGGACCTCGCCGACCGGTTTTCCCGCACGCAGGATCAGTTCGCCGCCCCAAAGCATGGGCAAGGGATCGTCCAGGGTAAACTGAACGATGCGGCGCGAGGGCAGGCCCTTGGTCTTTGCGGCCACGAGCGCATCGTGGCCGACAAAGCCGCCGGGTTTTCCCAGAGCAACCGCAAAGCCAAGACCAGCCTCGTAGGGGTTGATGTCGGGCGTCAGTTCCCGGCTCCAGGCGCGGTAGCCCTTCTCCAGCCGCAAAGCCTCAAGCGCATAGTAGCCGCAATCCGTCAGGCCGAAGGCGCGACCGACCTCGTGCAGCGCCTCGTAAACACCGACAGCGAATTCTGTCGGCACGATCAGTTCCCAGCCGAGTTCGCCGACATAGGTCATGCGGTTGGCAAAGGCCGTGGCGTAACCGATATCGATCTCGCGGATAGTCGCGAAGGGAAAGCCCTCGTTCGAGATGTCCGCCGAGGTAAGCTTCGAGAGGATGTCGCGCGATTTCGGTCCCATCAGCGCCAGGACTGCATAGGACGACGTCACGTCGGTCAAAGTCACGTGGGCGTCCGCGGCAAGGTTCTTGCGGATCCAGTCCGCATCATGCACCGCTTGGGCCGAACCTGTGATCAGCATGAAGCGATCGGCCGCAAGTCGCATGACGGTCAGGTCGCTCTCGTAGCCGCCCCGCGCGTTCAAGAGTCCGGTATAGACAGAACGACCGATCTCGCCGTCGATGTCGGCAGCGCAGATGCGGTTAAGCGCTGCTGCCGCATCCCGCCCCTGCACAAGCAGCTTGGCGAAGGAGGTCTGGTCGAAAATGCCGGCGGCCTCGCGCGTTGCCTTCATCTCGCGCTTGACCGCTTCATGCCAGTTCTGCCGACCGAAGGAATACTCGGTGACGGGGCGCTCGCCTTCCGCAGCAAACCAATTGGCCCGTTCCCATCCCATTTTCGAACCGAAGCACGCGCCCTTGGCGGCAAGCCGATCGTAGAGAGGCGAACGGCGGAAGGGGCGTGCCGTATCCAGCTCCCGGTTCGGCCAAGGCATCGCATAGTGCAGACCGAGCGTTTCCTTGACGCGATCGTGAAGCCAGCGCGGATTGTTGTTGAAGCCCGCGAAGCGACGGATATCGACCGGCCAAAGATCCATGGTCGGCGCGCGGTTTACGATCCACTCGGCAAGGGCTCGACCTGCCCCGCCGGCGCTGGCAATCCCCATGGAGTTGAAGCCTGCGCCGACAAAGAAGTTCTTCAGTTCGGGCGCCTCGCCGAGAATGAAATTGTTGTCCGGGGTAAAACTCTCCGGGCCGTTGTAAAACTTCTTCACCTCGGATGTTTCAAGCTGCGGCACGCGCTGCAGCGCATTGTGCATCAGGATTTCGAACTGATCCCAATCGTCAGGTAAGAGGGCGAACTCGAAATCGTCGGGAATGCCTGCCATGCCCCAGGGCTTGGCTTCCGGCTCGAAGCCACCCATGACGAGCCCGCCGACTTCCTCCTTGAAATAGATGTAGCCGTCCGGATCGCGCATGACCGGCAGGTCAGGATGTACGCCCTCGATGCGGCCGGTGACGATATACATGTGCTCGGCCGAGTGCAGCGGCACGGTGACGCCGCACATCTGGCCGACCTTGCGTGCCCATTGACCGGCACAGTTGACGACGATCTCCGCGGCAATGCCCCCCCGATCGGTTTCGACGCCGGTGACGACGCCGTTTTTGGTCGAAATGCCTGTGACCCGGACGCGCTCGATCACGCGGGCGCCGCGATTGCGGGCGCCTTTGGCGAGCGACTGCGTGAGGTCTGTTGGATTGGCCTTGCCGTCGCCCGGCAGCCAGACGGCGCCGACGAGATCGTCGATCGCCATGACCGGCCAGAGCTCCTGCGCTTGCTTCGGCGAGATCACCTCGATCGCGACGCCTTGGGCGCGAGCAGAGGCCGCCGTGCGCTTCAACACGGTCATGCGGTCTTGCGTGCGGGCAACCGAGAGCGAGCCGCAATTCTTCCAGCCCGTGGCAAGGCCGGTCTCGGACTCAAGCTCGCTATAGAGCTTGGTCGAATATTTGATGAGGCCCGTCATGTTGGCGTGGCTGCGCAACTGACCGACGAGACCGGCCGCATGCCAGGTGGTGCCGCCGCTTAACTGCCCCTGCTCCAGCAAAACGACGTCGTTCCAGCCGAGCTTGGTTAAGTGATACGCGACCGAGCAGCCTATAATACCGCCGCCGACGATGACGACCTGTGCCTGTGTTGGAAATTCCTGCGCCATGAAACGACCTCCCGAACCCATGGAAGGCCGCACGGTAACAAAACGCGGACAAAGAACAAGACAAAAAGTTACAAAAGATTACATATGTTGTTCTGCAACGACCAGGGCTGGACCTTTGCGCTCGAGCGCCTCGCGGATCGCCTCCGGCGGATGTCGATCAACAATCACTCCGGCGGCGGCTTCGAAGCGGGGAATGCGAAGCGGCGTCAGCCGTCCGAACTTGGAACTGTCGAGTACGAAATAGGCTTTGGCCGCCGTTGCCACCATGCGCGAGCGCTGCTCGGCGCCGCTGCGGGTAAAGTCGGTCACCTCTCCATCGGGCGACAGGCCCCCGCCGCCTAAGAACGCGACGTCGACGCGGAAATGGCTGATCGCCTCGAGCGCATCGATACCGATGGCCGCTTCTTCATCCGGATCGATTTCGCCGCCGAGCATATGAACGCGCACCTGGGGCTGTCGGCACATCAGCAAGGCGATCGATAGCGAAGTCGTGCAAATCGTTAAGTTTTTTCGCCCAGTCAGGGCATGGGCCACAGCAAGCGTCGTCGTGCCGGAATCAAGGAAGAGCACCATGCCGTCGCGCACGAGACCTGCTGCTGCACGACCGATCAGCGCTTTTGGCCCGGCATTCTCCTCCCGCCGCTCGACGAAGGCCGCTTCCGTCGGCTCGAACAGGGTGGCGCCGCCATGGACAAGATCGAGCTGGCCGCGATCGGCAAGAAGCTTCAGATCGCGCCTGATGGTCTGACGCGAAACATCGAAGAAATCCGCAAGCTCGGTGATACCAACGGTACCGTCGGCTGCAAGCCGCCTGAGAATCTCGCCGTGACGGCGTGGAGCAAGAGCGCGGGCGTTTTGTTGTTCTGACATGTGACTATCTGTGTCCATTTTTGTCCATTTGACAAGCTGCAACGGCTGTCCACGCCGCAGCGCACGCGTAGTGGCCCCTCACCCGCACGGATTTCGAGCGGATTTCTTCGGATCCTCGTTCTAACGGGATTGGCAACGGTCCAATATGTTGCATAATGTAACTATTCTTTCCGCGCACCACTTCGACGCCCTCAGGAAGAGACAATGCAACAGCCATGTACGCAGGCTCGCCACTTCACCTTCTACCTGCTCGATGGATTTACCCTCCATGGCTTCTCCGCGGCGATCGAAGCGCTACGCCTCGCCAATGACGTGGCCGGCCGCCCGGTATACGGGTGGCACCTTGTAGCGGCGGATGGAGCACCCGCCGTTTCATCCTGCGGCACGGGCATTCCGGTAGCGGCGCCGCTCTCGGCCGAACGCAACCGGTTTGGCCGCGATGCAGATCCGGGCTTCATCGTCATCTGTGGCGGCCGCAAGAAGCCATCGGCCGACAGGGCCCTGGAGGCCTGGCTGCGATCAGGCGCTCGCAGCAACGCGCGCCTCGCCGGGCTTGGCGGCGGCGTCTACTGCCTAGCGCGCGCGGGGCTGCTCGATGAGCGTCGCTGCGCCGTTCACTGGGAACACTTTCCAGACTTCTCCGAGCGGTTCTTCATCGCGGACCCGCGCCAGACCGCCTTTGAGATCGACGGCGGGATCTATACCTGCGCCGGCGGCAACGCGCCCTTCGACATGTTCCTGCACATCATCGAAGAGGACCTTGGTCGGGACGTGGCCACCCGTATCTGCGAGGCGGCACTCTGCGAGCGGCTGCGTGAGACCGGCGAGCGCCAGCGATTACCGTTGCAGGCACGTCTCGGCATCGACAACCCTCTATTGATCCGTGTCATCGAAAAGATGGAGGCAAATCTTGCCGAGCCATTGAAGCTCGCCGACATGTGGCCCTCGACCGGACTTTCCCGGCGCCAGATCGAGCGCCTGTTTCGAAGAGAAATGGGGCGCACGCCGGCGCGCTACTATCTCGACCTCAGGCTCGAGCGCGCTCACCTGCTGCTCATAACCTCGTCGCTTCAGGTCATCGAAATCGCGGTCGCCTGCGGCTTTTCCACCGCCTCGCACTTTTCCCGCACCTACCGCGAACGCTACGGCCTTACGCCGCAGCGTTCGCGTCTCAACGAGATGGAGCGCCTGCGCGCAGGAAACGACCGCAAAGTGGTGATGGCGGAGCTCCGGGTGGCGTAGAGTGACGCGGACAAAAGCGCCGCCGTCCTTCAGAACGAAGGACGGCGGCGCTTTGCGAAGGGCTGGTTGCGGGTTAGCGCCAAGCCTGGGTGCGCGCGAGCAGACCGCGCGCGATCAGCGCGTGGACAAGTTTGGCCGCAACATTAGTGTAAAAGATCATCATGCCCATGGCCGCGGCCGGCGCTATATCGCCGGCGTCGTCCATGTTTAGCACGGCGACTGACGCGAGCTTGGTGTCGGTCGAGTAGAGAAACACCACCGCCGAGACGGTCGTCATCGCATTGACGAAGAGATAGATAGCGATGTTGAGGATCGCCGGCAGGCAGACCGGCACCGTGACCCGAAAGAACAGCCGGTGGAAGGGCTGTTTCAGCGACGCGGCGACGGATTCGAACTCCGGGTCCATCTGCTTCAGCGCCGTCAGCGCGGTCAGGTGCGCGACGGTATAAAAGTGCGTCACGGTCGAGACGACGAGGATCGTCATCGTGCCGTAGATCGGGTGCAGCGGATTGGCCGGGTTGTTGAAGAAGAAGATATAGGCAAGGCCGAGCACCATGCCGGGCACCGCCATCGGCATCATCGCCAGGAAGTGAAAGAGGCCACGGCCGAAGCGGAAGCCATCGGCCTTCTCCACCATGTAGGCGCCGGCAAAGACGACGATCGAACCGAGGAGTGCCGTCAAAAGCGCGAGCCGGATCGAGTTGCCATAGGCGGCCCAGCCGCCACCGTCCATCAGGTCGAAGGCAAAATTCTTGGCTGTCAGCGTCAGGTCATAGGGCCAGAACTTCACCACCGCTGCGATCTGGCACATGGCGATCATGCCGAGGATGAAGAGGCTGACGAAGCAGGCAAAGGTGAAGCACAGACCGTCCATGCGGGCATTGGGCTTCGGCTGATAGGGCACGGCGCGCGCCGACAGAAGCGCTACCTGCCGCTTCTGCATGTGCCGGTCGACGTAAAAGGCAAGCACCGCCGGCACCAGCAGGATGACGGAAACGACCGCGCCCATCTCGAAGTTCTGCTGGCCGATCACCTGCTTGTAAATGTCGACGGCGAGCATGCCGTATTGTCCGCCGATCACCTTGGGCAGGCCAAAATCGGTGATGACAAGCGTGAAGACGACGAAGGCCGCAGAGACGATGCCGAAGCGCGCGCCGGGCACCGTGACGGTCGTGAAGGTCCGCCATTTGCTGGCTTTGAGCGATGCGGCCGCCTCATAGTGGCGAGCATCGGCAATCGAGAGCGCCGTCAGGATGATCAGGAAGGCATGCGGCAGGGTGAAGAAAACAGAGCCTATGACGATGCCGATCGGCCCGTAGATCGAATAGCCAAAAAGCCAATCCCTGAAGATGCCCTGATTGCCGAAGAGATAGACGAGTGCAATGCCCGGCAAGAGTGACGGCACCAGGATCGGGATCGTCAGGATGCCGCGGAAAAGCCCTTTGAGCGGCATGCAGCTGCGCGTCAGGCCGTAGGCAAGCGCAAAGGCGACCGAGATCGTGAACACCGTGCTGATCACCGCCATCAGCACGGAATTGTAGATCGACTGCGCAAGCGCCGGCGTCGAGAAATAGGTCGTGAAGTTCGTAAAACCCAGAGCGCGCGCGGGTCGCAGCACGACGCGCCGGAAGGTACCGGAATCATAGTCCCGCCACTCAGTCCCCTTTTCGAGGGTGGAGCCGACCAGGAAGGCGGCATCGTCGTTCGTGCCGCGAATACGGTAGTGAACGGGGCTGCGGAACTTGAAATCCGGGAATAATTTTGTGGCCGCGAGCCGTCCGTCGGAACTGCTGGAAAGCTCGGCTTCCGTCACCGCCCCGAGTTCCCGGTTCAGGTCTTCGGCGGTGACGACCGGCCCCCAGTTCGCCCCCGTCTCGTCGCTCACCTGGAACTCGAAAGCCGAAAGCTCGAACCGGTAGGTCGACAGCGACTTCGACAGCATGACGAAGAGCGGCGCGCCAAGCGCGACGACCAGATATAGCCCGATGACTGCCATGAAGCCGAGCTTGATGCGGTCGTCTTTGGAGGATTCCTGGCGCAGCCGCTTGCCGATCAGGGGAAGGTGGGGTGCTTCCAGAACCATGTTCATCGTCCAGCCCCCCTCGGATAGAGCAGCAGGCGTTCGCGCGGGATCTCCACCTGGATGGCGCCGCCGGTTTCGATCCGGAGGCGTCTCACCGCGTTGACGGAGAAGTCGGCAACCAGCGTGCGCTCGCCGAGACGCGGGGCCGTCAGGCGCGTGCGCCAGAACATGCCGAGGAACTCCATCTCGCGCACCTCGGCATCGATCAGGTTCTGCGGTGTGGCCGGCCGGTCGCTGGCGTTGACGGCATGGGCATCGGCTCCGTGGGGAATGATGTCGACCGGGCGGACGACCGCCGTTGCCGCATGGCCGGCGGAAAAATCCTCCGTCGAACAGCAAAAGGCGGAGTGGCCGATCTCGACTTCGTCATCTCCAAGAACCCGGGCTTCGAACTGATTGGTCTCGCCGATGAAGTCGGCGACGAACAGCGTTTCGGGATGACGGTAGATTTCGGTCGGCGAGCCGACCTGCTCGATGACGCCGTGGTTCATGACGACGATCCGGTCGGCCATGGCGAGGGCCTCCTCCTGGTCGTGCGTCACCATGATGGTCGTCACACCGAGCTTTCTCTGCAGCGCCTTGATCTCATGGCGAAGGTGCACGCGAACCTTGGCGTCGAGTGCCGACAGCGGCTCGTCGAGCAACAATAGCCCCGGCGAGATGGCGATGGCGCGGGCAAGCGCGATGCGCTGTTGCTGGCCACCGGAAAGCTGGGCCGGATACTTCTTGCCGTGCGCCGAAAGGCCGACCGTTTCCAAGAGTTCAGCGACCCGGGATGCGACCCCCGCCTTCGATCGGCCGGTGTTTTCCAGGCCAAAGGCGATGTTCTGCTCGATCGTCAGATTGGGAAAGAGCGCATAAGACTGGAAGACGATGCCATAGTCGCGGCGGGAAGCCGGCAGCGTCGAGATATTGCGGCCGTCTTGCAGGATGGTGCCTTGCGTCTGCAGGTCGAGACCGGCGATGGCTCGCAGCAACGTCGTCTTGCCGCAGCCGGACGGGCCGAGAAAACAGACGAACTCGCCCCTGGCAATCGACAGCGAAATGTCGCGAAGCGCGACGAAATCGCCATAGGTCTTCCAGAGATCCGAGATCTGCAAGTAGGGGGCCGGCTCCGCGGCCGCGTCATCGGCGAAGTGCTGACGGCTGGTGGGCGTCGGTTCGATCGACAGGGCATGCCTCATCTGCAAGCTCCGCTGGCTTGAGGGATTTTCTTTCCGAGAAATGCGATCGGGCGCAGCGCAAAGGCGCTGCGCCCAGCCGATCAGGCTCAGCTCTTCGGTTCAGACTTGGCGTCGTAACGCTTCTGCCATTCCTTGAGGATGTCAGAGCGGTTGTTTGCGGCCCACTCGAAGTCGTTGACGATCATCCGGGAAGCGATGTCGTCGGGCAGGTGCTCGACCTGCTTGGCGACGCCCGGATAGGCAACGACGGCATAGCCGGCATTGTACATTTCGTTCGCTTCCTTGGTGACCGACCAGTCGACGAGCGTCTTTGCGGCTTCGAGGTTTGCCGTGCCAGCGATGATTGCGGTTGCCTCGGCCTCCCAGCCCGAACCCTCGGCGGGGAAGATGATGTCGATCGGTGCACCGGCACTCTTGGCCTTGGCGCCCGGAAACTCGAAGGACACGCCGATGACGGCTTCACCGGCGCCTGCCATCTTGCACGGCTTGGAGCCGGAATGGGTGTAGGCGGAGATGTTCTCGTGGAGCTTGTCCATGTAGTCCCAGGCCTTCTCCTCGCCCCACATCTGCATCCAGCCGGAGACGTCGAGGAAACCGGTGCCCGAGGATGCCGGGTTCGGCATCACCACGTGGCCCTTGTATTCGGGGTTCGTCAGGTCTTTCCAACTCGTCGGCGGCTTGAGGCCGAGCTTTTCGCCCTCGACCGTGTTGTAGCAAAGAGCCGCGACATAGGCGTCCATGCCGACCCAGCTCGGCGGCGTGTCCTTGTCGACGAATTTCGGGTCGAGCGTCTCGACGCCCTTGGGCTGGTAAGGTTCCAGCATGCCTTCGGTCTTCAAGAGAAGCAGCGAGGTTGCAGCGAGCCCCCAGACGACATCGGCCTGCGGATTGTCCTTTTCTGCAAGCAGCTTGGCGGTCATGACGCCTGTGGAATCGCGCACCCAGTTGATCTTGATGTCCGGGTGGGCCTTTTCGAAGGTCGCCTTGTAGCGGTCGAGGTCGACGGCTTCGACGGCGGTGTAGACGGTGAGCTGCGTTTCAGCGGCAGCGATGGCAGGAAGCACAGCGGAAACGGCGCCGGCAAGCACAAAGAGCATGCGTCTGTTCATGATTGAAGTTCTCCTCTGAGGTCCTGGTAAAACCGGGGAAGCGCGGCGGACAATCTTGTCGTTGCCCTGTTGTGATCGGCTTCGGGAAACATTCTGCGCAGCGGTTTCCTGTAAGTAAAATTTATTATTCTTATCGATTAGAAGAAAAAAACTATGGATGTTCTGCCGCAGAACTGGGCATGGAAACCGCGCTTGACCAAGGCGGCGGCAGGTTTCGATACGATTTCGCACAATCTGCCGGATGAAGGAGCAGATCTAAGATTGCGCGTCGCGCAGAGCCCCGCGACGCTGCGGGAGCAAATAAAAAGGGAGCCGCCATGGCGGCTCCCAGAGGGGTGAATCAGCGGGGGAAACGCTTGAAATCACCATGGCAAGGAGAATGTCTTGACGTTGGTAAAGCTCTTCATCGCCTCGATGACGCCTTCCTTGTAGCCGTTGCCGGAATCCTTGATGCCGCCGAAGGGGCTCATCTCGATCCGGTAACCCGGCACTTCCCAGATGTTGACCGTGCCGACCTTCAGCCCGGCGATGTATTTCTGCATTCGCCGGAAGTCATTGGTGCAGACGCCGGAAGAAAGGCCGAAGGCGGTTGAGTTCGAGAGCGCGATCAGCGCGTCGTCATCATCGGGCGCGCGCACGATCGGTATGATCGGCGCGAAGGTTTCTTCCATCACCAGTTCGCTCGAATGCTTAACGCGGTCGACAACGATTGGCGGCAAGAGGGCGCCTTTACGGCCGGGATCGTAGAGGATCTCCGCCCCTTCTTCCGCTGCCCGGTGCACCCGCCGCTCGAAGACTTCCGCCGCCTTGGCATGGACGACCGTGCCAAGGTCCGTCGCCCGGTCCATCGGATCGCCGAACCTCAGCTTTTTCGCTCGCTCGAGCACCAGCGGCACGAAGCGGTCGGCAACGCTCTCCTGGCAGAGGATGCGTTTCACAGCGGTGCAACGCTGGCCGGAGTTCTTCGTCGCGCCGGCAACGGCCAGATCCGCGGCTCTTGCGAGATCGTCGTCCGACAGATCGTTGAGGATGATCAGCGGGTCGTTGCCGCCGAGCTCCAGGATCTGCCGCTTGTAGTGGGCGTGGGCCGCGATCAGCTTGCCGACTGGAACGCTGCCGGTAAAGGTGATGAGGTCGAAGTTCGGATTGGTGATCATCTCCATGCCAATATCGGCGGGCCAGCCGGTCACGACCGAGAGCATTTCCGGCGGCAGGCCGGCCTCATAGAGAATGTCGGCGAAGATAAGCGCCGTCATCGGCGTCAGTTCTGTCGGCTTGAGCACAACGCAATTGTTCGTCGCAACCGCCGGCGCGACCTTGTGTGCCACCATGTTGAGCGGATGGTTGAACGGCGTGATCGCCGAAATGGCGTTGAGCGGTTCGCGCGTGGTGAAGATCTTGCGCGCCTTGCCGTGTGGTGTGAGGTCGCAGGAGAAGATCTCGCCGTCGTCATGAATGCACATCTGGCCCGAGAGCGTCAGCACGTCGAAGGCGCGGCCGACCTCGTAGAGCGAGTCCTGCTTGGAGATCCCGAGCTCCAGCGTGATCAGATCAGAGATCTCCTCCTTGCGGGCAACGAGCAGGTCCGCAGCCTTGAGCAGGATGCGCTGACGCTCGTAACGCGTCAGCTTCGGCTGGTAGGCGGCCGCGATCTCGAAGGCCTTGCGCGCATGCTCGGCGCTGCCCGCAGGCACCGTGCCGATCACCGCATCGTTGAAAGGGTAGCGCACCTCGATGCGCCCTTCGGTATCGACTGTCTTGCCGGCGATCCGCATGGGCTCGTGGCGAATTGCAAATGCTGTTTCCACCTTGGTCATCGCTCCCTCCCTAGTGCGTTGTCTGGGCGGCTGCGACGAGCGCGTAGTAGAACGCATCGAAATTGCGCAACGACGCGGATGTCAGCAATTCGGGCAGTTTGCGGTTGGCGATGAAAGGCACCGCCTGTTCGGTCAGGCCGCCATGCGAGCGCAGCGGTTCGTTCAGCGCCGCCAGATCATGGCGATGTTCGCTGGTGCCGAGCGTCTTGTTTTCCGAGGAGATCAGCACGAGATCGCCGATCCGATCGTCGGGCAGCTCGAAGCGTACGCAGGCTTCCGGGCGGGAGAGCACGACGTCGATGCCTTCGATCGCCTGCAGCCGCTCGATGATCTCCTCCTTGTCCGCACTTTCGGGCAGATAGGCCGTGGCAAACGAGCCGAGCGCGCCGTGATGCACGACATAGGGGTCGGTGATCGGCAGGATGACGCGCGCGGCGTCCTTGCCGAGCCATTGGTCGAGCAGGTCCTGCACGTAGATGACATCCGGCGAACCGTCCGCCTTGTGCTTCGGCTTCATACCGTGGTCGGCCGTGACGATGATGGCCGCGCCGAGCGCGTCGAGTTCGGTCAGATACTTGTCGAACATCTCATAGAAGGCGTTCGCCTGGGGTACGCCCGGCGCATATTTGTGCTGCACATAGTCGGTGGTCGTCAGGTACATGACATCCGGCCGAAATTCCTTGAGCAGCTTGACGCCGGCGGCAAAGACGAATTCGGAGAGATCGGCCGAATAGACTTCCGGTACAGCGCGACCGAGCCAGGCCGAGGCATTGTCGAGGCCGTTTTCCGCCTCGGTCGTCTTGTCCGCCTTTTCAGACGAGAAGCAGATGGCCCTGCCCTCGTCATACTTCAGCCCGTGGCCGAGCAGCGCCCTGAGCTTGTCCTTCGCCGTCACCACGGCGACCTTCGCACCCGCATCGTAGAATGCCTTGAAGATGGTCGGGGCGCGCAGGAAGCGTGGATCGTTCATCATCACTTCGTTACCCGTCTGCGGTTCGTAGAGATAGTTGCCGCAGATGCCGTGGATCGCCGGCGGCCGGCCGGTAGCGATGGAAAGGTTGTTCGGATTGGTGAAGCTCGGGATAACGCTGAGCGCGGTGCGCTCCGTCCCGGTCTTGCGGATGCGCTCGAGCGTCGGCATCAGCCCGGCCTTGATGGCTTCGTCGAGATAGGCCGGCTCGCAGCCGTCGAGGCAGATGGCGATGGCCGGGACATTCGGCCAGGGATAGGTGCGACGGTTGGCGGTAACGGTGATCTTGGACATCTTGTTCATCGTAATTTCCTCAGTTCAGGCAGCGAGACGGCGACGTTCTTCAAGGGCGACGGCCGGGGGAGCGGCGCTGTCGACGCCCATTTCGGAGAGTGAGTTGCGGGCGGCCTCGACCACGCGGCGCATGACATGCTCGTCCATGCGACCGATGCAGCCGACGCGGAAACTGTCGACCACCGTCAGCTTACCCGGGTAGATTATGAAGCCTTTGTCCTTCATCAGGTCGTAGAAGCGGTCGAAGGCGAAGGCCGGGTGGGCCGGGCTGAAGAAGGTGACGATGATCGGCGACAGCCACTGGTCGGCAAGCAACGTCTCGAAACCGGCCTCGCGCATGCCCGCGACCATGACGTCGCGGTTGCGGGCATAACGGGCTCCGCGACCGGCGACACCGCCCTCTTCCCGATGCAGACGCAAGGCCTCCAGGAACGCCGCGACAACGTGGGTCGGCGGCGTGAAGCGCCACTGGCCGGTCTTGTTCATGTAGTCCCACTGGGCATGCACATCGAGGCTGAGTGAATGGCTGCGCCCCTTGGCTGCCTCCAGTTCGCTCTTGCGGGCGATAACGAAGCCGAAGCCCGGCACACCCTCGATGCACTTGTTGGCGGAAGAAACGATCGCCTCGTAGCGGAAATCGCCGATACCGGCCGGCACTGCGCCGAAGGCGCTCATGGAGTCGACGAGCAACTTGCGACCGCGGGAATAGACTGTGTCGGAAATCTCCTTCAACGGGTTGAGGATGCCGGAGCTCGTTTCGCAATGGACGATCACGACATGGGTGATTCCAGGGTCGGCATCGAGCGCTGCTGCAACCTCCGGACCGCGTGGCGGCATGTAGTCGCCCTTGTCGATCGTCACATGGTCACGACCGAGATAGGAAAGCGTCTGGGCGATGCGCTTGCCATAGGCGCCGTTCATCAGCACCAGCACACGGCCGTCCTTCGGGACGAAGCTGCCGAGCATCGCCTCGACCGAAAACGAACCGCTGCCCTGCATCGGCACGCAATCGAACTCGCCCTTGGCATCGCCGGCAATCTCGAGCAGTTCCTGGCGAAGCTTGGCGGTCATTGCCCGGAAATCGCCATCCCAGGAACCCCAGTCCCGCAGCATGGCTTCCTTAACCCGATAGGCCGTGGTTAGCGGGCCGGGCGTCAAGAGATAGGGCTCGCCCAGCCTCGGTGTTTCCAGGGGCGCGATGGTTCTTTCAGAAGCGGTGTTTGGCATTGTCCGTCCTCGCGGTTGGCGTGTTCGAGAACGACAATGGGGCGGAAACATCTATCTGTAAAATCGTTCTTTTGTATCAATCTATCGTTTCAATTTATATATCTAAGCAGCAGGCACAAGCCGGCTTTCCAGGAGGTCCCCGCTCTCGCGCAGGCGCGGATAGGCCATCGTCGTCACCAGCGAATTGACCTCCTTCAGCGCCCGAACGATCTCGAGATGCATGTCGCTCGACAGGATGCTGGTCGCGATGCCCTGCCGAAGCCGCTCCAGATGGCACTTGCTGCTTTCTTCGACCAGGCGACGCACATGTTCCTTCTGCCGAACCATTTCGCGCGCGATCACCGGGTCCGGGGAGACGAGAAGATTGGCCGCCAGCCTGACGTTGGAAGACACGGCCGCATGCAGCAAGGTGAGTTCACGCCATCCCTCCTGCGAGAAGGTCCCTGCGCCCGCAAGCCGCTCCTCGGCCATTTGCAGGAGGCTCTTTGCGACGACGTCTCCGGCATATTCGAGATGGATCGCCGCCTCGGTGAGTTCGATGCCGCGCCGCGATTGCTCTTCGGTCAGGATGCCGCGGTTGACGGCGGCGATGTAGAGCTTGATTGCGCTATGGGCCACGTGGATGTCGCCATCGATGCTTCTGAGCGCCTTGACCGCCTGCGGTGTCGGCGCGTGAATGACGGTCATGACGGGCTCCAGCATCCGGGCGATAAGATTGCCCATGTGCAACACCTCGCGTGCCGCGGCCGCCAGCGCCTGCGCCGGTTTGTCGATCAGCGCCGGGTCAAGCGCGCTGACATGAGCCGCACGATCATTGGCACCGGCGGCCTCCGGCATGAGCAACCGAACGAGGCGCGCCATCGGGCCGCAGAAAATCACCCCGACGAGAACCAGGGCAGCGTTGAAGAGCACATGCAGATTGACCAGCTTGCCGGCCACAGTCTCCCCAGGAAGCCAGTCGAACGGGGAATGCAGCGAAAAGAGTCCGAAGATCGCTGCGGCGAACAGGGCGCGGAAGAGGAGATTACCAAGCGGCAGGCGTCGGCCTTCGACCGGCAGACCGCGGGTCAGCCACAGCGCGATGAGCCCGCCGCCGATGTTGACGCCGAGCACCAGGGGAATGCCGACGTCCAGGGGCACGATGCCCTTCACGGCAAAGGTCAGGATCAGCAGGATCGCTGCCACGCTGGAGTGCAGCGCCCAAGTGAAGAAGGCGGCAAGGATCATCACGCTCAAGGCATCCTTGCCGACGAAAGCGACGACGGAAGGCAGCATCGGGCTCTGAGAGAGCGGCTGCGTCGCATGGCCGATCATCTGCAGCGAGAGCAGCAGCAGACCGATGCCGAGCACTGCACGCCCGGTCTCGACGGACTTGCGGGTCGATGCCTTCAGATGCGCAAGACCGCCAGCGGCGATCAGAAGCGGCGCCAGCCAATGCAAGTCGAAGGACAGGATCTTGACGACAAGCGCCGAGCCGAGATCGGCACCAAGCAGCACCGCCAGGCCGGTATCAAGCGCCAGCGCGCCGCTGACGGCAAAACCGGCGGCAAGCATGGCGACCGCCGTCGAGCTTTGCAGCGCAATGGCAACCGCGCAGCCGCAGATGGCCGCACGCGGTCGTCCACCGGCGCCACCGACGGTACGCGCGACGATGTCGCCTGCCGCCGCCTCAACACCTTTCTTCACGAGGCTGACGGCGTAGAGCAAGAGGACGGTGGCGGCGGCAAGCTCGAGGACGACGGCCGGGAGGTTCATGAGGCGCGCTCCGGATAGAGGTGGAATCCGAAAACTATCCGCGCCCGCTTTACATAAATCAAATCGTTCGTTTTAATCAAACTATCGTTCAAATCTATTCAAGAAGGCGTCGTACGCATGCGCTATGTCCAGCTCCGCGCCTTTCATAACGTGGCCATCCACGGCGGTTTCTCGCGTGCCGCCGAAGCGCTCTTCCTTACTCAGCCGGCAGTCTCGGATCAGGTGCGCAAGCTCGAGGAGGAATATGATGTCCTCCTCTTCAACCGGAACAAGAAGCAGGTGACGCTGACCCAGGCGGGCCAACAGCTCCTGGAAGTCACCCGCCGCATGTTCGACGTCGAGCAGCAGGCCCTGGATCTTTTGTCGGAATCACGGGCGCTGAGAGCGGGAAAACTACGGATCGTTGCCGATGCCGCCCATCACCTGCTGCATATCCTTGCCGCTTTCCGGCGCACCTATCCGACCGTCCAGGTGTCGATCGATTCCGGCAACACCGAAACCGTCATCACCAGCCTGCACGCCTATGAGGCAGACATCGGCGTTCTCGGCGAGATCCCGCAATCGAGCGACTTCGACATCCTGAAACTCAACTCCACGCCGATCATAGCCTTTGCGAGCCGTGACTATCCGCTGCAAGGCAAGAAAAAGGTGACTTTCGCTGAACTCGTGAAGCACCCCTTGGTCATGCGCGAGCAAGGCTCCAAGACCCGCCAAAAGCTCGAAACGATGTCGCAGCAATGTGGCGTGCAACTGACGCCGCTCATCGAAGCCGAAGGTCGTGAGGCGGTGCGCGAGATCGTCGCCGCCGGCGGCGGGGTCGGCTTCGTTTCGTCGGCGGAGTTCGGGCAGGACAGCCGCCTCATTCCCATCGAGATCGAAGCGCCCGAGATGCTGATGGACGAAGCACTCATCTGTTTGCGCGAGCGCAGCAACGGGAAACTGGTCAGCGCCTTTTTCGACATTGCCCGCAGGCTAACCTCTGCGCCGGCCTGATCGCTACCCGGACGGCAGCAACGCAATTCACCGCGCCAACCAGCCGCCATCAACCGGGACGACCGCGCCATGCATGTAGCGGGATGCCGGCGCCAAGAGAAAAACGGCAGCCTCGCCGATATCATCGGGCGTGCCCCAGCGACCGGCCGGGATGCGGTCAAGGATTGCCGCTGAGCGGTTCGCATCCGCGCGCAGCGCCTCGGTGTTGTTGGAGACGATGTAGCCAGGCGCGATCGCATTGACGTTGATGCCCTTGCTTGCCCATTCGTTGGCAAGGATGCGGGTAATGCCCAGCACTCCATGTTTTGAGGCGGTATAGGATGCGACACGAATGCCGCCCTGGAAGGACAACAACGAGGCAATATTGACGATCCGCCCGGCTCGCTTTTCGTCCAGGAGTTTTCGGCCATAGGCCTGGCAAAGAAGAAACGCCGCCTTGAGATTGAGGTCGATCACGTCATCCCAGTCGGCCTCCGAGAGCTCGGTGGAGGCCGACCGACGAATGATGCCGGCATTGTTGACCAGTCCATCCAATGGGCCGCACTGTCCCCAGACGCGGTCAAGCAACGTTTTGACCGCCTCTCCATCGCTAAGATCGCAGGCAAACGGCTGGATCCGGCCGCCCGCCGCTTCGACCTTTTCGACTGTTTCGGCCATGGACGAGCGTCCGACCGCGACCACTTCGCCGCCAGCCCGGGCGACCGATACCGCGATGCCTTGGCCGATCCCGGTGTTGGCACCCGTAACCAGCACGCGCTTGCCGTCGAGGCTGAAGGCCGAGAGATCGCTCATCGCAACGTCTCCATCGGGACCGGGTCGGCGTCGGTGTAGTCGACATTGTCCCCCGCCATCGCCCAGATGAAGGCATAGCTGGAGGTGCCGCAACCGGAATGTATAGACCACACCGGCGACAGCACCGCCTCTTCGTTCGCCATCACGATATGGCGGGTTTCGGAAGGCTCTCCGAGAAAATGGAAAACCCGCGCCGGCTCCGGAAGGTCGAAATAAAGATAGACCTCCATGCGTCGATCATGGATGTGCGCCGGCATCGTGTTCCACACCGACCCTTCTTTCAGTTCCGTCATTCCGACGACCAGCTGGCAGGTCTCGATCCCATTGGTGAACTGAAAGATCGATCGTTCGTTCGATGTTTCCAGGCTGCCGAGATTGAGACGTTTCGCGCCCGCGATCGTCAAAAGCGCTGTCGGGTAAGTACGGTGCGCGGGGGCTGACAACAGATAGAACTTTGCCGGCTTCGACCGGTCGTCCGACGAGAACACCACGTCCGACCCCATGCCGACATAGATCATGTCACGGGGACCGAGCACATGGTTCTTTCCGGAAACGACGGCCCGCCCCGGCCCGCCGATGTTGACGGCAATCAGCTCGCGGCGCTCGAGAAACGTCTTCGTTCCCATCGGCTTGATGGCTTCGAGCGTCAGCTCCGCCTCGACCGGCATCGCCCCACCGATCACCATGCGGTCGTAATGGGTATAGGTGAGGTTGACGCGATCGCTCGCAAACAGACTGCCAATGTGGAAATTGTGACGCAGCTCGTCGGTTCCCATCGCTGCGGCAGCAAGCGGATCGATCGCGTGGCGGGATGTAAAATCGGGGATCGTCATATCAAGTCTTTCGGTCGTTGTGGCAGGATCGAGGGATGTCAGAGCGGTACGCCGCGCATCAGCGTTACGGTTGTCCCCGTCTCGGACACGCGCCGTCGCAGCGCTCCGACGTCGGGTGCTGCAGGCAAGCGGGATAGTTTCCTTGTCCCCTCTGTCGCATCGGCCTGCGCAAGCACGGCGACGGCGAGCGTGCTGACGCCGACTGGAACAGTACCGCGCAATTGCGGAACCAAGGTTTTTGCGGAAACCAGGTTGGTGTTTGGGGCAGCGATATGGCAACGGCCCTCACGAGGGTTCGTCGAACCGATGTCGAGGATGGCTGACAGGTCCGTCGCCGTGGCAACGACAGCGCGGCCGGCACCCTGTTTGCAAACTTCGCCGGCGTCTCGCCCGACTGCAAAGCCGCCTTCGATCGTGGCGAGCGTCCGCGGCGTGTCGATGCGGTGAAGCCGAACCTGGAAATCGCCGTCCCAGTAAAGCCAGGTCTCGACCAAGACATCGGCGAAGGGTCGCCAACGCGCATAGAGAAGGTTGTCGGCGACGAGCGCCTCTTCGTTGGTTTCGCGCACGCGGAAATGCACGCCGTCATCGCTGAAACCGATCATGGATTCGAGCACGGAATTGTCGAACCGCCAGAGATCGTTCTCGATGCTGAAGCCGTATCGCCCCGAATAGGCGAACTTCGCGTATTTCTCAGGCGCGAAGCGGATGAAGGTGTTCTCGGCGCTCGTGTGCTGGCCACAGGAGAGCGCAATGGCATCCCCTGCCGGATTGGCGATCAGGAATCCGATATGGCGCTGCGTGGAGACGGCGGATCGCTGTGGGCAGGCGTCCTCATCGCTCGCCCAGAACGGATGGTCCGCCGGCAGCATCAGCGGAAGGAAGGCCTTCAGCGCCCAATAGGGCGATTGCGCGGAATTGTACGGTTCCGACATGATGAGGTTGGGATAGGCGTAGCCGACGGGCATCACGCCATCGCGCGCGGCGAAGGGGTGCTTCGCCCACCAGCGCAGATGACGCAGGAAGTAACCCTTCTGTTGTCCGAAGGGGATCTCCTCGTCGCCTGCGAGCGCCATGGCGCCGAAGAGGCCGGCAATGGCAAAACGATAGGTCATCGAGCGACCGAAGCAGAGCGCCGGTCCGTCATCGGCAAACCATCTCGCCATGTCTCCGGCGATCAGTCGGGCCCGCTCCCGATACCTTTTCGTCCAGTCGCCGCCATCGAGGGCCGCCAAGATCAGGCCATAGAAGTGAAAGGCGAAGGGAATGTAGTGGTCGGCGCGGCGCGTATCCCCATCGTGATACCAGCCATCGCCGAGGTAGAACGCGTCGAGTTCCTGCCGGTACTGGACGTCGAGTTCTCGATCACAATCGACCCCGACATGTCTCAAACCCATGCTGACGAGCAACCGGAAGAACTTCCAATTGTTGTCGCCATATTCGCAGGCATGGCCTTTGAGCAGATAGGCAACAACGTCTCGCCGTTCGGCCGTAGACAGGGGCGCCCAGAGCTTGTCTGGAACGAGCCTCAGTGCAAATCCGATCGCTGCGAGTTCCACGAGGCGCTGGCTGCGGTCGAACGGGTCGCCCCAGTATTCCGGATGGGCCGGATCACAGCCATTGGCAAGACCGCGCGCGATCGGCGTCCAATCGATCCACGTTGCGCCGCCGACCTCGGCCGGTGCCAGGCCCCAGAGCAGGCGGGAATAGCCCTCCAAGTCGGCGGACGCCTGGTCGAAATGTGCCGCATGCGCATCCAGCCGGATGCGAGCGCCGCCGGCAGACCGATATTGTTCAACCGGCTCCACCAGCGCCTTGAGCGCGGCCTCGACATCGGCGCGGCTTTTGAGCGGATTGCCCGCCCACGGTTTAAACAGGGTTTCGGGGAAGATCATGTCGGTCATGCCAAAGGTTTCCGTTCGAACATTGCCGCGCGGGGGATGACTTCCCGCGCGGCCCGGCAAAGTGGAGCGGATGCTCAGGCCTTGAGAATGCGGTCGGCCGATGAGACGAGTTCGTTGCCTGCTTCCGCCGGCGTCAGCTGGCCGAAGGCGACCTTGTCGGCGAGCGGCCGGAAGACGCGCTCGTCAAGTTCACCAGCACCGAGCGGCACGGCCGGCGGGTAGGTGCCGACGCGATCCGCAATGCCGTTGACATAGTCGACCGTCTTTTTCGCCGTGGCGTCGATCGAGGGAAGAACGGCGGTCTGCACGTCGGTGTTTACAGGCACGCCGCGCTCGACCTGAAGGATCTTGCCGGCCTCCAGGTCGTTGACGAAAAAGTCGATGAATTGCGCTGCGAGTTCCGGGTTCTTCGCGGTGCTTGCGATCGACCAGTGCAAGCCGGGGCGATAGAAAAGTCCGGAGGGACCATCCGCACTGCTGACCGGCAGCGACGTGATATCGAGCGTGCTCTTGGAAATCTTCTGGAAGGCAGGGAGCTGGTTTGAGAAGGCAATCGCGATGGCCGCGTTGCCGGTCGCCAGCGGGTTGCTGTCGACCAGCACCTTGTCGAGCGCTTGTATCTCGGCGGAGACGCAGCCGCCGTTCTTGGTGAGGCTCTCCCAATAGCCGAACCAATCGGCCGCATCGCTGGCCTCATAGCCGAGCTTTCCGGCTTCCGTGTAGAGCTTCTTGCCGCGCTGATGCAAAAACGCCTCGAAGGCGTATGTGTAGCGCGACGCGTTTCCAACCGCCCAGACGTTCTTCTTGCCTATTGCCTTGGTAAGGTCGATCGAGAACTTGGCGAAGTCGTCCCAGGTGGTTTTGGCCGAAGGCGGGATAAGCCCGGCTTTCGTGACCGCATCAGCGTCGTAGATCATGGCAAAGGCGTTCAGCGACAACGGCATACCGGTCACCTTGCCGTCGACCGTTCCAAGATCGAGCACACCTGGCACCAGCTTGTCCGTGCGGATGACCTTGCCGAGATAGTCGTTGAGCGGCAGGTTGGTGGACCGGCGGCTATAATCGGCAAAGCGGCTGGGCTCGAGCTGGAAAATGTCCGGGGCGTTCCCACCGGCGATCATCGTCGTCAGTTTGGCCCAGTAATCGCTCCCGCCCACTTCGCCGACGATCTTGGCGCCGGAATGCGCCGCCTCGAAGAGCTTGGCAACGCCAAGCGTGCGCTCGGCGCGGCTGGGTGTACCCCACCAATAAAGGCGCATGGAATCCTCCGCAAAGGCGCGGAACGCGGGCATCGTCGCGAGTGTGGCGCCGGCCCCGAAAAGCGCGGCGTTACGCAAAAAATGGCGTCTGTTGATCATGTTCTCCTCCTCCATGATTTGTTCCTTGAGATCTCTCTTTGCGATCAATGGCCGATGCGGTCGCCGGCCCCGTCGAACAGGTGGCAGTTTTCCGCGGCAATCCGGACGTCCAGCGTTGAGCCGGCAGTGATCGGGCGTTGGCCATCGAGAGCAACCGTCAGCGACTGCCCGTCGGTGAGCCGCCCGTAAACGATGGTCTGACCGCCGAGATGCTCGACATGGACGACCGTCAGCGCGCCAAGTTCGAGCCCGCCGGTCGCGTCGATACCGATATGTTCGGGCCGCAGGCCGAGGCTGACCTTTGTGCCAACCGCGATGCGCTCCTCGATCGGGAGCCGCGCAATTCTGCCGGCAACATCGATCGAGATACCGCCGTCGCGGATGTCGCGTGCGACGGCATCGAGGAAATTCATCTTGGGCGAGCCGATGAAGCCGGCGACGAAGCGGTTGGCGGGCCGGTTATAGATCTCGAGCGGCGTGCCGTGCTGTTCGATGACCCCGGCGCGCAAGACGACGATGCGGTCTGCAAGCGTCATTGCCTCCACCTGGTCATGGGTGACGTAGATCATCGTCGCGCCGATATCCTTGTGCAGCTTGGCTATCTCGACGCGCGTCTGGACGCGAAGCTCCGCATCGAGATTGGACAGCGGCTCGTCGAATAGGAAGATCTTCGGGTCGCGCACGATTGCCCTGCCGATCGCTACGCGCTGCCGCTGGCCGCCAGAGAGTTGCTTCGGCTTGCGGTCGAGCAGATGGGTAATCTGCAGGATGTCGGCGGCCTTGCGGACCCGCTTGTCGATCTCCGGCTTCGGCATCTTTGCCGTTTCGAGACCGAAGGACATGTTCTTGTAGACGCTCATATGCGGGTAGAGCGCATAGGACTGGAAGACCATGGCGATGCCGCGCTGGCTCGCCTCCTTCTCGTTCATGCGCTCGCCGCCGATGGAAAGTTCGCCGCCGCTGATCGGCTCGAGCCCCGCAATCATGCGCAAAAGGGTCGACTTGCCGCACCCCGATGGGCCGACGAAAACCACGAACTCTCCGGAGCCGATCGCCAGATCGACGCCGCGGATGATGTCGAGATTGCCAAAGCTCTTCTTGATCTTGCTCAAAGCCAGCGTCGTCATCGTTTCCGTCCCTATCTCTCAATTCCAGTTGGTGTCAGCGCTTCATGCCGGTTGTCGCGATGCCTTCGATCAGCAGTCGCTGGAACAGCATGAAGAGGATGAAGATTGGCAGCACCGTCAGCGTCGACATGGCAAAGAGCGAGCCCCAGTCCGACGTCCCGGTGGAGTCGACGAAGGTGCGCAGACCGAGCTGGGCGGTGTATTTTTCGATGTCATTCAGGTAGATGAGCGGCGCAAAGAAATCGTCCCAGGTCCAGATGAATGAGAAGACCGCTGCCGTCGCCAACACCGGCGTTGAGAGCGGCAGGATCACCTTCAGGAAGATGCGCAGCGGGCCGCAACCATCCATGATGGCCGCCTCGTCGAGCTCGCGCGGGATGCCCCGGAAAAACTGCACCATCAGGAAGATGAAGAAGGCGTCGATCGCCAGGAATTTCGGCACCACCAGTGGCAGGATGGAGTTCACCCAGCCAAGCTTCAGGAACATCACATATTGCGGGATCAGCACCGCATGCTGCGGCATCATCAAGGTGCCGAGCATCAGTGTGAACCAGAAACCGCGCCCCTTGAAACGCAGGCGCGTGAAGGCATAGGCCGCCATCGAGCAGGAAATGAGGTTGCCGATGACGACGAGCAGCGAAATCACCAGCGAATTGAAGAACATCCAGCCAAAGCCGATACTCAAGCCGGTCCAGCCGCGGCGATAGGCATCGACTGTCGGGTCAGTCGGGATCAGCCCCGTCGAGGTGAAGATCTCGCTGTCCGGCTTGAACGAGCTCGCGACCATCCAGAGCAGCGGATAGAGCATGAGAAAGCTGACCGCGACGAGCAGCGCATAAAGCAGAGCACGTTTCCACGGGGATGTGCCAGATACGCCGGCGTCGGCGCGCGAAGCGATGGTGGTCGTCGAAAGAGCGGCATCAGTCATCGTAGTGAACCCAGTACCTGGCTGTCAGGAATGACATGGCGGTGAAGAAGGCGATGATGAGCACCAGGACCCAGGCCAGCGCCGAGGCATAGCCGAAGCGGAAATTGGTGAAGGCCTCCTGGTAGAGGTAGAGCGTGTAAAACAGCGTGGAGTCGATCGGACCGCCGGTTCCGTCGCTGATGACAAAGGCCGAGGTGAAGGCCTTGAAGGCATCGATCGTCAGGATCACGGCATTAAAGAAGATCACTGGCGTCAAAAGCGGTAAGGTGATCTTGAAGAACTGCCGGGCCTTGCTGGCGCCATCTATGCTTGCCGCCTCGTACATGTCCTGCGGGATCTGACGCAGACCGGCAAGAAAGATGATCATCGAGGATCCAAACTGCCAAACCGCCAGGAGAACGAGCGTATAAAGCGACGTCGAAGGGTTCGAGATCCAGCTTGGCCCTTCGAAACCGAACAACGCGTTAAGCGCCTGATTGAGTAATCCGTCGCCGGCAAACACCTGTCGCCACAGGACCGCCACGGCGACGCTGCCGCCGACCAGTGACGGCAGATAGAAGATCGCACGAAAGAGCGACAGGCCTTCAAGCCCCCGGTTCAGCGCCACTGCCACGGCAAGCGCAAAAAGCAACTTCAAGGGAACCGACAGCAGCACGAAGGTGAAGGTCACGTTCATCGCCGTCCAGAAGCGCGGATCATCGGTCGCGATGCGCACGTAGTTCTCCGCGCCAACCCAGTTTGCTGCGCCAAGGCCGCTGTAGTCGGTCAGAGACAAATAGAACGAGGCGACAGCAGGCCCGAGCGTCAGCAGAAAAAAGCCAATAAGCCACGGGGTGATAAAGCCGTACCCGGCCAGGCTCTCTGCGAGCCTGAACCCGCTGCCGGCAGCCGGCCTTTCAGTTGTCCCTAATGTGGACATTGTATCTCTCTCCAGCGATGCCCGGCTCCTCCCGAGCATCCGACTCCTAGCGGCTAGAAATTTTCCCGTCAACAGAAAGTTTCGTAGTTGACGAAATTATCGTATTTGTGCGAAAACTTCACGAAACCAACGTGAGGCTTATCATGCGCATCGAACGAAACAGCTACTTCAACGCGGTCGAAATGGTTGGCAATCGCCCCAATCGCGAACGTCACCAGCAGGCTTTGGAACGCTGCATTGCCAAATTGCGCCAGACCATGCCGACAATCGGTCTGCGCAATCCGAAGATTGGCCTGCCGGATCAGACGTGGAGCTATTGCGGGCCCTTTGACTGGGTCGTGAGCTTTCACGCCGGCCAGCTCTGGCTTGCGCTGGAACTCACGGGCGATCCCAGCTTCCTGAACGCCGCCCGGGGCCGCCGCGCCATTTTTCGCGACATCTTGCGCCATCGCGATGCGCAAGACCACGATCTCGGCTTCCAGTTTTCTTTGAGCTGCGTTGCGGAGTGGCTGCTGACAGGCGACCGGGAGGCTCGCGACCTCGCTCTTGAAGCTGCGGCGAGGCTGCTTGAGCGCTATCGCCCGGATGCACGATATATCCAGGCCTGGAATGCTCGCTCGATCCACGGTGGCATTCGCTCCGAATTCGTCAATGGGCGCGTCATCGTCGATACGATGCAAAACCTCGCGCTGCTACACTGGGCCCACCGCGAGACCGGCCGCGGCGATTTTGCCGAAGCCGCCGATGGCCACGCCGAAACAACCCTGAAGCACCTGGTTCGCGCCGACGACACAAGCTTCCACACCTTCCTGTTCGACCCTTCAAGCGGTAAGCCCCTGCGCGGGGAGACCCATCAAGGATATGCGGACGATTCCTGCTGGTCACGCGGCCAGGCCTGGCTGATCCATGGCTATGCGCAGTGTGCGGCAACCACCGGCAACCCTCACTTCGCCGACGCCGCCAGACGTCTGGCTGCCAAGGCCGAAGCTCTGATGGGCGACGACGGCGTCCCCGTCTGGGACTATTCGGTTCCTGATGCCAAGTCAGCGCCCCGCGACAGTTCCGCCGGCGCGATCATGGCGGCCGGCATCTTCATCCTCGCGGGGCTTTGTGAACCGGAGGAGGCACAACGCTGGTACGCATTTGGCGATCGCCTGATCGGCGGCCTGCTCGACACTTGCGATCTGACGGGCGACCCCAAGGCCGAAGGGCTGCTCGCCCATGGCGCAGCCCATGCCAGCGCCGGCTATTCCGATGCGATGCTGCCCTACGGCGACTATTATTTCATGGAGGCGCTGATGCGTTCGCTTGGGCACACGCGCTTCTTCTGGTAGTGGACGATCATGACCATGCAGCCGCGATCAATCTCGCCCACTCCGGCCAGATAGGAACCTTCGTCGAAATGGATGACGAATCGAACGCCCCGACACTCAAGGACATCGCCGACGCCGCGGGCGTTTCGGTCGCGTCCGTATCGAAGGTGCTCAACAATCGCGGTGGCGTCGGCGACGAAAGCCGGCGCAAGATCCTCGATCATGCGGAGCGCCTGGGCTACCAGGTCCGGGCGGCCCGCTCGCTGATCCGCGCCGGCGTCGAGAGCACTGTGCTGGTGATGCCGGCACAGTTTTATGCCAGTTCGGCTTTCTACGAGGACGTGATCCAGGGCGTGCTTGCAGAGGCCAGCACAAGCTCGCTCAGGATCGACGTCAGGCTTGTCTCGCTGGATGCGGAGATCGCGATCAGCGAAATCTCTGACATTCTGCGCGACATCCGCCCGGGCGCCCTTGTCGTGCTCGGCATGGACCATCCCGTCATGATCGACAGGATCGTCGATAGCGGCATCCCGGCCGTCATCATCAACGGCATGGACCGGACGATGCGGCTCTCATGCGTGCTGCCCGACAACTGGTCTGCCGGCTGGCTCGCTGCACAAAGATTACTTGCGGCCGGCCACCGCGAGATCGTGCACGTGACAATTCCCCACCGCCTGTCGCTACGCCGGCGCCTTGAAGGCTTCCGGATCGCGCTGGAGGAGGCCGGAATTGCCTTCGACGAAAACAGACACGTCTTTGATCTCGGTCGCATGGGCCTGCAAGAGCCCGACACCACTCCGGCGATACGGCAGGCCATAAAGCAGGGGCGTTTCACCGACACAACCGCGTTCTTCTGCAGCACCGATCTGATCGCGATCAACGTCATGCAAGCTCTCGAAGCGAGTAGTCACTCGGTTCCGGAAGACTTCTCGATCATCGGGGTCGACGATATCGCGATCGCCCGGCACAGCCGCCCGCCGCTGACGACGATGCGGATCGACCGGGGTGAGCTTGGCCGTGCCGGCATCCAACTCCTGCTGGAACGGATCAACGACCCCGAAATCAATGTGCGCCGGGTGAATCTCGGCGTCCGCTTGGTTGAACGCTCCACAGTCGCCGTACCAAGGAGCAGCCCTCACGCGAAAAGAGCGTAAGGGGTAGCAGGAACGAAAGCGCCTCTGCCTGGCGCGCACCACGTTCGACGGACGAGACCCGTGTGTCGGGAGCCCGGAGCCGTAAAATGATGCGGTCAACCACACGGCCACTCTCACGCGTGGCCGCACCTCACCTGCCATCGATGGATGGCTGCGTCACGCCCCACAAGCCATGTCACGCAACTGTCACGCGCAATAGATCAACGAGACTGCTAAGAAGTAGAAAAGTTATCATTGCTCGAGTGGCAACATGCCCCGATACCTCTTTCATATTCACCTGTCCGGCAGGATCAGTCGCGATGACCATGGAGCGTTTCACGCCAATGACAGTCAGGCGGTGACCAATGGCAGGTCGATCGCCGACAAGATCGCTGAAGACGACAGGCACCGTAGCGTCATCGTGACTGTCGAACGAGCCGGCGGCGTTGTTCTGGCCCGCGTGACTGCCAGGAGGGCAATGCCACCCTGGCAATCTGCGAGTTCGAAATTCGAACACGCTTGGAGAGAACTGTCCGACCTTGACGTTAGCCAATTCCGCAGGGCGCGTTAGAAATCCTGGCCCTGTTTTATTGACGTCAGCGAGGCGTCCCCTTTCGGTTAGGGGATGGCTCGCACGCAACGGTCGCCGGTGGTCCTTAAGCCCTATGCCGCGACAATAGTTGCGAGCACGCTGACGCAATCACCGGATTTGACGAGCCCGGGGAAATGGCGAGCGACGAGGATGCCGTCCATCTTTGCCCGTATGTTCAGCGGTTCGTCGCCTGTACGGCCGATCGGATAGATGCGGGCGACGATTTCCCCGCTCCTCACCTGGTCGCCGAGATCGACGAACGGTTCAACAAGGCCGCCGTTCTCGGCAAAGCAAAAGCAGTTGCCGTCGGGCATGTCGAGCCACGTGGTTTCACCGCTTTCGACTGCCCCTTTCAAGATACCTGCCGCCTTCAGCACGTTGGAAACGCCCGCCTTGGCGATACGCGCGCTCCTGGCCGTCGCCGTGCCGCCACCGCCGAGCTCGGTGGTGATGAAGACCTTGCCCATCTCCTCCGCCGCCGTGTCGTACATGCCGACGGCATCGATCTCCAGCATCTTCATCGACCATGGGGCGCCGAAGGCCCTGACGAGTTCGAAGGATTTTTCCTCCTGTGCCTTGTCTGGCAGCACATGGGCGGCGCAGAAAGGCAGAAAGTCGAGCGTCTTTCCGCCTGAATGAAAGTCGAGCACGATCTCGGCAAGCGGTAACAGCGTGCGCTGGAAATAGTCCGCGATCTTCTGGGTGACCGTGCCGTCCGGCGTGCCTGGAAAGCTTCGGTTCATGTTGCCCTTGTCGATCGGCGAGGTGCGGGTGCCGGCCAAAAAGGCCGGATAGTTCATCGCCGGCACGATGATGACGCGGCCCGTGACGTCATCGGCCTTCAGCGTGCGGGCGAGATCGAAGAGCGCAATCGGGCCCTCATACTCATCGCCGTGGTTGCCGCCGGTGAGAAGGGCCGTCGGGCCCTCCCCGTTCTTCACGACTGTCACCGGGATCATCACCGAGCCCCAGGCGGAATCGTCGCGGCTGTGAGGCAGACGCAGGAAACCATGCTGAACGCCCTCGGCCGAAAAATCGACCGTAGAACTGATCGGCGAAGGACGAAGGTTGATTTCCCGCATGGCTCAATCCTTCACGAGCAGTTTGCGCGGCACGTTGGCGAGGCACTCGACACCGCTCTCGGTGATCAGGATGCTTTCCGTGGTCTCAAAGCCCATGTCCTCGAGCCAGAGGCCCGTCATGAAGTGGAAAGTCATGCCGGGTTTGAGTTCGCTGCGGTCACCTGGACGCAGGCTCATCGTGCGCTCGCCCCAGTCCGGCGGATAGGAAACGCCGATGCCGTAGCCTGTGCGATTGTCCTTCACGATGCCGTACTTCTTCAGCACGGCGAAGAAAGCGTTTGCGATATCCTCGCAGGTATTGCCGGGCCGGGCCTTTTCGAGGCCTGCCTCCATGCCTTCCAGCGTCGCCTTCTCGGCATCGAGGAACGCCTGTGTCGGCTTGCCGAGAAAGACGGTGCGCGACAGCGGCACGTGATAACGGTGGTAGCAGCCGGCAATCTCGAAGAACGTACCTTCGCCTCTCTTCATCGGCCGGTCGTCCCAGGTCAGGTGCGGCGCGGAAGCCTCCACGCCCGAAGGTAACAGCGGGACGATTGCTGGATAATCGCCGCCGATGCCATCGACCCCTCGGGTACCGGCATCGTAAATCTCCGCGACCAGATCGCATTTGCGCATGCCGACCGCGATCTTGTCGAAGATGCGTTCATGCATCTTTTCGACGATCCTTGCGGCGTTGCGCATGTAGCGGATTTCGGCCTCGCTCTTGACCGCGCGCTGCCAGTTGACGAGTGCGGTCGCATCGATGAAACGCGCATTCGGCAGGTGCTTCACAAGTGAAGCGAAGGCGGCGGCGGAGAACCAGTAATTGTCCATCTCCACGCCGATCGTCAGCTTGTCGAGGCCCCGTTCGGCGAGCTTGGCCGAGAGGTAATCCATCGGGTGGCGCTCGGTGGACTGCACATAGTGGTCCGGATAGCCGACGATGTTCTCGTGTTTGAGGTAGGCGGTGAATTTGGCGCCGTTGGCATCCTGGCCGCGGCCATACCAGATGGGCTCGCCCGTCGGCGGCACGACGACGCATTGGTGCACGTAGAAAGACCAGCCGTCATAGCCGGTCAGCCAGTTCATGTTCGACGGATCGCTGACGATCAGCACGTCGATGCCCTTGGCTTCCATCGCTTTTCGCGTTTTTTGAAGACGCGTTTCATACTCCGGAAGCGAGAACTTCAGGTTCGCTTGTTTCATCGGTTTTTCCTCTATACCCGGCGAAAAGCCGGTCTCAACTCTCGAAGATCGTGCCGGCGCCCGCCATTGCCGCGCGGGCGCCAGCAAGCGTAGCTATGGCGGTGTCCTGAATGCCCGTGCCGGTAAGGTCCGCCACGGTGATCTGCTCGGGGCCGCTGCGGCCCGGTTTGCGCCCGGCGACGATCTCGCCGAGTTCGGGGAAGATCGTATCCTCCGTCACGAGGCCCGCTTCGATGGCATGATGCAATTCGCCGAGCCTGCGCGTCTGCTTCAGGCTATCGGCGACATAGAGGCCGGCGGTGGCGACAATGGCGGGCTCGATCTCGTTTTTGTGCTCGGCGTCCGACCCCATGGCCGTGACATGCTGGCCAGGCTGGAGCCATTCGGCCCGAAGCACCGGTGTTTCGGAAGGCGTGGTGGTGACGATGATCTCCGCACCATCGACAGCCGCCCGGCCGTCGGCCTCCGCCCGAACCGGAAAGCCGAGCTTCACCGTCAAGTCCGCAGCGACGGCCTCGGCTTTAGCAGCATCTCTCGCCCAGATGCGCGCTTCGCGGATCGGCCGCACCAGACTTAAGGCCTCAAGCTGCAACCTTGCCTGCATGCCGGCGCCGAAGATGGCGACAACCGCGGCATCCGGGCGCGAAAGTTGTCGAGCCGCGACCGCGCCGGCCGCCGCTGTGCGCACATCCGTCAGGTAACCGTTGTCGAGCAGGACGGCCTCTACCAGGCCGGTCTTCGCCGAAAGCAGCACCATCAGGCCGTTGGTGCTCTGCAGGCCGATCTTCGGATTATTGAAGAAGCCGGGGCTGATCTTGATGGCGAAACCGTCGAGACCGGGCACGTAAGCCGTCTTAACATCGACCTCACCGCGCTCTTCAGGGATGTCGAGCCTCAGGATCGGCGGCATCGCCACCGCTTTGGTGGCAAGCGCGTGAAACGCTCCTTCGACGCAGGCAATGGCATCGAGATCGAGCGGAACGATACGCCTGAGTTCCGCCTCGGTAAGAATTCTCATCGCCGTCATGCCGCGGTCTCCGCTAGCGGATCGACCCCGCCATTGATGACCCGTCGATGCAGGTCCATGTCGACATTACGGCCGGAGAGGATGACCGCCACCGGCCCCTCCAGCCGGCCAAACCGGCGGGAAAGCAAGGCCGCGATGCCGACGGCCCCTGCCCCCTCGATCACCTCGCGCTCCTGGGAATACGCATGCCGCATACCGGCCGCGATCTCGGCTTCAGACAGCAAGATCACGTCGTCGAGCAGCGCGCGGCACATTTCGAAGGTCACGGCGTTATCAAGGCCGATGCCGCCACCGAGGGAATCGGCAAGGCTTGCCACCTCCTCGACTTGCACCGGCCGCCCTGCGCTAAGGCTCGCCTTCATTGCCGCGCCACGTTCCATCGTAAGGCCGATGACGCGGGTCTTCGGTGACCGCCCTTTCACGGCCGCGGCGACACCGGCCGCAAGCCCACCGCCGGAAAGCGGCACAAAAACCGTCGCCACATCCGGCATTGCCTCGACGATCTCCAGACCGAGCGTGCCCTGCCCGGCAACGACCGTTCGATTATCGAAGGGTGGCACCATGACGAGACCCTCTTCAGCCACCAGCCGATCCACTTCATGCTGGGCTTCGTCCTGCGATTTGCCGACGATCAGGACATTGGCCCCAAGCCTTCGGATGTCCGACACCTTGTTGTTGGGCACGAGTTTGGACACGCAGATTGTCGCGACTGATCCTGCGGCCTTGGCGGCATGGGCGAGCGCCCGGCCGTGATTGCCGGTCGAGGCGGCGACGACACCCCTCGCCCGCTCTTCCGACGTCAGCGAGAGCACGGCATTCGTGGCGCCGCGGAGCTTGAAGCTGCCTGTCGTCTGGTGGTGCTCGAGCTTCAGGCCGACGGGCACACCGAAGCGTTCGCAGAGCGAAGCGGAAAGCACGAATGGCGTATTCAAGACCCGGCCCTTTATGCGCCGCGCCGCCTGTTCGATATCCGCCACTGTTACGGGAAGGTTCGACATCGCTACCGGTCCAAATAGGCAAGTGTCATGAGTTGCCCGAGATCCGGCCGTGCCGTCTCATTGCCGCAGAGGCGCAGGCAGGCCCAGGCAGTGGCGAGATTGCTGGTAACGACCGGCTTGCCGATGACGGCCTCGATCTCGGCCGCGACGCCTGCCGCCCGCACCGCCGTGCACGATATGAAAAGCGCGTCGCTGTCTGGCGCCGTCGCTTGCTTCGCAAAGGCGACGATTTCGTCCGGAGAAATGCGCGCCATCGCCCGGTCGTCATCAAGACCGAGGCAAGTGAAACGGGCGATGTCGAAGCCAAGCGACACGAAATAGTTAGCCATCGGCTCGCTGGTCTCGATCGTGTAGGGCGTCAGTACGGAAATCCGCTTGGCACCGAACGCCTTGAGGCCAGAGGCCGCCGCCGCAGTCGGCGTGACGACGGAAGCACTTGGCTTGGCCGCATGGATCGCCGCCTTGACTTGCGCGTCGCCGATGACGACGGACGCGGAGGTGCAGGAATACATGACAATGTCTAGAGGTTCGTCCGGCAGGATCAGTGCGGCCGCTGATGTCAGCGAGGGCTGCATGGCGCGCAAGTTCTCCGGCGTCACCGGGTTCGCGTAGGGAATGCGCGTCGCATAGACGCCAATCTGCTCGCTTGCCACCATGCGATGGAAGTCCACTTCCGTGGTGTGGTCGGTCGCAAGGATGATCAGGCCGATGCGCTTGTCGAGCGGACGCTCATCCAGCTTCGGCATGCGCGAGGAAAGTGTAAGATCGACCGCTCGCATCAGCGCTCCTCCACTTGGGCGTATCGTTCTTCCAACCAACGCAGGAAGACGACGGAGATCAGGCTCATGATCAGGAAGAAGACCCCGACCAGCGTCATCGGCTCGATGTAGCGATAGCTGCTGTTGGCCACGCTTTTCGCCTGGTTCATCAGTTCGAGCACTGTGATGGCGGAAAGGAGCGGTGTCTCCTTGAACATGGCGATCAGATAGTTGGCGAGCGCCGGGATCATCGGCGGGATCGCCTGTGGCAGGATGACGTGAACCCAGGTCTGGCGGCCGGTGAGGTTCGTCGCCTTGGCCGCCTCCCATTGGCCGCGCGGCACGTTCTCGATACCGGCGCGGTAGACCTCCGCCGCATAGGTGCCATAGTGGAGCCCAAGGCCGATGATGCCGGCGAGCATTGCCGGCAGGCGAACGCCAATATCCGGCAACACGAAGAAGATGAAGTAGAGCTGGACAAGGAGCGGCGTGCCGCGAATGAACTCCACGATGAAGCCCGTGACCTTCGCAATCGGCTTAGGCGCGGTCATGCGCAGGATGGCAAAGACGAGGCCGATGATGGCAGCGAGTGCCGCGCCGAAAACGGTTGCCAATATGGTGATCTTCAGACCCTCAAGCAGGGTCGGCATGATTTCCCAAACGAAATTCCAGTCCCATTCCATCGTCAGGTCCTCACGCCATCAAGGCCGCGTGTTACCCGGCGTTCCAGCCAGCGCATGCCGTTGGAGATGGCGAGTGCCATCAGGAAGTAGAGCACGAGAATCGTTGCGAAAGGAACGAGCGTGCTGCCGGTCTGGGCGCGGACCACCTGGGCCTGAAAGGTCATGTCGGTGAGCGAGATCAGCGACACGACGGCCGTACCCTTCAAGAGCTCGATCGCGTTGTTGCAGAAGGTCGGAAGCATCAGCGGCAGGGCCTGCGGAAGGACAACGTAACGCATCGACTGATAGCGCGAGAGATTGAGCGCTATGCAGGCCTCGCGTTGCTCGCGGCCGATCGCCTTGACCGCGCCGCGCACGACCTCCGCCCCATAGGCTCCCACGTTCAGTCCCAGCGCCAGTACGCCGGCCTGAAGCGGCGACAAGGTGACGCCGGCGAATGGCAGCACGAAGTAGACCCAGAACAGCTGGACGAAGATCGACGTGCCGCGGAAAAACTCGATATAGGTGGTGGCAAGCGCGCGAACCACGAAAATGCGGCTGACGCGTCCAAGACCCGCGACGAATGCCATGACGAGCGCGAGCAAGGAGCCGAGCACGGTAAGCTCAAGCGTCACGAGCGCGCCTTCAAGGATCAGCCCTATGTAGCCGGACCAGTCGGTCATCGTTCTTCCATATACGAGGGAGCGGACTGCCTCTCCCCGGTTTGGGAAGAGGCCCGATTGCTGCGGCCTTACTTGGCGGCGCAGAGCTTTTCGCGGGTCGTCGACATCGCGGCCGCGGCAGAGAAGCCATAGGGTTCGATGATCTTGGCAAACTCGCCCGACTGCTTGAGCTTTGCGAGTTCCACGTCGAAGGCATCGCGCAAGGCTTCCTCGCCCTTCTTGAAGGCCGCGCCGTCGCAATAGACCGGCGCGCCTTCAACCGGCGCCACGACTTCGACACTGGGGTCGTTCGCCTTGGCGACAAGAGCGTTGATGGAAAGCACCGGCAGAGAATAGACGTCGATACGGCCGTCCTGCAGCATCTTCAGGCCGCTCTGGCCATCCGGAACGACAATGACACGATCGCGCGGGACGCCGGCTTCGAGCGCGAGCTTTTCTTCCGTACCGCCACCTGGCGCGCCGATCTTGGCGTCCGGGTTGTCGGCGATATCCTTGTAGCTCTTCAGCTTCAGCGGGTTGCCCTTTTTCAGCGCGAAGGCTTCGGCATCACAAAGGATCGGTTCTGAATAGGCAACGGCGTTGCAACGTTCCGGCTTCATGAAAAGGCCGGCAGTGATGACGTCGTGGCGACCGGCCTGAAGGCCCGGGATCATCGCGCCATATTCAGAAATCGAGGCGACGATGTCTTCGACACCAAGGCGTTTGAAGACCTCACGCGCGACGTCCGGAGCTGCGCCAGAAACCTTGCCGTCGGCGGCAACTGCCGTAAAGGGCGGTTCGTTGGCGATGGCGACACGGGCGAAACCCTGTTCCTTCAGTTCCTCAAGCTTGCCGTCGGCCCAGGCTGGCGCTGTGGCAACCATTGCCGTGAGGGCGCCCGCGCTGGCGGTTATGGTCAAAAAGGTTCTCATGCTCATAGTTGCGAACTCCTCTGGCTGTCCCTGGTTTTTGTTTGGAGCCTTGTTTCCGGGCGGCAAAGCCGCTCAGACGCGGTGCCCTGCCGCGATGATCTTGCGCAGGAAGGTCTGCGTGCGTTCCTGCTTGGGCGTGCGGAAAATCTCGTCCGGCTTGCCCTCCTCGACGATCTTGCCGCGGTCGAAAAAGAGAATGCGATCGGCAAAATCATGGGCGAAACCCATCTCATGCGTGACGAGCAGCATGGTCATGTCTGTTTCGACCGCAAGCTTGCGCATGACATTCAGCACTTCTTCGACCAGTTCCGGGTCGAGTGCCGAGGTCACCTCGTCAAACAGCATGATCTTTGGCGAAAGAGCCAGCGCCCGGGCGATCGCAACGCGCTGCTTCTGTCCGCCGGACAATTGCGCGGGCATGCTCTTTGCCTTGTCGGCCATGCCCACCATGTCGAGAAGCTCCATCGCCCGCTTCTCCGCCGCGGCCTTCGCCATGCCTTTCGTCAGCATCGGCGCGAGCGTGACATTGTCGAGCACGCACTTGTGCGGGAAGAGATTGAAGTGCTGGAAGACCATACCGATCTTCTCGCGCATCTTGTGCAGATGGCGGTCGTCGGCCGGCGCGAGGCTGCCGTTCTTCGGCATATGATAGAGCTGGTCGCCGTCGACCTCGATATGGCCGCCGCTGATCGCCTCCAATGTCATGAGAATGCGCAGGATCGTTGTCTTGCCCGATCCGGAGGGACCGATAAGCGCCAGCTTTTCGCCCGGCAGCACGTCCATCGACAAACCGTCGAGTACGGTCAAGGGACCGTAGCGTTTGGTGATGTTGTCGATGCGGATGATCGGCGCTGCCATGCATGTCTCTCCCTATTGAGACAAGTGATGGAGCAACGATGCGCGGCAAACAAAATCATGTCAATGTCAATAATAATATCAGTACAATTATTCTGACATCGCCCATTTGCAAGGCAGTTCACTCAAATCGCGAGCAACAGCGCTTCTGGATTTCCGCTGGCGAGTGAGGCGAGAATGCCAAGTCCGGTGCGCAATTCCTGCTCGGTGGTCGAGCCGAGCGAAATGCGCACCGCCGGCTGCCAACCCTGGTCGGCCGTGCGGAACGAAGAGCCGGGCGCAATAGCGACACCGCGCAGACGCGCCTGGGATACGAACCCTTCCTCCGCATGCCCTTCCGGTAAGGGTAGCCACACATGCAGGCTCTGCGGATGGCTATAATAGGGCAAGCCCGCAAGCGCATCCTCGGCGATCGTGTGACGAACGCCAAGTGCCCGGCGCTGCCAATTGACGAGTTCCATCGCCGTGCCGTCGCTGACCCAAAGTGTTGCGATCTCGGCGATTGAAGGCGTCGCCATCCAGTTGGAGACGAGATGGCGGTTGGCAGCCGCTGCGACATAGCGATCCGGAGCGGCAAGATAGCCGATGCGCAGGCCCGGTACCGTGATCTTTGTGAAGCTGGTGACGTAGAGGGTGCGCTCCGGCGCATAGGCCGCAATCGGCGGCGCCCGACCTTCCACAAGCGGCCCCAGGATGTCGTTCTCGATGATCGCGATATCGTGGCGTCGTGCGACCTCGGCAAGCGCCTGCCGGCGCTCAGGCCCCATCAACGCCGCGGTCGGATTGATCACCGAGGGCTGGAGAAAGACGGCGCGGATGACGCCGGTGCGGCAAGCTTCATCCAACGCCTCGGGGATCATGCCTTCGCGATCGATCGGCAAGCCCTCGAGATGAAGGCCAAGGTAGCTGGAAAGCGGCACAAGCGTGTGGTGGCTGATCGCCTCGGTCGCAACGGTCGAGCCCGGCGGAGCGACGCTCATCAGCGCCACTGTCATGCCTGAGGTTGCGCCATTCGTCAGACTGATATTGAGGGGCGATACATCGAGACCGCACCGCGACAGCCACTCGGCCGCGACGGTGCGATGGCGCGGGAAAACCATATTCGGCCGGAACGAAAGCGCCGAACTTGACGGCAGGTTCTCCGCCAGCCACCCGAAGGCTGCGCGCATGCGCTCCAGATGGAGTTGCTCGCACACAGGTTTCAGGATCGAGAGATCCACCAGTTCGCCAAGACGCTCCGGCAGGTAGGGCGGCTCAGGCTCCTTCGGCCTTGTCTGCACGAAGGAACCTCGACCAATTTCTCCGGAAATGAGCCCTCGTCGGATCAGTTCGTCGTAGGCGCGGCTGACGGTTTGCACGGAAAGTTTCAGGTCGTCGGCGAGCTTGCGATGCGGCAGCAGGCGCGTCCCGTTCGGCAGATGCCCTTCCTGGATGGCGCGGGCGATCTGCTCGGCGAGGGAGAGATAGGCCGGCCGGCGCAACTGGGATATGTCGGGTCGCCAATTTGTCATGATTTCGACAGTGCTCAAAATCAGTTCAATTGACAATGCCAAAATGGTTTCCCATTGTCTTTTCCTCCGCTTTGACACGATCCCCGCCCGGAGGGCGCCCCGAATGAAACTCGACGCCATCGACCTGCGTATCCTGGAGGCGATCCAGCAGAACGGACGCATCACCAAGCTGGCGCTGGCGGAACGGGCGGGTCTATCACCAACGCCCTGCTGGCTGCGCCTGCGCAAGCTGGAAAAGGCCGGCATCGTCACGGGATATCACGCGCGTGTTGCGGTGCGACGCGTTGCGCCTGTTGCCAGCGTGATGATGGAGGTGACGCTCGCCAATCATCGGCAAGTGGATTTCGAACGCTTCGAACGGGCTGTCGCGACAACGCCCGAGATCGTGGCCTGCTGGTCGGTCGGCGGTGGCGTCGATTACATCCTGAAGATCGTGGCGCGTGATATCGATGCGTACCAGCGCCTTGTCGACAGCCTGCTTGACCGTGAGCTCGGCATCGACCGCTACTTCACCTACATCGTCACCAAGACGGTGAAGGAGGAGACCGTGCTTCCACTCGAGACGTTGCTTCCCCCTTCCGAATAGAGAGATTGTCTACGGCCGGGCCAATCTTTAGCCAAAGTCTCTGACGCCCACCCCGGCAATGGACAATCTGTCCCTCGCCCTCTGGCAGACTCCCTCCAGACACCAAGAGGAGGCTGCCATGACCGCCGTATTTGCCCGCACGACCTTTCACGACGCGCTTGCCCGCCTTGCCGATCCGCACCTCTTAAGGGAGCTCTCCTATGTCGGTGGGCGCTGGATTGCTAGCCGCGACGGCGCAAGCTTCAAGGTGACGGACCCTGCCTCGTCGGCGACGCTTGCCTGGGTCGCAGCCCTTGGTGCCGATGAGGCCGCAGAAGCCATCTCGGCGGCGAGTGACGCACTGCCCGCCTGGCGCAGCATGCTGCCGCAGCAGCGTTCCGCGATTCTTCGCAAGTGGCACGACCTGATACTGGAGTCGCGCGAGGACCTTGCGCTCTTGATGACGCTGGAACAGGGCAAACCACTCGCCGAATCGCGCGGTGAAATCGACTACGCGGCCTCCTTCGTCGAATGGTACGCGGAGGAAGGAAAGCGGCTGAATGCGGAAAGCGTCACCAGCCATCTGCCCGGAGCCGAAATGATCGTGCGGCGCGAGGCGCTGGGTGTCGTCGGGATCGTGACGCCGTGGAACTTCCCCTCAGCCATGATCACCCGGAAGGCCGCAGCTGCCCTTGCCGCCGGCTGCACGGTCGTTGCGCATCCCTCCAGCGAAACGCCGCTTTCAGCGCTCGCCCTTGCCGAACTTGGCGAGCGGGCTGGGCTTCCCGCGGGTGTCTTCAATGTGGTGACCGGCGATGCCGCCACGATCGTCGGCCGCATGAATGCCGATCCGCGTATTCGCGCCATGAGCTTCACCGGCTCGACGCAGATCGGCAAGCTGATTGCGGGCCAGTGCGCTGACACCATGAAGCGGATGGTGATGGAGCTCGGTGGCCATGCACCATTGATCGTCTTTGCCGATGCCGACATCGAGAAGGCTGCCGACATCGCAATGGCGGCGAAGTTCGCCACATCCGGGCAGGATTGCCTCGCCGCCAACCGCATTTATGTCGAGCGCCCTGCACTTGCGGACTTCACGCGGGCCTTCAAGGCTCGCATCGAAGCGCTGAAGGTTGCCTCGGGCCTCGAACCAGACGCCGAGATCGGCCCCCTGATGCACGAGCGTGCCATCGCCAAGGTGGAAGAACAGGTCGCCGATGCGCTGAAGCGCGGCGCAAAGCTGCTGGCGGGCGGCAAGCGCCACAAGACAGGCGCTCTGTTCTTCGAGCCGACCCTTTTGACGGATGTACCGGACGATGCGCTGATCATGCGTGAGGAGACCTTCGGCCCGGTTGCCGCGGTCACCGCCTTCGACAGCGAGACCGAAGTAGTCGCCCGGGCAAACGACACCGAGTACGGCCTCGTCGCCTATGTCGTCACCGAAAACGGAGCGCGCCAGATGCGTCTTGCACGGGCTTTGGAGTACGGGATGGTCGCGATCAATCGGGTGAAGATCACCGGCGGACCGATCCCCTTCGGCGGCTGGAAACAGTCGGGCCTTGGCCGCGAAGGCTCCCGCCACGGCATCGAGGCCTTCACCGAACTCAAATATCTCTGCATCGATACGGCCGCCTGAGCGCAGGCGCCACATTTCATACGCGAAAGGAAAGACCATGCTCGAAAAAAGCAACGAACTCAGCGCCTGGGACCGTGATCACTTCTTCCACCCCTCCACGCATATGGGCATGCATGCGCGTGGTGAAACACCGACCCGGGTGATCGGCGGCGGCGAAGGTGTGTATATTACCGACACCAGCGGCAGGACGAGCCTCGATGCCTTTGCTGGCCTTTATTGCGTCAATGTGGGCTACGGCCGGCAGAAGATCGCAGACGCGATCGCCGAGCAGGCGAAGAACCTTGCTTATTATCACGCCTATGTCGGCCACGGTACGGAAGCGTCGATCACGCTTTCCAAGATGATCATCGATCGTGCGCCGGCGGGCATGAGCCGCGTCTATTTCGGTCTTTCAGGCTCCGATGCCAACGAGACCAACATCAAGCTGATCTGGTACTACAACAACATCCTTGGCCGGCCGGAAAAGAAGAAGATCATCTCCCGCTGGCGCGGCTATCACGGCTCCGGCGTCATGACGGGCTCCCTGACCGGCTTGCATCTATTCCACAACGCCTTTGACCTGCCGCGCGCGCCGATCCTGCACACCGAAGCACCCTACTTCTTCCGACGCCCCGATCGCTCGATGGATGAAGAGCAGTTCTCGCAATATTGCGCCGACAAGCTCGAGGAGATGATCCTTGCGGAAGGACCGGAGACGATCGCCGCCCTCATCGGCGAGCCGATCCTCGGTACTGGCGGCATCGTGCCGCCGCCGAAGGGCTACTGGCAGAAGGTCCAGGCTGTGCTCGAAAAATACGACATCCTGCTCGTCGCAGACGAGGTGGTGACCGGCTTCGGCCGTCTCGGCACGATGTTCGGATCGGACCACTACGGCATGAAGCCCGACCTCATCACCATTGCCAAGGGTCTGACCTCGGCCTACGCGCCGCTTTCCGGCACGATCGTATCGGATAAGATGTGGCAGGTGCTGGTGCAAGGATCCGACGAACTGGGCGCGATCGGCCATGGCTGGACCTATTCCGCCCATCCGATCTGTGCGGCCGCGGGGGTCGCCAACCTCGAACTGATCGACGAGTTGGGCCTGGTTGAAAATGCCGGCAGCACGGGTGCCTATTTCCGCTTTGAACTGACGAAGTCACTCGCTGACCACAGACATGTGGGCGAAGTACGTGGCGATGGCCTGATGGCCGCAATTGAGTTCGTCGAGGATAAGGACGACCGGGTATTTTTCGATCCGGCAAAGAAGATCGGCCCGCAAGTTGCGGCTGCCCTGCTTGAGCGCGGCGTCATCGGGCGGGCCATGCCGCAAGGTGATATCCTCGGCTTTGCGCCACCGCTTTGCCTCACAAAGGACGAGGCCAATGTTGTGGTGAAAGCGGCGGTCGAGGCCGTCACATCTGTCCTTGGCAAAGCAAAGGCAAGATGAGTGCAGCTGCCAATGCACGCAATTTGAACCTTGCTGTCGATGGGGAAGTGCTACGCCGCCCCATCGACAACCGTTGAGCCTGCAGTGCAATTGAAGCCTTGTCGGCGAACGCCGATCTGGACCCTCGGGTTTAGTGTCTAGTTGCTCCAGCATGGAAACTTCTAGCCAATCCGTATACCCTATTGGATCGACACCAAAAATCGACCGGCAAGTAATGTTGACTCTGGTCTTCACTCGGTTGAAAAAAAGGGCGACCATAAAAAAGGGATCACTAATGCCTGACGAAAACACGACGCCAACCAGCCTGGTTGCGGAGGACGCAACGACTGTGCACACACCCGAGCGAGCAAAGCGAAGCGCGACGAAGCGTCAGAAAGCGGCTGGGGAAACCACACGGGCGACTTCGAAGGCAACAGCATCAAAGCAACCCACCAAGTCCCGTAAGTTCAGCGAACAAGATAAACTCGAGAAGCTGAGGCAGATCGGGGCCCAGGTCGCAGACGGCACGAGCACGATCAAAGATGCGATTAAAAGCGCAGGAATATCCGAGCAGACCTACTATAACTGGAAGGGTAGCTTAAAGGCGGATGATAAGACGAGCAAAAAACCCGCATCGGCCAGCGACGAGTTCGCCGAACTGGTGAAGCTCGACGCCGAGAACCAGAAGCTGCGAAAACTCCTGACGGAAAAACTGCGCACTGAGAATGCCGACCTGCGCAAGAGGCTTGGCATAGATTGAGGCCCGGAGAAGCCACGCGCTGAGCGCTGTGGCTCCACCGCTCCATTGGCGGGCGGCTGAGATGCGAGGTTGCACCCGACGTTGTGCAGCCAATCATGCCGCAGCACGTCGATCTACATTGGGTTCAAACTATATGAAAAGGCCACAACGCAGGTTCGTTGTTGAGTTCAAATCCGGCCGCCGTCAGCCAAAAGCGCAAGCGGGTTCGATCTGGGGCAACACAGATCTCAAGACCCTTGCGCGCGAGGTTGAAAACGAAGCGGCTCATCTGTTCGGCCGTCAAGAATTGAATGCCGACGGCGGCATTGATCCCGCCTGTGATGCTGATGTCCCGAGTCTTGTTGACGAACCGGCCGTGATCACGGCGCCCGAACCGACGAATAAGGTGGCTGACCAGGTCGCTGCGGCGTATTTAAATGCCAATGTCGCTGATAAAGCTCGGGAGACCGCAATTGGCCCGCTTACTGTCGCCAGGACCCGCGGTTTACCGAAACGCGCCAGCGGGAAGCATTCTCCCCGCCCCTCCCCGAGGACCGCTTCGGAACCTACGGAGAAACAGTCGGATCTGGAGTCGAGATCGGCGCCGACGATGCCCTTGGAAGAGTTGGTTTCACTTGATGCGGAAAACAGCCGCCTCCGAAAACTGCTGGCGGAACAACTCCGTGCGCAGAACGTAACTCTCAAGAAGATGCTGGAACGGTTTTAGATTCCTCTCCTTCGTTGACGCTCCGATCCGCGACGGCCCGCGTCCAAGTGACGATCACTCGGGTCGATGGCACACAGATTGTAGATCCTTCCTCGATGACGTCGACGGAGCTCGGAGCTGCGCTGGCCTTCTTTGGGCGTCGCCTGCGACGGCCATGAGAAAAGTCGCTCTCCCGTCCGCGAGCAGGGCGACGACTGATCAGCTTTTTAGATTGGCCAGCGGGATGCGGAGCGCCAGACAAAGCCCATCTGTCCGCCAATTTCGCGCCAGCGATCCGTTCAATCCCAAGATTGCCGCTTTCTCCAGCGTCGTTCCAAATCCCGTCCTTTCGGAGCTCTCGGACAAGGGATGTGATCCGTGTTCACTCCACTTGACGTGAAGTTCTTCGTCGATCGTCGAAAGGTCGATGCTCAATTGCCCCGCAGGGCCGGAAAGGGCACCATACTTGACAGCGTTGGTGGTTAGCTCGTGCAGAAGGAGCGCCATTGACGTCAGTGCCTTGTCGCCGAGGGGAGCGTCCGTTCCGGAGATCAGGATGCGAGAGCCGTGAGCGTGGTCGTGTGGCGCAACGATCGCCTTCAACAGCGCCACAACCGTCGTCGCGATGTCTCCGCGATCGTCCTCTCCGACGAGGTCGGGCAGTGTAAGCTCGTGGGCGCGAGACAACGCGTGTAGCCGCGACCGCAGATCAGCCTCGAGATCGGAGACGGTTGTGGCTTGCCTGGCGCTCACCGAGATCAACCCGGCGGTGAGGCTGAACAGGTTCTTGATGCGGTGATTGATTTCCCGCAGCAGGATATCCTTGTGCTCCGCTGCCTGCTTGAGCGCCTGCGCCTGGGCAGCGAGCTCATCTCGTTGCGCGGCGAGTTGCTGCCTTTGCCGGTACAGTTCGAAGAACACGTCGACTTTGCTTGACAGAACGTCCGGTTCAATCGGCTTTTGGATGAAGTCCACCGCGCCAGCCTCGTAGCCGCGAAAGCGGCGTCGGCCGTCTGCAATACCCGCCGTAACGAAGATGATGGGAATGTGCCGCGTGCGTTCGTTGCCGCGCATCAGCTCGGCAAGTTCGAAACCGTCCAGACCCGGCATCTGAACGTCGACGAGCGCGAGCGCCACGTCTTGTTGAAGCAGGATCTCAAGCGCCTGGTCGCCGGACCGCGCCTTCATGAGAAGGCGATCGTCGCGGCGAAGCAGTGCCTCGAGCGATATGAGGTTTTCCTCGAGGTCATCGACCAGTAGAAACGGGACGGGCTCCATAGTTGTTCTCAGACCTCTTTCAAGTATTCGGCAATGGCATCGAGCGACAGGACGATCGCGCTCGGGCATGATTGGATTGCAGCTTCCGGCATGGCGCGAGCGTGAGCGCTTTCAGGGTTTTGCACGATCGCCGTCCCGCCTGCTTTGTGGACAGCCGCCAGGCCGTCTGCCCCATCACGATTGGCGCCGGTCAGGACAATCGCGACAAGATCCGGACCGAAGGCATCGGCAGCACTTTCGAAAAGTATGTCGATCGATGGGCGGGAGAAGAGGACAGGCTCATCAGAGGAGAGGGACAGGTTCCTGTCCGTTTCAACGAGCAGATGATAGTCCGGCGGCGCAAAATAGATCGTGCCGGCCTCGAGCGACTGTTTGTCCTCGGCCTCCTCGACAGGCAACCGGCACTTTGCGCGAAACAGGTCGACCATAAGGCTCGGCCTGTCGGATGGAACGTGAACGACCACGATCACGGGCAACCGGAAGCTTCGCGGCAACGCCGGCAGAATGGCCGAAAGTGCTTCGACAGCCCCCGCCGAAGCGCCAATGATCACCGCTTGAGCTTTTGCCGGCGTCATTCGACACGCCTTTGGTAGATCTTCTCCTCACGCACGAAATCCGTGAATGCATCGGCATGAAGGGAAAAGCGCAAATTCTCCTTGGCGCCGAGCCCAAGGAAACCTTTGCGAGCGAGCGAGTCCTTGAAAAGACCCACCGCGCGGTCCTGAAGCGCGCGGTCGAAGTAGATCATGACGTTTCGGCACGATATGAGGTGCATTTCTGCAAAAACAGCGTCGGTTACCAGGCTGTGATCCGAAAACACGACATGCCGGCGCAAGGTCTTATCGAACAGCGCCTTGCCGTATGCCGCCTGATAGTAGTCCGACAACGATGACTTTCCACCCGACTTGCGATGGTTCTCGGTGAAAAGCTGTATCCTGTCGAGTGCATAGACGCCGGCCTCGGCCGCCTCCAGCGCTTCATGACTGATGTCAGTGGCATAGAAGATCGTTCGATCTTCGAGGCCTTCTTCGCGAAACAGAATAACCAGCGAATAAAGCTCTTCGCCGCTGCTGCAGCCAGCAATCCACACCTTCAAGGAAGGGTAGGTCCTCAAGTGGGGAACGACCTTTTCCCGGATCGCCTGGAAGTAACTCGGATCGCGAAACATCTCGCTCACCTGGACGGTCAGAAAACGCAGCAATTGGGGCAGCATTGCCTGATCGTGCAGAAGTCCCTCCTGCATCGCCGAGATAGTTTCGAACCCCAGTTGTTCGCGCGCCTTCTTCAGGCGGCGCTTGATCGAGGCCAGCGCATAGTTGCGAAAGTCATAGTGGTATTTGAGAAACAGCGCTTCCAGCAGCAGCCGGATCTCGATGTCTTCCACCTTTTCAGCGGCGGTGGCTTCGGTCATTTGGGCATCCATACACGCACCAGCGACAGGAGCCTGTCGACGTCCAGCGGCTTGGCCATGTAATCATTCGCCCCAGCCTCAATGCAGCGCTCCTGATCGTCCGGCATTGCCTTGGCGGTCAGCGCAATGATTGGCAACTTCCTCCAAGCCGGGTTCCTTCGGATTTCAGCGGTTGCGACCAACCCGTCCATCACAGGCATCATGACGTCCATCAGCACGAGCTCGATCGGGCGCCCGGGGCCAGATGAAGCTTTTTCGAGAGCCTCCAGTGCCTCGCGGCCGTTGCGCGCGATCTCAACAATCGCACCGCGCGGTTCGAGAATGTTGGTGAGCGCGTAGACGTTTCGGATGTCGTCTTCCACCACGAGAATGCGACGCCCCTCCAACAGCGCATCGCGGTTGCGCGCCTTGCGGATCATCTTTTGCTGTTCGTCCGGCAGTTCCGATATCACCTGATGCAGGAACAGGCTCACTTCATCGAGCAGTCGTTCGGGGGATTTCGCCCCCTTGATGATGATCGACTTCGAGTAGCGCCTCAACTTTTGCTCATCATCCGCCGAGAGTTCGCGTCCGGTATAAACGATGACGGGCGGGAAGGCATAGGCGCTCTGTGAGCTCAGCGTCTCCAGCAACGAATATCCCGACGCGTCAGGCAACGACAGGTCAAGCACCATGCAGTCGAAAGTCTGGTGCTTCAGGAGGTCAAGGCATTCGGCGGCGGTGCTGGCGGTCACCGTCTCAACGTCCTGGGTGCCGATCAGTTTTGCCACCGCTTCGCGCTGAACCGGATCGTCCTCGACGACCAGGACGCGATGCATCTGTTTCGTAAACCGCGCCTCGAGCTTTTGCAGAACCTTCAACAGTTCTTCTCGATTGACGGGCTTGATGGCATAACCGGCAGCCCCGAGAGAGTAGGCACTCTCGGTGTGATCGCTCCCCGACACGACATGGATCGGGATATGACGGGTCAAGACATCATGCTTCAGTCGGTCCAGGACGGCGAGGCCCGATTGATCCGGCAACCCTATATCGAGCACGACGGCGCTTGGCATGAATTCCTTCGCAAGCGAAAGCGCCTCTTCGGCGGTTGCCGCGACAATTGCCTGGAAACCCATTTCCCGCGACAGGTCACGGACGATGCCGGCAAAAGTGTCATCATCTTCGATCACCAACAGCACGCGTTTGGTATCTGTCAGAACATCGCGGTCGTCGTCGATCCGGCGGATCGGCCTCGGCGTAACCGAACTTGCCTTTTGCGCCGTGACCGTCGTTGCGAGCGTTCCTGGACTTGGCGCAAGAGCTGTCGGCTTGGCCACATCGAACCGTTCCCCGATGGTAACGGTAAACGTACTGCCCTGTCCCGCCTGGCTTTGAAGCACGATCGTTCCGCCCAAAAGCCGCGCCAGTTGCCGAGAGATAGAAAGACCGAGCCCGGTGCCGCCATACTTACGGCTGATTGTGCCATCGGCCTGATGGAAGGCATCGAAGATCGCCCGCTGGTGTTCCTGTGCAATTCCGATTCCGGTGTCGCTGACGGAGAAGCTAATCTTACCTTCGGCAACCGAGCCAATCACCAAGGTAACCTTGCCGGTCTCGGTGAATTTGATCGCGTTGGAAAGCAAGTTCTTGAGGATTTGTTCGAGCCGCAACGGATCGGTTTCGATGCTGACCGGGAGATCTCCTGAAAGCTCAACGGAAAACCCGAGTTTCTTCTCAGTCGCCAACGGCATGAAGACCTGGCGAAGGTTTCCGGCCAGACGCTCCAGCGACACCGCTTCCGGCCGGATTTCCACATGCCCTGCCTCGATCTTGGAGAGATCGAGAATGTCGTTGATCAGGTTCAACAGATCATTGCCCGAGGATTGGATCGTCTTGGCAAACTTCACCTGCTCCTCAGTCAGGTTTTCGTCGGCATTGTCAGCGAGCAGCTTGGCCAGAATCAAGGAAGAGTTCAGCGGCGTACGCAGCTCGTGAGACATGTTGGCAAGGAAATCGGACTTGTACCGGCTTGCCTGCTCGAGTTCTTTGGCCTTGGCCGATATGGATACGTTTGCGCGCTCCAGGTCATCGCGCTGAAGCTCAAGCCGCTGCGCCTGTGTTTCCAGTTGAGCGTTGTTCTGCTCAAGTTCGATCTGCTGCTGCTCAAGGTGCGCCTGCGATTCCTTAAGCGCCCTCCCCTGCTCTTCAAGCTCTTCGTTTGAAACGCGCAGCTCCTCGCTTTGCGTTTGCAACTCTTCGGACTGCCGTTGCGTTTCCTCCAGCAGGTCGTGAAGCTGGCCGCGATAGGTCGCCGACTTCACGGCAATCGCGATAGCCTCCGATGCGCGATCAAGAAGGGTAACGATCGTCTCGTCAACCGGCGTGAGAAAGCCGAGTTCGATCACCGAATTCACGGATCCGTCGACCTTTCCCGCCTGGATAGCGAGATGGCGCGGCTTGTCCATCCCAAGCGCCGAGCCGAAGGCAAGATAGCCATCCGGTACATCGTCGACCACGATCGAGGTCCCCTCCGCAACCGCCTGGCCCAAAAGGCCTTCGCGGGGACGAACCGCCGTCGGCAGGTTCGCCTCGGCGGGCACACCCCGGACACTTGCCCGCTGGAACGAACCACCACCGCCGATGAAGACCGCTCCCGAAACGGCGCCGGCGTAGGGCGCAAGGAAGTCGAGAATGTTGTTGCCCAACTGCTCGATCGATTGATCGCCCATCATCGCTGACGCCAGCCCGACCTGGCCGGCCTGCAGCCACTCATCCCTTCGGCGGGCGATCGCGGCCCTGCGGATGAGGAAGGCGATTGCCGCGGTCAGGGCAATTCCGAGAACAGCGGAAAATAGGGTGCTGAGGCGCGCCGTCTTCTGTGCGCCTTTCATTTCGGCCAGTCGATCAAGGCGCACGTCCAGCTCGGCGCCGGACATCGCCGCAATCTGAGCGCGGACCGCATCCATTTCGATCTTGCCGCGATCGGAGTTCACCATCGCGATCGCTGCCTCGAGCCCGTCGGCCCGTCTCCGATCGATGGTCTCACCAAGCTCCGCAAGTTTGGCCTCCACATGCTGCCTAAGGGTTATGAGCCGCTGGCTCTGCCCCGGATTGGCCGCAGTCAGGTCGCCGATCTGATCGAGTTTTGGCCGGATGGCGCGAACTGCCGCGTTGTAGGGCGCGAGATACCCGCCGCTATTCGTCAACAGGAATCCACGCTGACCGGTCTCGGCATCCTGAACAAGCGACAGCAGTTCATCGAGAGAAACAATGGCGACATGCGTTTGCACGATCCTCTCGTTGCCTCGCTGCAGCGCCTCCAGGTTGAGATAGGCAACGACACTGCTCGCGACGAAAAAGAAGAGGGTGGCTGCCAGGCCAAGCGCCACGGCCGGTTCAAGGCCAAGGATGCCCTGGAACGAGCGCGAGTTCAGGCTTTTGGTTGCTGTCGCTGACATTCAGACTCCGGGGAAGAGCAGTTGTTGAGTTGTCCGGTGGAAACAGCGGACGTTTACGGCCAACGCGTTAATGGAGGGGAAACCAAATCGGTTCAGGCGAAGGTTCTAATGACACTCCTCCACCTGGTCCAGATTGGTCGACCCGTTCCCGTCTCGCCATCGCCAAGCAGATGGCCGAAGCGGGCAAACTTTTCGAAACCACGAGCCGTTCACTTGCCTGCCCCGATACCTCCCCCTGGCGCCGCCTGACTGGGACAACGCGCTGCGACGTTCTAACTATGGCTCCTCCACTCGTTTTCCATCTCTCTGCCGCCATTTCCTTTTCGGCAGGCATCGCCTGTCACATTTCAGTCACACCGCACGGTTGTCAGTGGAAGGCTTCATAGCGAAAGCTGCGGCCATTCCAGGAAACGACCCGCTGGCCCGACCAGTTTCCACCGAAGGCACCCGTCGCTGCAGGTCGCTTGCACCTTTGCGTTCAAAGCTTGCGCCACGGTCCTCTTCAGCACGACAGCGCCGAAACCCGAACGCGGAAACGCGTAATCGTGACCTCGGCCAAGCTGCTCTTCCCAGCTCATGGAAAAGGTGAGGTCTGCCGCAGACGTGGCGAGATCCCACGCGATTGAAATCGTGCCCTCACCCGCCCTCAGCACCCCGCCCTTTGAAGAGTGCAAGGCCAACTCGTGGATCGCCATTCCAAGATTTTCAATCGCGGCCGGGGCAAGGGCGAGGTCCGGGCCAGAGATCCGACAGAACGCGTCTGCATGAAATGCAGCGATTTGCTTTTCAACCAGGCCTCTTAGATCCGTTGCCTGCCAATCCGCCGATGCAATCAGATCATGGGATGCCGAAAGGGCCCAGATGCGGTTTTCGAGGTCCTTCTGGAAGGCTGCTGGTTCCGCTTCTTCGCTTCTACTTTGCCTGATCATCGACAGAATAATGGCATACTGGTTCTTCACCCGGTGATTGACCTCCCGCAGAAGCAGACGAATTCGCCTTTCGCGATCTTTCGCCGGGGTGATGTCACGCGCGATCTTGGACGCCCCGACGATGCGGCCCTTGGCGTTGCGGATCGGGGAAATGGTCAACGATACCGTGATGTAGCTCCCGTCCTTGCGCTGCCTGGCGGTTTCGAAATGTTCAATCCGTTCCCCTTTACGCAGGCGCTGCAGCAGATCTCGCTCTTCGTCGTGAAGATGAGTGGGTATGATGGTCAGGATTGATCGCCCGACCATCTCCTCGGCTGAGTAGCCGAACATGCGCTCAGCCGCGCCGTTCCAGGTCCGAACGGTACCATCGAGATCCTTGCTGACGATGGCGTCGAAGGACGACTCCACGATGGCCGCAAGCCTCGCTCGCAAGATATCTTCACTCCCCTCCTTGTCGAAAGAACCCAAGGGCATCGCTTACTGCTCCAACTTCACGAACATTCCCTTTCCCAAGGGCTACCAACCCGGTGGAAAGACGTGGACGTTGTTATTGTTCCAATGCCCTGAGCAACGAAAGCCTGAACGCCACGCGCCGGTCGTGATCACCGGAGTGCGGACGGCTGAACGGGTTCGATGCGCAATTGATCGATGCAAGCAAGGAAACGCCGACTTCGAGGGGGCTGCACGGGCCGGCTGTAGCATCAGGAACTTGCGCTGCCTCTCGACGTTACCTCTGTCAGCGAGAAATGCTGCCGCGTCCTTGTGAGGCGACAGCAGCCTTGAGAGGGAAAGATGACCAAGGGCGGGACGCGGGCCGATTTTGACCATGGCCGCTTCGCAAAGGGCCTGGCACGCGGCTTCGCCGGCGCGCTGCTTTTTGCGCTGCCTATGTTCCTCACAATGGAAATGTGGGAACTCGGCCTCTACATCGACCGCGACCGGCTGCTTATTTTGCTTTTGGTCAACATTCCGCTGCTTGTCCTCCTTGCGCGTCGGATCGGCTTTGAAAATGTAACGACATGGCGCGAAGCGCTGCGAGACGCAAGCATTGCATACTGCCTGGGTATCGCGGCGAGTACCTTTGTTCTTTTCATCATTGGCGTCCTAAAGATTGGCCAGGCCCTGCCAGAAGTGCTTGGAATGATCGCCATCCAGGCGGTCCCAGCCAGCATTGGCGCCTTGCTCGGCCGCAGCGAGCTGGGGACACGATCCGAAAGCAGCGAGGACGAGAAGGATCCGATCGGCGAGACCCGGGGCGATGGCTACGGTGGCGAACTTTTTATGATGGTCGTTGGGGCTCTGTTTCTCGGTCTCAACGTCGCTCCAACCGAAGAAATGATCCTGATATCCTTTAAGATGTCGCTGTGGCACGCCATTGCCGCGATATCGGCGTCGATCCTGCTGATGCATGGCTTCGTCTACGCCTTGTCATTCATAGGCGGCCATGAACTCGATGAGAACACACCTGGCTGGCATGCCCTTATCCGCTTCACAATGCCGGGTTACGTCATCGCATTTGCGATCAGCCTCTATTGCCTGTGGACGTTTCATCGGCTGGACGGCCTCGATCCAACCCAAGCGATTGTCGCCACGGCGGTTCTTGCCTTCCCGAGCGCAATCGGCGCAGCGGCCGCGCGGCTCATTCTTTAGGTGACTTGATGGCAAAGTCCCCCAAACTAGGCTCCGTTGAAAATCGCAAGGCGCATTGGATCGAATGGGCAACCGGTGCAGTATCCGCTATCCTGATCACGGCGCTTATTGGCTGGATCAGCTATCAGGCTGCAACCCAGGCCGATGGACCTCCGGACCTCTCGGTGACGGTCGTCAGCAGCATGGGGCGTGCAGGCGGATATCGGGTCATGTTCGATGTCAACAACGCAGCCGACCGAACGGCGGCCGCCGTCGTCGTACGTGGCGAAATCACCGACAGCGACAATGTCATAGAGACCGCGGAGATCACGCTTGACTACGTGCCGGCGCGATCGAAGGCGCGGGGTGGACTGATCTTTCGCAACGATCCTGCAGGTCGCTTCCGTGTTTCCGCGACCGGTTTCAGCGAACCGTGACCGATGAAGTGCGCCAGCGCGGTGCCAAGGAACCTGTTTGTGCTGTCGCGGTTAGGACCTGAAACGGCCAAGGGAGAGCACGATGACTTTGACACTCAACGACATCTCGAACGAACTGAAGAATATCGACTTTGGCATGCTTTCGACAAAGAAGGCAGACGGAACCATCTCCAGCCGACCAATGAGCAACAATGGCGACGTCGACTATGTGGGGGACACCTGGTTCTTCTGCTTTGAGCAGTCACAAAAAATTACTGAGATCAAGGCAGATCCGAAGGTAGCACTGACTTACACTGCTCGTCCGAGCCTGCTCGGCAAACCCGGTATTTTCATTGCAATCGAAGGGAATGCTTCGCTCGTGGATGACAAGCAGACGTTTACCGAGCATTGGATGAGCGAGCTTGAAAGATGGTTTCCCCAAGGCGTGGACACGCCCGGTCTCTTGATGATCAAGGTTCACGCATCGAAAGTCACCTATTGGGATGGCGATGAGACGGGGAGCATCTTCACCCCTGACGACCACCCACAAGGCTAGCGCGCAAAGCCCTCCGTCGAAGCGAAATCAACGCAAACGGGTGTTTAAATCGCCATGACGAAAGCACTCACGCCAGGGCCAAAAATAAACGTTGTCTTATGACCGAAATGTCCCGCTCTTCGGCCTGTGCGAGTCTACAGAATGTCGGCAACAAAACCGACTGGCCCGTTGACGGCACCAACGCTGTGACGAATAGCGAAATAGAGCGAAAGTCCGCTGACGTCACATTTGTAGATGCGCGTATCCCACCCTCTCTGTCGCACCGGCGTGTCAGCCTGCGGCCCTCGTGGTCTTAATCTGAACGAGACGAGGGCTCACTCTTGCCCCACGTGAGCGTGTCCTATTCACCAACAACCGCGCTCGCTGTTCGCCGCCAAGACGGCTAAAAAGCGCACAAACAGACCCACAGCTGCACGCGCTCCAAACGCAGCAAACGCGTGGATGTTCCTTGAAAAAACTTCGTTTTTCGGCCGGCTATCAAGGGAACAGAAAGACCCTTTTTGCCGTTCAATCGCCGTGAACGCCGGTGTCGTATCGGCCCTATGGAGAACATACCAATGCTGAAACCGATTGCTACTCTCGCCCTCATCGCGGCATTTGCCAGCCCAGCTCTGGCACAGCAAAAGGTCGTCTGCGACGAAGCTTCAATCGCCAAGGCCGAACAGCAAGTCGCGCAAATCTCCGACGGCGCAAAAAAGATAGAGTCCACCAAGGAACTGACCATGGCGAGAGATGCCATGATGGCGAACGATATGGAGAAATGCACGTCGCATCTCGACAATGCAATCAAGGGCATGGACGCCATGTAGCGTCCGTCCGAAGGGAGCATCCATCGTGCTAAAGCGCAGTGTTCCCTCAGGCTGCTGGTCTTATCCATCATGCTGCTCACCTGGTCGAAACGAACCGGGACGTGGCTCTTATGATCTCAAGGTTTCCTCAGAACGCCCGGATATAGGACCTGGGCCTAGAGGATCTAAACAAGGAACCAAATCATGAAAAATATGCTGCTCGCCGCGGTCTTCCTCGGCGCATCGAGTTTGGGCGCGCTCGCGCAGACCGCCACACCGCCGGCTACGACAGATGGTGATACGCCTGCCGTTGCAACACCAGACACTACCAATCCAACAGCGCCCGTTGCCGGCGCCAACAGTTTCACCGAAGAACAGGCCAAGGATCGCCTTACTGACGCCGGCTACACCGATGTGACCGGTCTCAAGCTCGACGACAAGGGCGTCTGGCGCGCAACTGCGTCGAAGGACGGCAAATCCACGCAGGTCGCGCTCGACTACCAGGGCAACATTGTTGCCAACTAACTCCAGCAACGAGGAAATCCCCATGAAAACCGTTAGTGGACTTTTTGACGACTATTCGGACGCCCGCGCTGCAGTGTCGGCCCTTGAAGATCGCGGCGTGCCGTCTGACGATATCAGCATCGTTTCCAACAATGCTGGCGATCGCTATGGCAGCGCCGATGAGAGCAATGCGGCTGAAGGCGCAGGAACGGGCGCCGGTGTCGGCGCTGCGGTCGGCGGCATTGGCGGACTTTTGACCGGCCTCGGGGTCATGGCCATTCCGGGTGTCGGGCCGGTGGTCGCAGCCGGTTGGCTTGCCGCGACCGCAGCGGGTGCTGCCGCCGGTGCTGTTGCAGGCGGTGCCGCCGGCGGCATCATCGGCGCGATGACGGATTCGGGCGTTCCGGAAGAACATGCCCATGTCTATGCGGAAGGCGTACGGCGCGGTGGCGCGGTCGTCACGGCACGGGTCGACGACGCGCTCCAGGCGGATGCAGAGGCGATCCTGCGCCGCGGTAGCTGGGTCGACCCCGTGCAACGTCGTGCTTCGTATTCCGAGCAGGGCTGGCGGCGCTTTGATCCGACGCTCGCTCCTTATACCTCCGATGAGGTTGAAGAGGAGCGTCGGCGCTACAAGCTCTGATTTCCGCAGGACACCTTCTCGGTGTGCTAAATTCATCCGTTGCCGGCATAATGCCGCTGGCAACGGATAAGCATTGTCTGCCTATGTGTCCCTTCTCTCCATCATGCGACCATTTCGGTTTGCGCCCGGGCAGAAGCCGCCTTGGCTAAACCGACGAGGCAGCCTTCCAAACGCGGGGCTTTGCGCGCAGGCCCTGCAGTCGGCCGAAGAACTGTGTCGAGGTTCCTTAAAGCCCGGTCCCCGTCAAACAGGACCATCAATTCCGTCGCGACAGCTTCTACAAAAAACGGAACAAGTGCGCGGTTCAGTCGTTCCAGAAATGTACCTGAAATAGCAATGGAGCGTCCTCAATGGATTGGAACCGTGTCGAAGGCAACTGGAAGCAGATCAAGGGTAAGGTCAAGGAGCAGTGGGGTAAACTCACCGACGATGACCTCGACCAGATCAACGGGAAACGCGAGCAACTCGAAGGCAAGATCCAGGAGCGCTATGGATATGCGAAGGATCAGGCAAAGAAAGACATTGACGACTGGTATTCAAACCAGCGTTTCCATTGATCCAAAGCACCTTCACTCTTTGTCTTTCAAAGGCCGCCGTTCCGGCGGCCTTTTTGTTTTGAGACCTGGCCTCAAAGCTCAGCGAAAGGCAAACAATTCGCTATCTGGGTCGCGGTGGCCCAAAATCTCTGACGACACGATCTCCGCAGCGATCTGGCTGTAGGTAATGCCATTGCCCCCATAACCCATCACGGCATAGACATTCTCCAGGCCCGGAACGGATCCGATAAGCGGCAACCCGTCAGAGGTAATGCCAAAAGGCGCGGCCCAAAGATAATCCGGTTCGCCGATTGGTATTTTCAGGAGCGCCGACAGCTTTGCGCGCAAGACCTTTGATTTGGCTCTAAGCTTGATAGGGTCCGCAAATGCCGTCGCGCTTTCTTCGTCCTCCCCTCCAACAATCAGGCGACCATCCTTGGTCGAGCGAAAATAGAGGTAGGGATCGGATGCCTCCCAAAGAACATAGTTCTTGAGCCAGTCGGGCCGCGGATGGTGCGGCTTAGTCGCAAGGGCCCAGGTAGATACCATCCGATGGCCTTGGTGGGCCACGGCGTCGAGAAACTCGTAGCCCGTGCAAAACACGATGTGCTTGGCCAGTATGATTTCACCTTTCGAGGTTGCAGCCGCGTTCCATCCTTCAACGCTGCGAACGTCGGTGATTTCCGTATCTGCTACCAACAAAACGCCGTCTGTCTGGGCTTTGAGCCACAAGCCGGCTGTCAACTGCGCCGGATTGGCGGCTGCAGAAATATCGGACTCGATTGCCGCAGTCCGATTGAGACCGAACTCGTCGCGCAAGCAAGCGGACTTGAGAAACCTCGCTGAAATGCCAGCGCTCTGACGTGCGTCAGTCTCCAGGCGAAGCGCTCGGGCACCATGGGCATTGCCGGACAGATAAAGAGACTTCTTTCGTTCAAAGCCACAGTCGATTCCAAGATTATCGACGAGCGTAATCAGTGTTTCCACTGCTCTTGCGGAGCGTTGCCATGCGCGCCGCGCCTTGTCCTGTCCAATCATCGAGGTGAGCTGGTGGAGCGGCACATCGATCTCGTGCTGGATCATCGCAGTGCTCGCCAAAGTGCTGCCTTGTACCGGGCCGCGTCGGTCGACGACGAGAATTTTCATGTCTCGCTTGGCAAGGGACAACGCCATCAGCGCCCCTCCGATGCCACCGCCGACGATCAGCACATCGACTTTGTCAGCGGAGATGCGACTTTGCGCGACAACCTTGATATGACGCGTGTTCAACCACAGTGGCCGATTGGACCGCAGTTTGCGCTTCCGTGTGATTTTTTCCAACTCTTGCATCTCCATTTTCCGGTAGAGGTTGGATCGCCGGACGAACGCTCATCCTTCCGCTTTAGGCTGGGTATCCTTCGGCATCGCGATCCCTTGAATGCCTCAGCCGATCCAACGCCCACCCGGGAGAAGCCGGTCCTGCCGAAGATTGTTCGTGCCGCAGTTGACACTGCGGGCTACTCATCGCCCCGACACGGACCACACGTTGCTGCTCGCTTCGAGGCGCGCATCTTGGGATGCATACAGGCCGTGCCTTCGAGGGCCGTTGTGGGGCTGGCAGGTGTTGTCATCGGCACCTTCCCCTGATAGCGGGCGGTGCACGAGGCGGTACGCGGATCGGCCTTCGCGTAGCCAACAAACCGCCGATCGATTAACGCCGTCTGGTCTTTGTCGATCGGACGCTTGACTGCCTAAGGCGACTGGCACGTTCGTGTTTGCCCACCATATGAGCGGTACGCGTTGGTTTCGGGGTTATAGGACCGGTAGCGGCTTGAGCACCAATCGAGGTGGGTTGTCGAGAGGCCGGTATGAGAGGCCACCGAGGCTGGAGCGGTGGGTGCCAGACGCCCCGATGTTAGCTTCGCCGAAACCGGGTTCGTGACGTAGGTGGAATAGACGGGTGGCAAACGCTCGTAGTTCTGCTGGCTCCGATCGATCCGAACCGGCGTTGCGGTCCAAAGATCCGGAGCGGAAGCCACCTTGAGCGGAGGAGGTTCGGTGGGCTTGGCCAGCACGAGCGAAGCCACGGACGCAGCCCCGGCACTGGCGCAAACCGACAATGCGATGCCAAATGCCAGCGATCCGATCGCTTTCATGGTTTTGCTCCTCTGCTCGCCACTGGGAGTGTCTCTTGGTATCGGCGCGAAATCGAAAAGCGATTGAATTTCCAACAAAGACGCGTTGTCGCGACGACCTTGGTCGTCGACAGCTAAATGCCGAGGCTGATTTTTTGTTCCCCTTGCGGGCTTTGGTTGGACGGAAATTCAGACCAAGGGCGCAGCTTGAACAGAATGAGGTTTATCGAGCACTTCGAAATCCCTAAAAAGAGCGCGGACTTGGAGATTGCGCGGTGGTCGCGTCAGCCAACTGCGCGCAGTTGGCAGTCCATAGGCGAAATGGAGGAAGCCTGGCGCGCCGGGCCCGCTTGTCATTGGCGGATCAAGCTTTCGACCCGCCGCGCCAGCACATCAGCGGTGAAGGGTTTCGTGACCACTTCCATGCCATGATCGAGGTGGCCGTGGTTGAGCACCGCATTCTCGGCATATCCTGTGACGAAGAGCACGTTAAGACCGGGACGCTGGACGCGCACCGCATCGGCAAGCTGCCGTCCGTTCATGCCGTTCGGCAACCCGACGTCGGTAACCAGAAGATCGATTGTGGGGCGCGCATCAAGTATTTTAAGGGCGGAAGGACCGTCGCTCGCCTCCAGCACCTCGTAGCCCAGCTCTTCGAGGATCTCGACCGCGACCATCCTGACCAGGGGTTCATCGTCCACGACCAGGATGGTGTGAACGCCGGTCGCTGCAGGCGCGGGCCCCGCGTCGACTGGTATGTCGGAGCTATGTTCTTCGGCCGCGTGGCGGGGCAAATAAATGCAGATCATCGTGCCCTTGCCCACCTCGGAGTAGATACGCACCGCACCACCGGATTGGCCGGCAAAACCGTAGACCATGGAAAGGCCAAGTCCCGTACCCTGTCCGATCGGCTTCGTCGTGAAGAACGGATCAAAGGCGCGCGCGACCACGTCCGGCGACATGCCCGTACCGGTGTCGCTGACGCACAAGGAGACATATTGCCCCGGCGGCAATCCCCGTTGGGCTGCCGCGCGTTCGTCGAGCCACCGATTGCCGGTCTCGATCGTCAAGCGTCCACCATCCGGCATCGCGTCGCGAGCATTGATGCAAAGATTGAGCAGAGCGTTCTCGAGCTGGCCGACGTCGACGAAGGCGGTCCACAGCCCTCCGGCTCCGACGGTCTCGACCGCCACCCCAGGGCCGACGCTGCGGCTGATCAAGTCCTGCATACCCGCGACGATGCGATTGATGTCCGACGGCTTCGGATCGAGCGTCTGCCTGCGGGAAAAAGCAAGGAGGCGCTGGGTTAGGCCCGCGGCCCGTTTGACCGCCCCTTGTGCGCCCGTCATGTAACGGTCGATTTCACCCACACGGCCCTGGGCGAGCCGCGTTTTCATCAGGTCGAGGCTGCCGCTGATGCCGGCGAGGATGTTGTTGAAGTCGTGCGCCAGGCCACCGGTCAGTTGTCCGACAGCCTCCATCTTCTGCGCCTGCCGCAGGGCCTCTTCCGCCTGGACAAGGGCTGCGGTGCGTTCTTCTACCCGTTGCTCCAGCGTTTCGTTGAGCGTGCGGAGCGCCGCAAGGGCATGGTCACGTTCGGCTTCGACCGCGCGCCGCTCCTCGATATCGATCAGGACACCCGGAAATTTGAGCGCAACACCGTCACTGCTGCATTCCACGCGACCGTTCGCCTCGAGCCAGCGATACCTCCCGTCCTCGCGACGCGTCCTGTATTGGTGAGCATAGGCTCCGCCTTTTGCCAGGGCCTCTTTGACCGAGGCGGTTACTCGTTCCTGATCGTCGGGATGAACGGCGCCGACGATATCGGCAAGGCTCAGGTCTGAGCGCCCCTGTTGCGGATCGAACCCAAACGCGGCCGCAAAGGCTTCGTCGACCGTGAAGCGATCGGTAGGCACGTCCCACAGCCATGTGCCGATGATCGCCCCTGCGGCCATCGCCATTTGCACGCGCTGTACGTTATCGCGCGCGTGGCTTTCGCTCTCGCGTAGCGCCGCTTCGGCCTTCTTTCTCTCGGTTACGTCGCGAAATAGGACCGCCACCTGGCGCAGGCCTGCCGGCTCGATGCGGGTGGCCGAAACTTCGATATGCCTGGCGACTGATTGAAACTCCTGCTCGAAGCGCACTGGTTTGCCGGTGCGCAACACGCTGCCATAAACGTCCAACCAGACATCCGCGTTCGCGGGTTCGATCTCGCGAAGCCGTTTGCCGACAATGTTCGAGATGCCTGTATGCCGGCCATAGCCGGAATTTGCTTCAAGGTGCACGTAATCGCTGAGCGGACCATGCGGTCCGTCGATGAAGCCTATAATGCAGAAACCATCATCGATCGCCTCGAAAAGGGCTCGATAGCGTGCCTCTCGCGCGTCGTCATGCGTGGCGCCTTCCTGCGACAGGGCTCTCAGCCTCAGGATCTCGTCTTCGAGTTGCTCGCGCGACAGCGACTTGATGTCAGACATCGATTTCGGTCTTTCCCTTCGTCGTTCCTGTCACTGCGCTTTGCGCGTCTCTGGATAGGGTCTCGTCCCACAGCTGTGAAAGCGCTCCGACGATAGCACTTCGGCTGTAGGGTTTACGCACGATCGGCACCCCGATGAGCTCCGGCGGCAGTTCTGCGCCCTCGCCATAGCCTGTAGCAAAAACGAATGGAGTGCCTCTGCGCATGAGTTCGGCGGCGATCCCGAACGAATTGGTCTGACCGAGATTGATATCGAGAATCGCAAGTTCCGGAGCAGTCGTCTCGATATGTGCCATGGCCTGCTGGACGGAGCTCGCCGTCGAAACCTCCGAGAACCCTTCGTCCGACAGCATCGCTTCGAGATCAAGCGCGATGAGCATCTGATCCTCGACGATCAGAACCCTGGGGTTTGCACGGCCAAGGCCGCTTTGTTCTGGGGCGGCGGTGCCGACCGTATATGTTGCCATTGTCGGACCTGACGCGGTGAGTTTGACGTGTGGAGAGGGGATGCTGAACTCTGCCTCAAGCCCCGATGGTTCGAAGCGGACGGAGCTGCGCCCATGAAGATCGTAGGGAACGCTGCGCTCTATGAGGGCACTACCGAAGCCCCTGCGTGACGGCAGAGTTACGAGTGGACCGTTTCGCTCGCGCCAGGAGACGTCGCAATCGGGCCCGGTCATCGTCCAGCGCACCTCTACTTCGCCAGCCGTCACCGAAAGCGCGCCGTATTTGGCGGCATTGGTCGCGAGCTCGTGAAACACCAGCGCCATTACCGAAAAAGCACGGCTGTCGAGCCAGACGGCAGGACCTTCGAGCGTTATTGTCGACAGATTTGTCCGGTAAGGCTGGAGTTCGGCCTCCAGGAGATCCGCCAGGATCCCGCCCCCATCGCCGCGCACGACCTGGTCATGCGCGATTGCGAGCGCCTCGATGCGACCCTGCAGCGTCGAAACATATTCTTCGAGCGAATTCTTGTGCCGTTGGGGGCTCGTCACCAGAGATTTGATGACGGCGAGGATGTTCTTGACGCGGTGGCTAAGCTCCTGGTTCAGCATCCGCTGCCGAACCTCGGACTTGCGCCGCTCGCCCGCCATCAGCTCATTGTGTCGGAGCACCACCTCGACGATCGCGACCCGGACGATCTCGGCGATTTCCCGCTCGGCCTCCGACCAGGGCTGCGCCTGCGCCTGGACTGTCTCCTTCCAGATCGCAAAGCTCTTGCGTGGTGTCAGGCGGTCGCCGAGTGGACCTGCCTCATAGGTCTTTTCAGGATTGCCGGCCCAGTTGAGGGTCTGGACCAGTTCTTTGCGAAAAAACACCAGGCAATCCGAGCCGGTTTGCGAAAGGGGAATGGCGAGAACGCCCGAAAGCCGCTCGCTGTAGGCCGATGCCTTCGGGAACTTCTGTGACAGGGCATGTGTCGCCCAAACGCGCCCTTCGCTGACAGTGCGGATGAAGTCCAGAAGAGCGGCTCTTTCTTCGTCCGGCGGAGCGGTGCCGATCCCCGCCCATTTGCCATCGACCATGACGCCGATGCCGTCGTTTGCCAGCAACTGCGAGAATTCACGCAGGCTTTGGCGCAACAGCTCACCCACATCCTCGTGATGGGAGGACAAAATGAGAAAACGGTCGAGCGCTTCGCGTGTGCCGGCGACGGCCGCAACCCGGCGACGTTCCTTCAGAGATTTCAGGTGCAGCGAGAAAAATTCGCCGAACACTTCAAGCGCAACGCGTTGAGCCATCGGCAGGGCGCGCGGCGAATAATGGTGGCAGGCGATCAACCCCCAGAGCTGGCCGTCCAGAACAACCGAAATCGACATCGACGCGGCGACGCCCATGTTGCGCAAGTATTCGCAATGGATGGGCGAAACGCTGCGCAAGTGCGCGAAACTGAGGTCCAATGGTTCGCCGGATCCGTCCAGAACCGGCTCGACCGGGACGCGCGCACCGCTCGCGTCCGAAATGACGCGAATGGTGTTCTTGAGATAAAGTGCGCGGGCCTGCTGGGGGATATCGCTTGCTGGAAAATACTGGCCCAGAAAACTCTCAAGATCGGCGCGTTTCGCTTCGCTGACGACCTTGCCTGATCCGTCCTGCTCAAAGCGGTAGATCATCACGCGGTCATAGCCGATGGTACCGGCAACGATCCGGCACGCGCGCTGCACGAGACGGTCGACGTCGGTGATGTCCTTGATACGGCCAATCATCTCGCGCGCGATATGCAAGGGCTGACCGATCGACGGCGCCGGCTCGAACTCAATGATGACGGCCGACTTGTGAAGGTGGACGGCAATGTCGAACACGCGGTCGCCAAAAGCGACATCGAGCAAAAGGGCCGGTCGTGAGGCCGCTCCCGCGGCCGCAAGCGCATTGCGCAGATCATGCAACAACTTTGGGCCGAGCACGTCGACAAGAGGCCGCCCAAGGAGGCTGCCCTCCCAGGCGAGCATCTTCGCAGCGTTTGCCGATATGCGTTCGATCGTCGTGAACCCGACATTGCACGCCAGAAGACAACCGTGCGGTTGGATGCTCCCGGGGATATGAATGGGCTCCCTGTCGCAAGTCTCGAGGGTGACGGGTTCAACTGGCGACAAGATATGTACTTTCAAAGCAAGTTTGGGCGAGAGCAAACACGGCGTTCGCCGTGACGGCAGACCGAACGACGTCAAAATCGCGGGTTCGTTCGAGGAGCGACAGGAAGGACGGCCATCGGGTCGTGTCGTTCGCCATCGAAACAAGGTGCTTCGCGCCGAAGGTTTCATCGAAACCAAGCTTCAACGCCCTCTGACGCAAGACCCGCGCACCGAGAGACGACCCTTCCACCACGTAGAGGGCACCGAGCAGCGCGCTTGGGTCGGAAAGATCGAAATCAGGCCGAATGTGGCGCGCCGGTGCCAAGCCGAGATCGCACGCGTCCTGAGCAAGCAGCTCTGCAACCCCTGATGATCGCCAATTCCAGCCTTCAGGCCAAGAGACGTTCCTCAGCGCTTCGTCCATTGTCGCACGAAACGGCAACACGCGCGCTACGTACCGGCGATAGTCCTCGATAGTGCTGAGCTCGCCGACCGCGGCGTCTACCCGCTGATGTGCATCCCGCGTCCTATTCCTCAATTCAACGCGTTCACTTCCGCGCATGCATTTTCCGCCTAATCATAAAATACGACCCGTTCTGTGGCACGTGGCCGAGGCAGGCCCCAGACTAAAATCGCTTCAAGAACTAGGGCATGGCCACGATTGCGACAAGGCAATCGCGTTCTGTTTTTGGAGATGAGAGTGAAGGGCACGGCGCTCGAACATCCAAGGCTGAAAAACGGCTTTCAACGAAACGGCCGCGCAGGCATGGGAAAATTCCTATGATCGAGCGGTTCTATTGATGCACCCGCAAGCGATCCAGGATCTCTCCGGATCGTGTGTAAGATGGCTCCCTCCTTGGGGACCGTCTTTTTTCAGCCACGTCTTTTCGAGTGCGCTGCACCGTCGCAGAAAGCAGGTGGGCACAGTTATCGTCGCCTCAAGAACGCGCTCCAGATATAACCTGCAACACCCGCGGTGATCAGAACCGGCGTGAGATGACGTCTGATACCGCTTTCTACCGTTTCTAAAACAACGGTCGCCTCGAGCGCCGCCAGTCTGGAAGTCCCGTCCGCTATGGCGATGAGGCGCTCGCGAAGCCGGGCCACGTCGGCCCGCAACACATCAAGCTGCTCTCTTTGCGTCGCCAGGCGTGGTGTCTTGAGAACAAACTCGGCCTTTGGCAGCGGGTCGTCACTCAACGACAAAATATCGCGTTCGCGCGGCTCGTCCGTCATTGTTTGGTCCTCCTACGCCCGGTTTTTCTCAACGAGGAAAGGCCGCCCGTTGTTCCCTCGTTTTACCTTCCTCACCGTTGACAATGTGCTTTTGAAAGCGGCACCGGGTCCACGATGGCTTGCTGGCTGCGGAATTTTCACTATCCTTGAGGAATGAGGATACTAGGAATTTCAGGAAGTACGCGTCGGCTTTCCACCAATTCGGCCTTGTTGAGGGCTTTCCAATCCCTCGCTCCAGCCGATGTCACCATTGAAGTCTTTGATAACATTGGTGAGCTGCCGATCTTTTCTCCCGATCTGGAGGGCGCAAACGCCCCAGAAAGCGTCATCCGCTTCGTCGAGAAAATTTCCGCAAGTGATGGGCTAATCATCTCGAGCCCCGAGTATGTTCGCACCATTCCCGGAGGCCTCAAGAACGCGATCGACTGGCTTGTCTCGGGGGAGGCCGTAATCGCGAAACCGATAGCCCTCATCCACGCTTCGCACCGAGGCGACGACATGCTCGCAGCGCTGCGCACCGTCCTTTTGACCTTAAGCTCAAATTTTTCCGAGACGATTTTCTTCCGGCTTCCGGTTATGAAGGAGACGCCAGACGCAATCATGGAAAAGCTCATGGACCCCGCTCATCGTCCGGCGGGGGAGAAATTCCTCAAGGATTTTGCATCGTTTTGCCGAAGCCAGTACGGGGACGTCCCTCGCGTGATCGCTATTTGACCAGCGGCGAGACGGAGCACAACCCAGAGCGCTGTGGCTCCGTATTTCGAAAGTCGCATAAAGGCTATTGATCCTGCGAAATATCCTGCCCAAACACTTCCCCGGCGCAGCTGAACGTAGCAAAACGCCCTTCCCGCCTCCCGTACCAGTAGCGGCCACTTCCCGATCAAGCACCAATTCAGATGAGCCGATTTCTCAGCCCACAGGTTAATGCCTGTCAAGCTACTCATCTGTACTCAAGGGAGTTCATCGCGATATCCTCATTAGCCACAGGGTTTAGCCCGGATGGGCAAATAGAGTTCCGGCAAGCGGTGTGATAGCGAGCACCAGTCGTCTTCGGACGGGGAGGAGACGGCCAGAGGCCTGGCGCTCCAATCATAGCGACAGGCCTCGCCTGGGGATCCTTTGGCTAGTTCCACGAGGACGCAAACGTTTTACGTCCTTCGACAGGAAAAGAGACGACCATTCCCAAGCGGCATGATCCCGACAGGGGAGCAAAATGGGCTATGATTGGAACGGCACGCGGGTACGTTGGATGAAGGCTTTGCGACTTGGGACAGTGGTCGCGTTGGCGGCTGTGTTGATATCGGTAGCAACTCAGGTTGTATCCAACGCGCTCTAACCTGCAGACCGAGGCCTGACGTGCATATGCGTTGTATCGCGGTGACTGTAATGTGGGCGCGTGAAGATCGTTGACCCTGCTCAGCGCTTAGACAACCCAGAGTACCGCTTTGCGCCTTCTAGTTCGGATCCCGCATGAAATGGAGTGTGTGGACGGCTCTCGAGGGGCGGTTTCTGTCGAAGTGGGCATCATCAACGCCCCGCTTTGCAAGCGAGCGGCCCCTTCGAACAGGGGGAATAGTTGTAAGCAATCGTGCTCCTCTCCAATCCCTTCAGAGGCCTTCTCCTCATCGAGTGGGATATTGCTGGAACTCCGTCCCGCTCTACCTCTTTCTCCATCTCGGGCGGAGGAACAATAATGCACCCAGCGTCGCGACATCGAGCGGCAGAACCGACAGCGGCCAAGGGGGCGGCAACTGGAAAGCAATGGATAAGGAAGGCCGACGCCGACCAGACCAGAGCAAGCTTTCCCGAACTGTTCTTCGATCTCGTTTTTGTGTTCGCTTTGGTCCAGCTCGCAAAGACACTTGCTAGCGACTTCGGCCCCACAGCCCTTGTCGAGGCGGCGCTGCTCATTCTTGCGATCTGGTGGATCTGGATTCACTCGACCTGGGTTACAAACCTTCTCGATACCGAGCAAGATCCAGTACGGCTGATGCTCTTTCTCCTGATGTTTGGGGGTATCCTGCTGGCTATCGCCTTGCCGGACGCGTTTGGAGACCATGGATTTGCATTTGCGGTGATCTACTGCGCCATTCAGATAGGGCGTTCCTTTTTCATGCTCTACGCCTATCATCGCGTCGATGCGGCCTCTTTCCTGACGTTCCTGCGGATTACCCTCTGGCTAGTCCTTGCAAGCGCCTTCTGGCTTGTGGGTTCTCAAATGGAGACGACTCCGCGAATTGCATTCTGGAGTACCGCTCTTCTCGTCGAATATCTGGCTCCGGCCCTGCGATACTATCTTCCTGGCCTGGGGAAATCAGCGCCCGAGACGTTGGACGTTTCTGGCAAGCATATGGCAGAACGTTGTGCGCTGTTCGTAATCATCTGCCTCGGTGAAACGATCCTGACGACCGGCCGCAACGCCGCAGAGCACATGGCGGACGACATGACCTTCGCTGTCTTCTGCAGCGCGTTTTTAAGCACGGGTTTCATGTGGTGGATCTACTTCCATCACGGCCAGGAAAAAGCCGCCAACAAAGCGGAGGCGACGTCGAAACCCGAGACATTGGCGCTCAATCTCTTCACATACGGCCATCTGCCAATCGTTTCTGGCGTCATCCTGACGGCAGTAGGAGAGGACTTCAGCCTGTCCCATGCCAAAGATGAAAGCACGATGCAAACCGCTCTGGCGATACTCGGAGGCCCGGCGCTTTTTTTGGCTGGCAACATCTGGATAAAGTTGGCCGCGGCGCACCAGTTCCCGATTTCGCACATTGTCGGGTTCGCGATCCTTGCCCTTGCAGGAGCGCTTTCTGCGCTTGCCGCCAATTATCACCTCCAGTTTCTGGCGACCGCGACCCTCTTTGGCGTTGCCATTTGGGAGTATCTGGCATTGCGTCGTGCTTCGGCTTCGACGGCATAACCAGAGCGCGAAGACGGCCGGCAATCTATGGAAACGCATAGCTGAAAATCGAGAGCGATTGGGAAAGCGCGCCGGCGCCGACAGCATTACGGGGGAGGATCGTCAGTCGCTTCAAGATATGGGCGCAAGGCATTGAAATCGAATGCGCTGTCGCCCTTGCAGCAGTCTACGGATATCCAGCATATCGCTCGCCGGTTCCCCGAAAGGGAACAACCGGCGATGGTACCAGTTATCCCCTGTCACGAGCGGCTGCGCTCGTTGGTGATCGGTCGATCCCGTTCGAAAGCAGTCAGCTCATCCTGCGGAGGATTTGCTATGGACACGCTGGTACGGCATCGGCGGATCATGGTTGCCGGCATTGAGGTCTTCTATCGCGAAGCGGGACGACAAGATGCTCCGGTTATCTTGCTCCCGCACGGATATCCGTGTTCATCCTACGAGTTTCGCAATCTAATGCCACGGCTTTCCGACCGCTGGCACCTGATCGCTCCGGATTTCCCCGGTGCGGGCTACAGCGGGACGCCAGAGGATTTCGACTACAGCTTCGACGGATACGCAGCCTTTCTGAGCAGCTTCATCGACGCACTTAAGATCGATCGCTTCGTTCTGTATCTGCATGATTTCGGATCGCCGATCGGAATTCGCATGGCCATTCTACGGCCGGCATCCGTCGTCGGGCTCATCATTCAGAACGGCGACATCCCCTATGAAGATGCCTTGGGCCCCAAATATGCAGACATTGAAAAGACCTGGGCGCTTCCGTTGCCGGAAATGAAACGCACGTTGGCCGAGGCGGTGACCGAGGAGATTTTCCGGGAAGAGTTCCTGAACGACTTGAAGCCTGATCTCGCAGAGGCCATTCCTCCCGACCTATGGAAACTGCATTGGTCGCTCATGACACCAAAGCGGAAGGAGATCGCCGTCAACCTGATCGTAGGTTTGAAGGAGAACCGGTCATGGTTTCCGCAACACCGCAAATATCTGGCGGACCATCAGCCCCCTGCCCTCATCGTTTGGGGATCCAACGACCACTACATGCCAGAGAAATCTGCCCGAGCTTATCTCCGCGACTTGCCGGACGCCGAAGTTCATCTCCTCGATGGCGGGCATTGGCTCCTGGAAACCCACCTGGATCAGGCAGCGCTCCTTATGCGTGATTTTCTCACACGGGTTCATAATCGGCGGTAACGATGTTTTTCGCGCACGCGCCCCCTGCAGGTCGGCGTCGGGGTCACTCCTGACGGATGGTTCACAAGCGATCCACGACGCGGGCTAAAGAACGAGTTATGGCGGCGTTGGTTTGCGATCGGCGATCCATGAAAACCCAGGAACTTAATTGCCGGCCACGCATTGACCAACAGAACAATCCGGCAATCCCGAAAGGCAGCCCCGATGCCTTCATTCCCAACCCTTGAAGACAACACCCGCCCGCTTGAGACACAGGTGGTCGACCTCATCCCGGCCCTGCGGGCATTTGCACGAACCTTTTCCAGGTCGAGCTTTGAGGCCGACGATCTCCTACAGGAAACGCTGTTTCGCGCGCTGCGCGGTATCGACAGCTTCGAACCCGGGACCAATCTCAAATCGTGGCTCTTCACAATCATGCACAACGCGTTTCGCACGCAGTACAAATTGCGCAAACGCGAGGCGCCCGGCGCCATCAACTGCGCCGATCTTCCCATCCCCATGCCGGCTCCCCAGGATTGGTGCGTATTGAATGGCGAGTTGCGCAACGCGCTTGACACGCTGGCGCCCGATCACAGGGATGTTTTGGTGCTCGTTGCCGGTTACGGCCTGAGCTACAAGGAGGCGGCCAGCATCTGCGATTGCGCGGTCGGCACCATCAAGAGCAGACTCAGCCGTGCCCGCGACGAACTCGCCTATCGCATGAACGGTGTTCCGGTCGATTGAGCGAGGCGCCCTGACCCAAGCGGCTGACGATCAACGCGATAGGATAAAAAAGATCGCGGCGGCCGCAGCCAATCCAAAAAAGAGGATAAGGCCCGTCTTCGCGACGCGATCGGCGTTCTCGCGCCGAGTCATGGCGCGGGCATCGCCCTGCGAAAACTTGGGCCCGAACTGGTCTCTTCGACGATCATCGTCGGCGCCCTCATTTTGCCCCATGTGCTCATCGTTGTTGGCGGCGACACCGAGCAGCAGCAAGCTGCGTCTGTATTGCGCGACATCCCTGCCTTGTCCTTCGACTTGGGCTAGATTGTCTTGAAGGTCGGCTCGTTTTACCACAGCTCCAAGCGCATTGGCCGCCGCGCGGATTGTCAGCGCGTCCTTGGTTTCTCCAGGGCGATGGGTCAGGCTTTCGACGGCTGCCACGACGTCTTGGGAAAAGCCCGCGTCCAGCAATCTCTCGAACGTCCAGCCCGGGCCCTTTTCAACGACGTCATGAAGAAAGGCGACTGTTTTGGCTTTGTCGCCTTCCACCGCCCCGGCAACCCGCTGGCAATGACGGATATAGGGTTCTCCCGCCTTGTCCAACTGGCCTGCATGGGCGTGCAGGGCGACCTCTTTCGCCCAAACACGCTGCTCGGATTCAGACAGTGCAACGGGAGAGCGCCACAAAGTGCGCCTTTCGCGGATATCGGCCATGGCTAGGGCCTCTGATTATGTGGCCCACCGGGGTTCGTCATGCCCTGCAAGCCTATGCCGGCGAGAGAGGGATCCCGGCGCGCTGCGCCGGCAAACGAAACGCCGCCGACAAGGCGCTTGTTGCGGTCAACGACCGGCAGTCGACGGACCTGCTCGTCGCCCATGTTACGCGCAACTTCGGACACTTCCTCGTCGTCGAAACAATATTTCCCGTTGGCCGTCATGATGTCGCCCACGCGCGTGCGATCGTCAGCCACCCAGCGCACGACGATATCCCGATCGGTCATCATTCCGACAAACCGATCGTTGTCACCAACGGGAAGACAGCCAATATCGTTCCTGGCCATTTCCCGCGCAATTGTCGCAATGGTATCGTCAGGACTCGCGACGTGCACGTCCTTCGTCATGATGGCAGCTATTCGCATGGGTCTGCTCCTCCGAATTCATGGTTCATTGTTTGGCTGACCGGCCTTTCCCCGCGGGGCGGTCGAAGGCGCGACGACCGTTCCCACCTCACTCTCCTCTCGTCTGTCGTTTGTAGCGTCGCTTGCAGGACGTTGGTCTCGCTCTGCCAATTCGCGTTCTGCCCTTTCCCAATGGCGTCGATCCTCACCCTCGGGGCGTCCTTCGCTTTCCCAAATCGCATAGGCACGCTGGCGAATGCGTTCTTTCCTGTCGTCCATGTCATTGACCCTCCTGCCTGTGGAGAGAGACCAACCGACCAATCCCGTCTTTGTTCCGTATCGATGCCCAGGCGCAAAGATCACTTTGGATCGCGCCAAAAGCCTGCAGCGATTGGTCGGGCAATGCACCAAGGGCAACTCGGGGTCCTTACCCTATCCTCGCGTCCTTCGATTTGTAGTTCCGCTACGATGACGGGCGATCGACCCAGCGGGTACGGTTCAGGCCGGATGACAGCCGGGGCCCGACGGTGACCCCGTTTGGAACCTTCAGAGAAGTTATCGGTTCGACCTGCAATGCCCAGGACTGGCTTGGGCAAGGGGTGCTTGGTCCGCCAGACCCTGAAGTGAACGTCGACGGCATGACAATGGAGAGATGCGATGGCTGAGCAGTTAGACGAACGCGGCGAACCGAAAACAGCAACGCACGGCGCTGATCGAACCACTTTCTCCGCGCGTGAAACCCGTCAGGCCGGCATGGGTGCCCGTGTTTTCCTTGTGCTTGCCGCAAGCCTCTTTCTGGCGCTGCTTGTTTGGGGCTTCGTCGAATGGGGCCAGCGCGGCGGTGAGCAGGCCGGAGCAGTGGGACCGTCACAACCGGCGTCATCCCAACAGCAGCAGCCTGATGCTGAACAACGTCCAAGCACCGAGAGCCCGCAGGGCATGGCGCCCGCTCAGCAAACCCCAAACCCACAATAGGGTGTGGCGCGCCCGCGCTGGAAGCCTGCTCTCGCAGAACACCAACAGATGGCACAGCGCCGGGTGCCAGTTGCACCGGCTTACGACGGAACCTTCTTTAGCGGCGAACACCAGATGTCTCAGTCAAGTTCGTGGGCAACCCACCTGACGATCGATTGTTCCGGGTAGAACTTCGTTCCGTGAATGCCGCTGATACTTCTCGGAACCAAGCGCAGCTACCCTTGTTCTGCCTGTAAACGAGGAGCATGGACATGAACCCCAAACGACACGATCCAGGCGAGCGGCAACCGCCAATGCCAAGGCCGCATGAAACGCCACCTCCCGTAGGAGAACCCGAACCCGAAGATATGCCGGATGAGAGGAGAACGCCGAATCCGGATGAGGTCCGCGCGCCGCCCATTCACACCGGTCGGCGCCCTCTCGCATCGCGGCGGCCAGGAGTGCCTAGTGCGGCCCGTATGGGCTCTCGATGTGAATTGCCGCCATCAGTTCATACAGCCATACGTCAAGGCTTTGAGACCTGCCCCTTGTACCCGCCAGGGCAATGGCGCGCTCTAGGGTCCGCTCCAGGAGAAGATCGGCGGCTTTCGCCGGAGCTCCGACCATAAGAAGCCGCGCTCTGTAACGCAGCGCCGGTATCAGTTCGCTCACAGATTGATCAGTCAGCCCGGCGTGCAGCGGCGCCAGGTTCGACAGGCTCAGAAGATGCTGCTCAAAGACCGCGTTCAAGAGGTCCGACGAGCCGGAACACTTGCTGACACGCGCAACCGCGCGGAAGCGTTCGGGAACGTTCATGTCGTCATATCCACTGAAGAAAATCACCGGAACCGATCGACGCGCAAGTTCGTCTGCGACGGGGAAGATCAGTTCGCCGTTGAGGTTGATATCGAGAACAGCCACCTGAACGTCGACCGCCTCGGCGAGACTATTCAACGTTTCCTTTACCGTGGGCGTTGGGCCGATAATCGTCGCGCCGGCCTGCTCGAGCCAAAGAGCGATGTCATTCGCAACAAAGAACTCATCCTCGGCGACTAGCACCCGCAATCGCTGCAGGTCCGGCGTCATATGGTATCCTCGATCCGCTCGGTGACCATCTCAATGCTTCCGACGTAGGAGGTCTGTGGTTTCTCGCGACAACTGCCGATTGTCGAGAGCCCTTTGCAGCCGGTTGGCAAGTATCAGCAATCTATCCGGCACGTGGTCGAGTTGCGCCGCGTCGCTATCGACTGGGCACGATCCTTCGCCGTCAGCCAGCAATTCCCGTTTTTCAACGTCAGCTTTCTTGCCCGATGCCATCGCCTCAACCTGATCGTCGGAACAACGTTCTTCGGCCGCGTCCGCCGCCTATGGCTTTGCCTGGCCGAAGATACGCCTTCAATCCCGAGAAGCCAAGCTTTTGAGGACCCAAGGCCCGGTGCGATGCACGAAAGGAATCGTGAAACGGCAAACCCGCGACCGAAATAGAAGGTCGATGACTGTCGTGATTGCCGACGGGGATCGAAGGAACCAATCGCCAAAGAATGCGTTGGATGCCCACATCAGGTGGCTTGAACATGAAGACATCATGGCAAGTCCACTTGGACGACCCGTCTTTTCGCGGCGGCGCCCGTGTGAGCCCGTGCTGGGAGACGACCTGATCGGCTTTTGAGAGGAGATCGCTAGATGCTTGGAACCGTACTGTTGATCATTCTTATCCTGCTCCTCGTCGGTGCTTTCCCCGCTTGGCCTCACTCATCGGGCTGGGGATACGGGCCATCCGGACTGCTGGGCGTAGTGGTCATCGTTCTTGTGATCCTCCTTCTGATGGGGCGGATCTGATTGGACACGCAGCAGAGAGGGTGCGACGCCGCCGCCGAGCTTGTTTATGTCTCGGATAAGGAACCGGGCTATAGCCGGTCGCGCTCCACCAACGGCTTCGTTTACCGACGGCCGAACGGTGAGCTTCTGAAAGACACCCGCATTCTTGCCCGCATCCAGAAGCTTGGATTGCCGCCAGCCTATGAAGATGTCTGGATCTGCACTAGGCAAAACGGACACCTCCAGGCAACGGGCTATGATGCGCGCGGTCGCAAACAGTATCGATACCACGAAATCTGGCAGGACATGCGCAGCCGCGACAAATACAGCCAGCTTATCGCCTTTGCCAAAGCGCTGCCTCGGCTGCGGCGAACGATCCGCAAGCAGATGGAAGGCGCGGTTGGCAACCCTGCCACCGTTCTTGCAGCCCTTGCGTCGCTGCTTGATCAGGCGCCACTTCGCATCGGAAATTCAAGTTACGTACAGGAGAATGGCAGCTATGGCGCCGCCACGCTGCTCAAACGGCATCTCAAGATTGCTGACGACAGCATTGAGCTGAACTTTAAGGGAAAGGGTGGACAGCGCATCCGAAGACGGTTGAGAAACCCGCGGCTGCAGCGGATACTTGAGGAGATAGCGGAGCTTCCAGGCCGCCAGCTCTTCGTTTGCGTGGGGCCAGACGGAAGGCCGGAACCGATCGAATCTGGCCGCTTCAACCGGTATCTTGCAGACATCTGCGGAGCGCCGATTTCAGCCAAGACGTTCAGAACCTGGGCGGGAAGCGTTGCTGCATATGCCGTTGCCCGTCAGGCTCTAAGGGAGGGCCGACGCCCAACCGTCAAAGGCATGTGCCAGGCAGCCGCAGATGCCCTTCACAACACACCGGCCGTTTGCCGCAAAAGTTACGTGCATCCGGCAATTCTTGCCTTGTCGGATGCCAACCAGAAAATCCCTCGGGCCCGGAACAACGCCAAACCGATCTCTGGACTTCGCGCCGACGAAGTCCAGTTCGTTCGTTTCCTCAAATGGCTATCCAGGAACGGACGGCGATAGGGACGGGGCTTGTGCTTCGGCCTCGCGTCCGGGCTTCCCTTGAACTCCTCAATAATTTCCTCGCCGCCCGCAAGACGCGCATCGAACACCAAACGGCTTCAAAGGTTCCCGAAGGGAACAAAAAGCACTGCGGAGCGCTTTGACGAGTTTACACAAAAGAACGAGCCGGTCGTCGATCCAATCGGAAGGTGCATCGGCAACTAGGGAGAGAAAGATGAAGCAAAACCAACCCATGTCGGGCGGCGGTGTATCGCTTTCAACCTACACCAAAAGAGGACGCGCCAAGATCATAGACCCCTCAGAGGCTGTTTACGGCGGGCACTACGACCTCGCTGAATTTATAGCTGCCTATGGTCTGACGCCCTTGGAGGCGCGTGAAATTTTCATTCGCATCGGCCCCACACGCGCCGATCTCGATCGGTACATGCAGGGGCGCCGCAGTTCCGTAGTTTGACGAACGGCGTGTTGCTGTTGCCTGCCTGCACGGCCATTCCGTCAAATCAGGGTGCTGCACGACTACGCAAGAGCACGAATGAACCCGAACGCTCCCTTCCCCACTGCCACTCGCACGGGTGCGTCCAACCGGCCTGAGCCGCCATAGTAGGTGTGTCAGGCTCTCCGCTGGCTTTTCTCGCGGCTCTAAATGTGGCCGGAGGGCCGTTGTCGGATGTGGCGAGCTTGACGCTCCTAGAACGCGATGCTTCCGACCATGAATGCAAGGACGAGGAACACAAGGAAGATTGCCAGGGCGATGTAAAACAGGACCTTAGCAATGCCGGCGCTCGCCGACGAAATGCCAGAAAACCCAAGCAAGCCCGCGACGAGCGAGATGATGAAGAATATTATGGCCCACTTGAGCATGCCAGGTCCTCCTCGATACGCGAAATTGCGCCAGCGTGGTTTTTGAACCCAAATACGGCTGGTTTGTTCCAAGTAGGAAAATCGGAGACCCTGGCTGAGCTGAGTGCCTCAGTGGCCCCGGGGCTGCCGCGAGCAAGCTCCATCGTGAAACGACACGGCCGCGCTCAAGACGTTATCGCTGGAATAGACGGTGAATCGCAGCCCCGTGGAGTTGCGGTTCGGCAGGGATGCAGATGACAGGCCAGTCCTCAGACATCGCTGCCTAACGTAGCGCTAGTACGCCGCCGCAACGTCATCTGTATTTGACAAGCCGGATCCGCGCCCCAATTCAGGAAGATGAGCTTGAGTGAAGTCTTGCGCGGCAAGGCGCAACGGGCAACAGCACTGGTTAAACGGCCCTTCGGCGAGAAACGGCAACGCCCAAGCAGCCCCGTATCCTCCATGCGCAGCTTCTGGGGGCTGTTGCTCGCTTACTGGCTCTCCAACCGGTGGAGAGAAGCTTGGGGCCTGACCTTTCTCATCCTGCTGCTTACCGGATTGTCGGCTCAGGCAAGCGTATGGTTCGCGCTGACCTCGGGCGAACTGGTCAACCGGATCGCGAATTTCCACCATCCCACCGTACCGACAACGCCTGCGTCGCTTCTAAAGACCGCAGCGACGCTTGCTGCGATCGCGATCACAAGGGACGCGGGGTTTACTGCGGTCCGTCACTTCCTTTCGACCAGCCTACACCGAAAATGGCGCCAGTGGTTGGATGAACGCTTCAATCAGGCACTTCTCGATTCCAATCACACCCACTTCCACTTGCAACAAAATGGGTTTGGTGGGGCGGGTGAAGGGGACACGTCATCGCCGGACAACATCGATCAGCGGGTACAGGAAGCAATAAAGGGCATGACCGGCGGTGCAATCGGTCTGGGCGTCGGCATCGCCGGGGTGGTGCTATCGCTCGCGTTCGTTGGCGGTAAGCTGATCGAAACGTCAAGCCCGGTCCGTGGGCTTGACGTTCTCGGGGGCTACGGCAGCGCCTTCCTGACGCTGCTGGCGATTGCGATCTACGTGCCCCTCAACACATTCATTGCGGCCAAGCTGGGAGGTATCCTTCAGGGTCTGTCCATCCGCATTCAATCGGCGGAAGGCAGTTATCGCAGCGAACTCAACCAGTTGCTGCGCCGTAGTTTTCACGTTGCGGTTATCAGAGGGGAGCCAGCGCAAAAGGCACTCAATGTGCACCGGTATCGCGATATCGACCACACATGGGCGAGGCTCAATCGGATTACCGCCGGCTATATGGGCTTTGAGCTGGTGCATAATTTCATCGGCTCACGCATCGTGGCCTACGCGCCGGGCCTGCTTCCCTATGTCGACAAGACCATCAGCCTACAAGACTATGTCACCGGTGCCGAACTAGCGACGGCCCTCATCAACGAATGCTCATGGTTCATTCATGCGATGCCTGACATCGCGACGCTGCGGGCGGACGCGCGGCGCATAACAGAGCTTGCGCAGGCGATAGAAACGGTGCAGCGACCGCAAGACTACTATGCTCAAAGTGGACCCGCCGCGTTTGAATATACCACAGGGGGAGCCGTAGAAAGCGGCTTGACCATCCATTCGGTCGAGCTCCTGCATACTGGTGACGACGAGCCCTTTTTGACCGCCATTGAACTGAATTTCGCTCCGGGCGAGTGGACTTTGGTGATGGGTGAATCGGGGAGTGGCAAGACCTCACTTCTCAAGGCGATAAACGGTCTTTGGCCGCACGGTCGGGGCAAGATCGCGTTGCCGGATGGTTTGCGAACTCTCTTTGCGGCCCAGGAGGTCAAACTGCAGGGCGTTTGCCTGAAGGATCTCGTCTGTCTTCCGGATGAGGCGCGTGAGCATAAGGACGCTGCGGTTTCCACGGCGCTTGAAGAAGCAGGGCTCCACGAATTTTCTGGGGAGCTCTTTGATGAAGGACGCGAGGGGCAGCAGTGGGACAAGCTCTTGTCCGGGGGTGAAAAGCAGAAGCTGGTTCTTGCGAAAGTCCTGTTGCTGAAGCCGGGTTTGCTCTTCCTTGACGAGGCAACAAGCGCTCTTGATGGGCAGGCGGTGCAAGCGTTTTATCAAGCGATCAAGGAGAATTGCCCGGAGGCGACGGTTATTGCCATTATGCACGATACCTCCTCGATCCAATCCGAGGGCGGAATTGATTTCTTCGATAGCGTGCTGATGATTGAGGGAAGCATCGCTGAAAAGATGTCTATTTCGGCGTGGCGTTCTGCGCTGACGAACGCCCCTAGTCGGTGACGCGGCAAGGCGTCGGCGGCACGTGACCATCGTGGCGAACCCGAGCCTCTCAACTACCAAAGCGATGGTTGGAACAATGCTTCCCGCTAGACGTTCTGTGCCGAACCGGAGTCAACGCAAATGCAAACCATCATTTGGGATAATCCTGTCAGGATTGGCGTGAATGGCGAGCGGTGTATCAACGGACCACAGGACGCCCTGCAATATCTGAGTGAGCTGCCCCAGGGCGGATGGTTCTATGAACGCGCAAGGAATCGCTGCCATGGCGCATTAGAGCGCGGCGAAGCGCTCGATCTGTCACGGAAAGCCTTCATTGGCGCAGCAATTGAAGGTTCATTCCCGATCCTCGAGGACGAGGTTGCTGCTATTCGGGAACCCTGATCACGGGTGACGGCGATTTTGCCCCTCGCCGTCGACGCTATCTCTTCCCATCCCTTGCGTAAAATTGACCTGAGATCATTGACAACCTGAACATCGGCGAACTGACCGATGAGCAATTGCGTGGGCTTTGCCTTGCGGCAAAATGGGCTTGCATTTCCTGATCGCTTTAATCGTAAACCCGTTCAGATCCAAAGATGGGCCAGATACGGGCATTCGACCCTAGATGATCAAAATCGATCACGGCGCCCGTTCCGAATTCGAGTCCTACACGCTTCCAGATCTCTTCGACCAGCACAGTCTCCAAATCAGGAGATGGCCGCAGAGGCGTCGCTGGGCTATTGTTGTTGGGTTCGGTTTGTGTAGCCAAGAGCAATTGGCAGCAAGGGGCGAGGAGATGAGCATCCTCGGAGAACGCAGACTGGCGGCAATCTTCGTTGCCGATATTGTCAGCTATTCACGTCTCGTCGAATTGGACGAGGCGTCAACTCTCGTGGCAGTCACGGACCTGCGCCGGAGACTGTTCGAGCCTCTCTTGGCGCAGCATCATGGGCGTCTCTTCAAGCTGACGGGCGACGGCCTGATCGCCGAATTCGGTTCCGTCGTCGAGGCTGTAGCCTGCGCCGCTGCGGTTCAAAAACAATTGCCTGAATGGCAGGCGCGAATACCGGCTGAGCGCCGGATTGTCTTGCGTATCGGCATCAATCTTGGCGACGTACTAGTGGATGATCAGGACCTCTTGGGAGACGGTGTCAACGTGGCGGCCCGATTGGAACAGTGTTGCCCGCCAGGTGGTCTCCTTATCTCCGGGACAGCCTACGACCACCTCTCTGGAAAACTCGACTGTCGGTTCGAGTTCGCGGGCGAGCAGCGTCTGAAGAATATTTCACGGCCGGTCCGGACTTACAGCTTGGTATTCGACAACGTCCTTGAGGGTGCGAAAGTCGCCTGGGCGTCGAGCGATAGACCTACGGTGGCGGTCTTGCCATTCGAAAACATGAGCGGCGATCCCGAACAGGTCTATTTCAGCGACGGTATCAGCGAAGACATAATTACGGAGCTGTCGCGCTTTCGCGAGCTCATGGTCATCGCGCGAAACTCTTCCTTCTCGTTTCGGGGGAAAAATGTGGACGCTCGCGAGATAGGGCGTTCGCTCGGGGTTCGATACCTCGTCGAGGGCAGTGTCCGTCGCGCAGGCGAGCGCGTTCGCATCACGGCCCAGCTCATTGATGCTGGAAGCGGTGCCCATTTCTGGGCGGAACGATACGATCGCGCACTGGAGGACGTGTTCGCCCTTCAGGAAGAAATCTCCCAGAGCATTGTCGCTATGGTGGCCCAACGGATTATCCAGGATAGCGAGGTGACAGCCCGGCGACGTCAGCCGGAAGACATTCGGGCCTATGACCTGTTCCTCCAGGGGAATAGATTTTCCGACGTATTCACGCCTGAGGCCCAAGCACGTGCGCAAGCACAATTTGAAGAGGCACTCCAGATCGATCCAGGCTTTGCCCGTGCCCATGCGGGCCTCGCCTGGATTTATCTCAATCGTTCGGTCGAGATGAGCGTCGGAGTACCACGAGAGAAGGACGAGAACCGGATCGAGGCGTTTCACCAGGCCAAAGAAGCACTGGCGAAAGACCCCAACGATGCCCGGGTGCACTCCACCTTCGGATACATGTGCTTGATGTGGCGCGACTTCGAGCGGGCCGAGCGGCATTTGGGCCTTGCCCGAACCCTGAACCCCAACGATCCGCTGATCCAGATTTTCTGGGCCTGGGTCCAATCGTGCATCGGAAAGCCCGAACTGGCTCTGCACGCAGCCGAGATTGCTTTTCGACTCAACCCATGCCACCCGCCCTGGTATAATTATTATCTTTCGCACATCATGTTTCGGCTCAGGCGCTACCAAGAGGCGGCCAGTCTATTGGAACAACTAATACTGGACGCACCAAGCCGGCGACACCCGCGGTACATGGCTTTGCGCGCGGCTGCCTTCGGTCACTTGGGGCGTCTCGAAGAGGCGCAGCAGTGTGGCAAGGCTTGCATCGCAGCAGTCAGCGCGTTGTGGCAAGGCGATCCGGCTGCCGGCCCAAGCGAACATGTAGATTGGCTCGTGGACGCTTTGTATCTCCAAAGGGCCGAGGATGCAGATCGACTGCGTGAGGGCCTGCGCCTCGCCGGCTTACCGGCTTGAGTATCAAGTCTGGCGATGGCTGGCCCGACCAAAGGTAGGGCCTAATCGCCCTGTCAAGGAGCACTTCGCAATCCAGTGGCCGCGGCAATGCCATTCGAGAGCTTCCGCTCGTCACTCGGGTCGGACAGTCCGAGCGATCGAAACTCGCTCCGGGGCCGGGTGTGCCTTATTCGACACGCCAGCGAAGCCGGGCGCGTTGCCTGAAACCCGGCTGCGAAGGCCCTCTACCGGCAATCGTCACCATTGCCTTGCGCGACCAATTCACCTTCGCGAAGCCTCAAACAGTCGATCGAGCTGCCTGCATTCAGGATGTGGACTCTGTATGGACTGGACATGACGCTGATCATGGTTCCACCCGTTGGCCGCCTGCACTGGTGCGCTGAACCGGTCCACATGCACTCCATCTCTTCGGCGCTTTCAAAAATGGTGTAACCATTTGCCTGAAGTGCACGCTGGACGTTCTCCCGCACGTTTAGTGAGACGGAGTTCTCATTCTCCTCGCGCGGATCGCTCCTTTCGGTCGTGGGTGCCTTTGCCTCCTGCCGTTCGCGTTGCTGTTCCTTGAGGATTGCGATCTCGGCCTTGGCTCGCTCTGCCGCGGCTTCCGCAGCGATCGCCCGCCGCTCCGCCTGCTCCGCCCTTTCGGCTTCGCTTTCAGCGCGTTCAGTGGCTTCACGCTGCGCATTTGTTGCGGCCTCGAGTTCGTTGACACGGCTTGTCTCAACGCCATTGAATATCGCTTCAACCGCAGCCGTTTGCGCCAAACACTCATCGACAAGCGCGGAGACACGGGACCGGGCCTGCATCGGGCTATTCAGAAGATCGGCAGAAAACGCCGTCTTCAGGGTTTCGGCATTTTCCTCCGCTTCGGGCGTTTCAACCCTGCTGCGCATGAACGCGAGCGCGCCACTCACAGCGTCGCGCGCGTCGGCAAATCCGTCGACATAGCTTTCGTAGCTCCTGCCTGCTTCCAATCGAGCCGCGCAAGACGCAAGCTGAGCGACGATATCTGCCTCTGCGGCTGCGGCCGAAACCGTTTTTGGAACGAGGAACGCGGCAACAATCAATGCTGTGCAGACACCAGTCCCTGCAGTGGTCAATTCAGATCACCCATTTGCTCAGATAACGAGATCCTGGAAATAAGCGGCGGAAGACGGGAGCGGCGCGAAAGATCATGGACCGATCTTGCTTCGCCGCTTTGTTCCTTAAAACTTTATTCTGGCGCCACCCAACACAGCGAAGCTATCTTGAAGATCGGCGGTCTCCTGGTCGAGCGAATAGGTCCGGGCTCCAAGGTAGAGTTCCGTCTGTAGATAGTCGAGGTTCTGGACAATCTGCGCGCCGAAGGAATCGCTCTTGCTGCCCCTGCCCGCGATGTCCTTGCCAAAATAGGCGTCGACCGAAAACGCGGTTTTGCCGACATCGAAGATATCCGCCTGATAGCCGATCTTTACGTAGCCGTAGCGTCCATCAACCGTCTCCTTGTCCGAGTAGCCCGCTGCAAGGGTGAGGCTGAGCCCGGTATCGAGATGCAGGACCGAAACGGACGCATCGTATATCGAGTTGCCATCGCCGGGCCTTGAAAAGGCAACTGCAGCTGCGACCTTGAAGGCGTCGTAGGTCTCATTGTATCGAACCGCCGCGTCCCAGACGGTGACGTCGGTTTCCTCCGGAACGACTTGTGTTCCGACCGACGTCGCAAAGCTGAAGCCGCCAAAGGCTGGGGTGTCGTAGCGGACGCGCAGCTTGCGGCTAAGGCCGTCATAGTTGGTGAAAGCGTCCTTTACGCGGACCGTCGACAGCGTACCGTCGGCGTTGCGGAAAAACGGTCCGCCGGCCATATCCGACACCAGTGAGTAACCAACAACGTCCGTGCCGGACAAATCCACCTCGGCGGTCGTATCCGACGCCATGCTGCCCTGGCCGAACCAGAACTTGCCGTAGTCCTTCGAATTTAGATAGATTTCCGCCTTGCGCAGCAGATCAGTCCCCCAGTCGAAGTGATCCTCGTTCAACTGGTTCACATTGGTTGTCGAGTAAGGGTTCCACTCCCATTCGAGATTGGCCCCGAAAGACCAGTCGTTTTCCATGAGGCTGTAGATGCGAAAGCCCGCGCGTGACGACGAGTTCCCATTGTCGGCCGGAAAATAGTTATCCGTTTGCCCGCCGTCATCGTAGCTCAGCAGGCCTTTGTTGATCTGACCGTAGAATTCGAAATAAGCATTGTCGTCGCCGAGCCGCAGCTTCGGTATCCAATGCTCGGCTTCCTTGCTGGCCTGCGCCGGCTTTGCTGGCTCCTGGGCCGAAGCAGGTGCCGCAACCCCCAGTGCCACGCTGAAAAGTGCGGGTGAGACTACGTGTAATACATGCCGCATCAAAAGCACCTTTCAGTCACGGGCGATTCGCCTTGTCGGTCCGCAGTCAGTATTCGCCACTTTACTTTAGAAGTCTGTTGCAAATTCTCGTCGTGCACTTGTTTTGCCGCTGATCGATTAGATTATTGGCTTCTTATCCGGCGATGATACCCACGATCACCGTCCCCCATGTGGTGAGCAGTATATGGCCGATAGGGACTGCAGGCGTGTAACCAAGGACTGCTACCGAGCTCCCCGACCTGTCCTGGACGGCGGCCATGCCGGCCGTCATGGTCTGCGCGCCGGCTAGTCCACCCAACAACAGTATGGGGTTCATGCCAAGCACGTAGCGTCCAAAGTAAAGGCCTACGATCAATGGAACCATTGTGACGATCATGCCGCCGACCAGGAGCCCGACACCCGCTTCCGCGATAGCGGGGCCAAATACCGGACCTGCATGAAGGCCAGTCATCGCGACGAAGGCGGCAAGACCAAGCGCGGTCATGAGTGACACCGCAGCATCCGGTATGCGACCAAAAAGTGGAAAGCGCGTGCGCAGGTGCCCCACCACCAATCCGGCGAGGAGTGTGCCCACACTGGTGCTCAGCGAAATCCTCATGTCTCCGATGGGAAACGTGACGAGAACGCCGACAAGCCCGCCCAGGAAGATCGCAAGGCCGAGGACCAGGAAGTCCGTTGCAGTGGCCGGCGCGACCACGACACCAATGCGCTTGGCGGCGCTCACCACGACCGGTTCCGGGCCGACGAGGCGAAGGATATCCCCGCGCTGCACTGTGATCCCTGGCGCCAGAGGAATCTCCTGGCCGCCACGACTGATCGTTCGCAGATAGAGGCTTCTTGTCCAGCCTTCTGTCGCCACATCCGCAATGCTTCGGCCATTAAGTTCAGGGCTCGTCAGCAACACGTCGGTCACCGATATCGGCACGTCCAACAGCTCACGATCCTCGACTTCCTCGGAGCGCTGACCAAGGACGGTGACCAGCACCTCTCGTGTTCCGGACACCGCAACGATATCGCCAGGTTCAATCACAAGCTCGGGAGCGGCCTCAAGGATTAAGCCCCCGCGTCGCAGGCGTTGAATGAATAGTCGATGCTCCGGAAATGTTGCCTCGGCATCGACGACCGATCGACCGGCGATGGGCGCGCCCTCCGCTATCCGGTAGGCGCGAATTTCGAACCTGTGCCAGGCGGACGCGACCCCGGTGGCCTTTCGGGTTATCCCGTATTCTTTCTCAAGTTTTAGCGCCTCGGCGACGAGGTCGATGCCAAGCAATTTTGGACCGACAACGCTGCAAAACAGGATGACGCCAACAGCGCCGAATACGTAGCAAACTGCGTCGGCCACGGCGATGTGGGCGACAAACCGTGCGCGATCCGCCTCGGGCAGCGGCAATGCGTTGATCGCTTCGGTGGCAGTGCCCATTGCCGGACTTTCAGTGAGCGCGCCCGACAAAAGCCCGGCCGCAAAACCAGAATCCAAGCCGAGGATTTTCGCGACCACAACGGCTGTGACCAGCCCGGTCACACAGACGACCACCGCAAGCAGAACAGGCTTCATGCCGTCCCGTTTCAAGGCCTGCAGGAACTGCGGCCCGACCGAGTAGCCGATACCGAAAAGGAACAGGAGAAAAAGCAGCGATTTCGCCATCCCGGCAATCGGAACATCGGCGAACTGACCGATGAGGATACCGGCGAACAACGAGCCGGTGACCGGACCCAGACTGAAACCTCCGAACTTGAGGCCGCCGATCAGATACCCGATGCTAATTGCAAGGAATACGGCAAGCTCAGGATACTTGACCAGGAATTGCTCGATCCAAATCATGACCAGACGAACTCCCTCCCACCTCAATCAAGGGCCAAGGCACCTTTACCGCCGACCCCAAACGTCCATGCAAACCGGCAATCCATGAAAAGCATGGGGGGGTCGAATTCGTCCGGGTAGCAGCCCGCGGACCCGTGCAAGCTCCGGCACTACCGTGCTTTCGCCGATCGTTTCGCCTTGGCCGCAACTGCATCAGGTTTGACTAGCTTCAGACCCCTTGCCTTCTCGTAGCCATGGATCTCCTTCACATCCAGCTTCCGCATGAAGTCGATCGTCTCCTGCGTCAGGACCTGACCCGGCACCATGATGGGGAACCCCGGGGGATAGGGGATGACGAAGTTAGCCGAGACCATTTCCGGCCCCTGCTTCAGCCTCTTGTCGCACTCCGCGCCGATGAGCGGCACGTATTCGCACACGGAGGCGTCGTAGGCGTGGAAGAAGGCAGCGCGCATGTCGCCCTCCGGCGTCGCCCGGCCGGCATCGCCGCGGTAGAGCTCATGGAAGTGGCTGAAATTGGGAAGATCCGGCACGTCGGTCATCAGCGACTTTACTCGCGCCGCAAACACGGCGTGCTCTTCTTCCCCGCCGTCGGCGAGCCGCTTCTCGATGCCGTGGCAGATCTCGACCAGAACGCGAACGAGGTGGGCGATATCGCTGCGGGTATTGTTGATGTTGGATTGCAGCAGCACGCTGTTGCGCGAAGTCTTGTTCAGCTGGATGTCGTACTCGTTTGCCAGCAGGCCTTTGAATTGGGTTCCGTCGAAACCGGCCGTGCCACACACTAGCGTCATGCGCGTGGGGTCGAGGTAGAATTCGTCCTCGTTCCTCGCCTTCACCGCCGTGGCCCAGGTCGCACCCGGTGCCAGGTAGTCCTTGAACCCTGACTGGCGATATTGCTCCGGGATCATCTCATCCGCACCTAGAACGCGGAAATACTTTGAAATCAGCGGATGTTCGTTGATTGCCCGACGAATCTTGAGAGCGATCTCGATCGCGTTCATCACCAGCCCATATCCATCGAGTTCCATCTGCCGGCGCGCCACGTCGAGACTGGCGATCAGCTGCTGGTTCGGGCTGGTCGAGGCATGGGTGAACACCGCCTCGTGGAATTGCGCCTCGACAGTGTGGAAATCCACATCCTTGACGAGCAGCATCGAACCCTGCCGGATCGCGGACATGGATTTGTGGGTGGAGTTGGTCTGGTAGACGCGCAGCCGAACAAGGCGCGGATCTGGGATCAGGCGTGCGGCGAGCAGGGCTTCGTCGGAAGGATCCTTGCCGAGATCGGCGCGCTGCTTCTCATAGGCGCTGATTGAGGCCGGATCGCGCAGCCAGTCCTCGATGTCGGCCGCCGCCCCCATGGCGGTGCGTGGCCGCAGGAAGGGTGAAAACCGGGCAAATCCCGACCACGCCTCATCCCAGAGGAAGATGAGATCCGGCTTGATGGCGAGGCACTCTTCCATCACCCGCCGGACATTGTACATATGGCCGTCGAACGTGCAGTTGGTGAGATCGAGCAGCTTCAACCGGTCAAGGCGACCTTCGGCCCTCAGCGCCAGCAACGCGCGCTTGATGGTCGCAAGCGGCACGGCGCCATACATCGAATATTCCGTCATCGGGAACGCCTCGACGTAGTACGGTTGGGCGCCGGTCAGCACCATGCCGTAGTGGTGCGACTTGTGGCAGTTGCGGTCGACCACTGCGATGTCGCCTGGCGCCAGCAGCGCCTGCACAGCCATCTTGTTGGAGGTGGACGTACCATTGGTAACGAAGAACACGTGGTCTGCGCCAAAGGCGCGGGCCGCCAGTTCCTGGGATCGCTTGATAGTGCCGGTCGGCTCCAGCAGGCTGTCGAGACCGCCGGTGGTCGCGCTGCTTTCCGCCAGGAACAGGTTGAGGCCGTAGAACTCGCCCATGTCACGGATCCAGTCCGACTTGAAGACGGATTTGCCGCGGGCGATGGGCAGGGCGTGGAATGTGCCGATCGGCCTGCGCGCATATTTCTTCAGGTTGTCGAAGAAGGGGGTTTCGTAGCGCGCCTGCACGCCTTCCAGGATGGCCAGGTGCAGCTCGAGCGGCTCCTCGACCGCATAGAACACGCGCCTGATGGCATCGGCCGTCGGGTCGCCGGCAATCTTTTCGACCTGGCGGTCAGACAGCAGATAGACGTCGAGTTCCGGTCGGATCCGCTTCAGGCTGCGCGCCAAGCGCAACGCCGACATATCCGGTCCCTCGGTCTCTCCCAGGGGGTCAAGCACCGAGCGGAGCACTGGCGCGTCGTGACGAGAGTGGTACGGAAATCCTTCGGCCAGCACGACGGCAATGATATCGGGATTTAGAGCGGCCGCGCAAAAGGCATCCTCGAACGAACCCACCAGAACGGGCTCGTAGATGAAACCATCCTCGGGTCGGCGTAGCCTGCGGATCTCGGCTGCGAAGGCATCCCACCGCGCGGCGGGCTGGCTGTTGACGTAAAGAACTTCGAAATAGGGGCGCCGCCCGCCTGCCTCGCCCGTTCCCGGTGGCATGATGTCAGTCACTTCGGTCGCCGCCATCTCTTCATGCACGTCCCACTCGCTCGGGCGGCCGCGATAGGAATGGGTGAGCAATCCGTTCGAGATGCGTCGGGCTAGCTTTGCAGCCCCGCCGGCGTCGTCCGTGGCGATGCGCTCGGCCAGCGCCGACAGCAATCGCCCCCCCGGATAGGCGTGGTACTCCTCGGCCGCCCTGACCGCGGCGATCGTCGCTTCCAGCGCTGCCCGCTCGCCACGCTTGGCGGCCCAGGCGTCCGCCAGCGTGGTGATTTCGCGCCAATTGTCTGCACGCCCCGAATGGATGAGCAGAAACTGATCAACATGTGCGGTCTTGTTCGACATAACACGCTCCCGATCCAGTTTTGAAAGGACTGCCCGCCGCCCCAACGCGCGGCTCTCACTCTGTGGCAACTAAATTCCGGTCGCAGAAGCGGTCCGCAGGACGGTCGTTTCCGCGGGCAGAAAGACGATCCACGCCGGCCCGGAATGGACGCGCAAGGGCATTTCCGGAACGGTCCTGCACGGATTGTCTATCTGTCTGTTTTTACGCGCATTCCGACGGACCCGCCCCCGGGCCTGTCCCAGAGAGGACCTAGGTCATCATCATCACGAGCACCATGCCCCAGATCGTCAGCAAGGTGTTGCCGACGGCATAGGTCACGGTATAGCCGAGCCCGGGGATCTGGCTCTTGGCCCGATCGTTGATCATCCCCAGCGACGCGGTGGTCGTGCGCGCACCGGAGCAACACCCCAGGAGAATGGCTGGATGGAACCGGAACACATATTTCCCGACATACATGGCCAGCACCAGTGGCACGGTCGTTGCAAATATGCCCCAAAGGAACAGGCTGAAACCAAGCTGCTGCAACCCGGCGACGAAACCCGGGCCCGAGGAAATGCCGACCACGGCGATGAAGACATTCAGACCGACCGAGTTCATGAACCAGACGGTCGAGGTCGGTATGCGCCCGAATTTCGGACGCACGGAGCGCAGCCAGCCGAAGAAAAGCCCGGAAATCAACGCGCCCCCGGACGTGGACAGGGTAAACGGCACATCGCCGACCTTGTAGACGAGCGCGCCAAGCAAGCCACCGATCGCGATCGCGGCGCCGATGAACGCGACATCGGCAATGTCACTCGGCCGGTCGGCCACACCCAGTGCTTTGGCGGCAGCCGCGGTGTCCTGCGTTCGCCCGACGATCGTCAGGATATCGCCGCGGTGGACTTGCGTGTTCGGAAGGATCGGAATTTCCGTCGCCGTAGC